>JAMPHY010000009.1:1750-134502 GCA_023663185.1 Clostridiales bacterium | reverse complement strand
CGTAGCCGCAGCAGAAAATATCGCTTATGGAATACTCCCTGCACTCTCCTAACTGTTCGTCCCTGCTCTCATAATCATCAACGCTTGGCGTTCCGTCTGTATAAAGGTTAAAGGCAAGCCGTACTACCCGTACACTTCCGCTTGTCTGCCAGCCCTGACGCAGACACTCCGTTTTGATGTATCCGGACTTAATATCATAAATCTGGCTGAAATGATTTCTTGTGTCCTCTGATATGCCGAGAATGTAAATCAAAGCCTTATGGTAACAGTCCTGATACCTTGCTTGTTCCAATGTCTCATAGTAGAATTTTTCATGTTTCTTGTCGTAAAAAACCATGTGTGTGTTGTTGGCGCTCTGCGCCTCTGCTCTTAACGCTGTGTTGTTCATGTCTGAACCTCCTTTATTTTTTTTATGCAAGAGAGCCTCACAAGCCGCAAGGCATTCTCTATAACATTCCTCACAACTCGCAATTTTCAATCCATAAACAGCAAAAGGACACCAGCTCTCGCTAATGTCCTCTACAAAGTTCTCTTTATTCATGTTTTGCGTTACAAGCCTATACGGGAAGCAAATCCAACAATTCCGTTGACAAATAATTCTTCACGGGAATCCTGCAAATCCGCATCTTTACACGCTTTTTCATGACCTGTCAATGTTGTCATAAGTGGGTCAGCTTCTCTAATCCTAAGAGTCCTCCTTATCTCCTTAGGAATAACGATACGTCCAAGGTCATCTATTCTTCTAACAATTCCCGTTGCTTTCATATAATATAACCTCCATTTATTCTAATAGTATTTTATAAGTCTGCTACTATTATCTGTAAATGGTGGGAGTTTATACCTTAAACATTTAATTATTTTCCGCTTCGTACAACACGAACTTTTCATTTGAAAAGGTTTCAGTATATCCATATTCTTCCATATATTCTAAAATCAAGGAGAGTTTTGCTTCTTTCAGGGCTGCTTTTACGGCGTCTTTCTCGGCATATGCGTCTAGCTCGCGGTTTAAAATTACGACAGGCAGCTCTGCTCCTTCTGAAAGCTCCCGCTTAAATTCATCAAACGTTAAAGTCATGGTGGCTTCGTCATATGACTCCAAATCCCCCCACGGATTAAAGCAGAACGGCATTTCAAGATAAAAGCTAAGCGCCGGAATCCCGCCATATAGAATAACCTCTTTTCCGGCAAGATTTTGCTCTGCTACATATGCGGAAAGTTCTTCTATCGGTTCGGCTTTATCGCTGGTCGTATATATTCCCTTAAGCACAGTATTATTTTCAATCTTAGAATTAAGCGCCTTATCCCTTTCTGTTTCTGCAAAAACATACCTGACTCCAAAACCGACGCTCTGCACAAAGAATAAGCATAAAAGCGTAACTCCCATCGTCTTAATAGCAAATAGGCGTATATCATTTTTTCTGCACAGTTTGTACATATTCCACAATACATAAGGCAGAACAAGAAATAAATTATTAATACTTGTAAGCAGTCTGTTATTACTTCCAATCGAGCATATAATAGATACCAATATTATCATTCCCGCCAGAAGCTTCTCTTCCTTTCCAACATCCTTAGAAAAAATTCTTAGTATACACACAAATATAGCCAGCATTAAAAATATTACGCCCAGTCTATATATCACGCCGTCGCTGTTAAATTGAAAGTCAAAATAATTTTTCCTGTATAGCCATAATACTGCTACCGCTGAAAAAATTATGCAGACCAGCCGTTTTATCCATTTCCATGTCTTAGGAAGGACAAAGCACACTATTACACCCGGCACCATAAATACCAAAATCCTATTGAGCCAGTATAAATTCTCTATGTAGTCGCTGAACATTCCATATATCATGGAAGAGACTTTATAATCTGTAGCAGTTTCTGACATAGTAAACAATCTTTTTATGCCCTCCACATAGCTTGCCAATCCATAGCGTAAAGATATATACCCCAGCCATATTATAACGGCACCAATATATCCGAGAATACAGAACCCCGTCTCCCTAATAACTTTTTTGATTTTCTTATGGCAGATAACTCCATACGCCCACACCGCCACAATCAGTCCTGCTTCCATTAGATTAGAGAAACGGACAAATATATTCGTACCAAGTGCGGCTCCCGCGATTATCAGATACCTTTCTTTTTCCTGTGTAAGTCCCTCATAAACAAGCAGCACGCCCACAAGAAACAGAGTATATGTCATATAATTATACAACGCCGCGGTGGGCGCCCAGCACAAGCTTATTGCCATAAATTCCCCTGCAAACGCTATTATTTCAGGTATTCCCATGCGTTTTGTCAGAAATCTGTAGGAAATAAGCGCAAGCGCGCTAACAAACAGACCTGTATATAAATTCATGAAAAGAAGAGTATGACCGCCAGGTAAAAATGTCAAAATATGTCCCACTATATTTGTCAGATATGTTGAGAAAAACCACATGGAATCCATATGTTCAAGCCCCCAATATCTGAAATTAGCATAATGATAACCTGTATCCGCCAAATCCAATCCCATATTTATATGGCGCAGCGGATATAACAGCAATATAAGCGGAAATATATATAGACACGCTCTATAAATCTTAGAATTCTTTAAAATATAAATATTTTTCAATTTATCCATGTATTTCTTCCTTTTTATTACCAATATTAAGCTCATCCAGCCATTTAATGAGGCGCCTGTACACTTCAATATGCGTAAGCGCCGAATGTATCATACTAAATATAACACTACGCAGCATATCAATAATAACGCCTATTACAAATACCAGCGCTACCGCAAGTATAAGCGTTACGATTAAAGAAACAATACTATCAGGCGCGCCCGTTATATTATAAAGCCAGCCTGTCCATTCATATCTTATGGCAAGATGTTCATGCCACAGATAAACTCCGAGCGTATATGGCGCAATCCGGCATATAATACGGCTAAGCGCGCCATTTTTTATTTTTATGTAATAAAAACAATAGAATAACGCAACCGAAGCCATCAATACCAAAATATGATTATAGTCATAACAGATATCCAATATATTCTCCAGTTTTCCTGTATTCATATATACAAATCGCAGCAGAAAACTAATCCCGAAAATACACGCAGCCGACGCTAAATATACCAACAGTGAGCGCACCGCGCCCTTAAAGAACGGAATACCATATATTCTAATATATGCGGCAATCATAAAAATACATAGATACCAAATACAGTCATATCCGCCCATATCAGACGCAAGTTTTATCGGAACTACTGATTTAATCAGGGAAAATGCACAAATCGTCAGTACCAGCACAGTCTGAAACTGTCGTTTCGTCAATCTTTTAAGTCCCTGCGCAAGTACCGGCGCAAACAGATACATAAATACGTACGCCGTCATAAACCAATAGTGATTCGTCGAAATCGGCAGACATAACTGCGCCAAATAATATATAGAGAAGCCTTCCTCCGATATATAACCGAATGCTGCAGCCACAACGCCTACTCCTATGCTGTAAAACCATAGTTGTAAAATGAGAGTAAGCAAACGTTTCACCTTGAAACTGCTCTCTACTAAAAAATATCCGCTAAGCAGCATATAGACATTCACAGCAACAATGGCAAACGATTCAAGTCCCCAGGCAAGATATCCGTATGCCGGAATTTCCGACTGTGATAATGGAGTAAGACAATCTCCTTTCCACAAAAAATGCAGTACCACGACAAACAGCATGGAAACTATCCTAAGCAGCTCCATGTTGGCAAGGCGGGGCGTTGACACTCCAACCGATTGTTTATTATGTGAGTTTCCTGCATTTTGTATATCATGTATTTCCTTTGCCTCTGCCGTCTTTTTCTGCCTATATGCCCAAAACTTATTAATTATAAAATTCATAGGTATCGTAACAAACATATTAAGAACAGATGCCGCCAGTTCTCCCAGCATTTTAGCATCAAACTTATACAGTCCCCAATTTCTGAAAACAGCCTCAACCGGAGCCATAAACCGAGAGAGTTTTATAATATCTACCCAGAAAACTAACAATATAGCGCTTACAAGAAATCCCCAGAAGTATGCCGCATATGTTTTTAATAAAACCTTCCACCATACTCTTTTTTCCGCATTTTCATCTTCCTTAAATACATATTTGTTACTCCAGTAATAAGCGTTCAGCACACTTATAACAAATCCCAAAGTATACGCAAATATATAGTTTCCACCCAAATAGACAATTAAGAAGTAAATCCCCTGACTTATAAGCGTATTAGAAACACCTACTATACAAAATTTAATAAACTGCCAAAAGTTTGATTTCATAACTTTTACCTTTCCTTTATAGAAATATAGTATATCACAAGCTTATTTATCAGTCATCTTTTTATTATTAAAAACAAAAAAAATTAAAATATAAACTATTAAATATAAATTAAATGTAAACTGGAAAATTCTTACATTCTGCATAAAAAACAAATAATCACTTGCAATCCGTATATTAATTTAGTAAAATATTTTATCATTAGATAATATAATAATTATTTAGGAGGAGAAATGTGATGAAAATCAAAGGAATGAAAAGAATTATGGCAGTAACCGCTGCAGCGACAATGCTTATGTCAGCAACTTTAATGGTATGCGCAGTATCTGATAATGATGTAGCGTCAAGTAGCGCACCCGTAAGGAGTACACCTTCAGAGCCTGTTAAGAGCCCTACGCAGATACGTGTTGAGGAAGCAACTAAGGGAACTAATGCCAATATAGAGGTAGCCGGCAAAGAAGTAAAAACATCTGTTGCAGGAGTATATGATGTTGCTACAGTACAGGGTGCAGCAGTTACAGTGTCTACTGAAGAAGTAAAGGCATCTCTTGGATTATCAGAGGGACAGCAGCCTACAATTTTTGTTTATGATGTAGACGCTAAGAAAAGCGTAAACGCAATGGCAAGCATTAATGCAGCGGCAGAAGCTATGGGAACAGATGTTGTTGCATGTATTCAGGTTGAACTCGGAGCTAAAGAGAGCGGCAAATGGGTTGATTTGGAAGACGGAAGCGTTGCGCTTATGACAGGACTTCCGAAAAAGGCTGATCCGTCTTTAACATACTCTGTAGTCTGTGTTCAAGCGGGGGGGGCAATTACTGTTCTTGAAGATTTGGATACTGATCCGAACACAGTTACATTTGCAGTTAATGCAGGACTTGGAGCTTATGCAATTGTTGCAAAATAGTGTATTTTGCATACAATAGAATAGGCTTATTTTATTGTATAAGAAAAATTGATTTATATGATAAGTAAACTGGAGGGGATGCTTTTGGCATTCCCTTAGTTTGTTAAAACTTCATAACAGGAGAAAGAGCAGATGAGAAAATTATTAACTATGTTTGGGGCAGGAATAATTATGTTGTTTATCCTGCAGCATCCTGTATCTGCAGCAGGTTTAGACGAAATAAAGTCAAATATGATATTTGAAACAAATACGCAGGCGGATTTGTATGAGGAAGCGTCAGAAGAATCCGGGATAGTGGCATCTTTAGAGGCAGGAGCAGTAGTTTTTACAACAGAAAATGCGGAAAATAATTGGTGCAAAATTTCTGCCGGAGAGTATACGGGTTATATTCAAATAGAATATCTAAAAACACTAGGGGATCAGGATTTGATTAATCAGGAATTTGAACAGAGTATGGACGAAAATCATAGGATTTATGATGAAATTCAGCAGGAAGAAGAGCAGAAAACCAGATCTGAAATAGGGGAATTGTTGATTCCGTTATTGATTATAGCCGTATGTGTGGCTGTTATTAATTTGTTAAAGGGAAAGAGAAAAGAGAGCGAAGGTCAGGATTCTGAATTAAATCCCGAAAAAAATAAGAAGTAATCCGCCTTGACAACACTATCTTCATAATACTATATTATAATATGATATAATATGCAAAGGTGGAGGATTATTATGTATCAGAAAGTTGACGCCAGCTTAAATTTTGTAGACAGAGAAAAAGAAGTCTGTCAGTTTTGGAAAGAAAACGATATCTTTCAGAAGAGTATTGACTCCCGCAAAGAAGGAGAAACTTATACTTTTTACGACGGACCGCCGACAGCGAACGGACAGCCGCATATAGGGCATGTGCTTACCCGTGTAATAAAAGACATGATTCCCAGATACCGCACAATGAAGGGTTATATGGTGCCTAGAAAGGCAGGCTGGGATACGCATGGACTTCCTGTAGAATTGGAAGTTGAAAAGCTGCTGGGACTGGACGGAAAAGAGCAGATAGAAGAATATGGTCTGGATCCGTTTATCAGTAAATGTAAGGAATCAGTCTGGAAATATAAAGGCATGTGGGAGGACTTTTCGGGAACGGTTGGTTTCTGGGCTGATATGGACGATCCATATGTTACTTATCATGACGATTTTATAGAATCTGAATGGTGGGCGTTAAAAGAGATTTGGAATAAAGGTTTATTATATAAAGGATTTAAGATAGTGCCGTATTGCCCGCGCTGCGGAACTCCGCTTTCCTCGCATGAAGTAGCTCAGGGCTATAAGGCGGTAAAAGAACGCTCCGCCGTAGTGCGCTTTAAAGCGGTAGGTGAGGACGCATATTTCCTCGCATGGACTACGACGCCGTGGACTCTGCCTTCTAACGTGGCGCTGTGCGTGAATCCAAATGAGACATATGTAAAAGTAAAAGCGGCTGACGGCTATACTTATTATATGGCGCAGGCTCTTCTTGATAACGTGCTTGGCAAACTGGCGGAAGAAGGAAAGCCGGCGTATGAAATACTGGAAACTTATGTAGGAACGGATTTGGAATATAAAGAATACGAGCCTTTGTTTGCCTGCGCGGGAGAAGCGGCGGCAAAACAGCATAAGAAAGGGCATTTTATAACCTGCGATACCTATGTTACCATGACGGACGGTACAGGTATCGTGCATATAGCGCCTGCCTTCGGTGAAGACGATGCGCAGGTAGGACGCAAATACGACCTTCCTTTCGTACAGTTCGTAAACGGCAAAGGTGAAATGACGCAGGAGACCGCCTATGCCGGACTGTTCGTAAAGAAAGCCGATCCCGAAATTCTGAAGGATTTGGATAAAGAAGGAAAATTATTTGACGCGCCTAAATTCGAGCATGATTATCCGTTCTGCTGGAGATGTGATACCCCGCTTATTTATTATGCAAGGGAGTCGTGGTTTATTAAAATGACGGCAGTACGCGACGATTTGGTACGCAATAATAAGACTGTCAACTGGATTCCAGAGTCCATCGGAGAAGGACGCTTCGGAAACTGGCTGGAAAATATTCAGGACTGGGGTATTTCACGCAATCGCTATTGGGGAACGCCGCTTAATGTCTGGGAGTGCGAGTCGTGCGGACATATGGAGTCAATCGGTTCACGTGAAGAGCTTGAGAAGATGAGCGGTAATCCTGCGGCTAAGACGGTAGAACTTCACAGACCGTATATAGATGAGATTACGATTAAATGTCCAAATTGCAGCAAAATAATGAAGCGTGTGCCGGAGGTTATCGACTGCTGGTTTGATTCGGGCGCCATGCCTTTTGCACAGCATCATTATCCCTTTGAAAATAAGGATTTTTTTGAAAAGCAGTTTCCGGCGCAGTTTATCTCGGAAGCGGTAGACCAGACGCGCGGCTGGTTCTATTCCCTGATGGCAGAATCAACCCTGCTGTTTAATAAGTCTCCTTTTGAAAATGTAATCGTTCTTGGACATGTACAGGACGAAAACGGGCAGAAAATGTCCAAATCAAAGGGAAATGCAGTAGATCCGTTTGAAGCTCTGGAAACATACGGTGCAGATGCAATCCGCTGGTATTTCTATATCAATTCGGCGCCGTGGCTGCCTAACAGATTCCACGGAAAAGCGGTACAGGAAGGACAGCGTAAGTTTTTAGGTACATTGTGGAATACTTATGCCTTTTTCATACTGTATGCGAATATCGACAATTTCGATGCGACGAAGTATTCATTGGATTATGATAAACTTCCCGTTATGGATAAGTGGCTTTTATCCAAGTTAAATACGGCGGTTAAGGAAGTAGACGCCAATCTGAACGAATATAAGATTCCGGAGGCGGCGCGCGTACTGGATAACTTTGTTGATGAAATGAGCAACTGGTATGTCAGAAGAAGCCGCGAGCGTTTCTGGGCGAAGGGAATGGAGCAGGATAAGGTTAACGCTTATATGACTTTATATACGGCTCTGGTTAATATATGCAAAGCAGCTGCGCCCATGATTCCTTTTATGACGGAGGAAATATATCAGAATCTGGTAAGAAGCATTGATAAAAATGCTCCGGAGAGTATTCATCTGTGTGACTTCCCTGTGTCAGATGAGAAAATGATTGACGTAAAGCTGGAAGACGATATGGAAGAAGTCTTAAAGATTGTCGTGATGGGACGCGCAGCGCGTAACGCCGCTAATATTAAGAACCGTCAGCCAATCGGAACCATGTTTGTCAAAGCGCAGAATGAGTTAAGCGAATTTTATCAGGATATCATAAAAGACGAACTGAATGTGAAGAAGATTATCTTTACCGATGATGTGCGAGACTTTACAAGTTATAGCTTCAAACCGCAGCTTCGTACGGTAGGACCTAAATACGGCAAACAGCTTGGCGGTATCCAGAAGTATTTAAGCAGTGTGGACGGCAATCTTGCGATGGACGAGCTGAATGACAAAGGCACGCTTAAGTTTGAAGTGGACGGAGTAGAGATTTCTCTGGCTAAGGAAGATTTGCTTATTGAAATGGCGCAAAAGGAAGGCTATGTATCGGAAGCTGACAATACTGTTACCGTGGTATTGGATACGAAACTGACTGACGAGCTTATTGAGGAAGGCTTTGTATATGAAGTAATAAGTAAGATTCAGACCATGCGTAAAGATGCGGACTTTGAAGTGATGGATCATATTAAAGTATCAATCTGCGATAATGAGAAGATATCCAAGATAGTACACAAAAATGAAGCCATGATATCGGGCAAGGTTCTGGCGCAGAGCATTACGGACAATGAGCGGCTTGCGGTATCTAAAGAGTGGAACGTCAATGGAGAAAAGGTTATTATCGGGATTGAAAAACAATGAACAGCGTAATATAATAATATCTATAAAAAGTCAGCATGAGGAGGTAGCTAAATGCAGAAGAAACCAGTAACATTTGATACAGAGCTTTTTAAAAGAAGTGTTTTATATAATGTGAAGACGCTTTATCGTAAGACTCTTGAAGAAGCAACGGACCAGCAGATTTTTCAAGCGGTATCATACGCGGTCAAGGACGCGATTGTAGACCAGTGGCTTGCAAGCCAGCAGGAATATGAGAAACAGGATCCTAAGATGGTATACTATCTGTCAATGGAATTTTTGATGGGACGTGCTCTCGGTAATAATATGATTAACTTACAGGCGTATGATGTATTCAAAGACGCGCTGAATGAATTAGGTATTGACATTAATGTAGTTGAAGATCAGGAACCAGATGCGGCGCTTGGTAACGGCGGTTTGGGAAGACTTGCGGCGTGTTTCTTAGATTCCCTTGCGACTCTGGGATATGCGGCGTATGGCTGCGGTATAAGATATCGTTACGGTATGTTCAAACAGGAAATCAGAGACGGTTATCAGGTAGAGGTGCCGGATAACTGGTTAAAAGACGGCAATCCGTTTGAACTGCGCAGACCTGAATATGCTAAAGAGGTTAAATTCGGCGGATATGTCAATGTCTATGTAGATGAAAACGGTAGAAATAACTTTAAGCAGGAAGGTTATCAGTCGGTACGCGCAATTCCCTATGATATCCCGATTGTAGGATATGGCAATGGAATAGTTAATACGCTGCGTATCTGGGACGCCGAGCCGGTAGAATGCTTCCAGCTTGATTCTTTCGATAAGGGAGATTACCATAAAGCAGTAGAGCAGGAGAATCTCGCGAGAAATATCGTAGAGGTGCTTTATCCTAACGATAATCATTACGCAGGAAAAGAGCTGCGTTTAAAACAGCAGTATTTCTTTATCTCAGCGTCTGTTCAGGAAGCGGTTGAGAAATATATGCGTAAGCATGATGATATAAGGAAGTTCCATGAGAAAGTTACGTTCCAGTTGAACGATACGCACCCTACGGTAGCGGTAGCGGAATTGATGCGTATCCTGATGGACGATTATTATCTGACATGGGACGAGGCGTGGGAAGTTACGACTAAGACCTGCGCATATACTAACCATACGATTATGTCGGAAGCTTTGGAAAAATGGCCGATTGAGCTTTTCTCCAGACTCCTGCCGCGCGTATATCAGATTATAGAGGAAATCAACCGTAGATTCATCGCACGTATAGAACAGCGCTATCCGGGCAATCAGGATAAAATTCGTAAGATGGCAATTATCTATGACGGACAGGTTAAGATGGCGCATCTTGCTATTGCAGCCGGCTATTCAGTCAACGGCGTAGCGAGATTACATACGGAAATCCTTAAAAATCAGGAGCTTAAAGATTTCTATGAGATGATGCCGGAGAAATTCAATAATAAGACCAACGGCATTACCCAGAGACGTTTCCTTCTTCATGCTAACCCGCTGCTTGCAAACTGGGTAACGGACCATATAGGGAACGACTGGATAACCGATTTATCCAAAATCAGCAAGTTAAAAGTATATGCCGACGATGAAAAAGCGCAGCAGGAATTTATGAATATCAAGTATCAGAATAAGGTACGTTTGGCAAAATATATCTTAGAGAATAATGGTATTGAAGTAGATCCTCGCTCTATCTTTGACGTTCAGGTTAAGAGACTGCATGAATATAAACGTCAGCTTCTTAATATACTGCATGTAATGTATCTGTATAATGAGTTAAAAGAGCATCCGGATATGGATTTCTATCCGAGAACTTTTATCTTTGGCGCTAAGGCGGCAGCAGGATACCGCAACGCCAAGCTTACTATTAAGCTTATTAACTCGGTTGCAGACGTGATAAATAACGATGCGGCGATTAACGGTAAAATAAAAGTTGTATTTATTGAGAATTACAGGGTATCCAACGCCGAAATTATATTTGCGGCAGCAGACGTATCCGAACAGATATCTACGGCAAGTAAAGAAGCGTCGGGAACCGGTAATATGAAGTTCATGCTTAACGGCGCACTGACAATAGGAACTATGGACGGCGCGAATGTGGAGATTGTTGAAGAAGTTGGGGAAGAGAACGCCTTTATCTTCGGATTAAGCTCTGATGAAGTAATTAACTATGAGAATAACGGCGGATATGATCCGATGGAAATTTTCAATAACGATCCTGACGTAAGGAAAGTGCTGATGCAGCTTATTAACGGCACTTACTCACCGAATGACCCTGAGCTGTTCAGAACTTTGTATAATTCTTTATTGAATACGCAGAGTACCTCAAAGGCGGATATGTACTTTATCTTGAAAGATTTCAAGGCGTATGCTGAGGCGCAAAGGAAAGTGGAAGCGGCGTATAAGGACGAGAAGGCATGGGCTAAGAGCGCCATACTGAATACGGCGTGCTGCGGCAAGTTTACGTCCGATAGAACCATTCAGGAGTATGTAGATGAGATTTGGAAGCTTGACAAGGTAGTAATACCGAAAAAGAGCGGAAAATAGGTAAAAATGATAAATTTTAATGTGCCCCCTTATACGGGGAATGAACTTAGTTATATGAAGGAAGCTATTGAAAATCAGAAGATATGCGGTGACGGTCCGTTTACTAAGAAATGTAGTGAATGGATAGAGGAAAAAACCGGAACCGCCAAATGTCTTCTGACGACTTCCTGTACTCACGCGACGGAATTAGCGGCGCTGCTTGCAGATATTAAAGAAGGCGATGAGGTAATTCTGCCTTCATATACTTTTGTCTCCACAGCAGACGCTTTTGTGCTGCGTGGAGCGAAAGCCGTGTTCGTGGATATCAGGCCGGATACCATGAATATCGATGAAAAACTGATTGAAGACGCCGTTACGGAGCATACGAAAGCGATAGTGCCTGTACATTATGCCGGAGTAGGCTGCGAGATGGATACCATTATGGATATTGCTAACAGGCATAATCTAATGGTTATAGAAGACGCGGCGCAGGGCATTATGGCGTCATATAAAGGCAGGGCGCTTGGAACCTTCGGAGATTTCGGATGTTTTAGCTTCCATGAGACGAAGAATTTCAGTATGGGCGAGGGCGGAGCTTTACTTATTCGTGATGAGAAAAATATTGAGAATGCTGAGATATTCAGGGAAAAAGGCACAGACCGCAGTAAATATTTCAGAGGTCAGGTGGATAAGTACCGTTGGCAGAATTATGGTTCTTCATACCTGCCAAGCGATATGAATGCGGCTTATCTGTATGCGCAGTTAGAAATCGCCGACGAGATTACGAAGGCTCGCATGGATAGATGGAATCAGTACAAGGAACTGCTTACTCCGCTTGCTAAGAGCGGTAGGATAGAACTTCCGTATATTCCTGAGCATTGCAGTCACAATGCGCATATGTTTTATATTAAAACGAAGGACTTGGAGGAACGAAGCCGCTTGATTACATTCCTGAAGGAAAAAGGCGTATGGGCAGTGTTTCATTATGTTCCGCTCCATACGGCGCCGGCAGGCGTTAAGTTTGGAAGATTTCACGGAGAAGATAAGTATACGACTAAAGAAAGTGACAGGCTGCTGCGTCTGCCTATGTTCTATAAGCTGACGGCGGACGAGGTTGAATATATCACGGAGCAAATTAAGCTGTTTTATGCTTAGTTAGTTAAGGGATATCAGGAAGGCAGATACTTCATGAAGATTCAAAAAGCTTGGGAGAAATATAGTAATTGCATAATAGCCGTTTTGACTATATTAGTCAATATAATTCTACTGAGTCTTTTCTTTGATTTTTATTATGATATGAATGATGATGTTATGATGAAGGATATTATGTCGGGGGCTTATTCAGGAACCCCTGACGCTCATAACATGCAGACGTTGTATATCTTGGGAATATTTATAAGCTTACTTTACAGACTGTGCGGGAATATTTCATGGTATGGTCTGTTTTTGTTTATATGTCAGATGGGCAGTATTTATCTGGTGGGATTGCGATTGTTTAAGCTGTGCAGGAAGAAGTGGGCTAAGGCAGGCTGCGTGGCGTTGATTACCGCGTTCATATGGGGAATATCTTTGACGCATATTATTTCCATACAGTATACATTGACCTGTAGTATGATGGCTGCGGCGGCAATATTTCTTTTTATGACAACTGAGAGTGGTTTGCCTACGAAGGAATTTATTATTAAGAATATTCCATCAATAACGCTTGTTATTCTTGCGTATCAACTTAGGACGGAGATGCTTCTTTTGTTATTTCCCTTCATTTGTCTTGCGGGGTTATTCAGATGGGCTGGGGAAAAAAAGTTTTTTCAGGAGGATAATTTCCTTAAATATGGAACCATAATAGGCGTTATTTTATGTGGAATGCTTATCAGTAGACTGATTGATGTAGCCGCCTACGGAAGTGAGGACTGGAAGGCGTTTGTCTCCTTCTTTAATAGCAGAACGGAGGTCTATGATTTTCACTATGATATACTTAGAAGTGGAGAACATAGTGAATATCTTGAATCAATCGGACTAAATGATTCACAGCAGGAGCTTCTTGCTAATTATAACTTTGGCTTATCCGAAGATATTGATGACGAGGTAATGGGGCGGATTGCGGACTATGCTGTAGAAGCGGATACTAATGAGAATTTGGAGAGTCAAGGAACACTTAGGGTATGGATTGGAGGTATATTTTGGCAGACAAGAATCTGTATTTACCGCCTTTTCCATGCAGAAGATGCGCCGTATAATATACTGGTGATTTGCGGATATATATGCGTCTTTATCTTAGGAATTTTAGATATGCGCAGAGAAAATACTTCAGGAAGACGGCTTTCGTTTCTTTGGGAACTTGCATTGCTTGTAATATTTAGAATGGTATTGTGGCTGTATATTCTGCTGCAGGGAAGATATCCCGAAAGAATTACCCATTCACTGTATCTGGCTGAGTTTATGGTACTTATGGGGTTGTTGTGCATGAGACTAAAGAATATAAGACTGTCGGGCACGGGACTGACATGTAAGAATAAGGAATTGCCAGAAATATTGCTGTTGTCAGCGGCGCCGGTACTTATCGCATTAATATGTATAATTTTTATTCCTAAGAGCTTAAGCATAGTAAAATTGGATATAAAGAACAGGGAAGAAATAAACAGAGGCGGACAGGCTGTTGCCGCATACTGTAGGGCGCATCCGGAGAATTACTATTTTGAGGATGTATACTCAACTGTGTATTTCTCGCAGAAAATATTTAAAAATGTGGATAATTCATTTACAAATTATGACGTAATGGGCGGTTGGTTTTGTAAGAGCCCTCTTTATAAGGAAAAGCTTAAAAAAGTAGGCATTACGACTATGGAAGACGGGCTTTTGTATAATCCGTTTGTATATTTAATAGTTGATACAAGAGAACCAACCGGCAATACCGACTGGTTAGAGCAATATTATGAGCAAAAGGGCGTAATGGTACGTATTGAACAGGTAGACTTAATTGACGAAGGGTTTACGGTTTATCAAGTAGTGGAAGAATAGTATAATGGGGATAATGACAATGAGTAACATGGAAGAGAAATTACAGGAAAAACCGGAATTGATTTATTTACGGCTGATGGAAGTATCTGACACTGAAAAAATCGTAAAATGGCGTAATAATCCAAGAGTCCGGAGTAAGTTTATATACCAAAAACCTTTTACTATAGAAGGGCATCTTAACTGGATAGAGACACAGATAAAGCCCGGACATGTGGTACAGTTTATAATTTGTGAAAAAGTATCCGGCAGGGCAGTAGGAAGCACATATTTAAGGGATATTGATAGAGAAAAAGGCTGTGCTGAATGTGGGATATTTATTGGGGAAGACGATGCGGTTGGAAGAGGATATGGAGCGCAGGCGCTAAGATTGACACTTGACTACGCATTTGAAAAACTAAAACTTAAATCTACATTCGTAAGAATATTTGAAACTAATATGCCGTCAAGAAAAAGCAGCGAAAAAGCAGGATTTAGATTGATAGAAGGAAAACATGAAGACGTTGTTATAGACGGGGTAAGCAGAAGAGTGATTTTTATGGAGGCAGATAAATGAGTCGGTTAGTCAGCTTTGTAATTCCATGCTATAATTCATCACGCACAATTGATAAGGTGGTAGAAGAAATCAGCGTAACGATGGAAGCAATGAAAGAGTATGAATATGAAATTGTTCTGGTAAACGACAGTTCGCCCGACGATACCTTTGGAGAAATACAACGTATCTGTAAGGCGAAAAATAACGTCTGCGGTATAAACCTTGCCAGAAATTTCGGGCAGCATGCGGCGTTGTTGGCGGGCTTCCACTATGTACACGGAGACATTGTGGTATGCCTTGACGATGATGGACAGACACCTGCGAATGAGGTCGGGAAACTGCTTGAAAAGATTGAGGAAGGATTTGACGCGGTATATGCCAGATATGAGCATAAACAACATTCGGCGTTCCGCAATTTTGGCAGTAAAGTCAATGAAC
Organism: Clostridiales bacterium; assembly: GCA_023663185.1. GTDB lineage: Bacteria > Bacillota > Clostridia > Lachnospirales > Lachnospiraceae > UBA3282. Next base: position 118,930 of record JAMPHY010000009.1, on the reverse strand, counting down.
TGATGGCAAGGGTGATGCTGGGAAAACCTAAGGAGCTGTATGTATCAAGTTATTTTGCGGTAAAAAGATTTATAGTAGATGAAATGGTGCGCTATACTAACCCATATCCCTATGTAATTGGCTTGGTTCTTCGTACTACCAAAAAAATCGCTAATGTAGACGTTAATCACAGAGAGCGTGAAATCGGCACTTCCGGATACACTATAGGAAAACTGCTTGCGCTGTGGTTTAACGGCTTTACGGCATTCAGCATCAAGCCCCTTAGAATTGCCACCTTTATAGGAGCTTTAGCGGCATGTATGGGCTTCATATATGGAATTTATACAGTTATACGTAAACTGGTGGACCCAAATGTTGTAATCGGATTCAGCTCGATTATGGCGGCAATCATGTTCATTGGCGGTATGATGATGCTAATGCTTGGCATAATCGGCGAGTACATCGGCAGGATTTATATATCGCTTAATAACTCACCACAATATGTGGTAAGGGAGTGCATTGATGGACGGGAATAAATATAACGATAAAGTTCACTTAGGGATAACTGCTGTTATTGTTGCTACGGCAGGAGTTCTTTGCTTCCCACAGATATTGAATTTAGAGGAAAACAGTCTAGGCTTTACGAATAGCATATTTGCCGTATTTATATGGCTTATATGTATATATATGTTAAACTATGCGCTAAATGACATTGATATAAGGGATATCAGGGGGTGGAGGATTGCCGGAGTTTTGGCGTTTCTGTTTTCTCTGGCAATGCTTTTGGGAGTAAGGTTAGATACGGCTGGAAGCGTCAACATTAAAGAATGGCAATTTTGGATTTCAATTCCGGTATTCACATGCTTTTTTGCCATTCCGATACGAAGACTATGGAAAGCGGTAGAGGATAGAGAAGAAAAAATATCAAGCCATGTGAATACTGTAAAAACGTTTCGGTTTCTTGAAGTTATAAAAAAGCATGAAAATTTAACGATATATTTTATTATGATTATATGCTGGTTTTTCGTACTGCTTGCAGTATATCCGGGCTTTTTTGTATATGATGCGCAGACGGAATACTTGCAGGTGGCGCTAAGGGACTTTTCAACCCACCACCCGCTTGTGCATGTGTTGATGCTTGGCGGTATAATCTGCGCCGTGCATAAAGTAACGGGTTCTTATAATCTCGGAATCGCCTGCTATATGATTGTGCAGATGTTTATGGTGGGTGGGGCTTTTACATATATGATAAACTTTCTGAGAAAAAGGAAAGTTTCAGGCGGACTAAGAATAACGGCTGTAATATATTATGCTTTATTTCCTGTGATTGTAATGTATGCCCTGTGTTCTACTAAAGATACGATTTTTACGGCGGCGTTACTGCTTGTAATAATAAGTATGCTGAAAATGGGGCTTGAGGACGAAAAATTTTTCTTTTCTAAAATTAAGATGTCGGTTTTTATTTGTAGTGTGCTGGTAATGCTATTATTTAGAAGAAATGCAGTTTATGCCTTTATTGTAATGACGCCTTTGCTTTTGATATTTTTTAGAAAGTATTTTAAGAAAATGGCGCTATTAATAACAGCTGTTTTTGTTTCATTCTTTCTAATAGACGGAACTCTGACGCTTGTACTTCATGCGGATAATTCGGAAAATCAGGAAATATTGACAGTGCCGATACAGCAGCTTACAAGAGCCTATAAATATAATAGAGACGCATTTGAAGAGGAAGATATTGCCACGCTGTATGAAATACTGCCGGAAGAGGCGCTTAAACTATACAATCCCAAATTATCTGACGCAGTTAAATATAATTTTCAAAATGCTGCATATGAGGAAAATAAACTTAAATATGCAAAACTGTGGATAAAAATCGGCTTAAAAAAACCTTTAACCTATATTAATGCGTGGTTGGTAAATACATACGGATTGTGGTATCCTGATACAGTCGTTGACGTCTATAGAGGCAACAATAAGTTTACATTCGTATATGAGGACAGTTCTTATTTTGAATATGAAACGGAGCCACCAGGGACTAGAGAAAGTAAGATTCCGTGGTTAGACGAATTATATAGAAAGATGTCATTGGAGATTGCTAAGGAGAAAATTCCGCTTGTGTCCATGTTATTTTCTCCGGGATTTATGTTCTGGTGTTATGTATTTGCGTTTAGTTATGCGGTTTATAGGAAGAAATATTATGTTCTGCCGCCTTATTTGATGATATTTTTGGTCTGGCTGACAATGCTGCTTGGACCGACATATCTGGTTAGATACGCACTAATTTTGTGGTTTGCATTACCTCTTTTTATCGCATTGACATGGGAAGGAAAGAAGTTTGAGAATAAAATATAGAAAAGGGATTATATAAGAATGGATAAAATTATTAATAAATATCAAGCCATCTGCGGAGTGGTCTGGATTGTAATTTGCTGCATTTTAATACTTAGACCGACTCGCTTCGTGACCGAAAAGCCTGTTGTAGTAAGCAATCAGGAGATTTCTGCGCGCTCGGAGGCTATAAAAGACGATAATCTGGCGGCGCAGAGATTTGTTGCGCCATACAGTCATTTGGCAGATATCAAAATTTATCTGCTAAATGAAAACCCAGGCGGAGAATTTAGATTTATTCTTTTCGACGCCGATTATAATCCCATTATGGATAAAAACGTTATTGTTGAAGATACAAAAGAGCTGCCCGGATTATATGCGATAGAACTTAATCAGGACGTGGAAGCAGGCAGAGAATACTGCTATATGATACAGGGTATTTCTGAGGAATTTTATGTAGCATATGAGGATACGGCAGCATCCGGCACAACATACAACGGTCAGCTGTTTTATTGCGGGGCGGAAGTCAGGGGCAGTAATATCATCACGGAATATGACTACGAGCTTCCTTTTGGAAAAGGTAAAGCATTTGCGTTTTATGCAGCGATTATATTACTCGGTTTGCTTATTTCCTTCTTAGCAAAGAAACATTATGAAAAGTATTCTGAAAAAAATTGTCTACTCACAGTGGAAATGGTTTGGAAAAGGGTTTTAACTCCTATAGTTATTGTCTGCGCCGTGGTATGTCTAGTGGCAATATGGCCGCTAAATATGTTTTCAGCAGGTACGGATAATGATGTTCTTTTTAATGCGCTGGACGTTGTTTTTTACTATGCCGGAATTTTGATTACAGCTGGAATTTTATTATATGGTATAAATCATATCAGACGTCATAAAAGCAACGATATGGGGCTGTCAAGACTGCGTGAAAACTGGACAGACTATCTTCAGGCAATATTTTTTGCTTTGACAGTTCAGGCGTCAGTTCATTATATGAATGCGCTGTATGAAAATCATCATACGATTGCCTATCTTGAGATGTTAGTTTATTTTGGACTGTCAATTATAGTGACATATAAGCGGAAAGAAATTTTTAACCGTATTAATTTTATATATATTATAATAGCTGCTATCGGCGGATATTTATACTACAATGCGCAGATGGCTAATGTCGAAACAGAAGATGAAATGAAGATTTTGCAGCTTATCACATATGCGATTGTAATTGTAGGTATTGTTATTATTAATACTGTTTTAATTCTGCTGCGCAGGCAGGTCAGAGGACTTTCGTGGTATGGGATTATTGTAGCGCTTGCTTTTGCATTATTGATTATATTCCGCAATACTAGAGATTGGCCTATATATCTGGCATGTGTTTTTTCCGTTTACTATTTGCGAATGGCGGCGTGGGATAAGAGAGAGAGACTTCTTCAAAATATCTGCAACGGTATATTGCTTCACTTTTTGGTAATGCTTGGTTATTGCCTGCTGCATAGACCGTATTTATTCTATAACCAGACGCGGTATTCGTTTGTATTTCATACGGTAACGATTTCTGCGGAATATCTGTCATTGGTAATAGGCGCCGCGTTTGTTAAACTGGTTCAGGCATACCATAAAGAAAAACGGTTTTCAAATATCTGGAAAGAATTGACAATATTTGGAGTTTCTTTAGTTTACCTTATGCTTACACTGTCGCGGACCGGTTATCTTGCAATCATTTTGACAATGATTACTGTGTTTCCGCTTGTATGCGTATGCAGGCGTTATAAAGCGCGAACCTTTTTACCGCTGGCGGCAATGCTTATCGCCTCGTTTATCATAAGCTTTCCAGCGGTCTTTACCATGCAGCGCGTTGTACCGGCGGTGGTTGCCAAACCGGAGATGTTTGAGATTGAGTGGATTCCTGATGAAATTAAAGAAAAAAGAGATACTGATTCAAGATATTATATAACTATCAGGAGATTTGCCCAGATTTTTGAGAATAAGGTTCTGGGGATACCGGAGGATAAATGTATTGTGCCCTATGAACCCAAAGCTGAGGATAGTTATGCTATGCTCATAGTATCAACAGAGACATCGGGCGCGATGATTTCTGATGGAGAAAATGAAATTCCTGAAAATGATAACATAGGAGAATATTCAAGCGGCAGACTAGATCTGTTTAAACTTTATATATCTAATCTGAATATGACAGGGCATGACGAAATGGACCTTATGAGTGAGGATGGCAGCGTGGGAAATGTTCATGCGCACAATACCTATATTCAGGCGGCATACGACCACGGCATTCCGACAGGGATTATCTTTATACTATTTATAATATATACACTGATACGGGCTGTGATTTATTACAATAGAAGAAAAGAAGACAGAATATGCAGTCTGCTTCCGTTTACTTTGACAATCGCCTTTGCAGGCGCCGGACTAACAGAGTGGATTTTCCACCCGTGCAATCCGCTTGCGTTTGGCATGCTGCTTGCATTGGCGCCGCTTATTTGCGATGCGCGCGGCAAGTCCTATAATATGGTTGATAAGGTGTGAGACGCTATTCCTGACTGTTCAGGAAACGTACAAATTGAGCGAGACTTTTTCTTTTTTCCGTATCAAACTGCTGGATATTATAGATAAAGTCATGCAAAGAGATACCGTCGAAATACTCCTGCGACAGATTGAGATTGCCTGAGTATGGATTTTTAATTCCCAGCAAATAATCCGTACTTACCTGATAAAAGTGAGACAGCCTTACAATATGATGTAGAGGAACTTCGCGGATTCCTAATTCATAATTTGAGTATGTCTGCTGCGTGATGCCTAAGTATTTGGCAATATACTCCTGAGTATAACCCTGTTGTTCCCTCAGTTCACGCATAAACTCATGTATTTGTTTCATAACTTGCGACCTTGCTTCTTTCTTAAATATATGTTTGATATAAGTCAACTTGTTGTAAAACTAAGATAACACACAACAAATTGAAAACAAGGCTTTACAACGTATTGATGTTGATAAAAAGAAAAAACAAACATACGAATGTATATCAGTCTGACTCCTGATGTAGAAACTTTATATATTTTACAAGATTCTTACGGTCTGCCTCGCCCAGCGACTGCAAATCATAGACAATATCGTGCATTGTAATATTATCGATATATGTTGCCTGCATATCTACGCTGCCAAGATATGAGGTGTCTGAACGTAAAAGATAGTCGGTGCTTACCTTATACAGTACAGACAATTTCTTGACCGCCTCAATGGGAATTTCACGCCTGCCGTTTTCATAATTAGAATAAGTCTGCTGTGATACGCCCAGATATTTGGCGACTGTTTCCTGTTTATAATCGTTATCTTCCCTTAAATCTCTTAAAATGGTGTTTAATGTTTTCATAAGCTTATTTTCTGATTTTAGTGCGAAAAATACACATAATAATTGCGTTTGTTGTTACAGATATTACCACACAACAAGTTGTTGTTTGATGAAATACTGTAAAGTGTAATAAAATGAAAATAACTACCATACTATGTTGTAAATAGAAAATAAACATAGTTAATGATGTAAAATAAAGAGAAAGACTATAAGAGGATGAAGATTATGTATTACACAGGTGAAGAATTATTATGGATTGCAATTTGTGACGATGAAAGGAAAAGCGCACGCGAGATAAGAGATATTCTGCTTGAGGGCGAACTGAAACAGGGAGATTTTAAAATATCCATGTTTAATAACGGCGAGGATTTGCTCAAGGCAAGCGTGAGCAGATATAATCTGGTGATAATGGATATTATGCTCCCCGGTAGAAGCGGCAGGGAAATTGCCAAAGAATATCGAAAACTGAATAAAGACGGACTGCTGGTATTCTGCACGGATAAAACCACGCCGAAGACGTCGGACTTTAAGTGCACTCCTTATCGTTATATACGCAAAGAACAGAAGAGAGAGTTAAGGAAAAGTCTGCTCGAAACAGTGCAGGAGATGTACAGGCGTCAAGAGAAAAATAAGATTATGGTTACTAAAGGCAAAAGCATGATACCTCTTGATGTGGACAAGATTCTGTATATAGAAATTGCCAAGAACGGAAGCAATATTCACTATTATGATATTCCTGATGAAATAACGGTTATTAATGTCAGGGAAAAGATTAAAGAACTGTATGAGCAGTTATGCGTATTTGGATTTGCTGTCCCACATAACAGTTATTTGGTGAACTGCCATTATCTGAAACAATGGGATACACATGAATTGGAGCTGAAAAACGGCATGCGCTTAAGCATAAGCAGGTCTAAAGAGAAATCCTTTAGGGCAGCCTGCGTAAGATACATTTTATAGGACTAACAGAAAGAGATTTACAGTATGAAAACGGTTCTTATTGTAGAAGATAACATTAGAAGCAGGGATATGCTTGTCAAAATAATAGAGAATGTCAGAAATGATGTGGAGATAAAAACAGCTTCTAACGAGGAAGAGGCAACTCTTTTGGCGATGAAAAACAATATCGACTTGTTTATGCTGGATATTGTTTTAAATACTTCCAATCCCAGCGATGTATCGGGAATGAGTTTTGCCAAGTATATTCGCACATTTAAGAAGTATAAGTACACTCCTATAATATTCACTACTGCACTAGAAGATCCTGAATTATACGCATATAGTGATCTTCATTGTTATTATTACGTTGAGAAACCGTATGATGTGAAGAAGGTATCTGAGGTTATTGCCGAAGCGCTTGATTTTCCTGCAAATGACAGTGAACCTCAGAGTATATTCTTCCGCAAAGACGGGATTTTGTATAAAAAGCAGATTTCGGATATTCTCTATATAGAGAACAGCAGAGCGGGACAGATTGTTCATTGTACTAATGGAAATCTTAGCCTTCCTTATAAGCCTATTAAGAAAATATTGGAAGAACTGGGTTCGGATAAATTTGTGCAATGTAGTAGGTTTCATATAATTAATACGGATTACATAGATAAGATTGATGTTGTCAATAAGTATGTGCAACTGAAAGATGTTAAGGAAATGATTGAGTTTGGGAGTGCGTTTAAGCATAAGTTTTTGAATGAAATGATGTGATATAATGCGGCATGGACTCATATGCTTCCTCTTGAGGCACGCTCTCGCTCCAGTGTATAAACAAACGAATGCCACGCTGCGCGGACATTCTTATTGTTACGCAGCGGTACTAAGTTCAAAAGCTTAAAAAGCAGCTTTTTCACTAAGTACCGGCGTTTTGCAAGGACCTCAAGAGGAAGCATATGAGTCCATGCCGCCCAAAAGTTGTGAATGGTAACGGGGCAAGGACTTTTTAAGTTAAATACCCCGCAACAGTCGCCAAATGTCTGCAGGCAGCCACTTGGCTTGTTGCTCGTGTGGGAATAAAGGACATTAGGTTTATGTTTTTGAGAGTTGAAATGTTATAAAGTATTTGAGGTACGGAAGATATGATTAGTGACATTCTAATTATTATAGAATTATTTGCTTACTTATATTGCCTGGCTGAATTATTTGGGAAGAAGCTTAAAATTGATATTTATCTTGTGGTTTATATAATTCTAGATATGTTTTTAATGGTAGGTATCGACCAATATGGTTTTCCTGAATATCTTATTTCACTAAGCTATATTTGCATGTTTGTATATGGAATGCTGTGTTATAGAGAAAGCATTAAGCTTACTGTAGTAAATTGCTTTATTGCGGCAATGGTTGTTGCAGTTTTACAATTGATGTTGTTTTTACCTTCATATAGTTTGTTCTATGTAAAATACGAGAATATAGATATTAATGAATTAATAATTAATACGATAAGTTTATTAGTTATTATATTATGTAGTCGTAAAATAAATATAAAGAAATTGTCGGATTTTTTTATTAAAAGAGATAAATTGATTGTGGGAGTTTCAATTCTGATTTTGTGTGGACTTATATTAAACTTCTATCAAATGAGAGAAGAAGGGGCAATATTGAAAGAAATATATGTTCAAATGATATATTTCATTTTATTATTTCTATTTGTTATATATGAATGGCAGAAATCTAGAGTCGAAGCGGAAAAGAGAAAAGCGCAGTTGGAAATGAACAGTCTGTATTACGAAGCATATGATAAGTTGATTATGCTTGTCAGAGAGCGGCAACATGATATGAAGAACCATATTAATGCTATACTAAGCATGATATATACTACAGATAACTATGAGGAATTGACAGAGAAACAGAAAGAATACTGCGGATATGTAATCGAGCAGAATGAAAAGACGAAATTAGTGCTTGCGTCAGGAAATCCGTTGATTGCTGGCTTTATGTATAGTAAGATACAGGAAGCAGAAAGTAAATGTATTGAGGTAGAATATGAAATTGAGATTAAGAAAGAAACCTTAGTTGTGCCGGAATATGAACTGGTAGAAATGATGGGTATTCTGACTGATAATGCTATAGAAGCGTTGACTAATGTTGACGCAGATACGGAAGGTAGCAATCCTATTAAGAAAATATTTTTCTCCATCAAAGATACAGAGAGAAATATAGAATTGGTGGTAGCCAATACCAGTGCTTATTATGAAGATGATATGACAGCGCGTTTCTTTGAGAACGGATACAGTAGTAAAGGAAAAGGACGTGGAATTGGTCTGTCCAAATTGAAACGGCTTGTACATGAGAGAAACGGAAATATTATTGTAAGTAATGAAAAACGAGGCGGTGAGAATTGTCTTATCTTTACCGTGGTAATACCAAAAGAAAAGAGGCAGAAATCATAAAGACGATTCCTGCCTCTTTGGGAGGTTTGCTTAGTCTTCAACCGGAAAATCTGGTTCTCCAAAAAGAAAATGACTAAATGTGCCAATACGATACCATACTGTATATCCAAGACAAAGACTACAAATAGTAGCCATATTCTTCCTAAGCCAATTCTTCATGATACTTCACCTCCTTTAATAATTTCACTATAGATAATTGAACTGTATGCAACACAACAGTCCAAAAACTAACAATAAGATAAGGAACATTAGGAAAGATAAAAAATAATACTGCTACAATAAATACCACCTGAAAACTTTGTATCTTTGCTTTCTTAATAAAATCTTCTGCTGGTGCAGGTCTTTTGCTTAGGGTGTTAGGTCCAAGCATATAATCCATAATCGCACATACTAATAGGATTGCATACACAGCCAGTGGGTGTACTGTGATTAGTGCTGGCAGTACATATATAACTGCAAGGAAATAGGCAAGTGAGAATAGGAAACACGACCAATATTTCTTTAAATGTATTCCGCCTGTTTTGGTTCGCAGCAGTATAAGTGGAACTGCGGCGAAGATAAACTCTATAAATTTGCCTGTGGCATAGAAGTAAACCATAAATATTAACGTCTTACTCAAATCATAAAAAATTCCGGTCAGAGAAAATTTTATCAGCTTAATCTCATAATCTGAATATCCATATTCTTTTTGGACTTTGCTCAAAATAGAATCCATATGAACTGCTCCCTTCCTCTCTTTTGTTTTTTAATTCTAATATAAAAATACCCAACAATCGTTTTTTAAGCTTGAACTAACAAATTTTGCTCTTAAACGGCAAAAAATTCATAAAAATGAGCAAAAATTGCAGTTTTTTCCAAAATATCAGCTCGTTCGGTATAAAAAATATACGGTTCAGGCAAATATCATCAATAGTTATAAGTTTTGAGGCAATATAGAAGCATACTAAAATTCAGCGCTACAACATTATTACTTAAGATAATGGAGTAAGGAATGAAAGGAACGGCTTGATAAATGATTATGGGATATTTAGGTATAGGAATGGGGTTACTGACAGCTTTATTGGAAACTGGCTTTTTATACATATGGTTAAAGGAATTTGTAAACAGAAGAAAACTGAATCATGGAATAATAATAGCTGTTATTTTATTTGCTTCGGTAGTAAGATACTATTCAAATGAGATGGGAAACGCAGCGTTTTCTATGGCGTTGGGAATTGCGTGCAGCCTTATTGTTTCAATAATTCTTTTTAGCGGACGTTATGGAGTATTATTTTTCTATACAGTTGTCAACCATGCTGTCTGTATATCGCTGGAATGTCTGGCAACTCACTTCTTAAGCGATATTTCGGTGGTTTCACCTCTTTTGGCATTTTTAGTGGAAGCTGTCCTGATAGCTGCAATATTGTGGACTGTAAAGAAACTGCCTGTGTCAAAAGTGGATTTAAATATGAAATCAAGATATTCCATGAAGCAGCGTCTGATATTTGACTCGATTGCTATAGTAGTCTGTGGATTTGCCGCCTGTCTTTATATATTGGAAGATGTACTTGATATGGGTGTAGTAATGAGTATTGGTTTTGTTATAGCGAATATTGTCCTTATAGTATCAGTCTTAGCAATGGTTCACTTATATGGAATATTTGGTGAAGTGCTGGTGAAAGCAAGGGAACTCGAAAATATCAACATTCGTTTGGAAAAGTTAGCAGAGTATTATCAGAATATAGAAGATATGCACGAAAAGTATGATACGTTTATACATGATATAAAGCACCAGCTTAGAGCGATAGCAGCGCTTTCTGAAGATGGAGATTGCGAAAATATAAGCAGTATTATTGCTCAAATGAGAATCGATGTTGGGAACATAGGGCAGGGGTTAATATGCAGTAATAAAGTATTGAACGCTTTGTTGTTAGAAAGAAAAGGCTATGCTGCCGATAATGGCGTTGCGCTAGAAATGGAGATTATTGAGCCGCTTAATTTGCACAATATACAGGACTCTGACCTTATTACTCTTATAGGAAATCTGCTGGATAACGCCATAGATGCGCAGAAGTACGTCAATAATCAGAATCCTGTTCTGCTTAATATGAGAACGGCGAGAGACGGCAGGCATATAGTAATTCATCTTGAAAATGATTATGATAACAAACTAAGGCTAAGGAAAACTGTAGTAAAAAGCGTGGAACAGATAGGAAATAAGCACGGTATAGGATTAAACAGCGTACAAAATATTGTAAGAAAATACGGTGGAATTATCGAAAATAATAAGCAAGGTGGTAGATATGTTGTTAATGCTATTTTACCGATTCAAGATGAGCATGAAAGCACTGAGCATCAGTCCGATTCTTCCTATGTATATCCGCATTTGATGTTAAAATAACTTAAACTATTGCTATTATTCACAGCCTAGAGGCATGGACTCATATGTTTTCCTGAGCAGCCCTTGGAAAACGCCGGTACTTAGCGAGGTTTTTTCGAGCTTAGTACCGCTGCGATTTTCCACGGAGCGAGAGCGTGCTACGAAGGAAAACATATGAGTCTATGCCATATATGATTGTGAACAGTGACTTCAAATAACGCAGCAAATTTAATTGCTCATTGCATATTGATACAAAATAAGGTAAAATTCTTATAGGATTTTTACCTTATTTTGTATTGTACCACATACTATTGAATGATTAGAGGAGAAGAAAAATGAAAATAACAGTAGCAGGAACAGGATACGTCGGCTTGGTTTCAGGAGTGTGTCTGGCTGAAAAAGGACACGATGTAACATGTGTAGATGTAGATGAGAAAAAAGTAAAACTGATGGAATCGGGCGTAACTCCAATCTATGAAGAAGGGCTTCAGGAGCTTATGAAGAAGAACATAGCAGATGGCAGGCTTAGTTTCACGACTGATTATAAGAACGCTTATAAGGACGCCGACGCGATTTTCATCGGCGTAGGGACGCCTGAGCAAAGCGACGGTTCTGCTAATTTAAGCTATATAGCGACAGTATCCAGACAGATTGCGGAATCTGTGGAAAAGGATTGTCTGGTAGTCGTTAAATCTACGGTTCCTGTAGGGACAAATGATAAAGTAGAACAATTTATACATGACTTTTTAGTAAAGGACGTAAAGGTAGAAGTTGCTTCTAATCCTGAATTTCTGGCACAGGGCTCAGCGGTACATGATACGCTGTGCGCGGCAAGAATTATAATCGGAACCGAGAGTAAGGAAGCTGAAAGCAAGTTAAAGAGAATTTATGAGCCTTTTAACATTCCGATTGTATCGGTCAATAGGCGTTCAGCGGAAATGATTAAATACGCATGTAATGATTTCCTTGCCTTGAAAATTTCATATATGAACGATATTGCTAATCTGTGCGAACTGGTGGGCGCAGATATTGACGCGGTAGCAGAAGGAATGAGCTATGATACAAGAATAGGCTCCAGATTTTTAAATGCCGGAATAGGATACGGCGGAAGCTGTTTCCCTAAAGATACTAAGGCGTTAAAGTATCTGGCGCACCAGCACGGGTATACATTGCGTACCGTAGAGGCGGCAGTCGATGTAAATGCAGAGCAGAAAACCAAACTTTATAAGAAGGCAAGCGACCGCATGATTACTTTCCAGAATTTGCGGACGGCGGTTTTGGGGCTGGCGTTTAAACCGGGAACTGACGATTTGAGAGAAGCTCCGTCATTGGATAATGTGAAGCTGCTATTAGAAAATGGCGCAGATATATATGCGTATGATCCTGTGGCAGCGGATAACTTCAAGGCGCGTTATCCGGAAGGCAATAATTTGAAAGGCTCTATACATTATGTAGACTCTCCGCAGGAAGCGTTGAAAGCCGCTAATATCTGTTTTGTTTTTACCGAATGGGACGAAATAAAAGCGCTTGAGGCTTCGGAATTTAAGGAACTTATGAGAACTCCGCTTGTTTATGACGGAAGAAATGTATTCGGCGTTAAAGAAATGAAGGACGCAGAGGTTGAGTATTATAGTATTGGTCGTTGATTGGACGGGAGAAATATATGAATTTGTTGGATATAAATAAAAAGTATTTAATTACCGGCGGAGCAGGATTTATCGGTTTTCATTTATCTAAGAGGCTGTTAGAGCAGGGTGCAGCAGTTATCGGACTGGATAATATGAACGATTATTATGACGTTAAACTAAAGCAAGACCGTCTCGAAATTCTGCGCCAGTATGATAAATATACATTTATTCAAGAAGATTTAGCAAATAAGCAGGAAATAATGCGGATTTTTAAAGAGTACCAGCCGCAGATAGTAGTGAATCTGGGCGCGCAGGCAGGCGTGCGTTACAGTATTGATAATCCTGACGCCTATATACAGTCCAATATGGTCGGTTTTTTTAATATTCTCGAAAGCTGTCGTTATTTTCCGGTGGAGCACCTTGTCTATGCGTCTTCCAGCTCTGTTTATGGCGGAAACGATAAGGTTCCTTTTTCCACGGAAGATAAGGTGGACGAGCCGGTAAGTTTGTACGCAGCGACGAAAAAATCTAATGAACTGATGGCTTATGCTTATAGTAAGCTATATAAGATTTCGGTTACGGGGCTTAGGTTTTTTACTGTTTATGGTCCTTTTGGCAGACCTGATATGGCGTATTTTAAATTTACTAAGAAGATATTGGCGGGCGAACCTATTCAAATATATAATCAGGGCGATATGTACCGCGATTTTACTTATATTGACGATATTGTTAAGGGAATTGAGAATATTCTTTGTAATCCGCCTGAGGCTGATGCTAAGGGAGCAAGCAGCAGGCTGTATAATATCGGGAACAATAAGCCTGAGAAATTGATGGATTTTATTGAAACTTTGGAGAAATGTCTTGGCCAAAAGGCTATCAAAGAATTTCTACCTATGCAGCCGGGCGATGTTTATCAGACATATGCAGACGTAAGCGGCTTGATGAATGATTATGATTTTAAGCCGGATACTACTATAGAAGAAGGACTTAACAGCTTTGTCTCATGGTATAGGGAGTATTATAAGGTGAATTAATAATGGGTAAATTGAGACAATTATATGAAAAAAATAAAACTTTTATAATGGAAGTAATTCATTTCTGCATAGTAGGCGTTATTAATACCTTGATGGGACTGGTGGTAATAGAGGTATTATATAATATTATCCATTTGAGCTATTGGGCTTCAAGCGGCATATCCTATACCATAGGCGGCGTATTTTCATATTTTGTCAACGGTAAAGTTACCTTTAAAGTAGAAGAAAAGGACCGCGATAAATGGCTGCCGGTGAGGTTCGCGGTTAATATTATCGTATGCTATTTTGTTGCGTACGGAGTGGCAAAACCGTTGGTAAGGTATGTCTTGTCATCGCAGCCTACAGTTATTGTGGAAAATATCGCGATAATAGTCGGCATGGTATTATTTACTGTGATGAATTTTTTCGGACAAAAGTTTTTTGCCTTTAGAAAGTAGGAAAAGATGGTACAACTTATATCTATAGCACATATAATTGGTATTATTTTCTGGCTCATAATTATTCCGTTCTGTATCGGTCTTGTACCGGTTAATTTCATATCGGATAAAAAAAATAATCCGGGAGTGATTTTGCTTGCAGGATATCTGCTTATGTGGGCAGCCTTTGAAGTGATTACCATTCCGGCTGTGCTTTGTATTCAAGATGATAATTTTATATTTGTCGTAAGGTGCTTTACGGTAATCTCTGTCCTTCTTGCTGCGGCGGGCGTCTGTCTACGATTTATGGACCTAAGAAGAAATAATAATAATTTTAAGACTAAGTTGAGATTTTCCAATATTCCTTTGCTTTTGAAGCGTGATATAGAGGCAAAAATCGAATGGTTATTGTTTCTTGCACTGGTAGGCTTTCAGCTATATATGGCATTGACAAGAGTTTCATTTGACGGTGACGATGCTTATTATGTGGTGCATTCTGTAACTGCACAGCAGAGTGGAACAATGTATAAATATCTGCCGTATACGGGCTGGACGACTTCGCTGGACGCCAGACATGCGCTGGCAGTATTTCCTATGTGGGTGGCTTTTGTGGCGGTCAGGACGAATATTCATGCGACCATAGTATCGCATGCGATTTTGCCGCTTGTATTGATACCGCTTAGTTATCTTATTTATTATGAAATTGCGAAGGTTCTCTTTGCTGAGAGGAAGGCGAATATTCCTGTTTTTATGATTATTATGGGAATGTTTCAGATGTTTGGCAACGTTTCAATTTATACTAATGAAACTTTTTTCTTAACGCGCACATGGCAGGGTAAAGCGGTAGTATGCAGTATTATAATTCCCATGATGTTTCTATTGCTGTTATGGATATTTAGTAGGAAAACGGATAAGGGGGCGCATAGCGAAGGGTTGTGGATAATGTTAGTCGCTCTTAATATGGCGACAGGAATATGCAGTTCGCTTGCCGTTTTTATATTAGCAATGCTGCTTGCTGTAGCGGCGTTATGTCTTGCGGCGGTAGAGCGTAATGCGAAGATACTGCTTAAGCTGGGACTCACATGTATTCCCAGCGCAATTTATGTACTTACTTATCTTGCATTAATATATATTGATTAGGAGCGTTCATATGTGGGATATATTCTTAGAAAGCGTTAATATATTTAAGAACTATGTCGGATACGACCAGAATAGGTATTTATTCGGAATTTATTTGTTTTTCCTGCTGTATTTATGGAAAGCGGAAAAAAATAAATTGTTCCGTGCGCTCTTTGTATATGCTCCGACAGTTTTACTTGTATGTTTTTTCTGTCCACCGTTTCGTATGTTATTTACGTTGCTGCTTAATGAAGAGGAAACATACTATAGACTGCTGTGGTTGCTGCAAATGAGTCTTATAAGCGCATATGGCGCGATGAAGCTGTGCGGAAAATACAGAAAGCTCATGCTGGCGGTTATGTGCGTAGCAGTAATCTCCTGCGGAAGCTTTGTTTATAATAGTGTAAATATTACTAAGGCGGAAAATCTGTACCATATACCGAATGAAGTTGTCGAGGCGGCAAGTTTAATGGATCCCGGCGAGGGACGTATAATGGCGGTGGTTCCGGCGGAAATGATTCATTTTATCAGACAGTATACAGACAGAATAGCCCTGCCGTATGGTAGGGAAATGTTGATTGCAAGATGGAATTTCCAAAGCGATTTATATAAGGTTATGGAGCAGTCTGAGGTTATAGAAACGCCCTCATTTGTAGAACTGACAAGGGACAGCTATTGTTTATATGTGGTTCTTCGTAAGGATAGGGAACTTAGCGAGCCCCTTACTGATTATGGCTTTGAACTGTTCGCCCAGACGACCAATTATAATATCTATAAGGATTTGGAAGTCTTAAAATAGAACAATTATTCCTCTGTGTCCTCATCGCTGCCGAAGATACAGTCTTTAAAACGCTGCGCTATCAATTCCCGCCCCTTATCGTTCAGATGTATATTATCGCTCAGATATTCTAAATAATTCGCCTCGCTGATAGAGCCATAGTAATTATCTATTATGGAAGCGCCATGATATTGTACAACATCTATTTCTTTCAAAAAATAGTGGTATAATGTACCGTTGCCCAAATTAGTGACGCGGCCGCTTTCGCCATCTTCGGTAAGACAGAACGGGGGCGACATCACGACAATCCTTATAAAAGGGTAAGTCTCCTTAATGTTGGTAAGAGCAAAATTTAAAGCTCCGGTAAATGCGACGATGGAATATGGATTATTCGGGTCGTCGCTGCCTCTTTGTTTAAGATAGTCGGTGCCGTCGTACATTATACATATCATGTCAACAGAATTCATATCAAGATTTTCAAACATCTCTATCGTAGGGATAAAGTCGGCTTCGTCGCTGTGAAGTTCGGCTACGTTTCTGAGTATGGAAAAATCACCGCTGCACATTGCCTGTGCCAGATAAGGCATACTAAAGGCGTCAATCCATTCTCCGTCGCTATAGGTAGTGCTCGAAGCGGCGATACACGAACCGCCAAAGGAACCGTTGTAGACTGTCGCACCGGTCTTATCGGCAATTAATTCTGCAAGTCCGTTCTTTTCACCTTTATTTTGGAAAAACGGATCGTTTCCCAGACAGAGAATAGTGGTAACGCCGTCGTCCTCATGCCCTTCCAAATTGTCGGGATCCATCGGCATGATAATGTCTAACGTTTCCAGCTCAACGACCTCTATATCGGCGTTAGGATCATAACTGGACTGGACGCCTTTATTCCACTTATAAAGTCTGAAAGCGATAATGGCAAAAATAAGGACGATTATGGATACTAATACAATGTGGGCGTTTACTTGAAAAGCGGGTTTTTTGGTATCGCTATCTTCATCTATATTTACATTAGCATCTGTATCTATATCCACATCTATATTCTGCTCTTGCATATCTTGCTTCTTGGTATTTTTTCCTGTGTTTTGGCTCATATAATAACCATGCTCCCTTCTGATTGTGAATTTATCTTTCACACTTTTCTTGCTGGTACTTTAAATATTCATTCATATAGATTATTTCCAAATATATCTGTATTTTACTATGAATATCCATAAAAATCCATGTATTCACAAAAATTTAAGAAAAAAGTAAGAAAGAGTGTTGCCAGCATTTGTTCTACTGGCAGCACTCCTTCCTACGCTGTTTGGTTAAACAGCAGATGCCGCATTGTCCATTTTGGTCTCGCCCGTAATTGTGTAAGTGATAATTGCATTACCTGAAAGCTGATTGTGAAGCTCTTTGTACCATTTGCTGTATTTATACATACGGTAGGTGGTACTTAACCCCTTAAGCTGCGTCTCGTCCTCAAGACGAGTAAGGAAAAGCGCCCTTTCTTCCTTGTTCATGGCTATGTATTCCATGTAAGGAATTTTAAGCTCGGTAATGCTTTCATTACAGTTAGGGCAGGAACGCTTGTGTCCATTGAGCATATGGACACGGTGGCAACGCTTACAATAGTGCATGTACATCATGAAAAATTCCCCTTTTCTCAGTTGATAATGTTGAAATTGTAATGTTGCACTTATATTGTGTCAGTTTTAGAGGATAAAGTCAAGCGTATTCAGGCAGAAAATGGTAAAAAAGGGGTGTTAAGTATCGCGTATTAATCGCGTATTAAGTCCTTGTCTATAATTTTATAATGTGGTACAATGTCAAAGAATATATTTTTCAGATTTCATAGAGGGGTTGTATTGAATAATGAAAAGGACAGATAAAAATAACCAGAATAACCTTGAGGATACATTGGAGTTTTTGAGTCTGGACGATGATACTATCGCATCGTATGAAAAAAAATCTCATGCTTTTAAATCAAGAAAAAGTTCACGTAGTCGCTATGAGGAAGATTATGAGGACGAAGAGGTAGATTACGAAGATGAGGATTATGAAGACGAAGAAGTAGATTACGAAGATGAGGATTATGAGGACGAAGAAGACGATGAAGAAGTAGACTACGAAGATGAGGACTATGAGGACGAAGAAGACGATGAAGAAGTAGACTACGAAGATGAGGACTATGAGGACGAAGAAGACGATGAAGAAGTAGACTACGAAGACGAGGACTATGAGGACGAAGAAGACGATGAGGAAGTAGACTACGAAGACGAGGATTATGAGGACGAAGAAGACGGTGACGAAGTAGATTACGAAGATGAGGACTATGAGGACGATGACGACGAAGAAGTAGACTACGAAGACGAGGACTATGAGGACGACGATGACGAAGAAGTAGACTACGAAGATGAAGAGGATTACGAACATAGTGCGAAATATACTGGAAGTGCGGCTGAGCGTATAGTGTATTTCTTTAAGCAGCTTACTCCGCTGGATTATGTTGTGGGGGGATTCGGCTGCTTCATATTAATAGCTGCTATTATAGTCGGAAATATCTATTTGACGGCAAGGGCAGAGGATAAACAGGTAGAAGCTTTTGCAGAGGTTGGAACAGAAGTAGAGAGCATAGAAGTTATCGGAGAAAGCGGGCTGATAGCCGTTGCCGATGCAGAATCCGCAAGACTATCCCAGATGTTAGTAATAGGAGATGAAGCGGAAGAACAGGAGACTAATGCTCCCGAAGAGGAAAAAGTCGTTAATGTAATAGAAGTTGGCATTAATATTACTACCATTAAATCTGATATTAAGATTAAATTTGATAATAAAAAGACAAATAAACTTATAGGTGGTGTACCTTTTGAAGTAGAAGTTGTAGGAAGCAATAAGACATATAACCTTAAGGATGATGATAAGGACGGAATTATATATCAGAATGGAATTGCAGCCGGTACATATACTGTAAAAGTAGTCGCTTTGACGGACGAGGCGTATAGTAAGTATTCTTTGCCTTCAGAGAGCCAAACTGTAAAAGTTATAGATACGATAGAGTATAAAAAAGTAGATGTTGAGGACGAAATCAAGACAGAGGCGGAGATTAACGTTGCAGTAGAAGATACGGCACAGCAAAATACAGAAATAGAATCCGTTTTGACCGATACTGTAGAATGGGTGCCTTCTACTAAAACCGAGCTTAACTCTGACAGTAATTATACCCAGATTAACGCATCTGATATTCCGGACCCGGCGACTATCGCGAGGGCGGCAGGGTTTATGAAGTTCACGAGTACACCTTCTACTGAGGGGGAAAAAACCGTAAGCGGAAATGAAGGGGGAGTCGGCGGTGACGATACACTAACTGAAAAGCCTACAGACCCGACAGTTGAACCGAAACCGACAGAGCCTGAACAACCTACAGAACCGAAACCAACAGTATATACAAAAGTCACAATAGCCGAAGGCGACAGCACTAGTATAGAAAAAGGCAGCACGAAGCAGCTTAGTGCGACGACGGAGCCGGCAGGTGGTACTGTCACATGGTCTAGCGATAATGGTAATGTAACAGTAGATGGCAGTGGAAAAATAACAGGTGTTACTGCTGGAACAGCTACAATTACAGCCGAATGTAGTAACGAAGATAATAGTAAAGTGAGCGAAAAAATTACAGTCACCGTTACTGAACCTGTAATTAAATATACCTCCCTTACCATCTCCGGTGACAACACTGTCCGCGTGGGTAAGACCATAAAACTTACCGCGAAATCAAACCCAGAAGGTGGAAAAGTCGAATGGACAAGCAGTAATACCGGCATTGCAAAAATAGATGCCGATGGAACAATAACAGGCGTTACCGTAGGCGAGGTAACAATTACAGGAACCTGTGGAGACGCTAAAGCGGAATGGAAAGTTAAAGTTGTTAATGACGCTGCGAGCAACTATACCTCAAAATTAAAGGACAAAAATGGAAATCAGATTTATATTAAAAAATCTGACGGCAGTTATGCGGAAGCAGTATATGCAGACTACTATACCAATTCCACATTTTACTTAAGGAATGCTAACGCTTCATATTCTTATACAGGCTGGCAGACCATAGACGGTTATACATATTTCTTTGATAAGAATGGAAATTATGTTACCGGCGAACAGGTCATTCAGGGTGCAAAATACTCGTTTGATGCAACAGGACGCCTTTCTTCCGGCTCAGGAGTGTTGGGAATAGATGTGTCCAAGTGGAATGGCAGTATCGATTGGAATGCCGTTAAAAATTCTGGTATATCATATGCTATAATAAGATGCGGATACCGCGGTTCTACTACCGGCGCTTTGATTGAAGACCCGAAATTTCGCGCTAACATACAGGGCGCGCAGAATGCCGGAATTAAAGTCGGAGTATATTTCTTTACTCAGGCAGTAAATGACGTAGAAGCAGTAGAAGAAGCCTCTATGGTCTTGAGTTTAATTAAGGGATATAATCTGTCTCTGCCCGTGTTCTTGGACGTGGAGCCAAGTAGCGGACGCGGGGATGCAATCAGCGCGGATTCCAGAACGGCAGTATGTCAGGCTTTTTGCCAGACGATACAAAATTCCGGCTACAAGGCGGGGATATATGCGAATAAGACATGGCTTGAGAGTTATATAAATGCCCCGGCGCTTACAAGTTATAAGATATGGCTTGCACAGTATGCGGCGGCGCCTACTTATACAAGAACCAGAGTCGATATGTGGCAGTATTCCAGCAAAGGAACCATAGGCGGCATAAACGGCAATGTGGACATGAATATTAATTATATGAATTAAGCTGGCTGTATAGCTGTATAAAATATTATGTTGTAAAAAGGAGATTATATAATAATATGAGAACTTATCTTGTAACGGGCGGAGCGGGTTTCATCGGTTCCAACTATATTCATTATATGTTTAAGAAGTATGGTGATGAAATCAGGATTATTAATGTGGACGTCCTGACTTATGCAGGTAATTTGGAGAACTTAAAGAGCGTTGAAAACAGGGAAAATTACTCTTTTATTAAAGCGGATATCTGCGATAAAGAGGCGATAAGGAAGATTTTTGCCGAGAATGATATTGACAGAGTGGTGCATTTTGCAGCGGAGAGTCATGTGGACAGAAGTATCAAAAATCCCGAAGTATTCATTAGAACCAATGTGCTTGGAACGGCAGTTATGCTTAACTGCGCTAAGGAAGCATGGGAACTGCCTGACGGCACATATAAGGCGGATAAAAAATTTCTTCATGTTTCCACAGATGAAGTTTATGGTTCGCTTGAAGAGGACGGCGGATATTTCTATGAAACCACTCCTTATGCGCCGCACAGTCCGTATTCTGCAAGCAAGGCGGGTTCTGATATGCTGGTAAAATCTTATATGGATACTTACCATTTTCCAGCAAATATTACGAACTGCTCCAATAATTACGGACCTTATCAGTTCCCAGAGAAATTTATACCGTTGGTTATCAATAACGCCCTTCAAGGCAAGAAACTTCCGGTATATGGAGATGGAAAAAATGTCCGTGACTGGCTGTATGTAGAGGATCATGCTAAGGCGATTGATATGGTTCAGGAAAAAGGCAGACTGTTTGAAACCTATAATATAGGCGGGCACAATGAAAAGCAGAATATAGAGATACTTCATATTATTCTGGACACGCTTCAGGAAATGTTGGACGATGATGATCCTAGAAAGAAGCTTGCGACAGAAGAACTTATTACCTATGTGGAGGATAGAAAGGGGCATGACAGGCGTTATGCTATTGCCCCGGACAAGATTAAGGCGGAAATCGGCTGGGAACCGGAGACGATGTTTAAAGAAGGAATCCGTCGTACAATTCAGTGGTATTTTGAGAACGAGGACTGGATGAAGAACGCGACAAGCGGAGATTATCAGAAGTATTATGACGAAATGTATAATGCAAAAAGCAATTGACTGAACGAATTATGAAAGGTGAGTATCGGTAGTATGAAAGGAATTATTCTGGCAGGCGGTTCAGGAACGCGCCTGTATCCGTTGACGAAAGCAATATCCAAACAAATCATGCCGGTTTATGACAAACCGATGATTTATTATCCGTTATCAATACTAATGCTGGCAGGAATAAGGGATATCTTGATTATATCTACGCCGAGGGATTTGCCGACTTTTAAAGAATTGTTTGGAACCGGAGAACAGCTCGGTTTAAGAATGGAGTATGCCGTGCAGGAGACTCCGAGGGGACTTGCCGACGCCTTTATTATTGGAGCTGAATTTATCGGTAACGACAGTGTAGCTCTGATACTCGGAGATAATATTTTCTATGGACAGAGCTTTTCTAAATTACTTAGGGAAGTGGCGGCAAGGCAGTCAGGCGCGACTATCTTCGGATACTATGTCAGAGACCCCAGAGAATACGGTGTCGTGGAATTCGATAAAAATGGACTTGCCATCTCTATTGAAGAGAAGCCGGAAAATCCAAAGAGCAATTATGCGGTGCCCGGACTGTATTTTTATGATAATGATGTAGTGGAAATCGCCGCAGGCGTGAAACCTTCCGCGCGTGGAGAGATTGAAATTACAAGCATAAATAACGAATATTTACGCAGGGGAACCCTTCATGTCGAGACATTGGGAAGAGGCTTTGCATGGCTTGATACAGGAAACCACGATTCGCTTTTAGACGCAGCGGATTTTGTGGCGGCGTTCCAGAAACGTCAGGGGCTTTATATCTCGTGTATAGAAGAGATTGCATATAAGAGAGGCTTTATTGATAAAGAACAGCTTATAAAGCTGGCGGAACCGCTAACGAAGACCAATTATGGAAAATATTTGATAGAGGTTGCAAATGGGCTCTAAGAAACTACGGAAAACTATATTTGCAATGATTTTGATGTTCATTATGATAACGGCTGTTATCGTAGTAACAAATAAAGATTTATTGCAAAAAAAGTTTGGTATGCAGGAAAATATGCAAAATAGCAGCGTGCAAAATAGTAACATACAAAACGAAAACTCAGGACAGACTGAAATCGTGACGGATAGAGACAGCAAGCAGGTTGGCAACGATCTTTATGCTTTTATGCAGGACGAAACTTTTTTTGATCCTGATATTCATTATAAAAGTATAGAGACATATTCGGGACGAAACGTTTTTATGGTTATGAGCAGCGTTGCTAAGGATTTGCGTATAATGATAGTGAACAGCGCAGGCAGACTTGTAACCGGCACTCCCTTTTCTGTAACGATACAGGGATTGGGTGAATATGTGGATAATAATGAAGACGGAATTATATATATAGATAAGCTGCGAGCCGGCGAATACAGCGTTTATATGAATGAGGCTGAGGGTTTCAGGGTTCCTAATACGGTAACTACTATTCAGGTAAAACAGGATATTGATTATAGGGTGCTTGAGGGCGTGGAATATATGATGTTGACAGAAGATGATGTTGATGCGTCCAAAGAAGATACCGAGGTAAAGGGCGCTGAGGAAGAAGCTGACGGCACTGAAAATACTTTGTTTGAAGTTTCGGGACAGGACGCCCGCAAGGGAATAGATGTTTCCAAGTGGAATCAGCATATAGATTGGGAAGCGGCAAAAGCGGACGGAGTGGAGTTTGCAATTATAAGATGTGGTTACAGGGGTTCGTCTACGGGCTATCTGATTATTGATCCGCTTTATGAAGAAAACATAACAGGTGCAATTAATGCAGGCGTTCCTGTCGGAGTGTACTTTTTCACGCAGGCAATAAATGAGATAGAAGCTGTGGAAGAGGCAAGTATGGTGATTAACCTTATTGCGAAGTATGATGTGGATTATCCTGTATTTCTGGACAGTGAGAGCGCGGGCGGAAACGGAAGGGCGGACGACCTTACGACCGAACAGCGCACAAGAAATCATAAAGCGTTCATGCAGACAATCGCTTCTGCAGGGTATGCGACAGGCGTTTACGGCTCTACTAATTGGTTAAACAACAGGGTAAATATGAACGAATTGTCGAATTATAATACATGGCTGGCACAGTATGCCGACGTGCCGACATATGAGGGATATTATCATATGTGGCAGTATACTTCAAAAGGAAGAATAGATGGAATCACGACGAATGTGGATTTGAATCTGTCTTATATGAATATAGATACGTCAATCGACCATTCAGCATATTCTATGGGATACACGGGAATTGTGAACGGTGATACCGGAAATGTGCCGACGGATTAGATAGCAAAAACAGGAAATATAAATTAGAAATCAAGGAAAGGATTTTAATTGAAATGGGAAAGATAACTGTGGAGACATGCGAGATAGAAGGTCTTAAGATTATTACGCCGCAGGTGCGTGAAGATGAAAGAGGATACTTCATGGAAACCTATCAATATGAAGATTTTAAGGCGGCAGGTATCGACCAGATATTCGTACAGGATAACCAGTCGGCGTCTGTTAAAGGAGTCTTGAGGGGACTTCATTTCCAGATTAATTATCCACAGGATAAGCTGGTGCGGGTTTTGCAGGGAGAGGTTTATGACGTTGCCGTAGATTTGCGTCAAGACTCTAAGACTTATGGCAAATGGTATGGAGTGAGACTTTCCGCAGAGAATAAGAAGCAGTTTTTTGTGCCGAAGAATTTTGCGCATGGATTTCTTGTCATGTCGGATTATGCGGAATTTGCATATAAATGTACCGAGCTTTATCACCCTAATGATGAGGGCGGTATTCTGTGGAATGACTCTGATATTGGTATAGAGTGGCCTATTGAAGAAGGAATGAAGCTGATTCAGTCGGATAAAGATACTAAGTGGGGCGGTATCAAGGAGTTTACTAAAGAATACCGTCAATAGAAGTGTAAGAGTAACTGTGAAGGCGTTTAGCAGTTACACGAAAGATTTCGTAGAAAAAATGAGATTTCATATGAAAAAGAGTACGAATAATACAAGTAAAAATTTTATTTCTAAGCCCGCAGCAATCGCTATTTTCTGGGGGCTTGGTTTGATTATGTTCGCTGTGATTGTACTGCATCACAATCCGTTAGCAGACCAAGGGACAGAGACCATGAAGAAAATCAGCGGGTGCGCATTGACTGTGTTTACCTGTATTATTTTTACTATCTTTTATGATGGGATAACAACTATTCCTAAAGAGCTTTTTCAAAGCCGCAGACTGATATGGAAGCTTGCTAAAAATGACTTTAAGAAACGCTATGCCGGTTCATATCTGGGGATTATCTGGGCGCTGGCGCAGCCGGTAGTTACCGTAGTCATGTATTGGATAGTATTCGACAGGGTATTTGATACAAGAAGTCAGCTGGTGGCAGGCGGAATAGAAGTTCCGTATGTCTTATATCTGACGGCGGGGCTTGTGCCATGGTTTTATTTCACAGAGGCAATTACTCAGGGGACCACGGCGCTTTTAGAATATAATTATCTGGTTAAGAAGGTTGTTTTTAATATAAGTATTCTGCCTATTATCAAGGTTATTGCGGCAACCTTTATTCATATTTTTTTCACATGTATTCTGCTGATTGTGGCAATCGCATATGGGTATTATCCAAGCATATATACTTTGCAGATACTATATTACAGTATATGCCTGTTTCTTTTGGTGCTTGGTATGAGTTATTTTACCTGCGCGCTGGTTGTCTTTTTCAGGGACTTGCAGCCTATTATTAATATAGCGCTGCAGATTGGTATGTGGGCAACCCCGATTCTGTGGGATATTTCCATGTTGAAAACCGATTCTATGAAGGCGTTTTTTAAACTTAATCCGTTAGTATATATCGTCAACGGATACCGTAGCGCAATTTATGAAAAGATATGGTTCTGGGAGCATTTTTATTCTTCGACTTATTTCTGGATATTTACGGTCAGTCTGTTTTGCTTAGGAACGTTAATTTTTAAGAAGCTGCGGGTACATTTTGCCGATGTGCTTTAAGAAAGG
This sequence comes from Clostridiales bacterium, assembly GCA_023663185.1. Lineage (GTDB taxonomy): Bacteria > Bacillota > Clostridia > Lachnospirales > Lachnospiraceae > UBA3282. Next base: position 92,623 of record JAMPHY010000009.1, on the reverse strand, counting down.
CAGGGTTATATGGAAGGTGAAAACATTGCTATTCAGGTAAAAAACTTGGAAAAAGCATACAAACTGTATAATAAATCTTCTGACAGATTAATAGAAACTCTGGGGCTTGGCAGAAAGAAAAGGCACACTGAGCATTACGCCTTAAAGGGAGTGGATTTAACCATTCATCAGGGTGAAACCGTGGGGATTATAGGAACAAACGGTTCTGGTAAGTCCACAATTCTAAAGATTATTACAGGAGTATTGAATCCCACGGCGGGAGAGGTTATAGTCAATGGACGAATTTCTGCGCTGCTAGAGCTTGGCGCGGGATTTAACATGGAATACAACGGAATTGATAATATATATCTTAACGGCACTATGATAGGCTTTTCTAAGAAGGAAATTGATGAGAAAATGCAGGACATATTAGACTTTGCCGATATCGGAGAATATGTCTATCAGCCTGTAAAGACCTATTCCAGCGGTATGTTCGTAAGGCTTGCGTTTGCCGTGGCGATTAATATCGATCCGGAAATCCTTATTGTTGACGAGGCGCTTTCAGTGGGAGATGTCTTTTTTCAGGCGAAATGTTATCATAAATTTGAAGAATTTAAGCGTCTTGGCAAGACCATTGTATTTGTCAGCCATGATTTAAGCAGTATCAGCAAGTATTGCGACAGGGTGGTGCTGTTAAATCAGGGCGTTAAACTTGGCGAGGGCGAGCCAAAAGAAATGATAGACGCATATAAGCAGGTGCTTGTAGGGCAGTATCCTACCGACGAGCAGGAAAATGTGCAGCTGCTTGATGATGAGCAGGTTCGCGCAGCAGCGGCAAAAAAAGCAGGCGGCGGGACGGATAAGGATATGAATGTTAATCCGGAGTTGTTAGAGTATGGCTCCAAAAAAGCTGTAATTACGGAATATTTTATAACGGATAATAAAGATAAGAAAACTTCGGCGATTATTAAAGGCGATAGTTTTAATATCCATATGAAAGTGGAGATGGCGGAGGATATAGCGGCGCCTGTTTTCGCGTTTACAATTAAGGATATCAAGGGCACTGAGATTACGGGAACTAACACAATGTTTGAGAAGGTATTTCTTGAATCGGTTAAGGCGGGCGATACGAAGGAAATTATTTTTAAGCAGCAAATGAACCTTCAAGGCGGAGAATATCTACTTTCTCTTGGCGTAACGGGATATGAGGGCGACGATTTTACGGTCTATCATAGGTTGTATGACGTTTTGAATTTGACGGTTATTTCAGATAAAGACACTGTGGGCTTCTATGATATGAATTCTGAGATAGAGATTAAGTAATTGCGTAGCCTAAACTCTGGTTATGGAAATAGAATTTCGTAAGATTGAGGTAATTAGGGTATGGAAGATAAAAATAAAGAAATAATTGAAGAGATTGGTAAAATCAAACTGGACTTGTCTCAATATCCGGGCGAAGATTATTACTGCGACGGTGAGATTGAGGACGAGCTGCTTAATATTGCCCGAAATTATTCCGAGGTTGAATATCAGAAAATCATAGAGGCGAGAAGAAGCTGGCCTATTCTTTATCATTTGTCGCCTTTCCGCGAGAATATCGTGGAATGGCTGCCGATTGATAAAAGTATGAAAGTACTGGAAATCGGTGCAGGCTGCGGCGCAATCACGGGAGCGCTTTCAAGAAAAGCAAAAGAAGTGACCTGCATTGAACTTTCCAAAAAAAGAAGCATGATAAACGCATACAGACATATGGATTGTGATAATGTGACTATCCATGTAGGCAATTTTCAGGATATAGAAACTACGCTGCCCTGCGATTATGACTATATCTGTCTGATTGGCGTATTTGAATACGGGCAGGCGTATATTGATTCGGACAATCCTTATGAAGATTTTCTGAATATTATAGCGAAACATAGAAAAGAAGGCGGTCATATTGTTATCGCCATTGAGAATAAATTAGGTTTAAAGTATTGGGCGGGCTGCAAGGAAGACCATCTGGGAACGTGGTTTGATAGTTTAGAGGACTATCCGAAAGGGAGTCCGGCAAGGACATTTACTAAAGACGGTCTTGTTAAAATCGCAAAAAACTGCGGTTTTTCTGAGATATCCATATATTATCCGTATCCGGATTATAAATTCATGACACATCTTTATTCGGACGAGCGTCTACCGAAATTGGGAGAACTGTCGGCAAGCTTACGCAATTTTGATAGGGACAGGATGCAGTTATTTGATGAAAAACTGGTATTTGATACTCTTATTAAAGAAGGACAGTTTCCGCTATTTTCCAATTCATATATGATGGTATTAGGATCGGAGCTTAGGATAAAGTATGCTAAGTATTCTAATGACAGGGCGGACTCCTATAAAATAAAAACACTTGTTACGCATAATGTTGTTATGCCTGATAAGCAAGGCAGGAATGTGGTAAAACAGATAGAAAAACATGCGTTATCTAAAGAGGCACAACAACATGTAATACAGATGGAGAAGGCGTATGAAGGGCTTTCTAGGCGATTTGACGGTGGGAAGCTTTTGATAAACCGGTGTGCTTTGGCAGAAGCAGCTACGGGTGCGTCGGAAAGTGGCGACGAGGGCTTATACGCCGTCTTTGAATATCTTGAAGGCAGAACGTTAGAGGAGCTTCTCGATGAATGTCTGGCGAAAAACGATATGGATAAATTTCATGCGTTATTCAATGAATATCTGGAATGTATTTCTTATAATACTGAGATGGCGGTTACAGATTATGACCTAATATTCTCTAATATTCTGGTTGCGCCAGATGGTAAGTGGCATGTGATAGATTATGAATGGACTTTTGGCAAGCAGGTAGAGGTAAAAGAAATAGCGTTTCGCGCGGTCTATTGCTATCTGCTTGAGAACGAGAAAAGAAATAAATTGGATTTTGACTTTATTCTGAACAAGCTGAATGTGACTCAGGAAGACGCCGAACAGTTCAGGCATAATGAAAAAGAGTTTCAGAAGTATGTCACGGAAAGAAAAAGGTCGATGATTGAAATCCGCGATATAATAGGACAGCCTGTTTATGATGTTGAAGGACTGATTGAAGATAAAATTATTGAAAAGCGGAAAAATAAGGTGCAGATTTATGAAGATATGGGAGAAGGATTTTCGGAGCAGAATTCCTTCTTTCCCGATGAACTTCCGTTAAAGAAGATACTTGAAGAAGAACTTTATGCGTCCGAAGAGGTTGAAAAGGAATATTTTACAGAGCAGCCTGATACAAACGGCAGAGAATTCAGGGTAAAGATAGCGGCAGGAAGAAAAAGTCTGCGCTTAGATCCTTGCAGTGATAGCTGCGTAGTATGGCTTAAGGAAATGAAATGGAATGACATGGTAATCCCATCAAAGAGTAAGTGTATATCGACAAACGGATTTAGAGTAGGGGATAATCTATACGCCTTTGATACTATAGACCCGAACATTACCATACAAGTATCCGAGCTGGAGCAGCGGCAGGAGAACTTTTTACAGGTATCTATGCAGGTTACTCGCATGCCGGCTGAAACTGTGGCGCATATGAATAAAAAGGAACAGTCTGGTTTGGCGGCGTTGTGGAATAGATAATAGACGTAACAGTTTGTATGCAGCCCGAAGATTGTGAAAAAGTAATGTGGAAGTGCTGAAACGAAAGGACTTAATGAAATGGCTTCCTTAAGACGTAGCATAAAGCAGCTTTTGATTAATAAACAGCATAAGCGGTATCAGAAAGAGGTCGTGGAGAAGAACCTGACTTATTATGATGCGTGGATTAGGGCGCAGGAGGATAAATTAAACGCCGCTTCGCTTATTGCGCGGATAAGGGAGAAAAAGCAGGAAACCACGGGGGAACCCCTCACACAGACGGAAATCACAGATAGAAACGGCGAAAGACGGACATATACCATCGTTTCAGCAGACGCATTTGAAAAGAATAGAGAGCTTGTCCTGAAAAAGTATGCTTCCGATATTATCATATTCAAAATGTATGACGGCAAACTTAATGATATTGCCTTGCCATTAATAGATGAAAAATTTCGCGAGGATAGTAATATTGTTTTAGTATATGGAGACGAAGACGTACTTAACGGAGAAGTCCGCGAAAATCCGTGGTTTAAGCCGGACTGGTCGCCTGATAACTTCCTTGATACGCTTTACTTTGGCGGACTTATTGCGGTCAGGACTGCCGCCTTTGAGCAGTCGGTTTCGATAAACGGTGATTATGGGCTGTATATGCTGCTTTTTGACATGATTAAGAGCTGTGGCGGCTTCGATAAATGGAACTTGCACTCTTACATTCCTGTCTGTCATATACAACAGGTGTTATTTAATAGTATTGAGAAAGACAAAGATAAAGATACAGGCAAAGAACGTATCCTTCAAAAACTACCCACAGAAGCTGCTGACAAGTTGTATGCAACTGTGCATACACCTGCTTCAAGTAAAGACGTTATATCCGTGATTATCCCCTCTAAAGACAATCCGGATACCTTGTTTAAGTGCGTAGAGTCTTTGCTTAATAAAACCGTAACCCGCCGCGGTTTTGAAATCATTCTGATAGATAACGGGAGCAATACGGAGAATAAGGATAAAATCGAGGCTTGGACAGAACGCCTTAACGATACGGCAAAGAATATGAATTACGCTTTTTTGGACTGCCGTTATATTTATCGTCCAATGCAGTTTAACTTTTCTGTTATGTGCAATATGGGAGCGAAGGAATCCAAAGGAGAACTTTTACTTTTTCTAAATGACGATATGGAGATTATTCAGGCGGATTGGTTGGATAGGCTGGCGAATAAGGCAGTGCTTTCATACGCCGGAGCGGTTGGCGCTAAACTCTTATATCCCGATTCACATATTATTCAGCATGCAGGAATAACAAATCTGAGAATAGGACCGGCTCATAAGCTGCAGTTTTTAGATGATGAAGAAGTGCATTATTTTGGGAAAAACAGGGGAGTTCATAACGTGCTGGCGGTAACAGGAGCCTGCCTTATGCTTAGGAGAGAAGTCTTTGAGCAGGCGGGGGGGTTTCCTGAGGAGCTTGCCGTAGCGTTTAATGATGTGGATTTATGCTATTCCATTTATGAAAACGGCTATTATAACATAGTGCGCAACGATGTGGTACTGTATCACCATGAGTCATTGAGCAGGGGGCATGACGGAGAATCCGAGGAAAAACAGCTTCGTCTTATGAAGGAAAAAGACGTTCTCTACGAAAGGCACCGCGAATTATATGGAAAAGATCCGTTTTATCATAAATATCTGACTACGGACAGGCTTGACGCCGGTTATACTTTGGACTACCGCTATCATATGCTGGAAGATATGGCGTGGTCGAAGGTGAAAAATGCAGCTAAAATTGTGGAAAACGCCAGAGAGGATAAATGTCTGGTAGTCGGTATGGAATGTGCTATGGATATTTATAAATGGAAGTACGGCGTTTCAAGACAGAAGGGAAAAATAGAAGCGAAACCGCAGGATATGGGCTATTTCTTTCAAGGGTATTCTTTTGTCATCGGTGCAGATAACGCATGTTATAGAAAGGAACTGCTTTTGCAAAATAAGCATACCGGGGAAGTATACAGCGTTCCGGTAGAAACAGTATACAGAGAGGATATCAGAAACAATCTGAAGGACCAGATAAATGTTGACCTGACGGGATTTTCCGCTAAAATTCAAGACGGCAGCCTTATCGAAGGGACATACCGTTTCGGCATACTTGCTAAGGACTTGTGCTCAAGGCAGAAGTTAGTGAATTGGAGTAATTGGATATTGGAGGTAAAATGAGAAAGGGGCATGGTTATTGAATGGACTATAAAGAGGCTTATGAGAATGAGCATTTGCGCAACGCTGATTTGGCGGGGCGCGTGGCTGATTTAGAGGCAAAATGCGACGACTTGAATTTTCAGTTAAACCGAATTAAAACCAATCCGATATGGAAAGCGTCTGCTCCTTTGCGCCGTTTAATGCACTTTGTTATAAGGCAGGCACGCAGGCTTAAGAACTGCGGCAGTATAAAAGGAGTCCTTTCTAAACTCGAATATAAAAAGATTGAGAAGAAGGCGATGTTAAGCTATGGCACTCAGAGCTTCCCTGACGCAGAAGAAGCCAAGAGACAGCGGGAGCAGCGATTTCCGAGAATGGTTAAATTCAGCATTCTTGTGCCGCTTTATAATACTCCCGAACCTTTCCTTCGTGAGATGATTGAGTCGGTAACGGCTCAGACCTATGAGAATTGGGAGCTTTGTCTGGCGGACGGCTCGGACTCTGAACATAGCGATGTAAGAAAAATAGTAGAAGAATATCAGAAGAATGATAAGCAGGATAGAATAGTTTATAAGAAGCTGGAAAAGAATGAAGGAATTTCCGGCAACACTAATAAATGTCTGGAGCTTGCCACAGGAGAATATATAGGCTTGTTCGACCACGACGATATCCTTCACCCTAGCGTCCTTTATGAATATGTCAAGGCGATAAATGAAAAAGCTTCAGATTATTTGTACTGCGATGAGACTACGTTTAAAAGCGGCGACATCAACCATATGCTGACTATGCACTTTAAGCCTGATTATGCCATAGATAATTTGCGCGCTAATAACTACATCTGCCATTTCAGCGTGTTTGCAAGAGAACTGCTTGACGGTACGGAGCTTTTCCGCTCCAGATTTGATGGAAGTCAGGACCATGATATGATTTTGCGCCTGACGGATAGGGCGAAGAACGTGGTGCATATACCGAAGCTTATGTATTATTGGCGAAGCCACCCCGGCAGCACGGCGGCGGATATAAATGCGAAGCCGTATGCGATTGAATCTGCGAAGGGGGCGGTAGCAGACCACCTTAGGCGGCATGGCTTTGAGCATTTTCAGATTACCTCCACACGCGCGTTTGAAACAATCTTTAAGATAAGATATCAGATTATAGGAAGTCCGAAAATATCGATAATAATTGCTAATAAAGACCATGCAGGAGATTTAAAAAGAATAATAACGTCTGTTATAGAAAAGTCCACATATGAGAATTATGAGATTATCGTGGTGGAAAATAATAGTACCGAGCAGGATATTTTCGCCTATTATGAAGAACTTAAAGAAGACGACAGGATTAAAGTGGTTAAATATGAGGGCGAATTTAACTATTCGGCAATAAATAATCTGGGAGCTGCCAATGCGTCGGGAGAATACCTTCTTCTTCTTAATAATGACACACAGGTTATTACTGTGAACTGGATAGAAGAAATGCTGATGTATGCCCAGCGTGAAGATGTGGGCGCAGTCGGAGCCAAACTTTATTATGCAGATAAGACTATACAACATGCGGGCGTAGTGCTTGCTCTGGGAGCGCACAGAACTGCGGGACATAGCCATTACGGACAACATAGGGATAACTTAGGATATATGGGGCGTTTGTGTTATGCGCAGAATGTCTCTGCGGTTACGGGCGCGTGTCTTTTGGTGAAAAAAGCACTGTTCGATGCCGTGGGCGGCTTGGACGAGAGCTTTGCAGTCTCTTTAAATGATGTGGATTTCTGCCTGAAACTGCGGGAGAAGGGTTATTTGAATGTATTTACGCCGTTTGCCGAGCTCTATCATTATGAATCTAAATCGCGGGGCTTGGACGATAAGGGAGAGAGAGCGGCAAGGTATAATGAAGAGTCTGAGAGGTTCAGAACTAAGTGGAAGAAAGTCCTTGAAGCAGGGGACCCGTATTATAATCCTAATTTTTCTTTAGATAGAAGCGACTTTGCTTTGAAAATTATATAATAGTGTGTTATACTCAAAATAACTATATATTATGGAGGTAGAAGCGATGGGATACAAAGAGCAATATGAATTCTGGTTGGAAGATTCTTACTTTGATGAGGACACAAAAAAGGAACTTCAGGGAATTAAAGGCGATGAGAAGGAAATAGAGGATCGCTTTTATAAGGAACTGGCATTTGGTACCGGCGGACTAAGAGGCGTGATAGGCGCAGGAACCAATAGAATGAATATCTACACTGTTCGTAAGGCGACGCAGGGGCTTGCCAATTATATCAAGAAGCAGGGCGGGGAAGCTAAGGGCGTGGCTATTGCTTACGATTCAAGGCGTAAATCGCCTGAATTTGCCGACGAAGCGGCGCTGTGTCTTGCGGCAAACGGCATTAAGGCTTATGTATTTGATTCGTTAAGACCTACGCCGGAGTTATCGTTCGCGCTGCGTACATTAGGCTGTGTTTCGGGTATCGTTATTACAGCGAGCCATAATCCGCCTGAATATAACGGATATAAATGCTATTGGGAAGACGGCGCACAGGTAACGGCTCCGAGAGATAAAGAAATTATTACGGAAGTAAATAATGTAACCGATTATCATACTGTTAAGACAATGCCCAAATCAGAGGCGGTTAAAGCGGGCTTGTATCAGGTTATCGGCAAAGAAATCGACGATAAATATATGGTTGAACTTAAGAAACAGATTATTCACCCTGAGATTATTAAAGAAGTTGCCGACGATATTAAGATTGTATATTCACCGTTCAATGGCACCGGAAATCTGCCAGTAAGAAGGATTTTGGACGAAATCGGCTTTAAGAATGTTTATGTCGTACCTGAACAGGAGATGCCGGATCCTGATTTTACCACGTTGGAATATCCTAATCCGGAAGACCCGAAAGCATTTACATTAGCGCTTGAACTGGCAAAAGAGAAGAATGCGGACATCGTACTTGCGACAGACCCCGATGCCGACAGACTTGGTATTTACGCATTGGATACAAAGAGCGGCGAGTATGTGTCTTTTACCGGTAATATGTCGGGAATGCTGATTGCAGAATACATATTAAGAGAGAGAACGGCAACAGGCAAAATGCCTGAAAATCCCGCGCTTGTTACGACGATTGTTACTACAAATATGGCAAGGGCGATTAGCGAGGACTATAAAGTTAGGTTTATAGAAGTATTGACCGGATTTAAGTATATAGGCGAACAGATTAAACTATTTGAGCAGTCCGGCTCTAACAATTATGTATTCGGTCTGGAAGAAAGCTATGGTTGTCTTGCAGGAACCCATGCAAGAGACAAGGACGCCATCGTTGCGGTAATGTGTCTGTGCGAAATGGCGGCATGGTGTAAGAATAACGGTCTGACTGTATGGGATCAGATGATTGCTTTGTATGAGAAATACGGTTATTTTAAAGAGGGACAGTATTCCATCACGATGAAAGGTATCGACGGAGCTAAACAGATTGAGGAACTCATGGATAAATTAAGAAGCAATCCGCCTAAGAGCTTCGGTGATTTGAAAGTGAAAGAATTTAGGGATTACGATACAGGCAAGACCTTAAATCTTGAGACCGGTGCGGAAGGCGAGACAGGGCTGCCACAGTCTAACGTGCTCTATTTTGACCTGACTAATGATTCATGGTGCTGCGCGCGTCCTTCAGGAACAGAACCGAAGATTAAGTTCTACATGGGAGTTAAGGGAACTGACTTAAAAGACGCGGAAGCTAAACTGGCTAAACTTACCGAGGATTTAAAAGCATATTTATAATAATTAAAAGAAGATAGAATCGTCCTGATGCTTTAGGGCGATTCTATACTATCGGGGAAAAATGAGCAATCATCTTTTTAATACTGCAAATATAAGGAAAACCATAAATTATTTGCAAAAAAATGGAATCCGGCACGCATATTATGCGGCAAAGGAACGAATAGAGGAAGAAAGAAAATCAGATTATATATATGAAGAGCCTAGAGAAGATATTCTTACCACACAGCAGGAGAGCTGGAAAGAATTTCCATATAGGTTCAGCATTGTAGTGCCTGCATATGAGACTAAGGAAGAATATATGCGCGCACTAATAGATTCAGTCAGAAAGCAAAGTTATGAAAGATGGGAGCTTATTATTGCCGACGCCAGCAGCAGCGGGCATGTAGAGCAAATCGTGTCTGAATATCAAGAGAAAGAGCATGAAAGACGGCTTCGGTATATTCATTTGCTGGAAAACAGAGGAATTTCCGAGAATACTAACGCGGGAATTGAGACTGCCGAGGGAGATTATATCGGCTTGTTAGACCATGACGATATTCTCAGCGCGGACGCATTATATGAAATAGCATATGTTATTTATGAGGCGGAAAAGGAAGGAAATAAGCCTGTAATTATTTATTCTGATGAGGACAAGTTTGATAGCAATACAAATATATATAAAGATGTAAATAGAAAATATGATTTTAATCTGGACTTGATATTATCCAATAATTACATCTGTCATTTTATGGTAACGGACGCCAATATGATGAAAACCTTGAAATTGCGGAGTAAATACGACGGCGCGCAAGATTATGATTTGGTTTTAAGAGTTATAGACAGGCTGCTTTCATCAAAAGAAAGAACTGACGTGACAAAGTTGAATAAGCGCATACTTCATGTGCCTAAAGTTCTGTACCATTGGCGCTGTCATGAGAATTCTACGGCGGAAAATACTGCCAGCAAGTCATATGCGTATGAAGCGGGTAAAGCGGCGTTAGTGGATTTTTGTCAAAAAAGGAATTGGGAAGTTCAGATAAGCCACTCGCTGCATTTGGGATTTTACAGAATAGAATATCTACCCGATATATTTTCTGTTCGTTCAGATATAGGCATTATAGGCGGAAGGATTTTGGACGGACAGAATAAAATAATGTCGGGGATATATAATGAAAATGGAGAAAGGCTGTATGTAGGAGTCCATAGGGAATACAGCGGCGGAAGGACTCATAGGGCGGCGCTGATTCAGGACTGTGCGGCGGTGGATATACGCTGTATGCGCGTAAGAAGTGAATTACAGCCTGTATTTGAGAAAATAACACACGTTACTTATAAGGAAAGCGGAAAGCAAAATCTGCTAGATGTTTCTGGAATTTTGTGTGATGAGGAAGGATACCGTAAACTCAGCTTGGAGCTGGGAGAGGCTGCGGTAAGGCTGGGATATCTGGTTGTGTGGAATCCGCAGATTACGATAAAACTCTAAGGAAACTCGCAGGTTGAGTGAGAAGGGAGGGCGAACAATGATTAAAGATAATCAGAAATATTTCAATAGATTACATCTGTTATTAGATGGGATTGTTGTTGCCATCTCCTATATTCTTGCGTGGTATTTGAAGTTTGAAAGCCCGTTTTCCGATATCGATCCTGCGATAGGAGTGCTTTCCCAGAACACCTATTTTGAGATGCTCTATTTTATCGTACCGGGCTATGTTATTCTGTGCTACTATTTTAAGCTGTATACCCCTAAACGTGCCACAGCGCATAAGTATGAGATTTTTAATATTATTCAAGCAAATACGGTAGGAGTTATAATGTTAATGGTCGGCATGTACGCGGTTAAGCAGATGGACTTTTCGCGTAGCATGATGGCGATGTTTTATGTTTTCAACATAGCTTTTACAGCTATATACCGCTCTGTTATCAGAATGGTGCTGCAGCGCATGAGAAATAAAGGCTTTAACCTGAAATATATTCTGCTGGTCGGCTATTCGAGGGCGGCGGAGGAATATATAAAAAGAATTGACTCCAACCCTCAGTGGGGATACGTGATACGCGGAATTTTAGATGATACAGTGCCAAGAGGCGCGGTATATAAAGGGGTAAAGGTAATCGGCTCAATCGACAATCTTCTCTATATCCTGCCGGAAAACAAGCTGGATGAAATCGCTATTACCTTATCCCTTAGCGATTATGACCGTCTGGAGAAAATAGTGGCGTTGTGTGAGAAATCGGGCGTGCATACCAAGTTTATACCTGATTATAACAGCCTTTTCCCGAACAAGCCTTACACGGAGGACATGATGGGGCTTTCTGTCGTAAATATCCGGTATGTGCCGCTGACGAATACCTTAAACCGTATAATCAAAAGAATAGTGGATATTGTGGTGTCACTGGTTGGAGCTGTAGTATTCTCACCGATTATGCTTATTTCTGCGATTGCAATTAAATGCAGCAGCAAAGGACCTGTCATATTTAAGCAGGAGAGAATAGGGCTGCATAATAAACCGTTTGAAATGTATAAATTTAGAACTATGGAAATCCAGAAATCGAGTACGGAGAAGAACGGCTGGACTGTGAAAAACGATCCGCGTGTTACTAAGGTCGGCAAACTGTTGCGTAAGACAAGCATGGACGAGCTGCCTCAGCTTTTTAATATTTTAAAGGGTGATATGAGCGTCGTAGGTCCCAGACCGGAGAGACCGCAGTTTGTGGAGAAATTTAAAGAAGAAATACCAAGATATATGGTAAAACATCAGGTTAAGCCGGGACTTACGGGCTGGGCGCAGATTAACGGATACCGCGGAGATACCTCGATTAAACGTCGTATAGAGTACGATATCTTTTATATTGAAAACTGGACTCTTGCCTTTGATATCAAAATTATGTTTTTAACCATATTCAAAGGCTTCATAAATAAAAACGCTTACTAAAGAGATACTAATATAAATGGCATGATATACGTATTTTTCGCGGGAATTTCTTAAGAATTTATAAAAATCGCCAAATATATTACAAAGTTGTTGCAATTATTACAATATGTAGTATAATCTTATAAGGTAGTCGCATTATTTTGTGACGTGTGCAAAAACAGGATATAAAGGGAGTACATGATATGACAAAAAATAATAAAGATGCGTATGATGATGAAAAAAGAACTACAAAGAAACCTTCTCAAAAGCCGGCAGGAAAGAAGCCTGTTAAAAAGCCGGTCAAGAAAGAATTAAGCAAAAAAGAGCAGGCGAAGAAAAAGAGAAAAAGAATAATATTTTTCACTGCAGAAATTCTCGTTCTTGTAGTTATGGTGATGGTCTTATGGGAAGTGCTAAAAGTTGATAAAAAAATACTACCGCGTGTGGAATTAAATGAAGAGGACATCATAATCAACCAAAAGGTTAAGGAAGCGGAAGAGACGACGTTGCGCGGATACCGCAATATTGCATTGTTCGGCGTTGACTCTACTGCCGGGGCATTAACGAAGAATACCCGAAGCGATACTATTATGATTGCGTCAATTAATCAGGATACGGGCGATTGCAGACTGGTATCCGTATACCGTGATACTTATCTGAATCTGAGCAATGATACTTATACAAAATGTAATGCTGCTTACAATAGCGGCGGTCCTGAGATGGCGATGAATATGCTTAACATGAATCTGGATTTGAACATTACGGATTTTGTTACGGTAGGCTTCGCAGGTCTGACAGATGCGATAGATGCGCTTGGCGGCGTATACATTGATGTGCAAAGCAATGAGATTGTTCACTTAAATAACTATCAGATAGGAATTTCAGAGAATTTAAAACGTGATTACACAAAGGTAGAAACACCGGGATATCAGCTTCTTAATGGACTTCAGGCGACGGCATACTGTCGTATACGTTACATTGCAGGCGGTGATTTGATGCGTGCGCAGCATCAGAGACAGGTCTTAACTGCAGCTGCGGATCAGGCAAAGAAGGCGTCATTGTCTACACTTGAACAAACTGCAAACAGTGTTTTCCCAGAAGTGTATACTTCACTAAGCTTAGACGAAATACTTGAACTGTTGAGAGATATTAGCAAATATAATATAGTGGAGACCGCGGGCTTCCCGACTGACGGGAAGTTAGGCTATATGGATCACCCGAAGAAAGGCGACTGTATAGCGCCGACAGATTTGACGGAAAATGTTGTATGGCTGCATGAATTCCTGTTTGGCGTTGAGAACTATGATCCATCTGATACTGTAAAGGAATGCAGCAAAGTAATTGCGGAGGATTACGCTGAGTATCCAAAAGTAGACTAACACCTGTTATTAATAGATATTAGAAAAGCAAAGGGGGCTGGTATTTCAGCCCCTTTCATGATATTATATAATATGTATTAATGTACTGGTTTAAAGTATATATTGGTGTAGGGGGTAAAAATTTGATAGACAGCGTTGACGTCATTATCCCGACGTATAAGCCGGACGGCAAGTTTTTGAAATTAATGGAAATGTTGGAAAATCAGACAGTTTCCATTAATCGCGTTATTATTATGAATACAGAACAGAAATATTTTGACAGATTGACTTATGGCACTTCTTTTTCTAAAAAGTACAGGAATGTATTGGTAAGGCATCTCTCAAAGCGGGAGTACGATCATGGACGCACCAGAAATCAGGCGCTTAGCTATTCTGATGCGAAAGTATTCATTATGATGACGCAGGACGCAGTACCGGCAGACGAATATATGGTTGAGAAGCTGCTTGAGGCGCTAGAGCAGGATAATGTGGCAATAGCATACGCAAGACAGCTTGCGGACGATGCTTGTTCAGCGGCGGAGCGTTATACCAGAAATTTTAATTATCCGCAGGAGAAAAGCATAAAAACTAAGGCAGATATTGAAAGGCTGGGAATTAAAACCTTTTTTTGCTCTAATGTGTGTGCGGCGTATAAAAGAAAGGTTTTTGATTCGTTAGGCGGCTTCATAAATCATACTATATTTAATGAAGATATGATTTTTGCTGCCGGAGCCATAAAAAAAGATTATGCCGTTTCCTATCAGCCGGAGGCGAAGGTGTATCACTCGCACGACTATAGTAACATGGAGCAGTTTAGAAGAAACTTTGATTTAGGAGTATCCCAAGCGGATCACCCTGAGGTTTTTGCAGATATCACCTCAGAATCGGAAGGTATCAAACTGGTAAAAAATACAGTTGCATATTTGAAAGAGACAAAGCAGAAAAAGCAAATCCCGAATGTCATTATTAAGAGTGGATTTAAGTACATGGGTTATCTTGCCGGTAAAAATTATAAGAAGCTTCCGGCAAAACTTATTTTAAAATGCTCCGCAAGTAAGGAGTATTGGGAGCAGGACAGTTTAATTAAGGCGAATAAAGGAATCGATGCGACCAAAGGATATGGACGCTCGGAAGAAGAGTTAGCAAGGAGAGGAGAAAAATTATAAAATGTGTGGGATAGTAGGATATATCGGAACTAAACCGGCAGCTCCGATTATTTTAGACGGTTTATCACGGCTTGAATATAGAGGGTATGATTCCGCGGGAATGGCGGTTTATGACGGAGAGAAAATAAATATTCAGAAGTCTGTAGGCAGACTTAAAGTTCTTGAAAATATGACTCACGGCGGTGAAAGTATGCCCGGCTTATGCGGTATAGGGCATACCAGATGGGCGACGCATGGAGCGCCGAGCGATGTGAATGCGCACCCGCATTTTAATGAATCTGAAACTATTACGGTTGTTCACAACGGAATTATAGAGAATTATATACAGCTTAAGAAAAAATTAACAGGCAAGGGCTATAAATTCCGTTCGGAAACAGATACGGAAGTATTGGCTCATTTATTGGATTATTACTATAAGGGCAATCCTTTGGAAGCGGTATCAAAAGTGCTTCACCGCGTAGAAGGCTCCTATGCGCTTGGTATTATGTTTGCAGACTGTCCGGACCAGATTTTTGCTGCAAGGAAGGATAGTCCGCTTATAGTAGGACAGAATGAGGACGGCTGTTTTATCGCCTCTGACGTCCCTGCGATTTTGAAATATACCAGAAAAGTATATTATGTGGATAATCAGGAAGTGGTAAGGCTGCGTACCGACCATATGCACTTTTATACGGTGGACGAAGAAGAGCTTAAGAAAGAGCCGGTTATGATTGACTGGGACGCGAATGCGGCGGAAAAAGCGGGATATGAGCACTTTATGCTAAAAGAGATGTATGAGCAGCCTAAAACCGTTTCAGATACATTGACTCCTAGAGTCAAAGAAAATGATATCGTAATAGAAGAGCTAAATATGTCGGACGAAGAATTAAAGGCAATCAGCAAAATACATATTGTTGCCTGCGGTTCCGCCTATCATGCCGGAATGACGGGTAAGTATGTATTGGAGGGGATAGCAAGGATTCCGGTAGAGGTTGACTTGGCTTCGGAGTTTCGTTACCGCAATCCGATTTTGGAAGAAGGCGCTATGGTAGTGGTAATCAGCCAGTCGGGAGAGACTGCCGATACGCTTGCCGCGCTTAGAGAATCTAAGGCTAGGGGTTTTAAGGTTCTCGGAATCGTCAATGTAGTGGGAAGCTCTATAGCAAGGGAAGCTGATAATGTTATGTATACATGGGCAGGACCTGAAATAGCGGTAGCGACGACGAAGGCGTATAGCGCGCAGCTAATCGCTTTATATCTGTTAGCGATGAAGCTTGGAAAAGTAAGGGGAAAGATATCTGAGGAAGACTTTGCTTCCATGCTGGAAGATTTGAAATGTCTGCCTGACCAGATAGAATTGTTGTTAAATAATAAGCTTAAAATTCAGAAATTTGCAAACCGTTATATCGGCGCGAAAGACGTATTCTTTATAGGGCGCGGAATTGATTATGCAATCTCGCTTGAGGGTTCGCTTAAATTAAAGGAAATTTCCTATATACATTCGGAAGCATATGCCGCAGGGGAACTTAAGCACGGAACTATTTCATTGATTGAAGAAGGAACGTTAGTAGCGGCGGTATCTACGCAGCCGGATTTATACGCTAAGACAATTAGTAATATGGTAGAGGTAAAAGCAAGGGGCGCATTTGTACTGGCAGTTACCTGCGAGGCTAATAAGGAAATTGAAAAGGCGGCGGATTATGTTATATATATTCCGGAAACTAATCCGTATTTTGCCAACTCGCTTGCAATTATCCCGTTGCAGTTATTTGGATATTATGTAGCAGTAGGAAAGGGCTGCGATGTTGATAAGCCGAGAAATCTGGCGAAATCTGTTACTGTTGAATAGATTGAAAAATGACTTAAAAAACACAAAAAATAAAAATTTTCATCACAATTTATTCACAATTGGAAGTTATACTGTGTTCATAGTTAATGAGACTTATATGGAAGAAGGGAGTTTTAATTATGTATGAAGGACAAAATTCGGACATTATTAATAATGGAACGGAAAACGATGTAAACAGTATAAGCAGTACAGACGATGTAAGCGGTACCAATACTGTAGACAGTGCAAATAATGTAACCGGCACCGATTTAAGACTTACAGAAGGAAGATTTAGTTCGCAAACTGTAAATGACAATCATTATAGTAATAATCAGCAAAATGATTACAGATATGCACAGGGAACGTGGCAGAATCCGAATTATAGACCAAATGCCGCAAGTAATTCAACAAGCTATCAGTATGGAAGTACGCGCCAGAGCGGAAACACATATCCGACAGGAAATGCGTATCAAAGCAGGGATACTTACCGTAGTGGAAACACATATCAAAATGGGAACGCATATCAGACAGAAAGTGCGTACCAGAGCGGGAATGCTTATCAGAGTATAAACGCGAATCAGAGTAGTTCTTCAACAGTAAAGAAGGAAAAAATAAAGAAAGAGAAAAAGGGAAACGGATATTTTAAGAAAGCGTTAGTGTGCGTTTCACTGGGGCTGATATTTGGTATCTGCGCGGGGCTTGGATTTTATGTGGTAGATTCGTTTAACGGTAGGAATGGTATTGTAGAAGAGCAGACGGAAAACACCGCCGTTCATATTCCCGAAGAGGAAGTGACAAATGCACTTTTAGATGAAGCTGATGAAGTTATGGGAGCTGCCGAAGAAGTGGTGTCAGGCTCCGTAAAAGAGGCGGCGATAGATGTTACAGCGACGGCGTTAGATGTATCGGATATGGTTGCTTCGGTTATGCCGGCAGTAGTATCTATTAATAATACTTATACCGAAAGAATATCCTATTTTGGACAGACTTATACTAGCGAGGCACAGGCGAGCGGCTCCGGTATCATTGTAGGAGAAAATGATATTGAACTTCTGATTGCAACGAATTATCATGTGGTAAACGGTGCGGATTCGTTGGGAGTCATATTTGCAGATGGCAGCGAAGCCGAAGCTTCACTTAAAGGAATGGACGTTGATATGGACTTAGCGGTAATTGCAGTTCCGCTTGAGAATATTCGTACTGCTACCTTGAATCAGATTGCCATTGCTAAATTGGGAGATTCCGATGAACTTAAGGTAGGAGAGCCGGCGATTGCAATCGGTAATGCGCTTGGATATGGACAGTCCGTAACAACAGGCTGCATAAGCGCGCTAGATAGGGAGATGGAGCTTGAAGATGGAAGTACCGGAACATTTATCCAGACAGATGCAGCGATTAATCCGGGTAATTCGGGCGGAGCGCTTTTAAATATTAACGGCGAAGTTATAGGAATAAATTCAAATAAAATCGGTGGAGAAGTTATCGAAGGCATGGGATATGCGATACCGATTTCTGCGGCAAGTCCGATTATTGCGGATTTGATGCTGAAAGAGACGAAGAATAAGGTGGCAAAAGATGAGCGCGGATTTTTAGGTATATCCGGTGTCAGCGTTACGCAGGAGATAGCTGACGATTATGGTATGCCAAGAGGTCTGTATATCACGAAGGTATATGAAGATACTCCGGCGGAAGAAATTGGTCTGAAAAAGGGCGATATTATCACATCTTTTGACGGAGAAGAAATAACATCTATGGACGATTTGTATCTTCTGCTGGAATATTATGCTAAAGGGGACACGGTAGAGCTTGTAGTCATGAAAGTGGGTAACAACGGATACCGCAGCACGAAGATAAGTGTTACACTGGGCGAGAAGACGGAACAGTAAATATATAATTAGATAATTGTAGTATCAAAGTCAAAGTTTAGTCGAAATGAACAAAATAAGGGGCGACTTACCGCTTTTTAGGCATGGAGTCCCGTTTTTGTTCATTTCGGCTAAACTTGCTTTAGGTTGTTTAGAAAATATTAACTTGTAGTAACAATGGTTTTATAATATTATTAAATAGATACAGGAATATATTTTAAGTTCAAGGCAGTAAAAAATATATATGGGAAGGGTATGGAGACGACATGAACGATGATGAAAGAATCGATAATGATAAAAAGGAAGATAACGCATGGGACTTTAGGGAGCTGGACGATGTAGATGCGCAGAAGGATAAGCTTCTAAGTAATAAATCTGACAGTGATAAGAAGCATGATGAATATGAAGAAGTCTGCTTTATCTGCAGGCGTCCGGAGAGCAAAGCAGGAAAGATGTTTAAACTTCCAAATAATATCTGTGTCTGCAACGACTGTATGCACAAGACGATGGAGACCGTGAGCCAGTTTGACTATCAGGGACTGTTGAATCATCCGGGTATGCCCGGCGGCAATATGACAGATTTCAATAACGGTAAAGGCTTTCCGAATATCAGCTTTGTCAATCTTGCTGATTTACAAGGGGACGGTGGTATCCCAAACAAACAGAAAATCAAGAAAAAATCTAAAGCGGCTACGCCTGTAATCGATATTAAGAATATTATGCCGCCGCATAAGATTAAAGCGAAGCTTGACGAATATGTGGTGGGACAGGAACATGCGAAAAAAGTAATGTCGGTAGCCGTTTATAATCATTATAAAAGAGTTGCCACGGGGACGATGGACGAAATTGAAATCGAAAAATCCAATATGTTAATGATAGGACCGACCGGCTGTGGTAAAACTTATCTGGTTAAGACGCTGGCGAGACTGCTTGATGTTCCGCTAGCGATTACTGACGCAACTTCATTGACAGAGGCAGGGTATATCGGAGACGACATAGAGAGCGTTGTTTCCAAGCTGCTTGCGGCGGCGGAGAATGATGTGGAAAGAGCCGAGCAGGGAATAATATTTATTGATGAAATAGATAAGATTGCCAAAAAGAAGAACAGCAACACCAGAGACGTAAGCGGAGAATCCGTACAGCAGGGAATGCTGAAGCTTTTGGAAGGGGCGGAAGTAGAGGTTCCTGTGGGCGCTAATTCTAAAAATGCAATGGTGCCGCTTGCCACGGTTAATACCAGAAATATACTTTTTATCTGCGGCGGAGCCTTCCCTGATTTAGACGATATTATTAAACAGCGTCTGAATAAAAAGACTTCCATAGGTTATAATGCACAGCTTCGTGATGAAATAGATAAAGAGAAAAATATTCTCAGTAAAGTAACCGTAGAGGATATTAAAAAATTTGGTATGATTCCGGAGTTTATAGGCAGACTTCCGATAATTTTTACCTTGGAAGGTCTGGGTAAAGAAATGCTGGTTAAAATATTAAAAGAGCCGCGAAACGCTATTTTAAAGCAATATCAAAAACTGCTTGAACTAGATGAAGTTAAGTTGGAATTTGATGAGGGTGCATTAGAGGCAATCGCGGATAAGGCGCTGGAAAAGGAAACCGGAGCAAGAGCGCTTAGAGCTATTATTGAGGAATTTATGCTGGATATTATGTATGAGATTCCCAAAGATGATAATATCGGCAAGATTACGATTACCAGAGAGTATATAGAAGGAACGGGCGGTCCTATTATAGATATCAGAAGCGGAATGATGGGAAAAATAGAAGATCTGAATGTTGTGGAAGGATAAAGAAATTTCGCAACATTTCATGCTTTGGCATATAATATGGTAAGTAAAGTTAATGTAAAGAGCAGATAATTATGACCTGTAAAGAGGCAATTCTTTCAAATGATTATGCAGACATTATATTGGACTTTACGCTGCCAGATGAAGTGCTGTCCACACTGGACATTGACTATTGCTTTCGTAGAGTAGATGATGAGTTTGGAATCGTCCATATAGACAGAAACAGGCTTCCTGCAATTTCTGTCGGTGTGTATGGTTATGAGGCAATTCCCAAACTATATGGGCTTATGCAGACTTTTTTGCCAGAAAATCTGGTGGAAATGGGAAACATCAGGATACAGAATCCGCCGCTGTCCTTACAGGGAGACGGAGTTATTATAGGATTTATAGATACGGGAATCCGCTATCAACTGGACGTTTTCAGAGATGATGCCGGAAACAGCCGTATAATATCCATATGGGATCAGACGATACAAAGCGGAGAGGCGCCGGAAGGATTTTTATACGGAACTGAATATACGAGGGAAGAGATTAATCTGGCGCTTAGAAGCGACAACCCGCTTGATATTGTACCGTCAACAGATGAAAACGGGCATGGAACCGCGATGGCTTCCGCCGCGGCAGGCAGTATACTAGACCAAGGCTTGACATTTCGCGGTGCAGCTCCACAGGCGGATATTGCGGTTGTGAAACTTAAGGAAGCAAAAAGATATCTGCGGGATTTCTATGTAATAAATGATGAAGCAACGGCATATCAGGAAAACGATATCATGGAAGCCGTCAAATATCTTGAGCAGATGGCAGTCGTATTCAGCAGACCGGTAGTAATCGTGCTGGGCGTCGGAACGAATATGGGAAGCCATACGGGTTCTTCACCGCTTGGCGCATATCTTAATAAGATTGCAACGAAAAGGAGTCGGGCGGTTGTCGTATGCGGAGGCAATGAGGGCGATAAAGAACATCATTATAGCGGAGCCGTATCGGAACAGGTAGAAATCAGGGTAGAGCAGAATACAAGAGGCTTCTGCATGGAACTTTGGGGCTGCAAGGTAGATACCTATGTCGCTTATATCAGGGCTCCGGGCGGAGAGATAAGTTCTATCATAGACTTTAGAAATGAAACTGACAGTGATATATCTTTTCTTTTTGACAGGACGAGGATAAGTGTCGGGATATTGCTGGTAGAGCAAAGGTCGGGAGACGAACTTATATTTTTCCGCTTTGTAAATCCTACGCCGGGCGTGTGGAGTATAATCGTACAGCCTTCGGAGCAGGAACGGCTGCGAGGAAACGGAAATTTTAATATATGGCTTCCGATTACGGAATTTATTGACGGAGCGGTAGAATTTTCGGAGCCGGATCCGGAGATAACATTGACAGAGCCTTCCAATGCAGAAAAGGTCATAACGATTTCCGCTTATAACGGTATAAATGGAAGCTGGTACTTTGAATCCGGAAGGGGATTTGCCAGAAATAATTTGATTAAGCCCGATTTGGCGGCGCCGGGAGTACAGGTTTCTACAGCTCTTGGCAGCAGAACGGGCTCAAGTCTGGCGGCGGCGCTTGGCGCAGGCTGTATCGCGCAGTTTATGGAATGGGCGATAGTGGAAGGAAACGCGCCGCTTGTAGGAAGCGGAGGCATAAAGAGCTATTTCGTGCGGGGAGCCGTGAGGGAGAATAACATAGTGTATCCGGATAGAAGATGGGGATACGGCAAAATAAATGTAAATGGGACGTTTGAGACTCTTGCAAGGTTATAAAAAGGTCTGTGAAAGGATATGTAAGAAATGATTTACGCAGGTGTAGCGGCGATAATTTTTTTGGCGGATATGTGGATTAAAAATATGGTTGAGCGGAAAGTGACGGAAGGCGAAGAAAGAAAAATCGGCAACGGCCTTTTGCTTCTTAGAAAACACCATAATAAAGGGGCTTTCTTAAATGCGGGAGAGAAGAAAAGTATATTTGTCACTCTTCTCTCCATTGCCTTGACGCTTGCGCTTACCGTAGTATTTCTGGTAACTTTCAGCTTTAGGGGCAGCAGGCTGTTAAAAACCGGACTTGCCCTGCTTTTAGGCGGTGCATACAGTAATACTTACGACCGTATATGCAGACGCTATGTTGTTGATTATGTGAGCTTTCCGGTTAAAAATAAAGCTATAAGGAGCATAATCTTTAATATTTCTGATTTCTGCATTATTATAGGCGCGCTCTGCATGGCGCTGGGGAGCCCATCTATGAAGTAATGACTGTGCCGCTTTTGCCTTTAATCGCGTCCGATACGGAATCTAGGGAGGTAATAAGAACGCTGCCTTCATTATTGACGCTTAAGTAGAAAATAGCGGCTTCAATCTTAGGAAGCATTGTTCCTTGCTCAAATTCTCCTTTTGAAATATAAGCTTTAGCTTCCGATATTGTCATGCTCTTTATCGGAGTCTGGTTTTCTTTTCCGAAGCTTTCATATACGAAGGGTACGCTTGTCAATATAATAAGTTTGTCGGCTTTTAAGTCGCCTGCAAGCTTTCCTGCAATCGAGTCTTTTTCTATTACGGCGGAAGCGCCTTTTAAAACATGGTTCTGTTCAATAACGGGTATACCGCCGCCACCGCAGGCAATTACCACCTGACCTGCATCAGCAAGAGTGCGGATAGCGTCAATTTCTACAATATCTATCGGTTTTGGAGCCGCAACTATACGGCGGAAGCCTTTGCCGGTTTCTTCCTGTACATAATTACCTTTTTTCACTTCTATTTCAGCGTCTTCTTTGGACATATATCTGCCGATAACCTTAGTCGGTTCATAGAACGCCTCGTCATAAGGGTCTACCGTGACTTGAGTAAGGATTGTGCTGACGGTTTTGGAAATGCCGCGGCTAAGCAGCTCTGTGCGCAGCGCGCTTTGGATATCATACCCCACATAGCCCTGACTCATAGCCGAACAGACGCACATCGGTGCGGGCGTATAATCGATATAGACACGGCGAAGCTCGGTCATTGCCTTATGAATCATACTGACCTGTGGACCGTTACTGTGCGTAATGGTGAGCTGGTAATCAGACTCCACTAAATCTGCAAGCGCTTTGGCGGTTTTCTTGACAGCGTCCCACTGTTCTAATGTAGTATAACCTAATGCTTCATGTCCAAGAGACACGACTACTTTCTTTTTGCTCATATTGTTGCCCTTCTTTTTGCTTGATTTTTCCTTGCGGTTATTATATCATAACCGCGAGAGTTTGTATAGATTTAGGTTGACAGCTTTCTCCTCAATTAGTAATATTAATATATGGGTATTATTGAAAAATTTTTACCCGAATTAACAATAAAAGGAGGTTTGTAATGCTATATATAGGTATTGATTTGGGGACATCAGCAGTTAAGCTGCTTTTGATGAACGGCGACGGCGGAATAGAGAATATTGTATCGAAAGAATATCCGTTATATTTTCCGCAGCCGGGCTGGTCTGAGCAAAAACCGGAGGACTGGTATGAACAGACTATTCTGGGGATAAAAGAGCTTTTGAAGGATTGTGATAAGAGTCAGGTTGCCGGCATTAGTTTCGGTGGTCAGATGCACGGTCTTGTTATTCTTGACGATAACGACGAGGTTATCAGGCCCGCTATATTATGGAATGACGGAAGGACTTACGAGGAATGTGATTATCTGAATAATGTTATAGGTAAAGAAAAGCTGTCTGAATATACTGCCAATATTTCTTTTACCGGTTTTACGGCGCCTAAAATACTCTGGGTTAAGAATAAAGAACCGGAAAATTTTGCCAGAATTAAGAAGATAATGCTGCCTAAGGATTACATAGCATACAAACTTACGGGGGTTCATTGTACGGACGTATCCGATGCTTCGGGTATGCTGATTTTTGATGTAAAAAACCGCTGCTGGTCTAAAGAGATGTGTGAAATCTGCGGCGTCAATGAGAGCCAGCTTGCTAAAATTTATGAGAGCTACGAAACAGTGGGCTGCGTGCTTCCCGATATAGCAAAAGAGCTGGGAATTTCGGCAAACGTCAAAGTGGCGGCGGGCGCAGGCGACAACGCGGCGGCAGCAGTAGGAACCGGTACGGTTGGCGACGGTATGTGTAATATTTCGCTGGGAACCAGCGGAACTATTTTTATATCTTCCAATAAATTCGGAGTAGACAAGTATAATGCACTTCATGCGTTTGCTCATGCGGACGGACATTATCATTTGATGGGCTGTATGCTTAGCGCAGCTTCCTGCAATAAATGGTGGCTGGACGAGATTATAGGAACTACCGATTACGGCGCAGAGCAGAAGAAAATTACCGCACTGGGAGAAAATCATGTCTATTTCCTGCCATATCTTATGGGAGAGCGTTCACCGCATAATAATCCTAATGCGAGAGGGACATTTATCGGCATGACAATGGACACCACAAGAGCCGATATGACTCAGGCAGTTTTAGAAGGCGTTGCCTTTGCGCTTAGAGATTCATTTGAGGTGGCTAAGTCGCTTGGAATTAAAATAGACAGGACGAAAATCTGTGGCGGTGGAGCAAAGAGCCCGCTTTGGAAAAAGATAATCGCCAATGTGCTCAATCTGAAAGTGGATATAATCGAGAGCGAAGAAGGACCTGCAATGGGCGGGGCGATGTTAGCGGCGGTTGCATGCGGCGAATATGCAAACGTGGAAGCTGCGGCTGACAAGATTGTAAAGGTTATCGATACAGTGGAGCCTGAGCCTGAGCTGGTTGAGAAATATGAAGCGCGTTATCAGCAGTTTAAAGAAATTTATCCTGCATGTAAGGCACTTTTTGACAAAATTCAATAAAATAAGGGGGTTATGCAAGGCATGGAAATTAAGAAAATTACTGATTCCGCATTTAGAAAATATGGAAGGGTAGTACAAGGCATCGATTTCAGCGATTTAATTGAAGTAATTAAAAATAAGACTCCACTGCCTAAGGGAGTTGAATATGAACCTTCAATTGGTGAGCTTGAGAGAACTAAATGTGCGCAGGAATTGCGGAAGAAGACATATGGAGAGCTTCCCATTCAGATAGGCTATTGCAATGGGCACAATTATAAGCTGAATGCGGTAGAGTATCATAGAAGCTCAGAAATTAACGTTGCGGCGACCGACGCTATTCTGATTCTTGGTTTGCAGCAGGATATTACTGATGATTTTACATATGATACCTCGTTAGTGGAGGCGTTTTTAGTACCTGCGGGAACTGCGGTTGAAATTTATGCGACGACGCTTCACTATGCACCCTGCAGCGTAGGTGAAGAAGGGTTTAAGGTGGGGATTGTTTTGCCGGCAGGCACAAATTATCCTTTGAATGAGCAACATGAAGGTTGGGAAGATGCGCTTATTACAGCACAGAATAAGTGGCTTATCGGTCATGAGCAGGGCGGTCTGGACGAAGGCGCCCATATCGGACTTATAGGAAAGAACCCGGATATCAGAGAATAGTTATTACCGGTAGCCCCGGTTAAAGGAGGATATAAAAATAATGAATAATTTACCCAAAGTAAAAATCGGTATTGTTGCAGTAAGCCGTGATTGCTTTCCTGCGTCATTGGCGGTAAACAGAAGAAAAGCGCTTGTTGAAGCCTATAAAAAGGCATATGACGCTTCAGACATCTATGAATGTCCTGTGTGCATTATTGAAAGCGAAATCGATATGGTAAATGCTTTAAAGGACGTAAAAGATAACGGGTGTAATGCGCTTTGCGTATATCTTGGAAACTTCGGTCCTGAAATTTCAGAAACTTTGCTTGCTAAACATTTTGAAGGACCTAAGATGTTTGTAGCAGCGGCAGAAGAATCTCAGAACGATTTAATTCAGGGACGTGGAGATGCGTACTGCGGTATGCTGAATGCGAGCTATAACCTGAAACTGCGTAATGTAAAAGCATATATTCCGGAATATCCGGTAGGCGATGCGCAGGATTGTGCGGATATGATTCATGAATTTATCCCGATTGCACGCGCTATAGTAGGACTGTCAAGCTTAAAGATTATTTCTTTCGGTCCTCGTCCGCTTAATTTCCTTGCATGTAACGCTCCTATTAAGCAGCTTTACAATCTGGGCGTTGAGATTGAGGAAAATTCAGAGCTGGATTTGTTTGAAGCATTTAATAAACATGATGGTGATTCCCGTATTCCTGATATTGTAAAGGATATGGAAGCAGAACTCGGAAGCGGCAACAATAAGCCTGAAATTCTTCCTAAATTGGCACAGTACGAACTGACGCTGCTTGATTGGATAGAAGAGCATAAAGGTTACAGAGAGTATGTGGCAATCGCGGGAAAATGCTGGCCGGCATTCCAGACACAGTTCGGCTTCGTTCCCTGCTATGTCAACAGCCGCCTTACAGGAAGAGGCATTCCGGTATCTTGTGAAGTTGATATCTATGGCTGCCTGAGTGAGTTTATAGGTGAAGCTGTAAGCGATGATATCGTTACATTGCTTGATATTAACAATTCCGTACCGAAGGATATGTATAAGGAATCTATTGAGAACAAATTTAACTATAAGTATACCGATACATTTATGGGCTTCCACTGTGGAAATACCTGCTCTAAGAAACTTTCCAAGTGCAGCATGGAATACCAAATGATAATGGCAAGAAGCCTTCCTGAAGAAGTTACTCAGGGTACTTTGGAAGGCGATATCGTTCCCGGCGATATCACATTCTACCGCCTGCAAAGCACAGCCGATAATATTTTACGGGCATATGTAGCGCAGGGCGAGGTGCTTCCGGTTGCAACAAGGTCATTCGGTGGTATCGGCGTATTCGCAATTCCAGAGATGGGAAGATTTTACCGTCATGTATTGATTGAGAAAAATTATCCTCATCATGGCGCAGTTGCTTTCGGTCACTATGGAAAAGCGCTCTATGAAGTATTCAAATACATCGGCGTAGATGTGAGCGAAATCGGATACAATCAGCCTAAGAACCTTCCGTATCCTACGGAAAATCCGTTTGCATAAAAGAAGTTTGAGAATAGCATTATGACATAAAAAACTCTCGCAGGTTTGCCTGCGAGAGTTTTTATATGACAGATATGTCAAAATATTCTTTGAACTATGTGTATCAGAGCTTTATTCCTATACGATAGAATTTATTATTGAATCAGTATCTAAGGAAGTATAACCGCCCTGACTTGTATAAGTCTTGTTATTAAGGGCTTCTCCCTGCGTAGCATAACGGTGAATCTGATTGACTCTGTCTTTCATCTTCTCAGCAAAAGAATATGCTCCGTTAAACAGATTTTTCACATTGCTCATATCAGATTCTTTGAAAGTCTTCTCGTCAATAGACAAGGTCTTATCGGAATTAACCGTAACGCCCATTCTGGAGAAGGCGCTCTTATTGCCGCTTACAAGGTTCTTTAAGTAATTTGTCTGGTTAGTAACGTTAGAGTTTTCACTCTTGGAAGATTTCTCTACCAAAGAGTTATAATCTTTAATAACAGCGGAAAATGCGTCGTACACTTTATCCTTATTCTCGTTAGTGATTTCCATTGCGCCAAGTTTATCAACGGATTTATAAAGCGCTTCCGCTAACTCTGCCGATGATGAATCCTTAACAGTTTTAGAAGCTTCTTTTTCGGAAGCGGTCTTGCTGCTTGAAGAAGCGCTTCCTGTAGAGCCGGCGTATTTTGCTTTGGAAGAAGTAACTGCTTCACCGTCTCCGGCAACGCGATAGATTTTGCTTGCTCTGTCCGCCGCCCTGCTTGCAAATGAATTATTACCTTTAAATAAAGTAGTAATAGTGGGAACATTTGTAGCTCCGGTTTTTTCATTTACTTTCTTAAATGTATCTTCATCAATAGATAACGTACGGTCGGAATTCATTGTAATTCCGATTTTGGCAAATAATTTGTAGTTCTGATAAGTATAATCATTCAGCGCGTCAGCCTGTGCCTGAACGACAGAATTTTTGCTCTTAGAAGCTGTGGTTATTAAAGAATTGTAATCCTTAACAAAAGCGGATACCTCGTCATATAACTTATCAATATTGCCCTCACTGTAATCAAGACTGCTCATTTTAGAGGCAGTTTCGTAGAATTTTCTTGCTGAGCTTGCCGACGCAGCATCTTTTGTTTCCCTTGACTTCTTTGCTTCGGAAACAGAGGACTCATCTTCGTCTAAAGCTTTTTGCTTTGCATAGTATGCTTTCATCATTTTACCATAACTGCCGTTCTTGATAGAGGCATAGTCGCTCAAAAGGCTTGAGCCATCAAAGCCGCTTGAAGAAGATGTGCCGCCTGAACTTAACAAGCTGGAATAAACATCGCCAACACCTGAATTTAAGCCTGAAAGACTTACTCCCATAATTATCACTCCTTTGATTTGTTTAGGCAGAAAGTATATCTGTTACTTTCTTGCTGCATGTTCTATCGACGTCCGTGTCGAAACATTTTTACAGATTCATTCTTATATATATTATTTCGGATTTTACTGCTATTTGTAAAGGGGTAAATTGAAAAAATTTCTAATTTTTTAATTATTTTGGCATTTTCCCAACAGAATGTTTTAAATGCGAGATTTTTGCTTGCAGAGTTTAGCTAATTAAGTCATAATAGAAAGAAAACAGAGATATGAAAATAGGAGGCAGAGAAGGATATATGAGAAAACCGGGAAACGAATTGCTGCAGTTTGTGGGCGGACTTGCAATGCTGGTTGTGGGGCTTTATATTTTAGCGCAGAAAGTTATGGTTACGTCGTCGTTTTTGGCCGGTATGAGTCTCGGCGGTCTGCATATAAATAACGGCATGGTTATGATACCGTTGATTATAGGAATTATATGGATGTTTGCTTCCGGCGGAAGTTTTGTATCCAAGATATTTACCGCACTGGGAGTACTGATTATTATTGCAGCTATTATTCTTTCCACAAATATTACACTTGTACGTGTTTCATTATACGAATGGATTTTGATTTTAGTGCTTATTTTTGGCGGAGTGGGAATACTTGCGAGAATATTATTAGCTTCCCGACCGCATGATACGGAAGAAAAGGCGGACATAAAAGAAATAGACGATAACAAAAAACGTGCGCGCGAAATAGACGATAAGATAGAACGCGAGATAGAGCAGATAAAAAAAGGACAGTAACAGTTTTGTAAATTATTTTCTAAGATAGGAGTTCACTGGCATATACTGTATAAATGATAATATCAGGGGACTTCTATGAGCAAAAATAAAAGAACATGGAATGACAAAATTAAGCTGGCTTTAAATGAGTTGGAAAGTAAAATTAGCGATGAAAACAAAGGTAAGGCAGAGGTACGGCAGGAAATCATAATGCGCGTGATAATGTCTGTGGCGTTTCTGCTTGCAACGGCGGCATTGATACGCGGCGTCGTAAGAGTGCTGCCGGGAGCCGCAACCGTCAGCAATACGGTGAACGGAAGGGAACTTCCGATTTATTGCGTAGAGACAGATAAAAAGCAGGTTGCGCTCAGCTTCGATGCGGCTTGGGGGAATGATGATACCGCTAAGATTCTGGAAATATTGAAGAAGCATAATGTTAAGGTGACGTTTTTTATGACAGGGGGGTGGGTGGTCGGATAGGCATACATGAAAAAACTGAAATATGGCGTGGAACGTGCTGTTTACAGCGGACAAGCCATAGGAAGAAGAGCGGTTTTGAGTGTAGGGAAATTGAAGTAAGGGCATATATTTAATTAAAGATATTAGGGTATTAGCATAAGCCCCTATCAGTTGTAGGAATATGACTGATGGAGGCTTATTTAGTGCCTTAATGTAGACACAGACTTGAAAAGCTTGTTTCATTGGCAAAAATTAAATAGAGTAACGGGGGTATAAAAGAAAATGCCGAGGGCAAAAGGAACAAAGATATCATTAAATGCGTCTAAAATGGCAAAACGCATCAATGGAAGGAAGGATAATATTTATGATGAGAAAGTAATTAAAAATATTCTGGATATGTATATGGAGGAATGTCAAAAAGCAATATCAGCAGGAGAGAGCGTACATATTACAAAAGTAGGAACAATTATACCAGAATTAAAAGTGTGCATGGCTTATAATATGCCGAACTGTAATAAAGAAGGCGGTAATCCCCCACATACGAAACTCAGGATATACAGAAGCATTAAAACAAGAGATGATATGAACAGGGTTTTGATACAAAATGTAAAAAATGGTATCTATGGTTTAAAGAAGCTTCCATTCAGCGAACAACAGCTTGCTATTTTAAAAGGCAGCGGATATATAGCGGAAGGTATAGAAACGGAAGATAATAAGAATGAAGAAAATGACTGATTATTAAGAGCAGATAATTAAAAGTGAAATTACATTAAATTTAGTGGGAGTTCAAAATAATTGCACAAATTTAGAAACCTGCTGCCTCATAGCAATAAAAATATATTACAACTGAATATGGTATTTACAGAGACAGTATGAATAAGTCGTATTGTCTTTTTTATTATGAATAGGATTCGGAGCGTTTATTCTTAGATGCTCAAATATTAACAACCATGAAATCGTGGTGGGTTATCTAAAGTCATATCGAAAGGAATTATTATAAGTAAAAATGAGAAGTAAAAAGAAATTAGAACAAAGAAAAGAATTTAAAGAATATTTATCCATAGCAGATAAAAGGGTATTGGATATTAAAGCGTCAGGAATAGAATTGATTGCCGATGATGAGGTTTTTGTATTAGTAAATGGTACAAATAATTACTGGATCAGTAATCATGGAAGGCTGATAAATAATTTGCATGGCAATTTCCGTGTGCATAAAACAGGATATGCACATTTTACGCTAAGTGGTGTAAATAAGAAGATTGAAAGCTATACAGATAAATTAGTAGCAGGGCATTTTCTTGAAAAGAGTGATAAATATAACAAAATATGGCACATTGACAAGGATAAGGATAACTGCTTTTACAAAAATCTTGTATGGGTGAATAATGAAGAATATATTGATTTACAGCGTGGGATTGTGCTTGTAGAAGAATTAGGCAGACAGCAGGAATATATACCATATATTACACTGAAATCCAACACAGCATATTCAATCTGGAACGGCATCTATAATAGATGCTATAAGGGTGATGAAGCGTATGATGGTTCATTTATGTGTGATTTGTGGAAAAATGATAAGGATTCTTTTGCTGAGTGGTGGAGTGCTGAATATTATGAGTATGATGGTGAATCAATGGCAGTAGACAAAGACTTACTATTTCCAGACAATAAAGAATATGCGCCTGATAAATGCTGTATTATTCCGCAGACATTAAATACTATGCTGTCTAATTGCAAGAAACATAAGCTGTCTAAATGGAAGAGTGCCAGAATGGATTTACCGCTAGGGGTAAGGTATGACAGTGCTATGAAAATGTATTATGGTGAGATTAAACCATATGGACATGATGAACTGATTAAGTTATCTTATTGGACTTCACCGGAAGAAGCATTTGAGGAATATAAAAGGCATAAACAGGCAGATATATTGATTATGGCTGATAAGTATAAGAATAAAGTGCCAAAGAAAGTATATGATGCTTTGTTAAAGGTTGAAGTACAACCATATTAAATTTTAGGAAGATTTTATTGTGGGAAGACCAAAAAATTATAAAGATAAGGAGATTTTTAAATTATGCTAGAAAACAAATATGGACATTTATTAGATAAATATATGGATAATAATCATGTAGATTACGGAACAAAACAGGAACGCGAGCAGACAGTCCAAGATAGGTATGGTGGTCTGCTAGAACATGCAAAACCAAATAATAAATTATATGATGATATTCTAAATGTTGAGAGGACATGTAAAAGTATCAGACAACAGAGAGAAGATGAGTATGAGAGGGCTAATATTCGTAGACAGGAACGTATTGAGTGCGAAAAGCAGGAGCATGAAAACCGTGTTGCTAGAAATGATGCTTTTGTAAATGATTTCCTTGAAAAGAAAGAGGCGGAGCGAAAGGTGATAAAACAAAAGAAAAAGGAAGAGGCTGAAAAGGCAGATTTCTATAAAAATATAGAAAGATTAGCAAATATTGATCCACACATGGCAGAAGTATATATTCAGGCGTTGAACTATAAATAATTATAAGGCATATCGGATAGGGATATTCTATCTGGTATGCTAAAAGCATGAATGTTTATATCATTACTAGGCATAATATGTGAAAAGAATTGATTTTTGGCTGAGTATGTGATAGACTCTTACCTACAAGATGATAAGAGTAGAAGATATTATATGCTCGGTTATTGAATTCTGATAACTGAGGTGATATAATATGGATAAAGAAAACGAGACAAGTATAGAGAAAGCAAAGGAGGATGATTCTATGTCGGCATTAGCACAATATATGGAAACTAATAGGGAACAGGCATATTTGTTTGCAACTGCTAATACAAAGCATAATAAACAGAATCGTCCTGTAATCTCTAAAAATGATGAGTGGGTAGATGAATCTGAATGGGATGATTTATTTGAATTGATGAATTCTAAAAGACAGATGGAGAAATAGTATGAACAATTTTCACGAAGGAGAAGTATGGTTTGTAGGATTTCCATTAGAGGAAGACGATACACAGATTATAAACAGACCAGTTATTGTGTTGGACGAAGATAAGTTAGGAGTGCTTTCCGTTAAAGTAACAAAACATAAAGTGCGCAGTAATGATCCATATGATACACCTATTTTATATTGGCAGCAGGCAAATTTAAGACTGGCTTCTACGGCAAGAGTTTCAAAGGTGATGAATTTACAACCAGAAGATTTTATTTTTAAAATAGGTGATTTGCATCCAGACGATTTGGAAAAAATTGAAGAGATGTATATTCATTTTATGGATGGGACATTACCCAAAAAATGATTATGTAGGGCATATCAGATGTAAAAGTTTGGTGTGCCTTATTTTTTTGCAAATTTTGCCGGTTTTTGTGCTATTTTTGCTGAAATGTGGAAGTGAAATGGGATTTTTGGTATGATGATATAATAAATTAATGTTTGATTTGGGAATAAAATGCTGTTTTTAAGAGGAGAGAAATATGGGGACAAAATTAAATGCATGTAAAGAGGTAAGAAAAGAAATAAGAGAAATAGAAAAAGAATTAGATAAAGCAATTTTTCTGAGTAAAGAATTAAAAGATGGTAAAAAAGAAATAGGTGGACTAATTATTACAAAGTCTGAAGAAATTAAGCCGTGTGTTGAGAGTTTATTAGGGAAATTGGAGTTAATTGATATGGAATTAGAAAAAGATTCTACTGTAAGAGATTATTATAATTGTGTATATGAAAGGCTTGTGGATTTTTTAAAAGTCTTAGCAGAAATCAAGTCACAATGAATGGCTGGTTTTATGAGTACAGAATGTGATGAAGTAAAATATTATCAACCAAGATTCAAAAGATGGATAGATTCTAAATATTGGGATAATATTGCAGAAAAATTGCTTGATACTGATATTGCTATTATTACTAAAGTAATGAATGCTGAAAAGGACAAGGATTGTAGTTGGTTAGTCTGGAAAAATTGCGATTATGTTCTTGAAAGGATAAGGACTATTAGCAAGAATATAAAAAGTAGTTAAAATTCTAGTTTTAAGTAACCAAAGATAATGAAAGTAAAGATTCTTAAAATCAATAATATAGTTGTTAAGGATAGGTGATAAAAATGTACATAAATGGAATAAACATACCAGAGTATTTTGGAAAACCCTGCATAAAAATTGCTAATAATTTACCAGATTTTAGTGAAAACTTTCAAGGTGAAAAATATAAGAAATTGGGTAGTTATGAAAGATGTGGGGAAGAGTACACAATATATTCCGCATTTGCCTGTATCAAAGGGGAGGATTTATCTGTTGATATGTCAAGGCTTGATGAGAGTAACGGAGTATCTGAAATTTATCCTGATAAATATGATTTCATAAAAGGGGACAAATATCTATTTAATTATTGTCATTTAATTGCTTATCAATTACTTAAAGAAAAAACAGATAAAAGAAACCTTATTGTAGGAACACGTTATATGAATGAAAAAGGAATGTTACCGCTTGAGAATAAAGTAAGAAAGTATTTAGAGGAAAACCCAAGAAATCAAGTATTGTATCGCGTCACACCAATATTGAATGAGGGCGATCAGTTGGTTAGAGGAGTACAGATGGAGGCATATTCTGTCGAAGATAATGGAAAAGGATTATGCTTTAATAAATTTATATATAATGCACAGCCAGGAGTTGCTATAAATTATAAAGAAGGTAAGAGTGAAGAAGATAAAGACTGGTGTGTAAATATCTTTCCTAATATAATATATAGGGACAAGAGAAGAGCATATATTTTAAATATTGCTACACATAAATTTCATAAAAAAGATTGTAATGAATCAATTTGCAATGAAGCTAAAAATATAGAAGAATATAATAAAAGAGAGATTGAATGTCCAAGGAAGTTTTTAAAAGATAATGGATATAAACCTTGTGGGAATTGTAAACCATGAATGTGAAATTTTAAGGGAGATAATTATATGGATTATGAAAATGAGCGGCAAATGTTAAAAACGTGGATATAAAATTTTTCGGATGAACAGATAATTGAAAAAGTTAATGAAATTAATCGGTATAAAAATGGTGTTTCTGAATTTGTATATAATATGGCAAAAAGTGTTCACAATGATAATGATTTTGTAATAAAGTGCTTTTTTGATGAGTATGACAAAAGAAATAAAAGATTTGACTTTAAAATTTTAATTTTTTGTCATTGGGTAAAGAACCTAATAAAGATGAAATAACCATTCAAAATGCCCAAGATGTGTTATTGGTATGAGAAAGTCAATATTTATCTACTGATGTTTTGATGTATATTTTCTTGCACTTATTGAGATAACGTAGCGACATTCGATAAGATTTAGCGTTTTGTATAGGGGTACATGGTTATATAGGGTAGTAAATTATCTGTAGAATTGAAGCATACCACTACCCCTGTTTGGTGATTGTCCATATGCAGATATCATATTCTTGCTTTCTAATCGATGATATATCTTTAAATTTCAGATGGAATTGTTATATATGGTAAATTGGTAGGGTAATGTTTATATTGATTAAAATTCTAAGATGTACAGTTGATTTTGAAGGTCTATGAATTTGGAAGTCAGAAAATTAAGCGGACGTGTGTGTAGAACTACTGTGGGCTTTTCAGAAAAAGAACACTTCAAATAAAATGTAAACCTACCGGCATATACCCTTGTGTCTGTTGCCATAGATACCCATAAATAAGCACGTTATACGCCGATTTTAGCCATTTTCCAGGCGTTACCCTATAAATTATCAATAATCCCATTTCAAGCCGAAAATGAGCCTAAAATCATAATATAACCATACAATTAAGACTATTACAACGCATAAATACAGGCTATGAGCGTATAGACTCATAACCTGTATTATATATCGCTGTTTACCGTTCTATATAAGTAGCCTGCACCATCATCAAAATACAGTTGCAAGCCGTATTCAGTAGCCGAAAAGCCAATCACTGAATCCATATCTACAATACTATCATCAAGTCGTATATATCCATCTGGTATAACTTCCTTTATCTCCGTTACAGTCTGTATTTCTGTTATTATTTCCGCTTGCGTAATGCCTAACAGATAAGCACATACAAGCATAAATCCCATAGTTGCAATAATTCCGATAGTTTTAATTGATTTCTTCATAGTGTTTGATCTCCTTCTCTTTTTATAATTGCTTATGCTACTGCAAAATGTTCTTTATAAACTTCTTTTAATATCCCATGCCTAACACAATATAATAAACACTGAAAATTTAGCATCATTGTATCTTGCATTAAGTTTGTGTTTTCCCATATCCATTGATAAGCTTCTTTAATAGTCATCATATTTTTATACCTTCCTTTTCTTTTATATATCAGGGTGTAGCCGTTGCGATTGGTTACACCCTGATTTTTTACTTACATTTACGCTTGTTTCAATCTCTTTGTTTCTTCTGCTTCTATCTCTGTACTTCCATAATAGTTGCGTATATCGTCCATTGATAAGCTCTTGCGTCCTTTTTTCCTGAATGCTTCACTATGCCAATACCAAGCTTGTTTTTTAGGGGCATATTTAAAACCAATATCTTTCAATTCTTTTCTATATGTATATGAATTAAATGCCCATATCCACGAGCCGCACACCTCAATGTTGATACCATCAAAAAATATAATCTGCTGTAATACATCCCTTAATTTCTGATCTTCTGAAAAGTCATATTTCATATTATTGAAGTCTGTTTTTGCATTGTTCTCTTTGTTGTCCGCTGATTCGCTTTCATGTCTATCTTTTAATACTCTGAAAAGTCTGTCATATTCTGCGTTGATTTCTTGTGTTGCTTCTGTGCTACCTTGTGGGTTATCAGGGTGATACTTCTTTAATAAATCCCTGTATTGTCTTCTTAATTCTTCCAGTGTGTGAACATCTTTAAAGTATTTATTCATCTCATAACATCCTAAAATAAAAAAGTGTAAAGTCCTTGATAATCTAATAGACTTTACACTCTTTATTTTTAGTGATTAGTTGTTATTCTTTGATTTTGTCAATATCGGTCATGTTTACGCCTAAACTATTAAGTAATGCTTTTAAAGAAAGATATTGTTCTTTTAAGCTGGCATATGTTTTTGTTGCGTTTTCTTCTTTTGCCAAAATCATATGCTGTTGAATGCTTCTAAAATCTTCTAATCCTTTTTGAATGATTTCACCATTATTCATTTCTTCTATTACATCCATATTTCCCCCGCCTTTAAATTGAAACATTTGTTAAATGCTACAATTATTATAGCGGATTCAATGAAAAGTGTAAAGGCTATTAAATTATCAAGGTACTTTATGTTGTTGTTTGATTGATTTGCTAAGATAATTATGCACTTGAAATAAGTGCATGTAAATATGTAATAGTGCATAAAAAATACACTCGTTTCTTGTGCATAACACACACTTGAAACGAGTGTATAAATTTTATATATGTATATAGTTCTATTCTGTGTCGGCTTCTATATATTCTAGTATGTCGCCAGGTTGACATATTAAAAGTTTGCAAATTGTATTTAATGTTTCCTTGCTTGCAATTTCACCATTTCTTATTTTTGTTAATTGAGCTTCACCAATTAATTTATCTTTTCTTATTTTGTATGAAGTATATCCTTTTTCTTTTAAAGCATCTAATATATCTATTTTATATTTCAACATAGAAAAATGCCTCCTGCTTTTTTAATAGATAATAAAAAATTTTAAAGTGTCTTTTCTTTTTTAACAGTATAACATACCACTACACTTATTTCAAGTGAACAAATAAATATCATAACTTACATAAACACTTAAAACGAGTGTATAATATGCACAAAAAACGGGTGTATGTTTTATGGAGAATGTCAATATACGTACACTTAAAATAAGTGTATAGTTATTACAAGGTCAAGCAAGACCACAATAAAAAATCATCTAGGAGGTAGCTATATGTGCATATCAAAGGAAGAATTAAACAAAAAAGTAGCTGAAATAAGAAGCCTTAAAGCATTAAAAGAAGAAACAGAAAACGCAATCAAGGCATTAGAAAATGAAGTTATTGATTTCCTACAAGAAACTGAGGAATGTCAGGCAGTCAATAAAAAGGGAGAACCAATATTGTAGTATATCGGTTCCGATTATAAAGCGACATATGCGTGGCAGTCAAGGGAAACAGTTAATAAAGATGAAGTTAAGAAAATTTTATCTGATGAGGAATATCAAAAAGTCAGCAAGATAAACACTTATCCAGTGTTGCGTATCAGTTAAAGCAATAAAAAGGGAGTGACGGTTAAGCTGTGGTGGATTCAGTTTCCCCGCTTCCCTATCGGTAGAAATACCACAATAAAAATAATAATCAATCAAAGGAAGGTAGGTATTTAATTATGAAAAAAGAAAGAATTAGTCTTAAAAACATGGAGCCGTTGACAGCAGAAGAAAAGGCGTTTAGCGCCGACTTAGAAAACTATAATCTGTTTTTTAAGTATATGAAAATTAACAAGCTGGATCAAGAAGAGTGGTATGATATTTTGATTTTACATTATTTAAGGGCAGTTAAAAAGTATCTAAATATTCCACACTTGCAGCAGTATAAATTCAGTACAATTCTTTTCAAGTCATTAGACAGTGCAGGGGGAAATTATTATAATGCAATGACTGTACAGAAACGGAAGCCGGAAGGTGGAACTTGTAGCCTTGATTTAGTTATAGAGGGCGACAATGGGAGAGAGCAGCATATTGAATCATGGTTTATAGACCATAAGGTTAATGTTGAAAAACAAGTCATATTTAAAGAGCTTTTTCAGGAATTTTACAGAAAATGTATCACTATTATAGATGATTTTGATGAAGAGGCTTTTACAAGCGAATACCTGAAATGCGAATTAGATTTACTTTTAGAAGGATATTCAGAATACCAGACATGGAAGAAAACAGAAAAGCAGTACCCTTACGGCTATACGCTTTATAACTTGCAAAGGGATATTGACGGATTCAGACAGATATTCAAAGAGGTGTTCGGATTTTAATAATAATTAAAAACACATGAATCGAAAATTAAAATTTGGCAGTCAGATTGCATTATCTAAGAAAAGGATATTTTAATGCACAGTAAAATTGACGTAAGTCCAAAACCTACGACGAAAGGATGTTATAAAAGCTGGGAACATCAGGCAGTCCGTTTTATGGATTTTAATTTTCTGTAAGACTGGCTTCCCGGCATATTGATGGCTGAAATGGCAACAGCCAGCAGACTGATGTGGGCAAGGGTATTTAGGTTTGTAACAGAGTTTTTGTTCCTTACCCACATACGTTCCTGCCCCGTACCTTTGAATCTGGAATTGTAACGTTCACATTCTGTACGCAGGGCATAAGTGCGCTTGAAATATTTACTGCCACGGTCAAGAAGAAGCTGCAGGTCGTCAGGGATCGTTATATATCTGGTGCAGCCGCGATGCTTCTTTCCGTTATAAAAGTTCTTATGATGGCAGGGGCAGTCCGTGCCGGAGGAGTTTTT
The DNA here is from genome assembly GCA_023663185.1 of Clostridiales bacterium. GTDB lineage: Bacteria > Bacillota > Clostridia > Lachnospirales > Lachnospiraceae > UBA3282. The sequence goes on along the minus strand of JAMPHY010000009.1, from coordinate 53,177 downwards.
TAACGGACAACAAAATTTTTGACGGGTACGACCACGGTCGGAAAACTTACCATCTTTCCACATGGCAAGCCCGGCTTCGCAGACAGGATTTCCTTGTGGAAGCAGCTTTGGATTTTGTGTGTTTCTTTTATTCAAAGGGATGATGCACTCACCATGATAAAGCTGTTTTACCTGATTGTAGATGTTTTTGACATCATAGCCCTTGTCTGCAAGAAAGGTACAGTCAGAAACAGGAAGAAAACGGTGAGTATCAGCAAGGATATCCAGTGCAACGGTGGAATCAGCAACTTCAGCGGTTGTGGTTATTTCATAAATGGGAAGTCCTGAGATACAATCTACAAGGACATGGTTTTTGTAACCCCAGTAGAATGAATAATTTTTCTCATCTGTCTGGTTGGAAGCGGTATGTACGCCAAGGTTACAGTCTTTATCAGCTTTTGGCTGGTTTTGAGGATTAAATTTATTGCTGAAAAAAGATTTTGGGTTGTTCTGAGAGGTATTGGCTTCTACGGGAGTGGAATCCAGACCTATAAAAGAAGTATCAATAATACCTTTTTCAGCAAGGGAAAGGACCTGTGACTTCATAATGTCAGAGAGGATGGAATTATCGAAGCCCATCAGGAACCGGTCAAAAGTCCAGTAGGAAGGAATCGGTTTGGAAATATCAAAACCGCAGTAATGTGCAATGAGAAGGTTGTTATTCAGATAATCAACAAGGTCAGATATCATGGAAAAGCCTTCGCATTTCATAACAATAAAGGAACAGAGCATAGCATGGTTGGAAAAGCCTTTACGTCCGGTAGGCGGATACTCTTGGACGAATGAGAGGTCAAGATTTAAAAATAAGGAATCATAAAACTTAGCGGCTGGCTGGGAAGTGAAGAGACGGATGTCTTGTAAAATTTCCTGACGATAGATAACAATCAGCTCCTTTCAGGTGTTATTGATTTTGACAACTTAATTATACCATTTGGAGCTGACTGTTTCTATAAATATGAGTGATAAAGAGGTTTGCCATGCCTCGCAAATCCACATAAATACTGCATGTGTGGAGTTTTGCTCATGGCTAAATAATTACATAGGGGAGTTGTCAGCGGTGGCAATTCCCCGACACTGGAAAGGCAGGATATAGATTATTGGATAATTTTAAATTGGAAAAATTGACAGATGCAGAACGGAAATTTGCGATGGAAAACCATAATCTTATATATGGATTTTTGCACCAATACGGTTATGACGTGGAAACTTATTATGATATAGCCGTGTTTGGATATTTAAAGGCGGTGCAGATATATAACCGCAGGGAAGATTTGCGGAAAAAATACGCATTTCCTTTTATCAGTCAGCAATATATGAGGTCGGAGATTGGAAACCATTTCAGAACGGAGAACGCAAAGAAACGGAAACCATCGGAAACGGTTGTTAGTCTGGATGCGGAATATTCAGAAACGGAAAACCTTTATAATTGCATTGGTGATATAAGTGGAAATTCCCCTGAATCGGAAATGTTGGAAGCGGAGCGATTGACGGAATTTTTAAATAATCTTTCAGATACACAACGGAAAATTGCACAAATGAAACTTGACGGATATAGCAGTAAAGAAATCTATCTGTCATTGGAGATTCGGCGGTCAACTTATTATGTGGAGATAAGGCGGATTAGGAAAGCATTAGCGGAAATGATTGACTAGGGAAAATCCCTAATCAGTAAGCAGATGGCGGAAAGGACGGAAAATAGTATGTTTAGCTTTAGGATAATTGATACACCAGATGGAAACCAGATAATAGATATGAACATTAAAACGATGTATGACAGTCTTACGCCTTTACAGATGATGGAATACAATGCAATGGACAATCAATTGTATTATATGGAACGGTTAGAGAATAAGAAGCGGAAAGAAGCAGAGCGCAAGCGGCTGCGGAATCCAATATATAAAATAGCTTGCTTATGTGGATTAGTTTAGTTGAAGTAATGATATATTAATGTGGACAGTCTGGAATTTAGGCAGTCCACAACGATATTTTTCATCAATATTGAAAAGACGTAAAACATACATTATAATATAAATGGGTAAAATGATAGTAAGTGGATTTAAGGAGTGATGCTATATGCGGAAATTGAAGGTATATTTAGATACATCGGTTGTCAGTCATTTGTTGCAGGAAGATGTACCTGAGAAGATGGCAGACACAAGAAAATTATGGGAAATGTTCAAAGATGGCAAGTATGATGTGTATTTGTCTACGGTAACATTAAGAGAGATACAAAAATGTTCTGAGCCGAAGAAAACACAACTTATGGACTGCTTAAATGAAATCCAGTTCACAACATTGGATATTACGGACGGTGTTGTGGCGATGGCAGAAAAGATTATTGATATGGGTATATTGACACAAAAGAGTTTTGATGACTGCCAACATATAGGGGCAGCCATTATAAATGAATGTGATTGTATTATATCGTGGAATTTTAAGCATATTGTTAATGTGAAGACGATCAGAGGCGTAAGGGCGATTACAAACTTAGAAGGATATAAGATGATTGAGATATGGAATCCTTCTGTATTGTTAGAAAGTGAGGAATGACTATGGAAGCATTGGTTATTAGTCCGGATTTTACCATTGAGGATATTCATAAAATCAGGGAATACCATTATGAACTTACTAAGAATATGACTACGCAGGAAAAGATTAATTTCTATAATGAAGGTGGAAGAGCCTTTTTAAAGGAAATGGAAGAGCGGAAGTTGCAAAAAGGATGATTATGGAAAAACCTATTTTAAGTCCTAATTTCACGATTGAAGATATTCATAAATTGCGTGAGTATAACTATGAAATGACTAAAGATATGCCACCACAGGAAAGACGTAATTACTATAATGAGCGTGGAAGGGCATTTCTGAAAGAGATTGAGGCTGGAAGATTGCAGAAAGCATAGCATACTGAAAACTTAACATTTTGGAAATTAGTCTAACTTGTTTAGTCGAAAAATAGAAATGTTAAATTAAGAGAAGCACCAACGGATGAACTTAATCATCTGAAAGTGCTTCTTTTGTGTCCTGCTGCCTGGAATGGATATTATCAACAGCGGATTGTAAATACATATTCTTCCAAGTCATTTTAATGGATTCTTGTTTTAATTCGCTGATCCGCTTGTCTAAATACTTTTCAAGCCGATTCATGAGACAGTGGGGAATAAATTTTTCTGGTATCTTTTGAATGATGGAGAATAGTATATCTTCCAGTTTACTATGTAGCTTGTGGAAAAATTCTTTTGTCTGGTTACGGTCTTTAAGTTCTATATCTATCGTTATCATCTCCTACTTAAAAAATTTTTTGCGTGATGTTTGGAAAAATCAGCATGATTTTATTATATATAAATAGTAGGTTGAAACAGTGGAAAATGCAAGGAATTTTCTTGTATTGACCTTATATAAAAATATTCGATTTTATGTAGGGGATAATAAAAAGTATTTCAATATAGATATGCTAAGAAAGTCATATATGAAAATGGATATGGATTTTGTGGAGGATTATGGATGGAAAACAAGATTTTTGCATATATGAGGATATCGACTAATCATCAAAGAACAGACAGGCAGCAACAGACCATCATTGAATATTCTGTGAACAATGGATTTAACATTGATGAATTTGTGTCTGATGTTATTACCGGAGGAACAAAAGCGGATAACAGACCAAACTATCACAATATGAAGAAACAGCTTAGAACTGGTGACATATTGGTTATATCTGATGTAGACCGATTAGGTAGAAATGCAGATGATGTGATTGTAGAGATTAAGGATTTACAAGCAAAAGGAATCAGGGTAGTTGCTTTAGATGTTCCATTCCTGAATGATTGGGAAAAAATGAATAATGATAGCTTATCAAAGATGATAATTGATATTTTTGTTACATTAAAAGCACATATAGCACAGCAGGAAAAAGAAAAGATGCATGATAGAGTTATGCAGGGTTTAGACGTAGCAAAGGCAAAAGGTAAAAAGCTAGGCAGACCAGCTACAGGAGTACCGAAAGAATTTATTAAGGAATATAGTAAATTTCAATCCGGAGAATATGGAAGTATTTCAGTTGTCCAGTTTGCTAAATTGCAGGGTATAGCGGTGAGTACATTTTACAAATATGTAGGAATTATGAAAAAGAAAGAAAATAAATAAATTTTAATTTTTTTGGAGTAATCGGGTAGAAATTTATTATATATAGAAAGAGAACGGAAACAGTAAGAGATTCTAAACAATAAAACAGACAGATGGAGGATAACAGAATGGGTAACAATGTGGATTTGACAAACAATGAATTTTTCAAGTTGGGCGTAGAAGTAGGACGAAAACAGTTAGAGGAACACATTATTCATCAATTCGAGATTGGAAAGCCATGTGAATTAAATGGTTCGCTCTATTGGTTAAAGGATGCGAAGCAGAATCTAATTGACATTATGGATGATATTGAATCTACATGGAATGAAGAACATGGATTAAAGGACAGGTGATAAGCTATGGAAAGTGTAAATAAATCAGCCAGAGGAAACGGACGGGAACGAGTGTATAACTTCATTGTGGAGTTTATCAAGAAAAATGGTTATTCTCCGTCTATAAAAGAAATATGTGATGGAACTGGTTTAAAATCTACAGCGAGTGTATACAATCATCTTTTGATGTTACAGATTTTAGGGAAAATTGATATGAAAGAAAATATACCTAGATCAATAAGAGTGATAGGTTATAATCTGGTGAAAGTGGAGGAAAATGAATAATGGAGAGTGGAATATCTTCGGCAGAAATATCAAAAGAGCTGATTAAGAAAACTATAAATAAGCAGGAAAAGAAAGACTTGAAAACACTGGCTAGAGATTTCGGTCTTCTATATAGAAAAGAAGTTCAGGAAATTATTGCAACTTGTAAAAGTTATGAAGAAGGTCAGCAAAAGATTATGAGAGTGTATGAAGCGGTGTATTTAAAATAAATGATTAGATGGAGGTAAAATTATTATGATTATTACAGGGAACGCGATAACAGTTGAGGAAACATTTTCAATATTAAACAGACAATTTAATGCTATAAACATAAAGCTTAATGTCTTCACTGATAGAACAGACAGAGGCGGCATTAGACGAAGAAAGCGGTATTCCTGCGCAGACTGTTGCATGGGAAGAATTAAATGTTCCGCTGGGTGAAGCTGATGAAAAGGTCACTTCAATAAAGTCTACGCTTGAAGATTTAGACGGCAAGGAATTTACAGTGACTTTAAATGTGGTTGGTAATGGTTCTGCAAGTGCTATTACTGGTGAATTTAGTAATGGTGCTTCTCATGGTGGCGGCGGCAAAGCGCGTGTTGAAGGAAGCGCACATGTGGAAGGGACTGCGAATGTACAAGGCAACTGGGCTGTACAGTCTAATGAGTATAATGCTTTAGTAGGCGAGGTTGGAAGGGAACTCATTGTCCGTGACGGTAAATTCTTTACTGTTGGTGATAATGGGGCTGAAATGACGAACATTCATAAGGGTGATATCATTTTCAATCATAAACAGACGGAAGAACTCTTAAAGAATGGACGTATATCTGGACGCGGAAAGGCATATGCTGATGGAACTGTTGGCGGTGGTAAGATTCTTACACCTGATGGACATATTTTACGTCCACTCCAGCAAGGCGATAAAGGCTATGACCTAATGAAAGCCCTTGAGCCATTAGTACAAAAGATTCTTAGCGGCGAGGAAGAAATTATTTCTAATGCCGTGTTTGCAGGTCAAAAGCAGATGGAACAATGGACAAAGGAGATAACGAATAATACAGTTATCAATAATATTGCTAATAATAGGAATGTACAACAACCTATAGTGAATAACATCAATGTTACATGTCCCGGAGTTACTGAACAGCAAGTTGCAGAGCGTCTTGGAAATATTTTAGGTAAAGAATTAGATAAGCAATTCAACGGATTCCATAACTATGTTGACCAGCAAAGCAGAATCAGATAATTTTAGAGAAGTATATTATGATAATATGGCTGTACTCTGAAAAACGGGTGCAGCCATGAAGATAATTATTTTTCGCAAGATGTATTGTTAAGCAGATTGTTTGGTACTTCTGTTTTAAAAATATTATAAACATGTGGAATTGCAAGTATAAATGATATGCAACACAAAATTAAAATTATCAACGAATCTAAATTCATAAATATGTTTGTGCTAGGCAAATCAAAAAAGTTATTTCCTGAATAATTACCTGATTGTACAAATGCATTAGGGAAAAGAAATACTGTAAATATAATAAAAATGAAACTTGTTATTTTGCTTGATAATATATATTTGACAAATTTATTGTTTAAAAATTTATATAAAAATCCTTTACGTTTACAAATAAATAAAGTCCTTCTCCCATCTTTAAGTTTACATGTAACAGACATGTTTTTGCTGTTTCCGCTATGAATGATTCGTATTGCCACACCGTTTTTATAACTTAAATAATCAAAAGTTACTTTTATACAATTATCATTTGTTTGTAACTTAATATTATTTGCCAGTTCATTTTGAGCAATAATATGATAATCAAGAATATTCATATTATCAGGAATATTAATATTGAGTGGTGACTTTGGCGCAACATCTGAATCATTAATTACGATTTTGCCTTTACACCATATAATTAAATCTGTGTAATAAATATTATTTATAGGATGCTCGTTATATGATAATTTTTTAATAAAATTATTATCGGCATTAGTAGAAGTAATATGTATGGTATTATAAGTATATGCAAGCTGTCTATATTTACGTTTAATTGAAAAGTATATAGTAAATATAATTCCCAATATACTAAGAAGACAGTTGATTATAAATTGCTGATTTTGAAATATATATGCCATAAATATTTACCCCCCTCTACAATAGTCAAGAAAATTTTACCATATTGTATAAAATATATCAAATATGAAGGAGGATTAATTTAATGGAAATGCTCACTGAAAATATATCTTGTTGTGATTTCTGCATATTTGTAGAATTTATTGGACTTATTTTAATTGGTATACATTTATTTATAAGATAGCATGTTTGACGTACTATTTGAAAGGAGTTGGAAATCTAAAAAATGAACTTCAAACAAGAAATCTTCAAATCCATACAAGGCATGGTTGATAGGGCGGTTGCTAACTGTAAAGTTGACCGCACCTACAAAACAGTCATAAAAAGAATCGAAAAGAACGGTTATGTAATCACAGACGAAACAGGACAAGAAAGAACAGTTCCGTGCGGCATACCCAACATTGAATTAAGACCAATGCAGAGTGTTTATGTAAAAGAACCGATGGGACGGTTGAATGAACTTCATATCTGCAATATCGTAGGAAACACAAGCAACACAGTCAATTCAAACGCAAGAAACAGAAGAAGATAATTTAAAAGTAGCGAAACAATGCAACTGAAAACAAAGCCGATGTGAATATGGTTCGCTTAAAGTGGCAGGCCATATTCCAAATATATTGAACAATAATAAAAAACTAAATACTAATATAATTTCAGGGGTACTGTCGCAATTTTCAGCAGTACCCTTTTATAATAAATTTCTACACGAAGGGAATTGATATTATTAATACAGCTACACAGATTAAAACGCGAAATTATAATCAATATCTTTCTTTTACGATTGATAAATTATATATACCTGAATATATTAATAGTAATTCTTCCAAAAATGAGGAATTGTGCTTGAAAGAAGAACTATCAAATATTTCACCGGAAGATGAAAAAATGGTTATTAAGTATTTGTTGAATATTATGAGAACTCATGGTATAATTACAGAGGAAGAATACCAGACGGTTCTATACAAATTCAGTTAAGGAGTGCGGATATATGGAAGAGAAGAAGTTGCGAGCCGTATTCTATGCGAGAGTGAGTACAGAGGAAGAAGAGCAGCTAAACGCAATCGAAAAGCAGATAGAAGAAAATATAGATGTTATTCATGATAAAGGCTGGATTCTGGTAGACAGATATATAGATAAAGGGATTACAGGCACACAGGCAAAGAAGAGAAATGAATATATACGCCTGCTTGATGATATTAAAAAGGATAAGTTTGACATTATTGTAGTAAAAGACCAGTCGCGCTTACAGCGTAACACGATGGATTGGTACATATTTTTGCATGAAATTACGCAGAACCAGAAAAGGTTATATTTCTATTTGGAGAATATATTTTTTAATCCGAATGATAAATTCATATACGGCATTAAAGCAATGATGGCAGAAGAATACAGCCGCGATTTGAGTAAGAAAGGCAATGCAGCTAAAAGGCGGCGGCAGGAAAAGGGCAAGCCGATTATTACTAATCGCACATGGGGATTTAAAAATGTCAATGGTGAAATATTAATAGATGAAGAAGAGGCAAAACTTGTCACGCGGATATATAAACTGTTTGCTGACGGCTTGGGTGGGCGCGTAGTTGCAAGAATCTTACATGACGACGGTATCAGGAATAGAAATGGTAAAACCTTATCAGAAAATACAATCCGTGAAATTGTGAAAAATCCGCTTTACAAAGGAATTGCAGTAATGAATAAGGAGCATTTTGATTTTGAGACCAAGAAGATTATCAAAAATCCTGAGAGCGAGTGGATATACAGAGAAGGGATTGTGCCCCGTATTGTCAGTGATGATTTGTGGGAAAAAGCCAATGCGCAGATAAACAGTAGAAAAACAGTAGACAGGACGCATAATGTAGGGATTAATAAAGGCAATACATTGCTATCTTCTAAAATCATATGCGGCGAGTGCGAGTCTAAATATTGGAGAAACAAAAGGACGCAAGGTATTTACTGGTATTGCAGTGAGGGCGCACGTTCAGGAAAAGTTAGGGAAAAAACAGGAATGAAATGTGTGTCGCTCAATTTAAAGGAAGATGAAATATTATCTGTGATAGAGCATTTGGGTAATCAGTTAATTGCAAAGGAAAAGAAAGAAGAAGTATTGAGTAAGGCAATTAGAAAGATTTATGCAGGATTGACTGATTCTTATAGTGGTGAAAATGTAGAAGATATACAAGCACAAAAGGAAAAATTGAATAAAAGAAAAGATACTCTTATGGATTTGTTATTAGACGGAACAATCACAAAAACCGATTATTCTTCAAAAGTGAATGATATTTCCGAGCAGATGGCGGCATTAAGTGAAAAGGAAATCAGGGTGCAGGAGAAGAAAGAAGAAAACGGCGAGTTGCTTGAACGGCTGAATCAGGTAAAGGCGTTGTTTGAAAATAAAACAGAAAAAGGAATAGAAGTTCCGCTGATGTGTTCCCATATTGAACAAATTAAAGTTTATGAAAAGAGACTAGACGTATATCTTGACTTTTTAAAGGGTTTGGATTTTCTGTCAATAGATTATGATAAAGGCAACAGAAAAGGCGGACAAAGTGTTTACGATATGCCAATCTGGGTGGGTGGAATCCTACCCGGACGACGTTAAAGCGATTCTCGCAGACGGGCACGACTTGGGAAACCACAGCGAGAACCACAAAAATATGTCTCAGCTCTCTAACAGTGAATGCGAAGACGAACTGATGCAGGTACATAATAAGGTGCTAGAGCTGACAGGATACGAGATGTTTTTGTTCCGTCCACCGTATGGAGATTATGACAATGACGTCATAAATGTAGCGAAGAAATGTGGCTATTATCCTATTCAGTGGGACGTGGATTCTCTCGATTGGAAAGACTATGGCGTGGACTCTATTATTGAAACAGTGACGAAGCATAAGAACCTCGGAAACGGCAGCATTATTCTTTGTCATAACGGCGCAAAATATACGGCGCAGGCGTTGGAAACGTTGATTAATTCTTTACAAGAGCAGGGATATGAGCTTGTACCGATTTCGCAGTTGATTTATAAGGATAATTACCATTTAAACCATGAGGGACGGCAGATAAAGAATTGACTCATCTGCAAAAATATATAAACTTCCTACCAAAATCTGCCGATAACAATATAAAGTATGCGGTAAAGGGAATTGCCGTGGCAGAGCTTAAAACATCAAGGAGGATGAGCGTATGGGCATGATGGTAGGCACGAGTAATAATACGACAATAAGAAAGATTTATAAATATCCTGACGGAACTACGGCGGGGACAATTACGATTACGAAACCTAAAAATAAATATATGCAGAGGAAGAAACGCCTTCCGTATAATTATAAAAAAATTTCCAATCAAATTCTGCAGTCAAAAACGCCGGACAGCGCCCAGCAGACAGTTGGCAGGGCGCGCAGAATGGTTGCGTCATTGAAAAGGAAGTTAAGAAGTAGCGAATATGATGATACAGAATTGAAAAATGCAATTATTCATGCTGAAAAAATGGTGCGTATAGCCAAAAAGAGAAAGAAACACATAGACGAAGAAGAGCGGGCCAAGCGGACCGGCGCTTATAATGAAGACGCCGTGAATGAGAAAGAAGAATCGGTTTCCGAGAATGAAGAAGCGGCAAGAGAGCAGGAAGCTAGGGCTAATGAAGAAAAACTGCGCAAATTAGAGCAGGAACTAAAAGAGCTTATGGAAGAAACAATGGAAGAGACTGTGGAGGAAACCATGAGCGATGCCTTAAAAGAGCTTGCGGACGGACTTATTGGCGCCGCACATACGCATATGGACAAAGAGGACGTTGAACGCTTGAAAAAGCGGCATAGAAACGACGAACTTCGTGAGATTATTGAAGCCGATATGAAGTATCTTAAGGCTTTGTTTGAGCAGATGGCGAAAGAAAAGCAGGCAGCTATGAGTGGTCAGAGCAGCTCGGCGGCATCGGCGGATTCAGGTAATTCGGGCAGCGTTTCTTTGGAGCTTGGGGGCGTAGATATGCCTGTGGAGACTTCGGAAGTTCCGGTACAGGTTGAAGGAGCGAGCGTAGACGTTTCTGTATAGATAAAACAAGACAAAAAGGAGAGGACACAAGATGGGAACAAGTTATGAAAAATGGCTGCAACAGGAAAAAGATTGGATGGGCGCATACCGCAAGAAGACGCTTAAAAAGACACAGACGCTTGTATTGCCGTTGACCGCAATTATATTGGGAGTGGTATTCGGCGGCATGGCATTAGTAAATGGCAGCCCGATTATTGAAGCGGTTGAAATGTTTGCAACCGGATTTATTTTTGGCGTACTTATAATAGGATGCTATATTCTGATTTTATCATCGGGACTTAGCGGAGGACGCATGGTTAAAGGCATTAATCAAGGCGTTAAATTCCTGAAGCTAAATGATGCGCAAAAGGAACAGCTTGGCAGAGAAATGCTGGAAGCAGCAGGCAAACCGGAATCACAACTGGATTTTGAAATGGTAGGTCCTAAGTCGAATCATACTCCGGCAAGCGTAATCGTAACAGAGAATTACGCTTATATGCGTGGCGGCAGCCCATTGGTTAATCTGGTACGTTTGGCTGATATTGAGCATATAGAAACCCGCGAAGAATCACATACGACGACTCAGAGCGGGGCAAAGATGAAAACTACATATCGTTTTACCCTTCACTGTATAGGATTTTATTATCGGGATAGGGCAGCGCTTGGTACGGAGGGCAGCGAGCTGCCGGATCAGGCAATGGGATTTTTTGATGAAGGAATTCGCGACAAGGCGTATGCCATGATGCAGAAAAATTTTGCCAATTAATCTCTGCAATAGGGGAATGTATGATTACAATAAGTTTGTGCATGATTGTGAAAAATGAAGAAAAGCTGCTTGCAAGATGCCTGGACAGCGTGGCAGACATTATGGACGAAATCATTATCGTAGATACCGGCTCTACCGATAGGACGAAGGAAATAGCCGCGCGGTATACGGATAAGCTTTATAATTTTGAGTGGGTAAATGATTTTTCCGCAGCAAGAAATTTTGCATTTTCTAAGGCAGAAATGGAATATATTTATTCTGCAGATGCAGACGAGGTTCTGGACGAAGAGAACAGGGCGGCGTTTAAGAAGCTGAAAGAAATGTTGCTGCCGCAGATTGATATTGTACAGATGTATTATGCCAATCAGCTCTCGTTCGGAACCATATATAATTATGATAAAGAACTGCGTCCTAAGCTGTTTAAACGGCTGAGGACGTTTACATGGGCGGAGCCTATTCATGAACAGGTAATTCTGACACCGGTGATTTATGACAGTGACGTCACTATAACGCATATGCCGGAGACTAATCACAAAGACCGTGACTTAGCTTCATTTGTACGGCTGGCATCTTCGGGAGAACGCTTGTCCAAGAGGCTCCATAATATTTATGCAAAAGAGCTTTTTGTGTCGGGAGATGATAAGGATTTTCTGGCGGCAGAGGCTTTTTTTGAGGCTTCGTGTCTGGATACGGAGCGTTCAGGGGACGAAATTAAGGAAGCGGCGTGCGTGGTGGCGCATGCGGCAAGAATTAGAAAAGATACGGCGAAGTTTTTTAAATATGCGCTTAAAGTTGTTGCCTGTGAGGGCTGTGCGGAGATATGCTGCGAATTAGGGCAGTATTTTATGGATAATCAGGAGCTTGATGAAGCTGTCATTTGGTATTATAATGGAGCGTATGAGACAGAAAGCATTCTTAATATACACTGTGGCGGCGATATTCCCTTAAAAAGACTTGCCGAGTGTTACAGGATTATGGGAAATAGTGAGCAGGCAGAAGAATATGAAAGGCTTGCATCGGAGTGGAAAGGTTGAAAGGTGCATGGGTATAAGATGAGTAAACAAATGAAGTGGGAAGAGAATGTCAGAAAAGTAGTGCCCTATGTGCCGGGTGAGCAGCCGGTTAAAAGCGGTATAATAAAGCTGAACACTAATGAATGTCCGTATCCGCCTGCGCCTATGGTAGAGAAAAAACTGCAGGAGATGGCATATCAGGATTTGCGTCTGTATCCGGAATTTCCTGAGAAAACTTCGCTTAATTTTACACTGGCGGAGTATTATCATGTCAAGAAAGAACAGATTTTTGTCGGCGTGGGTTCGGACGATGTATTATCGATGGCTTTTTTGACTTTTTTTAATTCGACGAAGCCGATATTTTTCCCCGATATTACATATTCTTTTTATGATGTATGGGCGGATATATATAAGATACCGTATGAGGTAAAGCCTTTAGATGAGAATTTATGTATTCGTAAGGAAGATTATTTTACTGAAAACGGCGGCGTTATTTTTCCTAACCCGAATGCGCCTACAGGCATTCTTATGAGCATTGGAGATATCGAGGAAATTATAAGAGCTAATCGTGACGTTGTGGTTATTATCGACGAGGCTTATATAGATTTCGGCGGAATAAGCTGTATTGACCTGCTTCCAAAGTATGATAACCTTTTGATTGTGCAGACTTTTTCTAAATCAAGGGCTATGGCGGGAGCAAGAATAGGGTATGCTATCGGTAATGAGAAATTAATTAAATATATGAATGACGTCAAGTATTCCGTCAATTCTTATACTATGAACCGCATGGCGCTTGCAATAGGCGAAGCGGCAGTAAAGGACGACGCATATTTTAAAGAAATCTGTAATAAAATCATAGCTACAAGGGAAAGAACAGAGAAAGAACTGCGTGCGCTGGGCTTTACTTTTCCTAAGTCATATGCTAATTTTATATTTGCATCGCATGAGCGTGTTGCTGCGCAGGAGATTTTTGATAAACTCAAAAAACATGACATATATGTCAGATATTGGAATAAGGGGCGGATTGCAAACTATCTAAGGATAACCATCGGCACAGATGAGCAGATGGACGCTTTATTTGCGGCGCTTAAGGAAATATTATAAAAATACATTTGTAGGTTAAGAAAGGACACGGTTATTATATGGATAGTTTAGCGGTTTGGTTTGCCGAGACGTTAGGACGATATGTATCAAAGGAATTTGTTATATTTTTTATCTCAATGGTGCCGATTTTGGAGCTTAGGGGCGGTCTGCTTGTCGCTTCATTGATAGATGTGCCGATAACATTGGCGGCTCCGATATGTATTATTGGGAATATTATTCCCATTCCGTTTATTCTGCTTTTTATCAAGAAGATATTTAAGATATTGAAAAAGGTTAAAATATTTAAAGGCATTATTGAAAAGCTGGAATCAAGGGCAATGGGAAAGAGCGATTCAATTAAAAAATATGAGTTCTGGGGGCTTGTATTGTTTGTCGGTATTCCGCTGCCGGGCACGGGTGCATGGACGGGTTCGTTGATTGCGGCGCTTCTTGAGATTGATTTTAAGAAGGCGATTATTGCTGAGCTGTTGGGAATTGCGATAGCGACTATTATTATGTCGGTTGTTTCCTATGGATTACTTGGGGCTATATTAGGATAGTATAAATGTATTTAATAAAAGGTCAGGCGGCTGCCTGACTTTTTGGTTAAGTTACGTTGTGAAATGATAAATTTCGCAATTATTTATGAGATTTCACACATACGAAGGGAATGTGAAAATGGACGCATATACTGATTTTGCCGAAGTTTATGATATTTTTATGGACGAGACGCCATATGGGGAATGGTGCGAGTTTATTGTCAGTTTATTGCAGAAGTATGGTGTAGATAATACACAAGACAGTGCAGCAAGCGGCGCGCTTAAGCAGGAGCGAAACACTATTCTGGACTTAGGCTGTGGAACGGGGGCTCTGACTGAACTTCTAGCGGCGAAGGGCTATGATATGATTGGTATCGACAATTCTCAGGAAATGCTCCAAATTGCTATGGAGAAAAAGCAGCGTTCCGGATACGATATTCTGTATTTGCAACAGGACATGCGTGAGTTTGAGTTGTATGGCACTGTCGGAGCCGTCATAAGCGTATGCGATTCCATAAACTATATTCTTGATGAAAATGAGCTGCTTGCAGTCTTTCGTTTAGTGGATAACTATTTGTATCCAAGAGGGCTGTTTATTTTTGATTTTAATACGGTTTATAAATATGAAGTTGTGATTGGAGACGCCACAATAGCCGAAAATCGTGAGAATTGTAGTTTTATATGGGAGAACTATTACCATCAGGAAGAGGAAATTAATGAGTATGATTTGACTTTTTTTGTCAAGAATGATAAGGATAACTGTTTTAAGAAATTTAGCGAGACTCATTACCAGCGCGGATATACGCTTAAGCAAATGAAGGCGTTGGTTGAAAAATCGGGCATGGAGTTTGTTGACGCGCTGGACGCGGACACGCATAAAGAAGTGACGACAGAAAGCGAGAGAATTTACGTTATAGCGAGAGAACAGCATAAAAAGATATCATAATTATTAAAAAGGAGCGGACTGGCAGTATGGAGCATGGCTTTGTGAAGGTAGCGGCGGTTACGCCTAAGATAAAGGTGGCGGAGCCGGTTTATAATAGGCAGCAGATTTGTTCATGTATGGAAGAGGCGGCGGAGAAAGGCGCGAAGATTATCGTTTTTCCGGAGCTGTGTATTACCGGATATTCATGCGGAGATTTATTTCTTCAGGAATTATTGCTGCGCGGGGCAAAAGAGCAGCTTGGCGTAATAGCGGGTGAGTCGGCAGGTAATGACGTGCTGGTTTTTGTCGGTCTGCCTATGGAAAAGAATAATAAACTCTACAATGTGGCGGCAGTCATTCAGAATGGCGAAATTTTAGCTTTTATCCCCAAAAGCTATATTCCTTCATATGCGGAATTTTATGAGAGCCGGTACTTTACAATAGGGAATGGCATTCCCGAAAGTTATAGGTTTGATGATGTTGATATACCTTTTGGCACAAATATTTTGTTGCAGGCGGATTGTATGGAAGAGCTTACAGCAGCGTGTGAAATCTGCGAGGATATCTGGGCTCCTGATTCGCCGGGGACACATCATGCAATGGCGGGCGCAAGCGTGCTTGTAAATCTGTCGGCTTCCAATGAAATAGTAGGTAAAGACAGTTACCGTGAGATGTTAGTTAAATCGGCAAGCGCCAAAAATATCGTAGGATATATTTATGCTTCTGCAGGTGAAGGGGAATCTACGCAGGATTTGGTATATGGCGGACACAATATGATTGTTGAGAACGGCTCTATACTGGCGGAATCTAAACATTTCAGTACAGGAATAATATACGCCGATATCGATATCCACAGAATTGCCCATGAAAGACGCAGAATGACGTCTTATCCGACGGGGGAGAGGCAGAATTACAGAATAATCACTTTTCATCTGGATAAAGAAGAAACGAAGCTAGAGCGTACTTTCAGCCGGACACCGTTTGTACCGTCTACGAAAGAAGAGAGGGAGAAAAGGTGTGATGAAATTCTCTCTATTCAGTCATACGGACTGAAAAAACGCTATGAACATACAGGCGTGGAGACGGCGGTAGTCGGTATTTCAGGCGGTTTGGACTCCACTCTTGCGCTGCTTGTTACCGCACGCACTTTTGATATGCTCGGAATAGACAGAAAAAATATTATCTCCGTAACAATGCCATGCTTTGGCACGACAGACAGAACCTATGAAAATGCGTGTAAACTTGCAAAAGAGCTGGGAACGGATTTAAGAAAGATAGATATAAAAGAAGCGGTTAATGTTCATCTTCACGATATTGGACAAGATGAAGATAAAAGAGACGTAACTTATGAGAATGCGCAGGCAAGAGAGCGCACACAGGTTTTAATGGATATGGCAAATCAAACGGGCGCGCTTGTGATAGGAACCGGAGATATGTCCGAGCTGGCGCTGGGTTGGGCGACCTATAACGGAGATCATATGTCCATGTATGGTGTCAACAGCGGCGTCCCTAAGACTCTGGTACGCCATTTAGTGCAATACTATGCCGATACTTGTACTAATGAGACAATGGCGAAAATACTTGAGGATATACTTGACACGCCTGTCAGTCCTGAACTGCTTCCCGCGGAAAATGGAGTTATTTCACAAAAGACTGAGGATATAGTCGGTCCTTATGAGCTGCATGATTTTTTCCTCTACTATATGATGAGGTTCGGCTTTGAACCGGCGAAAATATACCGTATTGCCGGAATATCCTTCGCCGGTCAGTATGAAGATAAAGAAATCTTAAAATGGCTTAAAACTTTTTACCGCAGATTTTTTACGCAGCAGTTCAAGCGCTCATGTCTGCCGGACGGACCTAAGGTTGGAAGCGTTGCGCTCTCTCCGAGGGGCGATTGGCGTATGCCCTCAGACGCCTGCGGCGAGTTGTGGCTGCGTCAGGTTGATGAACTTTAATGTTGTTTCCCAGACTCATTTAAGTCCAACTGAACTGCATCTTCCGGATCGATTGCTTTTTCCAATGATGCGCTTATTGCATTTAACAGAATCATTGAGGTATACTTGCTGTCATCAGGGTATGTAATGCCATCAAGACTCTGGTTGACGATGATTTGACTTGCAAGGCTTTCAAACGAAGGCTGAATCAGAGGATACATCGTCGTAACTGCTTCATCAAGATTTACGAGCCGTATGGAGTTGATGTTTTTCTCATCAACGGTAACTTCTATTTCCACCACGTTGTCGTTCAGAATCAATGAAGTTGTATATACGCCGGGGACATAGGTATTTGCAGTAGTCTGAGTCATAGTCGTGACGGCTTTATTTTTATTTTGAGCATTTTTAGGCAGAAACATAATAATGAGCAAAATAATTAAAAGGATACCGAGCACGGCAAAGATTCCGGTATATATCAATTCTTTTAGATGAAGTACAACAATTTTGGTTTTGGAACTCATAAAATATCCTCATAGAAAATCTTTTTATCAGTTTATGTGCCTGATGAAAAGATTATGACTGATTGATGACAAAAGTGTGAAAGCACAAAAATGCCATTTAATATGGCTGATTGCATGAGAATGATAAATCTTTATATGAATGAAAAAATCTTTTTGTTATAATGAAGATTTAATAACTTAGTTGTCCGATAAGTGCTATAATTAAAAATAGATTTTATAATGTATTATTAGATTACTGTGAATAATTCGTAACAGAAAGCGAGGCGCTTGAATGATACCATTAAAAATAGAAACTTTGTTAGAAGGGCGTGTTGTTGAACATGACCGCGTAGAGTATAAAACAGGATGGAATCCCAATGATATTATCCATTCTATTTGTGCTTTTGCCAATGACTATGATAATACTAATGGTGGGTACATCGTCATAGGAGTAAAAGAGAAAAATGGTATGCCGGTATTTCCGTTAAAAGGTGTTCCGAAAGCGGAGTTGGACTCTATTCAACAGGAAATATTTCAGTATTGCAATCAAATTATTCCACGGTATATTCCAAGAATAGAAGTGGTTGATTATATGAATGAAGGAACTTACTTGATATATTTGTGGTGTTCAGCAGGTGATAGTGGTCCTTATCAAGCACCTAAATCGGTATATGCTGAAAATGGTGAAAAAGTGGACAAAAGTTTAAAATATTGGATTAGACCGGCATCATTAACTACGGATGCAAAGCAAGATGAAATATCTGAATTGTTTGATAAATTTAATTCTGTTCCATTTGATGATCGTGTAAACAGAAAAGCAAAAATTGATAATATCAGGAGAGGTTATCTTGAAGATTTTATCAGGAAGAGCAATAGTAGTTTGATGCTGGAACTTAATAGCAGTTCATTAGAGGAATTGTTGCTTGCACAGGAAGTTGCAAATGAGACAGATACAGAATTGGATATCAGAAATATTGGTGTATTGATGTTTGCGGAATATCCAGAGAAATTGATTCCGGGGGCATATATTGAACTGATTAGGTTTCATTCAAAAGAAGCTGAGGCATCGGATGATTTTACAGAAAAAACATTCATAGGACCAATATGGAAACAAGTTCAGGATGCTTTGGATTATATAAAGACAACAGTGATTGAGCAAAAAGTTGTAAAAGTACAAGGTCAGGCGGAAGTAGAGCGATATTTTAATTATCCATATAATGCATTGGAAGAAGCATTGGTAAATGCAGTATTTCATAAGTCCTATCGTGAACCGGAACCAGTGGAAATCCGTATATATGTAGATAGCATTCAGATATTGAATTATCCCGGACTTGCTAAATGGATTAATCTTGAGCATTTTGCATTAGGCAAGACTAAAGGAAGAAAATATCGTAACAGAAGAATTGGAGAATTTTTTAAGGAGATTGATTTATCTGAAAAAAAGGGGACAGGTATTCCTAAAATATTAAGAGAATTGAAACAAAATGGTTCACCAGAGCCTGAGTTTGATATGGACGAAGAAAGAACTTATTTGAATACAATTATTCGCATAAGAGACGGATTTGAAAGAGAGGAGAAAATGTCCGAATCAATGTCCGAATCAATGTCCGAATCAATGTCCGAATTGGAAAGAGCGAGAATGCAGATTATTTTGCTCTATTTGGAAACAAATAAAGAAATAAATAGTTCTGTCGCAGCAAAATTATTGGAAGTTGGGATAAAGACGGCAAGCCGTTTACTATTGAAAGCTGAAAAACTGGATATTCTTAAAGGCACTGGAAAAACAAAAAATAAAGTATATTTTAGAGAATAATATAAATGAATGTTATAAGAATGAATTTACATATACCGCCGTCTTGACAGATATGTGCATAAAATGATATTCTGATACAGAACAAAGGCGTTCTTATCCAATACAATGGAAGTGCTTATTAGCATTATTTTTGTTGTAGGAAGATTAGGGGCGTTTTTTATTATACAAAGTGACGAGTTTGCTCATGCTTAAAATGAACAAACTCTGGTTATTAAAATAGAGTTTTGAATTGCTAAATATATAAAATCAGGAGGAATGGAAGAAATGGGAAAGAATTATACGAAGCAGGACATTATAAGGCTGGTTCAGGAGGAAGATGTGGAATTTATCCGCCTTCAATTTACGGATATTTTCGGAAATCTGAAAAATGTCGCGGTTACGGTAAGTCAGTTGGAGAGAGCGTTGAATAATGAGTGCATGTTTGATGGTTCGTCGATAGAAGGATTTGCAAGGATTGAGGAATCCGACATGTACTTATATCCGGATTTTGACACATTTGTCATTTTTCCGTGGAGACCGCAGCAGGGCAAAGTGGCAAGACTGATTTGTGATGTATACAGACCTAATGGAGAACCGTTTGAGGGAGATCCGCGTTATATTTTGAAGCGCGCCATTAAGGAAGCTGAGAAATTAGGCTATGGCTTTGATGTGGGACCGGAGTGCGAGTTTTTCCTGTTTAATACCGATGAGAATGCAATGCCTACCACGAATACTAACGAGCAGGCAGGATATTTCGATTTAGGTCCGGTGGATTTCGGTGAGAATGCCAGACGCGATATGGTGCTTACTTTAGAGGAGATGGGCTTTGTCGTTGAAGCGTCGCATCATGAGGTGGCACCGGCACAGCATGAGATTGATTTTCACTATGATGAAGCGCTTTCCACAGCGGATAATATCATGACATTTAAGCTGGCGGTTAAGACTATCGCCAAGCGGCACGGATTACACGCAACTTTTATGCCGAAGCCCAAATATGGAGTAAACGGTTCAGGTATGCACATAAATATGTCGTTGTCTAAGGACGGAAAAAATATTTTTGTCGATGAAAACGATAGGTATGGACTCAGTAAGGAAGCGTATTATTTTATCGGTGGAATTATGAAGCATATGAAGGGAATGACGGCGATTACGAATCCGCTTATTAATTCTTATAAGCGGCTTGTGCCGGGTTTTGAAGCCCCTGTATATATTGCATGGAGCACTACTAACAGAAGTCCGCTTATCAGGATTCCCGCCAGCCACGGAAAAGGAACACGCATAGAGCTGCGCTGTCCGGATCCTGCGGCAAATCCTTATCTTGCGCTGGCGGTATGTTTAAAGGCGGGTTTGGACGGCATAGTGAATAAGATTATGCCGCCGGAAAGCGTAGATTGTAATATTTTTGAGATGAGTAGCGAGCAGAAGGCAAAATATGGTATAGACGAGATACCGGGAACGTTGATTGAGGCGCTATATGAGACGGAAAAAGACGAACTTATCAAGGACGTGCTTGGAGAGCATACTTTTCAAAAATATATATCTGCCAAAAAGGAGGAATGGCATCGTTATCGCTCACAGGTGAGTGAGTGGGAGATTGACGAATATCTGAACAAGTTCTGATATTTGATAGGTAAATCTTTGGCGTAAGGGGGCAGATGTGTGGTCAACATAATTATAGCCTTGCCCAAACTGGAAGAAGCAAAAGGGATTCGCAGCATACTGATGAAAAACGGATTTTTTGTAACAGCAGTGTGCACAACAGGAGCGCAGGCGTTAAGTCAGACTGATGAATTGAATGACGGAATTATTGTATGCGGCTACAAATTGACGGATATGATGTATTCAGAATTGCACGAATGCCTTCCGGAAGGATTCGACATGCTTCTTATGGCATCGAGCAATGTTATGAACGAATGCCTTGACAATAATATAGTCTGTCTCACCATGCCTATTAAAGTCCATGAATTGCTAGATACAGTCTCCATGATGTGTCAGGCGATACAAAGAAGACGTAAAAAAGCAAGACAGCAGCCTAAAGTACGCAGCGAAAAAGATACCGCATTGATTAAAGAAGCTAAAGAACTGTTGATGATTCGTAATAACATGACAGAGGAGGAGGCGCACCGCTATATCCAGAAATGCAGTATGGACAGCGGAACTAACATGGTGGAAACCGCGCAGATGATTCTTGCCATGATGAAAACATAAAATTCCGGTAAATGTGCAGACTTGCTGAACAGTTACAAATTCTACCGTCAGTCGATTGCGCCCTGACTTGCAAAATAGTATAAAAGACATAACGGCTTGCGCATGAAAAGATTAAGCGTTTTGATTATTTTGCTTGAAAGGGGAAGGATTTTTATGTATGAGATTGACAAGGAAAAATTTGGAGTCTTTGTAGCGGGGCTTCGTAAAGAACAAGGAATGACGCAGAAGGAATTAGCACAAAAGGTCTATGTGTCGGATAAAGCTGTGAGCAAATGGGAGCGAGGCTTGAGTATGCCGGACATCACATTGCTTATTCCACTCTCGGAAGCTTTGGGCGTTACTGTGGCAGAACTTTTGGAATGTCGCCGTATGGAACAAGCGGTAATGGCTTCTGATAAGGTGGACGAGCTGATACATAAGGCTATCACATACACGGAGGAACCGCAGTCAGAACGCCTTAAGAGGCGAAGGAAAGAAAAAACATGGTATGTAATATGTCTGATTATAGTGATAGCAGAGATATGCGGACTGCTGTTTTGCGGATACAATATAGAAGATATAAGCTTGAATCTTGCCACCTATGAACCGCTGTTTTTCATTTTTTCAGCCTATTTCTGCTTTTTTGCAAAAGACATACTGCCGGAATACTATGATAATTACGAAATAGATACATACAGCGATAAACTTTTCCGTATGAACATGCCGGGGATACATTTCAATAACCGCAACTGGCGTTATATTAAGAGCGCGGCAGTTAAAGGAATGCTCATTTCGGCGGTAGTTTTCCCTATACTTTATTTTATATGGGGCAAGCTTCTACCCGATATAGCAAACGGATTTGTCTTTGCTGCTATGTCGTTGTTTTTTGTTGTATTCTTTGCGCCTATGTATGTGGCGGCTTCGAAGCATAAGTAAGCGTTCAGTCACAGGTGCATAGAACTATGTATGTCGTATGCACCTAAGAGCCAAATCGTTACAAACAAAACCTTGTAAAATCAATACTAATGGCATATAATGGTAAATAAGTAAGCAGGCTTAAAAAGCCGCAAGTTGCGAAAGGGCAGGGTTATTTATATGCAGTTTACGAAAATGCACGGCTGTGGCAACGACTATATATATATAAATGGATTTACGGAAGAAGTATCGCAGGAAAACAAACCAGAGCTTGTGCGCAAACTCAGTGACAGACATTTTGGCATCGGCGGAGACGGGGTGATTTTTATAAATCCCTCAGAAGAAGCGGATTTTGAGATGGAAATGTATAATGCCGACGGCAGCAGGGCGGAGATGTGTGGAAATGGAATCCGCTGCGTAGCAAAGTATGTGTATGATAAAGGCTTGACAGATAAGACTAACATTAGCATTATTAGCTGCGGTCAAATCAAATATCTTGAACTTTTCCTTAAAGACGACAAAGTTGATATCGTCAGAGTAAATATGGGCGCGCCTGAATTAAACGCCGACAGGATTCCGGTGATAGTAGACGGAAATAAAGACACTGTTGTTGGAGAGAACATTATCGTAAAGGGCAGGAAATATAAAATGACATGCGTGTCAATGGGAAATCCACACGCGGTAGTTTTTATAGATGATGTTGACAATCTTGAGATAGAGCAGATTGGACCTTATTTTGAGAACCATGAGCGTTTCCCAAATAGGACGAATACGGAATTTGTGAAGGTTCTTGACAGGACGCATGCGCAGATGCGTGTATGGGAGCGTGGAACAGGTGAGACGCTTGCATGTGGAACGGGTACTTGCGCTACGGTAGTAGCATGTATCTTAAACGGACTGACTGACAATACGGTTACGGTAAAACTTCTGGGTGGAGAACTTGAAATCACATGGAATAGAGAAGAGAATCTTGTTTATATGACGGGACCTGCACGAACTGTATTTGAAGGAACGGTATGATATAATTGAGCTTATGAAAAATGAACAAATTATAGAAAGGCATGAATCATATGGTAAAAGTAAACGATAATTATTTAAAACTTCCGGGCAGCTATCTTTTTTCCACGATTGGCAAAAAGGTAAATGCGTATGCTAAGGCACACCCGGATAAGAAGATTATACGTCTGGGGATTGGCGATGTTACGCAGCCGTTGTCTCCTGCCGTTATAAGCGCGCTTCATAAAGCGGTAGACGAGATGGCTGACGCTAAGACTTTTCGCGGATATGCTCCGGATTTGGGATATGAATTTTTAAGAACGGCTATTGCAGAGAATGATTATAAATTAAAAGGGTGCAATATCGAAGCGGACGAAATATTTATATCCGACGGCGCAAAATGCGATTCCGGCAACATTCAGGAAATTTTCAGCATAGATAATAAGATTGCCGTCTGCGATCCAGTATATCCCGTATATGTGGATACTAACGTAATGGCGGGCAGAACCGGAACATATGATGAGAAAAGCGGCAACTGGAGTGACGTTATCTATATGCCGTGTACGGCGGAAAATAATTTTGCACCCGAACTGCCGAAGGAAGTTCCGGATTTGATTTACCTTTGTTTCCCTAACAATCCTACAGGCTCGACAATTACGAAGGCACAGCTTCAAGAGTGGGTTGATTATGCCAATAAGAATGGTTCAGTTATTATTTATGACGCCGCCTACGAAGCATATATTTCGGAAGAAGATGTACCGCACACGATTTATGAGTGCGAAGGCGCGCAGACCTGCGCCATAGAGCTGCGTTCTTTTTCCAAGAATGCCGGATTTACGGGCGTGCGTCTGGGATTTACGGTTATTCCCAAAGAGCTTAAAGTCGGTGATGTTTCACTTCACGCACTCTGGGCAAGACGGCACGGAACTAAGTATAACGGAGCGCCTTATATAATACAGAGGGCGGGCGAAGCCGTATATTCCGAAGCCGGTAAAAAAGAGACAAAAGAACTGGTTGCCTACTACATGAAGAACGCAAAATATATTCTCGACGGTCTTAAAGGCGCAGGCTATACCGTTTCCGGCGGCATAAACGCTCCTTATATATGGCTTAAAGCGCCAAAGGGCATGACAAGCTGGGAGTTTTTCGATTATCTGTTGGAAAACGCCAACGTGGTCGGTACGCCGGGTTCGGGCTTTGGACCAAGCGGCGAGACATATTTCAGGCTGACAGCATTTGGCAGCTATGAAAACACGGTAGAGGCAGTTGACAGATTGACAAAAATGTAATCAAAAGGTATTCTTATCTGTAATACGATACGGATAAGAATATTTTTTTGCGTAAAATTTGAATAAAAATTAAAAAGAAAGGGATACATATGACGGACATACAATTTGACGCCGCCATGATGAAAATCAGGCAGGGCGATAAAGACGGACTCCGTGAAATCTATGAAGCTTATATTGGCTTGATTTATGCTATCGCGAAAGACGTTTTACAAAATAAAGAGAACGCCGAAGATGTGGCAAGTGAATTTTTTATAAAGCTGTGGGATAAGGCTGACACATACCAAAGCGGTAGAGGGCATAAGACATGGCTGACTACGATTGCAAGGAATATGGCGATTGATTATCAGCGTAAATACAAAAAAGAGGAAAAGCATGGTCTTATAGACGACGCCGAGTATGAAAGCGTTAAAGGACAGGAAAACGAGTTAAACAGTCCGGTAGAGCAGAAGGTCATAGGAGACGCAATGATTAAGGAAGCGTTGGCGGGGCTAAAGGAAAAAGAACGCCAGATTATGAATATGAAAATCTTAGGCGAAATGACTTTTCAGGAGATAGCGGGTACGCTTAAGCTGCCGTTAGGGACGGTTACTTGGAGATATCAGAACGCAGTAAAAAAATTAAGGAGGTGCGGTTATGGAACGGGATTTTGAAAAAGAATTTAAACAACTCAAACAAAGCGAAACGCCGGATTTATGGAATCGCATTGAAGCCGGACTCTCCGAAAGAAAAGTAACTGCAAGTGAACCTGATAAATTAAACGCATCGATTATAAAAGTAAATGAATTTGATAGAAAAACTAGCACTCCAATTAGAAAAATAAATATCAGAAAATGGGGGACGCTGGCAGCGGCATGCATATGCGCGGTAATAATTATTCCGGCGCTTTCATTGGCAATAAAAAATGGCGGCAGGAAAAATAATATGAGTGGAGGCATGCCACAAACAGATATGTCCGCTTCTCCGGCAATGGATACAGCAGCGCAATCTGCGGCGGATAACGGTGCGGGTAGTAATACGGCGACGGGAGCTGCAGCAGATGATTATGCAGAAGACGCAACAGTCACAACAGAAGCCATAGCAGAAGAGTACGAAAGAACTGATGGAGCAGAAAGCAGTACAGCAGCCGGAGCGACAGCAGATATGCAAAACACGCCGCAAGAAGATAGTGTTGATGAGGCGCTATCGGCTGTAGGAGACGGACAAGTAATAGAGAATATAACTGTGGAGATTGTGGAAATCATAGAATCATCAGGTCAGGAAATGATATATCAGGCTGTGGTAGTTGAGCAGGATAATGACGCGGTTTTGCTTAAAGGTATGCAGATGGAAATTATATGCGATTCTGATACGGAATATGTTTCATTGTCTAATACGGAAGATAAGATGCTGAAAGAAAATGAGAAATATGATGTTTCCCTGCGGATAGAGAACGGAAGATATATCGTCACCCGTGTTTGCTTCATTTAAGGGTAGGCTGCTGGTTCAACATTACGCCTGCACTGCAATAAACTGGGGGCAAACAGACAATTGTATTATAACCGCACGGATAAAAAGTAAAAAAATTACAAAAAAACCCATAAAAATATTCCTTCCTATGCGTATCTTTAGTATAAGCGGCTGATACATGACGCCGCATACAGTACGGCAAAGGGAGGAATATTATTATGAAGAAGAATTTGAAAAAAAGAACTGCATGTATGTTAATGGCTATGATGATGGCATGTAGTATGCTTGCCGGCTGCGGCAACTCGGATATGGCGGCAGAGAACGGTACAAACGGTGCGTCGTCAGGTGGAACCGCGTCGGATAATGCGGACGGCGGGCAATCATCATATGCGGAAACACCGGCAAAAGCACCAGAAATAACGGCAGAAGCACAGACAGGAGTGTCGGAAGCGCCGGCATCATCGCAGACACAACAGAGTCCGTCAGAAGATTATGATACAGGCAGTTTAAATAGTGCTGCTGAAGCAGAGAAGAGCATGTATAATGACGCATTGGGCGAAGGATATTTTGCTACTAATGACGCGGCGCCTGATACAGACTTAATCTGTGGATATCCGGCATCTAGCTACTCTGAAATGCAAAACACGGAGGAATATAATGCGTTAGACGAAATGGGATTTACCGCAGCGACTTTAAATCCGCTTTCCACTTTCTCAGCGGACGTTGATACCGCGTCATACAGCAATTTAAGAAGATTGATTGAGGACGGTTATGCGCTGGAAGATATACCTGACGGAGCTGTCAGAATTGAAGAACTGCTGAATTATTTTGATTATGATTATGCAAAACCGAAAAAGGGAGAACCGTTCGGCGTAACGACGCAGATTGCGGACTGCCCGTGGAATGAGAATACTAAAATCGCCCTGATTGGCTTAAAGACTATGGATATAGATTTTTCTGAGGCGACTGCTTCTAATCTGGTATTTTTACTGGACGTTTCCGGTTCTATGTATTTAGACGATAAGCTTCCGCTTTTGCAAAAATCGTTTTCACTTTTGACAGAAGAGCTTACCGCAAAAGATAAGGTGTCAATCGTAGTTTATGCAGGAGAAGACAGAGTGGTTATGGAAGGAGTAAGCGGCAGCAGTCATAAAGAGATTACGGACGCGATTAACTCTCTGGAAGCGGGCGGCTCAACGGCAGGCAGCGCAGGGCTTATCACGGCATATGAAATAGCGGAAAAATATTTCATTAAAGACGGAAATAACAGAGTCATTCTGGCGACAGACGGCGATTTGAATGTGGGGCTGACTACACAGGAAGAATTGGAAAACCTGATAAGTAAGAAAAGAGAATCCGGCGTATATCTGTCTGTGCTTGGCTTCGGAACAGGGAATATTAAAGACAATAAAATGGAAACGCTTGCCGATAAAGGCAACGGCAATTATGCCTATATAGATTCGCTGACAGAGGCAAAAAAGGTTCTGGTGGAAGAGATGGGGGCTACGCTTGTTACAGTAGCTAAGGACGTGAAATTTCAGGTAGAATTTAATCCGGCAGTAGTTGCGGGATACCGCTTAATCGGATACGATAACAGGCAGCTTGCAGAACAGGATTTTGCCGATGATAAAAAAGACGCGGGAGAAATCGGGGCGGGACACACTGTTACCGCATTGTATGAAATAGTTACGACCGATACGTCCGCCACATATTCGGGTACAACTTTGAAATATGCTTCAGGAAACGAGCTTCCGGACGAAGAATGGTTCACGGTAAATATCAGATATAAAGAGCCGGATAAAGATAAAAGCCTTTTATTTTCATATCCGGTCGATAAAAATAAATATGTGAAAACTCCAAATAAAGATATGCAGTTTGCAATGGCGGTAGCGGAGTTCGGACTGGTGGTAACAGACAGCACATATAAAGGCAATGCAGACCTTCGCAGCGTAATTGATAGACTTAAAAACATCGATACAAAATCTGATGAATATAAGGACGAATTTTGTTATCTGGTTAGGAGACTGGAGAAGAATTAGGAAACATAATAATATAGCATAAAATTTTTAAGGATAGAAAAGGAACTATGACAATATGTTGTAGTTCTTTTTTTATAAAATACAATATATCATTGAATTTGTTTTGCAATAGGGATATAATATATAAAAAGTTTATTGTAAAAATTACTATCGGAGGCAGATTTGTGAATAATAAAAAAATGGACATAATAAACGATATAGAATTTACATCTTTATTTCAGAAATCAATAAATCTGATTGACAATGCTCGAAACAATATGGGACAGATGGCAAATAGCATTACAGTCATTACAAGCTTTTTGTTAGGACACTATATTATCGAACAGGAACAGCAAGGGCAGGAACGTGCAAAATACGGTTCAAAAGTGATTGACTCATTATCTTCTTATCTTACAAAAGAATATGGAAGAGGATTTTCCAGAAGTAATGTTGCAGGAATGAGACAGTTTTACTTGACTTATAAGGACAGAGAAAATGAAATTATCCAATCGCAAATTGGACAATTAGGACAAGAAAATGAAATTATCCAATCAGGAATTGGACAATTGAACATAGTATATTCTAAATTGCCATTTAGACTGAGTTGGACGCATTATCAGGTACTTATGCGCATTGAAGATAAAGACGAGAGGGATTTTTATGAAAAAGAAGCGATACGTTCCGGCTGGAATGTATCTACTTTGAAAAGACAGTATCATTCCAGCCTTTATGAAAGACTTGCTTTAAGCAGGAATAAAGATGATGTATTGCGATTGGCAAATGAAGGTGCAATACCGCAAAAGCCGGAAGATATCTTGCATACGCCATATGTTCTTGAATTTGCTGGATTGGAGGACAAAGCATCTTACCATGAAAGTGATTTGGAATCAGCAGTCATTGATAAAATGCAGAAATTTTTGTTGGAATTGGGAAAAGGTTTTTTATTTGAACAACGTCAGAAACGTTTTACGTTTCATGACAAAACCTTTTATGTTGATTTGATTTTATATAATCGTTTGTTACGGTGTTATGTGCTTATTGATTTTAAGGTAGATGAGCTTACCCATCAGGATTTAGGGCAGATGCAGATGTATGTCAATTATTATGACCGCTATGAAAGAATAGAAGGGGAAAATCCAACAATCGGTATTTTGCTTTGCAAAAAGAGTGATGAAGCACTGGTTGATTTGACATTACCGGAAGATGCTAATATTTATGCAAAAGAGTATGAATTAT
This sequence comes from Clostridiales bacterium, assembly GCA_023663185.1. Taxonomy (GTDB): domain Bacteria; phylum Bacillota; class Clostridia; order Lachnospirales; family Lachnospiraceae; genus UBA3282. The sequence goes on along the minus strand of JAMPHY010000009.1, from coordinate 23,622 downwards.
ATCTACCGGATAAAAAAATATTGCAACGAAAGTTAAAAGAGTGGATTGATGAAGAACAAGACAAAAGCGAGTGGTGAGACATATAGATATTTCCACTTTGGATATTTTTTTCAATAAAATGATTGCTTTTTTAATCCGTCTGTGATATAAATATATAAATGCGTTGAAAGAGACTCACTTTATGGAAAACGACAGGAATACGGCGTCACCGACTGAGAGCGCTGTTCGCGGGAAGTAGAGATTGGGAACACTCCGGAGCAGGTTATCTGAACCATCAAGCATATGACAGATAATGATGTATCATGTGCTATGCTAGGGTAATCCGTCAACATGCGTTAAATGTAAGAGAGGGCAGGGCGAATAAACATCTTGATTGAGGTGGCGGCTTGTCAATGCGGGTGGTACCGCGGATAAAACAGATTATCCGTCCCGGAATACAGTAAATGTATTCTGGGATTTTTTTATGCACGGGAATATGTAAGTAAATTTGCAGGCTGAATAAGAAGGAGGACTATTATGGAAAAGAAGACAGGAAACATCTACAGAGAGGTTAATCTGAAACAGATTAGCGAGGACGATATCGGAAAAGAACTTAAGGTTGCCGGCTGGGTAGAAAATATCCGCGACCACGGCGGCGTATCCTTTGTGGATTTGCGCGATATGTACGGCGTGCTTCAAGTCGTTATGCGCGATACATCTCTTCTTAACGGATTGTCAAAGGAGATGTGCATATCTTTGGAAGGGCTTGTGGAGAAACGTGACGAAGAGACTTATAACCCGAAGATTCCGACAGGCACGATTGAACTGGAAGCGCATAAGGTAGAGGTTCTTGGTAAAGTATATAAGCAGCTTCCGTTTGAAGTTATGACGTCTAAGGAAACGCGCGAAGATGTGAGGTTAAAATATCGTTATCTTGACCTGAGAAATAAAAAAGTCAAGGACAATATAATTTTTCGCTCGCAGGTAATAAGCTTCTTACGTGAAAAAATGACCGAAATGGGTTTTCTGGAAATCCAGACGCCGATTCTTTGCGCTTCATCACCAGAAGGAGCAAGGGATTATATAGTTCCTTCCAGAAAATATAAAGGGAAATTTTACGCTTTGCCGCAGGCGCCGCAACAGTATAAACAGCTTTTGATGGCGTCGGGCTTTGATAAATATTTCCAGATTGCGCCGTGTTTTAGAGATGAAGATGCGCGTGCAGACCGCTCTCCCGGCGAATTTTACCAGCTCGATTTTGAAATGAGCTTTGCAACTCAGGAAGATGTGTTTAAGGCAGGCGAGGAAGTGCTGTCTGCGACATTTGAAAAGTTTGCGCCGGAAGGCTATGAGGTGACAAAGGCGCCGTATCCGATTATCAGTTATAAACAGGCGATGCTTGAATTTGGCACCGATAAACCTGATTTAAGAAATCCGCTGCGTATAATAGACTTGACGGAATTTTTTGCTAAATGTACGTTCAAGCCTTTTCATAATAAAACGGTACGCGCCATTAAAGTACATGCAGATATGTCTAAGGGTTTCCATGAGAAATTGCTCGATTTTGCAACTGGCATGGGAATGGGCGGCTTAGGATATCTGGAAGTGGCAGAAGACCTTTCATATAAAGGACCGATTGACAAGTTTATTCCGGAAGAACTGAAAAAAGAGCTTGCAGGCTTAGCGGGACTTAGCGTAGGAGATACGATTTTCTTTATTGCGGATAAAGAGGAGAGGGCGGCGTACTATGCAGGGCAGCTTCGCAAGGAGCTGGGAGAGCGTTTGGAACTGGTGGAGAAAAATGCTTACCGTTTCTGCTATGTAAATGATTTTCCGATGTATGAACTGGACTCTGATACTAAGCAGATTGGCTTTACACACAATCCGTTTTCAATGCCGCAGGGCGGTTTAGAAGCGTTAAATACTAAAAATCCGCTGGATATACTTGCTTATCAGTATGATATTGTATGCAATGGCGTGGAGCTTTCATCGGGAGCTGTCCGCAATCACGATATGGACATTATGGTGAAGGCGTTTGAAATCGCAGGATATGACGAAGAAACTTTGAAAAATAAATTCGGCGCGCTTTACAACGCATTTCAATATGGCGCTCCGCCTCATGCGGGAATGGCTCCGGGAGTGGACCGCATGATAATGTTATTGCGCAACGAGGAAAATATCAGGGAAGTTATAGCGTTTCCAATGAGTGGTACGGCGCAGGACTTCATGTGCGGCGCGCCTAATGATGTAACCGAACAGCAGTTAAGGGAAGTGCATATTAAGATAAGATAGGGGGAAATTCAATGTCCAATATAATAAGCGACGAAACCATAGAATATGTCGGCATACTTGCCAAGCTGGAACTTTCGGAAGCCGAGAAGGAACAGGCAAAAAAGGATATGGGAAGAATGTTAGATTATATCGATAAACTTGGCGAATTAGATACGGAAGGCGTAGAGCCTATGTCGCATGTGTTCCCAGTGCAGAATGTTTTCAGGGAGGACATAGTGACAAACGGCGATACAAGAAGTCTGCTGCTTTCAAATGCGCCAGAAGCAAAAGACGGCATGTTTGCAGTTCCACGCACATTTGACTAGCAATTTGGGGAGCAATTATTCAGTTTAGAAAGGAATAGGATTGATAGATGAGTCTGCTTAATATGACTGCAACTGAGCTTGCAGCGGCAATCAAAGAAGGAAAGACAACGGCGATAGAGGCTGTAAAAGAGAGTCTTGAGCGGATAGAAGAAAAAGACGCTCTGTATAACTGTTATGTGACCGTGGATAAGGAAGCGGCGCTTGCGCAGGCGGAAATTGTGCAAAAAAGGATAGAGTCGGGAGAACTTAGCGGCTCACTGGCGGGAGTGCCCGTGGCGATTAAGGATAATATGTGTACGGAAGGACTGCTGACGACCTGTTCTTCCAAAATCCTCGGCAACTTTATTCCGACATATTCCGCTGAAGCGGTGCTTAATTTGAAAAAGGCGGGCGCCATAATTTTAGGAAAAACAAATATGGACGAGTTCGCGATGGGCTCAACTACCGAGACGTCGGCGTTTGGAGCGACTAAAAATCCGTGGAATACGGAGCATGTACCGGGCGGTTCTTCGGGCGGCTCTGCCGCAGCGGTGGCGGCAGGAGAGTGCTTCTATGCGCTTGGTTCTGATACAGGCGGTTCCATCAGGCAGCCGGCGTCTTTTTGCGGAGTGGTAGGAATGAAACCGACTTACGGAACTGTGTCAAGATATGGACTTATTGCCTATGGCTCTTCACTGGACCAGATAGGACCGCTTACGAAGAATGTAGCGGACTGCGCGGCGGTTCTTGAAGCAATTACCTCCCACGATACGAAGGACTCTACTTCTATTGAAAGAGAGGATACGGATTTTACATCGGCGCTTAGCGATGATGTGAAAGGTATGCGCATCGGCATTCCGAATGATTATCTTGGTGAAGGTCTGGATATAGAAATTAAAGACGCCATACTTAAAGCGGCGAAAGCATTGGAAGAAAAGGGTGCAATAGTAGAGCGTTTTGACTTAAGTTTGGTGGACTATGCAATTCCTGCTTATTATACGATAGCGGCTGCCGAGGCAAGCTCCAACCTTGAACGCTTCGACGGAATCAAGTACGGATATAGAACCAAAGAGTATGCCGGACTTCATAATATGTATAAAAAATCCCGCTCGGAAGGATTCGGGGAAGAAGTGAAAAGGCGCATAATGCTGGGTTCTTTCGTACTGAGTTCAGGATACTATGACGCATATTATCTGAAAGCGTTGAAAGTAAAAGCGTTGATAAAAAAGGCATTCGATGAAGCGTTTGAAAAATTTGACATAATACTTGGTCCCGCAGCTCCGACTACTGCGCCTAAACTCGACTCAAGCCTTGCGGATCCTATTAAAATGTATCTGGGAGATATCTATACGATTGCCGTAAACCTTGCCGGTCTGCCGGGCATATGCCTGCCATGCGGTATGGATAAGAACGGGCTCCCGATTGGCCTGCAGTTGATTGGAGACTGTTTTCAGGAGAAAAAACTTATTAGGACAGCTTTTTCTTATGAAAAGGTTAGAGGCGACTTCCCGATGGCAGATGTGGAAGTTAAGAAAGGAGCATAGTTATTGATATGGCGAAAGAATATGAAACAGTTATAGGCTTGGAAGTTCATGTGGAACTTGCCACAAAGACTAAGATTTTCTGCGGCTGCTCCACTGAGTTTGGGGGAGAGCCGAATACACATACATGCCCTGTGTGTACGGGAATGCCCGGTTCACTTCCTGTATTGAATAAGCAGGTGTTGGAGTATGCGATTGCGGTCGGGCTTGCAACGAATTGCGATATCACAAGGTACGGAAAGTTTGACAGAAAGAATTACTTTTATCCAGATAATCCGCAGAATTATCAGATATCACAACTCTATCTGCCGATTTGTCGAAATGGTGGAGTGGAAATAGAAACAGGGGACGGTGGAAAGAAAACCATCGGAATCCATGAAATCCATATGGAAGAAGACGCTGGCAAACTTATTCATGACGAGTGGGAAGACTGCTCTTTAGTGGATTATAACCGTTCAGGCATTCCGCTGATTGAGATAGTCTCAGAACCCGATATGCGAAACGCAGAAGAGGTAATCGCATATCTGGAAAAACTGCGCCTTATAATTCAATATCTTGGGGCTTCCGACTGCAAACTTCAGGAAGGCTCAATGAGAGCTGATGTCAATCTGTCCGTGAGAGAAAAAGGAGCGCAGGAGTTCGGAACCAGAACCGAGATGAAAAACCTTAATTCCTTTAAGGCAATCGCAAGGGCTATCGAGGGCGAAAGAGAACGACAGATTGATTTGATAGAAGACGGCGAAGAGGTTATTCAGGAGACTAGAAGGTGGGACGATGCAAACGGTGAGTCCTATGCAATGCGCAGCAAGGAGGACGCGCAGGACTATCGCTATTTTCCGGATCCTGACCTTACGCCGATTGTGGTGAGCGAGGAAATGCTTGCCGAGATAAAAAGCAGACAGCCTGAGTTCCGCACTGAGAAAATGGCGCGTTATAAAAAAGAGTACGATATTCCGGATTATGATATTGATATCATTACAGGCTCAAAGCATATGGCGGATTTATTCGAGGCGGCGACGGCAATATCAGGGCAGCCTAAGAAGGTTTCCAACTGGCTGATGGGGGAGACTATGCGCCTGATGAAAGAAAAGGAGATTGAGGCTGAGGACTTGTGTTTCTCGCCGGATAATCTTGCGAAGCTGATTGCGCTTGTAGATAGCAAGGTAATTAACAGCTCGGTAGCCAAAGAAGTCTTTGAGATTATGTTTGATAAAGATATAAATCCGGAGAAATATGTGGAAGAAAAAGGGTTAAAAACCGTCAACGACGAAGGCGCGCTCCGCAGGACGATAGAGACCGTTATTGCCGAAAATCCCCAATCCGTAGAAGATTACCATAACGGCAAAGAGAAAGCAATCGGCTATCTGGTAGGGCAGACGATGAAGGCGATGAAGGGAAAGGCTGATCCCGGTATGGTGAATCAGATTCTTAAGGAATTGTTGTAGAGCCTGAACTCATAACGGTGAATTGCTCAGCTATCCAATAAAAAGTCCCCCGACAAATGTCAGGGGACTTAAGTCTGTTAAAATTATTCGCTGTCGTCTTCTTTAATGACAGTCTTTGCCAGAGATTCAAAACCATTCGACGTGAAATTATCGCCGATGTATTTGGACTTATTACTGCCCAGTACAGCGCGGTTTAAATTAACGTGACCGCCTTTTTCAACCAAATCCGTAATCTTTTCAAGAATATAGGCATCATTTATCACGGCTCCTGTCAAGTCGAGATAAGCGCTTTTGCCGTTAAAATTTCCTTCATGCTCAACTCTTTTCGGATTTTCCTGCCACCACTGGGCATATGTATAGTCTTTAAGCTGGCTGTAAGCTTCAAGCTCCTTTGCAGGCATGATGGTTTCGACAAAATGATGGGCGTTGAAGATAAATGTAATCATGCCGCTCTCGCCGCTGTTAAACGGTATCTCGTAGACTCTCAGCATCACCAATCCATCGTCCGTTATCTTGCTCAGTATGGGCTTGAAACGGCTTTGCTCAAGCGGGTATTCCTGTCTGTCGTCCCAATCATTATCCTGCATGATTATAAAGCGGGATTGACCGTCGCCTGTATCGTTCATGCCGCCTTGCAGCGCAAAGCGGAACACATAATCGGTACGTGGTTCAAGCTGTTTTTGACACTTAATCTGAGACCAAGTCCATAACCAGTCGCCAATTTCAAAAACCTGTACGCTTTCACCGTCAAAATCAGATATGAACAGTCTGCCGCCTGCGGATTCGCAATCCTCGTCTTCACAATCCATGTCTTTACAGTCCACGTCAAATTTAAACTCTCCGGCGTTGAAATTAATAATATTATTCATTATATCACTCATTTTAAAATCCTCCGTATTGTTATTGTTTGAGGACGGAGAATTTACGCCTTTGAGCAGCCTTATGCAGCAGTCAGAGACGTACTCCGCCCTGCCGTTTTTTACCAGCCCGCGTGCCCTTTTCGGGTATGTCAGACCGATTTCGTTATCAGAAATATCCGTAACAATAATGTTTTTTTCTATGGGTTTCTCCCCCTTTGTTACTTTTAGAAGTAAGAATTAAAAGATAAAAAGCAGGAAATTTCAACCGTCCTTCTGTTTGTTGTTATGGGTGCCGTCCCCGAACGCGGTAATTACTGATTTTATGCAAATTGTTCTTTCTTCTTTTGCTATTATAGCATATGTTTTTCTGCGGCGCAAGAAACTTGTATTTCAGTATCCTATATGCTATAATTTAGCCATTCAAACGTTATATCGCGACTTAGGGGGATGCTATGAACAACTCCGAAATTATAACTCTTTATCATGGTTCAAAATCAGGAATCCACGGTGAGATTGCACCAATAAGCCGAAAACATTGTGATTTTGGCAAAGGATTTTATATGGGAACCGACAAAATTCAGCCGCTTACTTTAATTTGTAATTATCCTAATGCTAAAATATATACGTTAAGTGTGAATTTGTCAGGTCTCAAAATCCTTGATGTTGAGGCAGGGTTAGAGTGGGCATTGCTAATCGCGTATAATCGTGGCAAAATGGAGTCCGCGAAATATTCGGCTATATATAATCATTTTGCAAATTGGAGTAAAGACTGCGATATGATTATCGGCTATATCGCCAATGATAGAATGTTTGTCGTTCTGGACCGTTTTTTCAATGGAGAGATTACTGATATGGCGCTTATTAACAGTCTTTCAGCATTGAAGCTTGGTAAACAATATGTCGCTTTAACTAAAAAGGCTTGTCAAAAGATAGAAATTCTTGATGAACATGAACTTACCGAAAATGAACGCGGCAAACTAAAACAAGAGAGCGAGAATAACCGTTCTAATGGTATTGCAATGGCTGAGGAAATTTGCCGGAAATATCGTCGCGACGGTCGATTCTTTGATGAAATATTAAAGGAAGGTTATTAAAATGGCAAATCTTACCCTTGAAAAGCGTCAACTTTGCGACATACAAGGACGGCTATTTGAACTTGCGATAAAAGCCGGCTTAGATTGTCCGTCATTTATAGAAACTTTCATGAACAGTAAAACCGCCGCTGCTCTTGATGATGTCTATGACCGCTTGCAATGGGCGGGCGAGGAATATATTTTTGAGGAACTAAATGACGAAGCAGGCGGACTAAAAAAAGCAGGAATAGCCTATTTTTCAGAAGTAATGTATTGGATAGGATATACTTATCGTTATTGGCATTACTACACTGGTGAGTATAGTCATGAAATATATAAGATTGCTGATGCGGAAACAATGAGTGGGTGCTGGCTTGGTTTTCATACTTTTGACGTTGAAATGGCTATCGATGATTTGAAAGAGATTTATGAGCAAAAATGTCATGACAGATAATGGCATTATCTATTGGAGTGTGATATAATAACCGCATAAGAAAAATAATATTTTCAGAAAGGACGGATTACAATGAACGAATTAGACTCAAGAATAAGCGAAGCAATATCATACTTAAAGGAACAGGATTTGACGAACATGCCCGTGGGAAAATATCAGGTAAATGATAATTTTTACTACATGGTGCAGGAATACACTACTAAAGCGGAAGCAGACTGCCGCCTCGAATCCCATAAAAATTACATAGACATACAGTGGATTATAAGCGGTACGGAGAGAATCGACTGCGTGAGCGTAGGCGGTTTAGAGGTGAAAGAAGAGTACAATCCTGATAAAGACGTGGCTTTCTGGAATGAACCGTCTGACATGATGAAATGCGTGCTTACTGCTGGAAGCTATGTGGTATTGTATCCTAATGATGCGCACAAGCCATGTATTACAGTAGCAGCTCCTGAACAAGTCAGAAAGGTTGTTGCAAAAGTAAAGATGGTGTAGTATGATATTTTCATATCTAAAATTATTTGTTTAATCAGACGAGTCATAATATGACTGACGGAGGTAAAAATGGTAAGTGAAACATATGTAGAATGTCTTGTTGCAAAGAAATCGTCTTTTTTAATACGTCTTTTGAAAACCGTGTTAATAGCGCTTACAGTAGTATTTTTCTTATTGGCGATGGCTACTACGCTTTCCTTTGTAGCATTGATAATTGCTGTGGTGCTGGGAATAGGCGCATATTTTGCATATATGAATGCGGATATTGAATATGAATATCTGTATCTTGATAAAGAAATCAGCATTGACAGGGTAATGGCTAAGAGCCGGAGAAAAAGAATGGTTTCTTATGACATAAACCGTATGGAAATTCTTGCACCGATTAAATCTTATCATTTGGATTCATATAAAAATCGCACGATGAAAACGATAGACTACAGTTCCGGAATAGAGCAACAGCCGGATAAAAGATATATGATGGTCTATGAGGGCAACACGAAGATACTTTTAGAGCCAAGCATGGAAATGATAAAAGCAATTCAAAATGTGGCGCCCCGTAAGGTATTTACGGACTAATGAAAAGTATACTGTCAGTTATATAGCTGGCAGTACTTTTATATACAAATATCGTAACTGTTCAGTAACCCTACAGTTACCAAGTATCTATTTTATAACTAACAGGAGGAGAAAAAATGGGACAGATTATTGGCGAAGGAATTACTTTTGACGATGTGCTTTTAGTACCGAGTTATTCACAGGTAATTCCAAATCAGGTTGACTTGACAACATGGCTTACGAAGAAAATTAAACTGAACATTCCTATGATGAGCGCCGGCATGGATACGGTCACTGAACATAGAATGGCAATCGCGATGGCTAGACAGGGCGGAATCGGCATTATACATAAGAATATGTCGATTGAAGCGCAGGCAGAAGAAGTAGATAAAGTAAAACGCTCTGAGAACGGCGTTATTACAGATCCCTTTTCTTTGACTCCGAACCATACATTAGCAGACGCCGACGCATTGATGGCGAAATTCCGCATTTCCGGCGTGCCTATTACGGAAGGTAGAAAATTAGTAGGTATCATTACAAACCGTGATTTAAAATTCGAGAAAGATTTCAGCAAAAAAATTAAAGAATCCATGACATCGGAAGGACTTATAACTGCTAAGGAAGGTATAACCCTTGAGGAAGCTAAGCAGATACTTGCACGCGCAAGAAAAGAGAAGCTGCCTATCGTTGATGACGATTATAATCTGGTGGGACTTATTACGATTAAAGATATTGAAAAGACGATAAAATATCCGTTGTCGGCAAAGGACGAGCAGGGAAGGCTGTTGTGCGGCGCGGGCGTCGGCATTACCGCCAATGTACTTGACAGGGTAGGTGCTTTAATTGATGCAAAAGTGGACGTTATCGTACTTGATTCTGCACATGGACATTCTGAGAACGTGCTTCATTGTTTGAGAATGATTAAAGAGAAATATCCGGATATTCAGGTTATCGCAGGAAATGTTGCCACGGGGGAAGGAACCAAAGCCTTGATTGAAGCAGGAGCGGACGCGGTAAAAGTCGGAATCGGACCGGGCTCTATATGTACTACCCGCGTAGTAGCAGGTATAGGCGTACCGCAGATTACGGCAATCATGGACTGCTATGAGGTGGCAAAAGACTATGGAATCCCGATAATCGCAGACGGTGGTATCAAATATTCGGGAGATATGACTAAGGCGATAGCGGCAGGCGGCAATGTATGTATGATGGGAAGTATTTTCGCAGGCTGTGATGAAAGTCCGGGAACTTTTGAATTATATCAAGGAAGAAAATATAAAGTATATCGCGGAATGGGTTCTATTGCCGCGATGGAGAACGGCAGCAAAGACAGGTATTTCCAGACAGACGCAAGAAAGCTTGTTCCGGAAGGAGTGGAAGGGCGCGTTGCCTATAAGGGAACTGTAGAAGATACAGTATTTCAGTTGATGGGCGGTATACGCTCCGGTATGGGATACTGTGGAACAAAGACGATAGAAGAACTTAAAGAAAATGGTAAATTTGTCAAGATTTCGGCTGCGGCTCTTAAAGAAAGCCACCCACATGACATTCATATTACCAAAGAAGCGCCTAATTATAGTGTAGACGAATAAAAAACTAATAGGAGATTTATATGAAAAAATTATCATTGGCACAGGAGCTTGCAGCTAATCAATATCCGGGACGCGGCATAGTTATCGGTAAATCCATAGACGGAAAGTATGCGGTAACGGCGTATTTTATTATGGGACGCAGCGCAAACAGCAGAAACCGTATATTTGTAACAGATGGAGAGGGCATACGCACTCAGGCGTATGATCCCGCTAAGTTAGAGGATCCGAGTCTCGTCATATATGCTCCGGTCAGAGTGCTTGGAAATAAAACCATAGTGACTAACGGAGACCAGACCGATACTATTTACGAACTGATGGATAAGCAGCAGACCTTTGAGCAGTCGTTAAGGGGCAGGACTTATGAACCTGATGAACCAAATTATACTCCGCGCATTTCAGGGATTATGCACATAGAAGATGGAAAATACAATTACGCTATGTCCATTTTGAAAAGCAATAACGGTAATCCGGCAGCGTGCAACCGCTATACTTTTGCATATGAGAATCCGGTTGCGGGAGAAGGACATTTCATACATACTTATATGGGCGACGGTAATCCGCTGCCAAGCTTCGAGGGCGAGCCTGAATGGGTTGACATAGACGGGGATATAGACGCCTTTACGAATATGATATGGGATAATCTGAACGAAGAGAATAAGGTTTCGCTGTTTGTAAGGTACATAGATATTAATAGTGGAAAATATGAGACGCGCATTGTTAATAAGAATGTGTAATTTAGACTAAACTCTGGTTAATGAATAGAGTTTCGTAATTGACTAAGAGAAAGGAATAATAATATATGAACGAATTAGAACTAAAATACGGCTGCAATCCTAACCAGAAACCGTCCAGGATTTACATGGAAAACGGCGGCGAACTGCCGATTAAGGTATTAAACGGAAAGCCGGGATATATTAATTTTCTTGATGCTTTTAACGGCTGGCAGCTTGTGAAAGAGTTAAAGGCGGCGACAGGACTTCCGGCGGCTGCTTCTTTTAAACATGTATCGCCTGCTGGAGCGGCGGTAGGACTTCCGCTGACAGACGTGGAGAAAAAGATTTATTGGGTAGATGATTTGGATATGGAATTTACGCCGCTTGCCAATGCGTATGCAAGGGCGCGTGGAGCTGATAGAATGTCCTCTTTCGGCGATTTCATTTCACTTTCAGATGTATGCGATGTCTCAACGGCAAAAATTATTAAAAGAGAGGTATCGGACGGAGTCATAGCGCCCGGATATGAGCCGGAGGCGTTGGAAATTCTGAAGGCAAAGAAAAAGGGCGGATATAATGTTATAGAGATTAATCCGGACTATGTTCCCGCACCGCTTGAGGTGAAACAGGTTTACGGCGTCAGCTTTGAGCAGGGCAGGAATGAATTGAAAATCGACGATAAATTTTTTGATAATGTCGTGACGGAGAATAAAATAATTCCTGAGCAGGCGAAAGTGGATTTAGCAATCGCCATGATTACTTTAAAATATACGCAGTCCAATTCAGTATGCTATGTAAAAGGCGGTCAGGCAATCGGTATCGGCGCGGGGCAGCAGTCCAGAATACACTGTACCAGACTGGCGGGCTCAAAGGCGGATAACTGGTTCTTACGTCAGTCACCTAAAGTATTGGGCTTACAATTTATAGACAAAATAGGACGGGCGGATAGAGATAACGCCATTGATTTATATATGGGCGATGATGATATGGACGTGCTGGCTGACGGTGCATGGCAGAAAATATTCAAGGTAAAGCCCGAACGCTTTACCAGAGAAGAAAAGCGCGCATGGCTGGATACAATGAGCGACGTGACTCTCGGCTCGGACGCATTCTTTCCCTTTGGCGACAATATAGAGCGGGCGCATAAGAGCGGAGTAAAATATGTGGCGCAGCCGGGAGGCTCCGTCAGGGACGATAATGTTATCGAGACTTGCAATAAGTACGGTATGGCGATGTGCTTTACGGGGATAAGGCTGTTTCATCACTAGGCGTCAGAGAAGATAATTAAGTATATAGGACATAAAAAACATGAACCACTTCAAATGGTTCATGTTTTATATTCCGTTATGTTTTTAGTACTTCATGTGTTTAATACTGTTCTGGTTAAATTGCTTAATATACCATAGCCTTCTCTTCACCATTCAACACGCGCAGTCCGCCTTGAACAAGGGCAAGCAGCTCGTCTTCGCCGGGATATACGGTCATCGGAGCAATCCAGCCGGCTTTTTCTTTCAGCCCTGCAACCACTACTTTGTCATAGGCGATACCGCCTGTTACAATTATCTGGTCGATTTTTCCCTTTAAGACGCAAGCCATTGAGCCGATATCCTTTGCTACCTGAGTGATAAAAGCTTCGCGTACTTCGGCAGCTTTAGCATCGCCGTTTTGCACCATTTTTTCTACATCGCGCATATCGTTTGTTCCGCAGTAGGCGTTAAAACCGCCGTTGCCGACAAACATTTTGTAAACTTCCTTTTCGGTATATTTACCAGAGAAGCACAATTTAATGAGGGCACCGCTTTGAACTGCTCCGGCTCTTTCAGGAGAAAACGCGCCGTCGCCGTCTAGGGCGTTGAATACGTCCACGACTTTACCCTGTCTGTGTGCGCCTACGGATACGCCGCCGCCCATATGAACAACTATAAGATTCATGGACTCGTAAGCTTTGCCGACTTCTTTAGCATAACGCTTGGCAACCGCCTTCTGATTTAGGGCGTGGAATACGCTGGTTCTAGGTAATTCGGGTACTCCTGAATATCTGGAAACAGGCTCAAGCTCATCAACTACGACAGGATCTACAATATATGAAGGAACTCCGATTGAATCGGCGATTTCTTTGGCAAGAATGCCGCCTAAGTTGGAAGCGTGCTGCCCTTGCTTGCCGATTTTTAAGTCCTCAAGCAAATCGTCGCTTACTTCATATGTTCCGCCCGGAATCGGTTTCAACATACCGCCGCGTCCAACCACCATATTCAGTGAATTAATATCAAAGTTCTTTTCTTTTAACAGATTGACGATGATTTCTTTCCTAAAGTCCTTCTGGTCCACGATAGATGCGTATCGGGCAATTTCTTCCGTGGAGTGCCTTAATGTTTCCTCAAATAACAATGTTTCGTCCTCGAAAACTCCTATTTTGGTAGATGTGGAGCCGGGATTGATAATTAAACTTTTAACAGACATTTAGTTTTCCGCCTTTCATTTTGTTGTGTAAAAATTTTTCTATGATTTAGACATTGCTTCCGCCATAACTGCTCCAAGCGCGATGGAATTAACCTTAGTTTCAAAATCGTCTGAACGTGAGGTTAAAATAACAGGTGCTTTTGTACCGGTTAGAATATTTCCGTTCTTAACTTTAGCTGTGTGGACAAGGCATTTGTATACAAGATTTCCCGCGTGGATATCAGGGAAAAGAAGTATGTCGGCGTCGCCTACAATCTTTCTGCCTTCTGCGCCCTTATGTTTAGCAGCCTCAGGATCAATGGCAAGGTCTAAGGAAAGCGGTCCGTCTACTACGCAGCCTGTGATTTTGCCTTCTTCGCACATTTTGGTCAGTTCTTCAGCCTCTAATGTAACCGGCATCTTGGGATTTACGACCTCTACTGCGGCAAGCGGTGCAACCTTGGGATTAGGAATGCCGCAGGCGTGGCAGACTTCAACGGTATTTTCAATAATATGTACTTTTTCTTCCAAAGTAGGATAGGTCAGGAAAGCCACATCGGATAAGAATAAAAGATGGTTGATTCCCTCAACTTCAAATACGCAAACATGGGATAGGGTTTTCCCGGTTCTTAAGCCGACTTCCTTATCCAGTACACTTTTTAAGAAAGATTTGGTATCGATAAGCCCCTTCATATACATATTTGCTTTGCCTGTATGTACCAGCTCAACAGCCTTAAGCGCTGCGGTATAGTTGTCCTTCTCGTCAATGATTTCATATCCGCTTACGTCCATATTGATAGAAGCGGCTACTTCCTTAATCTTGTCCACATCACCGACAAGAATTGCCTCTGCGATATTACGCTCTTTAGCGGCTTTTACCGCCTCTAATACTGCGCTGTCCTGCGCTACGGCTACAGCGACTTTTTTGACGCTGCACTCAGATACTTTAGATAATAAGTCATCAAAACTCTTACTCATTTTTCCTCCATTCCGAAGTATTCTACATTTAACTTCTCTCTTCTTATTTGCTATATGTTCTTTTTATTATGATTAATATAGCATACAAAAAAATAGTATCACTTCTGTTGCTAAAAATCAAATGTTTCCGATAAAATGATTTAGCTCCTAATGCTTGCTTTTTATACATACCAGACTGGTATCTGCAATACATTTTCACGAAGTGCGCCTACGTCGGGGCAGTTGCATATTACTGCGCCCATACCTCTCTTTTTCCCTGAAATCTGATCTAACACAGGAAATGAAGATGTCATGATTGCCTTAGCTTCTGTATTTTTTTTAATTTCGATTGGATACAGGATTCCGTTTTCGTCAATAATTATATCAATTTCTGCCTCTAGTTCTATTGTTTTTCCGTTTTCTTTCACTTTTTTATTATCACGCCCACGGTAATATGATACAAAATGTCGATAATCTAGTCCTTCGTTAGAAAAAGATTTTAAAATTTCGGATACAACAAATGTTTCAAATATAGAACCGCTCATTGCGCCGTAAGCTAGATTTTCAGCACTCAACCATCTTGTGAGATAGCATACAAGACCTGTATCACGAAAATATAGCTTGGGAGATTTGATTGCACGTTTTAAAATGCCTGAGGAGTATGGTTCTAACAAATATATAATCCCAGATGCCTCTAAAATAGATATCCAGTTTTTAATTGTTCCCACGTCTTTTCCGATTTCCGATGCTATGTTGGAATAGTTTAATATTTCTCCGGTTCTTGCCGCGGCTGCAATCATGAATTGCCTGAAAGCATTTAAATCCTGTACTGCGGCCAATTCTCTAACATCTCTTTCTATATAGGTCTTTACATAGTCTGCATAAAACGCATTCCATTCTTTATCTTTATCTTGAAGTTCCGGATATCCGCCCCTATGAATAATTTCCCAAATATTATTAGGTTTCTTTGCAGATTTTCTTCGCTCTGTCACATATTCCATTGTTGGAATAAAATGCCTGTTAAAAGCATCTCCCATACATTCGCGCATAGATAAGCCGCCAAGTTCAACAATTCCGATTCTTCCTGATAGTGACTCGGAAACATTCTGCATTAAATGAAACGGTTGAGAACCGGATAAGCAGAATAACCCTTTTTCTTCACTTTCATCACATTTTATTTTAATATACCGAAACAGTTCTTTTGCTCTTTGCACCTCGTCAATCGTTACAGGAGGAGAATTCAATTCCAAAAACATATTGCTAGACTCTTTGGCTTGTTGTTCCATAAAAGGATCATCTAAAGATACATATTTTCTATCAGCAAATACTTTCTTTAGCATAGTTGATTTACCTACCTGACGCGCACCGGTAACTAATATCGCTTTATAGGTCTTTTCATATTTACGTAATCTGTTTTCTAAGGCTCTGAAAATATAATCCATATATCAATCTCCTGTATTTTTAAATTATGGCAAATTTGGAATCGGATTCTAAATCTGCCATAATTTTATCATAGTATATGTAATTTATCAATTTTTATTTATAAAATATTCATATATGCTTCGTCAGCGGACAGTTGAATTTGTATAGTAAATCTGATACAATATATATTGGTTTTTTCTGTAAAAAGGAAATGTGGCTGCATTTGGACATGCTTTTATTTAAGCAAAAGGCATGCGTAAGAATGCACAGATGGGAGCAAGAATGAACGTAGTACAGAAAGTTTTTGGAACACATAGTGAAAGAGAGATAAAGAGAATTAATTCCTTGGTTAATCAGATTGAAGCACTCAGGGATTCCATGATGGCGTTGAGCGATGAACAGCTAAGGGCTAAAACCGAAGAATTTAAGAAACGTCTAGAGAACGGAGAGACTCTTGACGATTTGCTTGTTGACGCTTATGCGGTAGTCAGGGAAGCGGCAAGGCGGGTGCTCGGAACTGAGCATTACCGCGTGCAGTTGATTGGCGGTATCATTCTCCATCAAGGGCGTATAGCCGAGATGAAAACCGGTGAAGGTAAGACGCAGACCTGTCTTCTTCCTGCATATTTGAATGCTTTGGAAGGAAAAGGCATACATGTCGTTACCGTAAACGACTATCTGGCTAAGCGTGACGCCGAGTGGATGGGACAGGTTCATGAATTTTTGGGTTTGACTGTCGGCGTGGTTTTAAACAGCATGAAGCCTGACGAACGAAGGGAAGCGTATAACTGCGATATTACCTATGTAACTAACAATGAGCTGGGTTTTGATTATCTGCGCGATAATATGGTTATATATAAGGAGCAGCTTGTACTCAGGGATTTGCATTATGCCATTATTGATGAGGTTGACTCGGTTCTTATTGATGAGGCAAGAACGCCGCTTATTATTTCCGGACAGAGTGGTAAATCGACGAAGCTCTATGAAGCGTGTGATATTCTTGCGAAACAGCTTGTCCGTGGCGAAGACATGGCGGAATTATCCAAAATGGACGCGATAATGGGTGTAGAGCGCGAAGAGACGGGCGATTTTATTGTTAATGAGAAGGATAAAGTCGTTAATCTGACCGCACAGGGCGTAGCTAAGGTGGAGCGTTTCTTCCAGATAGAAAATCTGGCGGATTCGGAAAATCTCGAAATCCAGCACAATATCACATTGGCTCTGAGGGCGCATAACCTGATGTTCAGAGATCAGGATTATGTGGTAAAAGACGACCAAGTGTTGATTGTAGATGAATTTACCGGACGTATTATGCCGGGACGACGTTATTCCGACGGCTTACATCAGGCGATTGAAGCAAAAGAGCATGTAAAGGTTAAAAGGGAGAGTAAGACGCTTGCGACTATTACTTTCCAGAACTTTTTCAATAAATTTGAGAAAAAGGCGGGTATGACAGGTACGGCGCTGACAGAAGAAAAGGAGTTCCGCGATATCTATGGTATGGACGTTATTGAGATTCCGACTAATGAGCCGATTGCCAGAATCGATAGACAAGATGCCGTATATAAGACCAGACGCGGAAAACTGAACGCCATCGTAGAGGCTATTATAGAGGCGCATGCGAAAGGACAGCCTGTATTAGTAGGTACGATTACGATTGAAGCTTCTGAAGAATTGAGCGCTCTTTTGAAAAAAAGAGGTTTGGAGCATAAAGTATTGAACGCTAAATTTCATGAGATGGAGGCTGAAATTGTAGCGGACGCCGGTATTCATGGGGCGATAACGATTGCAACCAATATGGCGGGACGTGGTACGGATATTAAGCTGGACGATGAATCTAGGGCTGCCGGCGGTCTTAAGATTATAGGCACAGAGCGGCATGAGTCGAGGCGTATAGATAATCAGCTCCGCGGACGTTCCGGAAGACAGGGAGATCCCGGTGAATCAAAGTTTTATATTTCACTTGAGGACGACCTTATGAGGCTGTTTGGTTCTGAGAGAATGATATCCATGTTTAATGCGCTGGGTATTCCTGAAGACCAGGAAATAGAGCATGGCGCACTGACTAAGGCGGTTGAATCTGCACAGAAGAAGATTGAAAGCAATAACTTCGGAATTAGAAAAAATCTGCTTGAATACGATCAGGTTATGAACGAGCAGAGAGAAATAATATACGAAGAGAGAAGACGGGTGCTTAACGGCGAGAGTATGCGCGACGCTATTTACAAGATGATTACGGATACCGTAGAGAATTGTATCGATATATGTATAGGTGACGACAGCGATTTTGAGGATTGGAATTTTGCCGAGCTTAATTCATTACTGCTTCCTATCATACCTTTACAGCCCTTAAATCCGGAGAGAGTGCTAAAACCTAAGAAGAATAGCTTAAAGCAGCAGTTGAAGGAAGAAGCCGTCAAGCTATATGAGAGTAAAGAAGCCGAATTTCCGGAGCCAGAGGCTATACGCGAAATCGAGCGTGTAATTTTACTTAGAGCGATTGACAGGAAGTGGATGGACCATATCGACGATATGGACCAATTGCGTCAGGGCGTGGGCTTACAGGCGTATGGGCAGAGAGACCCGCTTGTAGAGTATAAAATGAGCGGTTATGAGATGTTTGATGAAATGACGCAGAATATCAAAGAAGAAACTGTGCGCCTGCTGTTCCGTGTACGTATCGAGCAGAAGGTTGAAAGAGAGCAGGTGGCGAAGGTTACGGGAACCAATAAGGACGATTCAGCGCCTAAAGCTCCGGTTAAGCGTATGGAATCTAAAGTATATCCTAATGATCCGTGTCCATGCGGTTCAGGTAAAAAGTATAAACAGTGCTGCGGCAGGAACAAGTGAGAAAGAGGGTGACGTTATTGGTAGAACTTGATAATATGAAATTAGAACTACAGAGTTATGAAAGTCCATTAGCGGAAGTGAGGGATTCACTTTAACTTAGCGGCTAAGGAGAAGCGGATTGAAGAGCTGGAGATGGAAATGCAGGAGCCGGGCTTCTGGGACGATCCGGAAAAGTCTAACCAGAAGATGAAGGAGTCTAAGAATCTCAAAGATACTGTGGATACGATGAAGGGGCTTAAAAACCGTTACGAAGACATACTGACATTAATTGAAATGGGCTATGAGGACAATGATCCTGCTATTATTCCGGATATCAGAGAAGAACTTGAAACATTTAAAACGGAATTTGAGACAATCAGGATTAGCACGCTGCTGTCCGATGAGTATGATAAGAATAATGCAATTCTCAGGTTGAATGCGGGCGCCGGCGGAACTGAAAGCTGCGACTGGTGCAGTATGTTGTACCGTATGTATACAAGATGGTCAGAAAGAAAAGGATTTTCGCTGGAGGTATTGGATTTTCTGGACGGTGATGAAGCGGGAATTAAGTCTGTTACATTCCAGATAAACGGAGAGAATGCTTACGGATACCTTAAATCAGAAAAGGGCGTACACAGACTGGTGAGAATTTCTCCCTTTAACGCGCAGGGCAAGCGCCAGACCTCATTTGTATCTTTAGACGTTATGCCTGATATTGAGGAGGATTTGGACGTAGAGATAAAAGACGAAGATATAAGAGTAGATACCTATCGAAGCAGCGGTGCAGGCGGACAGCATATAAATAAAACTTCATCTGCTATAAGAATTACGCATTTCCCGACCGGAATCGTGGTAACGTGCCAGAATGAGCGGAGCCAGCATATGAATAAGGATAAGGCGATGCAGATGTTGAAAGCGAAGCTGTATATGCTCAAGCAGGAGGAAAATGCCGAAAAACTGTCAGACATTCGAGGAGACGTAAAAGAAATCGGCTGGGGCAATCAAATCCGTTCGTATGTTATGCAGCCGTACACAATGGTTAAAGACCACAGGACGAACGAAGAATCGGGAAATGTAGATGCAGTTATGGACGGGGCGATAGATCCTTTTATAAATTCATATCTGAAATGGAAAAGTGTCGGGCATTAGTCCGGCACTTGATTTTTCTTAACTAAGTCTAAGAAGAACTCAGTATTTGCAGCATAAACATATGGTACAATCCAGAAATATGCGATTCCGCATGATAACAAACCGAGCAATAATAATGGGAAGAAACTTACCATAAAATAAAATAACCTGAATTTGTTGCCTTTCATAAGCTTCCTGCTTGTAGATAATATCTTGCTGACGGAATATTCCGGAAAGTCATGCAGCAGATAAAACGACTGTGAATAAATAAGTAAAATCATCACATACACCACATAATACAGAAGCAGCGACAAATAATAGAATAGTGAAATCACGGCATTTTCGGGATAAATTATTACAAGATATAAGAAGATTAAATAAGGTATCATAGCCGCATAAGTCCAAGCGGACATATACAACTGTATTAACACCGCTTTGTCAGGAAACATTTTAAAGCCATAAAAAATATCGCCTACTGACACAGGCTGTTTACAGGATATTTTTAAAAATAAATATATTAAGCCTGAAGTGAGAATGCCGGACAGGACGGATATAACGAAGGAAATTACAAAGTCCAGCGCTATTCCGTAAATCGTATTCATATTAATGAATACGGTTGAAAAGTTGCTGACGAATAAATTAATGGAACCGATAACAATGCTGGCGCCTATTGCTACGCCGTATTTTCCGAACAGACGATCTTTGGCGGCAGCTTTTAATTCTTCATTAGATTTATACCTATTTAAGTTATCCATAAATGTACTCCAATTAATACTTTTTATAATAGCGGTTTAACATGCAATATCGACATTCATACCGAGATATTTGTTTGCTGCGTCTGAGGACTTTAATTCCTTTTGATAGGGATTCTCCTCATTATAGTAGCGAATCTGCGTAGACGTGGTTCCACCTGAAACAAAAGTGCGTCCGCATTCCGGACATACGGAGGTATGAATCGCAACATTACAGGAGAGAACTTTTCCGTTATTCTGTGCAGCTTTTCTGTAAGCGTTGGAAACATGCTCTTGCTCGTGGCTCCTAACTTTTGACGCCGCCGCATTGGGAGAAATATGCGCTGCTGCCTTAAAAGAAACATTTTCGTCGGAACCGTCCTGATATTTACGGTTGCGGCAAGTCTCACATTCGGCAGGAGAAGATTCACGTCCCGGAAGTTTCTCGGTTGACTGACCGGGATTGCGTATTATCTGATAACTTTCGTCAGCCTGCGACGGAAAATATGAACTTGCTAATGGATTAATACCGTTTACCATACCGATAACCATTCCTTTCCCAAAATAAACATTAATCAGTATAACCGCTCTCTTCTAAAATTTCTTCCAGCATTTCATCAAAAGTCTGACCGTATATGCTCTCGAATGTTTCATTGACTCTGGCTTTGAGGGTATCATTTGTAAATAGCATTATAGTAAAGCTTGTAAGAATTATCGTACTCAAAACTAATCCTACGGTGCCGGTTATTATACCGTTTTTTGCCGCGCTTGGCAGTTTGGGACGCATGCCCTTGGAAAGCAGGGCAAGTACAATAGCCGTGGCTCCTGTCATAAACGCCGGATATACAGAACATTGTAAAGACGTAATCATTGAAATTAAATCAATTAAACTCATGACAAGGGAGATAATGCCTAAAACCTTAGCGGCAGAAGCCAAACTGCTTCCCGGCTCCTGTATGTTCTGTCGATATATGGGACGCCCGTAGTTATAGGGATTGTTATAGTTGTAGCCGTTGTTATTATAGCCATTGTTATTATAGCCATTGTTATTATAGCCATTGTTATTATAGCCATTGTTATTAT
>JAMPHY010000009.1:0-1650 GCA_023663185.1 Clostridiales bacterium | reverse complement strand
AACCATTATTATTGTTATATCCGTTATTGCCATAAGCATTGTTATTGTTATTACCATTATTACTGTGACTATTATTATTGTTATCCGATTCGGTACTGCGCTGAAAGTCCATGATAATCCCCCATTTTTACCCAGCCTGCGAATTTATATATTACGTTCAACTAATTAAGCTTATTGTATCATAGACAAATAAGAAAATCTACTTTAAATTTTCACTTTACAACATTACAATAACTATGTTATGATTAACTAAACATATCTGGGAGTCTTTAATTCTGGAAAATCTTTTTTCACATCATGGAATCTGAATCCCTTATATGCAAAATAAAAAAGGGAGGACGACTGATGGGAAGAAAAGACGATTATCAGTTTGATTATCTGGACGACAACACAAGGTTTGCAGACCAGATAAACGGAGCATTATTCAAGGGAAAACAGGTTGTAAAACCGGAAGAACTGGAGCCGGAAGACTCACAGACTGTAAGCAAGTTACATATCGAAGGGGATAAAAAACGCGGCAAGAGCAGTATCAGGACGGTCGTGGACAAGGTGCGTGTCTGGAAAGGCAGGAAGTTACATATTCTTGTAGTTGAGAACCAGAACTATGTCGATTACCAGATGGTGATGCGGAATATTCTTTCGGATGGTATCGGCTATCGTAAACAATGGAAGCAAAAGAAGCGGCAGCATACGGTTTCAAAAGATTTAAAAGGCAAAGACGAGTATTTGTCCGGAATAAAGAAGGACGAGAAGTTTGCGCCTATTATTACGCTGGTGGTATATTTCGGAGATGAGCATAAGTGGGACGGGGCAAAGTGTCTGTATGACCTGCTTGATATCGATGAAGAATTAAAAGAGTATGTGACAAACTATAAAATTAACTTATATGACTGTCAGGAGCATGATACTTTTAATGAGTACCGCACAGGGTTAAGACAGGTATTTGAGACGGTAAGGTATTCAAAGGACAAAGAGAGGCTTAAGAAAGTTATGGAAGAGAACAAAGAAGCATACAGCAATATAGACAGCGAAACAAAGGATATGCTTGAAGTAGTAGCGAATGTAAGGATACCAGAGGAGTTCAAAACAGAAAAAGAAGGGAAGGAGAGATACAATATGTGTAAAGCGTTTGAGGATATGAGACTGGAAGGGTATGAAGAGGGCATAGCTGCCGGAAGATTAGAAGGAATAACAACTGAAATATCAGCTGGCATAGAAAAGTTTATAAAGGGAGCTAAAATGCTTGGAGCTTCCAAAGTAGCGGCATGTGAGCAGCTTATTCAGCAATACGCTTTGAAAGAAAATGAAGCTAACGAAAAGATAGAATTGTATTGGACAGACTAAGAGGCAAAATATAAAGTATATAGGTGAAAGCAAAGGTTATTTAACTTATGTTTTCACCTATATTTTTATTTTATTTTTCACTTAGATGAATAAGGATTACCTATGCATTTGGCAATTCCTGCGCGACTTACGCAAAATGCAAGTCATGGTTGACGCATAAAAACGGTTATGCTATAATCAACTTGCATAATCCGTAAGGGATATGCTGAAAATTTGAAAAGAATATACAGAAATTTTTGAATAATTATTAAAAAAAGGGATTGACAGGACATGAGTAGCCAAGACATAATCTTGACAGACAGACAG
>JAMPHY010000008.1 GCA_023663185.1 Clostridiales bacterium | reverse complement strand
TTCCACCAGCTACGCCACACTTACACAAGCAACCTGCTGTCAAACGGCGCAGCGCCAAAAGATGTGCAGGAACTTTTAGGACACTCTGATGTGAGCATCACCATGAATGTATACGCCCATGCCACACGGGAGGCAAAACGGACTTCCGCAAGGCTCTTGGACAGAGTGGCGGGCAATGATTAGGTACATTCAGAAAAATTTTCCCTTGTAAAATGCCCATAAGAGCAAAAACAAGGGAAAATACATAGCGCTTCACTGTATGAGGCTCTGAAAGCCTTGAAAAATAGGGAAAGTTCAAGAAATTTATCTGCAAATTCCGATTTGTTTTATTAATCCAATTTTATTTCTTGTTTATCTTAACATAAAAACATGTTACCTTCAAGGAACAGCCAATAAAAGCAAAAAGCTACAGCCCTAATCCATCGGATAGACTGCAGTCTTAAAATTTCCAACAAAATCACTATATTAGGCTATAATATATAGGTATCGATATTTAAATCCCCGCTTTTTATATCAGATGCAAACGAAATCTTAATCTTTTTGCCCGCCTCTCCTGAAAAGAAAAAATTTGAACTGCTCGTGGTTGATTCAGTATAAGAATGGTTCATGTTTCACGACACCCTGTACACTTTCACTCCATGCGCCGGAACCGCAGCTTCAATCTTTCCGCCAACCGACGTGCTCTTTTGCTTATCCCATAACTCATATAGGCTTTTATCTTCGCCAGTCGGTAAACCCTCTTCCAATTCTGCAAACTCTACGGATATCGCCATATCTTCCTCACTGATATTAAAAAGCGCCACACTCACGCTGCCATCAAGCGTATTCTTATTCTTCCATACGACCTTCGTATCCGTCCGCATGAGCTGAGTCCCCACACAGCCGTCTTTCATAAGCGCAAGCAGTTCCCGATTAGTCAGCAAAGACAATGTCCAATCATCAAGCAAAGTAAGCTCCGCACCAATCATAAGCGGTGAACGGAACATACACCAAAGAGTCATCATTGTTTTTTGTTCTTCTTTATTAAATCTGCTTTTCCACTCATTTCCAAAACCCTTACCAAGCGTACCTAACGGCAACATATCGCAATCAGGAAAGCAGCCCGCTCGCACATGATCCTGCCACATCTCGCAGCGTGCAAACATCGCTTTAAGCAGATTCCACTCGTCCCAGAAATCATCGGTAATACGCCACATATTTGCATACTTGCAATACTCCCATGCGTGATCTATCTGCGCCGGTCCCGGTGAAAGACTCAAGACAATCTCTCTGCCGCATTTTAAGATGGCGTTATGCAGCATTCTCATTTCTTCCCAGCCGGAAAAATGCTCCGTGCGGTACAATCTGCTGTCGCAGATATCGTCGCATTTTATATAGTCAACGCCCCATTCAGCATACATGGCAAGCAGCGAATCATAATATGCCTGTCCGTCCTCCGTATCCTTTACGCCGTACATATCCGGATTCCAGATACAGATGGAAGAAGGATCAGCAATCATGTCCGCCGTTTCCTTAGCTCCTATAACAGAACAATGCTCATGCGCCGCCTTTCGCGGAATGCCGCGCATGATATGAATACCGAATTTCAAACCCAATCCATGCACATAATCCGCCAAAGCGCGAAAACCCTTACCGCCAGCCGACGAAGGAAACCTTGCCGGCGAAGGCTGCAGCCGTCCGTATGCGTCCATCTCCACATCTCCAAACGGAATATACTGAAACCTGTCTCTCTTAGTTCCCGCATCATTGGAATACCACTCGATATCAATTATGATATATTCCCAGCCAAATTCTTTAAGATGCGCCGCCATGTAATCGGCGTTTGCTTTTATCTGCGCTTCATTTACCGTAGTGTCATAATAATCATAGCTGTTCCAGCCCATAGGCGGCGTCAGTGCAAAATCATTTTTGTTCATTCTTATATTTCCCATATATAAGCCTCCTTTACTGATATTTCCGTCCCACAATTATGACGTGATTACTCGCACCAAGCAATGATTTTTCGCGACAAACACTATAATGGTAATCACACCATACTTTAAACTCATCGTCATTCCATTTATCAACCTTCTTAGCAAATTGCGGCGTTAATCCGTCCTGTGCAAAATGGTCAACTACCGTAAGATCGTTTTTCCTATATAACTCTTCCATTTCTTCACAAGTGGAATAATATGTATCTGTCCAGAAACATTTTTCATCATCATGGCGCAGCTCACCGGTCTGAATAATCTGTCTGGCAAACTCTGCATCTAAAAAGCTGCCGTCCTGCATAGCTATATATTGAAAAATATAATATCTCGGAATATAAGCTGTAACAAGCAGTCCGCCTTTTTTCAACACTCGCAGCGATTCTTTCATGCACATCTCCCGCTCAGACGCATTAACCAAATGATAAAACGGTCCCATATTTAACACAACGTCAAAGCTTTCGTCCGCAAATATACTCATATCGGTTGCATCAAGAACCGCCGTTTCCATTGTGTAAGGTTTATTTTGCAAAATGCCGCGTATAATGTCTATATGCCTCGGCGTAATATCGCTCGCAGTAACCTCATGCCCTTTATCTGCAAAGTAGAAAGAATATATCCCAGTTCCCGCCGCGCAGTCGAGAATGGTTTTTTTACCGTTTATCAACCCATCAAGAACCCTTACCGTCGTCAAAATTTCTATCTTCCGCGCATTATTTGTAGATAGCCTGTCTTCTTCCCGATAATTTTCATAGCTTTCAACGACATAATTTTTCATATCAACGCCCTGCTTCTTCCATATTTTAATGCTATTATATATTTTTTCTGCATAACATACAAGAAGCAGAAGTTGAAAACTTGTTGAACTAAAATATAGTATATGATACAATAATTCCACTTGCACTTTAGATGGTATGATATTGTACAAGATACGTAAAAATGTAGTGGGAGGAAAAGAGATGAATATGCCTATACTTATAAGTTTGAGAGATAATTTCAAACGGATTAAATTTACGTTTCTTACAACTTTTTCTATTGGAATGTTAGCACATGGTTACATGTTTGCTAATAGTTTTACAAACCGGGACAATATTAAAAGTTTTATGAACGCAGGCGAAACCATATCTTCGGGAAGGTGGTTTTTGGGAATTTTAAAGAATATTAATGAAATTTTGTTTGGAAGTTCAGTGAGTGTGCCATGGATGATAGGTATTATTGGTTGTATCTGGCTTTCCCTTTCAGCCTGTATTTTAGTTGAACTGTTTGATGTTTCACCCCCCCGTTTCAAGTACTTATAGGCGCGGTTTTAATTACGTTTCCATCTGTAGCAGCTACATATACGTATATGTTTACTAGCGGGTATTACTTTTTTTCGGTTTTTCTAACAGTTCTTGCAGTTTATTTTGTTGCGCAGGAAGCAACAAAGAAATGGCGGGTGATTTTGGGGATAATTGGAAGCGGACTGATTGCAGCTTCTTTAGGAATTTATCAGGGATATTTAGGCATTGCATGTTGTCTTATGGCGGTTTATCTTTTTTTGCAGGTTCTTTTTGCCAAAAATGAACAGAAAGAAACAATAAAATTGTTAAAAAATGCGCTACGGATGCTGGTAGTATTAATTGCTGGTTTTATACTTTATTATGTGATCAATATAGTAATTCTGCATATATTTGGAATACAGATGGGGCAAGGCCATGTTTCGTCTAACCTGACAACAATTAGTTTGAAAGAGTTAAGCCATAATGTAGTATTATGTTACCGTGCATATCACCAAATTCTTAAAGGAGATTTTTATGGAATAAGTAACATTATGGTTTTCAGATTTGTGTTTGGAATTTGTCTGATAATTATGTTGGCAATAAGTGGCATTGGAATCATCAGAAAGTTAAAAGAGAAGAATTGGCTACAGGTATTATTGATTTTGGTGATTGTCGCAGTTTTTCCGTTGGGAATAAATTGCGTGCTGTTATTAACCAGTGGTGAAGGCTTGCATACACTAATGACTTATACAGTCGTTATCATGTTTTTGACGCCGATATTTTTGTGGAATGCTATCTGCACTAATATTCAAAAGTCCAAACAGTTATCGTGGCGTTTTGGGGCAGCTATTATTTGTACATTGTTATTTCTGGTGGTTGGAAGCAATATCCTTCAGGCAAATAAGGCATACAGGAAATTGGAACTGGCGAATCAGCATGCTATTTCTTATCTTACAACATTGATTACGCAAATAAAAAGTTTAGAAGGATATCAGGAAGATATGCCGATTCTTTTTATGGGTAGTGTTTTGGATAGGCAAGACAGCACTTTTTCCGGCTTTGAGCAAGGATGGGATGACTTGACAAATATAATGGGGGTGTATGATGCGCATCTTATGACAAATGCAGCCTTTATAGAATATTTTTGTGGTTTTCAATATGAGAGTCCGGAGAATATTCAGGAATTAGAAAATAGCGATATTGTAAAACAGATGCCTTGTTACCCAGATTATGGCTCTGTTCTTATTTACAATAATGTGGTTATCGTGAAACTGTCCGAGAAGTAAAAACTTTATAAATATAAGAGTGCTCTAATGGCAGTTCAATTTTTGAAACAAATCACCGTCTATTTCTTCACATTCTTCTCCCGCAGCATCAACCAAAGAACCACCACCGCCCCAATATCAAGCGGAATATCCATTATAAACCACTGTAACATGGTCGGCTCATAGCCTTCAGGCACGCCGCTGATAAGAAACTGCCCTACTATCATTCCGCCGAAGTTGTTCATGGCGTGGAATATCGCCGCCGGATACACAGAGTTTGTTTTTTTGGTAAGCCACATCAGAAATACACCCATAGCGATACAGCTTATGCACATATATAATATCCCAATATATGGATAGCCGACGTAGTCCGTGCCAAAATTATGCCCCTCAACCGTCAGCTCCGCATGCCACAGCCCCCAGATTATACCGCCTATAATAACCGTTCCCGTTGTTCCAAATAGCAGCTCCATCTTCTGATTCATATATCCACGCCAGCCAAATTCCTCGCCAAACGTATTAAAAGCCATCAGCGGCGCTGTCGCAAAGACCAAAAGCATCTGTGCCGTCCACTCGGCTAACCTTGTATTCACTCCAATCTCCGACCAGTCGCCATGTCCTATTACCAGAGTCGCTATTATTCCTTGCGGAATACTTATCACACTTAAGGCAAATACCGCAAAAAGATAATATTTTATATTGCCCTTTAAATTCAGGTGCAACATGCTGTTGCCAAATCCTTCATGCGTAAGTATACGGGTAATGATATTGGCAAGCGCAGGACCATACCCCACTATCCAGAAAAGCACAGGCATTTTATTAGTCTCAAACCACTCGTGATAGCCGAACACCTTATTGAAAATAATAGCGGGTATCCATGAAATTGCAAAAGCAAGTATGAGAAAAATCACAAGCCTTTTAGCCTCTAGCTTTTTATCCTTCATACTCGTCCACCCCCTTCATAAACGCTTTGCAGGCGAGTCTGTATGAATATAGAAACGCTCCGAAGCATATGTACGGACAAATTCCTAAAGTAAGCAGCAATGCGCCGTTTGCCTTACCGTCCAAAACAGAAACAACGCAAGCGATAACCTTTTCCTTAATATTATTCGGCAGCATGACAAAGCCAAAGACCGCCGCCGTGCATACAATCAACATAGCCGTCACTTTTAGCAGGCTGCCCTTTTTCATACCATAGTGCACGGTAAGCGGTATATCAAACGCACTCATAAACATAATTAAAAACACTCCTGCAAGATACAAATATAACATTGTTGTCGTAATTTCTTCACCAGTAGCAAAATAATATACTGTAGAAAATAAATTGTCCGCAAATATTCCCGCCGTCATATATATCAGATTTATCATCAGCATGACAACATATTTATTATAGATATATCCTTTTATCCCCTGCGGCGCGGACGCTACAAAATACGCCCATGATTTCCTGTCGTCGCCCCTAAAGACTTCGCTCATCATGCCACTGACGACAAAAAGCCCTATTAAAACCATAATCATTCGTATAAACTCATTCGCCGCTATTTCAAACATATATTCAACGCTTTGGCTGCCTGTAATAACTCCAACTGCCGTAAAGCAAAACGGCAATGCGGTAAGCAACAGCGGCACAAATGCCGTAAGAATAAGCAGCATGCCATTCTGCGCAAGTTCTTTATATAATAAGCCCGTCACGCCGACTGACTTTATATTCATCGCATTAACAAGCCTAACTTCATCACCAGCCTTATCATTCATTGCATAATGCGGCTCAACAACACTGTTCGACTTGTTTCTCACCGCCCCCGGATACGCCGTCCGAAGACTATGATATGTTATGCAAAAGTCTGCTGCCATAAGACATAAAATCATCGGCAGCGCCCATATTAACGCCCCTGCGGTAAATACCGGAAGCTCTACCGACTCTTCAGCGCTGATAATCTTCTGCAAGTCGATACCGCTTAATAACGCAATAATAAGAAATGAAACAATCATCACCGCAAGCGACACCATACC
Source organism: Clostridiales bacterium (assembly GCA_023663185.1). Lineage (GTDB taxonomy): Bacteria > Bacillota > Clostridia > Lachnospirales > Lachnospiraceae > UBA3282. Next base: position 133,312 of record JAMPHY010000008.1, on the reverse strand, counting down.
TGAAACAGTACGCAGCTTTTTTGCTTCCTCACCGCTTCTTGCCCTGAGATTGAAGAAAGAATCAGGCAGCGAGTACAGTATCACCGCCGAAAAAACAAGAATATGCCAAATAATATAATTTGCGACGAAATTCTCGCCTAAGTACGCACACACCGCCACAGAATTAATAAGGCAGATAAGACAGCTCCCCACGCTGATTATGAACCTACGTACAAATCTTGCCGCCGCCCGCTCAAACGGTGTAATAGGAAGTGCATAAGAATATGTTATCCAGCCCGAAGCAATATCCATATGGTGAATGTTATCAATAAAAAGAACTACAGCTCCCAGAAGGGCAGTCATGATAATAATATTATCCGCAGACATCTCACTATTATCAATGCCGTTAGCGTCTAACGAAAATATCACTCCCCATATAAGCGCAACCCACGCCAAGAGCAGTACGCCATACAGCATAGTATTCTTTTTTGTCAGGCGAAACTCGCGAAACAACAGCGAAGAAAATTTTGACCTTGAAATCATTACTGCCACCCCATTTCACCCTTGTGGACATAGTAAAGCATGATATCGCTAAGGCTCGCCGTATCAATGACCGAACCGCTGTATTTGTATTGCCCGCGCTCATTATCGCAAATCATAACCTCCGCGCCGAATTGGTTAATGCGCACGCTGACTATATCAGCTTTATCTATATTCGCTATCTCGTCTTTACTACACTTTATGATACCGTGGGTTTCCAGAATAATATCCTTACAGCCCGTCAGCAGAATTTTACCTTTGTCAATAAAAGTCACGCTGTCCGCGATTTTTTCAAGGTCGCCCGTGATATGCGACGACATAAGTATGGAGCGTTCGCCGTCCTTTAGATACTCCATAAAAATATGCAATATCTCGTCCCGCACAATCGGATCAAGCCCTGTCGTAGCCTCGTCCATCACAAGCAGTTCGGCGTTATGCGATAAAGCGCAGGCAATCTGCAGTTTCATTTTCATGCCTTTGGAATACTGCCCGATTTTCTTCTTTACCGGCAGTCCAAACCGCTCAAGATATTCCGAGTATACGGCATTATCCCACTCTGGATAGAGTCCTTGAAAGATACGCGCCATGTCTGCGGCATTCAGCACATCATGAAAAGGCAATTCGTCAAAAACCACAGCAATCCTTTGCTTTATCGCAAACTCGTCCTTAACATGATTAAGCCCTAACAAGCGTATCTTACCCGCATCAATATTCGTGATATTAAGCAGGCTGCGGATAGTAGTGGTCTTGCCCGCGCCATTTTGTCCTATAAAGCCCATAATACTGCCTTTTGGCACGTTAAAGCTCACATCATCAAGAGTAAAACCTTCGTACCGCTTTGTTACGCCTAATATTTCGATTGCATTTTCATATGTATCCATATAAAATCTAACTCCTCTCCTGAGAATTAAGGTTCCATCTGGTTAATAAGCTCAAGAAGCTCATGCAGTTCGTCCATAGTCAAGCCTATTTTCCGCGCCCGCTCTCCCGCTTCGGCAAGCGACGCCTCAATAACCTTAAGCTGCTCCTCGCGGAAAAGCTCAAGATTTTGCGCTTTGACAAAAGAACCCTTTCCTGTATAGGACTCAATGAAGCCTTCCCGCTCTAGCTCTTCATAGGCGCGCTTGGTCGTCATAAAACTGATTCTCAGCTCCAGCGCAAGATTGCGCATCGAAGGAAGCATTTCTCCTTCTTTAAGCTTGCCGTCCAATATCAACGCCTTAATCTGCTCTACTATCTGCAAATATATAGGTACGCCGTTTGTATTGCTTATATTGATATTCATTTATGCACTCCTTATTGTCCGTATAGCTTTTGACATTGCCGCCGCCATAATTGTATAAATGATATATATACAATTATCACATTGTTGTTATTACTTGTCAAGGGCGATAGTATATTTATAATCTCCGTGACAAATGAATTTGAAAAGTAGTATAATTATGTTACAAACAGGAGCAGTTTGTTAAGGTTCACAAGACGAGGCAGACTGCAGATTTGTGGAGGTTAAAGATGAACAAACGAATTATCTACTCAGTACAGTTGAAAAAAACTGTTAGCAGATTGTACTGAGGGAAAATAACTTGCTGGCAGTCACAACTGTACTGATTATCTATGATGTATAAAATTAGTAACCGTGAAGGTACTGAACAGTTACTAAAATTAAAGATAATAAAAAAGGAGTACAGTTATGCGCTATATAAAACAAATTATAAATAGAAACAAAAAACTGGTATTTGTATACTTTATAATCGGCTTATTTAACGCATTTTTAGTAAATTTTAAGGCTGATTATTTTCAGAAAATCATTGATTCACTGGCGGAGCATACGCTCTCGCCTTTCAAGGTTCTGATTTATGGGAGCGTCCTTTTTATCGGTTATCTCATGAACTATGCAGATGAATATCCTGCGAAAAAATTGGAGCATGGTATTTTTCTGGATTTTAAATTGATGGGGCTTGAGAAAATCAGCAGGATAAGTTATCAGGAATACCAAAAGCTCGGAACCGGAAAGCTGGTGCAACGGATTGAAAACGGTGCATCTGCCGGAAAAGGCGTTGTATTCGATTTTGGGTTTGTAGTGGTTAGAAACCTATTTCCGACAGTTCTATTTAGTATTTTGTTCATTTGGCAGATTGATAAAAGAATAACGATTGTTTTACTGTTGGGTTATATTATCATTTTCTTTGTAACCAATATTCTTTTAAAATTTTTATACCAGATGAAAGAACGAATTTTGAATAATGAGGAAGAGTTAAACCGCTTTTTAGTGCGTGGCTTTATGGAAATGATAGTATTCCGAATGGAACATAAGTTTCCGAATGAACTGCGAAAGGCAAGGGGCGCAAAGAAAGAAATTGTTGATACAAAGGTTAAAATGAATATGATTCATGAAGCCTTTTTTACGATTTTTGCACTTCTTGTTGCGTGTCTGGATATTGCAGTTTTAGTATACGCATGGCAGACTGACAGTTTATCCGTAGGAGCGGTTGTGGCTTTGATAACACTGATTGATAACGCCTATACGCCGATTGCAATTTTTAATGTAATTTATGTACAATATAAATTGAATAGGACTGCTTTCTCTAGATATAAAGAGTTTTTGGATATGCAAGATGATAAGCAGCTTGTCAATGGAATTGCTCCGCAAACTTTTTCGGGAAAAATATCAGTCAAGAATTTGTCATTTCAGTATGGTGAAAAACAGGTATTAAATAATATCTCATTTGAAATACGCTCAGGCGATAAAGTAGCCTTTGTAGGCGAAACGGGTTCCGGTAAGTCAACAATTATAAAGCTGCTTACGGGTTTATTGAAATATGATGAAGGCGAGATTTTGTTAGATGGATATAATCTTGCCGATATATCGTTAGAAGCTTTATATAAAAAGATTACGTATTTGCCACAGGAAACTCCGGTTTTTGATGGTACGGTTAAAGAAAATATTGTATTTGACAGGAATATTCCAGATACGGAAGTTAGAAAAGCATTAGAGCGGGTAGAACTTTCATCTTTAATTGATGAATTACCGAAGGGAATGGATACGCAAATCGGGGAAAAAGCTGCTTCTCTCTCCGGCGGCGAGCGGCAGCGCCTTGCCTTATCGCGTATCTGGCTTAAGAACTCAGATATTGTCATTTTTGATGAGGCGACTTCTGCTCTGGATAATCTGACAGAAGGCGTCGTCATGGAACGAATATTTGATTATCTGTCAGATACAACAGTCCTTGCGATTGTTCACCGCTTCACAAATATACAATACTTTGACCGTATTCTAGTATTCAGAGACGGGAAAATTGTAGGACAAGGTACATTCGATGAGCTGATGAAAAATGATGAATATTTTGCAAAACTCTATTTATGCAGCTAAGAAAAGGAGTCGAACTACTCGACTCCTCTTTTGTTATAATAATTCAGTCTGCGGACTGAACGGTTACTTGCAAGCAGCCTTCCGCATAAAATCATCTATCCTGCCTAATAAATCAACATCATTTTGATAATTAAAATTATCTGCATTGACAGTAATGGTATTCCCTCGCACATTTTCTGCCCGCGAGTAGTCTATACACTTTTTAAAATCCTCAAAAATATCAATAGTCGTACTTAAATGAACCGAATGACGATTCTCATAATTCATTCTGTTAAGATAACGCCCATGCAGTATTTTAACATCTCCCTGCAAAATCAAAGTAAGTACTTCGTAGTTATTTTCTGCCGCTATTTGATGTAACTTCTCTAATTCATGCTCGTGGAAATTTGCCTCTAAAATCAAATCATTTCCTAATTTGGCAAACTCCGAAAAAACAAACGCCATCAATCCCACTGTTGCTTCAGAAAGTTTTTTGTTTTCCTGCCTGTTTGAAAAACCGATTGTATCGCCTAAAACTTCTTTGATATCGTCCTTACACAAAGCTATGACCTGATACCGTTTCGATAAAATCTCTGCAAAAGTAGATTTACCTGCGGCGATATCGCCTGTAATTAACAGCAATTTTCTCATCTTTACCACACTATGCCTTTCGTTATATAAAATCATTATATGCTGACTGAACTGTTACTGAATATCTATCATGCTTTTAACTTCCTCTGAAAGTTTATCCAAGTTCTCTTTTTTACTAAATGTCATTTCTTTATATTTCATATTTTGCGGGAAATTAGTATTTTTACAAAAGACAAACTGAACTTCATATAAATCGCTTAATTTATCGTTATCTATTTCTTCTACTCTTAATGAATAGGGCACCCATCTTCCATCTATTACATTTCCATTTATATCTGTATCCGTTCCCAGACATAATGTTATTTTTAAGTCTGTAACTGCAAGCTCATAATTTGCCGTTGCTGTTATTACCCCATCTGCTATCAAAGCATCTTGAATTGTTATTTTATATAAGTCTTTTAAACATTGTGTCTTCAGATTTGCAAAATCAAACGGATGGTGGGAGTCAAAAAATATTTCGGTTGCCCTTAGTCCATTATTCATTACAGCATGTTTATAAAAATCAATCGCCGATAACTTAGAATTAACCCCTGTCAGATGGAAAAATGCCTTTGCCGTAAACATTACTTCAATATATCATTTTTCATATACAAACAAAAACGTTTTCCCTACTAAATGCTCTTTATACTCTTTTGCTGCCCTTCTAATTCTATTAACTAATTGGTTTTTGCTTATGTACATACAAACCCTTTCTGCAAAAAAGGGCAGAGACTATTCTCCACCCTTTTATCATTTACCACTGGAAGTTCGTTCAGGCATAACCTAAACATATCGTATAGTTTTATCCCTATACCAGATGCAGTATTGCCATTATAAATGACCTCACACTGCAGAGTCGCTACTTCATACAAAGCAGCATAAGCCATAAGCATTTTAGTTGTCTTATGCACAACCCAGTGAAGAGTATCCTTACTCAACTACACTATACAGCAACTAACTTGTTGTTGTCAAGGCATTTTCAGGAACTCATTCTATTGTATGCACTATGCCTAAACATTATGCTAACTATATAACCAGAGTTTTATAACTCCACCACCTTAGTCGCAATCTTCTCACAAAACCTCACATCATGCTCGACAAACAATATCGTCGGCTTATACGCAAGCAGCAGCTTTTCAATCTGCATTCTTGAAAATACGTCAATGTAGTTGAGCGGTTCGTCCCAGATATAGAGATGTGCCGGAGTCAGCAGGCTTGTCGCTAACAATATCTTCTTTTTCTGCCCTTCCGAATAGTCCTCCATATTCTTCATAAACTGTGCCCTCTCGAAATCCAACTGCCGCAGTATCGCGCAGAATAAACTTCTATCCAGACCGTATTTTTTGCAGTATGACGTAATATCGCCTTCCAGTCCAGAAGCGTCCTGCCCTGCATAAGATATGACAAGCCCCGACGCTGTCTCGCATACTCCCTGCTCTAAAACAGGCAGCCTATTATCGTTTGCGACATTTTTCTGCAAAATCATCTTGATAAGGGTAGACTTGCCGCAGCCATTTTTTCCTGACAAGGCAATTCTATCCCCCTGCTCAACCGCAAATGTCAGTCCTTCAAATAACGGCTCTGGCATATCTTCATATTTCAAACTATAGTCCTTGACATTGACAAGCCTCTTCTTGTGGTGCGAAAGTTTGTTAAGCTTTAAATCCACAGGCGTCTCCAAATCTTGCAAAAGCCCTTCCTTTTCTTCGATTTCCGCCCCTATCCGCTTTTCCATCTGCTTAACCCTACTTTGCATCTTTTTGGTCTTTGCACCGATATAGGCTCTCGTGTCCTTAGTCCTGTCAGGCTCTTTCACCGGATCAAATCCTATCTTCGTGCGCTCATTTTTATCCGCCCAGTCAGCAGTACGCGCTGCCGCCTGTTTTAACTTATGAATTTCTTTTTGATGCTTTTCATTTTCCGCTATAACGAAACTGTCCTTGCGCTGCTTATTCTCCCACCATGTAGAAAAATTGCCGTTCTGAACCTCAATACTGCTCCGGTTAAGCACTAAACAATGGTCTGTGCAGGCGTCCAATAAATCCCTGTCATGCGACACCAGTATAAAGCCTTTCTTGGACGCAAGGTACTTCTTTACCGACTCTCTGCCGTCCTTATCCAAATGATTAGTCGGCTCGTCTATCAGCAGGAAATCGTTATCCCCCGAAAAAAGAACCGCCAGCAGCGCCTTAGTACGCTCTCCGTGGCTCAATGTATGGTACGGTCTGTAGAGAATATCCGCACCTTCTCCCAATTCTCCCAGCTCGCATATTACTCTCCACTCTTCGCAGTCTTGCTTAAGCTCTTCCATAAATTCAGACGCCTGCTGCCGCATTTGGCTTTCCGTAATCTGATACGGAAAATAATCAAAGTTTGTGCTTGTACTTATTGAACCTTTATAGGCATACTTTCCCAATAATAAATTTAGAAACGTCGTCTTGCCTTTTCCGTTTCTGCCTATGAAGCCCAGCTTCCAGTTGGTATCAATAGAAAATGAAACATTCTCAAAAATATTATCAAAGCTGCCGTCATAATAAAACGTAAGATTATTTACACTTATCTGTGACATATATATCCCTCCCCATTCAATCGAGTAAGAAAGATTTTCCCTTACTCGCTGCGCCGACGACGAGCCACTCCAGCGGAATGATTTCTCTGCGCCGACGCGCATAAAAAAAGAACCGTCCGCCGCCAAACAGTTCCATTACATACCATAACCTCATAAAATCGGAGAGACATTACAAAACATCACTCAAAATATATTTTTACATACAAAAAGAGAGGCTATGAGCACATAATCCACTTTTGGCAACATGACAAACCATATAAGTACATCTACTCATACAGCCCAAATCTTCATGCAATCAAAAGTAAACTATCTCTGTGTCCGCATCTCTTATCCATGCTCCCTTCTCAATCTGCCACTCTTTTTAATACTCATATATACTACCACGCCGTCTGCCTTTATGTCAATGCTCACATAAATAAAAAATATTGCATACGCCAAATAAAAGATACCAATACCACACTCAGAAAAAAATAAAATCAGGTATTGACAACAGCAGTCGAATCGCATATACTGTACTTACCGTATAAGTACGCTCATATCAGAATGTACGCAAGGAGATAAGTAAATGGAGATAATTATAAGCAACAGCAGCGATAAACCCATCTACGAACAGATTTGCATTCAGGTTAAAAATCTAATTATGAATGGGACTTTATCCGCTGGGGAGTCTTTACCTTCTATGAGGGCGTTAGCCAAAGATTTGCATATAAGCGTCATAACCGTACAAAGAGCCTATGAAGATTTGACTCGCGACGGCTTCATAGAAACCGTATCAGGAAAAGGCAGCTTTGTCGCCGCCCAAAATAAAGAATTTATACAAGAAGAACAGTTGCGCATAGCGGAAGAACTGCTGCAAAAGGTCGCAGAAATCGGCAGGGCGCATGGAATCGGTTATGAGCAAATGGCAAGCATCTTAAAGCTTTTTTATGAAGAATAAAGGGGGCGAAGAATTATGGAAGAAAACAACATTTTAGTTAAGGATTTATGCAAACAGTTTGACGGCTTTTTATTAGACCACGTTTCTTTTCAGGTTCCTAAAGGAAGGATTGTCGGCTTTATTGGTGAGAACGGAGCCGGTAAGAGTACAACTATTAACCTGATTCTTAATGAATTGAAAAAAGACAACGGGCAGATACAGATTTTTGGCAGGGAAAATACCGCTACTGTCGTCAAAGAAAATATAGGCGTTGTATTTGATGAATGTAACTTTCATGACGTATTTAACACATCGGATATTGAAAAAATCTTGTCCGGCGTCTACAAATCATGGGATAGCGAACTATACAGACAATATCTGGAAAAGTTCAAAATCCCCGCAAAGAAGCCGATAAGCTCATTTTCAAAAGGAATGAAAATGAAACTGTCGATTATCTGCGCTATGGCTCATAAGCCCAAACTGTTGATTTTAGACGAAGCAACTACCGGACTTGATCCTGTGGTACGTGATGAAATGTTAGACTTATTTTTAGAGTTTATACAGGACGAGGAATGTTCCATTTTCTTTTCTTCACACATTACATCAGATATCCAGAAAATTGCGGACTATGTTATTCTGATTCATCAGGGAAAAATTATTTTTGAAGAGCAAAAGGACGACCTTATTTATAACTATGGCATTATTAAATGCGGGAAAGAAAAGTTTGAGACCATTTCCCCAAATGATTATATTATTCACAGAGCCACCAATACAAGTATGGAATGCCTTGTCCGCGATAAAGACGAAATTAAACGTAAATACAAGGATATCGTCGTTGATAACGCGACATTGGAAGATATTATGCTTTTTTACATCAAAGGAGGAGCAGCATGAAAGGATTAATTTATAAAGACATTACCATTTTCTTCAAGAGTATTGATAAAAAACTGATTTTTATAGCGACTGGCACAATCATACTACTTATGTTTAATACCGGCGTTTATGCGGGAATGTTTGCCTCTATAATGCTTGCAATAACGATAGGCATGCAGAATATTATGAGTTTTGTAAGTGATGAAAAAATATGCTGGAAAAAATATCAGTTGGCAATGCCTGTAAATGCGGTCTTGGTAGTAGCAAGCAAATATGCTTCCGTCATCTTAACTCTGGCAATCAGCCTTGCAGGAAGCGTTTTGTTCAATCTTCTGTCAAGTCTGGCTTTTCATAATTTTGATATTGTAGTCTGGGGAGTTTCTATTACCGTTGCCGTCATTGTTCCGCTGCTTTGGACCGGAGTATGCCTGCCATTAACTTACTGGTTCGGGTTCCGTTCTGCACAGACGATGGGACTGATTGCAGTAATTCCCATGTTCTATTTTATCAAATATTTTGAGGACGGAGCCGGATTTTCTGCTATGACTCACTCCGTATTCTCTTACGCTGCCGCCGCAGGTATTGTAACTATTGTTCTCTTTCTTTTTTCAATGCCGATAAGCGTGGCGGGGTATAATAGAAAGAGATAATTTTGATACTGGGTTATTCTTTCTATTATGCTAATTGGATAAGTTCAGTTTCAAGTTCTTTTATATCACTTTCTATCAATTCCGGAAAATATATACCAACTTCGTTTATTGTGATTTTTCCATCTTTTAACATCAACGCTGCTTTTTCTCTAGCTAAATCATATTTTTCACTTCTAACATAAGATTTCAATATCTCTTCTTCATCAAATAGACTCATCATAATAGTAACTACCTCCTTTTCCCTGTTATGCAGGTAATCCCTTAAAACATTCCTGTCTTTGCATATGCGGATTGTTTCTGCCACCGCTTCGCGCGTCATTCCGTGCTGCTTAGTTTGCTCGTTAAATACTTTGCAAAAAATGATGTACTGATTAATAATATCTTCCGTATCACTCTCATAGATAACTTTGGCTCTGACCTCAATATCTATATCGGCTCCATCAAAAAATTCTTTTGATAAAAAGATTTTTTCCGGCTTTTTCCCTTTGTTCCCTGTAAATATCACATACAGCTCCGGTTTTGGCATTTTTACTTTCCGGCTCTTGTAATAGTCTTGGCTGGTACGTTGAAAATATTCGTGGTAGCTTTGCGCCAGATACAATTCTTTTTATCTTTAAAAAGGTCTAAAAACACGCTATTTTTAGCTGTGCGTTTTGCGATAATTTCCAGTGTCTGATTTGTATTAGCCTGCAATATGTTACCTCGTTTTTCTATATTTTGTAACAAAAGATAATACATGATTATTGAACTGCTAATGTTCAATAATATAGATTACTCCTGTCACACCTTAATTATACATAAAAATGCCTACATTTACAATATATTTATTGTTTGCAGCTTTGCATTCCAACTCAATAATATAAAATAATCCACTTGACTAATCACCTCACCATGTTATAATGTACTTGTACATTAAGTACACTCACAAAACAGGGGTGACGCACTTGGAAATCATTATCAGCAACAACGCCAACAAACCGATTTATGAACAAATCACATCGCAAATCAAGGCAATGATAATGAGCGGCGAGCTTAAAGCGGGCGACGCTATTCCTTCCATGCGGTCTTTGGCGAAGTCTATCCATGTAAGCGTCATTACGGTCCAGAAAGCCTATGAAGATTTGCAAAGAGACGGTTTTATCGAAACCACCATCGGCAGAGGAAGTTTTGTCTCTGCGCAAAACAAGGAATTTTATCAGGAAGAACAACAGCGTATAGCGGAGGAGCATTTGCAGGCTGCCGCTGAAATCGGGCGCACAAGTAATATTTCACTTGAAAAATTGACGGAACTGCTAACCCTATTTTATCAGGAGGACGATTGACATGGAAAACATTTTAGAATTACAGCAGATTTCTAAAGCATTTCCCAAATCAAATTTTACATTGGATAAGCTCTCTTTTTCATTGCCGTATGGCTCCATTATGGGATTTGTCGGGGAAAACGGCGCGGGCAAGACCACAACCATCGGCTGTATTTTGAATACAATCAATAAAGACAGCGGAACGATAAAATTATTCGGCAAAGAAATGTCTGATAGCGATACAGATATGAGGGAGAAAATCGGCGTGGTCTATGACGGCGATAATTTCCCTAGCTTCTGGACGGCTACACAGTTATCTCAAGTCATGGAAGGTTTTTATTCTAAATGGGATAATGCTCTATTTCAAAAATATTTGGAAGATTTTCATATATCGCCGAGACAAAAAATCAAAAATTATTCCCGCGGAATGACGATGAAGTTAGCCATTGCCGCCGCTTTGTCACACCACCCGCAATTACTGGTTTTAGACGAGGCAACTAGCGGCTTGGACCCCATTATGCGCGACGAAATGCTGGATATTTTCCTTGAATTTGTTCAGGAAGAAAACCATTCCATTCTCTTATCGTCCCATATCACAAGCGATTTGGAAAAGGTTGCCGATTACATCACTTTTATCCATGGCGGAAAGCTGATTATGACCGTATCCAAAAATGATTTGGTATATAATTATGCCGTTATGCGCTGCAAAGAAAGCCAGTTTCTTGCCTTAGACCACAGTGATATTATTGCCTACCGCAAACGCGATTTATGGACCGACGTTTTAGTTGCCGATGGAAAAGCAGCACAGCGCAAATACCAAAATGCCGTTATAGACCATGTTTCTGTCGATGAAATCATGTTGTTATTGGTAAAGGGGAGTAGGTATGAAAGGACTACTTAAAAACAATTTTTTCACAGTATGGGCAAATGCAAGGGTATTCTCTATTTTTATGTTTGTATGGGGAATTGGGGTTATTATTATACCCAATGACACATTTCAAATGTGGTATGTACTGATTGGAATCGTTGGTTTCTCCATAAACGCAGCTTCCGGCATCGGAAATGAATATACATCAAAATGGGGAAAATATAAGCTTACTCTGCCGGTAAAACGTACAGATATTGTAAAAAGCCTGTTTCTAAATCAGATTATATGGCTGCTTATAGGATTGCTTTTTTCCGGAATCGGAATATCTTTATCTTTTCTTTTACATGGCTATTCTTATGACCAATTAATTGGTATGCTCGGCATGTTTGCATTGGGAATTTGTATAAGCTTCTTTATGGGGGCGATGTTCATTCCCCTGCTTTATTTAGGCGGTGAAGAAAAAAGCATTGTATTTCTGGTGATTACATTAGTCTGCTCATTTGCTATTGCTTCGGTGCTTTTTAACATAACTGTTTTTGGCATAGCAGGTATAACTGCTTTGTTTGGAATTGCCTTGAGCATTATTTGTTCTGCATTGGTTTTTGCTTTATCTTATCCATTAACTCTATGTATTTTTAAACATAGAGAATATTGATAACTATTTAGCAGTATGGGGGAAAACGTAAAATGAATATTGTAGAAGTGCAAAACCTACATAAGCATTATGGAAATGAAAATAATTTAGTAAAAGCTATTGACGGGGTGGATTTATGTATCAAACAGGGAGAGTTTGTAGCTCTTGTTGGAAAGAGCGGAAGTGGAAAATCCACGCTTTTATATATGATAGGGGGCTTAGAGCAAGCTACCTTAGGGGAAATTATTTTGAATGGTGCAAAACTATCCGAGATGGATAGCGAAGATATGGTTATTTACAGGCGAAAACATATCGGGTTCATTTTTCAAAGCTATAACCTTATTCCTGTTATAAATGTATTGGAAAATATTACTCTACCAGTAGAATTAGACGGCGCGAAAGTTGATGAACAATATTTATCGGAAATCATAGACTTTTTGGGAATCCGTGATAAGATGTATGAACTGCCTAATAATTTATCAGGCGGACAACAACAGAGGGTTGCTATCGCTAGGGCGCTGATTGCCAAACCTCAGATTGTCCTTGCCGATGAGCCGACCGGAAATTTGGACAGTGCGACAAGCGAAGATGTGATGGCGCTGCTTAAAATGACAAGCAAAAAATTTAACCAGACGATTCTCCTGATTACCCATAACAATGAAATTGCTGCATTGGCAGACCGTATAATTACAATAGAAGACGGAAAAATCGTAGCTTAGTGAGGAATCACCATTGAAAATAGAAAGAAAACTATCCAATAAAAAAATAATGGAGAATAAAATAAGAAATGTAATATTGGTGACTGCAATCGCATTAACCACCGTTATGTTTACAGTGCTGATGACATTGTTTAGCAGTATATCAGACTCCTGGCGGCAAGAAGAAATGCGGGTGAGCGGTTCAGAATCATTTGCAACCATAAGATATATTTCGGATAGTGATTACGAATTGCTGAAGCAGGCTTTTGGAAGTGAAAATGTGGGATACCGCGTGTTTATATCATCGCAGATAAATAATGAAGCCTTATCAGGTCAGTCAGTTGAAATATCTTATATGGATAGTAATTACATGGCAACGCATTTTTGCACTTCGTCTATGGGAACAGCGCCGGTTAAGGAGAATGAAATTTTATGTGACAGCAGGACTTTAGAGGAACTTGGGATAGATGCTGAACTTGGCAACACAGTATCGTTGGAATTTATTATGAGGAACCAGCCATATAAAATGGATTTTGAAATCGCAGGAATTATACATTCTGATGAGTACAGCAGGCAAAATATTATTGTTTCTAAAGCCTTTGTTGACAAATATTCTGCTGAACTGGAGAATACTTTTCTGGTAGACGGCGAGTATTCCGGCATTCGCATGATGGACGTTAAGATTGATAATAAAATATTTCCAGCCCGATATTTCACAAACAAGATGGCTGAGAATGGTTATAACTTGGAAAGCCAGACAGGGAGCTTTCTTGATATAAGCATCAATCCGGCATTTGAAATGCAGACATCTATGGATATCTCGACCATAATAGGAATGCTTATGATTGTTTTCCTAATAACGTTCACGGGGTATTTAGTTATCTACAACATATTTGATATATCTATTACACAAGATATTCACTTTTGGGCATTGCTTAGAATGATAGGGACAGACAAAAAGACAATCATCAGGATTGTAAGACATCAGGCGTCTATGTTAATGATAATAGGAATCCCGATAGGTATTACGGTTGGCGTCATATTAGGAAATATTTTGTTTCCGTATATAGCAAAGACAACAACAATCGGCGAAGGATTTTATCAATATGGGATTAGAGCATATGCGATATTGTTTACTGTGATTTTTGTTGCCATAACCGTATATTACAGTGCCAAAAAGTCGGCTAAGACAGCTATCCGAGTCTCACCAGTAGCTGCATTGCGACATGCAGATGGGGAAGTAACAATTTATAAAAAGAAAAGAAGGGTAAAAAAAGGCAGTTTAAGAAAACTTGCGGCAGCTAATGTTGGCAGAAATAAAAAAAGAATGATTTTAGTAGTAGTTTCATTAAGCATTAGCCTGATTCTCTTTAATTGTACATTTATACTGGCGAACGGAATAGATAAAGAGAAGTATTTGCAGAGCAAAATAAAATCGGATTTTGTCATAGGCAATAGTAATTATTTTAATGTAAACAAACATTTTCGGACAAATGACGACGCCCTGAATGAAACTATTATAAATGAAATCGTCAATAAAGAAGGCTTCATACAAGGCGGGGCGTTGTATGCCTATACGCCGATAGGTGATTCATTATTTGAGTATCCGCACTGGGAGCAGCACAGCGATACCGATAAGGAAGGCAATCAATATATCAGAACCAGCACAGGCGGCAGGTACAAAGCCAGTAATGGTATGCTTAGCTGCCAGTTATACGGAGCAGATGATTATGTGTTGTCCAATTTTGAGATAACAGAAGGTACAACGAATACCGAAGAATTGCTACATAAGATGGGTTCAGGAGAATACATTATCATGAATGCGGAAGGTTCTTCCGAATTTGCTATCGGGGATAAAGTAACAATGGTATTAGATGGACAACAATACCAATATACACTTCTGTCAAAGATAAGTCAGGGAAGAACTGAATACTGTCAGTTTACTACCAATGGATTTTGTTTTTATTTAGGGAGTGATGAACTGAAAAGAATCAGCAGTCCAACATTGATGAATTATTCTTTTGATGTGGCAGATATTGAACCGATGGAAGAATATATTGAGGGATATTGCAACAATGGGCGTTCAAATACCTCTTATGTGTCTGCAAAGATATACTATGACTCTTATGATAGTCTGAAATCAGAATTTTGGATTATTGGTATTTTTATGAGTGCAATTATCGGAATAATTGGGGTTATAAATTTCATCAACGTAATATTAACGTCCATAATAAGCAGGAGAAAAGAAATTGCTACCATGCAGAGTATCGGCATGCAAGGAAAGCAGTTACAGAAAATGCTCTGCATGGAAGGAACTATTTTTTCTCTATTGGCATTATTAGGTTCTCTTGCGCTAGGAACTATCCTAATACCATTAGTCTCTGATGTTTTTGCCGGAATGGTAGAATATTACTCTGGACATATCACAGTGGCGCCAATGATAGCAATCTGGCTGTTGTATTTTATTGTATCAATAATAGTTCCTGTATTTAGCAAGCAGATGATAACCAAAGATTCAGTGATAGCACGAATTAGGCAGGAATGAAATTATATAGGAATAAAAAAGGGGGAGCGAGTATGAAAGGACTCATTAAAAACAATTTTTTTGCTGTATATTCAAATGTGAAAGTTTTCATGGCTTTTATGTTTATGTTGGGAATCTTTGTTGTTGCAGTAATCAGCCCATCACTTTTGATTGGCTATGCCCTGCTTAGCACGGTTGGATTTTCTGTTATTGCAATTACCGGCATAAAGAAAGAATTTATTTCCAAATGGGGAAAGTATAAATTAACACTACCGGTAAAAAGGGAAAATATTATAAAAAGCTATTTTATCAGCCAGTTAATATGGCTAATCGCAGGGATTGCCTTTACCGGCGCAGCCATAAGCCTGTCATGGCTTTTACACGGCTGTCCTTTTGATATTCCTACTGACGCGCTTACAGTAACTGCGCTTGGGATTAGCGTAAGTCTTTTTATGGGGGCGATGTTTTTCCCACTCTTCTATTTAGGCGGCACAGATAAATGCGATGTATTTTTAGTGATTACTCTAATTTGTGCATTTGTCATTGACGAAGTGATTGTCAGTATCACTAATACACTGTTAGAGCCGGGGACATATACCGCCCTGTTTGGAGCAGGCATATTAATTATCTGTTCCCTGTTGGCTTTCTGTATCTCTTATCCATTGACAGTCAGTATTTATGGCAGGAAGGAGTATTAATAGAGCAGCCAAAACAAAAGGGGGAAATTCCCCCTTACACAACACACATAAGCCCATACATTACCAGACAAATACATACACTAACTACACTTGATTTACTTATTCTATAATCCGTACTTGTTGGATTCCACTTTTTTATTCTGCCATTTTCCAGCAAAAACCCTGTCGTCACACTTATTATACCCAACAGCAGCAGTCCACATATTTTTATTGCAGGCAGGGTATTGTTCTCAATTCCTTTTACTTCAAATACTATACCTGCTATTCCTACTCCTATACATAATATTGCTGTATATATTACAGTTATCGGAATACTACGCTTTGCACGTTTCTTATCGTCCTCATCACGATATATTTTATCTATCATTTTATAGTTATTCATTTCTATGCCCGCGACAAAATTAATAAAATATATCATAAACAAAACGCCGCCAAACCACTTTATTTTCAAATCAATCTGACTTAGCGCGCAAAGCAAAAAAATATATACGGTAGATATAACTCCTATATGCAAATCAATCTGTATCAGCAGCTTTTTTACTTCGGCAATATCATAATCTATCTTGTCATCAAATCCGGCAATACCACTGAAAGAATTATTTTTTATTGCATTGAAAAAATAAATATGCAGAAATAACTGTATCGGAACAAATGAAATAAACATGCAGATTAGCGTTTCGCTGCTAAAAGTATCCGTTAAAACGCTGCTGATTATATATATAATTACGCACAATGCTGATATCCCTATAAAAAACCACGACATTTTTCCCACTGACGACTCGGTTTGTAATTTTTCTTCTTCGTTTCCTAACAGCGTATCAACATTAACTTCAAGTAATGCCGCCAATTTGATTAGATTGTCGGAACTTGGTCTGGAAGAATTAGCTTCCCATTTAGTCACAGCCTGTCTGCTGACATTCATATATTCAGCAACTTTTTCCTGTGATAGCCCCTTCTTTTTACGATAGTGTTTAAGGTTTTCAGCCAGTTGGTTCTCGTTCATATTACTAACCCCCGTTTAATTTTGATAGCAATAATATACCGATTTCTTCAGCTACACTCTACCAACTATACGGCAACTATTGGTTGCAGTTATTATTTTATCACAAATATGCCCCAAATTCTATTATTAAACCTTTATTATAAATAAATTAACGATAAACATAAAATAAATTATTGACATACATTTATTTTTACCATATAATCAATTCAGTCAGGCAAATAACATCACTCAAACTTAAATTTGTAATTACCTAGAATTTATAATTCACGAAAGGGGCAATAGCATAGCATGAAACCCAGCCAGCAAAAAATAAGAAATGCAAGTCAAAAAATTACCGTCATTCTCAAATTAGGATTTATTATATCCATTATTGCAACAGTATTATCGCTAATCGCAATCAGCATTTTAATATTTTCAAGTGAAGATATCCGGCTGTCTTTTATTGCGGCGTTTGCAGTTACAGCCAATAACGGAACTATAATAAATATTGCCCCGCAATCACTTTTAATTATGTTTGTTTTTATGCTGATAGATACATTACTTATATCAGCCATGATATTCTTTGTTCATGCTATTTTCCGTGATATAAAAGAAAAAGATACTCCTTTTCTACATAAGAATACTATACGGATTAAAAGCATTGCAGTTATTGCTATTATTTTAAGTATAGTAGGGAGTTATTCCGATGCTTTAGTTGACTATTATACCATTGGAGAACTCACATGGAGAGTCAATATTGCCGGACTGATAATCGGCACAATTATTTACTGTATTTCTTTAATCTTCGACTATGGCTGTGATTTGCAGCAGGAATATGATGAAACTTTGTGAGGTGATAATATGCCAATAATCATGAGACTAGACAGAGTTATGGCGGATAGAAAAATGTCGTTAAAAGAACTATCCGAAAAAGTAGGCGTTGCCAACGTGAATTTATCTAAAATAAAAACAGGAAAAATAAGCGCAATCCGCTTTTCTACTTTAGAAGCAATATGCGATGTCCTCGATTGTCAACCGGGAGATATTTTAGAATATACAAGGGATAAAGGAGAAAAAAGTTAAAATGAAAATTGTCGGAATTATTCTCGCTGTATTCTATGCAGGATTAATGATATTTGCAGTATGCAATGAGAAATCAAAAAGCATTTCTTCTATACTTATATTCATTGGCGGTATATTGATTGGCATATATAGTTTAATCGATATCGTCTGGTGTAGAAATTTAATTATTTTTCTGATTATCGGAATGATAAGTATTTCTATTGGTACGCTTATAAACGGCTATCGACAGAACAATATTCACATTCACCACCATATTATTCGCCTTATTATTGAAGCTATCATCACTATAATCTGCTGGATAAGCAAATAATATAAATATTCGGTATGATCAGCCTCCTGCCTGCCCCACATAACTGTCAAGCCACAAAGCTGTTCATACCGAACTATATACATCTATTTTATACCCTAAACGAAGCCACAGTCTGATTAAGAAGTTCGCTCAAACGGAATAATTCTTTCATCTGTTCAACAACAGCCTCGGAATTGCTATTGGAATCATCTGCCGATTGCTCCATACCGCGCATGGACTCCGCAATCTCGTCCACCAATCCTGTAATCGCGATGATGGAATCATTGATTTCAACCATACTAGCGCTCATTTCTTTAGAAGATATACCCAGCTCGCCGGAGATATCATTATAGAACTCTGCATCTTTCTGATACATCTTGGCAAGCTCTGTCATTTTCTCATAATCTTCCATAACTTTTCCGTTCATGAAATCCAACAATTTTCCCGAACTCTCAGACAAAAATGCGACGTTTTGCACCACGCCCTCTGTTACCTGCCTAATCTTATCTACGGCTTGTTTAGAATTGTCCGCAAGCTGCCTGATTTCGTCCGCTACAACAGAAAATCCTCTTCCTGCCTCGCCTGCTCTTGCCGCCTCTATTGAAGCATTCAACGCCAAGAGATTTGTCTGCGAGCTGATGGCAAGAATTTCTTCCGTCAAGGTATCGATTTCATTTACTCTCTGCGCGTCCGTAATAGCTTTTTCCAAATCCCCTCTCGTTGACTGATAAATCGCTACAGCTTCCTGCGCAGACGCTTTAGAGCTTTCATGCTGTTTTCCTGCACGCTCCATGATACCGCCCGACTGCTCCGCTGCCTCCGTTGCCTTCATAGCCACTTTTTCTATGGACTCTCCCAGCTCTCGACCGTTGCCGCGGATTCCTTCCGCCAACCCTTGCGCTTTCTTCGTCTGGTCCATAACCTGTCCCACCAGACCGGAAATACCGGAAATGTCCTTATTAAGCACCGTCATTTTATCGGAAGTCCCTTCGGCAATCGTGCTAATCGCTCCCGCTTCCTGCTTAGTATTCAAAATAATTTCCCGAATCTGCTTCTTTACTCCTGCCGTGGCAGTCCGAATTTGTTCCGTCTCGTTTTTATATTCAGCGGGAATCGTCTTATCCACAGATACATTTTCTGAAAAATCTCCGGACGCAAATTGTTTCAGCATCTGTATGGGCGCAAGCATTCTTCCGATTAACCCTGCCATAAACACAGCCACAAAAACAATAACTATAAAGGCAATCAATATCGCTACTGCAATCATTGCCGTCAGCGAAGCAGTCGCATTAGCAGTAGGCGATACAACTCCCAGACTCCAACTGCTTCCCTCTATCTTGGACACCGCAAAATAGCTGTTTTCTCCATCGTAATCCGCCAACTTCTTTACTTCGCTATTTGCCCCGCTAATCATTTCCGCAACGTCCGGCAGAATATCCGCAACCGCCGTCACTGTCTCTTCCGTGGGTTCATAGGTCTTATTCTCATGCGCCACATATTGACCGCTGCTATCTACAAGAAAGCCGTACACGCCCTCTTCATAATTAATGCTTCCGGTCAAATCCGTCACCGTTCCCAGCGTCACGTCAAGACCGATTACGCCCACAAGCTCACTATTTATGTAAACCGGAGCTGCAATAGTAGTACACATCTGATTTGTCAGTACGTCCCAATAAGGATCGGTTACAATAACTTTTCCTTCTTTAGCCGCCTGTTGATACCAGCCGCGTGCTGTCGGATCATATCCTTCGGGGATTTCTGCTTCGCGGTTGGATTGAATAAAGTCGCTGTCCTTTGTCCCACAGTATAGATTCAAAAGTTCTTCCCTGCCGTTTGCATAAATATCCACCACAGATTGAATGAAGTCCACGTCTGTCCTGCCACCTGATTCTATTGCAGACGCCGTTCCGGACGCTAACATTTTCTCATTTTCAATCCATGTATTAATCTCTTCCGCGTACTTATCCGCATTGAGCTGCAGAGCCTGCGTTTTTTCCTGAATCATACGCCTTCCTGCAATCGTCATAATTCCCGCAGTAGTCAGCAGAATACTGGCTACCACAATTCCAATCACACTGATTGTAAGCCTTCCTTTGATTGTTTTTAACATCTTGTGTGCATCTCCTTACTATGACATATTTTTATCTTTCCAGCTATAATATATACTAATCAGATAAAGTTCACAAAGCAAGTGCACCGGCACACTTCGCACTTTTTATGGTACGAATTGTATGTGGAAATCTCAGTTTACAATTATAAAAGCGGTGCAATCAGTCTCATAAATCGTCCCATTATCTTTGTAAATACTTTTTCTTTTTTAATACTTTCATAAGTAACCTTTTCACACTTTGCAAGCGTATCCTTATAATCGGCTTCGATATCCGCCACGCAGTCTGTGCCATAAAGATATGTGCCGCACTCAAAATGATGATACAAGCTCCTGTAATCAAGATTTATCGTGCCAACTACTGCCTTTACATCATCGGAGACAAAGACCTTCGCATGAACAAAACCCGGCGTGTAGAGATATATTTCCACACCGGAATCCAGCAGCGTCTTAAAATAAGTCTTTGCAAGGGCGTATACCGGCTTTTTATCCGGTATTCCGGGCAATATAAGCTTCGTATCTATGCCTCTTTCGGCGGAATATTTTAATGCTGTCAGCAGTTCGTCGTCCAATATCAGATACGGCGTCATTATATGCACATAACTGTTTGCACGGTTCAGGATATCCATATAGACCTTTTCACCGACCTTATCGTCATCGAACGGATTATCCCCGTAAGGAACCACATATCCTTTTTCATCGTACTTATCGGCAATCCCCAGATAGCTTTTATAATCGGGATTCCTCTCACCCAATGACCACATGTTAAGAAACATCAGCGTCAGATTGTCCACTGCTTTTCCCTCTATTCTTACCGCAGTATCTTTCCAGTGTCCATAAGGCTTGGCATGGTTTATGTACTCGTCGCCAAGATTAATACCGCCGTTAAAGCCTACCTTGCCGTCGATTACAAGTATCTTCCTATGGTCGCGGTAATTATAGTGAGTCGAAAGGAACGGAGTGACAGGTGAAAACATCTTGCATTTAATTCCGTATTTTTCAAGCATCTTCGGATAATTATAGGGCAAAAGAGCAATCGCGCAGGTACCGTCATACATCACCCGCACATCTATGCCCTGTTTCGCCTTCTGCGCAAGGATATTCAGAATACTCCCCCACATTTTTCCCTCTTCTATTATAAAATACTCCATAAAGATAAACTTCTCGGCTTTCTTTAGTTCCTCAAGCACAGCTTCCCACTTCTTCTCACCCACAGGATAGTATGTAACTTTATTCCCCGTAGTCGCAGGAAAAGCCCCGCTTCTGTTAAGATAATGCACAAGGTCCGCCGTTTCGTTGCTGGCACTTTTAAGTTCGTCCATAACGGCATTATCCTGCTGTATATCATTCTTATGTTCTTTAATCAGCCAGTTACAGCCCGTACCAAGCGCACGGCTGCCGATATCAGACTTGGTATAAATATAAAACAGCGTGCCGAAAAATGACGTTACGGAAATTATCAATATCCACGTCAGCTTGGCGGAGCTGTCCATATCAGTATTAATTAGGTACACGACTACGCACAGGTTAAAGAGTCCAATCCCGCCCAAAATCTTGTCAATCATAGCCGCAAAGAATATCTCTGTTATCAGGAAACAGCATACAGCTAAAATAAGCAGCAGCATAATAATTCCCACCCTGCTGAATATAATGCGCAGCACGCCTTTTTTCTGCTTTTTAAGCAAGTGAAGTTCTTCGTTCATTTAACACGCCCTCCATATAATCCATCATCATATCAAAACAGGGAGATAAGCCCCTATCTCCCCGAAAGATATTATATGAAGTTCTTGCAGAAAAATCAACAGGATTTTTAAGATTGTGACAGATTTATGACCGGTTTGCCAACCCCCCGATTTTCTCACACAAGCGAAACCACCCAATATATCAACCCTAGCACCCAGCTTGTAAAGATTCCGTATAAAATTACCGGTCCGGCAATCGTAAAGATTTTCGCTCCGATTCCGTATACCTGTCCTTCCTTCTTATATTCAATCGCAGGCGCAGATACGGAATTGGCAAAGCCCGTAATAGGCACCAACGCTCCCGCGCCGCCCCACTCAACCAGCTTAGGATAAATATTAAATCCTGTAAGCAGTACGCTCAAAAGCACAAGCAGCATAGAACACCATGAAGCCGCCGTTTCTTTATCAAGCCCCATGCTATTTGTCGCATAGTTAATGATTACCTGTCCGATACAGCAGATAACGCCGCCCGTTATAAACGCTTTTAGCATTTGCAGGAAAAGATTGTGCGTAGGCGTTACCGCTTTCACACGCTCACTGTACTCCTTGCTCTGCTCCGCTTTATCCTTTTGCGTCTGCTCATTCTGCTGCGCACTTTCCTTCTGCTGTATGTTTTCGTTATGCTGCATGTTTTCCTTCTGTAAACTCTGTGTTTTTCCTTCCATAATTAATTACCATGCCTTTCCTCATAATTTATCTATACTTATTCATAATATTCGGCTTTATATCACTCAACCCAATATATATCACTATGCATGACTTTTGCATAACGCTCCGCCTTACACCCCGCCATACAGATACACACTCTGCGTAAAATAAATTAGGCTGCCAACCAGCTTGCCAAGCGCGACGGCAAGAATAGCGAGTCCAAGCCCGTGCCTAAACCCGATTCTTCTTGAAAAAATCGGGATTGTATTTAACATCTCCGCAATGGCAAGCGCCAGACACCCTACAAAAATCCCCGAAAAAACACCAAAAAGAATAAGTATAATATCACCTATCGTATGCCATGACGCCGCCGTATTACCCGCTCCGAATATCAGATTAGAATGCACCCATTCGCCAATATTCCCATAATCGCTGAATATGCTCATAAAGTCGCCGGCAATAGTCCCCAAGACCACCATTTCTTCCAGAATAAAAATATTCCTCGCTATATGCATCTTCCCTGCAAACCTCGGTATCAACCCTACGGAAATCAAAACCGTAAATACACCGCCAGACACAACCATGCCAAAAGACGCCCCCAGAATTGCCATAAAAATCTGCTTAATTAACATCTATAGTTTTCCCTTCTCTATCCGCTGTTTCTATTAAAGCCTTATTTACATCAGTTTCATAGACGCGCATTTCCACCTCAATCGGCGTCGGATCTTTGGTAATCCTTCTTCCGCCTATATGATTAAAAAAGACTATAATTCCGACCGCCAGACCTATCGAATAGGAAAGCTCCAAGATACTGTAACCATCGCTTTTATACCCCATCACCATTTCATATACTTTGGAAAAAACTTCATTTATGCCGATATCATTATGAAAAGCCATAATTGTAAAAGCCGTTCCGAAAAAACTTACCAATGAGACAAAAAATATTTTAAGCGCCTGCACCGCCCCTTTATGCTTATTTACATTAATCTGTTCAATTAAGATATCCGACTCTCCCAGATTTTCTACGCTTACATTCGGACAGGTCTTTTCAATCTCCTCAATAACCTTTAATATGCTTATTACCGTTCTTTTCTGCTCGCCTTCTTTGAAATGGTGCAGTTTGATAGTTTTTGCTTTTGCTAAAGTATGTTTGTCTGCGCATGTCATTTTTCCGATATCTTTCAGATATACGTCCTCTGACTGCAATTCTACGTTTTGTTCGGCTTTCAGATATATGGTTACGTTTTTAGTTGACATAACTTTACCTTCCATCTACTTCTTATAATTCTTCCATTGCTTTAATTCTATTATTTATGATTTACGGTAATTTTATACATTTAAGCAGACTGAAGATTTAACTTTGATAAAACAAGAAAATTGCTTCGCAATTATTTGCCTATATGATAAAAAAGCAGAGGAACAACTCTAAACAATCAGTTATTCCCCTGCTTTATTATTTAATATAAAATTTTTAAAGATTACCAGTACAACTCTATCTTTTCATTGGCTTCATTCTCGTTCAAGGCATACTGCTGAATCAACTGCTCGCATGCCGCTGCTTTGGAAGCTCCAAGATTTCTGACAGTCTTTATTAACTTTTCTATGCCAGCCGCCATTTCAGTTGCTATACCCTCTTCATATCCTTCCAGTCTCATATCTTCAAACGCCTTACACATATTATACCTCTCCTCTCCATTTTCTTCGCTCTTAAATTTTTCAGGTATCCTTATGTTCGCTACTACTTCAAGCATATCTTTTGTTTCGCTGTCTATATGGCTGTACACCTCTTTGTTCTCTTCCATAACCGCTTTAAGCCTCTCTTTGTCCTTTGAATACCTGACTGCTTCAAATACCTGTCGCAGTCCTGTGCGGTATTCGTTAAAAGTATCATGTTCCTGACAGTCATACAAATTAAGCTTGTAGTTCGTCACATACTCTTTAAGCTCGTCATCGATATCCAATAAGTCATACAAGCACCTTGCCCCATTCCACTTATGCTCGTCTCCGAAATATACAACAAGCGTAATAATAGGTGCAAACTTTTCGTCCTTCTTAATTCCAGACAGGTATTCGTCTTTATCTTTTAAATCACCTGCCGCAGTATGTAACCGCTTCTTCTGCTTCCACTGTTTACGGTATCCGTTACTTTCAGAAAGCATATTCCGCAACACCATCTGGTAATCGACATAGTTCTGGTTTTCAACTACAAGTATGTGTAACTTCCTGCCCTTCCATAGTCGTGCCTTGTCCACGACCGTCCTAATACCGCCGCTTCCTTCTCTCCGCTTCCTGTCTTTTCGATTACTACTTTTTCCTTCTTGCCCTGTACCGCCGTCAATGCTTCCTGTGCTTACAATCTGTGAGTCCTCCGGCTCCAGCTCTTCCGGTTTTACAACTTGTTTTCCCTTGAATAATGCTCCGTTTATCTGGTCTGCAAACCTTGTGTTGTCGTCCAGATAATCAAACTGATAATCGTCTTTTCTTCCCATCAGTTATCCTCCCTTAATTTTATTAATCATATAAGGGATTCAGATTCTATGATGTGAAAAAAGATTTTCCAGAATTTAAGACTCCCAGATATGTTTTATTAATCATAGCATAGTTGTTGTAATTCTGTAAAGCAGAAATTACAATAAATATCAAAAATAAATATCAAAAAATATTTAAATTTGTTTATACTTTCTCACACAAAACTTATAATTCCCCACATTCACAAATACCCCCGCCATCAAAACCACAATCGCCGCCATTATCTCACAATACCTTTGACCTAATAAACCATAAATCAGATTACTCTCACAAAAGGAATTTTTAAATATCAGTACCAGACAATACCCGACAATCAGTGCCGGAATTGCCTTTAGCATCATGGAAATGCCATTAGAACTGCGCGCTGATAAATAAAATATCATGCTGCTAATCCCAAGCGTCAAAAGGTAAGTCATTATAATAAAGAATACAATATATTTCTTATAACTAAGCGCCACAGCAAAATTCTCCGTATTAAGAAACGAAGCCATATCAGATTTTGCAAATATATATGTTCCTGTCATTCCCCACATCATCATTGCAATAATAATAACCCAACTAACCACGATAACGGACGAAATCATCATGCAGATATATTGTATCCTATATATCTTCTTCCCTATTTTACTGGAATGCTGCGCGTCTATCACATTATTTTCCCTATCGCCCACCATGACGGGAGCGGCAACAAAAAATACGCAAATCAGGCACAAAGTCATTAAATTTACCAAGTAATTATTTGTGTATACCAAAACTTCAAACGGCAGGATACTACTCCGTACATCTCCCGATATTTTATATTGTTGTATAAGGTTTTCATACTCCTGAAAATAAATAGAAGAATGTCCCGTGTTTTGCAAAATCAGGTTTCTCATTTGGGAGTAAACGCCATAATCATACCCATCATAACCGCTAATAGCTTTTTGTCCATAATTCAGATAGTCTTCATAACTGTTTACGCCATTTGCCTTAAAATAATCATCTTGACTCTCACGGCAGCCACTTGGCTCGTTGCCCGCGGCAATAATTGAATATGCCTGACTTAAAATATTATTATACTTATCTTCTATTTCCTTAAACTCTTCTTCATCAATACTATTCCCATACTGACTAACCCATGTTGAAAGTATACTCATTTTTTCATGTAAACTATCCGTGCTGCCAATACTTTCTTTATCCCACATAAACGGTTTTATCCACTGATACATAAATGAAGCGAAAAACAGAACCGAAATAGCTACAATAAACAAAATCGTTTTAAATCTCCATATCTTCCGCATTTCCGCAAAATACATTTACATAAGCTCCTTTCGCCTAAAATATCTAAGACCGGCTTTTAAACTAAACGTCATAACCGCTATATGAACTACAACCGTCCATACTTCCTGATAAGCAAATAAAGAATAATTTCCCAAATCAGTAAACCACCACTGATTGCAATAAATCACAGCGGACAATGTCAATGTATTCAAATAAAACAATCTGGAAAGTTTAAACTTGGGAAATAATATAAGCGCAAATACAGGCAGGCACAACGCCAAAGCCAGCACAATTCCACAATACAGGCTATTACTGATAAGAACCGCCGCTATATTCGTAAGCAGCCACCACGCAATAAGGACTCCCATAAGCAGCAGCATTTCACACAGGAAATATCTTTTCAGCGTAAAACTTGTCCATGTAATAAAAGGTTTTGCTAAAATGGGCTCAGCAGAATCAATGACATAATTAAAACTGCTTGACATGTTTTCATGCCATAACCTTTTAAAATTCCAAGCGGCAAAAAATACCGTCAGTGAAATAACAATAAGAAACAGGCAATACAGCGCGCTAACGATTCCGTTTGCAATAATTTTATCCCTAGCAATTTTTCTGCCTCTGCGTGAACAGAAAATAAGCGACGCCGTTTGCGCCTGCTGCTCCATTGAAAACGACCTAAGCCCCAACAGCAATATCATGATAATACACTCTAACATTATTATCTTTATCTGATAAGCAAACAACGCCTGATGCACAAGCGGCGTAATCTCTCCTGCAAAATACGATAAATCCGCATCTTGCCCATCAAGCTGATTAACAGATGCCTGAAGCTTCTCATACTTCGACTTTATCAGGCGATTTAAGACGGACGAATTAATATACCGCTCATTGTAATAATATGAGCCGATTATATCTGTATCCAGCGTATCATATATTTTTTTGCCCCGTAAAAGCGTCTCCTCTTTTGACCCCTGATTAACCGCCGCCCTCACCTTAGGAGCGCTGAAACATATTCCTGTATTCAGGCACAGACAAAAAATGATAAATACAATAAAAAGTTTTTCTTCTAACAGTTTCTTCATTTCAAACAAGCAATACTGCATAATAGCCCTCTCATCCTCTTATCGCCAAATTTCTCCATAACCATGTTTAGCCACTCTTATTAAACCTGCTGCCTTTCGTCCCTGTATACAGTTAAAAAGACATCTTCTAAGTTAGGTGCGGCTTCTGCCGCACCGTCACAATGTCCATCACAATAAATGCGGATTTTCGTCCCCTGCGGGCTTTGACGTTCATACAAAATGTCATGCTTTACCGGAAGCACAGAGCCTATGGGCAGTTCATATATCTTTCCATTCAAGCGTCCACAAATTTCCTCCGGCGTTTCACAGCAAAATACTTTATGGTCTTTTAACATAATAATCTTATCAGCTATTGTTTCGATATCAGAAACTATATGTGTAGATAAAATAATGATACGCTCACCCGCCAAGTCCCGCAGCATATTCCTAAAGCGGACTCTTTCCTTCGGATCAAGCCCCGCCGTAGGTTCGTCCAGAATGATGATTTCAGGATTATTCAACAACGCCTGCGCAATCCCCACGCGCTGAATCATACCGCCTGAAAATTTCTTCATTTTTTGATTGATTACATCTGACAAACCAACCTTTTCCATCAACATTTGGGTACGCTTATCAGCTAAGGCGCCGTCTAAACCTTTTAACCTAGCCATGTACTTTAAGAACTGCTTTGGCGTGTAGTTTTTATAATAGCCGAATTTTTGCGGCAGATAGCCTATGACGTCGCGGTATTTTTCGTCCAAATCTATAATATTCGTCCCATTCCATGTAATCTCACCTTTTGTCGGGAAATAAAGCGTGGCAAGCATCTTCATTAAAGTAGTTTTTCCTGCCCCGTTAGGCGCTAACAGCCCGTACACCCCATTGTGAAATTCCAGCGTAATATCGCTAAGCGCCGTAAACTGATTATATTTTTTTGTTACATGATTAACCGATAGCATAATTCCCCTCCGCTTTATTTCCGTAAGCAGCCAGTTAAGCGGCTGCCGGATATTTGACTTGTTGAGATTAAAAAAGTAAACAATGTAATAAGATATATCATAAATACAGCAGCCATAATAGCTATTAACAGACCTCCCGCAAGGTTAAGAAGCGCCCCTTCAAGCTTCTCTCCATAAAAAGCAATCACCCACGCATTAACTATCCCCCATAATGCAGGCGGAAATATAATTGTCAGATACAGCTTGCCTTTTATTTGAAATACCAGCATAATCACCCCATATAAAAAAACTGCCGAAAATGAAAGTCCTAATATCTTCCAAAAAATAACTGCCGAAAACCAAAATTTGATAAGCGCAGACAATAACAACACATTCAAAAATATATTAAAACCGCTAAAATATATCATGCGGAAAGCGGATATCTGTCTGATTGTATATTTACAAGTCATTTTTACCTCATATAACTGTAAAAGATGTTCTTTCCATGCCGTCAGCAGATAGGATACTATATATGCAAATGGTGAAAAGGCAAATATCAGACACACAATCACCTGTGAATCCGCCTGAATTAAGAAAAACCATAGGCACGCGGCTATTAAAAGTCCTAAAAAAAGGCAGTCCTCTACACCGAAAAATATCGTATGAAATGTACATATATGTTTTACATCAAGTATTTCCCGCAATTTATCACTTGGTTTAATAATGCCTTTTTTCACAATTTCACTGATAGCTATGTCCTTTTCATTCTCTGATAATTTGTGTATATTCGTCATAAAACTCCCTCCTTATCTGCTTTATCAGGCGATAATATTTCGATTTCACCGACGCTTCCGGCATTTCGATAAACAAAGCAATTTCTTTAAATGTCTGTCCGCCGTAAATATGCAGACGGAAGATTTGCTGTATATCTGCCTGAAAACCGCTTACATAATGCTCTATCTTCTCCAAAAATTCCGCCTGGACGATATTATTTTCATAATCTATCCCACATACATAATCCGCAATTTCCGTTTCGTCAAGTTCTTCCAATGGAATTGCATTTTGCAGAGTCTTTCGTCTGAAATCAATTATTTTATTTGTTGCAATCCTATAAAGCCATGTGCGGAAAGAAGCAAGCTTTTCCTGATAGAAAGCAATCGAGCGCAGCATGGAAATAAAAATCTCCTGTGTCAAATCATAAGAAAGCTCCATATCGCCTATCTGTTTTGCCACAAAACCATAAATCTCGTCATAATAAAGCCGGACGAGCGCGTCAGCATCCTTAGATGAACCAAATAGTTTTATTCTGCGAATCAATTTCGTTTCCTGCGTCGTATTCACCTGTTCTCTCCCTTCCACTTATATATTCGTATTTTACCGGAAAAAAGTTTCATTAATTTCACTAATTTTCAGGTTCAAAATATTTTCCCATATGCAATATTTTTATCTTTCATATATAAAAATATGGTTAGATTCCTAATATTGAAATCTAACCATAAACTATAAACCTTAATATTATCACTATCTAAACAACGTTCTTCTTTGCTGAATTTCATGATATGTATAGACAAAACTCTATCTCTCACAATCATCTTCTTTATCAGGACTGTAATTGGATATCGTCACTGTCTGATAAGGTATTTCGATGCCATTCCTGCCAAACTCTTTAATAAGGGCGACTCGAATATCACTGCACGCGCGGAAGCTGTCATTAAGATTCTGCGTCCATATAATAGTTTTTAAAACAACTCCATTCTGCGTATATCCGCTTGCAGTCACAGCATTTTCCTCTGTGTTTAATGTCAATTCATGCTCCGCACATATTTTCCGCATAATAGAAATTGCCTTCTCTGCGTCCGCCCTATAGCTAATCTCTATCTCCACATAATTTCCTATATTTTCCGTATAATTAGTATTAATGACAACCGCCGAATCCATAACAGAGTTGGGCACGATACATGTTTCCCCGTTAAACTGGTAAATAAGCGTATGCCTCAATGTAACATCTTTGACAAGCCCTTCCGCAATTACGGTCCCCCCTTGAATTACCCTGATTTTTTCATCTACTTTATACGGCTTGGAAATTGACAACGAAATTCCGCTTATGACATTGCCTAACGCCTGCTGTGCAGCAAAGGTAGCTATCGCAAGAATTAATGAGCCGCTTTGTAATAAAACCTTACTGATATCTTTAGTCAATTCAAACTGCTGCGCTAAACTGTAAATTGCAATAATATCAATAATCACGTTAATCGCACATTTGGAAATACGCAGATGGACCGCCTTAGTTTTCTTCGATAAATAATTAAAAACAAGGCTGACAAGATAATTGGAAATAAAAATTATGCCAACGAAAATCGCCACTTTAGGTAAGAAGTTCATTTTACACCCCCATTATTAAGCAAATACTATCTTCCTACTATTTTATGAATATTTACCTGCTAATAATATAATTTTACTTTACAGGTATAGTTTCTGCAAGGAAATCCTCTAAATTTCCTATTTTCAAAAGTTAATCCCCGCTATATAATATAAACAGTTCCAAAATCACAAACTTACTGCTTGAGTAAAAACGAGGAATTATAATGATAAACATAACGGCAATGACTACAATATGTGCGGATATATTCGAGGACAGCGGCGAAATCCTGCTTGGCGGGGAAGCGCTTAATTTTGCGATGGCAATATCTTCCTCTTATCCTGATATCAATATAAGCCTTATGGGTGCCGTCGGAAATGATGAAATAGGAAGAAAAGCGATTGAATGTATCAGAAACAGCAGTATTGATATGAGCTGCGTGCATGTCATTGACGGTGGCAAAACCGCCTCAAACAGAATTTATCACGACGCAGGCGGCGACAGATATTTTAAAGAAGACTCTTGGGACGGCGGGGTTTATCAGGATTTCACGCTCTCTGAGATTGACAGGGCGAAGCTGCGCAAAACGGACGTCGTCTTTATTAATTATTCCTGTCCTAATTTCGCAGAAATACTGGCGTTAAAATCAGAATACGGCTACAAGTTAGCCGTTGATTTTGATGTGGCTGCAAACTATGATGAAATTGAAAACATCATAGGCAGCATAGAATTTAACTTTTTCAGCGGCAATGACGACATGCTTCCGATTATAGAAGAATGGTCTAAACTGTATGAGGGAATTTTTAACGCAACCCTCGCAGAACGAGGAAGCATTTCCTACCATAAAGGAGAAGAATACAGAGTAAAAGCCGTTCCCGTAGAAAAAATAGTCGATACTACGGGCTGCGGAGACAATTATCATGCCGCATTCCTCACCTCATATGTCACAAACCGCAATAATGCGGGCTTGTTTGAGTCCGCCGCAATGTCTGATAGCATCGATACCGCCCATACCATATTATCCGCTATGAACGCAGGCAGTCTGCAAGCGTCACGCACACTTACACATATGGGCGGATTTTAGAAAATTTCCGCCAGCTCGTACACCCTTTCTTTCGTCAGTCTCGCCGCTTCCAAAAGTTCTATCATCTCCTGTATGCTTCCGCCCTCATATTCTGCTCCGGCTTCCTTAACTTTAGCGTCTTTTTGCGCAATCCACTCTCGCTCTTCTACTCTAAGGGCTTCCATATCCTCTTCAATCAAGGTGTTCTCAAAAAGTTTCCACACAGCATTTAAAGTATCGTCCCATAACTGAAAAATTTCCTTCGCAGTCTCATTCATATCAAGCTGCGTAATATCCTTCTCCAGTTTAGCCTCCAATTCCGCATTTTTCTCTTCGGCGGAAGCAATCTTCATTTCTATTTTTCCGGCAAGGCTCATTTCTTTTTCATACACATAGCTTGAAAAACCTTCTTCTTCATTTATATTATAAAGCCCATAATACGAAAGTTCTTCTCCTGAAACAGATTCCAAATTATAATAGCCCACCCAACTCCTATAGGATTCCGGCAGGTCGTCAATCTTTATGCCCGGAAGGTATATATAAAATTCTTCACCGCCGTCTAATCCATATGCAGTCGAATATCTATAACGGGTTCCGTCTATGATTTCTTCCTCTTCCGGCGTTTTGGCATATTCGATAGACTTTAGCCGTATCTTATAAGTATACTCGTCTACCTTCTCTATATCGCCGAACATACCTGAAAATTCACAATAATATAAAGTTCCGTTCGGATAAGCGTCCCCGCAGACTCCCATATCTGAATCCGAATAAACCCCTTCAAAACCTCCGTCCGCATTAATACTAAGCTCAGTACGCCAGCCTCCTGCACCGCTGCTAAAATAAAAGGTTCTATCTGTTATATCTGCAAAACTGAATTGCGCTTCGTCAGACTCACTGGTATTTAATGTCTCGTCGCTTAACTGAGTGCCATCTGACTGTCCATTTCCTGATTGCTCACTTTCCGATTGCTCATTTTCTGTCTGTTCACCAGTAATTATTTCAATTTCCGGCACTTCCACTTTTTTCTCGTCTGCATTTCCGCAGCCCGATAGCAAGCCTATCATTATGATTGCCAGTGCCGGAGTTAAACGCTTTTTCATATTTTATCCTCATACTCCTTTATAAGATACATCTCTCTTCCTAACTTCAAAAAAAGCGTCGGCTACCCGCCAACGCTTTTACCCACACTTCATTATATAGTTTAACACAATCAAAAATAAAAGTCTACAATTTTTTTATTTTTTCCAGTAAAATTGTAATAGTTCAGTAACAGTTCCGCCATACAGAAATGATTATACATAGACTACACACGAAAGGAGCAGAAAATGAGTAATAAAACCTCTGACGAAAACATTTTTAAAGCCATATCCAGACATGACGAGGAAGAGAACCTTACCAATACCCTCGCAATAGTGCGTGGCAACGTGGAAAACTACAAAAGGGAAGTCGCGCGAATGAGCGAAGATATCGAAGAAATGCTTAAGAGATATCACGACAATGATGAGGAAATTTATACAATGCTAAGTAACACAATCACATTGAATGAGCATATGAAACGTGCGCTTAAGCGCAACTTAAAGGCGTTAAACAAGCCATACTTTGGCAGAATCATATTCCGCGATAAGTCGGTAAACGAAGACGAGTCCATCTATATCGGCAAAGGCGGCATTGCAAAAGACGCCACGCACCAAATCGTCATCGACTGGCGCGCTCCGATTGCCAATGTATATTATGAAAATGGTCTCGGAGAATGCAGCTATGCGGCTCCCAATGAAAAAAACGTCTCTATTGATTTAAAGCTTAAGCGTACTTATGAAATCAACGACGGTAAGCTTATTGACTATTACGATACGGAAGTTGTTTCCAATGACGACCTTTTGACAAAGTATCTGGCAAAAAACAAACAGGCGGTATTGGGTGAAATCATCGCGACTATTCAAAAAGAGCAGAACGACATTATAAGGAAGTCTCCCTATCATAACGTAATAGTGCAAGGCGCCGCCGGTTCAGGCAAAACCACCGTCGCCATGCACAGAATTTCATATATTTTATATAATTACGAAGAGCGCATCAAGCCCGATGACTTCTACATCGTCGGCAGCAACCATATTCTGCTTAACTATATCACAAGCGTGCTGCCCGATTTGGACGTGCACGGCATAAGGCAGATGACTATGGAACAGCTATTCACAAGACTTCTGTATGAAGACTGGAACGAGCAGAAATACCATATAACAGAAACCGATAAACTAAATCCTCTAAGCGCTGTCAAGGGCACGCTCCAATGGTTTTATGATTTAGAGAAATACTGCACAGATTTAGAGTGGAAAAGCATTCCCCGTGAAAGTATCTGTCTTAACCGCAGACAGTTTGTGGAAGGTATACGAAATGGCAAAACAGGCGTTTTTGATGAGACGGACGGAAAAACGGCGCCTGCAAAAGACTTAACCGAGCTTTTATCCAAAGAAGCAATCGAGCGTTATATAATGCAAAACCCGAAGGTTTCAATGCAGAGTAAAATAAATATGCTAAACGACAGGCTTATTAATAAGGTAAAAGACGAGTTTCTCGGCAAGGACATTTCTTTTACGGAAAAAGAACGAAAAGCTATACTTAAATATTACCGTGGAAAATTTGGCAAAGGTATTTTTACAACATCAATTTTTGATATTTACCATGATTTTATCGCGTCTCAGACGCTAAAGGGGCTTAATATCTCCATTCTGTCTGATGGATTCGACGTCTACGATTTAGCGGCGCTTGCCTATATTTATAAACGGATAAAAGAAACCGAAGTAATCAGCGAGGCACACCATATTGTAATTGATGAAGCGCAGGATTTCGGCATGATGGCGTACAGTGTGCTGAATTTCTGTATCAAGGACTGTACCTATACAATCATGGGGGATATTTCCCAGAATATACATTTCGGATATGGATTAAGCGATTGGGAAGAATTGAAAAAGCTGATTTTAAGCGATAAAATGGACAGCTTCGCCATCTTAAAAAAGAGCTACCGCAACACCATAGAAATCTCTGAATTTGCCACTAAAATTCTCAAGCACGGACGGTTTTCCACATATCCGGTGGAACCGATTATCCGCCACGGCTTACCCGTGCAGATAGAGGAAGCTGCGGGTTCTCATGCTCTCTTTGAAAGAACTGCTTCTATATGCAGAACTTGGCAGCAAAAGGGGCTTGAAACCATCGCCATAATATGCCGCGACCGTAAACATGCAGCCGAGACTGCTAAGAAACTTGGTAAATATCTTGACATAGTTGACAGCAGCCTTGATAATGCGGTCTTTGGCAACGGCGTCATGGTGCTTCCAGTAGAATATACAAAAGGACTGGAATTTGACGCGGTGTTGATTTTTAATCCGACAAAAGAAGATTATCCTATAGACGATGGACACGCCAAGTTATTATACGTCGCAGTTACCCGCGCCCTACATGAATTATGTATTCTGCATATGGGAAATCTTACAGGGCTTATAACAGAGCCTATTCCGGAGAAAGATGAACCGGAGTGCGACTCTAAGAAAAGCTCTGACCTAAACGGCAATGCCAAACTTACCGACAATATCAGACAAGATTACAGCGCTGATATTTATGACACACATGTTACCAATGAAGAAACCAAAGATACAAATGCCCGGCTCTATGCAACGCCTTCCACCTTAAATGCAGGAAGTTCATCTCAAAGAAGGATAGTAATTGCACAGAACAGGAAGCTTGAATCCAACAAGCCTATTGAACCAGATGAAGCCGCCAAGTTAGAACCCTCCGTTCCAAATACAGAGCTTCCCGAAATCAAGTTCGGCGACATGCCGGCAACCGAAAAGCTGCGCCCTACAGGTCATTCCAAAATCGACCTTGCTATTCGCTGGATATCTAAGCAAAAAGACGGTTTGTATATGCAGAGTCGGTATGGCGTACTCCGCTTATCTCCCATAGGCAGCGCGATTGTCCGCGTCACTTTTGCCAAAGGAAAGCAGCCTGATACAACGGTTCATTCCAAGATTGCCATTAATCACATAGAAAACGCATGGCTTTATAAAGAATCAAGCTCTGCTGTAGAGCTTATGACCGATGAACTTTGCATACAAGTGGATAGAACAAGCGGGGCAATCCGATATATGACGCGCGATAAGAAACTACTGCTTGCGGAACGCAACAAAGAATGCCGACAGATTGACGACGTTTCCGCACTCAACAAGTCATGGTTATTTTTTGACTGGCATAAAGGCGAAAACATATACGTAATGGGAACATCTGAGGTAAGCGGACTAAGCTTACGCAATACGGCAAGATATATCTCCCACGGAAAGAATGCAGACGAACTGCCCTTTATTCTCTCCGACAAAGGATACGGCATTCTTGTCGCCACGGACAATCCGGTGATATGCTGTGACATATCGGCATATGGCTCATATATATGCACAGAAAACAGCTCACAGACAGATAAAACGCAGATAGATTTCTATTTTATAGCAGGCAGGCAGCAAAAAACAATAATAAATGCCTACGCCTACCTCTGCGGTAAGCTATAGGCATATAAAAAGACAAAATGGACATAAAACAACATATTAAAACTAAATAAGCATAAACGGTATATGAAATTACTCAGCCACCTGATATTGCATGTATTCATAGATAAGCTTAGTGCCTTCCGCAATATCGGGCGGCAGCAACGCCCTTGCTACCAGCTTAGTTTCATCGCTCTCAATATCAATGCGCTTCAAATTCGCATAATCACCGTCGATGCTCTCCACCCGATATTGAAATGTATCCATCATCATTCTGAGTCCTCGTCATCGACCGCTGCTGCTATTCCCGATACAACAGCGGATACAACAGAAATCACTACAGGAATAATAACAACCACTAAACCGCCTGCCAACAATAAGAAACCAGCGCCTGAATTCATATTACAATCCCCTTTCTCCATTTGTATCTCGATGTTACTTCACATACATTATATTTTACATTAAGCTTTGGTTTTTTTCAACCATAAAGCCGACAAGTTTTTATTTTTTTATAACAGCTCAGCCTATCAACTGGGACTGAACTGTTACATTTTTGCTATTTTATAACCTGCGACCAGTTGCTTATTCCAATAAAGCTTTTTGCCCATGCTTCATATGTTGCCTCGTCCGCAGTTCCTAGACTGTTAAATACTAACTGTGACTGTCCGGAAAGCCTGCAATCAAGCTGAAGTTCACTATAGTCACACAAATATATAATCTCTTCTACATACGGATTTGCTTTGGCAGCGGCATATGAAGCATAAAGAGCGGCTGCCTGCACATCTACTCCCTGTGCGTTTGTTAAGCCTATCTCGCTCAATATTACATGTCTTACTTTGCCATCTGGTGACAGCATTTCTTTTCTCTGTAAGTAATTAGTAAGGACTGACAGATTTTGGAATGTCACCATCTTTCCTGACGACACCTGATTCTTCATATAGTTTCCGTCCGGACAACCTGACATATCCCAGAATTTAGCATAAGTAAGCGGTACAGGATATGGGTGCTGAGCTACGCCCCAATCAATATT
The DNA here is from genome assembly GCA_023663185.1 of Clostridiales bacterium. Lineage (GTDB taxonomy): Bacteria > Bacillota > Clostridia > Lachnospirales > Lachnospiraceae > UBA3282. The sequence goes on along the minus strand of JAMPHY010000008.1, from coordinate 95,463 downwards.
TCCTTCCCTTGAAATCAGTGCATTGAACTTGTCAAGGAAGTCTTTTCCATCAATATATTCATAATATTCCGCATGACTCGACGCACGGTTCCTGTCCCAGTTCTGATCAAGACATATGAATACTCTGGCATTTGCGTTCTGACTCTTTATTGCATTATATGCAACCCTGAATACCTGAGCATATTCCCTGACATATGAATCCCAATCCTGCCAAACCATGTAATTCCATTTACGCACATTCACTTCATTTCCTATTATATAATTCTCTGCCGAGGACTCCGCGGCACATCTTGTAAGAAGCTGCGTCATGGCATTTATTCCGTTCACATCTGAAGCGTTGAGCATATAACGCAGAGGCGTTACGGGGTGCGTATCAGAAGCCATCGCCGCCGCTCTTGCATAGGGGTTTTTATATCCTTCATTGGTGCCCGCAGTCATATCGCTTATAACCTGCACTGTAGTATAACCGTCCCTGATAACCCCGTTTATATTTGAATCACTCTGTATGAGAAGATTACAGAAATCCTTGCTGGCTAATGATTTTAACGGTCTGTTCTTACGTGCCTTCGTATGAGTCGCAAGTAATTCCGGATTAGAAATATACTGCGGATTCGCTATCAACACATTCTGTCCACCTACTTTTACAGCAAGACCAAGCTTAGTATAAAGTCTGGTGCCTGTATAGGCTATTGTAAATTGAGGGTTGGCTGTTGCAGACGCCGACGCTACGGGCGTTGCAGAAGCCGATATTGAGTATTCAAACGGCTGCATCTCGTACAGATAAAGCATACCGTCATCGCTTGAAGGCACTTTAGGGAGTTGCGCCGAATAAGATATCGTCGCCTTGTCCACAAGTTTACTTTGTGCAGACTTAGCAAACGATTGGTTCAGTGCGTCGGCGGCATTTGCCTGCATTCCAAACATTATGCCTGACATCAGAAGCAACGCGGCAGCAAGCGCACCATAAATACATTTTTTCATTTTATGTTTTCCTCCATTATATAAAATTATGTATAAAATATTAAGCTTATTCATTGTATCATTTATTAATATTCTGCGCAATAATATCTTACCGTTTATGTAATTCTGTTTTCGCGTGAAGCCTTGCGCAAAAGCGACATACGCTCTTTTTCAGTCATGACCGGCGGCGTATCAGTCTTTTTCATAGCCACAATAAATTCTCCGATATTTGTTCTGTACATAGCTTCTATTTTTAAGTTAATCAGTCTGTATTCCCACAATTCATATATAAGCAGTTCAAAAGAAGCGGGAGTAAACACATTATGATGAAAATCTCTAAAGCAGGGATTTCCCACGCTTTCCCTGTATCCCTTTAAATTATACTCCTCATCATGAATAAAGCTATAACTTCTTGCCATGAAAATATCTCTCCACTTATCCCATGAAGTCAGGTTTTTCCGCATTACAGCATGATTCCAGTAGTCTGTCAGCGAGCCCATTGAACCACATGTCTCCCCCGCCAGATAATCGTTTATAACTTTCCCTGTTGTCGTCGCCATGCGAAAATGATCCAAAGAATACCGCTTGTCAGGTACTGCAAGCGACAAAATACCGTTCATCTTAAGCATCTGTGAACAATCGTTCAGAAAACCTACGAAATCGGGGACATGCTCTATAAGATGTGAAGCAAGTATATAATCATAGCTGTCTTTCTTACCTGTCAACTCAGAATATGAGCCTCCCTGCCAAATATAATCAACATCTTCAATTTTACTTGTATCAAGCCCCATTGACTCATACTTCTCTGTAAGCTCCTGCCTGCTTAAATGGTCTATTGTCTCTACATTATAGCCCTCGCTTTTAGGTGCGCATGGCCGAAGCGACGGACCGATTTCCAATCCGTACTGTTCCTTTGAAATATGAGCCAACATCTTATCGAAATGATTGCGACGCTCTGCCTTTATACGAATTTTGTCCAAAATACCAAGTCCAAACATTTCCCTCTCCCCACGCAGATTTCATTGCACTTGAGTGTAACATCATTTAATTTTACTGTCAATTAGGTCTTATTCAAACCTTGTTGTTTTTGCCTCTTCCAACTTCTCTTTCATCGGAGTAAGAAACGGACGCGAACGCTCTAATACCTTCATATTTCTGAGTAAAACAATTCCTCTATCCTTGTCATTTTCAATGAAATCATTAGTCGTATCCCAAAGCTTCTTTTCACAATCCTCATGCCTATAATCTGACAGGGAAATCAAAGCAAGACAGTAATAATATGCCCGAATGTCAAACTTTAAACTCCATGTTTTATCATCAAACGGCGGTCTATATATCTCAAGAAACTTAAGTACCGCATCAACAATAGCCGGTTTTTCCGCAAAAGGTATCATTCTCTCATATTCCTTTTTGGTTACTGGTGCATGCGTTGTGCCTGCTATCTTACTGCACAGTTCCCATATTTCCTCTCTCGGTGTTCCCACCGCTTCTGCGGCTTCCAATAATGGCAAAGTCCCTTTGCTCAGCCAGACTGACTCGCCGGGAAATTTAGGTCCTGTAACCACATAGGTTTTATTATTTTCAATACAATCCCTGCGATATGCTTCCTTTTTCTCATGATATTCTCTTAACTCCGCAGCCGTCGGTATTTTCTTCTGTGTCATATTTTTATAACAACCTTTCCCTAAACATCGATTTGTTTTTTTAGATTTAAGCTTACCATAATTCTCTCTATATTTCCACTTTTTTGCACAAACGATTTTAGAAAAAACGCTTGACATGTATAATTTTTTAGCGCACAATGAAGGTGGAAGCTGTGTAGCTTTAAGTGTTTGATTGCTCACTTTAGGAGTTTCCGCCACTCATGAAAAAAGTGCGGACTGCGATAGGAGTTTCCGCCACTCATGAAAAAAGTGCGGACTGTGATAGGAGTTTCCGCCACTCATGAAAAAGTGCGGACTGCGATAGGAGTTCTCACCACTCATAAAAAGCGTGAGTTAAAAGCAATCATATTAAATTAAAGTAAAAGAGGTGAGGTTTCCTCTCCTCTTTTATTTTATGCAGGCTAAAAAAGGAGCATGGCTATTAATATGAAAATTCAATTTTATTATGTAGATGGTAAATACATAGACTTTTTAAAGCAATATGAACAAAATATTAGAAATTTTACTTGTGTTCCCAATGTAAAATATGCTAATCGGGATAAATTTGTATATGGTTCTGTTTTAGAAATAAATTCAATTAATTTTTTTGTTCCGGTATCATCTAGAACAGGAAAAAATCCTCAATATAATATAGATATTGTTACCAATGACAAAAAGAACAGAATAAAAGGCTCGTTAAGGTTTCCATATATGATACCCGTTCCTTCAAAATGCCTAATTAGATTGGATATTAAAAATATACCTAATAATAATGAAAAAATAAGAGTTAGCAAGGAATTGGCTTTTTGCCGCAAAAATAGAGATAAAATTGAAAAGTATGCTCTAAAAACGTATAATGATATAACAAACTCCAAAAATGAAAAACTTGTTTCTAATTCCTGCGACTTTAAACTTTTGGAGCAAGCTTATTTTGACTATTGTTTAGAAAATGGAACAAATGTTTAAGCAAAACAGGAGATTTATATGCAGCAGCCCAAAAAAGACATACCCATTTTATCAATATATATACTCGGATTTATTATTCTTGCCATGTCGCTTGCGATTTTCCAGCCGCTTGCCGACACTCCGCCATTATATGCGAATCCGCCCGATGAATATGCCAGATATCTTATTCCGCAATATATATGCAGATATGGCACGCTTCCGACCGGCTTAGAGGCTGAGGTTCGCATACCGGGATATGGCACGTCATATGCGCTATACAATATTTTTCCGTATATCGTGCAGGGGTATCTTATGCGGTTTGTCAATCTTTTCACAGCTTCGGAAATAGCGCTTCTATATACCGCCAGAATAGTGAATATCTGCTTCGGCACATTTATGGCTTTTATGGTGTACCTTATATCCATACAGCTATTTAAAGACAGACGTTTCAGGTGGCTGTTTTGCTTTGCAGTTATGTATCTGCCGCAAAACCTTTTTATTCACAGCTACGTCAACACGGATTCATGCTGTCTGCTTGCCGTATCGATGATGGTATACGCTTTGATAAAAAGTTATAAAGAAGGCTTTAAGACCACAAACTGCCTGTGGCTGTGCGCAGGAATTATTTTGTGCGCCCTTTCTTATTATAATGCTTACGGTTATATCCTAAGCTGCATTATGCTCTTCATTGCATATTTTATCAAAAAAGACGAAGGGCGCCTTAGCTATGATTGGAAACAGATGTTAAAAAAGGGTATCTTTATCAGCGTTATAGTCCTTTTAGGCATTAGCTGGTGGTTTATCCATAAATATATAGTTCTTGACGGAGATTTCTTGGGCTTCGCCACCAACAACAAGCTTGCAGAGTTATACGCGGTAGACAAAGTCAATCCGCTTACAAGCCAGACCTATCAGAAAATGGGCTACTCTATCTTACAGATGATAAAGGAGCGCAATATGGTCGAAATGACGTTTAGAAGCTTCGTCGCCGCATATGGCTCTATGGCAATATATAGTAGCGACTGGCTGTATTTTGCCTATAAGGTTCTCTTTATCACAGGCATTATCGGCGTTATCTATTGGGGACTGAACAGAAAATTTTTCTATAAAAACCGCAAAGCGCTTAGCGGTAAAGAAATATTTTTCCATATAAATATGCTGTTCTGTATTATAATGCCTATCATACTTCTGATTTACTATGCCTATACTATGGACTATCAAAATCAAGGCAGGTATATCCTTCCTTCCCTGATACCGCTTATGTTCTACATCATAAAAGGGCTCGAAAAACTCTCGGCATTACGCCTTAAAGGACATACGTTACCAACCCCGCTTATTAACATATGCCTGTCGCTCTGTTTCATACTTATCATCGGCGGCACCGTAGAAATGGTAATCTTCCGCACCGTACCAATATGTATAAGAACCGGCATGGTGCTCACTACCGGATAATTCCGGCATAGATAGCGCCTGCCGATACTCTTTACACTTCCTTCCGCAAATGCAACAAAATCCGCTTTTCCATTCTGCTCACCTGAACCTGACTTATCCCCATCTTTTTAGCTACTTCCATCTGAGTCTTATCCTGAAAATAGCGCAGACGTATAAGCTCCCTTTCATTCTCATTAAGACCGTTTAGGAGCTGTTCAAGCAGCATATGATTTAGCAGCTTTTCTTTTTCCAAATCCTCATATATCTCGCTTCCGCCCGATGAACCTTCAAGCACTGAGCGTCCCACGCCGCCGGCTTCGCCTACTACTTGGTCTACCAGATAGATTTCATTACCGTCCGACTGATAGACCGACTTATAGATGGACTCTACTTCTACGTTAGCGTCAAGCGCCAGCACGATATCTTCAACGCTAAGTTCCGTCTCCTTAGACAATTCTTGAATAGTCGCTTCCCTTCCATAAGCGTGTGCAAGCTTCTGCGCCGCCTGTTTGATTTTCCAGCCGTTTTCTTTTAGCGTCCTGCTCACCTTCACCATACCGTCGTCGCGCAGGAAACGTTTTATCTCCCCCTGTATCATCGGAACCGCATAGGTTGACAGTTTAACGTCAAAGCTTAAATCAAATTTATCAATCGCCTTCATCAGACCTATGCAGCCTATCTGAAACAAATCCTCCGCATCATATCCCCTGTCCAGAAAACGTTTTACTATGTGCCTTACCAAGCCCAAATTTTCTTCTATTAGTCTCTCTCTTGCCTCTTTATCTCCTGCCTGTGAACGTTCAATCAATGCGGCAGTCTCTTCCATAGGCTAGTCCTCGTTATCAATCCATGAAGTAGTTCCGAGTTTCTTTACCATATGTACCACGGTCCCCTGTCCTACTTCGGAAGTCACTTCCAAATCGTCCATAAAAGCTTCCATAAAGGCAAATCCCATTCCCGAACGCTCTAATTCCGGCTTAGTTGTAAAAAGCGGTTCCATTGCCTTTTCAACGTCCTCAATTCCGATACCGTTATCCCGTATCTCCACTTCTAATACATCGCTCTTTATAAGGCAGCTCACCCACACCAAATTGTTATCCAGCTCTTCTCCCTCATATCCATGTATTATGGAGTTTGTCACCGCCTCCGATACCGCCGTCTTAATATCTGAAATTTCCTCAAGCGTTGGATTTAACTGCGATACAAAAGCCGCTACCGCTGTTCTGGCAAACGCCTCGTTCTCGGAAATTGCCCGAAATTCCAAGCGCATTTCATTTTTCACATCTATATCCCGCTTCACGTCTACTATTTCTATCATATTTTTCCCCTTTCACACAATATTAGAACTATTATCCTGCTTAAAAATCACTTATCAGAACACGTCTTGCTACATAATTTCCACAATCTTATGTAAACCCGAAAGTGACAATATCCTTTTTATCCGCTCATCTGCATTAACAATAAAAACTTTACCTCCAAAGCAGGAAATCTTCTTATATCTTCCGACTATAACGCCTACTCCCGAACTATCCATAAAGTTTGTCCTTTCAAAATCGAATACTACGTTTCCTACATTTTTATCCAGAATATATTTATCCGCCGCTTTACTTATATAAACCGAGTTGTGATGGTCCATTTCCTGTGGCATTCTTATCATTAAGTAATTGTCAATCACCTTAAACTCATCTTCCATCATTTTCCCCTTTCTTAATACTATTATTTTGACTAAACTCGTGCCTGTACCATTATCCTTTTTTAAGCAATCAAAAAGAGAACAAGGAATATCCCTGCTCTCTTTCGTACATAATGTGATTATTCTCCGCCTTCCATCTGCGCCAGAAAATCTGTTGAATTTGTCGCTTTAACGGTTCCCGGATACATCTCGATAACCTGTCTGTACAGTTCTGCGGCTTCTTCTGTTCTTCCCACGTTCCTATAACAGTTCGCGAGATAATACATTGCATCGCCGTTTGTCGTATCATATCGTGCCGCCATCTCCAAATCTGGAATCGCCTCTTCAAAGTTTCTCTGCCTATAATTTTCATATCCTGCGTCATAATAAGAACTGGCAGCCACCGGTCCTGTCAACGCCAGTAGTGTATTATACAACTTATCGTATGCTTCGGAATTTTCACTTCCGTCTATCTCGGAATCTGCTTTAGCCTGATCCAAATAATCAATTACCGTAATCACATCTTCCGGATTGGTCAAATATGCGTCTGCCGCGTTAAGTAATACATCGTAGCTTTGCACATCTCCCTCTTTACCGTCATACGCCGCCAAGTCCTGCCTAAGAGCGCTAATGGTTTCTTCCATAGTCTTAGCCTGCTGCTCAAGCTCCTCAATCGTCGCAGTTTTAGCATCGGACTGCTCGCTCACTTTTTTAAGGTCATCGGTCGCCGTCGCTCTAACCTCCTGTATCCTCGCGGGAAGAATCAGTGCCACGGCAATCGCAATACCGATTATAAGCCCGACTCCAAGATTGATTAGCGAACCGGCTCCCTTGCCTTCCTTCATATCTACCGGCTGAATTATCATCTCATTGCCGCTCTGATACTTAACGACATCGCTCGAACGCGATTTTTTCTTACCGCCCTGCTTAACCCCTTCCTCCGGTATCAGCATTTCGTCTACTTCTTTCATATATCTGAGCGTAGTAGTGTTATTCGTATCAATTTGAATGCACTTAGTCAACTCCCTTTTGGCTTTCTCCCACTCCTCGTTATTTATATAAAGGAGCGCCAGAAGTTGATGAGCACGAATAAATTTAGGATTGAGCGACAATACCTTTTTCAACTGTATTACGGCAAGGTCCAAACTCTCCTGATTACAGTACGTCAACGCCTGATTGTACTTCTTAATCGTCTGGTTAATGGTATCTAACCTTGTCGGATTAGTCTGTATCATATTAATATAATCGTCGGCTATATTTTTCTTCGGGCGCAGGTTCTTACTGATTACCCACTCGCTTAACGCCGCCACAACCTCACCGGTTTCAAAATATACCAATCCTAACAGATTTCTTGCTTCTACATTATTTTTATCAAATTTTAAACACTGTCTTAAGCTTGAAATAGCTCCCGATAAATCCCTGATGCCCGCTTTCTCCAAACCGTCGTTATAGAACCGGTTGGATATATATATGATTTTCTTATATGTGGAAACATCAGCTCCGCAGCCGGTGCAATAATCATGCTCAGACAGCTCGCAACCGCAATTATAACATTTCATCTATAATTATCCTCTATTACACTATGCCGCCTACATGCCGCTGCATCGCGCTATTCTCTTATTTTTTTAGATTCTTTTACTATTTTAACCATCAAATCCGCCATATCCGTCATGTCCTGATTGTATATTGCTTCTTCTGCATCTTCTATTTCAAGACTTGGGTGGAATTTCTTCAGTTCTTCTTCAAAATTAATCATGTGAGGACCTCCTTAAATTAAAAGGGCTTTTACCTCGCCCGCTAAATATAATGATCCGACAATATACATTCTGTCCTTATCCCCACAACTCATAGTCATATCATGTATCGCATATTCTAATTTGTCGTATTTAAACGTCTGTAATTCTGTATATTGTCTGAAATAATCTACCATTGTCTGCAGTGGAAGCGCCCTTTTATCCTGCAGTTCCACTACTCCTACTACCTCAAACAGCTTAGAGCCTGCAAGCATGTCTATCACTGCCTGATACTGTTTATCTTTTACCATAGAGAAGAGCAATTTTCTCTTCCCTATACAACCATCTTGCTCAACCGACTTAAGAAACGCCTGTATCCCATCGGTATTATGCGCACCGTCCAGATAGATTGAAGCTGCGATTTCTTCCATTCTGCCTTCCCAGCGGGTTTTCCGAATGCCCTCTTTAAGCTGCTCTATACTAATACGCGCTCTGTCCGAAAGACATTCTATTGCTGCAACGGCAAGCGCTGCATTCTCTATCTGATATAATGCTATTGTAGGCATATTAAACCTAATATAACCATAATAATTTGATTGGAGAGAAAAATCAATAGTTTTATTTATACTATTTATTTCTTTTATCGCATTAGGGGATATCAAACAGGTATCAGCACCAACATTCTTAGCACATTCAAGCAGTTTTTTTGTCACTTCTTCATTTTTATCAAAGAATACTGCCGGAACTCCCCGACGAAAAATTCCCGCTTTCTCGGCGGCAATTTCAGGAAGCGTCTCCCCTAAATATTCCGTATGGTCATAGCCTATCGACGTAATAACGCAGACTTCCTTTGTATCAATGGCGTTGGTTGCGTCCAGCCTGCCGCCAAGTCCGGTCTCCAAAATCATATACTCGACTCTATGACGCTCAAAAAGTACCATCGCGATAAAAAAAAGATATTCAAAAAATGTCGGGTGGTATGAGATACGCTTTAACTGCTCCGGCATAGATTTAAGCTTCTTCGCCACCTGATTAAAAGCCCATAAGAACTCTTCTTCTGAAACCATCTCTCCATTTATTAAAAACCGTTCGCGCATTGTTACAAGGTGCGGAGACGTAAACAAGCCTACCGAAAATCCCGCTTCCCTTAAGATAGAGTGCAAATAAGCACAAACAGAACCCTTTCCGTTTGTGCCTGCTACATGAATAGTCTTTATTTTTCCTTCAGGATTCCCCAAATATTCCAAAAAGCAGCTTGTGTATTCCATATTATTCTTTTTGGTAAATTTAGGAATTTCAAATATATATTTTTCAGCCGCCTCATAACTGTCAGCCGCGCAATCCTCGTCAGAACTAATCATGTATGATAACACTGCCTTCTATCACTCCTTTGTCAGCAACGTATTTCATAAAACAAGTATTGCGCTCAATAGGCATTTGCTCTGAATTTATACAAATAACTACTCCCCTGAAAACATTACCGTCTATCTTTATCTGGCTTCCCTTGCTCTCTTCCACCAGTTCTTCAAGACTGGTCTTATCGGACTCGACCTTATCCAGCTCTGCAAAATAAGTATCCTTTAATTTATTCCATTCAACTAACTTCTTCTCAGTGCTTTCCGATGTATTGTTTCCGCGCATACGCTTCTCACGCAGCGCTTCGGACATGGAATCTACCAACTCCGATATCTTCCCTTTTATTTCAATCTCCCTTTTTCTTACCGCTATCATACGTTCATGAGTCTGCGCTTCATAGCCGCAATGCACAATGGTACGCAGTTCTACGTCGTTACCCACATTCGCCGCTTCCACGCCTTTGACCGCATGGACATAACCGCCGATAATAGTGCCCTTCTTGCCGGTCGCTATAACTTTTTCCTTCGCTGATACATTTGAATTCATAATAATATTTGCCTGTACCGTTCCGCCTGCTTCGACAGTAGTATGCTCGATAAATTCCGCATAAATATTGCCCCTTGCCGATATCTTGGACTTATTGCCGCCCTGAATGCCGCGCGATAAAATAATATCGCCGCCCGCATATAGATTAGCAAGGCTGGTGGAACCATGAATTTCAATATTTCTTCCGGCACGGATTACTACACCCTCTTCCACGTTACCATAGATAATGATATCACCGAAAAACTCTACTTTCCCGATTATCATATCCACGTCGCCTGAAATTTCATGCACGTTCTGTATATCTATCCTGCCGTCTTTTACCTCAATCTTACCATCATTCTGAGCATAATACTCCTCTTCCTCACGTCGTATGCCTTTTCCACGCATGGGCGGAAGGTCATGATAGAGCTTCCCCTTCAATACGTTGCCTAATACCGTGCAGCCGTCCACCGACTGTATCGCCTTATGATAGACTGCTACCTTTTCTCCTGTCCTCACATTTGGAAGCGCGTTTATATTAGTATAATCTACGGAGCCGTCTTCCCTAATCTTAGGCGTACCATATTCCTCCGGTGAAAAGAGATATTCAAAATAGCCGTTCTCACCGTCCTGTATTTCTCGTCCGGTGGCAACCAAAATCTCCCTATTATAAACCTTCTTCTTAACCATAGCGGAGAGATTAGACTGATGTAAGCCTTCAACCACTCCATGTTTCTCTAAATAATCAATTAAATCATTCTTCTTATATACAACTTCGTCCTCAGGAGGCGTCAGATAGAGCCACGCTGCCATCTCGTCGTCGTCAACTTTAACATAGGTTCCTTCTGATAAGACACTGTTTATATCCTGAATTTCAACTTCCTGCTCTACTTTCGGTGCTGCGGCTTCTTCCGGAGCTCCTACATTTTTCAGTCTTTCCATTGCAGTTTTAAGTCTGTCTAATTGTTCCGAAGAAAACTGTGTACTCACGCGACTCACCTCCTTACCATTTTTATCTGCATATATACCTATAATACATTTTATAACAAAAGCGCTATCTTTTCCAGTCCTTACACAGTTTTTTTATTAAATTTTTAAAATTATTTCTTTAACTGTGAAAGACGAAGCTCAACCTGCTCCATCATCTGCGTGTATTTTTCCAGCTTTGCGCGTTCTTCTTCGACTTTTGCCTGCGGAGCTTTGGACATAAATCTTTCATTGCTCAACATACCGTTTACACGCGCGAGTTCTCCTTCTAAGCGCTTCTTCTCATTTTCAAGACGTTCTATCTCCTTCCCTATATCGACAAGCTCCTCAAAAGGAATATGCAAAGTCGCATTCGGGATTACAACGGATACCGCGTCGTCTGCTATTCCCGCCTTATCCTGCTGTATCGTTATCTCCGAGGCACCGGCTAATGAAGCAAAGAACAGTCTGCCGTCGTCAAAAACCTTTCTTACTTCTTCTTTCTCACTTACCACAAATACCGCCGCTTTTTTAGAAGGCGCGACATTCATCTGTGTACGGACATTCCTGATTCCGCGTACAGCCTCCTTGATAAGTTCAATCGCCCCCTCCTGCGCCGCATAACATCTTTCCTTAGAATATATCGGCCAGTCTGATACCATAATTGACTCTTCCTCAGACTGAATGGTACAGAAGATTTCTTCCGTGATAAAAGGCATATAAGGGTGCAGTAATTTAAGCGCGTCAATCAAAACAGCCTTAAGCGTCCATAACGCTGCGTTGCGGCTCTCCTCACCCGTATCGTCCTTACTGTAAAGCCTCGGCTTTACCATCTCTATATACCAGTCGCAAAATTCGTCCCAGATAAAGTCATATACCTTCTGTACCGCGATACCGAGTTCAAAATGCTCCATATTATCGGTTACTTCTTTAACAAGCGTATTCAACTTGGAAATAATCCACTTATCTGCCGGCTCTAAGCTGTCTTTTACTTCATAATATGACATTTCCCACCCAAATGTGCCTGTTTTCTCCTTCGCCTGCTCCATATTCATCATTATGAAACGCGACGCATTCCATACCTTATTGGCAAAATTACGGCTTGCTTCCACTCTTTCATAATAGAAACGCATATCGTTTCCCGGCGCATTTCCGGTAATCAGCGTAAGACGCAGCGCGTCGGCTCCGTACTTATCTATAATATCTAAAGGATCAATGCCGTTGCCGAGCGACTTACTCATTTTACGCCCCAGCGAATCCCTTACAAGCCCATGGAAAAGCACCGTCTTAAAAGGCTTCTCCTTCATCTGCTCATATCCTGAGAAAATCATGCGGATAACCCAGAAAAAGATAATATCATAACCTGTCACAAGCACGTCAGTAGGGTAAAAATATTCCAATTCTTTAGTTTTTTCAGGCCAGCCCAATGTCGAGAACGGCCAGAGCGCAGAAGAAAACCAAGTGTCCAATGTGTCAGGATCTTGTGTAAAATGTGTCTCCCCGCACTTAGAGCATACTTTAGGCATTTTGTCCGCTACTACTATCTCCCCGCACTTATCGCAATAATACGCCGGAATCCTGTGTCCCCACCACAACTGGCGGCTGATACACCAATCCCTGATATTATCGGTCCAGTTAAAATATATTTTTTCCATTCTGTCGGGAATAAGCTTTATCTCGCCGTCCTTAACCGCTTTAACCGCCGGTTTAATCAGCTCGTCCATTTTAACGAACCACTGTTTTTTGATAAGCGGCTCGATTGTGGTTCCGCAGCGGTCATGCGTGCCTACATTATGCGAATAGTCCTCTATTTTTACTAAAAGTCCTTCTTTATCCAGCTCTTCCACAATCTGTCTGCGCGCTTCATAACGGTCAAGTCCCTCGTATTTTCCGCCATTTGCATTGATGGTCGCGTCATCATTCATGATATTGATTTCTGGAAGGTTGTGACGCTTACCTACTTCAAAGTCGTTCGGATCATGCGCCGGAGTAATCTTAACTACGCCCGTTCCAAATTCCATATCAACATACTCGTCCTCGACAACCGGAATCGGCTTATTTACAAGTGGAAGCCAGACCTGTCTGCCTTTTAAATAAGTATATCTTTCGTCCTTAGGATTAACGGCAACCGCAGTATCGCCCAGCATTGTTTCCGGACGGGTAGTGGCAAATTCAAGGAACTCCGTCTTACTCGGCCGTCCGTTCTCGTCAACCAAAGGATATTTGATATGCCAGAAATGCCCTGCCTGCTCTTCATATTCCACCTCTGCGTCCGAAATGGACGTATTACATACGGGACACCAGTTGATAATCCTGCTGCCCTTATAAATCCAGCCTTTTTCGTGCATTTTACAGAATACTTCCGTTACGGCTTTATTACAGCCCTCGTCCATTGTAAAACGCTCTCTGTCCCAATCGCATGACGAACCAAGCTTCTTAAGCTGTTCGATAATGCGCCCGCCGTATTCCTTCTTCCACTCCCACGCACGCTCAAGGAAACCGTCGCGTCCGAGGTCCTCTTTTTCTATGCCTTCCTCTTTGAGCTTTTCGATAATCTTCACTTCCGTAGCAATGGAAGCATGGTCGGTGCCCGGCTGCCAGAGGGCGTTATATCCCTGCATTCTTTTAAAACGAATCAAAATGTCCTGCATGGTATTGTCAAGGGCGTGCCCCATATGAAGCTGTCCCGTAATATTCGGCGGCGGAATCACGATTGTAAACGGTTTCTTCGTCTCGTCCACTTCAGCGTGGAAATATTTTTTCTCCAGCCACTTTTCATAGAGCCTGTCTTCTATGCCCTTCGGGTCATATGTCTTTGCCAATTCTTTACTCATAAATTATCTGCTCCTCTCTTCATTCAAATAAAACGCGCGCGCCGCGTTAAAAAAGCCCTTTGCTGACTTCATATCAGCAAAGGGCGCAACTGCGCGGTACCACCTTGATTTTTCGCTCATTGATTCCTATCAGAATCCTATCCTGTAACGTGGATAAAACGTGGACGCTTACTCCTTTAACTTAGTTCAGCGTTCCGGTTCCAAAGCTACCTTCAATAACTCTTATCCGAAGCGTCCTTCCAGCTAATAGACGCTCTCTCTGGCGGCAGACATTATCTACTCCTCTTTGTCATTACCTTTTGATATTGATATTATTAATAATATAGTTGGTTATGTCGGGTTTGTCAAGTGCGGATAATTACGCCTATATATTTACACAGAAAAATTCCTGTATAAGATACTTACAGCCTTATCCGTTATCTTTCTGGCGTTCCTGCTAAAAAGCCGAGAACCATAAAACGCATATGTAATCATAATCCACGGTACAAACGGCCAAAATAATTCCAAAATTACTAAATTACCGCTATTATTAATTGCGTATTTAAGGGGCAAAAAGCAAGCGCCAAAAATACTGCCAAGCCACAGGCAATGGTATACTATCCATAACAGCCACGTCCATACGGTTCCATGCAGGACTATTTCTACTTCATCATTGCCAATATCTCCATTACTTATTTTCGCGTTCAATTTCCATAGAGAATTACCGCTGCACAATATATTCAGCTCATCTATGGCTGCTTTATCCACAAAAGGCACTTCGTTTTTAAGCCTTATAAAAGGATAGGACAGTCCTAAGCCATTCATTTTCTGATATTTATATATTCTGACACTATCGTCATATTTGTGGATCATCTGCGCAAATTTTTCCTTATTATTAAAATAAATGGATTGTCCCCATACACAGATTGAAATTTGCCTGCCATCTTCATAGCAAAACTCATATTCATATTTATTTATATGTGGACGGTAATAACCGCGAGCACAGCCCATATATACGGTATGCAGTTCTTTTCTGGGAATACGGTAAAAGCCAATCAAAAAAGAGTCCTTCGTGCTATATACCGCCGATTTCGACGATTTCACGACCACTTCTTTCCCACTTGCCAAATCCTTCTCCATCAGTTCCAACTCTTCCTGACTTATCAGCTCCTTGACATTCAACCTTCTATATAGCAAAAAGAGGAAAATACACGCAAAAAGTAAAAACATGGTACAGAAAATGCCGTTGCTTATAAACCTAACTCCATTCCAATCTTCAAACAAAATAACCGGCAAAATCACCAAAATCATTGTTACAGCCATGAGAATGTAACTCCATATTTCTACATGCGTCAACGCTATCTGCATTTTATACGCCTCATAAACATGCGGATATGCCTTTAAGTAATTTCCTACCAGCCTTTTTCTCATTACGTTTTCCTGCAATCCGTTTTTCATCATTCGGTTTTCCCCCGCATCCGTATCTTACTTGTCAGCTTTCCATTCCTGCGATAAACTGCTGTATGCTTTCAGATTTCGCAGCCATTTTCAGCCAATGGCTCAAGGCGTCAAGGTCTTTTTCGTTCATGATTTTTTCCGATAATTCTTCGGGGACATCGCCTAAATCACTCAAAAGTTGTATAACTGCTTCCGCTTTACCAAATGCTATTCCTTCTGCTTTTCCTTCTGCCTTGCCAATATCATGCACATATTCGTCCTCTGCCCTGCGGTCTCTTACTGCTTTCAAATGTTCTTCGTACATATAACGTAATGTTTTACCAAGACTCATTGTTTTAAGCTCCCTAATCGCTTCCATCATTCCTGCACTTTTTGATTTAATCATTTTAAGGTCTTCCTCACTTTCCGCATTAAACAGCCGTCCTCCCCTGTTCCGCAGGAGAAGAACAATGTATAGCACCATAGTACACTTGAAAATCTCCTGCTTTTATTATTAGTATTAATTGGAATAAAAGCATAGATTTTCTGAAAAAACATAAGAATGTTTGATTTGATATAATAATCTAGAAAGTGATATGCTTTGTACTTATTTTAACATATTTATCACTATTGTCAACTAAATAATACTATCTCTTCCTCAGTGTCACATTCCCGCTTCCTGCCTGAAGATTAATCCGGCAAATTGGATTATCTCCTACTTTTGTTGCGGCTATATCTCCTTTGTTATTATAACTTAAGACTTCATCATAGTCGGTATAAATATTGCCGCTTCCGGTATGAACTTCCAGTGAAAATGAAAGATTGTCCGGAAGTTCTAGCCGTTGATTGCCGCTTCCGGTCTCAAGCGTTACATCTCCTGTTATCTCTGCTGCACTAACCTTTATATTTCCACTTCCGGCTTTAGCCATACATGAACCGCTAAGCTCTTCCACCGTAATGTTGCCGCTTCCCGTATGTAGCTGCGTATCTCCCATAATATTGTCTATACGGATATTTCCACTGTTAGCACTAAAAGTATTGCTCTGCGCCGTAGTATTTTCCCAAGTAATATTGCCGCTTCCCGTGTGGATATCTGCTCTTTGTATCTCGATGGCAAACTCGCCTTTTGTATGGATATTTCCCGAACCTGTCGTTAATTCCAGTTCATTAATGCTGGAAGTCGGAAGATAGATTTCAATCCTTTGATTTCCATTTCCCCAGAACAGATTTCCTAAACTCCATTCCGATTTACCGCCTGTTACAATCGCCTTATTTCCATCAAAATCAACTGTTGCCTTAGCGTCATTGCTGCCACTTATTAAATACTCCTTTATTACAATCTTGTCTTCCTGCCAGACATACACTTCTATATTTTTACTGCCATAATCCGCCTTTAAGCTATTCGCTTGCGAAAGCGGTATTTCAATCGTATTGCGCAGCTTTGCACTCATTGGCAGCAACGCCTTTCCGTTTTTGGCATAAAAAATCGAAAAAACCGATATTATGCCGGCAACAACTATAATTACGGCAGCGCTCGCATACACTTCATGTTTATTGCTCATTATAATCGTCCTCCTTCGTCTTATCCCTTGCCCAGCCGACAATGGCGTAGAACAACGGAATAGTTAAAAAAAACACCCAGCCTGGATTCCACATAGAACCAAAGATTCCAAGGCAGAGAAATACTAAAGCGGCGAACACAGGATAAGCAAAGCACCTGAGGTTCTTATGATAAATAACCTCCACAATAGAATCCCAAATCGGAATAAGCAAAAACAAAAGCCAGCCCGGATGCCACGCGCTCCAGAATATGCCAATAACAAAATATAAAATTATAATTATCCAGCCCATAGGGAAATGGCTGTGGTGACGGTGCGCAAACCATTCTTTATCATATCTTTTGCCATTCACATATACGCCGTTTTTATCTATATGGACATTGTCACCCTTTCCCGTATCATCTACCACATGGATTCCGTCCCAGCCGACATGTACCTCGCCGTCATCATCTTTCACATGTATTCCCTTTAAGCCTACGTGTACATACTCCCCTTTACCGTCACCGGTGTCATCATTTACTGTCAGTTCATTTTTATCCTCTTCCTCAACATCCGGTCTGGGAATTTCATCATCAGTTTTAAGAAGTTCATCTATGGAAACCCTATAGAGCCTTGCTAAAAGAATCAGGTTGTCGGTGTCCGGAGACGCCTCCGCCCTCTCCCATTTACTCACCGCCTGTCTGCTGATTCCAAGTTTTTCCGCTAATGCTTCTTGCGAAAGATTATTTGCCTTTCTCAAATTAACAAGTCGATTTGCAATCTCAATATTCATACTATTTTATTCTCTCTTTCCGCCCACACGGGCTGTTTTCATTTTCGGCATGCCTTATAAGCCGATTATATAGGTTGCCTTGATAGTTGCACCATAAACTCTGGTTTGAAATTGCCGCAACTATTGGTTGCAGCGGTCAAACTATTACTCAGCGCGGTAAATTTTAAGCATATTCTATTGATATTTTTATCTTTTGTGTTATAATTTTAAATTGGTTTTAATTTATTTATATGCTATCAATATTTTCAAAGGAAGGCTATAGTTAAAATGAAAAAGATACAAATATTCTTTGCCGCCTTATCCTGCATGCTTCTATTATCAGGCTGCGGCGAAGATAGAAAAAAGGTTGAGGTTATTGAACCTGTAGTCGAGGTAATCGAGGAAGAACCGGAGCCCATAGTAGAGCCGGAGCCTGAGCCCGCACCGGAAGAAGAAGTCGTTGAGGACATTCCGCCAGCCGAAGGCTTAGTTCGCAGCCGTATCACTAATGAGTGGGTTACGGAAGAAGTAAATAATACACGTCCAGTCAGCGTTATGACACCAAATACCAGCACCGCCGCACAATACGGCATTTCCAAAGCAGATGTCTTATATGAATGTAACGTTGAAGGAAGTATCACAAGATTAATGGGCGTATATCAGGACTGGGGTAATTTCGAGAGACTTGGCAACGTCCGAAGCTGCCGTGACTATTATGTGTACTGGTCTTTTGAATGGGACGCATTCTATATTCATTTCGGCGGACCATTCTATATTGAAGAAGTTATTAATCGTCCCGATACAGAGGATATCGACGGCTTATCCAGCAGTAATTTCTGGCGTGCCAAAGATACCGGCAATACAACCGATAACGCTTATGTTGACGCGGAAGGCATTAAAAAGGATATTGAAAAGCTCGGTTATGATTTGAATTACCGCAGCGGATACGCCGATGAACAGCATTACATATTTGCACCTTTTAATAAGCCGAATACATTAGAGCAGTATAGCGATTCAATAATTGCGAATAAAATCGATATGTCGCCTACCTATCCGGTTACAAGATGTTATTTCATATATAATGAAGAAACCGGCTTATACGACAGATATCAGCATTTGTCTAATAAATCCGATGGTCCGCATATTGATAAGGCTAACAACGAACAGCTTACCTTTAAGAACATTATTATTCAGAATACTTATCATGAAGTCCGCGACGCTTCAGGATATCTTGCCTTCCAATGTAGTGATACCACGCGGGACGGCTGGTTCTTTACTAACGGCAGGGGAATACATGTAAATTGGAAAAAGACCTCTGACTATGGTGCAACAAGATACTATGATGATGATGGAAATGAAATTGAGTTTAACACCGGAAAGACGATGGTATGTATCGTAGAGGACGGAGACTCTTTCATCGTAGACGACCAGAAAATTACGCCTCGGAACTGATATTAATAAGATATAGAATTGTGCAAAGTATAAAATCTATTGAAGGCACGCTTCCGCTGCATTGCCGCCAGTAGCGGTACTAAGCTCGAAAACACCTCGCTAAGTACCGACGGCGGCACAGCACCTTCAATAGATTTTATACTTTGCACAATTTTTAGATGTTTGAAATATCCGCGTCCAAATCCGCTGGAACCATACCAAGTCCGATGGATTTAAGCCGCTTAAATTCGCCTACATTACTTTCCTTCGGCGCGTCTTTATCCGGTTCTATCTTCTCAATATTAATTCTGTCTGTTAAAATATGTTCGGATAACCCTGCAATATCCGCTTTTTTGACTAAGTTAGCGCACAACTTCGCCACGATTTCTCCGCCTAAATCATTTGTATGTGTATAATCCTGTTCCTCTCCATCATATCTGAAATATTTCTTCGCAGTATATAAGCCGAGCGGTTCAAAAAAATCTGTTGTCGCTTCCAGCATATCTATAAACGGAACATTATATTCTTTTGCCACAGAACATACCGCATTCCGATAATCGCCTAAAAGGTCGAGGATTTTTTCATTTTCATCAAAAATAATCCGGTTGATAGATGAATTTAAAATAGGCGCAGCGCCTCGCAGCTTTGCATATTCGACAAACTTACGCAAATTTCCCGCATAACCGTCAAATGCAGCCAGCTCCGGTTGTTTCTGGTCATTATGTCCAAATTCAATCATCAAGTAATCACCCGGTTTGATTTTATCTTTGATGGCACGAAAATGAATATCTATTGCCTCCGCGGTTGTTGCTCCCGACTCAGAATGATTTGAGACTGCAATTCCATTGTCCAGAAGCATAGGAAAAACCTGTCCCCAACCACAATACGTTCTCTCCGGCGCATACGGATATTCGCACGGCTGGTCTGTAACGGTAGAATCGCCTATGATATAGAGCGTCGGAACATCGACCTGCGATACCGACATCTCGACGGACAGTTCGTTATCGCAGGCGATTTCAATTTCCACTCCCTCTACTTTATATGAGGCGTCACGGCGGATATAGTCGCAGACATTTATAACACACGTTATTGTTTGTGTTTCACCTGCATTTATTTTTACATCTTTTGCCATAAAACGCCTGTTTTGAGAATATACGGTATATATTGTATCCTCTTTTGCCGTTATGCTCAAATCCGCTTTATAATTGCCATTTGCAATATTAAATCGTAATTTAAGCGGTTGATTTTGATATTTTACCATAATTAATTCTATGCCGCCCTTACAGTTTTTTCATAAAAGCAATTTCCTGCGCTGCAATCTCCGGATTCATTTCCTCCCGCAGCAGATACATATCGGGACGGTTCTCATGCAGCCATTTAGAGATTGCTTCATATTGGATTATTCCTTTTCCTAAAGGCGTCGGGCAATACTCCCCATTTTCGCCATAATAGAAATCCTTAATGTGCATCGCTTCTATATATTGCCCGATATTTTCCAGCCATTCCCGCCAATATGCGCTCTGGTCGTCAGGCACAGGAAAACGCAGCAGATTAGAAGCGTCGAAGATAAGACGAAGATGGTCGCTGTCTCCGATTTTTTTAATAACATCTGTTACCGCTTCTAAACTTTCTAATGGGTGCCAATATACCGGCTCGATGGCAAGCTTTGCGTCAAGACGTACTGCTTCTTCCATCACACGCTGTAAGCTGTCCAGCATATAGGGATACCATTTCGCCTTTTCCTCCGTATTCAGATGAGGATATGCCGTTTCGGTTCCGACTACTTTTGCGCCTGCTTCTTTACTGTAAGCGAGGCATTTCTTTAAAGTCTTAACCGCATATGCGCGGACTTCTTCATCAGGATTGCCTAAATCCATATAGCAGCCAAAAACCGGAATTTCAACTTCCCATTTTTCAAAAGCTTTACGCACACGCTCTAAATGCTCTAAGGTAATGTCATCATAACTGTCAATCCCTGCAAAAACTTTAGGAAACGCCAGTTGCGCCGCCTGATATCCAGCTTGGTGCAATACTTCCGCCGCCTTCTCTATTTCCATTTTGCCATAGTCATGCGCCCTTACGCCTATTTTCATGTTAATACCATATCCTTCCCCAGCTTACGAGTTTACGCCTGAGTCATTTCCAATGTTTGCATAAAATATTGCATAACACATGTAATTTGCCACTAACCACAATTAATCCTTCTCATATAAAAACTTCTCAGGAAGCGTCACCTTAAAGTCAACTGCCAAATCCCTAAAGTTCTGCGGAGTAATGGTCTGACGTTTATTCGACGTCATAGAAAGCACCTTCACAAGAATTTCCGCCGACTTCTCAACTGTGTGCATAAGCCCGAAAGTCAAATCAAAATCCTCACCCGCGCAGAACATGCCATGATGCGCCCAGATTGCCACATCATACTCCTTCATAAGTTTACTGGTAGCTACTGCAATGTCGCGTCCGCCCGGAACCATCCACGGAACCACGCCGATACCGTCAGGGAACACCACCGGACACTCGGTTGCCATCTCCCAAAGCTCCCTTGTAAAAACTTTATCCTCTAATGGAAGCACAAATGTAAGTGCAATCGTATTAGCCGGATGCGCATGATAAATCACCCTGTAACGCTCGTTTACTTTCTTCTTTACCTCATGATTCATCAAATGTGAAGGCAATTCGCTTGTAGGTCTGCCGCCATTAACAAGTCCCCAGCAAATCCGATACTGCTCGCCTTTTTCATCTACTTCAAGCAGACATATATTGTCCTCCGGTTTAAGCGATATATTTCTCATATACTTTCCTGAACCCGTAACCAGAAAATACTCTCCGGCAAGCTCCGGCACCGAAGTTCCAATCGGCTGCCATTCCTTCGGGGAAAGCTCCTCTTTTACCGCTTCGACTTCCTCTGCTTTAACACGGTAGCTCAGATTACCGCCGTTTCTCTCATGCCAGCCCTGATCCCAGCCGTCTGTCGCCATTCTTATAAATCCCTGTACAAATTCTGCTTCTAATACTTTCATGATATATACCCCCTATCTTGTAACAATCTCAACCGGCACATCAAAAATCTTCGCCACCTTTAAGATAGTATCAATATACCGTCCCGTCGCCGCCGCAAAATGATGAGTCGGTCCGCACTCGCTCCAACGGCTTACAAACTCTCTTGCTCCGCAGGTAAAGCGCGTCCTCATATTCGTATCTCCAAACGAAAGAATTTTACCCTCTTCGTTAATTCCTTCCGCCACAACAAACTTAAAGTGTCCGTCACCGTCCTGAGTGATAGCAAGATAGGTAACAGGTCCCGTATAGGGATAGAACTGTGTCAGATAGCCGCCGCCAGTCTTTCCATGAAATACTTTTACAATCTTCATCGTCGGTTTTTTATCGGAAATATCGGCATCTCCCGAACCACTGTGTCCGATAATCGCGATATCGTCATTAAAATCAATCGAATACATCTCTGCAAGCTGGCCTGTTCCCGAAATCGTCTTTAAGATACTCATTGCCATAGCTACCTTCATATCGCCCTCTACTGCGCAAGCCGTCCCCTGCTTAATTAACATGGAAAAGGCGGGAATCAGCATACTATCAAGAACACCTGCCTTGCCCTGCGCATAGCCATCATAATGAGAGGCAATCAGTCCAAGCTTCTCTTCTTTTACCCACTGTTCAAAAGCTACGACATACTTCGCCATCTCCCATACTTCCTCAATACTTCCGCCGCCTTCAATATCAAAAGTATCGAGAATGCTTTGTGCTTTCTCGCGGATTGCCGCTTCATCATCAATATTGTCGGCAATCGCCCACATTTTCTCCCAATCAAACTGTTTGGTATATAAGTGCATTCTTCTATAAAGATTTGACTCATCAATATATAAATCCATCATGCCCGGATAAGGTCTTCCTATCTGTGCAATATTGGTATCGCGGAATCTTCTGCGCACCTGTGCTGCACGACACCAGTCTTCTATCTGTTCCTGAACATAAGGATCTCCGCCTTCAACAACACCAGTGATAACATCATGCCTTTTGCCGAAGCGTTCCAAATCCGCTACCATCTCGCCTACCGCGCCGCAGGCATAGCCTTCTCCCAGCCATGAGGCGATATCTGTATGGTCGTAGTCCAGAGCCTTAAGTTTCTGCACATTAACAAGTACTACCGGAACATCTAAATCCTTTACGGCAGGCAGCATATTATAGGACGTCGCATAAGTAAGAAGCTGCAAAAATACAAGGTCAACATCTGCCGCCCTGAAAAGATTTCCTGCTTCCTGCGACTGCTCCTTAGTCGTTACCATTCCGCCGTCTACAATCTCTACTGTATCCGGAAGCGTAGCTTTAAAGGCTTTATACTGCGCTTCAAATTCCGGCACCAGCGACGGAAACTGCGGCAAATATGCGCCTAACGCAATTGAAAATACGCCAATCTTTGCTTTCGTGTTCACTAACATAATATACTTCCTCCTTTATAACTATTAGATTTTTTTAATATCAAAACTCTGCCTGATTACATCTCTGGCACTCTGTAAATCCTTAAATTCGCCATTTGCAATAAACTGTACAATCAAATTCCCGATTGCCGTACCCTCAACCGGTCCCGCCCATACCTTAAGTCCGGTTGTCTTAGCAATCATATTATTCAGATACCCGTCCTGACAGCCGCCGCCTACTACATGGATATCTGTGTAAGACTTATTTGTGATACTGCCAAGTTTAGCAACCGCGTCTTTATAACAAATCGCCAGACTCTTATAAACGCATTGCATAAGCTCGCCGACACTTTCCGGTATCTGCTGCCCCGTATTTTTACAATAATCACGCACCGCGTCAATCATGCTCTCCGGAGCAAGAAAACTTTGATGGTTTACGTCTACTATAGAAGCAAAATCTTCTGCTTTCTCCGCCTCTTTAGCTAAATCGGCAAAGCCCCATTGTATGTCCGATTTATGCTTACTCTCACGCCCCGCCACATATTCGGTGCCGTTAAGTTCTCTGCGTATGGACTGAATCATCCAAAGCCCCATGATATTTTTCAGATAACGGTAGCGATACCACGCCCCGCCCTCATTTGTAAAGTTTTCTTTTCTGGATTCTTCTGTGGTAATCGGTACTTGATTTTCCACACCAAGCAGACTCCATGTTCCGCTGGAAAGATAAACCGACTGCTCGTTTCCGGCAGGTACGGCAAGGTATGCAGAACCCGTATCGTGTGTAGCGGGAAGAATAACATCTGTCACGAAACCAACCTGTTTCTGAATTTCGGGAAGCAATCCGCCTACCACCGTTCCCGGCATAGAAAGCGGTCCAAAAAGCTCTTTCGGAAAGCCCAATGTCTCAATCAATGAATAATCCCACTCTTTATCTTCGGCATTGACCAGATTGGTCGTAGTCGCATTAGTATACTCCTGCTTTTTAACTCCTGTCAAAAGAAAATTAAAATAATCGGGAATCATTAACAGTGATTTTGCCCCATCAAGCTGCTGTGGCGCTTCCTTCTTATGCGCCATAAGCTGATAAATGGTATTAAACATCTGTTTCTGGATTCCGGTACGTCCATACAATTCCTTCTCAGATATCAGATTATCAACCGCCGTATCCATTCCGTCTGTACGGTTATCCCTGTATGCTACCGCATCTCCCAAAAGTTTATTATTTTCATCAAGCAGCACATAATCAACCGCCCATGTATCAATTCCGATGGTTTTAGGTATTTTCCCAAGTTTGCCGCAGGTTTTCAGCCCTTCCAGAATACCGTTCCACAGATTTTCCAAATCCCAGCATACATGTCCGTTTTTTTGTACCTGCTTATTATCAAAACGGTAAACCTCTTCTAACTTCATTTTACCGTCTTCCATACAGGCTAAGATATGGCGTCCGCTGGAAGCCCCGATATCAATCGCCAAATAATAGGTCGCCATGTGATTTCCCCCTATTCTTAGTTACTATCTGCAACTGCATATAAAATAACAGTTGTTCTTTTTAGTCCAGATGGAACACAGTCTTTAAATCAATGGAAACAGGGCTGTTGTCCGGATTAGTCTCCATGATATCAGCCATATAATCCCACCATTTACGGTTAATCGCCGTATCAGCGCCCTTCGCCCACTTCTCCTCGTCCTCAATCTCGATATAGCCGAAGAGCGTCAACGTTTCTTTGTCCAGAAAAATAGTATAATTTTTCCCGCCATACTCATGTATCATATCCTTCATTTCAGGCCACAACAGATTGTGGCGCCTTTCATATTCTTCCTCCTGTCCTGCAAAAAGCTTCATCTTAAAACCTTTTACCATACCCCCGACTCCTTTCCTAAATTCCCATAATTTACAAATATTCTATATCTTCTTAATCACAGTGTCAAATGCTTCCAGCTTCACATTCTCCACACCGTACTCTGTCTTAACATGGCACTCCTGCGTCGTGTCGGCATTATTGATTACAACCAAAGTTCTGCTCTGCGGATAGAAAGCACACTCCATCTGCGCATTGTCTGTCAGATAAAGTCCGTCCGCCGCCTCGCCGCCTGCGTCCAATATCAGATTAAGCAGCATCTTTGTATTGGCATTATCCAAACTGAAACCGGACAGATAAATTCCTTCTCCCTTGCCGAAAGAATTTCTAGTCAATAATGGATTAGAATCATGTGCGGCAAGCACTACAGCCTTTCCGTCTGTCAAATGGCACTTTGTACCTTCAGGAATTGACGCCCCCTTAGGCATTACCTTATCCGCAGCCGCCTTATCCACTTCAAACGCCCATTTTCCATGACATACCCTGTCAACGATATCTTCATCAACGCCAAACACATGCGCCATTCTGAAATAACTGTCATATCCCGCCACTGCAGAAGGCTCGCCCACGCCGATTAATGTACCGCCCTCATAAACCCACTTTGTAAGTTTCTCAACCACATCCACATCTTTCCATGCCTCGCCGCCGCTCCATGCGCTTCCCGCTGCACCGGCATTGATTACCACATCTACGTTCTCTAACGCTCCATTCTTCACATCTTCAAAATTGATAAAGCTTACTTCTAACGGAAGTCCACTGAGCGCCTCATTAATATGAATCAAATCGTGCATATACGTCTCATGGAAATGCCCCGACAAAGACCATGAACGCATGCTTCCCCAAAAATGCAGTACTGCAACCCTTGTCTTGCAGTTGTAGGGTTTTCCTGCGCTATGCAGTTCCTTTAAAGCACGGAACTCGTCGGAAATCTTAGCGATATACTCCACAAAATCAGGAAAACCTTCCACCAGATGCAGATAACCGCCAAGACCGATTCTGTCAATCGGACAGCGAAGCAACGCACGACGCACATTGTTCCAGTATTTCTTGGCATCTAAAGTTGGATTGCCACCTTCCATAAAAGTAGGCGCACCGCCAAGACCCACAGGAAACAGATAAGGATGAAACCTAAGTTCATGCGTCTTTACATCTACACCGGAGCAAAGCCTCGCCTCGTAGCCGGAGAAAACGCACTTAATCAGACCGTCAAAGCCAAATTCCTTGAAAGTCGGTTTGTACGGCTCAACGCCAACCCAGCTATCGTCGTAGAATACATACGCCTTTTTACCATATTTATGTACTATGTCAATCAGCTTCCTGCCAAAGTCGATGACAAAACGATTTACAAAGTCAATCCAGTCCATCTTCTTCTGATTGCATGGCATATGGGTTACATGGAGTTTACCCTGATTGATAAAGTCCTCCGCCGTCATGCTATAACCATACTTCGCCGCGAAATCATTAAGCATCTTCGGGCTGACGGTAAAATCATAAGACGCCCAGTCAGAATACAGGCTTCTGTTGCGCTCGCTATTTCCCCAAATCCACACAAAATTATAGAACATCGAAGTAAAGCGCACCACCGTAGTATCAGGGTGTGTTTCGCACCAGTTTGTCATCCAATCAAGCATATATTCCTGTGTCTCAGGATAAACCGGGTCAATCTGCATCAAATGCTCTTTATCCCAATTATTCGTGGTATGGTTATACATGGAAATCTCTTCCCAGATGCGGTACGCCAGAAAGCTCACCGTATAATTATGCCATGGGGTTATCCCTTCCAATATAACTGACTGTTTTGCCTTATCATAACGCCATTTTGAAGCTTCTACCGGCAGGTCTGTAGTCCTGTCATAAACCTGCCAGTATTTAACAGCTTCTTCGCTGTCATTTACCTTAAATTGTTCCTCGAAAAAATCCGCCATCAGCGCAATTTCAAGCTGTTCGCTCGCTGCCGTCACAGGATTCGTCATCAAAAAAGTCTGCTGCAGCTTATCCTGGTTCTGTTTTGCCCATTCATTGTGGTCCCTGATAATGCAGATTGTCGAATAAATACCATAGCCTGCCTTGGTAATCTCATCGGAAAGCACTGTTCCGTCGCTGTCGCGTATCACATCCGCTCCCCATTTATCTGCAAGCTGTAATGTTAATTTCTCATATCCCGCCTCTCCCGGCAGCGTAAAACTTCCTCTTCCCATTTTATCTCCCAGTCCCCCATTCCATTTATAATGCTCCGTCTTTCTCCAATTCGTCTGATACCAGAACCTTGTCAAAAAACGCAAGTGCAAGTCCCTGTCCCCAGCCCTGTATCCAGTCGCGTGAAATCTTACGGTATCCGTCCGCATCATTCATAACCGCCGTTCCGCCGGAAACATTAAGCACCCTGCCATCCGGGCTTACATTAGCAAGCAAGCCCTTGATTGCTTTGTTGAGATATTTCGTATGCAAAGGATTAGCGCGCGTAACCATCGCTGCGGCAATACCTGCGGAAGCCGAGATTTCCTCATAAGAACTCTCGTCATTTAAAATCGTCCGCCACAAACCGTCCTGCGTTTGAAGCAGTTTAATCGCCGACAACTGCTCATTCAAAGAACCCGCCACGTCCATATACTTCGGATACAGATAACATTGAGGAAGAATGTCACTGACCTGCGACATGGTAAACGCCGCCCACGCATTAGCACGTCCCCAATAAAAGCCTGACATATGGTCTTTGGTAATGTTATTGTAGCCGTGATAATACAAGCCGGTATTAGGGTTTTGCAGATATTTGATATGCCAGTAATACTGATTCAGCGCATCTTCAATAATATCCTCGTCTTTAAGCTCCACGCCAACCCGCAACAGGAAAAACGCCGCCATAAAAAGCGTATCCGCCCAGCACTGTTCCGGAAAATCATTGTTCGCGGAAACCGTGTGCTGCAAAACATTATCACCAAAGCGAAGCGCGTCCTTTCTGATATAATCTATCTTGCTCATCACGATATCCCAATATTTCTGTTCGCCTGTCGCCTTGTAAATTGAAACCAGACAGTGTCCCATCGCACAGGCATTGACCGTCCATACTGACGGAAGCCCTAAGCCAATAAGTTCGTCTACCCTGTCCTTTAATAACTTTAGATATTCCTCATTACCCGTCTTTTCATAAGCATCGGCAATTCCGAAGTACGCTACCCCACATGGCCAGTCCCATGTCAAGTCCATTTGCATCGTCCGCCTTACGATTTTGTCAATCACCTCCAGAATCTCCTGTTTGTCATATTCCAGTTTCAACATCGCAGAGTCCTCCTTGCATTTTAATTTTATCATAATTTAAAATTTTTGACAGATTTTATCACGAATTGTATGCCTATCTTCATGAAATGCAGTTTAATTTTATCAACAAATGGATTGTCTTAAACCATATGCTGATAAAATCAAGCCCCATAGTTACTTAAGAAAAGCGGGGGCTGTGATATAATTGCCCGCAGTCCCCGCTGAATCAAACTACCATAAAATATCGTTTAATTCATCTTACTTAAAGAAGTGTGCCGCCTGTTCTACATAGTCGCCATTGTCAAAAGCAGCTTTCTTCTCATCAATGATTGCCTGATATCCTGCATCCAGATATTCCTGACATGCAGCTTCATAGTTAGCTTCAAAGTCTGCCTCTGAACCCATAACAATCTTATCACGCAGCTCTGCATACTTGGTATACAGTGTAGCTTTGTACTCGTCGTTTGCCGCAATAGATACGGTAAATGAGCAGTCAGGAGAAGCATAACCAGCTTCATAGCAAGCAAGCTGTCCTTCGTAGTTAGCCTTGATATCATCAAAGAACTGGTCTGAATCAGGATAACCAAGAGGTGTGATTGCCTGAATGTCCTTATCAACGCTGCCCTGAGAAGCGGTAGCAGTTACCAGACACCACATATCTACGTTGTTGTTATGGCTCATAACCTTGTCAGCAGGCTGCTCTTCTACAGCAATAGCCTTAGGAGTGCCATTCTCATCATAGTTGAAGTTTACGCCTTCCTCGCCCCACTGTAATGTGAAGAGAACATCTGGCTGGCTCATCCATTCAAGATACATAGCAAATGCTTTCATCTCATCTTCTGTTGCCGTAGCAGAGAAGCCGATGTACTGTCCGAAAATGCTGTTCGGACGGAAAGCAGGACTTGAACCGTCTGAATAAGTTGTAGGGCCCGGATTTACGATAATGCCAAGCTTACCATCAGGATTTGCCTCATAGAACTGATCCAACGCCTGAACATTGTTAGTTGAATAACAGCTATATGTGAAGCACTTTCCAGATACAAAATCACTGATTGCATAGTCAGCAGTCTTTGTGTTGTACTCTTTGTCGATATAACCTAAGTTATACAACTTATTGTTCCACTCTAATAATTTCTTCTGTGCCTCGGTAGGCAGAGCAGGAACATCATAATCGCCTGTGGTTGCCCAGAGTTCCTTATCCTGAGGATAGGTTCTGTAAGCATAGTTCTGGTCTACACCGTTTCCTTCAATCTTAGTTCCGCCTAAGATATAATCGCCTGTGCAAAGACCAAGTTCGTCAATCTTAGCATACATTTCCAGTAATTCTGCCGGATCGGTAGGATATGAGTCATAACCTGCTGCCTCTACCCAATCCTTGCGGTAGAAGGTTACAAACTGATAATTGGTCTGTCCATAAGGTCTTGTACCGATTAACAGAACGTTTTCGCCATTAATCTGAGTAAACTCATCTAATCCGTTCTCTTCCATTGCTGCCCAATAAGTAGGTGCAATCTGCTTGAACCAGTCGATATCATACTCCTGCAGATATCCTTCACTCTGATACAGTGTCAAATCAGGATAGTCATACTCGAAGCAGACTGTCGGAAGGCTCTGTACAGACGCCCACTGTGCATACATCGCGTTTTCTTCACCACGAGGAATAACCCAATCCTTGAAGTTTACATCGATGTTATACTTCTCACCAAATTCCTTCTGAATCCATGCGGTCCAGTAGTTATCGCCCGCATCAGCCGCACCGTTCGGTGTTGCACGCTGATAAACAGGAATATTCAAGGTTACGGTATTCTCAAAAGGAACAAAACCGTCAATGCCTGCAACTGTAGCTTCCCCCCCCGAAGTATCAGTAGATGTAGTATCCGTGCTGCTGTCGGAAGAACTGCTGCTATCCGTTGTGTTTGTTGTGTCTGTTGTACTTGATGTGCCTGTGCTGCTGCTATCGCCGCTATTGCCGCTGTCGCCGCATGCAGTCAAAGCGCCTACCGCCATGACACTTGCAAGTACCAATGCAAGTACTTTCTGAAGACTTTTCTTCTTCATAAATATAATCCTCCTTATATATAATTTATAGATACCCGGTTAGCCGGGATTCTATCAACCTTTTACAGCGCCTACCATTACGCCCTTTACAAAATACTTCTGTAAGAAAGGATAGATAATGATGATAGGAACTGAAACGAACATAATACATGCTGCCTGCAATACCTCAGGCGTCGTAATATTGGAAGCGCCGCCCGTATCACCAAGCGAAGTAGAGATAGATGCTTCCGCGCCCTGCACCAGCAAAGACAATTTATACTGGATCATACGCTTGCTGTCAGACCTGATATAGTACATATGATCCGCATATGCGTTCCAACGTCCAACTGCGTAAAACAGGGATAATGTTGCAATAATAGGCTTACTTAAGGGAAGCACGATTTTCGTCAATATCTGGAAATTCGTAGCCCCGTCTAAGAACGCCGATTCCTCAAGAGAATCCGGAATGCTGCTCTGAAGATAAGTCTTCATAACCAGCATATTGTAAGGTGAATAAATCAAGGGCAGAATTAACACCCACATATTATCAATCAGGTGCAGGTTATACATCAGCATGAATGATGGAATCATACCTGCCGTAAAGTACATAGGAACCATCAGTATAAATGTGAAAAACCCTTTACCTTTAAGTCTCTTCTTAGAAAGCGGATACGCCGCGCAGGTACAGACAATCATACCTAACGCCGTAAAAATCAGTGTCACGACTACGCTGTAGCCCATAGAGCGCACCATTGCTTTATCTGCGAATACCTTGCTGTATGCACTAAAGGTAATTTCCTTCGGCCAGAACATAACCTCCTTCATCATAACCGGCAAATCGCCGGAGATAGATTTTACCAGCAGATGCCAGAACGGGAGTACACAGGTGGCGCACAGGATAACCAGCACTGCGATAATAATCACATCGCTGATATGAAATTTACTTATTGCACGACTTCCATCAGAAGCCGTCGCTTCCATATTTCTCTTTGCCATATTCTCCACCCCCCTATAACAAGCCTTCTTCGCCAAGCGACTTGGCGACTTTATCAGCAAGCAAAACCAGCACTACGCCGACTAATGACTGGAACAGACCTACGGCAGTACCTTCCGAATATTTGCCTGCGCCCATACCTTTTTCATATATGTAGATGGCAAGCTGGTATTGGAAATCCCTGACCTGCGTATTATCAAAAGCTACCAGACGCTCCAGATTACTTCCCATTACACGTCCCAGATTCATAATAAGCAGCGTAACTATGGTGCTGCGGATACCCGGAAGCGTAACGTGCCACATCTTCTGCCACTTGTTAGCGCCGTCAATGATACACGCCTCGTAAAGTTCACCGTTGATACTCGTAATCGCCGCAAGGTACAGGATAGTTCCCCAACCCATGCCCTGCCATACGCCTACCAGCAGATATGTAACCGCCCAGTGCCATTTCTCGTTCAGGAATGGTATTCCCTCTGAAATAGCGCCAATGTTCGTAAGTACGATATTCACAAGACCTGTGGACGGACGGAACATTGTATATGCAACGGAACCAATAATCGCCCATGAAAGAAAGTGCGGCAGATAAAGGATTGTCTGTGTCACCTTCTTAAATTTCATAAACCGCAGTTCGTTCAACATCAGCGCCAGAATAATCGGCATCGGGAAACCTACCAGTAAATCCAGAAGGTTAAATACGATAGAGTTTCTCAGCGCTCTGATAAAGTCACTATCCTTAAATATCTTCTGGAACACCTTAAAACCTACCCAATCGCTGCCCGCGAAGCCTTTCATCGGCTTGTAGTCCATGAACGCCATTCGCAGCCCCGGATACGCCGCATAACTAAATACCACGACCAGTGCAACCGGAACTAACAGCATCAGATATAACTGCCAGTCTCTTTTTAAAGCATTTTTCCAGCTCGTAGTCACGACAATCTCTTTGCCGTGCTTTTTTGGCTTAGCCATTGTACCCCCTCCAATCAAATTAAGCTTTTAATATTCAATACAGCTATTTATACTTGTAGTTTTATTTTCATACATTTAGTTATTTATTTCTAAGCAAGCAAAAATAAAAACTATGCAATTCCAACCATTTGTGTTATACTTGCTATAAACACAAATTGCTAAATTGCATAGTTTTTATTTTATTTTACCTTCTCTATTATGAGTTTTAACTAATTTCTTCCCTGTTTTATGGACAAATATATATGGATAAATTTGCAAGATCTGGTTATTTTTAACTTATATGGTTATAAAGTCTAACTGAAAAATGGAGGTAATAAAGATGCCAAAAAAAGCCCCCCCCGCCAAAAATATCACCGAATACCGCAGTTACTATCTGCCTTCTGACTTTCCCGTGCTGCTCTTATCAGGCGAGCATTGGAAGATTTCAGATATTCCCAGCAACCGCCTGCATTTCCACAACTGTCTGGAAATCGGCGTGTGCCACTCCGATAGCGGATATATGGAATTTAATGGAAAAGAACGACTCTTTTTTAAAGAAGGGGATATCACCTGTATCCCAAGAAATATCCCGCATACCACATACAGTACTCCGAATACGCAAAGCCACTGGTCTTATCTGTTTCTAAATCCGCAGGAGCTATTTAAGAATTTGACGCCGCGAATCCGTGGTTTTGACTTGTCGCTCAGCGCATATAAGGAATATAAACATATTTTGAACCGTGAAGAATACCCTTTTGCCTATAATCTTACCATGATGGCAATACATGAGATAGAAATGCAGCGCCCACAGTATCAGACAAGCGCGAAGGGGCTTTTATTGTCGCTGTGTATTGAACTGGAGCGCATTCAAAGTGAAAATGGTTTAGAAAGCACGCCCACCAGCAGACCACCTGAAAATGCAATGGTGCTCTCTCCTGTGCTGGATTACATTGAGGACCATTATTCCGAACAATTCGATATGGATTATCTTGCCGATATCTGCTGCTTAAGCCCTACGCATTTTCGGCGGATTTTTCATGCGATTATGGGAACAAGTCCCCTTGACTTTCTAAACAATATACGCATTAACCAAGCCTGCAATCTGCTGCGCAGTACGGAGCATTCCATTCTTGACATCTCCGAGATGGTAGGCTTCCGTTCCGTGTCAAGCTTCAACAGGCACTTTATGACAGCAATGCAGACGACGCCGAGGGAGTACCGCAACGAAACCTTACTCGCTGCGGCGGAGCAGAAAAAAATGGCTATCATGGATTATTCCGGCTGGATGTATCCGGAGAAATAACATGTGTTATCTCTCATCCACAGGTTACTTTGACCATATTTTTATCCTGTTTTTACCTTCATGAATACTTTCAATGGGACCGGCTTTAGGCTGGTCCTTCCTTACTTCTCCTGTCAAGTCTTCATTCAGGCTAAGCGCTGAACCATCGGGATTTTCATACCGCTGCTCTACGATACGCACCATTCCCAGCGTTTTGGTGGTAACAATCTCCGTGGGAATTTCTAACGCCCCGCGCGGCATAGTTATTTCCAGATAAACCTCTTTGCCTTCATCTACAATCTTTACTTCGGGTTTTACATCGTCCTTATAATAATCTTTTTCTCTATCAAATGCCTCCGCGCCATTCAAATACACGTTCCCATTAATATATGCTGGCTGCTTTACCCTTGCAAACTGCTCAACATCTCCATTGCCAAGAGTGCGCACACGCTCTATATACTCTTCCAAAGAAATGGGCGCGCCGTTATATAAGGCGGTTCCGTATGCCCTATCTGCTTCTTTTCCGCCGGCAAAAATATTCTGATACCATCTGTCGTCGAAGCCGTATACAAGAACCGTTCCCAGAACTTCCGTAGAATGCGGCAGGTGGTATGGCGTAGACCTGTCCAGTACAGGATAAGAGTTCGTAAATCCGCAGCAGAGATTGTGCACATAGGCGCCGCCCTGCGCTGCATTATCAAACGTATACGCCGATGTAAAAATATTGTTATCTATAAGATACGGACCATGTGTAACTTCCACCATCAAATCTCTGTTATTATTATTGTAAATATTACTGCTTACCCTGACTCCCTGCGCCTGCCAGTCAAGCCATGTTCCCAGAGTGCAGTCATGTATATAATTATTATGTATCTGCACATCTATTGCCGCATGTAACTTGATTCCGGCAATCTCATGCCCGTAAAATTCATGCTTTACTGCAATATTATAGATTTCATTTCCATATATATCGCTAAACACACAGCCTAAGTGTCCTACGATTCCATTCTGCCCGCAGTTATAAATGACATTATTGCGAATCACATGAGAGCCTATCCGCTCCTTACTCCAGCCGATATTACGCGCCTTGAAAACAGCCTCCATCTGATACTGATAGCCCGGCTTCCTACGGTATTTAGTAAAATCATTATCTCCTGTGCTGCCTTCCTTGCCTATACTGATTCCGCTGCATTTTGAATCATGGATAATATTATTCTCAATCACCCAGCCCTTACTCCAATTTACGCAAATCAATCCTTCCTGCATTGATGTAGGCGGTGCCCATGAAGTAGCGGCGTGCATCATTTCAAATCCGCGCACAGTAATATAATTGAGCCCTGTCTTTTCCGGAAAAAAGCAGGCTTTCCGTACATTAATCTCAACCTCTTCATCATTTGGGTTTATACCTTGAAAATTTGCATAAATTATGGTATTTTGCTGTTCTTGTGTGCAATACCACTGATACAAAGTATCTTCCGGATTGGGAATTTCTTCCCTACGTCCGCCCCATGTCTCATGAGGGCTGGCGGTTCTCTTTTCAGGATTATAAACTTCTTCTATGGACACCGCCTCATAAAAGGATTTCCCATTCAGATATACTTCACCGACATGCACGTCATAATTTCTTGGGTCTACAATCCAGTCTCCGTCAACCAGATGTGTATATGGATTAAATTCATTGAAGAAACTATTGTCAATGCTCACCTTCCATACATTGTCCTTTTCATGAGACCAGCCTGTTATTCGTTCCGAGCCTTTTATAACTACATGCTCCCCTTTCGCCGCCTCATAAGTAATCCTACAGTCATCGCCCAAGCCGCTGCGCCGTGGTTTTACCCATTCACGATACACTCCCTCGTGCACGATAACTTTATCACCGGCTCTAGCTTCGTCTGCCGCCTTTTGTATTGTAAGAAACGGCGCAGAAGCAGTTCCTTCATTAAAGTCTGAGCCTTCTTTTGAAACGTGGTATTCTTTGTAATCCATCTTTTTTCTTCCCTTCAATACTTTAGCCAAATCACTATATTAAAAAGATATTATAGGAACACTTCACACGCTTGTCAACATTATAATTTCATCTATGCTGCCTGTGGAGAGGACGCTTACATTCTACGCATAATACTGCGACTGCGCCTCCCACAGCTCTTTATACAGCCCTTCCTGTCCTTCGAGTTCTTCATGTCCGCCGCGTTGTACCACTTTTCCTTTATCAAATACAAGGATATCCTGGCAGAAGCGGCAGGAAGCAAGGCGGTGGGAAATATATATCGAGGTCTTATTGCCTACCATCTTATCAAAGCCTGCGTACACCTCACACTCGGACTCCGGATCGAGCGCGGCGGTCGGTTCGTCCATGATGACAAACGGAGCGTCTTTATAAATCGCGCGTGCAATCGCTATCTTCTGTTTCTCGCCGCCAGAAAATGTCACGCCGTTTTCCACAAAATCTTTGCCGATACATGTATCCAGTCCATCAGGCAGTAAGCGGTAACGCTCACCCATGCCCGCTCTTTCCAGCGCGTCAACCGCGTATTCCTTATCTACGCTTAAGCCTGCCGCCACATTCTCGCCAAGTGGAAATGCAAATACCTGAAAATCCTGAAATACCACGGCAAAAAGATTACTGTACTCTTCATAATCATACTTGCGGATATCAATGCCGTTTACCTTGATACAGCCTTCCGTCACATCATACAGACGGCACAGAAGCTTGATAAACGTCGTTTTCCCCGAACCGTTTCTGCCTACCACCGCCATCTTCTCTCCAATCTCAAACTTAAGGTTTAAGTCCTTTATTACATAAACATCACTACCCGGATATTTGAAGGAGACATGCTCAAACTCTACTAAAAATCGGTTGTCCCTGCGCTTCTCCAGCGGAATACAGCCCGCATGTTTTCTCTGCGGAAGCGCCATATACTTAATATAATCCTCAGCAAATACCGCATTCCCGCCAAGCCAGCTCAACACATATACCAGCCTGCCCATTGCCTCGGTAAATCTCAAAATACTCGCCGCATATGTAACGGCTCCGCCTACGCTTATCATTCCCACATAGGCAAGAAGTCCCGCAAACGTATAAACCAAAAATCCGGTCAATGCAGAGGCGGACTGTTGCGAAAACACATTCAACACTACAAAATGCACCATTTTATCCATAACCTTTTTCTCACCTGACGCAATTTTCTCAAACTCACGGTCGTACAACCTCTGTTGCTTACAGATACGCAAATCTTTTTGTTTCTCAATCCCTGACAGGATATCGAGATAATACTTATATTTTGCCTCATAGCCCGCCATTTCCTTACGAATATCCGCCTGCTTTCCATTGAAGTGCCTGCCCAGTCTAAACTCGGCAAACGCAAGCATAAGCACCGCCATAAGCAGCAGCGCCGACATCAGCCAAGAACCCACAAACCCTTCCGATACGCTGTGGCTGCTGCTTATAAACATCGGAACAACCACAAAGACCGCTATTAACACAGTGAACGCTGAGGTCAATATTTTATTCATATTGCTTAAAACTCTTGCCATAAGGCTCCAGTCGCCAAACCTTTCAATCCTCTGCCGCATTTCATGAACTTCTGAATCTTCAAGGTACTCATAATCCATCGACATGCTTTTCTTATTTAAGGGTTGCGCCTGTATCTCCTGCATGTATTCCAGCTTTCTATTGAAATACATCACCATAATTCCTTCTATTGCCTGCATAATAAAGATTCCTGCCACCCCGATTACCACATAGCGCAGAAGTTCTTTAAGCTCCATGCCCGCATACGCGGCGTCAACCAGCATTCCCATAAGTATAACCGAGATAAAAGGGCGGACCGCGCTGCTGATTGACAGCCCTACCAGACTAATCAATACATCTTTATGGTTTGCTGCCAGATTTTCCATCATAGCAAATACTTTTTTCCAATCTTTTCTACTCATCGAACACACCCCTTCGCTCAAGTCCTTCTTACTCATCGAATACACCCCACTTTGTATCCGGTTCTGACTGATATATATCGTCCATTATCGCACTCTTTCGTTTCCGCTCGCTTTCCTCCTTGTAATACTGGCTCTGTATCTCAAACAATTCCGCATAGCGCGTATTGCCCGATAGAAGTTCATCGTGCGTCCCCTCTTCAATAATCTCTCCATGCTCCAATAGCAATATGCGGTCGCAAAATCTGGTACTGGACAACCGATGGGAAATATAGATACTTGTCTTATTCTCCATTGATTTCCCATAATTAAGATAAAGCTCATTCTCTGCAATCGGATCAAGCGCGGCGGTCGGCTCATCTAAAATCACTAGCGGCGTGTTCTGATACAGCGTCCTCGCAAAGAGAAACTTCTGCTTCTCCCCGCCGGAAAAATCTGTCGCATTTTGATTTATCTCCCTGACAAGCGGCGTCGCTCCCTTATCTGAAAGATTTTGATATACAGACTCAAAGTTCGACAGCTTCAAGGCTTGCTCTAACCGCTCTTTGTCAATATCCTCTGTATCCTGCCCCGTCAGGTTTTCATCTAAGGACAGCGCCATCATCGTAGAATCCTGAAACAATACGGATACCAGACTATAATATTCGTCTCTGTTAAATTGTTCGATAGGAATATCATTTAGCAGAATTTCACCTTTTGTAGTATGGTAAAAACCGCACAACAACTTAACAAGCGTAGTCTTTCCTGCGCCGTTTAAGCCGATTAACGCTATCTTCTCACCGGGATTAATCACCACGTTAATATTTTTTAAAGCAGGCTTCTTACTGCCGGGATAGGTATAGGATACGTTGCGCAATTCCAGCTTGACCGGCTTCTTACGAAACTGTTCCATTTTATCCTCTCCGATACCGTCTCCACGGTTCCATCTATCCTCTGTCTCAAGAAACTCCCGGAGATAACTGATAGAAGTACTCGTGTTATTATATCCCATCACCTGTCGCAGCGTTTCCTCAAAATAAAGGGAAAATCCGTTCACTAACCCAATATAAAAGACAAACTCCGCCGCCGTAATCTCACCATCTGCAAGCATATACGCCAAAATCCCGAACGCCGCCCCATTCATAATTAACTGGAAAAATGCGTGGGACACGTTCCGAAACAGATACCAGTGATGGATAGTAGTATAGATTTTACCTATCTCATGCAGGGATTCGTCATATTTTTTCAAAAACCAGTCTATCAAATGATAGAGCCGGATATCCTTTCCTGCTGCGCTCTCCGTTGCCTGCGCCGTGATATAGTTCTCTTTTCTCGCATAGAACTGTAGTTTCTCATAATGCTCGGCATGTTTCTTCCTCACAATCGACAATAGCCATAAGCTTACAGAGACGGAAGCCGCTGTCACGAACAGGAGCAGCGCGCTTTTTTGCAGCAGCAGTAAAGCATAAATAATAACACCTGTAATGTCTGCAAGAAATGTCGGCACCGCTACGACTGCATTTGCCACGCCCTGTCCAAAACGCACTAC
This sequence comes from Clostridiales bacterium, assembly GCA_023663185.1. Taxonomy (GTDB): domain Bacteria; phylum Bacillota; class Clostridia; order Lachnospirales; family Lachnospiraceae; genus UBA3282. Next base: position 55,981 of record JAMPHY010000008.1, on the reverse strand, counting down.
GCGCCACGCATTCCCTGACACTTTCTGAAATTCCTTATCCTCCAGATAGTCATAATCCACATCAGTAATCTTGTGGGCGAATTTCTTGGCATAGTGCGTGCTGATAAAATTCCCCATAAAGTCGCAGTATTCTAGCATCGTCTCGGCAGCCGCCCTGAATATCCACAGCCCGCCGCAGATTAGTACAAGCTCCAACATCATTGCCGGTATCCCAGCCCTCATCGACAGCATAGATACCAGTCTTGAGGGCAGATAAGTTCCAAGTAACGATGCCGCCACATGCGGAATAAACATCAAAAGCTGCGCCCAAAACAGTTTTTTATTCCACTCCTTCGTGACTTTCATATTATAGATAACATTACTTAATAAACCATATTTCCGCCTTGCCTTATCATCAAAGACTTTGGATAGATATAACATTGTATTGTCCCCCGTTTTTATCTGCACTCTTGCCTTGAGACTAAAGACACAGTTACCATTCGTTATAACCAGTCTACAACATTATTTAAGAAAAAAAGAATTTTTGCACGAATTGTACTTTATTTTACACAAGCGGTAACATTACCTCGGTAGCAAACACTCCGCTTTCCGCCTGTCTGTTCATATATCCGCCATGCTTTTTCACGATATCGTCAATCCTAAAAAGCCCGAACCCGTGATTTCCCTGCTTATCGGATAGAAAACGGTTTCCTTTCCGCTTCGCCATGCCAGCCGTGGAATTTGTGACGGAAATATACAACTGCTTCTTAATCACATCTATATATACGCGAATGAACCGCTCTTCTTTAGGCAGCTTTTCACATGCTTCCATCGCATTATCCATGAGGTTGCCAATCAGCACCGAGAGGTCGATATCCGAAATGGCTATTTCTTCCGGTACGACGGCGGTTGCGTCCACCGCAATATTTCTCTCCTTTATCAAAGCAAGCTTACTGTTTAAAATCGCATCTACTTTAATATTTCCGGTTCGCAACACGGTATCAACTTTGGTTAAATCTTCCGACAAAAGTTCCAGATATTCGGCTGCTTTGTCATACTGTTCCATGCTTAAATATGCCGACAACGTCTGTATATGATTGTGGTAATCATGCCGCCACCCCCGCATTCTGCGGTACATGGTCTCCACCTCGTCATAGTGCCTGTCTACCAGTTCATTCTGAAAACGCGATATTCTGCGGCTCACATATATAGGCAGCGCAAAAATCCATAGCATTAAATTGATAATAATCAGCAATAACATTACACCTGTTATTATTTGCCAAGTCATTTCTTATCACCCTTTATATAATTCGATAAAAGTCCGGTTGACCTCTTTTTCTGCGCTTCGGCTCATGGGAAGCCTGCGCTTGTCGTCAAGTATCAGCTCCGGTTTCACAATCGCAGAAATATGCTGCATATTCACAATATAGGAACGGTGGCAGCGCACAAACTCAGGTCTGCTGCAAAGATATGAAACCATCTCACCGATTGCGGCATATAAAATATACGACTCGTCTTCTGTATACAAAATACATTGGTGCGCCCTCGCCTCAAGATACCATATTTTAGATACTGGCAGAGAAAGCGGTCCATGCTCTGCACGAAATAACAGCTTTTCCTCTTTTTCATTTTTCTTTCTATTTCTATAGAACTTGTCCAATACGGTAAAAAGCTTTTCCTTTTGCAGCGGCTTTAACAGATAATGCAGCGCCGCGACCTCAAAGCCCTGCGCCATATAGCTGTCATATCCTGTAACGAATAAAATCGGAATGTCCTCGTCCTTTTTACGAATATTAGTTGCAAGTTCCACACCGCTAAGCTGCCTCATTTCAATATCAAAAATAAGCAAGTCATAGTCGCTGTCATCTTCCCATGCAAACCAAAAACTTTCCCCATCTTTAAACAGATTTACTTCTATGGTGAGCTTATTATTATGCGCCCACTCCTTTGCATACTTTTGCAACAGCAGACGCTGCGCTTCATCATCATCACAAACTGCAATCTTCATGATTATCTCCCTTGTAGTTATATCTTTAGATTCAGGAATCCCATTTTTCTTCCATTAATTCAAACAATTCCCAATCTTTTAAGTGATTATCCACATTTAAGAGTAACAATACCCGTCTGTCCTCTTCGGGATACAAAAATTCCCTCTGCCATTTATAAAAATGCGGACCGTCGCCCAGATTTCTTACAAAGCTCATAAATCCTTCTAACACCCATGCCGTCTGCTTTATATCCGTCAAGCACTCATTTGCATAAAAATCATGCCATTTTCCATGTTCACGGCTGCGCATGGCGTTATCCGCCGCCAAGTATTCTCTCCGCGCCTTTCCCGCCAAGTAAAAGGCTTGCTGGTATTCCTCTTCTAACGCCGCTAAGATACTTTTTGATACCAAAAACGCTCCCTGATAGCAATGATACAAAAGTCTGACTTGTAATAGCAGGGAATCTTCAAATAGGATTTTTCCTTCTCCTCTCATTTCACCACGGCTGTGTTCACACTCTTTCAGATACTTTTCATATCCGCCAGCCCCTTTAACGCATAACGCCGCATACCATTCCACTTGCTCTTTAAGGCTCTTTGCACCTGTCGCCCACAACATACCGTCACACCGCCTGCTCATGTCCTTCATCATCTGCGAAATAAACATACGCGGTACATGATTGACAAACTGTTCTCCTGCGTGTTCGTCAGCATGTTCCCCATACTGCACCGCATAATTTGGATATTGTGCAAGACAGTTTTCCACACTCTTGCTGTTTTCCTTTCCATAATAGCATTCCACATATGCCTTGCGGTGAGCGTCCACATATGCCTCACGGCGACTGTCCGCAGATACATCATGTCGGCTGTCCATATCCACGCTGCCGTCCCGCCACATCGACGCAATCAAATCCAGAAAATAAACATGGGGCTTGATGTTAGAGCAGTTGATAATCCAGAAATCGCCGCCATTTCGCTTCAATACTTCTTCCAGTTCTTCCGCCACAAAATATGGTGAATTGGGAAGCATCGTCACATGGTTTGCCGCCTGCAAATCATAAAAGGACACATGATAATAAATGCCATTATGCTCTTTATTTTCAAGCTCCGGCAGAGCAGATATCCGCGGATTATGATTATCCTGCCGTCTGGAAACCATCTTCCCATAGCCGTTGTCAGCCCATATTTTTATCACATCAGCCGGCAAATCCAGACAGCCTTTTTGGTACAGCTCCATTATTTCTCCATATAGATTGGTACAGCAGACTGCACGCCTGTCCGCTTCTTTTACCAAATCATATTGTATACGAATTAAACTGCTAAGCAGCTCTCCTCTTGCTTCGTCTGTCTCATATTGTTTATCATTTTCCCAAAAAGGACAGTCCCCTTGTCCGCGAAATCCCAAATTCCAAATGACCTCCATACCTTCCTGAGCTTTTAACGCCTCTTTCCATAACACCTGAAATTTTTCAGGATATTCCGCATATGACGGGTTCAAGTCCGGATAAGCGCGGGCAAACATTTCCGCTCCTAACGGCTCCGCATGGTGATGGGTAATCATAAGCCCCATGGCAGAAGCTAACTTGCGATACTTCTCTGAATTTCGGTCCGTACCAGGAATAACCATATTCCCTTTTAAGCGCAAAAGAGTTTCAAACGCCATTTCCCACGGCAAATCTTCTTTTCTCTCCACCTTCCATACATGAAGCAGCACTTCATCATTGATAAACCAGCCTCTGTATTTTACCGCGCAGGGCTTAGAATGAAAACAATAGTCCTCCGCAAGTTCTACTTTTTCTACCGGCACAAACTTCTGGTCATTCCAAAACCAGAAATCCATAACGCCAAGAATGCTGCGGCTGACTTCATATATACCGTAAATAAATCCTCGCTCATCGCACGCGCGAACTTCCAGACAGTCGTCTACAACTTTTAGAGTAAACTGTTCGCTTTCTGCCTCCGCCTCAACCTCTTTTCCAGTCTTAACCAGACGAATTACAGCGCCCACGAGACCGCTTTCTTTAAAGACCTTACTAATATCGCGCCGCAGAGCCGCCGCAGCCCTATGCACTGCAGGCGTGAGCGCTCCTTCTATTTCAGTATTTCTGTTTAGGATAATTGCCATATCTTTTCTCCCATAGATTTTCGTTCATTTTGACTAAACTCGTGGCATCAAAATCATCACCAACACTTCAAATTAGATATTGTAATCCCCTCACATGCGCAAAACGCAAGCGTCTGCCGCCTGGCTTCTCCCTCACACCCAAGTACGACGTCTTTAACCAGAATGTTCTTAAGCTCATGCCCTGCCTCGTCAAATCCAATCAACTCCATGCAGTCCACCTCATAATACTTATTGTCGTGGTCAAGACATTTTCCTGTGATTTGGAGATTTTCAAAAGTGCAGTCCTCGAATATAGGCGCAACCCCTGCGCTTATTCCATCATCATTATACCCTACGGAATGAAACAGCAGCCTTGCCGCTTTGCTATCCCTAACCTGTATATTCCGCACATAGCCCCCGCGCTTCTTCGTTCCTTTAATCTCGATACCGCTTAGCGAACTCCCCATATCGCAGTCCCATATTTTTACATCTTCCACACCGCCGGACATCTCGCTGCCGATAGTAATTCCGTGTCCAAATTCACATTTACAGTCAAAAATTTTGATATTACGGGTTGGCTTGCCGATTACATTTCCCTCTGGGTTCTTGCCTGATTTAATTGCAATGGAATCATCACCCGTATAAAATACACAGCCAAAAATAGTACAGTCTTTAGAAGAATCTGGATCCCAGCCGTCGCCATTCCAGACTTTTTCAGAATAAAATCTGCAATTATCAGTTACGACGCCTTCCGAATAAATCATATGGACATTCCAGCTTGCACCGTCCTTTAAATTCAGTCCCGAAATGCGCACATTCTTACAGTTGCTAATATTAATAAGCCTCGGTCTTATCCTTCCCGGTATCGTCTCCGGCTTTTCGCATTCTTTAATTATATCTGCATTGGCTTCCAATTCATTCTTTAGAAGCTCTGTTCCCATATCGATAATCTTTTTGGCAAGGACTTGTCCGCCGCTTGCGATTGTGCCCTTTCCCCTGATTAATATATTTTCACAGTTTGCTCCATCATCATGATTCAACTCGCCCATATTGAGCAGACTGCTGTAACATGACATTTCTATTCCTTCAAAACGGCTCCAAATACGCGGCAGATAATCGTCCGGATTGTCTGTTCCCTGCAGCAGCGTGCCTTCGTCCAGATACAGTTCCATATCGCTGTGCAGTCTTAAAGCTCCGGTCTTATAAACGCCTTTTGGCAGATAAACCACATCGCCGGCAAGACAGTCGTCGATTGCTTTCTGAATTGCCTGCGTATCCATCGTCTTGCCGTCCCCAGCCGCCATATATGGCGCTTTTGTTACATCTAAAATTTTTCCCGTAGTTTTTGTTTTTAAGAAAAGCACCAGCGATTGTGCCAGCACCGTATCGTCTTTTATAACCTTGACCTGAACGTCATAATTCGTATCGCTGTCAAGTCCTTCTACCAAAAAGTGTGTTTTGTCCGCCTGCGCCTGTTGTTTTCCATTCAATAAAAGCACATACTTATACCCTTCCGGAAGATTTTCCGGCTTCTCAAAATACACGGTGATGGAATCTCTTGTCACCAATCCTGTTACTTCTAATTCTTTTGTTTTCATTTGCTTACCCCTGCCTTTCCTCTTTAACCAGCATATCTTTCCCGATTAAGTTCCTCCCCATTTAAAGCCATATTACTATCAAATAATAACATATCGTCTCTATGATGTGCAATTACTTTAGTCAAACAAAATCTCGTCCACCGTGACAAATTCATACCCTTCCTGCAAAAGTCTGTCAACAGCCTGCAGCGCGGCGGTCACAGAAGTATCGTAATAGTCGTGCATAAGTATAATATCGTTTTCTTCTGCTTTAGCTACTATTTTATTCACCACACTTGCGGCATTGTTACTGCACCAGTCCAACGGATCTATTGTCCAAAGCACCGGAATCATGTTAAGCTCCTCTTCAAATTTTTTATCCCATGTGCCATAAGGCGGACGGACATATATAACTTCCTCGCCTGTTATCTCTTCTATCACTTCGCTTGTCTGCACCAATTCCGCCTTGAATTTCTCCCTGTTGTTTTTCGTCAGTTGGATATGACTGTAGGTATGATTGCCGATTAAGTGTCCCTCGTCGTACATACGCTTAATTATATCAGGGTGAAGTTCGGCGTGTTCGCCCGTTACAAAAAATGTCGCATGGACGCCGCGCTCTTTAAGTCCGTCTAAAAGCTGCTCCGTATAGTGCGGGTGCGGACCATCGTCAAAGGTAATTGCGATTTTTTGCAGTTCTTTATCACTCTGCTCGGTTACTACTTTTTTCACTAAAATATAGTCTTTAGTTATAATGCTTTGTGAGGTCACAGTTTGCGACGTTTCCTGCGACATCTGCATTCCAGGCGATTGCTTTTCTGTCATCTGCATTTCAGGCGATTGCTTTTTCGGCAAAAACAAAAGCAGGCTCACAATCATTATCATTGATAAAAAGAAAATAAATTTCTTCCGACTGCTCATGCGCCTGCTCCTTATCCATATTCAATTATATATATGCCGGTTATGCGGGTTTTAGCATAATGGATATGCAACTTTAGCCAGTTACCTTATAATACCCCGCGTAACAAGGCGGCACAATTATTTTACCATTACTGATACTAATTTCCTCACCAAATGAATACAACTTCTCTTTAGGCAGATATTTACATGCAAAAGAAACTTCCCTTCCTGCCGGATTTATAATTACGAGAATTTTCTCATTCCCCAAACTTCTAAGATAGACGAAAGGATATGCGTTTTCTTCCGCATACACAAATTCTATCTCACCCCTGCTCTGCAATGCCGCATATGACTGCCTTACGCTTATAAGCTTTTTAATCTCGTTATAAAGAGAATTTTCATCTGCAATCTGCGCCTTTACTGTAGGTCTGTCGGAGCTTTCGTCCTGTTTGATATAAAGCTTTTCTATAGGAGCAGAACTAAATCCTGCATTAACGGAATCGTCCCATTGCATAGGGGAGCGCGAACCCGTTCTGTTATACCCTCCTTCAACTGAATTAAGCCCCTCGACATATTTCATGCCTATTTCATCACCGTAATAGATAAAAGGCGCACCTGGCATTGAGAGTAAAAAAACAAAGGCAATTTTCAGGTTATCGCCATGAATACTACGGGACAGCCTATCCATATCATGATTTCCCGAAGGTATGCAGATTAGCCCCTTTCTTTCAGACTTTTCATAATTTTCCTCATATTTTTTGACAAATTCCAAAATATTTCCTTTACCCTTATCTGAAAAATAAGGCTCGGCACAGCGGAATAAATCGTTATAATGCGACGGTCCGAAATGCAGCAAAAAATCCATATGGAATCCGCCCTGCAGCGACTTATCAGGCTCACCCCATTCAGAAACCATTGCAGCCTGCGGAAATTCTCTATCCAAAAATTCACGGACATTCTGCCATAGTTTTATCGTGCCTTTACCATCTTCATCATATTTAACAAGTGAACCCGCCATATCCACACGGAAACCGTCGCAGCCCATGCCAAGCCAAAAACGCATAATATTTTTTAGTTCTTCAAGCGTAGCCTTTGCACCTTCGCTGTCCATAGGCTGCTGCCATTTTTTATCCGGATCACATCTATAAAAACCGTAATTCAGCGCGGGCTGATGAGAGAAAAAGTTGACTGCGCACGAACCGTCCCTGTTTGAAATACCACGAATACACCCCATACCCTGCGGTTCTTCCCAAATACTGTCCGTCCACACATATCGGTCAGTATACTTGTTTTTCTCCGCTTTCATTGATTCCTTAAACCACTTATGCTCAATAGAAGTATGTCCCGGAACAAGGTCTAGGAGAATGTGCATATCACGCTTATGGACTTCATTAAAAAGCTGCTTCAAATCTTCGTTAGTTCCATATCTTGGCGCCACTGAATAATAATCCGAAACATCATATCCCGCATCACCAAAAGGGGATTCAAAGCAGGGATTCAGCCATATTGCATTACAGCCCAAATCCTTTATGTAATCAAGTTTGCCGATAATTCCGTTAAAATCACCAATACCGTCACCGTTGCTGTCACAAAATGACTGCGGATAAATTTCATAAAAAATTGCGTTATCAAGCCACGCAGGTTGATTATTTGTACTCATAATAATGCTCCCTTCTTTATTATCAAATCGGTTGAAAAATATTTTTCTATATGATACGATACTATAACTAACTTCAAAAAACAAATGAAATAGTATCAATTTATGATACTATAATATCTTTTTATAGGAGAAGGCATACATGGCTGCATACGAAGAAAAAAAGAAACACAGTTCAAAGCTTGTTCCATTCAGTTACTATGAGTGTCTTATTCCTGACTATTTCGCAAATGTTCCGCTGCATTGGCACAGTGAATTTGAGATAAATTATATTATATCAGGCTGCGCCGAGTTTATCTGCGGCGACAACCGTTTTATCTCATCAAAAGGCGATATAATAATCCTGCCGCCAAACATACTGCATGCTATTTATCCCCATAAAAGCAATAAGCAGATTTATGACACCATTGTCTTTAATGCTGAAATTCTGGGGATATCCGAAAATAACCGCTGTTCCGCGAAATGTATTAAGCCGCTTGCAAACGGTCTATCCAAAATAAACACATGTATAACAAAAGAGCATACTCATTACAATGAATTGCAAAAATCCGTCGAAACTATTTTCTCCTGCGCTAAAGGCAATACACCGCAACTGGATATGCTGATGAAAAGTGAGTTGCTGCGATTTTTCTGGCTATTATGGGAGCATGGAGATATTGTGCAAACTGCCAAAGACAGCACAGACAAAAATGAAATTATCCGTTCTGTAATAGAATATATGAATAAAAATTATGCTGAAAACATAACCGTTGAGCAGCTTTCTGAAATTGCGCATATCAGCAAAAGCTATTTTATGCGGCGTTTCAGAGAAGCTGCCGGAGTCGGCGCTATTGAATATCTATCGCAGATAAGGATTAAAAAAGCCTGTGAAGCCCTTGTTGAAACAAACAATACTTCATCTGAAATCGCTTTTGCATGTGGATTCAGAAATCTCTCAAACTTCAACAGGCAGTTCAAAGATATCGTGGGCTGCACTCCGCGAGAATATAGAAAGATAAAATAACTTTAATTATTTTCCAAGTGATATCACAAACACCTTAACATATCCGTCCATGCTCCCTTGCTCTAATTTCAGTTCTCCTCCATGCATCTGCACAATTTTATGTGAAATGCTGAGTCCTAGTCCGCTGCCGCCTCTGGTGTTCCTTGCCTTATCGCCTCTTGAGAACGGCTCAAAAATATGTTCCGCCAAAGTTTCGTCTATGGGTTCTCCGTTATCTGCTATGCGGATTATATAACCATTTATGACATTTGTGTCGCTATTATTAACTTTAAACTTGCGCACTCTTAGGCTCACGGATACTTTGGTTCCTGCCCCATTATATTTTACCGCATTGGAAAGTATATTTACAACAGCGCGTCCCATCTGAACCTTATCCATCTCGTATGGAAACTCCTGTTCAGGTATGTCTATCTCAAGGGTTATGCCCTTTTCTTCAAAATCTGCATATAGAAGTGCTATATTTTCCCGCAACATCTCGCCTAAATCAGCTTTCTCCTTATGCAATATAAAACCGCTGCTGTCTAACTGCACATACTCAAGCAATAGGTTGATAAGTTCATCTACGCGCATTGATTTAGCATATATCGAGCGCAGATACTCTTTCTTTTTATCTTCATCATTCACCATGCCGTCATTCAACGCCCCCGCATATCCACATATGGTTGTAATAGGCGTTTTGATATCATGGGAAATGTCGGACAGCAGCAGATTTCTTTGCCTGTCATAATCTTCCTTCTGTTTCTTTTCAGTAGCAATCAGCTCATTTACTTTTCTTGATACGGTTCTATAATACCAATACGCCGATAAAGCATAGGGAATCAATGTTATAACAAGCAGCCCCATGAAGATAAAAATTACGGCGGCATAATAAAGCTGAATTAAGCCTTTGTGCGTAACTCCTTCTAACATAGGTGACGCTATATCAATGCGCACTAAGCCGCCCATACTTTTGCTTATTAATGTCTGCACCTGCCTCGATATAACCTCCGGCAGAAACGACGCGGCTGTAAATAACAGCATTTGCAGCGCCAGAAGCATCATGCTTCCACTCTTTGCCGTAACGGACAGTTGGCTTATATGCAGCGTATTTTCCAGAAAAGGCGCAATCACAAGCCTGTATATCGTATTCAACAGTTCTTCGCTGATAAAAATAAATACCATAATTAAAAGAAAATTTTTTATCAGAAACCATTTCAAATCCTTGCCCTGCACTCCTATATTTTTATTTTCCATCGTTTTCCCTTTCGCTGCTATCCAGTCGATATCCCAGCCCACGAATAGTCTTGATATATTCGTGGGCGTCATCGCTTAACTTGGCGCGGAGTTTGGATATACATACCATAATATTGTTATCGGATACCGGATAGTCCTCTTCCCAGCCCTGCTCAAACAACTGCTGTTTGGTAAATACCCTGCCCGGATTTTCCATAAAAAGCTGCATTATCTTAAATTCCACGGAAGTAAGCTCTATCATCTTATCTCCCTTATGCAGAAGGCAGGATTGCAAATCAAGCTTCAAATCCCTTACGGTAATCTCGTCTTTAGTGCGCTGTCTGCCAGAGCCCAGCGCATAAAACCTTCGTATATTGGAATTGACTCTTGCTACCGCCTCTAAGGGCTGGAACGGCTTAGTTATATAGTCGTCCGCCCCCAAATCAAGACCAAGAATCTTATCAGCGTCGCCACCCTTTGCTGACAGTAAGATTACGGGGATATTATTATTTTCCCTGATATTGCGCAACACACGGTAGCCGTCTATACCCGGCATCATAATATCCAAAATTAACAAATCTATTTCTCCTAAGCCGTCCGTATTATGCGCGGCGTTCTGCAGAATTGACAATGCTTCCGCTCCATCTGACGCTTCTGTTACTTCGTATCCGTCCTTTTCAAGATACAGCCTTAATAAATCGCGAATCTCAGGTTCATCATCTGCAATCAAAATTCTATATCCCATCGTTATAACTATACTCCTTTCCGATAATCGCACGATAAAGTGACGCATCTGTCATACAAATATATGGTTTAACATAGAATATTTTTGTCAAACCACAAGTAACTGTGTTCAATATATGCCACGGAATAAATGACATATCCAGCACAAAAGCATTCCATTTCTGTCCTTCCATCATTTTCTTGCTAAGTTCCAGCACTTCTTTGCGCGGCATATGCGGATTTTCCGCCAGAATATATTCCACGAAACGATATTGATAGCTCTTATATATGCCGGGAACAATAAACAATAGGCTCCACAAGAAAATATGCAGGTTACGGAAAAATATCGTTTTGACCGCATTCATATAATTATGGTCGAAGGCAAATCCGAGGTCTGCAATATTCCCCTTATCGTCTATGCCGTTTAACATAAACCGCCCCGCCCCTACACGCAGGGGGCTGCCGATAAAAATCTCAAATATTATCACGCCTGTTACAATAACAACTGCGGCAAGCAAAAGCACAATCAGGAATGCCGCCCCAAAAGAGTCTAATATAGAATCATCTATCTGCTCAAGTTCGTTAAGCGCTTCCCTAAGTTCATTTTCCACTTGCTCTTTTGCAGCAGCATTGTCACCATTTTGTCTGACAGTTTCAGCAGGAATCACATAAACATCTGCTACTACACTTTCTCCTGCAGAACCTTCTGCATTATCTCTCACAGAGATTACATAATCATCAACTAATACACTTTCTCCTATACTATTCCCTACGGAAATCACATAGCCCTCATTTTCATCATAATCTGCTGAACTTCCGCTTGCGGCTGCCGCCGGAATCAGCCCTTCCCCCAGCAGAATAAGCAATACCGATACCAATACCGCTTTCCAATAATTTCTTTTTACCGCCGCCTTAGCTTTCTCTTTTAATTCTTTTCTTGTCCACATAGTCTTCTCTCCTTTTTTTCTGTTTGCTCTATCTGACAAACTGTTTATCAGTGTTACAAACAGAATACCGGCTGATTCTTAAAAGAAAGCCGGTAAAACCTTAACGTAACCTTATTTATGGAATTTTTTTATATTTATTATTATATCTGGTAACACTTTAACACCTGACCGGAAAATTGAGATTACTTAAATATACCGCCTCAAAGTTCTCCTGATTGGCAAGATTGATGTTTTCTATCATTTGCAGCTTATCTGCAAGCATTTCTTCATTAAGTCTGCCCAAGCACAGCTCTCTTCCTATTTCAAACGCTCCGGCTAGAGAAGTATTGCCGACTGCTGTTACAATACCCTGCATATATTCGGGCAAAAGCCCTATCTCTATCGCTGCGTTTACATTCAGATAATAGCCGAAACCGCCTGCCAGATACACATTATCAAGCTTGGGCTTTCCTATCTTTTCGTATAAAATTTCAATCCCCGCGCGCACCGCAGCCTTAGCCATCTGTATTTCTCTGATGTCTTTCTGCGTCAGATGGATAACCTCTTGCTCTTTATCCTGCGCGTTTCGTATCGGTACATCTATTCCATTCTCAAAATATTCTTCTTTAAGCAATCCGCTCTCATCAATTATGCCCTGCCGTAATAAAGAAGCTATTATCTCAATCATATCGCTGCCCGGAGCCGACGCATTAGCGCCGCCTTCAAAAGCCGGTCCTGCGGCAGTCGCCGTCACAATCAGCCGTTCACCGTCCGTTACGGCAATTTCACCATTTGTTCCGAGGTCTATAAACAACGCCGTCATGCGCCCGCCCAACATGCCACAGTGATAAAGTCCTGCCACTATGTCTCCGCCGACAAATGCGCTTATTACTGGGGTTATGTAAACTTCAAGTCCTTCTATCGCTTCAGCACATATGTCTTTTTTTAACGATAACGCGCATTTCTGCAAACCCTTTTCAACCGGAGTAAACGGACTTTCCCCTAAACTCTTTGTAGGGAGCCCCATAAGCAGATGTTCCATTGTTGTATTACCCGCAATACATATGCCGCGTATGTCTAAGTGCATAGCTGTCTCTGCAAGCTTTCTTTTTTCATATATTGTCTTACAAAATTGCCTTATTCCTGTGCGCAAAACTTCCCACACGCTATCTCTAAGTTCCTGCCCGTGCCCCTCGTTGTCAGCCTGTATTCTGGACAATACATCTGCACCATAACTTCTTTGCGGATTCATGGCGCAGTATGTGTCTATCACTTTGCCTGAACGTATTTCCATTAACTGCATGGCGATAGTCGTCGTGCCTAAATCCACGGCGATTAGACAGTCGTTACCATCACTTTTACATACCTCACCGTCTCTACAAGCGGTTACATCTTTATAAATACTTTTGTCCTTATCAATAATATTAATTTTCTGCGATTTCGTTACTATATCCGTCCGCATAGGCTGTTCATATGACTTAGCCCCAGCAAGCCGTATGACGCAATCCGCTTTCGGTTTTGACAGACATGCAAGCCGCCAGCCCTCCCTGAGTTCATCAGGCGTAAACGCACTTCTGTCCGATTGTGACGGAACCGTGGCTCCGCTTAAGAACTGTATCCTACATCTTTTACAACTGCCCCGCCCACCGCAGAAATCTCCCGCGATAAGATTTTCTTTTAGCAAAGTTGACATTAATGTCATATTTATATCATGACTGATATTGATGTTTCCGTCATTGCTGTTTCCACTAATTACCGTTACATTTATTATTTCAGACAAATTGGTTTTTCTCCTCATCATAGTGATAATTTATGGACGCAAGCTTTTCGGTAATTTCGCTTTCACTGACATCAATGTCATCACACAGGCTTTGCAGGGAATCATAAAAATCCCGCAATTTTAAATTTATATAACTAAGCAATATCGTGGGTTCTTGTGGTATCATATTAATACAATTCTCCTTTACCGCAGTTCCATCTGCACGCTATACTGATTTCCTTCCGCGTGTACCCGCGCCATGCTGCCACAGACAATCGGCATCATCGGGGAAAGATGTCCTATATCCACGTCCATTACTATCGGCACATTATACTTCTTTATTACATCATACACTGCCTTATACTGATCGAGTCCCATCATTTCTTCTCCATAGCAAAGCGGTCTGCCAATTAAAAACCCGCTGCAATTCTCAAACCAGCCTGCATTTTCCATCTGCCACATCGCACGACGGATTGACATTACATTTAAATCGCAGGATTCCAGAAACCACAAAATTCCGTCGTCCTTATAGCGTTTCGTAAAATCGCATACCTTATCATACTTCGTCCCCAGCAGATTTACCAGACAATCCATGCAGCCGCCTACCAGCCTGCCCGTAAAATCCAGCGTTTCATCAGGGAATTTACGAATAACGGAAGGCTCGGTTGCATTGTAGGGCGCTAGCGGATTGTCTTCGTCTTTTAAAGGCTCTTTTTCCCATTTATCATATCCTTTAAAGCTCAGGCTTTTTCCTGTCAGCACGTCCATTGCGTCCTGAAGCGAACTATGCCACGGCTCCATGCCAAATTCTGCCGCGCACGGACCGTAGATGGCAGCCGTATCGCATAATGTCGTCAGCAGAAAAGTCATATTTGTGTTATCTGAATATCCCATATACCATTTAGGCGCAGCCGCCTTTATCTTATCGAAATCCACATAATCCAGAGTTTCACACATAAGCTCCCCGCCGCCGCATGAAATAATACAATCATTTTCATCGCTGCAATAATATTCCTGAAGCTCTTTCCCGCACTCGTCCGGCGTATTACTGATACCGATTCCTTTTGCCACATAGCAGTTAGGTCCAAACTGCAAGTTGTATCCGGCAGCCTTCCAATTCTCCTGCGCGTGCATAAATCCGGTTTTATACGGTTCTGTTGCACAACCAAAGGACGGCGCGACAAAACCTATTGTTCCATTTTCCCGTAAAAAATCAGGATATCTCATTTTATAATCATGCTCCTTTCTCAGCCTGCGAATTTGTGTAGCCATCAGCAATATATACACAAATATTGTGCAACGCCTGTAGGTATATGTGAAAATTTATTTCTCCAACTTAAATACCGAAATCTCAGTCTTTAACCCGCTCATATTATCATCAAGCGTCTGCGCGGTCTTATCCAGTTTCTGTATGCTGTCGCGGAGCTGGATAGCCATATTATGCACCTGTTCCGAATTTCCTGCCGTCTGCTCGATAATGGAAGAAATATTCTCAACCGCAGCAATCGTATCATCTCTTTCACTATCTGCCAACTCTGTACTATTTGCAATCGCTTTCATATTAGCAAGCAGATTGGATATCTGTTTTTCTATATTCCTAAATACGCTTATTACTTCGTCAACAGTCTCTGCCTGCAAAGCAACCATAGCCTCCGCTTCCTTCGCGCTGTTTACGCTAAGCATGGTCTGTGCACTGATTTTATTGACATTATTGCGGATTTCTTCCGCTGCCGCATTGGATTCGTCTGCAAGCTTGCGGATTTCTTCTGCAACTATGGCAAAGCCTCTTCCTGCTTCTCCCGCTCTTGCCGCCTCGATGGACGCATTCAGTGAAAGCAGATTTGTTTGCCCTGAAATATCGCTTATAGTCTCGACGAAACCGTTAATCATCTCTGACTCTGTTTTAAGCATTTCTATGCTGCTGCCCACATTCGCCGTAATATCAGTAGTTTTCTTGGCGCGCTCTCCCAGCACTCCGACAATTTCCATACCCTGATTAACCATTTGTCCTGTTTCGTCTGCAAGATTTTCCGTCTGCTGTACCAATGTGCTTATATCGCCCATTCTTTTTGAAAGCCCATTGGTCTTTACGACGCATTCCTGAGCATGTCCCGCCTGTTTCGACATTCCCGCGCTGATTTCGTTGATAGCGGTAACGATATCTTTGGAATATTCACTAATATCGTCCGACGCTCCATTCACGTCTTCTGCGGTTTTTTCAAGCTGCCCGATTGTATCCGTCAGCCGCAAAACAAGTTTCTTATTATTCTTTATCATATTGGTTGCAGTCTGCGCCAATGACTGAAACTCGTCCTTACCCTGAGCTTTCACCTTAACTGTCAAATCACCCTTCGCCACCTCGTTAAGATTATGGGAAATGCTCTTCATGTTCTTCTGTATTCCCATCGTGATAACAGTGCCGATAACAATCGCGATTATAGCCGCCAGTATTACAAGCGTAATGGTAATCGTCTTTATTGTTTCCGCCTGTCCGGTAACTATGCCAAGCGGTATTAAAGAACATAATGTCACATTGCACACTTCACTTCTTGAATACACATACAGATATTTCTCGCCCAGATATGTAACGTCCATAACTCCGCTTAATTCCCCGGAGTCAAGACTTTGCATAAGGCTCTGTGTATAAAAATCCTGCTGTGAAAAAACACTCTCGCCGTTTGCTAAAAGCTCCATCTGTCCATCTGCTTTGCTTTCTACGATAAGTTCTTTTCCACTGTCGGTTACAAATCCCCTAATGCTGCCTTCTCCAAAGTCCATATCATTTAAGATATTAGCCAGTGCGTCTGTCTTTACGTCCACTACCACGTATGCAAACTTTTTACTTGTCTGCATCTGATAAGCCATAAAATAGTCGTCGTCAGAAAGTCCCATCTGTCCGTTCAAAAGCGGGTGTGAGTCTATCCATCTGGGAATAGTGCCCCCGTCCGGAGCCAGTTTTAACATTTCTTCATAATATTCATCATAAATACCGTCATAATATTCGGCTGAAGAAGATGAAATAATCCAGTTTCCCGCTTTGGGAACAATATGCAGATTACTGATAAAAGGATTTGCCGACTGTGAAGCCATTACCATGCGTCTTGCATCGCTAAAATACGTGGTTTTTTCTCCCGTACTCTTTCCGGGCATTCCCAGTGAATAATCTTCAATGCCGCTGTCAAAAGCATATCTTAAGCCCTCCGACTGAATATATGTACAGCTTGTATCCATATACTGCATTGCCATATTGGAAGTCTGAATCGCAGATTCTTTGAATTTATCGCTAAGACCGTCCTGCGCATAATAGTATGAGATAAAACCGACCGCTATCATAAAAATTATCGGTATGAGAAAACATATATATATTTTATTTCTAAGGCTGAATAATGCGTTACTCTTACCTGTATCAGATGTTCCAGACTTTTTCTTCTCAGAATTTGTTGACGTGTTTTTTCCCATTGATCCCATACTATACCTCCAAAAATAAAGTTTCTTAATCTTACCTTTAAGTATACATCATTTTTCGATAAATTGATAGTGGAACCAATGGGAAAATATCAATTTTTATTTTCTTACTGCAGACAGACTGCCGCCTTCTACCGTAATCAAAATTATATCGTTAGTCGATACGCTGTCTGATAAAATAAGCTTCGCAGCAAGCGTCTCCACGTATTTCTGTATATAACGCTTGAGCGGTCTGGCACCATATACGGAATCATATGCGTTCTCCACAATGAACTGTTGCGCTTCTTTTGTCAGCTCTATGCTAAGCTCTCTATCGGAAAGACGCTTATTCAAATCAGCAACAATAAGTCCGATAATGCCGCCAATAACGTCTTTAGTCAAAGGTTTAAACATAATCGTTTCGTCCAGACGATTTAAAAATTCCGGACGGAAATGATTCCGTAAGTCTCCCATCACCATGTCTTCCGCTTCTTGTCTGATGTTTCCGTTTTCATCAATACCGTTAAGCAGATATTCCGAGCCGATATTAGATGTCATAATCAGTATTGTATTCTTAAAATCGACCGTCCTTCCCTGTGAATCCGTTATACGTCCATCGTCCAATACTTGCAAAAGTACGTTAAATACATCGGGGTGCGCTTTCTCAATCTCATCAAACAGAACCACCGAATAAGGCTTTCTTCTGACTGCTTCGGTCAACTGACCGCCTTCTTCATATCCCACATATCCGGGAGGCGCTCCAATCAATCTGGAAACGGAATACTTCTCCATATATTCGCTCATATCAATACGCACCATATTATTCTCATCGTCAAACAGCGACGCCGCAAGCGCTTTAGCAAGCTCAGTCTTACCTACGCCCGTCGGTCCTAAGAACAGGAATGAACCTATGGGCTTCGCCGGATCTTTGATACCTGCTTTAGAACGTATAATCGCTTCCGTAACCTTCGTCACGCCCTCTTCCTGCCCGATTACACGCTTATGCAGTTCTTCGTCAAGGTGCAGAGTCTTATTGCGCTCGCTCTCTGTCAGCTTCGCCACCGGAATGCCTGTCCAGCGGGAAATTATTTTAGCGATTTCATCTTCCGATACGCTTTCATGTACAAGAGAAAGTTCTTTATGGCTCACCTTTTCCTCTTCGATTTCAAGCTGCTGCTTCAAAGATGGAAGCTTGCCATAACTTAACTCCGCCGCTTTTTCGTAATCGCTCTCACGCTGCGCAATCTGAATCTGGTTATTGACCTCGTCGATTTCTTCTCTTATCTTGGATAATTTATCCACAGACGCCTTTTCATTTTCCCATTGTGCAGTCCTGTTATCCAATTCCGACTTTAACTCCGCAAGTTCCTTCTGCAGATTTTCCAAACGTTCTTTACTCAGCCTGTCGTCTTCTTTTTTAAGCGCCGTCTCTTCGATTTCAAGCTGCATTACCTTACGCCGCAGCTCGTCAAGTTCTGCAGGCATGGAATCCAATTCCGTCTTAATCAGCGCGCACGCCTCGTCAACCAAATCAATCGCTTTATCCGGCAGAAACCTATCTGAGATATATCTGTGTGAAAGCACTGCCGCGCTGACTAATGCGTTATCCATTATCTTCACGCCATGATAAACCTCATAACGCTCTTTCAGTCCGCGCAGAATAGAAATAGTATCCTCTACCGTAGGTTCTTCTACCATAACAGGCTGGAAACGACGTTCTAACGCCGCGTCCTTTTCAATATACTGGCGATACTCGTCAAGCGTAGTCGCGCCGATACAATGCAGCTCGCCTCTTGCAAGCATAGGCTTAAGCATATTGCCCGCGTCCAGCGCGCCGTCAGTCTTGCCTGCGCCTACAATCGTATGCAGCTCGTCTATAAAGAGGATAATCTGTCCGTCGCTGTTTTTCACTTCGTCAAGCACGGCTTTTAAACGCTCTTCAAATTCACCGCGGTATTTTGCCCCCGCAACTAGCGCCCCCATATCCAGCGCAAAAATCTTTTTATCCTTTAAACCCTCCGGCACATCGCCACGCACTATCCGCTGCGCCAAGCCTTCCGCAACCGCCGTCTTACCAACGCCGGGCTCACCTATCAGTACGGGATTGTTTTTTGTCTTACGCGAAAGAATACGGATAACATTACGGATTTCGTTATCCCTGCCAATAACAGGATCAAGTTTCTGCTTTCCTGCCTTCTCTACTAAGTCCTGTCCGTACTTCTCCAAAGTGTCATAAGTAGCCTCCGGATTATCGGACGTAACCCTCTGGCTTCCGCGCACAGTTGAAAGCACCTGTAAAAATCGTTCTCTGGTGATTCCGTATTCCCTGAATATTTCTTTAATCTCTTTGTTCGGGTTCTTAATCATCGCCATAAAAAGATGTTCCACGGAAACATACTCATCGCCTAATTGCTTCGCCTCGTCTTCCGCCGTAACTAACACCTTATTTAAGTCCTGTCCGACATATATCTGTCCGCCCTGAACTTTCACACGTTTCTTAAGTCCCTGCTCCACACGGTTTAAGAAATATTCTTTATTAATCTCCATCTTTTCAATCAGTTTCAAAATAAGGCTGTCCTCTATAGTAAGAAGACTATAGAGAAGATGCTCTTGCTCGATTTCCTGATTTCCATATTCGTACGCCAGTTTCTCGCACTGTTCAACCGCCTGCATGGACTTCTGGGTAAATTTCGTCAAATTCATAATCACTGCCTCCTCTAGTACTCAATATTTCATATTGTCAACCGTCTTAGTGTTCTAGTTGCAATATAACAATATCGCTTTTTGTTAGCACTGTCAAGAGGTGAGTGCTAAAATTGTATAAACTATTTCTGAAAAGCTGATAAAATCGGCATTCCTGTTTATCCTGAATTTACGCCAAACGATGAAACACTGGAAGCCTTTGCCGAAACGGACGAAATGATACGGACCGGCAGCGGACAGCATTTTGAAGGCAGCGCAGAGGACTTCTTTGCAATGCTGGACGCGAAGGGAGTGCAATATTTCACCTGACTGGCTGCTTATATATTGGATAGATGAAGATGAAATATATGTCATGTTGGAAGCTGCAAATGCTGTCAAAAAGTCCATAAGGGTGCGAAAATTAAAGCGTGTGGATTGATGTTTCAATATTCATTCAAAATACTTCTATGCAATTGTTATGCTTATGTCCAATCTCTTTATAACTGTTTCAAAAGAACAGCTTTATCCGTATCCTTTGATTCTTTACAATCAAAATTATGCAACAACTTTCCTATCTTATCATTTCCGATACTGTCTTTTAGAAAATAATAAATTAAAAAATAGGAAGCCTCTTTGACCTCCTATCGCTATTAATAATAAACAACGGCAACACACTTAAGAATATGTGTCAATGGATTTTTATTAAGCTTCACTCAGCCCAATAATCCAATGTATCTTGTGATGTAGTAATTACCCCAAACAACTGATACATGAAATCCTCTTTTTCATTAAATATCTCAAGTATCAAAATCAAATCATCAAGTACGCTATAAATAAAATAATTATGTTCTACAAAAAGCATATAATAATCACAGTCATAATCATACTTTTCCCGTAAAGGAACTCCTAATTCTGGAAACTGTTTTAATTCTGCAATGCATTTTGAAATATGCTTAGAAAACTTGTCCGCCCGTTCCTTACCATATCTTTCTTTTATATCTTTCTTAATAGCCTTACGTTTTGACAAGGCAATCTTTGAATAAGCAATTTTCCTATGCGTCATATTTTATCTAATTCTTCTTCCACTTCTTCTTCTAAATAATAACCATTTTCCTGCACAGATTTCTCTGCCAGATTCATTTTCTCCATAAATGTCATAAAAGCCTCTTCTTTATCATAACTCTGATTCACAGTTATAAGCTGTTCTACAAATTTTTCTACTTTAATATATGATTCGTGCGGAAGCAAATCGATTTTTTTCGTTAATTCTGCCGTGAGCATGCCACATCATCTCCTCTTTTTCCTTAACAACATAATTCATCTTTTTTCAAATATAATGGTCTTTACCATCTCAATTTCATTATGTGTAAAATATTCTATTTATATTATACGCTACATAATACAGTTCTTGCAATTAATTTTTACTATCGGTCTACTATACCATTTACTACATCAAATTCTTCCAAAACCACACATTACTATTAAGCGATGAGCACTAAAATTTTACCACATCGTCTCCAAAATAAAATTTCTCGCGGATTCCGCCGGTATATTCTTGAATAGCGCTCAAAAACTGCTCCCCATAGCGTGCAGCCTTATTTTCCCCGACGCCCGTTACCTTTAACATCTCTTTGTGGGAAAGAGGGACTTTTACACACATATCCACCAGCGTCTTATCCGAAAAAATAATATAAGGCGGCATATTTTCTTCTTTTGCAATGACCGTGCGTATCTGCCTTAACTGTTCAAACAGTTCTAACCCTCTAGAGTTTAAGATATCTGAACGCCGCATTTTTGCCGACTTCTTCTTCTCTTTCTCTGTTCTATTTTCTTTTTCCTCTTTATTTTCCTTCGCCATTTTCATTATGACACTCGCGTCATTATTTAATACATCTTTTGCTCCCTCAGCCAATCTCAAAATGGCATATTTGTCATTTGTGACATAAAGCAGCCCTTTTATTACCATCTGGTTTATTATCTGTTTGACCTCATTCTCTTTCATTGGTTTCAGCGCAGCGTAAGAACGATAAGAAAACAAACCGTATTCCTGTAATTTGGCGCGCTCCGCCCCCGCAAGCATACCGGCTATTACATTGATTCCGTAACGCTGCCTCACTTCCCAGACACATGAAATAATCGTTTTGGCAGTTTCTGTTATGTCTATTTCTTCATATTCTCTGAGACAATTAAGACAGTTTCCGCAGGCAGCGCTGCCGCTTTCTCCGAAATAACGCAAGATATATTCCCGCAGGCAATTCGTCGTCATGCAGTAATATGTCATAGCGTGCAGCCTTTCTTCATCTCTCTCCCTGACTGCTTCCGCCTCTTCGCTTGTATACTCCGGATTCTGCTCTTTATTATCTAACAAAAATCTGTTAATCATAACGTCCTGTGCTGAATAAAGCAGGATACATTCCGCTTTTTCTCCATCTCTTCCGGCACGCCCAGCCTCTTGATAATAATTTTCCAAACTCTGCGGCATATTATAATGGACAACATAGCGGACGTTGGATTTGTCAATTCCCATACCAAAAGCATTCGTAGCCACCATGACGGGATTAGTATCATAAATAAAATCCTCTTGGTTCTGTTTTCTCTCTTCCCCCGTCAACCCCGCATGATATCTCGTTACCGCGATGTTTTCCGCCTGTAGTTTTTGATAAAGCATATCTACGTTTTTTCTTGTGGCACAATAAATAATGCCGCTTTCTAAGGCATGTTCATGAATATAATTTATGACATATGTGTCTTTTTTCTTCGGTGTCTCTACGGCAAAGTATAAATTTTTACGGTCAAAGCCCGTGACAAGCACCTCAGGCTTTATTAACCCCAGCACACATACAATGTCCTCTTTTACATTTTCGGTAGCCGTCGCCGTAAAAGCGCTGATAATGGGGCGTTTGTTAAGCTTCTTAATAAATTGCACTATTTTTAAATAACTAGGACGGAAGTCCTGCCCCCATTGCGAAATGCAGTGCGCTTCATCTACTGTTATCATAGATATTTTCACACTTTTGGCAAATGACAGAAATTCATAAGTTTCCAACCGTTCCGGCGCCACATAGATAATTTTATATTGTCCGCCTGCTGCCAGACGCAGCGCTTTAGATATCTGGACATCGCTCAATGAACTGTTGATAAAAGCGGCGTGGACGCCCGCCTGATTTAAAGCCTGCACTTGATCTTTCATAAGGGAAATAAGTGGGGAGATAACGAGCGTAATGCCCGTCATAAGAAGCGCCGGAACCTGATAGCAGATAGATTTTCCCGCGCCTGTCGGCATTATTCCCAGTACATCTCGCCCTGCTAAAATACTGTCAATCAACTTTTCCTGTCCCTGTCTGAATGTAGAATAGCCAAAATATTTCTTTAATACATCAATTTTATCCATTATTTTTATCAGAATGCACACACATTCTGCCCTCTCCCTTGTTTTTTCTCCGATTCCCATAAAACTTATATTTTTTATCATACTATAATTTATTTCATGTGTCAGTAACAAAACAAACCAAAACAGTACAATTTTTGCAACAGCCCAGTTCACAAACGACAGACCGGAGTGTTACAAACTTTTAAAAATTTTGACAGTATTTTTCTTGATTCCAGCCTATATCAAATGTATAATATAGAAAGTCAAATATCAGTAATGTATCGTACAGAGGGATAACGGCATGGACTATACAAACTATACAGACTTATTAAAACACTATAACGAATTAGACGAGACCGACTTTAAGGATAAAAAATCGCAAGATGAGCTGATTAGCGCACTGATAGACATTTCACGTGAAAAAAAGCAAATTCAAACACAATGTAACGCCATCATTCAGGAATATATTATAAAATATGAAAAATACCCAGAACTCATAGACGATAAAGCTATCGAAATGCTGCAGGGTTTTTTTGGTATACTCCTTTCCGATTCCGGACAAATATTAGATCCGCCTATCGCGTTCTGTATTGCCAAAATTTTATTCCGATACTACCAATCCACAAATGATTTGGAACAGACTGTTCTAATGCTGCAGCGTTGTACTGTTCTTGATATTATTTTAAAAGAACATCTGGACGACTACGCCGGCACATCTTATATGTCCATGATAGAAGAATATATGGCGCGATTTGATGAGCTTTCGGAAAAATCTCAGTCCTTGCTGATAAACTGCAGGCTGTTAAGCGTTATCAATAGAAAAGACATGACATTCGGGCTGAAACAATACCGCAAGGTGAACGCCGAATATCAGGAAATGCAAAAACGCATGGGCGAGCAATTCATGAAACCGCAATTTATCATGTGCCAGTCAAACGCCCTAGCCTTTGCGTTAGAAGCATGCCGTCGGGCAGAATATGCAAAGAAAAGCGGCGCCACGCTTGACGAGCCGGTAATTGATATGGAAAAAGAAGCTCCGCTGATTGCAGAACTCGGAAAGGCATTGGAAGCAGTTCTGTCCCGCGAAGATGTGCAAAGCTTAATTTCCGACAGGGTTGTCATTAGTATCTACTGCGTTCAGGCAGCATATCACACGGGTGCGATTACCATAGAAGAACTTCTTGATAAACTTGAAGAATATTCCAAACCACAGGAAGACCACAATACTATGGAGCAATGCTCGGCACTGTTTACAGCAAACGCCTATTATATGGATTACTTATATAAATCCTGTAAATTTGACAATCAATATGTCCTTGACAAAAGTAAAGAAATCGTGGAGCATGTGCTGGAAACGGCAAAAGGCATGGTACATCAATTTGGCAACTATCAAATCAATCATTGTATACTGATGCTGGTATATTCCGCTTCCAATATCATTGATTTTGATTCTTTCAAAACCACGCTGTTAAACGCCACCGTATACGCCAACAAAGCCCTTTTCGTCCATACGATGATGGTCAAAGAGATTGCCCTCGTGCTGTTATCCTATATATTAGAACATAATCCCAAGTATCTTGACGGCGTTGCAGGATACAGCTCTGAATACTGTAAACAAAACCCCAAACAGCTTTTAGATTTAATGGAAAACTGCGCCCTTTTTCATGATATCGGTAAATATTTCTGTCTGGATTATGTTTCCAACTCTTCCAGAAACCTTACCGATGATGAATTTGGAATAATCAAGGCGCATCCTGTCAACTTTTCTAAAATTTATAACGGAAAGATGAACGCAAAAACAGAGTGTATCTATGACTGCGCCCTGCTTCATCATGTATGGTATAATGAATGCGGCGGCTATCCGGCAAAAAAACATACCAAAAACAAACCGTTTGTCAATATATTGAGTATTGCCGACAGTATTGACGCCGCGACCGACAATATCGGCAGACCTTACGGGGTGGGGAAGACGCTTGAGCAGCTTATGGGAGAATTTGACGCGGCAAAAGATACGCGCTATTGCGGTTATATCGCCGACCTGCTTCATATTCCGGAAGTGAAAGAGAAAGTGGAGTATATTTTACAGAACACACGGAAGGAGATTTATTGCTGTATTTATCAGGGTGATGAGGTATAAGCAAGTTCTTCTTTTATGCACTTTCTAATCAATGAATCCATTTTTTCATATTTGCGAATAAAGGCATCTACACTGGCTTCTAACATTTCATTTTCACCAGCCATTGAAAAGTCCAAATAAAAATGCCCTGTATTCATACATAATTGCTGACAATATACCCGTTGTACCCGACCATTTCCTTCCCTGAATGGATGTATCACATTTATTTCCGAAAGATAAAATGAAATTTTTTTACTTACATATTCTATATCTGATTCACCTTTTAAAAAATTATCTTCTTTTAACTTTGCATACAACTCTGCAAATTGTGTTTCTATAAACTGAACCAAACAAAAAATATTTCCTTTAGCTATATCAACCCTGCGTATCTGTCCAGCCCAGCTATAAATATCCTCAAACATAAATCTATGAATACTTTTCAAATGCTTTAAATCAAAATTTCCCGTTATCCTGTTCGACAAAACAGCAGCCTTTACAATCGAAATTTCTCTTTCGACTGTACTTAGCTGCTGTCCATCACGAATATCAAATTTATTAATCAATATCGAGGTCCCTGGATAGCAATATTTCACATCACCATCATCTTTATATTCATAATAAAATTTATCCATTTACTATCCCTTTTCAGCTAAATACTTTTTCTTGATTTCCTCTACAACATCTTGACAAGTGCGTTTACCACTAAGAACATCTATAATGTTTTTTTCATCTTTTTCTGTTGCATAAATTCCTTCCATTGCAAAAGACGCTTTTGTGCTGTCTGAAATAGCTTGAAACGGTATCATATTAATCCCTTCTTGTTTTCGTTGCCTTTAATTTGAATACTTATATATATTATACATTATGAAAGTTTTTCATACAATCTAATTTTATCAATTCATCTTCACAATAAGCCGACCTTTTAATCCTGATATCTTCAATAACACAGTCCAATAAAACAGGTCTCATATCGTGGGCATCTAGACCAACATGGTACATATACGGATATTCCTGATAAAACTTCTCCTTCTGATGAGTATGCCCATATAGATTAATAAGCGCCGTTTTTAAAGATTTCAATTTCTTACCGGAAATCAGCGTGGGATAATGCGACAGATAAAAATGATAACTTCCCACTTCCGGATAATTCAAATATAACGCTGCTTCTCCTGCGCTTATAACATTACTACAGCCTTTATACTCTTCAATTTTATTTACGCTATCATGATTTCCTCTGATAATTATAAGTCTGCCGTTCAGTTCCTGCAGCACTGACAAGCCGTATGAAAAATCAGTGTCTTCTAAACCATGCTTTAGCATTACGTCGCCCAAAACATAAACAGTATCATCTGCATTTATCAGTTCATTCCAATTTTTTACAAGTGCCCTGTCATGCTCTTCAATACTTTTAAATCCACGCGGCTCATAAAGAAAAGGTTTATTATGTCCAATATGTAAATCGCTAGTTACCCATGTATTGCCCATTGTCAGTACCCCTCTTTTTCTGCTCGTATTATTCCCACTCCGGATACGACATTAAAACTTACAATCAATTATCAATTTCCAACAGCCAATAAAATCTTTTCTGTATTCAATTCAGAAATATAAAATATCTCACACAAATTTCTAATAAAATTTCTTCTTTCTTCCAAAGAATAGGTCTTTCTCAGTATATAAAATATATTGGGAATGGTATGTGCTGCTAAATATCCAACAATTTCTCGATTTGCGCACTTTGTCATAATGGTTTTTGCCGCGTTGATATGCGGTTCCCGCTTTAATAGAATATCCAGTATGACATTAGTATCAACTAAGATTGTCATATTTTTCCATCCTCGCTTCCATAAGTTCTTTTACAGGATCAAAGTCATCTGGCAGTCTCTTTTCCATATTCATGATATCTGTAAGTGCCGCTTTCGCCCTTTGTTTATCTTTCTCTTTATCTGCAGACATCGCTTCTAAATTTTGAAGGATATTTATCACATATGCCATATTATCTTCCGGCATCCGTTTTATCATTTCAACTGCCTTTTCTTTTATCATCGTCATATCTTATCATCCCTTTCATAAACTATCTACTATTGTATTATGATTATACTATTTATGTTGTAGCACCCCAGCTTAGCATTAATACATTTTATCACAAACAAGTTTGTGCATTTATGATAGCATAAAATCCTTGCTTTTACAATGGAATTTCTCTAATATGATAGCTATTTTTTTAGTCCCCCAAATATTTTTCACACAACACCCGCGCCTTTTCCTGCGCCATTTCACGCACATACGCCGGTTCTAAAATCTCCATCTTCTCGGCATACTGCATAGCCATGCTGACAATGCCAAAGGGAGAACACCTCACCTCGACAATATCATAATCTGAATCTTGTTTATCCACGCCCCGATAAACATAAGTATCGCCAAAGTTATCATGCAAAAAAGTGTAATCCGGATCAATATGTTTTCCCTGCTCAGATTTTTCACTTTTTACCCGCAGCGTTATCCTTTCGGGTGAATCATACGCCATTTTAATGTGCCTATATGAAAAGTTATCGTCCCAGCTTTTCGGCATACCCTTGACTTCATCTATCGGGATTCTGGGAACGCCTTTCTTATCTGCTTTTTTGTCATTTACTGCTAAGCTGACGTCGGTCATTAAATCAATGCGTATTGTCATGGTATTCTTATATGTGTCATTCGCGGCAAGCAGATAATACTTTCCATTATCAGCCACAATATAATAAGGACTTGCCACTCTTATATAATCCCGCATAGGTCTAATCTTCCCATCATGCGAGTAGCCATTGAATTTATACTCTATCTGCACATTCTTCTCGATTGCCTGCTGTATGATTTTAATATTGTTGCGCAAAAGTTCTTTATCATAATTGCTTTTCTCATGTATCTTACAGATACCTAATGATTTATTTCCGTAATGTTCTGAGGCAAACCGCTCTGTCAAAGTTTTAATTATCCTGTCCGCGTCCTTTGCTGCAATTGTTCGGGAAAACAGCACCGCCTCCACCAGCGCATCGATGTCCTCATGCGAAAACTCATGCGCGTAATATAAATTTTTAATCTTCATTTCATCAGTGTCGTATTCTTCCTCTTCCGATTCCCCTTCAAATTCCTCTATCGGCTGCTCACCATATTTTTTAGAATAATCATCAAACACAATCCGCCATTCCGATTCCGGAATCAAAGATTCATCTAGATTCGTATTATAAGCATTGGCAACTTTTTTAATCAACGTATTAACCGTTTTATTATTGCCGATATTTATTTTTTTGTCGTTAAAATACTCCCTGATTTTTCCTATGGACTTAACCTTATGATTTTCGTCCGTACTTTTTTTAAGATACTCCAGCAAAAGAATTGTCTTTTCCGTTGCATTCAGCTTGCGTGCTTTCCTATTAACCTTCTTCTTCTCGCTTTTTCCACTTTCTTTAACTTCTTTATTTTCTTCACTCATTTTCTATATCCTCCATTTGTCTGCCGTCCACATAAATAACTTCTTCCGTCTCTACGCAGAACGCCGCCAGTTTTCCGCCGCCTACACAAGCACAGTCCAACGCAATATGCCCATTCTTTCTGTATACTTCGGGCTTATTCCAGCCGTCAATATAAATAGTCGGAGTATGCCCTGTAACCAGAAAAATATTCTCATCAGGATAATATCTTTTAGAGTAATCAGCCCGTTCTTCCAATAATTCATATAAATCATACTCAGCCAAATCCTTATCAGGAGAAAAATCTGCGAGTCCGGCATGTACCAGTCTGTATTCCTTTCCATTACATTCTATCACTTCATATCCGGACGCGCCTTCTATATAATCAAGCATATCTTCCTGCTCAGAACGGCTTAGTTTCTGAAACTGCTTTGCCGTAACCTGTCCGCCGTCCTGCATCCATAGATTATAGTCCAGCATAATGTCATTCGTCAGATAAGAGTCATAATTTTCTTCCGTGATTTCCACGCAAAGTCTTTTCATCAGCGAATACATAATAAAATCGTGGTTTCCCAGAATAAAAATTACATTGTGACGCTCCATAATATCCTGCATAAGTCTAATCGGCTCTGGTCCACGGTCTACTACGTCACCAAGAATATACAGTTCGTCATTATCAGAAAATTGAATTTTTTCTAACAGCGCCTGATATTGCCTATAGCAGCCGTGTATGTCAGAAACAATGTATCTCATTCAAAGCCTCCTCTTTAACCGTTCACGCTTTCCATGCTATAATCTTAAATCCATTCTCTTATTATTTCCAGCTCCTTTTTTCCATAAATTTTTTCCGTATAACACCATTTCCCATCCACATTCACATAGCTGAGAATATACAATTTTATTTTTTTCAAATCCTCATTCTCTTCCATTGAGAGCAGAAGTTTCAAATCCTTCTTTGAGCCTACATATGTAAAATCTGTGATAACGTCATCCTTACAGATAGGCTCAAAACATAGAACGCCACAGATTTCGTCGTTTGAACTTTGCCCTTTTCTGTACATATACGCCTCTTTCAGCCGTTGCCTGTAAACATGGCAAATCATCTTCTCAAGTTCTTCGTCCGTAATTTGTTCTGACACAACAGTTTCCCAGTATTCATTTCCTTGTCGTAAAATTCCTATTATGCAAGGCAAATACTGCTTTAAATATTTATTCTTAATCATATCTTCTGAACAACTGTTTATCTGTTCAAAAGAATGTCCAAAAAAACATGGATTGTACATTACATCTAAATAATTATAGGGTGACATACATCTACTTAACTGCGTATCCATATGCAAAGCAGATAGGGATATTTCATCTGTAAATCTCAAATGTCTGCCTGAAACACTGTATTCTTCATAATGTAAATTTACTTCCTCTATCACCGCATTAATTAATTTATAAATAGATTCTCTATCTGTAATTACATTTATAACAGCTTCATCCTTTTTATCCTTGTCATGCGACAGTAAAAACCTTAGTTCATCTAATGTCCGATTCCTTCTGCAAATACTGTTTCGCATCGTTAGCTCCATATAATACTCTTTCGCCTGACGCTCGCGCTCCGCACTCTGCATTTTTCTTAATGCAGCATTTCTTGGATTTTCCCATAACAGACTTTTTTCAAAACTAACAAGCTGTCTATGAATATATTCAGCAGAAGCGTCACAAGGGATAACGTCCGCAAGAAACTGTCCTGCGGATAAAACAATATTTTTCTTTCCATATTTCTCTAATCCGGAAAGCATACTATCCCAGCCGCCCACAAATACATCTAAGAAAGACTCCGAATTTCCCCGCTCTTTATATCTCTTTTCATACTCTTCCTTTAAACTAATATCCGGATAAACGACTGTAAACGGAATCATATCGCTCTCCAACAAATCCATAATCCGAAAGACTGTCGGAATAACAATATATTTTTCTGGACAATAATGTTCCAGATACTTTACAATCCAATAGTAGAAAAGCTCCCACTGTTTACGAAGGACAAGGTTTCCATGCGCCTTAATATCTTCCCCCTCTCCCAGCTCATTTGATACCTCGTAAAAATTCTCATATTTAAACGGCATACATACTAAATCTATTGCTTTTTCCTGATTCCTCTTACAAAATTCCGTTTTGCCGACTCCGGCATAAGCAGCAATAATCATACATTTATCCTCCCATGAAGTCTTACAGGAATGAGGGCAGAACATATCCGTCAGCCTTAAGCTTCTCTTCTATCTGCTTAGACATTTCCTTCATTCTTTTCCCCTCAGGATCTTTTTCACGCCCCCACGCTACTGAAATATCGATTCTGTATATTCCATCTATGTCCTCGTCCGACAACTCTTGAAGACTCAAAAAGTATGGTTCATCCATAGGTTTATTACCTAAATCCCTATAAATTTTCTCCCTTTTCATTAATACGTGGACATAACTGCTTAACATACGGTCAAGTGCATTTATGCCTTCCGGTGCAAAAGAAACCCTCACATCTCCGGAACCGCTTAAATCCCTGATATGCTCAGGAGAAATTTCACCGTCAAAAAGCATTTCCAAATGTTCCGAGTGAATCCATTTAATATAATCCTCCGGACTCTTCCAATAGTCCGCGAATGCGCCGCCCGGAAAAGATTCCAGTAAAAATACCGGCACATAATCGTAATAAGGTTTCTGCGCCCTGGCGCTGTTTAGCTGTCTTTCGGGAAGAATAAAAACATTTCCCCTTCCCATGCCTAATCCAAACAGCATGCTTAAATGCTGCACCGTCGATTCATCTGACGGCAGGAGTCTTTCTATATTATCGCCTTTGATAAACTCGCGCAGAAAAACGTATTTGCTGGAAATATTTCCCACAGCCTGAATCGTCTCTTTATCATTCAGTCTCATAATGGTCTGCTTAAGCGGAGTCCAAAGACTGAATAACGTGTCTGCTTTCAGTTCTCCCTCTGTCAGCATACAGTCCCTGTCATGCTTGCTGCGAAAAGCGTCATGCTCCTCGCGATTTGCAAAATAATTGCTTTTCGGTTGATGGTCATCATACCAAATCCATTCCTCTACCTTTCTCCTAATCGGTCCGTAAATGTAATTGTGTAATGTCGTGTTCTTCTCCATAATGTAGTTCTCCTTTTCTTTTTGTTCTTAACTACATTATAGCAAGAACAGGCTCAAACTTTTGAGCCTGTTGATGTTTTTGGTTATTTTTTATTTTTGTTTTTTATCCACTAAAGCTTTTGCTATGAGCTCACCTCGTTGCAGAATTCTTATTCTGGAATTTACAAAAAACTGTTCAAATTGCTTTTCCTTATCAGGCATCCGTTTTCCCTCAAAATGTCCAGCCCATAACTCATCTGGCTCATTATATGAACCATTTGAAATATATGAACCATTTGAGTTCTTTTTTAAAAATGGCTGCATAAAATTATCTTCAACAAACTTATTCCAGCCTTCCGTATCACAATCTTCCTTTTTATTCAACCAATTCTTAATTGCTTCCTTTTTTCCTAATTTATCCTCTTCTTCCAACATACATATCCAATTATTATCACAACTTTCATGGTAATAATTATAAATTTCCAACAACGTCAAATCCCAGTAATCCCTAAATTTTATATTTCGTCTTTGATTAAAGTTTACCTGTTCTTTTACTCCTTTTGCTCCTGGTACAAGCACAAAATTTCCTATTGTATATAAACATTTCATAAAATTATTAATATACTCAGGTATTGCAACATCTTTATAGTTTTTACGTTCGCTAAGATAACTTTCCCATGATTTGTATCCCTTAGGTATTTTCCTTCCGCTATAATCTTTTATATACGCATTCCCAAAAAGACGCATATATTCATTAATAGTTGTACTCCAT
Source organism: Clostridiales bacterium (assembly GCA_023663185.1). Classification (GTDB taxonomy): domain Bacteria; phylum Bacillota; class Clostridia; order Lachnospirales; family Lachnospiraceae; genus UBA3282. The sequence continues at coordinate 23,207 of JAMPHY010000008.1, read as the reverse complement.
GAATTCATGGTGTCGCCACGAAAATAAATTCTTTTATCTTCACAAATACCATATTCACAAATTTTATATTCGTATCCCCCAAGAGAATCTATTTGCCATTTTCTATTTTTAAATGTTTTACAGAAAATATAACTTGAAATCAGAGAATCATCATAATCATAGTTTGAAGCCCATTTTTTTCCAAATGCTGTTTTTACAAGAATATTATCCACTTTTTTATATTCTTTCCTAAATTGTGATTCTGGGTCACAATTATCATATATAATCTTCAAAACTTTCTCTCTTACATCAAGTTCCTTTAAATCATCAACTTTCTTACTTTTAATCAATTCAGCAACTTCCCGCATACTCTTTACTTCATTACAATTTTTTGTTTTATTCAATACTTCAACGTATATGCCATCAAATGTAAATTCTTCTTTCTTCTCTTTCTCCATCTCCACTTCCTCCTCCGCACTTTAATACTTACATCATACCACACTCTTCGCCTGCCCTGCAATCCGCTTCTTTGCTCCAGATATCTTTCTTTGCCCTCTCCGGCAACATATGAAATAAGCCGTCCATCAATTCAAAATCTTTTATCTTTTCTATATCAATATCCTTAGCCTTCGGCAGAGCAATCAACTTTTTTATAGACGTCTGCGAGGAGTTTAACCATAATTTTGCTACCTTCGCAGCCATTATCACTAATTCCGTTAAATTAAGTTTCGGATAATACTGCCACACATTTTGTAGTTGCTTTATAATCACCTGCTCTGCCGACTTACGTTTTTCCTTTTCTTGCGGCGTATCGCATGCCGCAAGATACTCCAAATAGAGTCGGCACTCGTTATCAGGTTCTAATTGTATCCTCTCTATGTAAATCGGATTAATATGCTCATGTGAGAACTCTCCCAGATAATCATATATGGGAGCTCCGTTATCGTCACAGCCTTTTATTAAAAAGCGAGTATCCACCGTCACTTGAATGTCACTGTAATCTCCGGATAAATTGCAATAAAACCTGTAATTTTTTTCATCATATCCCAGAATTACTCCAAGCACGCTGCGGTATCCGTTTCCTACCAGACGCACAATGTCCCCATGCCGAAAATTATGTGGAATCGGGAAGAAATCATGAAAAGCATCCCATGCAGGCGACGAATCAAAAGCATATTTATTTTTCTGTATCAACTCCATCGCCCATTCAATCCGCTCTTGCAGACTTTCGTCTTTAGTAAGCTCCTTCATTCTCTGTAAAGCCTCTAATTTTTCATCTTTTGAAAGGCACTCATGATTTCCTATGATTGTCGCTTTTTCCAATTCGCTGAATTGGTGGTTAATGGCATGAAGATAAGCCGCCGTATCCTTAGATGGAATATAACTTTTGATAAATTCATAGGTCAATCTTTCGTCCAGATTTATTGTCTTGATTTCAACTCTCTCACTCATGCTTTTCGCCCTCTTTCTTACTATAAAAATATATTCAATCCCACAGACAGTAAAAATATTCCTTCATCATATCCAGCGCCTTGTCTTTGCATTCTTCTCTATATTGTTCTATCTCACTTTCCGCTTTTTCATGTTTTTCATATATTTCCTGATATTCCGGTATTTGACTCATCCACGGAACTATATTTCTATAATATATTCCGTCTTTGCACTTTACTTTTACATGCTTTTTCTTATACTTTTTCTCGTATTTTTCCATATACTCTTCCCACGCTTTATGATATTCTTCTTCATAGGGATTTTTTCTGGAACAGCTATATTCATACGACTCTCTCCATAAGAAAATCATCTGATTTAAAATTTTATCCCACTCTTCATGACAGCTATTATCATTCGGATTGTCAGTACGGCTTAGATGGGACGGTGAACCCATTCGGTGCTCTTTTAAATATTGCAGCATATCCGGAATTAACGTCTGCAAATAAGTGTCCATCGACCATATATCCATTTCCGAGAATCCGCGTGTAATGCGCTGTAAGCTCCACTTTAACCGCCTTTTCAGATATTTAGGCAATTTCCATAACATGATAAAGTGTTTTCCTTTTACTTCTGAAACAAACTCATACTTATTCCAAATATTATTTGTTCGGTCTGCCGCTGTGATTTCTTTTCGCATAAACATCATCTCCTTTAACTTCCTTTCAGTCTACAACATCTCTTCCAGCCTTAATATCTTCTATTTTCTCCACCAGAGTTTCCGGCACATGCTTATATAAAAAACCGTCCTGCGTCTTGATATCATAATGTACCTGCGTAGAATCAGCCATTGTTCCGTAAGCATCTACGACAACGATAGTTCCTGCATAATCCCGCCTTTCGTCCGGATAAAACAACACTCTGTCGCCAACTTTATATCTGGGACGTCCAACCCTCTGTAAAAAAGAATCCGCCCCCAACTCCCTAATCTCTTCAAACAGCATTACCGCATGGGCATATTGCCGATTCTCATGAAAATGCCCAAAATACCACATTTTATATTGCAATCTACTATGTATCCTCTCAAGCCATTCCTCTGTTGTCTTATCAACTTTGCTCTGATCAATATATTCCAGATACATATCTTGCGGTTCCAAGCTGGATGGACAGGTATGTGAAAAAACAAAATCCACCATCCAGCCGCAGTCTTTTAGTTTTGTTTCCACATACGCTTTTATCTCTGCAGAAGGCTGTTCGTTTTCATACCAGGGCAGTCCCGCATCTATTCTGAAGTTCTTATCCACACTATAAGCGCCTCCGATTACAATCCCTTTTTTTCCATTAAAATCATATATCTCTCCATCCTTAGCAAATAGAATATTCGGAAATTTTTCTTCATAATACACGATTCCGCCATGCCAGCTTTTTTCCTGATAAAAATCCAGTTCCGAGGCGCGCGCTTCATGATTACCGTGAACCACAAAGAAACTGATTGGCAGTTTGGAAATCATACATTTTGTCTTCCGGTCTGAACTGTCTGCCCAATAATTAATACCTGAATCCCCAAGAATAATCATAAAATCCTTTCGGCAGGTCTGACGCCATCGGCAGAAAAAGTCAATTTTATTAAAATCACCATGACAGTCTCCTGTAACATAAAAACGCCCGCTATTTCTTTCTCTCATATTCACTAACCTCATTATCATATACGACATCTTCATCATCAGGATCTATAAAAACCTGAAGGCAGAATGCAATTTCCGTGTTTTTTAAGAAACCGCACTTCTCCAACACTCTAACCGCTGCAAGATTGGTGGAAATAGTCGTAGCATTCAGTTTATTAATTATAGGACAAACTTCTTTTCCCTTTTTATCCCGCCATTTGAGATTGCCCTGAAAGGCTTCTTCGCAAACTTTATTTAGTGCCTCCGTACAATATCCGTTGTTCCTATAATACTTAGAAATATAAAATTCCGCCTCAGTCCGCTCTTCTTTTCGATAACTGATTCCGGCGTATCCAATCATTTCTTCGGGACGGTCTTTAAGAAATATTGCGTATAAACAGCATTGCTTTTTTTCAAAATAATTTTGAAATTCCAGAATATTCTTTTCCATCGGATCAACGCCTGAAAAAAGCCTAAAGTCTCCGTCCATGCGCAGCATCTTTAAAAAAGGGGCGTTGTCTCTTTCATTATCGCCGGGAAGGAGCAGCAGCCGTTTTGTCTTAAGTTCTTTATTCATATTCATTCCTCCGTTTCCTCTATGTCTTCCTCGCTCTCTTTCTCTAACAAAACTCCTTTAGGTTCTCTTGCCAGCATAACCTCTATACAGGTGGCAAGTGTAAGGTCTTTTTGTTCACCGCTCGCCGCATACTCATATTTGCCAATCTTATAAAATTCGCTCTCAATCATACCGACGCCATATACATAATAGTCGTCATAAGTATGCGGCACATCTCCAATACATATATAATTCTCATAATTTAATGTTTCAAGCATACAGATTGATAATCTGTCTATCATTGATAAATAGTTACGGAGATTTCTGAATGTAAAACCCTCATGTATATCCTTATTGAAACAGCTTTGATTTTTCTCACCGACATCGTAGTCTTTCTCCATCTGCGCTATGGATTGCTCGTCTAGGGAAACCCTGACAATATTTTCTATATCTACGTTACCCCAGCCTATACAGCCGTTTCTGTAAAGCGCCGCTTCTTTTGCCATTTCCAGTGTGCTATACGAACGCACAAATTTTCCATAACTATGCACACCGTCATGAATTGCCGATTTCGTGTAACACTGTACGCCCGAATAATTTGGTTCTTTATATCCTAACACTCCGCATACAGACCTATATTCTTTAAAATACAAATTATAGCGTTCAATAGGAGCGTTACTTTTTCGCGCGCAATGGTCAAACTCTTCATACTGAAAAACGATTGTCCACTTATATCCGCTGATTTCTCCATTCTTCCCTTTTTTAAAGAGAAATCCATAAATTCCCTCAACTGAATTTTGAAGCATATTATTTATATAGAGGGGTTTCCACTCAATGTCTTCCGGCGCAATAGCCAGTCTTTTTCTCTTTTCCTCGGCTTTCAGACGTTCCTGCTCTTCCTTATCCCATTGCTCCTTTGTTTTTGCATACACCTTGCGGTTCATATTGTTTTCCTTCCCTAAAACTCGCAGTATGAGCGTATAGCAATCGCCATGTTCAAGTTTCTTATTTTCCGTTTTATAATACAGCTTATTCATTTTTTCATATATATCATTGCGGATAAGAACATCTGTCGCAAAATCCCTTGCATAAGTCCAGCCTTCATCTTCAAGGCAGTATACTTTCCGGCATTTTTCCTTGTTCCATTCATCATATGTCGTAAGCAGCGGCACCGTTATCTCCGGTCTAAGCTCGTCGTATCCTTCTATGCCAAGAAAATACTCCTGCCCTGTTTCCGTAATCATACGGATACAGCCCGAACCGCCCAAACCGGAAGACCATTCTTTCTCAACATAACACAAGGCAGCAAAAAGCTCCTCTGTTAAATCTGATAATGTAAATGTTTCACAATTTGTCATCTTAATTCCCTCCATTCATAAAAAACTTTCTTTTAACTGCAAGAATAAAAACACTCCCCTGTCTCAAGGCAGATACATGCCAGTTTTCCATCGGCAAAGCCGCAGCCGCAATCCATAAGATAAACATTCTCTTTATTATTTCTCCAGATAGAATGCGCCTCCTCGCCTAAATATCCGCCGCTTTTTTCCCCTATAATACTATCCGTGGTGGTATGTCCGCATAATGAAATATAGCCGTCTATTCCTTCTAAGAAAAATGTTTCCAGCTCCCAATTCCCCATCAGATAATAATCATTCGGCTCTTTGACGGACGGATATGAGGTCATAGCATGCGCCAGAAGAAATCTCTTTCCATCTATCTCAATCTCCTTTTGCAGCGGCAGATTATGTATTAAATCGGCAAGATTTAACATATCCGTTTCCGTCATTCTCTGCTTTATTAAGTCAAAAGAATTATAGGAATAAAAGCCCATCTTTGCCCTCTTTCTCTTCGAGCCCCAAAAATAATCTTCGATGTAATCCGCAAGCCATTGGTCATGGTTTCCCCGTATCCAAATACATCGTCCCTGCAAGCCGGCAAGCGTAAAATAAACACCTACCGGGTCTGCATCATCTCCGCCTCTGTCAAAAAGGTCTCCAAGCACAACCACTTCATCATCTTGCCCCGGTTGAATCTGCTCTAAAATACTGTTTAATTTTTTTAATTCGTTATGTATATCTCCGATTACATAGTGCACCGTCTTTTACCCCTCTTCTTCCAACAGACTTTCAGGTTCACTTTTAATTCTGCGCCACACGAGCGCCTCTTTGGGCGTCAGCTCCTTTTCTATTACAACAGGCAATCCTCCTCCCGTATTAATCTTCCAGAACAAAGTATCCGTTATTGAACAGTCTCCGCACTTACGGGGACCTAGCAATCCAAATATAGCCATATTGGGTGGATAATCCCAACCTTCGTCAAAGGCTTCATTTGCAGTAATAAACGCCTTTTTGCCACACACCTCGCAATAATGCCAGAATTTGCGTTCCTTCATACTGTCAAGAAGTTCTTTTCGTTTCTTACGTTCTTCGTCTTCTTTTCTAATCCTCTCCGTTTCTTCTCTCACTTCTTCCCTTGCGGGTTCCAAAATTTCCGGCGTTGGCGTATCCATTCTCAAGCGTATTTCTCCATCTGCCACCTCATAAACAACATCAATCCTTTCCGCAGGATTGGGAAATTCCATATCTCCTGCCATTCTCTTAATACTTTGCGTCTGCCCTGTTAAATCTCTCTGTTCAATATTTGCCTGCCACAGTTCTTCACTCGGACACATGACATAAAATTCTATCTCTACATCAAAGCGTTTCCGGATTTCATCAATATAGGCAATGCGGCGCTTAGCCTTTAAAAGCGTATGTTCCACAACAACGTCGCGCCCATGTGACAATGCTTCCATCACAGCCTCTAAAAGTTCATCATTGGCGCGCTTAAGGCACCTGAACTGCTGATTATAAGAAAGCCACTGTTTCTCTGCAAGTCCCTCTGCTTCATACGCCTTAGTCTGATAATCATATACATTCAGAATATCCACATCTTTATCCGCGTAATGCTGCTTAATAAAATATGATTTTCCCGAAGCCGTAGCTCCAATTACAAAAGTCAGTTTCATCTATAACCCTCCATAGCCTTATTTATATTTTCATTATAAAAAAAGCAGGCTCAAATGTTTGAGTCTGCCATAATTTTTTATATTTTTTCTACATTTTACTGCTTATTCGATGTGATTCGTATTTCATTCCTGACTTTCTTATATGTTACGTCCCGATATTCCGAATTTAAAACCTCGCGCACGCCGTTTATGATAATTGTGCAGCCTGCATATGAAATCCCGCCAACAATAATTTTGCCGTCTGCCGAACGCTTGTTGATATCAATTAACCTCTCACGCTCAGTAGCAGTCTCCTTTAATTTTGACTGGAAACTTATCTTTCTCCGCATCTGCTCCGCTTTTTGCTCATTAAGTTCAGGCGTGGCGGGCTGTGTCCTTAGCTGATAAGATATTCTATCAAGAGTGCGGGCGGCGTCCGTCATATTATTCTGGTATTCTTCCATCAGGCGATCGATTTCTCCCATCTTATACTTAAATTCGCAATCCAAGCCGATAACAAGCTGTGTAGCGACTCCGGCGCGATTACCGATGGACGCGGCAGTAATCTGTTCTACCGCCGTAACGCTTCCGCCTATAATGGTGCCTCTGTTTCCGGAAATAACTACGTTCTGCCCTGACTCCACTTCGCAGTTTAGCAAAGCTCCGACGTTGATTTCCTTACCGGCATAAACCTGCGTCTGCTCTAAAAAACGCGCCATAACGTTACCGCCTGCACGAATTGCACCGTTTCCCGCGCCCTGCATTCCATTCTTCAATATCACGTCTTTTCCCGCAAAAAGCTTCGCCGTTTCCACATGTCCGTTTACGGTAATATTCCCTGTGGTTTTTAGAGTGACTCCGGCAAATACATTACCCTGCACCAACACATCACCGTGGAAATTCACATCTCCCGTAGCCGCGTCCAGATTGCCTTCCACCACATAGATTGGCGTTACAGTCAGACATCTGCCTTCCATGGTAATGCTGCCCTCAGTGCTTGCATAATATTTACTGCCTTCTTCGTCCTGCTCGCAGCGTTTACACTGTAACTCCGGCAGTTCCACGCCTTTATATGCTTCAATGGTATTCCCCAGAACGTCCCTTCCCGTTATATCAGGAAGCGCCGTATGGTAAGTTACAAGAAGCTGTCCTTTCGTCGCAAGTTCTATCTTCCCCAGCACGTTATAATCTACTGTACCGTCAGGCAGAATAATCGGATTTTTTTCCGGATTCGGATTAAAATGATATTCAAAATATCCGTCGCGTCCGTCTCTTGCAGCAGTTCCTTCCGCAATGAGAATCTCCTCATAATTATGCTTTCCCGTCGCCAGTTCTTCCAACATCTTTTCCTTGATACCGTAAACAATGCCGTTTTCCTTTAGCAAGCTGCGAATTTCATCAACGGAAAAACGGCGGTATAAAGTAATCAGCGTTTCCATGCGCGTCTCGCTAATCCGCAACAGATAATCCGAACCGTTTATAATAGTGCAGTTTCCATAATCTGTTTTCCTTCCTATAGCACTGCTTTCCAGCTCGTTATCTTCAAAAACGCTCCCACCGTTCTTACTCTTAGAAGTATGTCGGTCGTTTGGTGTAAGGAACCTGCTTTTCCTTTTCTTTTCATCTTGATTAAAAAGTCCCATATAGAATCTCTCCATTCTCCTGAGCCTTATGATATCCGTTTATAATGATTGTCTATTAATAGTCTCCACTATTCCATAATCATGATGCCTTAGTAAGCATGTCATTAATATAAGACAAAAGACCTTTCTCTGTATTAATGGCATATTTTTGGTTTACGGCACTATAATACTTCATTATTCGTTCCTTAGATAAAATTTCATTTGAAGGCATACCATTCTCATATCCTTTTCGCGCTTCCTTCCACGGCTCCTCATTATGTGTGACTTTCTCAAGAACTTTTCCTCCATACATACCAAAAGTATTCACGACCAGGTCAATCACCATTTTTTCTTCCTCAGTAAGCGCATCTGAAACCCCATCCAACAATACAAAACGAACATCATCAATAGGATTGTATTTAAAATCTCGAAAAAGTTCGTAAACTTCCGGATAAACCGGTCCATGAAGCCATGCCCTGCAATCCTCTGAAAAAATAGGTTTTCCATACAGAGCAGAGTAAATGCCTTGAATAAAATAAAGCAGTTTCTGCAACATCAATGGCGTAATCTCTTCCAACTTTTCAAATAAATATGCAATTACCTGCAACATCTTTTCCGATACAGAAAATAAACTCTCCATGCTGTTTGCTGCCATAATCGCCTTTCTGTATGCCGCATCAGTCAGCTTTTCACGATTTTCAGTAAGTTTCTGTTTCATATATGCCGGAGCGACAAGTGCAGCTTTTACAATATCCGAATACTCTTTAGAAGGCACCTGACCTTCCAGATATCTTGGTATTGTGACCTCACCAAATCCAAGGGCTAATGACAGTGGAGCTTTGCCAATCTTATATATCTTCATAAGTTTCTCAATATCCTCTACTGAAACAAGTCCCTCTGCTGCCCTGTACTGTTCATCAATTTCCTGAATATTTTTATCAATCAATCCTGTAATGCTCATTTCCTCACCACATTCTGAGCATATAGCCACTGTGATTCCAAATGTGTACTCCTTATCTCTTATTGTTTTTACAATGTTCTGTTTCTGCAAAAGGTATTCTGTTTCCTTTCTACATTCTATGCAGAAATCCCTTCTTCCTTTTTCCTTCATAATGATTACCTCCGGCTTACTATCTGATTATTTGAAATAATATGTCAATGGATACTTCTGCTCATGAAATGAAACCACAATTACAAAAGAGCTTTCCAACTTGTTAAATTTGATATACAAAGAAACCTCTTTCTCATTCGTTCCACTTCTCTCCAAAAGTGTTACTTCCTTACCAAATACATACAATCTTTCATGCTCATATCCTTTATGCTCATTTTGCAGGATTTGAGAAAAATCCATTGCAGTAAGACTCAATATAATTTCCTTTGCTTTTGCCTCATCAATCACATAATTTAGGAAAAGATTGATATTATCTTGTCTTTTTGTGTTTCTATCAAGCCGATACCTGTCACTTTCAACCGCTTGTTTTACTTCTGAAAGATATTGTTCTATATCTTTCTTTTCTATATTCAATAATTTTATCCTCCGCAAAACTTATGATATGATTTTTCGTTTTTTCTATCATTAGCATAACTTAATGATTGGATTTTGTCAATATTCAATCATAAAATAAATGATTTTATTTCATGATATTAAAATACAAAAATTGCTCACAATATTGAAAACTTTTTTATTTTATTGATATATAATTAATGTAGTTGTAAAATAGTTATCGTAAGATAATTATTTTATTATTTCATACAGGATGAAAACTATGAATACAATTTTACACGATATATTCCGTGCCATTCATGAAGGAAAGTGGATAAGCATCGAATACCATAACTTAGAAGAACAAAATACAAAATACTGGATTGGCATCCGCATGATAGATGTACGGAACCGTACGCTGGAAGTAGAAGGTTTTCATCTTGGCCGATACACCGTGAAGCTTTTTGAAAAAATAAAAATAGATGCGATTCAGTCGTCAAAAATTATAGAAGGCTCTTTTTATCCTGTCAATGAAGCGCTAATTAATGATATTTACTTAAATCCTCATAAATATAACACAATTTTTGACAATACGGCAAACTTAAAAATACTCGGATATCTCGAAATGTGTAATCGTCTCGATTCTGTACCGTACAAATCGGACTTCAATTTAGTCAGGTATTTGGATCACGATAACATAGCCGGTGATTTGTATCAGTTAAGTCCGCAGCAGTTTCAGGAAATTGTGAAAAATTTTCAATATCAGGCTGAAAATAGCAGACGCACAGATGGCAGTTTGCAAATAAAACAGCTTGCAATGAACATTCTCAGTATACATATGGCTAAAGGATTATATGTACTGGCTTATCGTAAGCTGAATTTGGATGTAAAGCAGCGCGCATTAAAACCTGACGATGAAATCACCATATGCACAGAGTTTACCATCGATGGAACTAAACAAAGTATCCGCAAATTTTTAGACGGGGACGAATATGAACTTCTCTCTAATTTTGAAGCAAATCAGGAAAAAATTAAAGACTGTATCACAAAACATATGCAACGCGGCGGCAGCAATGTAGATGATATTCCGTATATTGTAGGATTAGAAATGGATATTGCCTTAGATTTACATAAAGAATATCAGTCCATTATAAAAATATACCGGGGAGAAGAAGTCCCGGTACCGATTAAAGCTTTTTTTGGCGATTTGCTTGAACATCCAAGAAATAACGCCACCCGTCCCATTGCATTAATTAATAAAAAGATTAATATGGATCAATTACTTGCTATCCATAATGCCATGAAATATCCCGTGGCATATATTCAAGGACCGCCCGGAACTGGGAAAACAAACACAATTATCAATACAATTGTAACAGCTTTTTTTAATGAACGCACAGTACTATTTACATCTTACAACAATCATCCAATTAACAGTGTTTATGAAAAACTCTCTGCTTTAAAATATAAGGAAAAGACTATTCCATTTCCGATACTGCGTTTAGGAAATAATGAAAAAGTCAAAGAAGCACTAATTACTATAAAAAAACTCTATGAAAGTGTGCAGAATGTACAGGTTTTTGAACGGACTTTAGACAGAAACAAGGATGATAGAAAAAACCGGGCAAAACGACTATCTGCAATGTTAAAAAAGTATGAAGACCTTTTAGATTTAAGAGAACGTGAAGAGACTATTAAAAGAGTGCTTGAGTTTGAACAGAAAAAGGGCGCATCTTTTGAAATGATGTCTTTTGAAGAAGACCTGGCAACCAGACAGCGTAATCAAATTCTAAATAAGATAAACGAGACCGGAGAAGTTTCAGAAAAAGATGCTATATCGCTTTTGGACGATAATATAGAAGAATTGGAGAAATATCTTTACTATACTTCTGCAAGTTATATTAAAAAAATCGGTGCACCGAGATATTCTGATTTGAGAGAAATTTTAGAAACTGCAGACTCCCAGAAGCAGTTAGACGCTTTCTCCAAATATTTAGGACAAAAAGAAAATATTATTAAGCTGCAAAAAATTTTCCCGATTATCGCCACAACATGTATTTCAGCACATCGTTTAGGCGAGCCTGAGCCTATGTTTGATATGGTTATTATGGACGAGGCAAGCCAGTGTAATGTGGCGATGTCGTTAGTGCCAATTATAAGAGGAAAAAATCTTATGCTTGTGGGCGATCCGCAACAACTTAACCCTGTTATCCTGTTGGACGAATTAACAAACGAAAAGCTAAAGAAACGCTATATGGTTTCTGATGAATACGATTATCGAAAAAATTCAATTTATAAAACCTATCTTGCATGCGATGCTGTCAGCGATGAAACTCTGCTCCATAATCACTATCGCTGCCATCCGCGCATTATAGAATTTAATAATAAAAAATATTATAATTCACGCCTCAATATTGTATCAGAGAGCAACGATGAGCAGCCGCTTGTTTATATGGATATGCGCGACTCTTCTTCGGATTATAAAAATACTGCTCCTTTAGAGGCTTATGAGATTGCAAAGTATGCCGCTCTAAATCGAGACAAAAATATCGGCATCATTACACCTTTTGTAAACCAGAAAAAGCTAATTGAGGAAGAACTGCAGCGTGCTAAGATATCAAATGTGACCTGCGGAACCGTACATGCTTTTCAAGGTGATGAAAAAGATATTATTTTATTTTCTACTGCGATTACCAACCAAACGCAAGCGGGCACTTATGAATGGCTAAAAAATAATAAGGAATTGATTAATGTAGCAACTTCAAGAGCCAAGAATAAGCTTATTATATTAGCAAGCAATAAAGATTTAGAACGTCTGCACCAAAAAGATTCGGAAGATGATTTATATGAGCTTGTACAGTATGTACGTTCTAATGGAACGTCTATGGTAACTCCAAAACCGGCAGCATCCAGGGCTTTAGGCGTAAAGCCATTCAGCAGTGTTACTGAAGAGGCATTTTTAGAAAATCTCAATCATGCGTTAGAAAATATTTGGCTGACGCAAAGCCGTTATACTATACATAAGGAAGTTGCCATATCTCATGTATTCGATGGCAACGAAAGCTATAACGATTTGTTTTATAATGGCAGATTTGACTTTGTGGTATATGAAAAAACCGGAAAGCAGGAAAATGCAATTTTGGCAATCGAACTTGACGGCAAAGAACATTTCGATAATGCGGCAGTAATTAACAGGGATAAAAAGAAAAATGCTATTTGTAAAGAGCATAATTTACAATTAATCCGTGTGGAGAATTCGTATGCCAGAAGATATAATCACATAAAAGAGATTTTGATTAATTTCTTCTCGATTGCGCACTAAGAATAATGAGTTGTCTTGATAACACAAACTCCCAATTTGAGCAAGTTTGTGTTATCAATGTTCAAAAACTTTTATAACAACTCCTCAAGCTCCGTAACCAGCTCTCCAAACATAGACAGGGCGTTTTTAACAGGTTCGGGGCTTGCTAAATCCACGCCCGCCATCTTTAGAAGCTCCAACGGATCTTTGGAAGAGCCGCCCTTTAAGAAACTCTTGTATGCTTCGACTGCATCCGCCCCCTCGGAACGAATCTTCTTAGAAAGCGCAATAGCCGCGGAAAATCCGGTCGCATACTGGTAGACATAGAACGCCGTATAGAAATGCGGAATCCTCGCCCACTCTAATGCAATCTGCGGGTCCGCCACCATATCGGGACCAAAATATTTCTTATTCAAATCAAGATATACTTCACACAAACTGTCCGCTGTAAGCGCCTTGCCGTCCGCATACATCTGGTGCGTAATTTTCTCAAATTCCGCAAACATAGTCTGGCGGAACAACGTACCTTTGAACTGGTCAAGGAAATAATTAACCAGATAAATTCTCTCCTTTTTATCCGTGCATTTCTCAAGTAAATGCTGCATGAGCAGAGATTCGTTACAGGTAGAAGCAACCTCCGCTACGAAAATCAGATACGACGAATAAGTGTAAGGCTGTGTGGCATGGGAATAATAGCTGTGCAGCGCATGTCCCATCTCATGAGCAAGCGTAAACACATTATCCAACGTCTCCTTATAGTTTAAAAGCACATAAGGGTGTACTCCATAAGAGCCCCATGAATAAGCCCCGCTTCTCTTATTTTGGTTCTCATATACATCAATCCAGCGGTTCGCAAATCCTTCTTTTAACAGCGACAAATATTCTTCTCCCATTGGTGCAAGCCCTGAGAGCACCATCTCTTTTGCTTCTTCAAAAGTGAAATGCGCATCATAGTCATCAGTAAGCGGAGCATACACATCATACATATGCAGCTCTTCCACGCCAAGCACTTTCTTTCGCAGCGCCACATATCGATACATATCGGGCAGCGCCTCATGCACAGCCTCAAGCAGACTGTCATAAACAGAAACCGGAATTTTCCCCGTATCTAACGCCATCTCTAAAGAAGAACCGTACTTACGCGCCTGCGCATAAAATTTCTCCTGCTTTACGTTCGCCTGATACATAGCGGCAATGCTGTTCTTAAACTGTCCGTATACTTTATAATAAGTTTCAAACGCTGCTTTCCTGACATTCCTATCCTTCTTTTCCAGCATACTGACAAAGTTCCCCTGGGAAAGCTGTACAAGATTTCCGTTTTCATCAGCAATCTCTCCGAATTTCAAATCTGCGTCACTCATCATATCATAGATATCCGACGCCGCGGTTGCCAACTCCATAGACTTTGCAAGCAGAGCTTCCTCTTTATCAGAAAGCATATGCTCTTTCTTGCGCAGAATGCGATTAATCATAATTCGATAATGTTCAAGCTCCGGTTCCTCTTTATAAAAAGAGTTAAGCTTCTCAGGCGGTATATTTAAAATCTCCGGCTCGGCAAACGCTGTCGCACTATTAAGCGCCACGGCAGTATTTTGAACCTGTATATAATAACCTTGATATTTTGACAAGGTCATGTCCTGATGCATCTTCTGACCTGAATAGACCATTAGACGCTCAAAGCGGCATGTTACCTCGTCCTGTAATTTTAGAAAAGAAAGCAGCTTCTTAGCCGACTCCGAAAGCTTTCCGGGATATTCTGCGAAACCGCCAATCGCCTTCTCTACCGCCGCATACTCCTTCTCCCATTCTTCGTCCGTTCCATACAAATCCGTAAGCGCCCACTTATACTCGTCGGCAATTTCACTTCTCTCCGGAATTTTCTTTACCTCACTCATAGTTATGCTTTTTCTCCCTTCTCTGTCTCCTGAAACTTATGCTTGTCTCATATTTATTTACAATTCTTCAGTTTTAAAATATTATACTATATATCAAGCAATCATTGCAATTATTTGGCAAAAGTAGTATTCTATATATTACAAAAGTTCAGCCTACAAATATGTAAAGAGGTTTTAAGCATGAGTGAATTATTTCATATTATCAGCGACGGTTCATGTGATTTACCTGCGAAGCTTGTACAGGAGAAAAATATCACGGTAGTGCCGTTTTATGTATCTTTTGATGATGTGCATTATTATAAAGAAAACGTAGAAATTGATATACGCGACTTTTATCAGCAGATGGTAGAAAAGAAAGGCGTATATCCTAAATCTTCCATGCCTTCGATTCAGGACTACGAAGAGGCTTTCCTTCCTTTTGCGAAAGAAGGACTCCCCATAATATGTATCTGCATAACCACAAAATTCAGTGGTTCGATGCAGTCTGCACTCAATGCACGCACTCTTGTGCTCGAAAAGTATCCCCATGCGGAAATCATGGTTATTGACGCCACCATCAACACCGTCCTTCAGGGGCAGTATGTATTGGAAGCGGTAAATTTAAGGGATAACGGTTTCAGTTATAAAGACGCTGTAGCACGGTTAGAAGAGATTAAGAGCACCGGCAGAATTTTCTTTACGGTAGGCAACATGGAATATTTAAAACACGGCGGACGAATCGGAAAAGTCGCTGCGCTTGCAGGCGGTGTTCTGGATATCCGCCCCATAATTACATTAAAACAGGGGGAAATCTTCCCTTCCGGACTCGACAGAGGGCGTAAGCGCACGCTCAAAAAAGTGGTGGACCTTCTTTTAGAATACCTTAAAGAAAGCAATCTCGGTATCGATTGTTACAGCATTTCCGTCGGATATGGTTACGATATTGAAGAAGGCAGCGCTTTCCGCGACCATGCACTTTCCGTACTTAAAGAAAACGGATACGACATAAACAATATGCCGACCTATCAAATCGGGGCTACCATCGGCGTACACACAGGTCCCTATCCGCTGGGGTTCGGCATTATTGAGAAGGGTATACACGGATAAAATTATCTTGTAATTTAATATTTACATTAGAAGTTACATGGAAAAAATATGTTAGTTGTATATCCTTCCCGCAGCTTACTTTCTATTTCAGTCATTCCATTATGTGCTTCAACAATCTGCTGCACCAAAAGCAGTCCCAAGCCGTGTCTAAGACTTAAGCGCTCATCAACGCTCTCCATATAGTGTGGTTTATTTTTTAACTCTTTAAGCTTCTTTGCAGAAACCCCAACGCCATTATCTTTAACCGTTAAAAGCAGTTTTTCTTCTACTATCTGCAATGCTAAAATAATCGTACAGCCTTGCGGATTATTTTGTATACTATTCTGAACAAGATTATTAACAGCACGTGTAATCAATTTTTCATCACATTCTAACATACTGTTTTCAGCAGCGGGAGAAATGTTTACCTCTAAAGAATAGCTCTCTGGCAGACCGCTGTTTATCAAGTCCACCGCATAGGCGCGCAGCAGTTTAGAAAGCCGCACGCTCTCTTTTTGTAAGGGCTGCATTTCATACTCAAGCTTTGATACCAGATTCAAATCCTGTACTAATTCTTTTATCTTAATACTCTGCCTCGATATAACTACAGCCTGTTCTTTAATCCTATCAGAAGCGTCGTTATCATTCACAATCCTCTGTGCATATCCCATAATCATAGACAAGGGTGTGCGAATATCATGAGATACGCCGCTAATCCAATTTGCACGCGCAGTATTCTGCCTGCTGATAATATTAGAAGCTTTATTAACGCTTTCAGCTATTTCCGACAGTTCACCTTTAATCGCTAGATTGACGCATTTCCCTTCTGCTAAAGCTGAAATAGACGAAATTATAGGCTCTGCATTTTCCACAATACGCGCTTTAGAATGTGAATAGACAAAAAACATCACAAGCAGGTCAAACACAAAAATCACGAAAAAAAAGATTGGAATTCTATGAAACATTTCCATAGAATAGTAGTTTCCGGTAATTTTCATATAGCTGTTTTTAGGATAGCCTATCACTAATAGACCTTTCTCATCACTCCATACAAATACGGGATAGTCTTTTAAATACCCTCTGGAAAATACTGCAATATCTTGAATAGTATATTCCGTGGGAATTTCTTCAGGAAGATTTACCGTCCAGTTACAGATTCCTTCCATGTTTAAATACATCGCCCATAAAGAATTGGCAGTCAACATTTCTTTGGCTTCGTCCTCTATACCATTTTCGGACGACGCTTCCGCAACCGTATTTATCATGTTCTGCGGCGAACCTTCTTTAAAGTTTCTCGATACTACACTATAAAATGTGAAAATAAATGCGGCAATGTTCAATATAACAAGCGACAGAATAAGTCCGATAAAAGATAATAAGTATTTTGAAATATATTTACTGAATATTTTTACAGTGTTTTTCATAATAATCTCCATTCTTACTTTCTTATATTTAATTTGTATCCAAGTCCTTTAATAGTGATAAGCGACACAGGTTTTGAAGGTTCGGTTTCAATTTTCTCCCGTATTCGACGTATATGGGCATTCAGACTGTTTTCATAGCCAAAAGGATTATCGCCCCATAACGCCTCGCATAAAGCGTCAATACTTACAATCCTTCCTTCGCTGCGGGATAGTGTTTCTAACAGTGCGTGTTCTTTTGCAGTAAGGGCTATTATATTTCCGTTTTTATTGACTTCGGCACGGCTGAAATCTATCGTACAACCTGCCAGTTCTATAATATGAGAATCAGCCTTATAGCACCTGCGTAAAACCGCATGGACGCGCAGTAAAAGTTCCTGCGGCAAAAAAGGCTTTACCACATAATCGTCCGCCCCCAGTCCTAACCCCGCAAGTTTATCCGCCGCCTCATCTTTCGCTGTCAGAAAAATAATCGGAATATCCGTAAACGTCCGCAGTTCTTTCATAAGAGAAAAGCCGTCTCCATCAGGCAGCATGACATCAAGAATGGCAAGGTCGGGGGTTTCCTGCTTGGCTAATAAAAGCCCGCTTTGCACCGTCCCCGCTTCAATGATATTTATAAACCCATCATCTGACAGAATAGCAGTTACCAGTCTGCGCAGCTCCGCTTCATCATCAACCAGTAAAATTTTCTTTGCATATAAAAACGAATATTCCATCTGCATATCTCCTTCCAAATCAATCCATGACAAGAGAAGCCTTTTGACCTTCCTGACATGACAATAGTATAACATAGCAAAATTCTTTTAGTAATCATATGGCGAAAAAGTAAGGTAATTGTAAGGACGCGGAAAAGTTAATGTCAACTTGAAAGCGTATGCTTAGATTGAAAAACAAATTTACACTTAGAAAGGGGTAGAACATTTTATGGATTACATTATTACTACTACACAGTTGACAAAAAAGTATAAGAATTTTATTTCTGTCAACAAAGTTTCCATGCACATTCGTAAAGGCAGCATTTATGGCTTCTTAGGTCCAAACGGAGCGGGAAAATCTACGACAATGAAAATGCTATTAGGGCTTACGGCAGCTACGGAAGGAAGTTTTATGGTTGACGGAGAACAATTTCCGCATGACCGGATTAGCATTTTAAAGAAAATAGGTTCTTTTATCGAATCGCCGTCCTTCTATGCTAATCTGACAGGGCGGGAAAATCTTGATATTATCCGCAGGATTTTAGGACTTCCGAAAGATACCGTGGACGATGCTCTGGATTTAGTTGGTCTGACAGAGTTTGGCAGCCGCCTTGCGAAAAAATATTCATTAGGCATGAAGCAGCGTCTTGGACTTGCGGGTGCTTTACTTGGACGACCACCCATTTTGATTTTAGACGAGCCTACAAATTGTCTTGATCCTTCCGGCATTCATGAAATCCGTAATCTGATAAAATCATTGCCGAGCCTTTATGATTGTACTGTCCTGATATCTTCTCATATGCTGTCGGAAATAGAATTGATGGCGGACGATATCGGTATTCTTAATCACGGCAGGCTGTTGTTTGAAGGAAGTCTGAACGACCTTAAGCAGAACGCCCTGCGTGAAGGTTTCACAACAGATAATAATATTAGCTCCGCCAACCTTGAAGATTTATTTCTTTCCATGATTGATGAAGATAATAAGACCATTAAAAATATGTCTGCACGAAAGCGAGGACAGAATTATGAAAACACTCATTATTGAACTTAAGAAAGAAAAAAGAACTGGCATTATACCGCTGCTATTATTAATCGGCGTATTAGGCGCTGCCTATGCGTTTGTCAACTTTATTGTGCGTAAAGATACGCTGCTTAACCTTCCGTTAGCCCCGATGGACGTCCTTTTAACACAACTTTACGGAATGATTATGGTTTTAAATATGTTCGGTATAATTGTCGCCGCCTGTATGGTCTACAACATGGAATTTAAAGGAACGGCTATTAAAAAGATGTATATGCTGCCAATCACCGTACCTAAAATATATCTGTGCAAATTTTTAATTTTAACAGTACTGCTTCTGTGCGCGATTGTTTTACAAAATTTGGCTTTATTAAAAATCGGCGTCACCGACTTACCAAAGGGCGCTTTTGAAATGGAGACTTTGATTAGATTTACGGCATATTCCTTTATTACCTCCATGCCTGTATTATCTTTTATGATTTTGATATCGTCGCGTTTTGAAAATATGTGGATACCTCTTGGAATCGGTGTTGCAGGATTTTTAAGCGGAATGGCGTTAGCAAACGCAGAGACAGAAATATTGCTGATACACCCATTTATCATAATGCTAAAGCCTGCTGTTGCTATGAGCGCGAGACCTGATAATGACATAATAGTTATCTCTTTAATTGAAACAGTTCTGTTTTTAACAGTGGGAGTGTGGACAGCAAAACATTTACGGTATGAATAATGCGAAAGGAGTATCATTATGAATTTTTATAATTTAGTTAAAATTGAGTTTAAGAAAGTAAAACGGTCAAAAATCATTCCTCTATTATTTATTGCGCCTTTGTTGGTAGTAATATCGGGAGTCGCTAATTTGAGCATTTATTTTTCTCCCGAATACACAAACGCATGGGCGGCAATGTTTATACAGAGCGCATTAGTCTACGCTTATTATCTACTGCCGTTTTCCATGATTGTTGTATGCGTAATGATTACGGGGCGCGAAACACAGCACAATGGCATTCTTAAAATGCTTGCCTTACCGATTAGCCGTTATACATTATCATTAACAAAGTTTG
The DNA here is from genome assembly GCA_023663185.1 of Clostridiales bacterium. Taxonomy (GTDB): domain Bacteria; phylum Bacillota; class Clostridia; order Lachnospirales; family Lachnospiraceae; genus UBA3282. Next base: position 3,024 of record JAMPHY010000008.1, on the reverse strand, counting down.
TCGTATTAACATTTTATTTGGCTTTAGAAATGTTTGTTTTCCTGATTGTGTTTATTATTTCCGGCGCTATCGCCACACATATAAGTGGAATCACGGAAGCTTTACCAATATTTTATCTTGTGAAATGGTGCGTAGGATTATTCTTTACGATGCTGCCTTGTGTCGCGGTTATGTGGGCGATTACAGTAGTGTGTGAGAAAACGCTGCTCTGCGTAGGTCTTAATCTTTTTCTTGTCATTCCCGGCGTCTTGATAGCGAATACGCCGCTTTGGATTGTATATCCATATTGTTACAGTGGTTATCTGGTATCATGTTCACTGCATGATTTTACTACAAACGGCAGCGGCACGGCTTTTTCAGTATTTCCGTTTCTGCTATATGCGATAGCAATTTTTGCGTTAGCGCTTATATTGGCTGTCTTTAAATTCGGAAAAAAGGAAATGAAATAAACGACTATATGCACGTGTGTAGTGCACGTGCATATGCAGAATTAAAGCGGTTATTACATAATTTTATCTATGATAGACTTAAACGCCTGATTAATATCCTGTGAATCATTATACCAGACAGAACCTAATATTTCCGGAATGCTGTAATTTAATGCCGAACAGATAATAACCGGAATATCCAGTTCTTCTTTTTTCAGCCTTTCAATCAGTTTAAGCCCTGCTTCTTTATCCTCAGGCTCATACGCCTCTAACGGATAATTCATATCTGTAATAATCAATCCTATAGGGGTTCCTTGTTCTCTATTCTTGTAAATAATTTCAAAGGCGGCTTCCTGATTCCTTGCCCGTTCAATATTCGTGATTCCGCAATATTCTAAAGCTTTTCTTATATCAGCCGCCTTGCAAGCCTCATCTTCGATTAACAATGTCTTGAGTTCTTTCATGCTTGTCTCCATCAATCCCCACCTTATTATTCCCGCCTACACCACGGCGCTCTGTAAGAATGCTACAAATTCATCTTTAGGCAGCGGCTTAGAATAGTAGTACCCTTGAATGTACTCACACTTCATATCGGAGAACTGTTTCACCATTTCCTCCGTTTCAACGCCTTCCACGACTATCTTCATATTCATTGCCTTAAACATCTTAACCGTATTCTTAAGCATAATCAGAAGCTTGGCATTCGCTTCCCCGCCGACGAAGCTCTTATCGAGCTTAACGATATGGAACGGCAGCGACGCGATACGCAGCATGTTAGAATATCCGGTTCCAAAATCGTCCAGTGAAAAACTTATTCCCGACGTACTCAAAGCATTTAGGTTTTGAACTAAAGCATTCTGTGAATAAGACGCCGCCGTTTCGGTAATCTCTAAGTTAATCTGCTCCGGCCTGATTCGGTAACGCTTAACAGTATCCATGACCTGATCCGCTAAATCGCTGCGCATACACTGAACTACGGAAAGATTGACCTCAACATAATCAAGATTCAGCCTCTTATACTCCTCACTGGCAATAAAGCTGCATACTTCCTCTAACACAAACGCGCCGATTTTATGAATGGCTCCGCTCTTTTCAGCCGCCGGTATAAAAATCTCCGGTGAAACAAAACCGTATTTATCATCTTTCAGCCTAAGCAGCGCTTCCGCTGAATTAAAACGCTTCTCTTCCACGGAATAAATTGGCTGGTAGTAAACGGCAAAATTGTGATCTGCCAAAGCACGTTCAATAATACTGTCTACATCTTTTCTTATATTGTAATAGTCTTTTTTATAAACTTTGGAAGCATAGAGTACGTCTCCGGTATATGGCATGGCATTTAAATCGTTTCCGAAGTCAAGCAAAGAATCGACGCTCGATATGTCCTCAGGATATCTTGCGATACAAACACAATGCACCAAATTCAAATCCATCTGGTTAAGCGAGAATCCGGCTTTCATAAATTCATTAATCATTTTGGCATTTTCTTCCGTCTTGTCAAAGTGATTTTCATCAATTATAAGCCTGAACTTGCCTGCTCCCAGATAATACAGCTCCGCCCATATTTTATTCTTTCTGTTAAATGCGGATATCTTATCCGCAATATCCCTCAGTACAGTATTTATGCCCTCATACCCCAGCATTTCACGAACTGAATAATAATTAGTTATATTTATCATGATGATTTCCATCGGTTTCCCATTGGCTGACGCCCTATTTATATCTGCCACATAGGTGCTTAATTTGCCAAGCCCCGTCTCAGAATCAATGGTTTCCTCCGGTCGTTGAATTACCATGCAGATTAAAAGAATACCACATGAAAGCGCAAACATCTCTACTAATAGCTGCGGATAAAAGAATTGGATTACCGTCGCCACAAACATAAGCGGCATGAGCGCTATTAATGCCGCAAAGCGCTTGTTGTCGAATAGCTTTTTATATTTGAAAGCATAATAAAGCCCAAGCATACATAAGGCAACCGTCACGATATATAGAAGCAAAAACGCTTTCCCACGGGTATATGCGCCGTTTTCGTCCATATAAAATATCAAATGGTTGAAGGGGTTTATGGCAAGCGCGGCAGCCACTATAACAACAGGTCCGAAAAGCAATATCTTTTGAAATTTACTATGTCTCAATTTATGCCAGATATCCGCCTGCGCAATAATATATATAACATAAAAAAACGGAGTGAGAACGTGGGACATCAAATACAAGGTGTGCGTAAGATATTTAGCAGTAATATATCCTTCGCCTACATATCCCAGATGAACAGTTCCGATATCAGCAATATCCGACACAAACAGTACCAGCAGCAACGCCATGAAGCATTGATTCATTCTTCCTCTTGTCATTCCACGAATTATCGTCGCAACAAGTAAAATAATTAAAATTATAAACGCGCCATAGTCAAAATAAGCCGCTACTTTCATATCCATACCGTCCTTCTTATACAGTTATATTTCATATCCCGAAGGTACATTCTACCAAAATTTATATCAATATAATAACATTATTTATGTATTATATCAAGACATTGATGTTTCTTGAGTTTCCGTAGTTTTGCCCCAGAAACTTATTTCCATTAGCATATGCATTA
>JAMPHY010000007.1 GCA_023663185.1 Clostridiales bacterium | reverse complement strand
AAGACTCCCAGATATGTTTTATTAATCATAGCATAGTTGTTGTAATTCTGTAAAGTAGAAATTTTAAAAACATTTTTACATTTTCAATTACTTAATTCTACTGCGCCACTGTATAAAGCGCGTAGAAATACCCCTTACGCACCATCAGTTCATCGAATGTGCCTTTTTCGATTATGCGACCATCTTTCAAAACGACAATCGTGTCATATTTTTGCAACAGTGATTCTGTCAGAGTATGCGTCACTATAATGCGGGTAATGTCCTTAAGCTTTAATATATCGTTCACAACCTGATAGGCGGTCTGCGCATCAAGCGCAGCCGTCACTTCATCAGCAAGCAAAACAGACGATTTCTGCAGCAAGCTTCGCGCGATGGATATACGTTGTTTTTCGCCGCCGGAAAGACCGCGCCCGTTTTCGCCACACATATAATCTTCCCCATGCCGCGCAATCAGTTCGGATAATCCTGACAATGTGATGGCGTTGTTTATGTCTTCTGCCTTAAACTCCCTGAACATAGTAATATTGTCCCTTATGGAAGCGTCAAATACAAAAACATTCTGTTCAATCATGGACTCCAGCCCATAAAGCGAACTGCTATTTATATCTCGAAGTTCATAATCATCAAAACAGATTGTACCGCTGTAATCGTGATACGCCGACATCAGCAGATTAAGCAAAGTGGATTTACCGCTGCCTGAGCTTCCGACAATGGCATAACTTTTACCCGCTTCAAAAGACATATCTATATCGTGTAAAATCTCATGCCCCTGCTCGTATCCGAAGCTTAAATGATTAATAAAAATTCCCTGATTTAAGCGGTTCGGAATATCAGCCCTCTCATCAGATACATTAGACTCTAATGATGATACTATCTTATATATAAGTTCTGCGGCTGCCTTCTTGTCAGCAAACAGTTCAGGAACGGTCCGTATGGAACTAATTAACGCCCCCGTCAAACTTATAAACGCAATAAGAACACCGGGAGTAATAGCCCTGCCCGATAAAGCCAACACAGCTCCTGTAAGAAATGTCCCAAGCTGCGACATAAGACCTGCGATGTTACTGATTGTCGAGATAACTATGCTGACTTTCCTTTTTTTGCATTTTGAATTTTCAACCGCTATACTGCTTTGTGTCAAAAGTCCCAGCGCAGCATTTTCCGCCCCGAAGCCTTTTATAACTGAAAATCCGCTTAACGCATCTTTAAATGTTGCGACAAATTCCGCATTTTTCGCAGACACTTCCTTCTGTGCTGCAGCAAGATATTTTCCTGTTAGCATTGACGCTATCATTGGCATAATCAGGAAAAAAACTGCCGCCAGCGTCAGAATAGGGCTATATAATAACATTAATACCAGCGCACCGCTCGCCCATATCAGACTAAAGGCAAGTTCACATTGCATCTCAAGATAGTTTGTTTCGATTGTCGCCAAATCGTTTGAAAACGCTGAAAGATATACCGACGTCGTTTCATTATGGAATGATGCGATATTTTTCTGCATAAGTTTCTGAAAAGCAAAGTTTTTAAACTGCGTCATTGCCTTTTGCATAAACTTCGGTTCTGATATGTATTTAAGCGCCTTAAGCGGTATGACCAATGCAATGACTAATACAGTCAATATGGCAAGCGTATTTATTTCAAGTGCACCTGAGACTCCTGATACCGCGTCTGCCATCTGCTGCATGAGCCATGCAACGAATAAATTCAAGGTACTTATCAGAGCCGCAGACAAAACCATGAGAAAATACACCAGCTTATTTCCCTTATAAAATTCCGCTATGTATTGTCTGTAGCTTTCAGGCTGGATATGGGTATCAGTATGATTATAGTTGTAACTTCTGCTGTGGTTGCGATTATGGTTGTGGACACGATTATTCTTCTCCATCATTAACTTCCTCCCATAACGCCCGAAGTTCATCACTTTCAGATTTTTTCATCTGGTTTTGTATACATTCTTCAAGTGTATCTCCCAGATTATCATAGATTTTTTGCTGTTCATTTATGGAAACAAAACGTATGCTGTTCACATCGTCTGCTGCCGAAATGTCATACTCGTCCGACATTCTTTTGACTACCTGCAAATGTCTGCGCGCTTCTTCACTATCCCCAAGCTCAATTTGAAGCGCGGCGGCGCTGATATAAAAGCTTATGATTTCCTTATCTAAAAAACAGCCTTTTCCTTCTTCTTTAAGCCCTTCCAGAAATCCCAGAAGAAATTTATTAACTTCGACAGCCGAAGAAAGCTTTCCTTTTTTTAGAAATACGCTATAATAGCCCTCATAAATCCTAAACATCGAGATAACATTATCCATAAGCGCCATCGACAAATACTTTATCGCTTCGCTCTCATCTTCCGGCTTGTGTTCATATCCGGACGCAGCTCCTGCTTTTGAATCCTGTTTAAAAGCATACCCATGATAGACTCCAATATAATCATTAAACACCCCGCATGGATTATGTTTTTCCAAAATTCCGACAGCCTTGTCATTTTCACTCAAAAGCGAATAAATACTCGCCATATCCCTATATATAGAAAGCTCACTTATCTTAGAATCCGTATTCTGCCCGATTAAAACTATGGAACGCTCCATCAATTCGATTGAGCGCCTAAGCAGTTTTTCATCATAGGGCGTAAACCCAAACAGATAATACATCTGGGCGCTATTATAAACAATCTCAAAGCTATTCGGATATCGTATAAGCGCCTTATCCGCCTCAGCAAGACCATTTCTGTCGTTATTATATATACATTCTTTAAGCTGCGCAATTACTGTTTCATACTTATTATCCTTAATTTCATATCCCAACAGGGCGTCAACCGAAGTGTCAAAAAAATCCGCCAGTTCAATAAGCAGGCTGATATCCGGCATGGATAACGCTGCTTCCCACTTATATACCGCCCCCACGGTAACGCCAAGCGCATCAGCAAGCTGCTGTTGCGTCAGATTGCGCGCTTTACGATACTTACGGATATTATCAGACAACTTTATATTCATCATAAGACCTTCCTTTCACTGTACTTTATAGGTAATTGCGAAACTATCATATGCTGTCACCTAATATTTACACCTGTGCGGCGGAATACTTTACAAGTTGAGTATTACAACTTCCGTATCTATGCTGATTATATTATAATCGCCAAACACCGTAAACACACAGTTGGTATATTATGACGAAAAAAATCCCACACCGCTGGTATGGGATTTCACATTATTCCAATTCAATAATCTCATTATACAAATCCGCGTATCTGCCATTCTGCATAAGCAGTTCTTCATGCGTGCCGCGTTCTATGATACGTCCATGCTCAAGCACCATAATAGCGTCCGCCTTTCTGACAGTGGAAAGTCGATGTGCGATAACAAAAGTGGTACGGTTCTCCATAAGCGCATTCATACCTTCTTCGATATGCCGCTCAGTACGCGTATCAACAGAACTGGTCGCCTCGTCAAGCACCAGTATAGGCGCACGGCTGATTGCGGCGCGGGCAATTCCCAAGAGCTGTCTCTGCCCCTGTGAAAGATTGGCGCCGTCGTTTTCCAGCATTGTATTGTATCCTTCCGGCAACTGTAAGATAAACGAATGTGCTGACGCTATCTTCGCCGCTTCCACCACCTCATCGTCCGTTGCGTCAAGCCGTCCATATCGGATATTCTCCATGACCGTCCCTGTAAAAAGGTGCGTATCCTGTAAAACCATCGCAATATTTGAACGTAGGAATGCGCGGTCAATCTTTTCAATAGGCACGCCGTCAATCGTAAGCGTCCCTTCTTCAATCTCATAGAAACGCGAAAGCAGATTAGTGATTGTAGTCTTTCCCGCCCCCGTCGAACCGACAAAGGCAATCTTCTGCCCCTGCTTTGCATAAAGTGAAATATCATGCAATACCGGACTTCCCGGCACATAGCCGAAGCATACTTTATCAAGAACGATTTCGCCCCTAATCGCTTTCATATTCGCCGCTTCGGTATCGGGTTTTTCCGATTCCATATCCAGAAGATTAAATACTCTCTCAGCTCCGGCAAGCGCAGAGAATACCGTATTCATCTGCATGGAAATCTCATTGATGGGCTGGTTGAACTTGCGGGTATAATTTAAGGAAATCGCCAGCCCGCCGATATCAAAACCCTGCGTAATTACAAGAATACCGCCTATGCACGAGGTCAAAGCATAAGACACATTGCAAAGCTGGTGCGTGACCGGTCCGATAATGCCGGATCGAAACTGCGCCTTAATCTGCGCTTCAACCAGTACATTATTGATATAGTCAAACTCTTCCATCGCCGTCTGCTCGTGGTTAAATATTTTTACCACCTTCTGTCCTGAAAGCATTTCCTCCGAAAAACCGCCCATCATTCCAAGCGCCTGCTGCTGCGCCGCATACGCGCTTCTTCCCTTCTTAATGATAAGCTTGCTGACATAAGCAAGCACCGGCGTCATGATAAGCGTAAGCCCGCCCAAAATCAGATTGGTATAAAGCATCAAAACAACCGTGCCGATAATGGTAATCGCGCCGGAAATCATCTGGATAAGCGTCGTATTAAGCATCTCCCCGACGGTATCGACATCATTGGTAAAGCGGCTCATGATATCTCCGACAGGATTCGTATCAAAGAAACTGATAGGCATAGTCTGGAGTTTATCCATAAGCTCGCTGCGCATTTTCTTTAATGAACGCTGCGAAACCGTAAGCATAATCCGCTGCTGCAGCCATTGAGTAAGAACCGATATCCCATAAATCACCGCCATAAACGCTATGCCGCCAGCAAGTCCGGCAATCCTTCCGCTCAAATCCATCTCCGCCGCATCATAATAGAGAAACCTATTCATAATAGGGCGCAGCATATATGCCGCGGCAAGCGTCGTAACCGTATACAGAACGACGCAGATTAATGCGGCTATAAGCAGGGCGCACTCTCCTGAGAGATAACGAAGCAGTCTCGCTATCGTCCTTCCCATATTTTGTGGTTTCCCTTTTGCGCCCATTGCCGCGCCCATGTTCCGTCTGTTGCCGACATTTATTACCTTCTTACCATCTGAAGCTGCCACAGAAGATGCGTATTTTTGTCGGAGTCTTTCTTCTCTCATGCTGTCCATGATTAGTTATCCTCCTTTTCTTCGCGGTCTTTCTGCGACCAATATATTTCGGCATATACCGGGCAGTTCTCTAATAATTCGGCATGTTTTCCGCAGCCGACAATCCTGCCATGTTCAAGAACTATAATTTTATCCGCGTCTATGACGGAATTAATCCGCTGAGCAATTACCAGTTTCGTAATGTTAGGCAGTTTTTCGCGCAGCGCCCTGCGAATAGAAGCGTCTGTCGCCGTATCAACCGCACTTGTTGAATCATCTAAAATCAATATTTTAGGCTTCTTTAGCAAAGCCCTTGCGATACACATACGCTGTTTCTGCCCGCCTGAGAGATTAGAGCCTCCATGTTCTATCTCGGTATTATATCCGTCCTTAAAAGATTGGATAAAACTATCAGCCTGCGCAATTTTAGCCGCTTCCATAAGTTCTTTTTCATCAGCGTCCTCATTGCCCCAGCGCAGATTTTCCGCAATAGTGCCGGAGAAAAGCGTATTATTCTGCAACACCATTGAAATACTCTCCCGCAGATTATACAATGGCAATTCCCGCACATTTTTCCCACCGATAAGGACTTCCCCTTCGTCTGCGTCATACAAGCGCGGAATCATTGAAACAAGCGTTGTCTTGCCGCTTCCGGTCGAACCGATAATGCCTGCAAATTCGCCGGGAAGGATTTCCAGACTCACATTATCAAGCACCTTTTCGGGATTATTTTTAAAATAACGGAAGGTAACGTTTCTAAATTCAATCCGCCCGTCTTCCACCACCGCGTTTTTATCCTTAACCATATCGTCATTTAATTCCACATTGGTATTTAAAACTGCCGAGATACGTTTGTCGGAAGCCGCCGCCCTCGTACCCTGAAGTATTATATTGGCAAGGAAATTAAGCGAATTGAGTATCTGCGTCAGATATGTAATAAACGCTGTCAGCGTGCCAAGCTCCATATCGCCGACCATAATCTGCCGTCCCGCAAACCATACGACCAAAAGAGTCGTTACATTAATCGCCAATGCCGATATAGGCTGCACCAGCATCATCATCTTAAGCGCGGAAATGCTTTTTTCCACCAGCATATCATTTACCACGCGGAACTTTTCTTTTTCATGTTCTTCACGCACAAACGATTTAATCACGCGCTCGTTAGTCGCAGTTTCACGCACGCTGATATTAAGCCTGTCAATCTGCTCCTGCATTCTTGTATAGCGCGGAGAAGCCACCATAATTATTACCGCAATCAGTACGGCAAGAATCGGGATTACAATCAAAATAATCCACGCCACAGATTTATTCAAAGAAAATGACATAACTACAGCCCCGATAAGCATAATCGGGCTGCGGAACATACCGCGCAGCAGATTTTGCGTAAAGTTCTGTATCTGCGTCACATCATTTGTAATATATGTAATAAGAGAACCGGGGGTAAAATCATCAATGTTGGAAAAAGAAAAGCTTTGTATCTTATGGAACGCCGCCCCACGCACTCCGCCTGCGAGCCTTGCCGCCCCGCGAATTGCAAAGTTGGCTCCCAGCACGCCGGTAATGAGCATTCCGAGCGCAATAAGCGCCATGTATACGCCGTTTTTAATAATATAAGGAATATCGCCGTTAGCAGCGCCTATGTTGATAATGTTAGCGTTAATATATGGTAAAATAAATTCTCCGCTCGCCTCCATAACCATAAAGAGCGGTCCGAGAATAAAACAGTACCAGTATTTTTTTATATATGGAATATACTTTTTCATACTTTATATTTTATCCCGCCCGAATTATTTTGTCAAAGGACGAAAAAAATCTTTATAGTCGTGCCCTCACCAATAGCGCTGTCAAGCTCGATTCTACCATGCAGATATTGTACGGCGTGTTTTACAATGGAAAGCCCCAAGCCCGTGCCGCCGGATTCTTTAGAACGGCTTTTGTCCACCCTGTAAAACCGTTCAAATATTCTTTCCTGATGTTCTACCGGTATGCCGATTCCCGAATCCTTTACAACAATTACAGCGCTCTTTTCCTGTTTCTTTATGAAAACTTCCACCGTACCGCCGTCTTTATTATACTTGATGGCGTTATCGCACAGATTAAATATAATCTCTGTCAGAAGCCGCCTTACGCTCTTTATCTCGACCGTTTCTCCCATCAAAGTGACGTTTATACTTTTTGCCGCCGCTATATCTTTAAGCTCTTCAACCACATCAGCTGCAATTCCATATAACTCAACATCTTCAAACAGCATATCACAACCTTCGTCCAGACTTGAGAGACGAATAATATCATCAATAAGCATTACAAGCCTCCCCGCTTCCGTGCGGATATGCCCTACAAAGCGCGTCATATCCTCCGATTTGACAAGACCGTTTTCCATTAACTCTGCGCTCCCCATTATTGATTGCAGCGGGGTTTTTAACTCATGCGACACATTGGCGGTAAACTCCCGCCTATTTCTTTCGGCAAAAGCTTCTTGTGTTATATCAAAGATTAACACAACCGCTCCGATAACCGCACCGTTTGATTCAATTCGGTTTATATGTAACTGATACTCCTTCCCCGCGCGTTCCATACGGATTTCACTGTGTCCGTTTAAAAATGCGTCCTGTATCGCATGACTCACATACAGACTTCGCTCTACTGTGAGAAAGTCTTTACCCACGCAGGATTCCTTTGTATCAAACAGTTTAATTGCAGCAGGATTGATATTTAAAATTGTGCTTTTTTCATTCAAAAGAACAAGTCCCTCCGTCATATCCTGTGTAATCTGTGTAAATTCATCGTTCTTTTTTTCCAGTTCTTTAATCTGCATATCTATCTGCTTATGCTGCTTATTGATACGATTAAGCAGCGGAGCCAACTCTTCATAAGTATCGTTTTCCAACGGCTTCTCCAAATCAAGTCTGTTTAACGGCTCCATGATATGTCTGGAAATATGTCTTGCTAAAACTGCCGATAAAATAAAAGCTACCACAAACACAATTAAAATCGGCTGTATCATTTCCAAAATAAGCACCCATACTGTGACGCTTCTTACAGAAATCCTTAATACCGAACCATTCTCCAGCCGCCTTGCACAATAAAGCGTCTTTTCTAAAAGCGTCGTGGAATAACGCGAACTTTTACCCTCTTTGCTCTGCAGCGCCTGTTGTATTTCCTCTCTGCCTGCATGATTTTCCATGCTTTCGCTATCAGACTGCGTATCATATATAACATCGCCGTTTATGGCAACCCATGTCAAGCGGTACTGATTTGATTTTATTTTCTCAAGATATTCCTCGCCGTCTTTTTCCACTGCTACGGCAGCAAGAGACAACTCATCTTCCAACTGCCTCATTTGAACGTCGCTAAAATAATTATACAGTCCGCCCATAATGATAATAAGGCTTGCAATCAGCACAGCTCCGGCGACGACCATAATAGACTTAAAAATTTTCTTTGTCATACAATAACTATGCCCCTTCCCCAGCCTGCGACAATCTATAGCCAACGCCGCGCACCGTTTCTATCATTTTCCCATATTCACCCAATTTTACGCGCAACGTGCGAATGTGCATATCAACCGTCCGCGTTTCTCCAACGTAATCCACACCCCATATATCGTTAAAAAGCTGTTCGCGTGTGAATACAATCCCCGGACGTGAAAGAAATAATTGAAGAAGTTCAAATTCTTTTAAAGTAAGTTTAATTCTTTCATCATCAATAGTAACCGTGTATTCGTCTAAGTTGACGACAAGACCGCCTGTTTTTAAAAGATGCTGTACTTGTACAGAATTACACCGTCTAAGCACAGCTTTCACGCGGGAAACCATCTCCATCATGCCAAAAGGCTTCACAAGATAATCGTCCGCACCTAAGTCAAGGCTCTGGATTTTATCATATTCCATGCCCTTCGCAGTTGCCATGATAACCGGTATCATACAGGTATCAGGACTGTCCTTTAAAAATTTAAGCAGCTCCACGCCATCTTCTCCGGGCAGCATAATATCAAGAATAATCAAATCGGGCTTTCCCTTTGATAAAGCCTCGCGAAATGGCACTGCGTCTGAAAAACCTTCCGCTTCAAAACCGGTAGAGTTCAACGTATATACCTCAATATCACGGATACTCTCATCATCTTCTACACACCATATTTTCATGCTCCTGCTCCTTTATGCACACCTGTTACGGAAAAGGACACCCATTCCGCTATATTCACCGCATGGTCGCCTATGCGCTCAAAATATTTGGCAATCATCAGTAAATCCAGCGCATATCCTCCGTCTGCCGACTTTTCTGCTATCATTTTAATTAGTGATGATTTGACCTGTAAAAATAATTCATCAACCACATCATCACGCTCAATCGCCTCTTTAGCAAGTATCACATCTTGCTTTACAAATGCGTCAATGCTTTCTGTAACCATCTGGCTCGCCGCCTTTGCCATGAAGCGAATATGCTCACATTCTTCTCCACATCTTCCATCAAGAAACGTAATAATTTCTGCAATATCCGCCGCCTGTGTGCCGATACGCTCCATGTCAGTAATCATTTTAAGCGCGGCGGAAATCTGCCGTAAATCCCTTGCCACCGGCTGCTGCTGTAATAACAGTTTAAGGCAGAGCGTTTCTATTGTACGCTCCATTTGGTTAATTTCCCCATCAAGTGATATGACTTTATCCGCAAGCGCGGCGTCGCCCATAGTCAACGCTTTTGAAGCAATGGCAATCGCCTCTTCGCACATCGCTCCCATCTGTGTAAGCTCATTGTTAAGCGTAGCAAGCTGTTTATCAAAACGACTTCTCATTATCCAAACCTCCCCGTAATATAATCCTCAGTTCTCTTATCTTTTGGCTGCGCAAACATATTTTCCGTATTGCCATATTCAATCAATTCACCGAGAAGGAAGAACGCCGTATTATCTGAAACCCGCACAGCCTGCTGCATATTGTGCGTTACGATGATAATAGTATACTTACTCTTAAGTTCCATTGCAAGCTCCTCGATTTTGGAAGTAGAAATCGGGTCAAGCGCGCTTGTAGGCTCGTCCATTAAAAGCACGTCCGGTTCTACCGCCAACGCTCTGGCAATACAAAGCCGCTGTTGCTGACCGCCCGACAATCCCAAAGCCGATTTTTTCAGCCTATCTTTTACTTCTTCCCAGATTGCCGCCCCGCGCAAAGAGCGTTCTACGATATCGTCCAATTTTGCTTTATTTTTGATACCGTGGATTTTAGGTCCATAAGTAATATTGTCATAAATGCTCATTGGGAAAGGATTAGGCTTCTGAAAAACCATGCCGACACTGCGGCGAAGTTCATTGATGTCAATACCGGTGTCAAAAATATTGTCGCCTCTGTAATATATTTCTCCCATAACCCGCACGCTTGGAATTAAGTCATTCATTCTGTTAAGCGTTTTTAAAAACGTGGATTTTCCACAGCCGGAAGGTCCAATTAACGCCGTAATGCTGTGCTCCTCAATCTCAATATTTATATCTTTTAACGCCTGTGTACTGCCATACCATAGACACAAATCTTTTACCGTCATAACATTGTTCATACATTATCTCCCCTTAGTCCCGGCTTATTGCGAAAGTATCTGCCCACCAGTGCAGCCGCCATATTGATAAGTACGGTTAAAATCATTAAAATTGCAGCAATGGCAAAGGCAATTTCAAATTCACCGTTTTCCTTTGCATAGACATACAATGCAACCGTTAGAGTCGCTCCCGCACTGCCAAGCCCCTCAAAAATTCCATTTAAGGCATGGGCGAAACCCGCCGTAAAAAGAAGCGCCGCCGACTCTCCAAGAATACGCCCGACAGAGAGAATACAGCCTGTTATAACGCCGTCGATACAGCCCGGAAGCACCACGGTATAAATTACCCGCCATTTTCCTGCGCCCAACCCGAACGCGCCTTCTCTGTAACTTTGCGGTACTGTTTTCAAACTTTCCTGCGTAGTCCGCATAACTGTAGGCAGATTCATAATTACCAGTGTAAACGCACCCGCTAACAGTGAAGTTTTCATGCCAAAAAACTGACAGAAAAACAACATTCCCACAAGACCGTAAATAATAGATGGGATACCGGATAAGGTTTCGGCGGCATATTCAATCATTTCCACCAGTTTTTTATTCCCCGCATATTCCGTAAGATAAATTGCTGCGCCTACTCCCAGCGGAAGAACTATAATCAAAGTCGCCAACACAATATAAACCGTATTAAGAATGTCCGGCAAAATTCCTATTCGTCCTGATAGATAACTTGGTTTACTGGTAAGCAGCTCCCATGATACATTTGGCACTCCTTTCCACAGCACATATCCGATTAAAAATAATACCAATGCACATGTAACGCTTATGGATATCTTCATCAACACTCGCATAAGCGTAATATATGTTTTTCTTTTAACTGTAATTGATTGTTTTTGCATTTTTATATCTCCTGTTATGAAGAATTACTTTAGCAATTCTTCATTTTCTTTTCAAAAAGAAATTTAATACGGCGTTTATCAACATGATAAAAAGAAACAGCACTAATGCAATTGAAAATAATGCCTGTTTTTGTAAACTTCCGTCTGCCGCATAAGACATTTCACTTGCCACTGCAGTTGTAAGGAAGCGGACGCTTTGAAAAATTTCCGGCATATTGGGAGCATTTCCCGCCACCATCATAACAGCCATTGCCTCGCCTATAGCCCTTCCTACACCCAAGACGACTGCTGCCGCGATGCCGCTTTTTGCCGCCGGAACAGATACTTTGAAATATGTTTCAATCGAAGTTGCGCCAAGCGCAAGCGAAGCATCTTCATATTCCTTTGGCACAGCTTCTAATGCGGTGAGCGATACCTTGATGATTGAAGGTAATATCATAATGGCAAGCACGATAATTGCTGCAAGCAGGCTTGCTCCGTCCGGAATATTGAAAGAAGTCCTTATCCACGGAACAAGAACCATCATTCCTACCAGCCCATACACTACCGAAGGAATTCCTGCCAACAAACTGACCGCCGCTTCAATAAGCGTTCTCATTTTAGCAGGCGCAATCTTAGCCAGATAAATCGCCGTCATAAAGCCAATAGGCACTCCAATCATAATTGCGCCGACAGTTCCATAGATGCTTGTAAGGATAAACGGCAAAATTCCATACTGCGCCTGCGCTGCCGTAGAAGCCCACTTTTTGCCGAATAGAAATTGTAAAATACCTATCTTACGGATTGCCGGAATGCCTGATATAAGCAAATAAACGCTAATAAGCAGCACGCAGCCGACTGCAATAAGTCCAAGCATCAGGAAAATGCCGTGTATGACATTCTCCATGATACGCTTTTTGTTTTTCATTTAGCCTCACCCCGTTCTATTTAGATGCGCTTAACGTATCGGCACTGCGCCCGCTGCTGAGATAATCTCATTTGCTTCCACCGAGACAGCATAATCGAAGAACTTCTGCGCTGCCGCTGAAAGTGCCGTATCACTCTTTGTTACCAATACGAAAGGACGCTGCACCACATAGCTGCCGTCTTTGACCGTTTCCTCAGAAGGAACAACACCACCCACTGAAACCGCCTTTACCGTGTCCTTTATAGACGCAAGGGAAGCATAACCGATTGCAGCCGGATTACCCGCTACCGTTGTAATCACATCTCCGGTAGATGTAAGTTCCTGACGATATTGGCAGGCGTCTTTCGTATCCGTAATGGATTCAAAACCATCTCTTGTACCACTTCCCGCCTCACGTCCAATCAGGACAATTTCTACATCATCTCCGCCAATATCCTGCCAGTTCGTTATCTCACCTGTATAAATCCGAGCAATCGTTTCAAGGTCAATGTCGTTTATCGGATTATCAGGATTCACGACGATGGTGATTCCATCAAGGGCAAGTATCGTCTCTGTCAATCCCTGCGCTTTTTCTTCTTCCTTCAAATTGCGGCTAGAAAGCCCAATGTCGCAGCGTCCTTCCGCTACCGCCGTAATACCCGAACCTGAACCGGTAGGATTATATGTAAAGGTTATGCCGGAATTGTCCGTCTCAAAAGATTCCCCCAATGCTCCGATAACCTTCTCCATAGAAGTCGAGCCGTCCGTCGATACCGTTTCATTCGTGTTATTCTGTGTTTTGCCACACCCTGTCAATGCTGTAAACGCAAGTGACGCTGCTGCAATAATACTGATACATTGTTTAATTTTTCTCATAATTTTTTCTCCTCGTCTTTTTGATGTATTTTGTACTACGCTTTTTATGATATTAGCTGTATGTAAAATCCAAAATACAACTTTTGTAAAATTCTTGTAAAAAAATATTACTTGGTTACTGTTCACAGTTACATATGGCATGAACATATATATTTCCATGAGTGGCACGCTCTCGCTCCATGAAAAACGCAGCGGTACTAAGCTCGAAAACACCTCGCTAAGTACCGGCGTCTTTCAAGGACCACTCACGAAAATATATATGTTCATGCCTCCAGTCCGTGCATAGTAATATTACTTGCACATGCTAATGTAATGAACTATAATTATTTTGCTATATTAAAGGGGGATTTTTCTATGCCAACTATAAAGTCAAGTGCCGAACTCAGAAATAACTACAATGAGATTTCAAGCTTTTGTCATGCTTATCCCGAACCGATATTCATTACTAAAAACGGAAAATGCGACCTTGCGGTTATGAGTATTGAGGCTTATGAAGAAATGAGCAGCCGCTTTGAATTATATGGTCTGATAAAAGAAGGACTTGATGATATTGACAATGGCAATACCCGTCCATTATCGGAAGCAATATCATCAATAAGGAGTAAACGTAAAGTGTGCCTCTAATCTAACGTCTGTTTCTTCCCTGTAAGGTAGTACACGGCAAGCGCAGTACGGTGCGAGAGATTTTCTTTGGCAAGAATTGAAGTAATATAATTTTTCACCGTGCCTTCCGTGATAAAAAGCTTGTTCGCAATTTCTTTATTGGATAGACCTTCCGCCACAGCCTTGATAATATCCATCTCCCTCGCGGTATATCCTTCTTCTGAAAAAACGCTCGCTTTTATATCTGTATTCTTCGTGAGATTTTCCAAAATGGTCTCTTCCATTACCCCTGTACCGTTATACACGGATTTTATCATATTCTTTAAATGCTCCGGCGTATGATTTTTAATCAAATAGCCTTTTGCCCCGTTTTTTAGGGCGTTCTGCACCAGCTCGTCATCGTCAAAAGTGGTAAGGATTAATACTTTTCCCAGATTATTTTCCACAATATATTTGGTCGCCTCAATTCCGTCCATCTCCGGCATCTGAATATCCATCAAAAAAATATCCGCAGCGTTTGTCTTAGCAATTTCGATTGCCTCGCGCCCGTTTTTTGCACAACCGATTACTTCAAAATCATCATCAACGTCCAGTATAATCCGCATTCCGTCCCTTACAAAATCACTGTCGTCCGCGATAATTATTTTTATCTTATCCATTCTACTAATCATTTTCCTTTCTCGCATACTTTCCTTCAAATAATTGCTAAGTCCATAACTGCAAATTTCACTTGCACCTTACTATAATGGCAGCAGCATATTTATTGTAAATCCCGTCTCTGTCTCAAAATCCAAAATGCCGTTAATCTCCCTTATTCTTTTTCTCATGCCTGAAATTCCCATGCCGTCGATTATCTCTTTACAGCCGATACCGTTATCCGATATGCTGCACCGTATCACTTTATTCAATACATGCACGCTGATTTTTATTCTGCTGCACTTTGCATATTTCAGGGAATTAGATACTGCTTCATAGGCATTATCCAGAATGACTTCCAAATACTTTTCCGGGATATCTCCCATTTCACCTTCCGTTGTCAGTTCCGCTTCCACGCCTTTTGTCCTGCAGTCTTCGCACAATTTCTCAAGCTGCGACATGGCAAGCTTATACTTCTGCGGACGTTCTTTTCTTAAAATGACTCTAATCTCATCAATGCCGCTGCGCAGCTGGTCGATTACTGCCTGTATCATTTTTTTAGACGCCTCTGGTTCGCTCTCCATCAACACTTTTACTGCTTCTAACTGATATACCGAACCGTTAATATTATGCCCCAGCTTATCGTGTAAGGTCTGCGAAAGCTCCGCCCGTTCTTCCAAAATTTGATTTTCCGCCATCAATAAACTTTTGCGCACTTCTTCCTGCATCTCATGTTCCCTTCGGTCCATGCTGTGTTTAAGCGTATGCTCCATAAGCGTATCTTCTTTGGTCTGCTTTCTATAGGACTCCACCACGAAATCATGCTGACAATATATGATTCCTATTAAAACCGCTATTATCAACTGCACCGGTCTGCCTACTTCACTTGGTATAAACGCCAGACTTAGTGGAAAAAAGTACCATAATATATGCGGTCTGAAATATGTCAACGCTTCATAACACCAATACACGCCTAATAAAACAAATGCCGTTCCCATCGTAAACATGATTGCGAGCCATAAAATCCCCTCTATTACTAAGAACAGGATTTGATATTTTTTCTCCACCAGTTCTTTTCCCGCCGCCACTCCGATATATAACGCAAGAAGCAGGAGCATCTTTACAGACGCCCCTGTCAATGCAGACTGAGATAAAACAATATATATTTCCAATGTCAGCAATAATGCAATCCGTAGCAAGACAAAATAACTCTCTCGGAACCGTTCTTCCATACGCCTATCCTTTCTATTCGTATCGCTTTGCCTTAAGCCCCACGCCGCCTACGCTGATAATTATAATTAAGTAGGCGGCTGTAACACATAATACCATAGAATAGGCGCTTTTGTCCCCTGTTAATAATAATTCCGACGCGTCCATGAACCATCTCTGCGGCATAAGGTAAGAAAGCGTTTTTAAACCCTGCGTCGTATTATCCAAAGGGAAGTATAAACCTGATAACAGCGCTGAGATACTCCAAATTGCAAATACCGCATAGTTTGCACTCATCACATCTCCCAGCACTACCCCCAGCAAAAGACTCAAAGTGCTGAATATCAATCCGAGCAGAAAGATTATCATAAGGAAACTAAGCATACTCATGCCGATATCCAGTCCGGGAATAAGCGGCAGGCAGACCGCAAGCACTAACGTCTGCATTATACTGATTACAAACGCAACTATAAATTTGGAGATAAAATAATCCCTGCTTTTTAACTTCGTCAGCATGATTCTGGTAAAGACCTTATTATTCTGTTCTTCAATTACGGAATGCGCTACACAGACTCCGCAAAAGATAAATCCCAAAGTAATAATTGCAAATGCGTAGCCAATCTGAGTATGCTGGTTTATTTGCTGTTTAGTCAATTCCAGCTCTTCTTTTCCGGCAAGATTTACCACCTTCTTGTCAGGCAGGCTGTCTTGAATACCATTAAGCATTTCTAACATCGCAGTTATATCATCACCTGTAAAACTCTGAACATGTTTAATCCTTGCAAATAAATCCGTAAGCTCCGTTATAAATAGCTCCTGTCTTTCATCTTCCGATACGGCGTATATCATTACGCCCTGTTCCCAATTCCCGCTTAAGAGCGCCTTATCAAAATCTTTTTTCAGATAAAGTATCATTCCTACCCTATCGTCAAAAGCTGACTTTTTAGCATTTTCTTCCACTTCTTCATCACTCATGCCGCTTACGTCTGCACGACAGATTGAAAACATACCTGACTGCGCTGTTTGATTTAATACATAATCCGACAATTCAGAATTGGACGCATCATATACTTTTATAATGCAAGCCGACGTATCCCCGACATAGACTGCCTTTTGTGTATAATCCTTTAATTCCAGCACTACCTCTTTTTCAGAATCAATATACACGGCATGGTCCGTTTTCACGCTTAAGATAAACGCCGACAATATAGGCGTAACTATTAAAAAGAACAAAAAGCCTTTATTTCTCAACAACAGTTTAAGACTGGTTTTCACTAACGTCCTCATGCCTTACCTCTCTTTCTAATGCTGCCTGCCATTATAGCAATTACAGAGCATACCGCGACGATTGCCAAAGAGTACCATACAGCGCTTACTACATAATCGCTTCTTCCCATGCAAGAAAGCTCTACCAATGCACGATTGCCATGATAGATGGGCGACAAATGTTTCAGCTTATCCGATATGCCGGAAAACATATAAGTTTCAAAACTGCCGCCGAAAAATCCCATAAACCAGACTATTGTAAATTGCAAGATAACTGTAATTACCAGACTGTCAGAAATATTATAAAGCATCAAGCCTAACGCCGCTCCCGACGCTATCATCATAAAGACCACAAATGCAGATATAAACGGACTGCCCCAGTGTATACCATAAAGCAATATCGTAATTCCCGTTACTATTGCCATGCCTGCTGATACCGCCAAAATAATAGGGATAAACTTTCCCAGATAATTTTGTGATTCGGAAATATTTGATACCTGAAATCTCCTCACAATACCGTATTTTTTCTCATTGCTTAAAATACCTGTCGCGCCTATTACTCCGCACCAGCAAAAATAAACAATATAAATTATGCCGTAGTAGTCCTTTGAATCAATGGCAGGCATAAACTCCAGTTCTTTTATAGGCAATACGATATCCAGCTCTTTCGTTTGTAATGCAGTATCCTGTTCTTTAACCTGCTTATTGACATTTAATGCGATACTCTGCTCATTAGCTTGTAATGCGATATTTTGCCCACTCGCTAACAGCGCCGCGTTTACGCCCGCATTCATCACTTTATCCATAAAGTACTCAAGCGTAATGCCTTCCACCTCATAATCTGAACTTTTATACACTACATATTCGTTTTCATTAAATTCCACAAATCCCGCAAGCACATTTTTTTCCATAATATCCTTAACTTCACCTTCCGGATACTCATAAAAAAGAATGCCCGCTTCCTCTCCTGCGGCTTTTACTGAGTCAATTACCATGTCCATATCATCGACTGCGTTTCCCTGTATTCTGTATCCTACGGCAAATTCATCGACGCCCTCATAGGATTTCATCAGCTCCGCAAACGCGCTGGATAATACCGCGATAACCAGTATAGGTCCAAGCAGCATAACAACCACGCTCCATGTATTGCGGAACATAAGTTTAAAATTATTTTTTATCAAATATCGAATCATATCAATAATCATACCCCTTCTAATTCCATAATAGTTTCTCAACTTACGAATTTTTCAATCTGTTATTCCGCATAGTCTCTCAGTTTTTTACCCGTAAGCGTCAGGAATACTTCTTCCAAAGTGATATTTTCATCACCGTCATTAACAAGCTTTTTAAGCTCTTTGCTTGTTCCGCAGGCAATAATCTTACCGTTATCCATAATGGCGATTCTAGTGCAGATTGCCTCTACTTCTTCCATATAGTGACTTGTATAAATGACTGTCGCGCCTTTTTTATTCGACTCCATTATTTTATCCAAAATAAAATTTCTGGACTGCGGATCGATTCCCACGGTCGGCTCGTCAAAAATCAACAGCTCCGGATTATGTCCCAGCGCGCAGGCTATATTTAATCTCCTTTTCATACCGCCGGAAAAGTTCTTCGCAAATTCCTGCCTGCGCTCTAGCAGCCCGACATATTCCAAAGACTCGTTTACCGCATTTTTCAACTGCTGTCCCTTTATTCCGTAAAGAGAAGTAAACAGTTCCACGTTTTCCCATGCTTTAAGATTGCCATGAATAGCAAGCTCCTGCGGAATATAACCGATTTTATGTATTACCTCTTTTTTCTGCTTCCACGGGTTTCGCCCCAGCAGTTCAATCTCTCCCGCCGTCGGACGCACGATAGAGCATATCATGTTCATCGTCGTACTCTTGCCCGCGCCGTTTGGTCCCAATAAGCCGAAGATTTCTCCTTTTTTGATTTCAATATTAAGATTATCCACAACCACCTTATTGTTGTACTTTTTCATTAAGTCAGTGGTTTTTAAGATTACTTCTTCCATCACCGGTCTCCTTCACATACTATTTTAAGTAATTGCTAAATTATTATTTGCTGCCACGAGTTTAAGTTTAAATAGATTGGCAATTACAATGTCATCATAGCAATTTTAGATATGATACGGTAGTGAAAAAAGAAATATTTTAGATATGACTTTTGTCATGTTTTAGACCTGCTGCGGCTGCGCATATAAAAACACGTTCCCGCTGCGTCGGCAAGGAACCAGCCAATCGGCACAGACAGCCAGATACCCGTCACGCCTATTCCTTCAATGGCTGAAAGAGTATACGCCAGCAACACGCGCGTTCCAAGCGATATCACAGTAAGAATAACTGAAATTCCGGGCTTATTTATCGCCCTGAAATATCCATAAAATAAAAATAATAATCCGATACCAAAATAAAATGACGCTTCAATGCGCAGATATCCGACTCCTACTGTTACCGCCTCCGCGCTGTTTTCATCAAGAAACCATGACATAATCGGCTTAGCGAAGCCAACTACCAATGTCGAAATAATTACGCAGAATAAGAATGCGCTTAAGACGGCGTCTTTCATTCCCTTACGGATTCTCTCGTCTTTTCCCGCCCCATAATTCTGCGCCACATATGTTGAGAACGCATTGCCAAAATCCTGCACCGGCGAATAAGCAAACGAGTCAATCTTGACTGCTGCCGCAAAAGCCGCCATCACCACGGCTCCAAAACTATTGACAAGCCCCTGAACCATCAAAATGCCAAAGTTCATCACCGACTGCTGAAGACATGTAAGCGATGACAGACCAATCAATTCTTTCAGGATATCTTTGCTCCAACATCTGTTTTCTTTCTTAATATGTACCTCAGGATATTTTTTCACACAATAAAGCAAAATGCCGATTCCCGCCGTATACTGTGAGATTACCGTCGCTGCCGCCGCACCACCGACTCCCCACATAAGCACCCTTATAAAAAATAAATCCAGAAAAATATTTAAAACTGCCGAAACGCCTAAAAAGCATAACGGTATCAGAGAGTTCCCCAGAGCGCGCATAAAATTAGCGACGAAATTATATAGAAATGTCGCTGCAATTCCTGCAAATATCCATAAAAGATACTCCTTCATAAGCGGCGCCACTTCTGCTGGAACGCGAAGAAATGCAAGGATACCATGAAGTCCCGCATAGACCAGCGCATTTAACGCCATCGTAACCAGCCCTATCATCAAAAACGCCATATAGATTCCTTTTTCCAGCCTATTGTAATCGCCCCTGCCAAACTGCATGGAAAAAAAGGCGCTGCTACCCATACAGAGCCCTAAAATAATCGACGTCACAAAGACCATCAACGTATAAGAAGAGCCCACCGCCGCAAGCGCGTTTTCCCCCAAAAAACGCCCGACAATCAAAGTATCCACCACATTATAAAGCTGTTGAAGCACATTTCCCACCATGATTGGAAAAGCAAACTTTAACAGCTTTTTCATAATATTTCCCTGTGTTAAGTCATAATTCATCTGCCTATACCTGCCAAATCTCCGGAAACGGCTTTACCGGCGACTGATTTTGTTTATGCTCGCCAAGCATTTTCTCCATCCATACCATGTTATACCAGCGTCCGAATTTATAACCGCACTCCCGAAACTCTCCCACCATTCGATAACCCATTTTTTCATGATAATATACGCTGGCATTGGTGAGATGTTCGTCCTCTTCGTATGTATATGCTATACAGGCGTTTGCATTGAGTATGCCTTGCTTCTTTAACGCCGTTTCTAAAGCGTCATATAACTTCGTCCCGATTTTCTCACGCTTTTTATCCGCCCTTATATAAATCGTCGTCTCCACACACCAGTCATATGCAGCGCGTTCCTTGAACGGCGCGGCGTATGTATATCCTAACAGTTCGCCGTCACACTCTGCTACAAAGTAGGGGTATTTTTTAAGTGTATTCTCTATGCGACGACGGAACTCGTCCACAGTCGGCACGACAAGCTCAAAGGAAATCGCGGTATCTTTTACGTATGGAGTGTATATTTCTAATAGTTCTTCCGCGTCGGTTGGATTGGCTACGCGGATGTTTATATTGTGGTCGTTCATTAATGGATAACCTTGTTCCTTTCTTGGTGTGATATTATTTATGTTTGTTCTCATTCATTTTTTCACATATCGTCTATTCCGGTTACTACCAACTATATCAATATAATCCGAGAGACCTTGCAAAATCACTTTTGTACGGCTTTCCTTCAGATCCAATAATGCGCAGAAATCCCAAATTCCATACTCTTTTCCTTCTTCCATAAATGCAAGAATTTTATCATATTGCATTTGAGTTTTTTTTGTCACTTTTTTATCGTCGCTTTTTATCGCCGCTTTTTTATCGCCGCTTTTTATCGCCGCTTTTTTATCGCCGCTTTTTCTATTTACATTTTCTTTTTTGCGCCAAACGCCATCTACTCCCACTTGCCCATACTGACCGTATCTTAGCATAGACATATATTTTTCACAGCCCGTTGCATTAATTGAAACGCCTCCATTTTCGGCATCTATAATCGGCAATGGTGCATTTACTTTTTTACATTCTGCCTTTATCTTTAAAAAACCTCTTCCCCATGACTCCACATCACCTGAGCGAAAAGAAACATCGGCAATTTTAGGATTATGCGGCACGGATTCATGTTTCTCATATACCCGCTCATCCGTAGGTATGCGCTTTGACCAAGAACCCATGTTAAATATTACAATCCGGTCATCATAGACAGACACCTGAATCGGAACTCCTGTTGCATAGTCTTTATGGTTGACTGCATTCAGCAACAACTCACGAACTATCGCTCTAGTGAGCATATAGGTTTCCGTGCGCTGAATGCCCTCATAATCTACTAATGCCTTAAAATATTTTGTAAAAATCAGCTCAATCGCTTTATCCACCTGTAAGAGAATCGGTCCTTCCACAACATCCTGATATTGCAAATCTTCTATCGGTTCCGCATCTTCGCCAAAAGCCCCTACTATTGAAAAATAACCAATTTTAATATAAGAACCGGTTACATAACGCTCCGGCGTCGAATGAAACAATAAGATTGCCGCCCTGGTTAAATAATCGCCATCAAACAGTTTTAGGTTACGCAGCAATAGTTCATCGTCAACATTTGCTTCACTCTCTGTCATTCTGTTACTTTTAACTGCTTTATTTCTAAATGCGTCCAATGCCTCTTTACTCAAATCTGAAACGCTGACATCCGGAATAGGAACTGCATCCCATGTTTTTCCGGCACGTTCCAGCAAAAAATTCTGCAATTCAAAACCATTTAACTCACGCAATGTCGAACCAGAGCGTTTATAATATTTCCCATCACATGAAATGGCAAATGGATATCTGATAATTTCTATGGATATATATTCTCTTGTACCATCTTCCGCTTCCCAGATTTTATTCTCTCTTTCAATTTCCACAAACGAATTATAACGTTTATCGGTAGTTTTCATCATTTCAACATTAAGTTTTCCACACGCATATTGATTGATTAGTTTCTCTGAAATACTTTCAGGAACATGTTTTCCATAACGTATATTTTCAACCCCATTTGCCTTATAAATATTGATGCTCGCTATAATCCCTAGCTTATCATTAATTTTATTAGGCAGGCTTTCAAGCATTCTTTTTGAATCTTCAATTCCAACTACATAACCATCGTCATTCACCCCAATATATAAAATACCGCCCTCTGTATTAGCATATCCACAAAGCCATTTTAGGAACTCATCCTGCCATGACCATTTCCATTCGATTTGCTGGGATTCTTGATTTTGCTGCCGCTCTATATTATTAACACTTGTTTTATTCATTTTCATCCATCCTTTAAAATATTACAATCATCATTCTCGCATCCGGTCAGCTTTATTCTTTTCAAACACAACAGCATTAACAAAATTATTAGGTATTATCGACACATTTATCTCACCTCGCCACTTTTATGTTTCCACTAAAATTATAAAATACTAATTTTGTTTACTTGCAGAGACTTATAATATTAAATTTCAAAAGATAGTCAAAAGATAAAAATCACCTAAAATCAAGGTTTTCTTCACCTTTTTCTTAAGTTTTGAATATTTTCAAAAGATAATCAAAAGATAAAATACTATTCCTTTGCCTTAAGATTATCTAAGGCAATTTGAATTATCTACAAATCCGTTCCTTCTTCTATCCATTCCTTTAATTTTTCCTGAAGCTCTTTCTTATCCGGCAAATATAATTTATACTCCGAAGCATAGATATTAGCATCGTCCGGTAATGTAATTTCTACAAGGGCATCATCTTTTTCCTTACATAACAAAATTCCAACTGTGGGATTTTCCTCCGGCAATTTCTCATATCTATCATAGTAATGTACATACATCAACATCTGTCCCAAATCTTGATGCGTAAGTTTATCAATTTTCAAATCTACTAGCACATAACATCGTAACAGTCTATTATAGAACACGAGATCCACATAATAGTTATCTTCATTGAATGTAAATCGTTTCTGCCTTGCTTCAAATAAGTAGCCTTTACCCAATTCCAATAAAAATTTTTGTAATTTATTGATAATTGCAGTCTCCAAATCAGATTCTACATATTTCGCTTTTTCATCTAAGCCAAGAAATTCAAGCACAGTCGGCTGTTTCACAATGTCTTGCGGTTTTGTGATAACATTGCCTTCTTTTGCCAATCTCATTACTTCATCTTTATCTCGACTCAAAGCCAGTCTTTCATAAAGGCTCGAATTATATTGTCTCTGCAACGTGCGTATTCCCCAATTTGATTTTGCGGATTCTATCTCATAAAATTTTCGTTCGTCCTCATTTTCAATCCGCATAAGTTGCAAATAATGTGACCATGAAACAATAAACGGTTGTTCCTTATCCAATTCCTCAAACACTGTTTGGGATTTTTTAACTGCAAATTTCTCAAACAGTGTCTGGGAAATTCGGTCTGCATATATGAGATAAAATTTTCTAGCATACTCCAAATTGGTTTCAGAAAATCCTCTGCCAAATTCTTTTGTAAGGCTTTCTGATAACTTTTTCAAAACCTGCTTTCCATATTTTGCCCGTCCGCTTCCTTCCTGCTGTTCCTCAACAATCCATTTTCCAAGTGAGTAGTAAGTCATTAACTGCACCAAATTTACCTGTTTTGCAGTAATTTGCCTCGCATATTGGATTAATTCAATAGAATCTGAAATTAACATATCTAAAGACTGATTCGTACCTATTATTTCATTTTTATTATCCATCTATTCTCCTCCAACTGCTCTGAAACCTACAAAAACTTTCTTTCATCATCTGAAAGCACTTCTAAAAATTCTTTACCATTTTATCGTTCTGCATTACTACCTCACTTCGCATACTTCTTAAAATTCTCCGCCTGCTCCAGCACTTCTTTATAAACATCATCAATCGTAACCGGCGGATAACCATATTTATCCAGCAAAATAATCAAATCCACCTGTAGATTTGCCTTGATATCCTCTCTGGTAGACCAATCCGTATATTTCGCCTTATCATCTACCACTATCCTAATCTCTTTGGACAATTCTATCATCTTGTCTTTTGGATATTCAAACTCATACTTTCTTGATACCGCAAATAAAATATCATAAAAAGCTTTTTCCTCATAATCAATTCCAATCTCTTTAAAAGAGTTTCTTTCTGTTTTTAATTCGTGTATTAAATCTGCAAGCTGGTTTGCCACATCATCAAGCACCTCATTTGCAAAAGCTTCATCTTTTCTTCTATTATTATAAGTATCAACAACCGCCTTCATTCTCTCGGCAAACTCAATACTTTTAATTTTATTTACCTTTTTAAACTCCTCAATAGCACAAGACAATAATCTCTGCAAAGCCTTTATTTTGGTATTAGGCATATTAATCTTTTCAATCCGCGCCATATACTCATCACTGAAAATGTCAACGTCTATATGCTTTCCCGTTTCAAACAATTCTTCAATGCCGTCAGACTGTATTGCTTCGTCAAGCAGTTTGCGAACTTTGGCATTCATCTGAGAAGTATCCGGCGCTTCCCCCTTTGTCAATTTAAACAATACTGAGCGCACTGCCTGATAAAAATGCAGTTTTTCAATATCACTATCCGTAAACTGTTCGCTTGAGCTGCATAAATTAAATGCCTGTTTCATTTTACGCACCGCCGCCATAAACCTAAGTTCCAAGTCCTGTGTCAGCTGGACATACTCCACCGCCCTATTTAGGCAGCTTAATTGTTCAACCGGACTTCCTTCATAATAATCATTTGAATTAAAGTTATGAAACATCTGGTCTAATACTTCAAGCTGATTCAGTACAATCGTTAGCGCCTGACTAATATCATCCAATTCCTCTTTTTCATAATTTGTATATTTACGAAGCGCAATATTCATATTTTTCTTGATACCGATGTAATCGACAATCAATCCCCTGTCCTTGCCCTCATAGACGCGGTTTACTCTGGAAATTGTCTGTATCAGCGTATGCTGCTGAATCGGTTTATCAATATAAATCGTATCAAGGCATGGCACGTCAAATCCCGTCAGCCACATATCTACCACAATCGCTATTTTAAAATTGGATTTCACATTCTTAAACTGCCTGTCCAATTCCTTCCTGTCTTCTTTTGTGCCTAACATCTCATAAAGTTCTTTTTCATCATCTTTATTTCTTGTCATAACAAGGCGGACTTTCTCTATGGGTTTTAATTCCTTTTCTTCTTTCTCTGTTAGTTCAACGCCCTCTGGAGCTTTTCTCTTTTCCTTCCATTCCGGACGTAGTTCTATCAAATTCAAGTAAAAGGCATAAGCTATCAGCCTGTTTGCACATACAAACATTGCCTTGCCCGCTACCGTTGAGCCTTCTTCTACCCTTTTTTCATAATGCGCCACAAAATCTTTTGCTACTGCCTTTAGCCTGTCAGGATCGCCAATAATGGCATCTAAGTGCGCTACTGCCTTCTTGCTTTCCTCTATCTGTTCTTCAGAAGTTCCCAGACTGGCACATTTATCGTAATACTCTTCAATTTCGCGCAGCTTGTCCTCGCGTAATGTTACTTTTGCTGCACGCCCGTCATAAACAAGGTTTACTGTGATTTCATCTTTAACTGCTTCCGTCATAGTATACGGGTGTCCTACAATATTTCCAAACACTTCCACGGTCGCATCAATCGGCGTGCCTGTAAAGCCGATATAAGTTGCATTCGGCAAAGAATCATGCAGATATTTGGCAAAACCATAAGTTCTATTTACCCTATCATCTGTAATTTTCACCTTCATATCAAGGTTAATCTGCGAACGGTGCGCTTCATCAGAAATGCAGATAACATTATATCGGTCTGTCAAAAGCCGGGTATCCTCCGTAAACTTCTGGATTGTAGCCAGATATACCCCGCCGCTTGGCTTGTCGCGCAATTCTTCTTGAAGCTTGTCCCTTGACTCAATGCTTATGATATTATTATCTCCAATAAACTTTTTAGACGCAACAAACTGTTTGGAAAGCTGGTCGTCCAAATCTGTTCTATCAGTAATAATCAAAATCGTGGGGCTTTTGAAATAACTGCTTTTCATAATCATACGGGTAAGGAAAAGCATGGTATAACTTTTCCCACATCCTGTCGTTCCGAAATAAGTTCCGCCCTTGCCATCGCCATTCGGCTTCATATGTACCTTAACATTTTCATACAGGTTATTGGCTGCAAAAAACTGCGGATAACGGCATACCACTTTCGCATCGCTATCTGTAGAATCGGGAAAATAGATAAAGTTCTTTACTACGGCAAGAAGTCTGTCCCTTGCAAACAAGCCGTCTATCATAGTGAATAAAGAATTGATACCGTCCGTTTCTTTATTGTCGTCATTGACTTTTCTCCACGAATAGAAAAACTCATATGGTGTAAACAATGTGCCGTACTTACTGTTTGCGCCATCGCTGATAACCACAAACGCATTATATTTGAAAAGTTCCGGTATATCTCTTTGATATCTAACTGTTAATTGGGTGTAAGCAGCCATAATGGTTGTGTTTTCCTGTATGGCAGTCTTAAATTCCAATACTACAAGCGGAAGTCCATTCACATAAATAATGCCGTCAGGAATACGAACCTGATAATTATATCCTTCTATCTCTAATTGGTTTACTATCTTAAAAATGTTCTTTTCGGGTTCTTCATAATTTAGTAATTCGATAAAAATATCCTTCTTATCCCTGTCCTCCCGATTGAACACAAACCCATCTATTATCATAGACATTATTGCTTTGTTGGCTTCATACAAAGTTCCGCCCGCAGTACGCAAAGAGAGTATAATGCTGTTAATTTCACTTTCTGTCAATCCGTCAGAAGCGTATCGAGTGCGTAGGTATTCCTTCAAATCGTCTACTAACAGCACTTCCGACTTTTCGCGAACCAGCCCATTTCCAGCTTGATGTATGTAGCCTTTGTTTTGCAAAAGTTCTATGATAGATTGTTCTAATGCGTGTTCGTTGAAATTCGTCATTGTGTTCACTCCCTGCTTTTCTGCTTTTTCTTTCTATGGGATACTTTTTTCTTATTTATTGGTTTTACATAATAAGCATTATAAAGTGCCAATAATGTTGCATAATATTTGTCTTCATAGGTTTCCACTTGTGCATCTGCAGATTCTAATATTTCTCTATTTGTTTTTTCATTGCCATTCCTATTGCAAATGATAATCGCAATATTTTGTATCATCTCCATTATCCACATACATACAATTTCTTCGTCAGCATTAGCCAAGTTCTGAGAGTTCCACGCATAATCTATTGGAGCAAGCGGTTCATCTTCCTTCAAGTCAATTCGCTTATCTACAAAATAGTAAAAGTATTCACCAATATAACTACCAATGTCTAGTTTGTCTATCCCGAAGGGAGACCTAAAGGGATTGTCTTTACAAATTGGTTCAAAAACATTTGGGGTATCATTCCACTTCAAATTTCGATATCGTTCATAGCTCCTATGAAAATATTTTGCCCCTTCATATAAATAATCTCTCCCAAGATTATATTTTCTAATATCCTTTTTCAATGCTTCAATACAATCATTAACCCATATTTGCTCTTTAATTGACTTCATTTCAAATCCTGCCTGTTTCAATATTTCATTTCTCAATTTTTCGGGACAACGACAAAAGGCATTATAAATTTCTCTTGTATGTTTATCAAGACGATGAATATTTGCTGCAATAACACACCAAGGTAAATAATCACGTTCTGCCTCATTATCTATCAAAAACAATTTTGCCTTTTCTTCTAATTCTTTATGTTCTTGTGTCTTGGTCACTTTTTGTATTTCTTTTTCGTGGCGCAACTGTAACCAATAAATTGAAAACGAAACGGCTATGGTTGCTATTAATGACAAACTTCCAATGATAATTTGAATAATATCTGTTAATGACATATTTTTCTCCATTAATTACGATTTAGCTAATTAATCTTGCCAGCAACACATGTGAAAGTTCAGTTAAAATTTGCATCTCCTTTGTATTAGATAAAATCTCATCAAAAAGCGGTGTTACACAAGATTGATATTCAAGAGCATTTTTAATATCAGGTTCAAAAACTTTTTCTATCTCGAAATCTCTTGTAACCAATGCACTAAATACAGCCCCCGATGCTTTTTTCTTCATTGTCGTTATGACATATCGTGTGAAAGAATATACAAAAAACGGTGGATATCCGTTTTTTCCTTTCAACGCATAGCAAGACTGATTCATTGCCATAGGAACACCTGCTATAGATAAATTTCCAACAGTCCCACGACAAGTTACAAATGTAGTATATCTTGGATATAATTGACTAGAGCAATTCTCCAGACCATTATCACTTAGATGTTTTTCGGTGGTTATACAGAATGGTGAATCTGATACATCTTTAGGCGTAAAAAATAAAATTTCTCCATTCCAAAAACGTTCTTCATCAGTCTTGGGTGTACCCCCGCCCATAAGCTGCACAATATCAGTAAAAACAACCGAATTTTCAACTTTATTTTTCAAAAACACTTTTGAAAATATTATATCTGTCAAAGCAACCAAATTATCGTTTATCTTTTTTTTAAGTAAAATTCTATTTGCTATTATCTTATAGCTTTTCACAATTTCTCTCTGCTCATTAATATCTGGAACTGAAATATATGTATCACACAATTCATTCCAACCATATCCTCCACGTATTGCTGCATCACTCCTAAAATCTGCGTATCTGTCAAACTCAGGGCGTGAAAACCACATCATAAGGTATTCACTCAAAATTATATTTTCGTCTTTTACTTTAAAAACCATATAAGCAGGGGAAACTAATATATCTCCATATGAAACGTTTAGCGCTATTGGCATTTTATGTACTCGTATTGCTGACATAAAATCAACTGCAAACTGATTATGTTTGACAATTTTATATTTACTTAAATCTGTTCCTACTATATTTGAAGTAGATTCTCGAAACTCCTTTATCATGCTTAAACCTTTTAGGTTGCTACAACTCAAATCAGTATTTCTATTATCAATTGCATCAATAATATCTCCTAATTTATAATTCGATTTCATACCCCAACTCCTTAAACACATTCAGCAAATCCGCTTTCGATTTCTCTTCCTGCTGCAACAAGTCTTTCAATTCCGCCTGCAAAGTTTTCATTTTGGCATCAAAATCAATATTTTCGTCCCTATTCACAAACTCAATATATCTGCTTGGCACAAGTGTAAATCCTTTTTCTGCCACTTCATCATACCTTGCCGAATAGCAAAATTCCGGTATATTTTCGTATGTATCCTCATATCCTGCCTGCTGCCAGTTATGATACGTTTCTACTACTTTTTCTCTATCTTTTTCTGTCAATTCTATATATTTCTTCTCATACGGACTGCCTATCTGCCGTAAGTCCATAAAAAGTATTTCTTTTTCCCTATTCCGATAATGCTTCTCTACTCCATTCATATCCACGATACGCTCTTTTTTATTCTTATTCAGAATCCAAAGCGTCACGCTTATATCAGTCGTATAAAACAGATTTCTTGGCAAAATCAAGATTGCTTCCACCAAATCATTCTCAATCAACCTCTGTCTGATTTTTAACTCTGTTCCATCATCAGATAATGCGCCATTCGCAAGCAAAAATCCTGCTACCCCATTCTTAGACATTTTTGATACAATATTCAATATCCAGCCATAATTCGCGTTACTTGTAGGCGGCACTTCATACCCATTCCATCTTGCATCATCTATCAACTCATCGGCAGCGCGCCATTCTTTCTGATTAAACGGCGGATTTGCCATAATGTAATCAGCTTTCAAATCTTTATGCTGGTCATTGGTAAATGTATTTGCCGCCATCTCTCCCAGATTTGCCGATATACCCCGAATTGCCAGATTCATCTTTGCCAGCTTATATGTTGTATTTGTATACTCTTGTCCATAAATAGAAACTTTCTTTTTATTCCCATGATGCGCCTCGATAAACTTCATGGACTGCACAAACATACCGCCCGAACCGCAACACGGATCATACAGGGTGCCATCATAAGGCTCTATCAATTCCGCTATTAAATTTACAATCGTTTTAGGCGTATAAAATTCTCCTTTGCCCTTTCCTTCGGCAATGGCAAATTTACTCAAGAAATATTCATACATACGTCCGATAATATCATTCTCTTTATCCTTTGTAGTATCAATCTTATTGATTTCATCTAATAATGATGCCAATTTCATTGTATCTATCTGTAAGCGTGAATAATAATTGTCCGGCAAAGCGCCTTTTAAGATTGGATTCGTTTTTTCAATCGTAAAAAGCGCTGTATCTATCTTTAAGGCAATATCATCCTGCTTGGCATTTTCCATGATATAAGACCATCTGCTTTCCGGCGGCAGATAAAACACATTGTCTTTTGTATAAAAAGCAATGTTATCCACGAATTTCTCCATGCCGTCAGCAATGATTTTTGCTCTCTGTGCCTCAAATTTATCACTTGCAAACTTCAGGAAAAATAAACTTAATACCACATGCTTATATTCCGACGGTTCTACGGAACCTCTTAATTTGTCTGCGGATTTCCATAAAGCTTCTTCCATAGAAACTTCTTTTATCTTTGCTTTTGCCGCCACGCCTTATTTCCTCCTCAGTCTTTTGAAAATTCTGAAATATCATCAACACTCTCCAATATATTCCATATTATATCATTATATCGTTGTTCTTTCCATCATTTTTGTGTTTTTTCGATATACTTTACCTTTTTCATATCAGCCTATTCCTTCTTTTTGCTATTTCCTATATTTTAACCCTACATTTTTATTTCATAATACAATATATTAGACGCAAGAAGACAGAGAACTTAATTCATGGTTTGTTCAAGTTGAATAATGTGAATGCTCATGTTATACTAAAATCAATACATGCATATTTCCTATGGAGGAATCAGGAATGAGGATTAAACGGTTAAGAGTTAAAAATTTTAGATGTTTTGAAAACCTGGAAATGCAGTTACACCCTAAATGCAATATTTTAGTAGGAATTAATGGGGCAGGAAAATCCACAATCCTTGATGCCTTAGCAGTCGCATTGGGCGGATACCTGACGGGTTTTGATGGTATAAAAAGCAATTACATTTTGCCGGAAGATGCACATTATAAAATGTTTTGTGTTGGCAGCCGTGTAGAGCCACAGGAACAATTCCCAGTAGAAATATATGCTGAAGGGATTATGGAGCAGAAAAATGAAATAGAAAATTCTTCAGGAACTATAATATCATGGCAAAGGGAATTAAATGGAAAGGAGCGCCGTACTACTCATGGAAATGTAAAACTCATAGCGGATTATGCCAAAACATTACAAAATAGAGTGCGTTCTGGAGATATAACGTGCGTTTTGCCTTTAGTTGCATATTATGGAACAGGAAGATTATGGTTGCAAAAAAGAAACCGCACAAAATATAAAAAGGGTGAAAAACTGAACCGACAGATGGGTTATATGGATTGTATTGCTGCAGAATCAAATGAAAAACAAATGATGCAGTGGTTTGAAGAAATGACCTATATTCAGTTACAGGAGGGAACAACAGTTGCAGAACTGGATGCAGTTAAAAATGCCCTTCGTAAATGTTATCTGAATGTAGACAGTTCTGTGATGGATATAAAGTTTGCATATGATGTAAGAAGTCATGAGCTGGAAATTTATATTTATCATTATAATAATGCAGAAAAATTTCCTGTAAGAATGTTAAGTGATGGGGAAAAAGGCACTATAAGCCTGGTAGCAGACATTGCATACCGTATGGCATTATTAAATCCGAATCTGTTGGACAAGGTTTTAGAAACTCCCGGTGTTGTTTTAATTGATGAGATAGATCTGCATTTACATCCAGCATGGCAAAAGAGAATTATGAGTAACTTAATGAGTATATTCCCCAATATACAGTTTATTGTAACTACTCATTCGCCCAGTATTTTGCTTAATGTTCCCAAAGAATATATATGGGTTTTAAATCAAAATAAAATTTACCAGCCACAGGATATGACTTATGGCAGAACGGTTGAAGAAATATTGAAGGAAGTAATGGATACCAATGTACGACCAGATGAGGTTATAAGAATGCAGCATGAGTTTGAACAGGCAATTGATGATGAGAATTATAATTTAGCAAAGACCATACTCAATAAAATGAAAAAAATTATGGGAGAAAATGCAAGTGGAATCATTGAGAATCAGATGGTTTTAGATGTAGAGCAAGAGAGAGGATAGAATATGATTTATATTCAAAAGAAATCTGAACCAAATCTTTTATTAGAATACAGAAATCAAATAAACGCCAGATTTGATGACATGGATTCAGATGTGAAAAAACAGCTTAGGGAATCTCTGTTAAAAGAACAGGGACACCTTTGTGCATACTGTATGAAGCGAATTTCTGATACAAAAGATATAAAAATAGAGCATTTTGAAGCTAGGACACAGGAAAATGAACTGGATTATCATAATCTGCTTGCAGTGTGCAGAGGTGGTGAGGGCGGACCAGTTCAGGCGCGATCATGCGATACAAAGAAAGAAAACAGACCACTTTTTATTAATCCATTAAATAAATCGGACATGAACAGAATCTATTATAATAATAGCGGAGAAATACATTCGTCTGATACTACTAAATATAAATTTGAATATTGTGACAGTGTTGGCAGAAATCATTCAGGATATACGAGTCCTGAGCAGGATATTCACGAATGCCTGAATTTAAACTATGAAAACGGTGCGCCATTACTGGGAAGAAAGACGGCTTTAAGAAAATTTCAGCAAATGTTGCATCCGTATAAAGATAAGAAAAGTAAGAGGATTTTTTTGGAAAAGATGCAGAGGATATATTCAGTGCAAAGCGAATATATGGAGCCATATGTTGGAATTATCCGCTGGTATATTGAAAAAAAGCTGAACCAGATATAATAGCCAAACATAATATAACATAATTAGAAAAACATAACTACCCAATCAAACACTCCTTCCCCCTAAACGCAAATCCATACTTCCTAATCTGCTCGGAGAAAAACCATTTGCAATTAATTCTGTATCATCATCTGACGCACTTTTTGCAATGTCAAAACTTGAAAAACTATTCAACGCAATCTTGTTCATAAATTCATTCCGTCTGCATCATTCATAATATTTCCGTTCCTTTTCATTTAACAAATCTGTCTCTAGCAAATAATCATTTTTATTATACAAGTCGGTAATCACTTCTCTAGTTATTAGTATATATGATGAAGGCATTTTTCACAACACAAGAATGTCTCGATTTTATGCAGCAAAACTTCTTTACACCATCAACCCGCCTTCCATCTCATCAAAGTCAACCTTCTTTACCGTCCCATTTTTCAACACTATCTGCACCACGCCATACCCGCCGCAGTTTTCTTTATCCGTATAAACAATCCTTTCTATCGGAAAAAGTTCTTCCTCGGTAAAATCCGCAAGTTCTTCCTTAGTAATAACCTGCGATATCAAAACGCTCTGTTCGTAGCGATTCTGTTTCTCCCTTTTCATCGAAGCATATACAATAACCGAGTGTTCAGAATCAGGATTTGTTCCGGTACTACGGACTACGTTCAAATCTTCCCAGCCGTCATATATTGTCATGGCAAGCTGTTTTTCGCGTCCGGTAAAGTCGTGTCCTTTTAAAATAATTGCCGCAGCCATCTGAGCGCCACTGTCGGACTTCCTGATAATCTCCGTACTGTTATCGGGGAAACCGTAAGCTCCCAGCGTCAGCGCAATAGGCTTTTTGAAGAAACGTGTTCTGTCCACGCGCATAATTCCATACGGTACTGTAAAGTCAGCCAGATTCATCGCCTGAATCCAGTGACACTCCTGCTCTAAGCAATAGGTAAAAAACTGCCTGCGGTACAGCACGCCGTCTTTTTCCCCATGCCAGAATGTCACATTGGCATTTTCATAAGTATCCGATGTAATGTCATGGAGTACATACTGCTGCGACTCCATATAGTCAATCTGCCGCCCGTCCACAATCGGCGCAGACTCCCACGGGTATTTCGTATTAAAACACAGTTTTGAATAATTCCACATACCATGACGGTCGTCTTTTTGTTTTACCACTTTTCCTGTACGTAGGATTGTCTCTCCGTTTGCTTCATGATTAGAAAAGCACAACGCCGGTCCGTTCAATGTCGTCACTTTCACCTCGCCCGCTGACAGTTTTTCCCATGTGCCGTTGTTTTCTTTTTCTGTCCAGAAAGGGTGGTCTTTAGGAAGGTGCAGGCACAAGAAGGCTTTTCCTAACCAAAACGGCGATTCCGCGCAGGAATACCCCTGCACCAAAGGCGTAAACTGTCCGTAAAATCCCAGCGTCGGCACGCCTTCATATAAAAAATCTTCCCGCGTCATAAATTGCAATAAAGAGCCTGAACAAATCCGCCGCGCGAGTCCGGCGTTTACCACCGTATTTTTAAGCATCATATTTCCATCAAAAGCACTTGTAGCGGCGTTCCTGTAAATATTGCTCCTACCCCACATATTTGTAAATCCGTCTCTGTCAAAAAAGTCTCCGTAAGTCTTCATCAACTCATTTGAATTTTTTTCAAACTGGGCGGCAAGGTAAGGCTCATTATCATATCCGTACCACAGATTCCACAACGGCGCATATACGTTGAACGCCCAACAGGAATAGTAATCAAAAGAATGCCCGTCGCGATACCAGCCCTGACCGGCATAATAATTCAAAATATGGGCGGCGTGTTCGCGCATTATCTCTTTATCAATCTCATACCCTTCCATATTTAAGAACGCCAAAACAAGCATATTAAATAAACGCCAATTCTGCGGCACTGTATTGCCTTCTGCATAGTCCATTAAAAATCCGGCAATACGGTCTTTTTCTTCCTTAGTATAGGTATCCCATATTTCCGCCTTGCACAGCCACAGGCAAATCACAAGCGCGCAGGTTTCCACGGTCTGTTGGAATGTCGCAAACGGATTATCTTTACCGGCAAGCTGTTTTAATTCATTATATGTTCCCACGCACAAGGAATCGCTCTCCGTACATGAACGCAGCACATGGCTTTTATAATAATCGCGGATTTTATATCCCGCTATCTCCAATTGAGGATTTTCATGAATAAGTGGCGCCGCAATGAAAAACGAGCGCGCAAGCCCCTCGAAATATTCCGCTTTCTTTTCTCCTACCGCGTCCTCGCTGTGCGGATACGTTATCTTAGTCTCTTTTCTTGGCATAACGACAGGATTTGTGAAATCTTTAATATTCTTAAAAATACCCTGCAGTAAATATTCTCCCGCCTCAATCCAGCTCTGGCGGGTTAGTCCCGTATACGAACTTAATTCGTAATCAAGTGTTTTAGGTTGAAATACCATGCTTATTCTCCTTTCTTATTCCAGTAACCAGAGTTTCACCTAAGTGAACAAAATAAGGGGCGACTTACCTCTTTTCAGGCATGGAGCCCCGTTTTTGTTCACTTAGGCGAAACTCGTGACAGTAATTCTCATCACACATTCCACGCTCTGCACTCCTTCAAATTCCACGTCCCACTGTATCAGATACACCATTGTCTTACTTCCGTCATGCAGAAAATGTTCTTTTGGCACAATCCGCAGTCCAGATACCGATTGCTCCTTACCCTTATTCTTATCCTCATCGCTTCCACAGACCTTTATTTCTATCCGGCACAAACTTTTCTGTCCTTCTATTTCTATTTGGCATACACTTTTTTGTCCTTCTATTCCTATCCGGTATATTCTTCTTTGCCTTTCCCTTTCGCTAACTTGCATTGATTTTTCATTCTCAATCGCCTGTTCCGTTTCCCCATTCTCTACACATATAATTCGGGGCTTAAAAGGCGTTATCAAATTCTCCGTGATTTTCTTCGTCTGCTTAGAAATGGCGAAACAATCCCTAACGCAAATTTGCAAACCATCTGTATCTTCTAAATTTGCTGTGTCTTCTAACCCCGCCGTATCTTCCATATGTATTTTTCGACTAATCCGGTCAATACACTTCTTCGGATATGCCCTCGCAAAAGATATTTCCAGTTCTTTTTTATCCTCATTCCACTCGAAAGAATCCGCATGGTATTCTTTCCCCGCACACTGTTCAGCGTCATTAATAATCGGCACAGAATGCCCCAGCGAGCGATTACAGAGAATTTGGTATCGTCCCTCATGAAAATAGTCCTTTGTATATTCCCCCGCCCCTAAATCCGTCAACGGCATTTCACCATTATAGACGCACAAAAAATGCCCGACGTCATTATGGTTATGGTTTTCATCATTATGACCGCCCTTTGCTGCAAAGCCATTGCCCTGAGAGTCTTTGCATATTAGCCACTGTGCCGACGGCAATAAATCACAAACCATCGAACCTGCTGTCTGTGTCTGCTCCTGCCGTCCGCCGTATTCTAACAGCCATCTGATATTCCGCTCATTAGGCAGAAAGCGGTAACAGTTATCATCATGAAAAAATCTTGCCGCCGCATAATCCGGCGTCTTAACCTCTGGGAAACAATGCGTCAGATAAGCCGTCAAGCCCGGCAGAAAACGCTCATTACAACTTCCGTCCGAAAAACTTAACGACACGCCCTGTCCAAAATAGCATTTTTCCTGAAAAGCGGCAATCTTTTCACATTTCGGCTGCCGCATTAAATCCATGTTCTTTTCAGTTTCTTCATATAAAAGCTGCGCATACGCAGTATAATAACTCATTCCATAAGAAAAATAACCTAAGCCTTCCGTACACGCGCCATCGTCCTCCATGCCGCTAAGATAGCATTGCAGCGCATTGTATACTCGCTTAAGACAAAGCTCTTTCCACTCTGCAGACAACGCGCCCATACGATACATATAAATCGCCGCCATACCGACTGAGCCTGCACACACCGCAGACCAGTTGCTGCAGTTTGTCTCCCAATCAATATAAGGCGGTTTCGCGTTATAAAAAGGTGCAAGCACCCTGTCCATAATTTCCTGCTTGGCAAGCGCCACAGTTTCCGGGCGCAGCTTATCGCGCATGATGATTAAAATCTCCGCCAATGTCTGCGCTGTCTCCGCCGCAAATAAATCTATCGTCTTTTCATCTAAATTATCAAAATCAACATGTGCGGGCAGCGCCCAAAAACGCTCCCTGCACACAGAATCAATCACACTATCCAGTTTATCAATATCTTCCTGCCTCTTGCCATACTCCGCAAGAATCCCAAACACCGTCAGATATTTCCTGCGCGTAAAATAAACATTTTCATAAATCAATCTATTTCCAGTCTTGTGATAAAGAAAAAATTCATCATCAGAAAGCGCGGGCATCTCTTCATTCCTAAGACGCTCGCCTTCCTCAACAATCTCATTCCAGAATGCTTTTAAATATGCAGTCTCATTTAGATTCATTCACATCATTCCCTTTTTGTTACAAACAATCTCAATCCCGCGTCACCACACCATATACCTCCAACTGCGTCAACGCTGGAAACGGCGATTCCTTCTCCGCCTTAATTAATTTCTTAAACTCAAGCCATGTGACAACCCTTTTCTCAAAGCTAATCACCTGTCCGTCCGCCCTTTTTTCCAGTTCTGTCGTAATACTGCTGCCATCAGAAAACTCAAGCGTAACTTCCTTCCACCAGTTATCATGCGGAAAATCGCTTCTAAGATAAACCACCGCCTTATCTATTTCAACGGGACGCCCGAACTCTAACTTAAACGCGGCGTCAGGATTGCGGTTGATACCCCATGAAGTATAAGGCCACTGTCCATGAGAACTGTTTGCCTTCACGCCGTCAATCGCATTCCGCGCTGCAAAAACAGCTTCGTTCCTCGTTTCCACATTGGCGGACGCATGCGGATACGAACTTGTATTTTCATGATTATCGTAGACGTTGAGCGCTTGATTGCGATATGCGTAAATTTCTTCCGCCGCTGCTTTGCGTGCGCATATATAATGGCAGTTCCCCGCGAACGCTTTCGGGGAATAACCGGTCTTTAACTCTCCAAACGGCACTTTAAATTCCACATTGCCCGTCACATAAATCAAAGCCGCCCCCAACGCATCATCTGCCTGAAACCAAAAGTATTGCGGCTCTCCTGAATATTCCAATACAATCCTATCTCCCTCTTCATAAGCAGAAGTAACCGTCAGATACACTTCGCGCTCCCCACGGGCAACAAACTTTGTCTCTCCGTTATTCTTTAAAACCTTGATTGAAAACATAATCTCCACCTTTTCCCCTTTTATACAACATCTATACCCAATCACTGCCTATTAAAAATCTGACGAAAAATCAACGACTGCAAATACGCAGTCAACCCTACCACAATCAACAACAGCGGCCAAAATACAAATACTCCTAAAGCAATCAAACATACCGCTATCACAAGAATTAAAATTGTCCAGCCCAAATATTTTATCGAAAGATAAAAGGCTGCTTTTAAGTACGCCGCAATATTGCCGTCCAGCCACGCCATCACCGGAAACAAATATGCGCTCGTCATAAGAAACACAACGGTTATCAGAAAAAACGCCGCCATAAGCATTGTAGTGACAGGAGTCTGAACACGCATACATATATAGAAGTCCCCGCAAAGCACCGCCCCTACCGCTAAGACCATAAGCCAGACCTTCGTAGTCTGTTTAAACAGCTTTGCGAAATTTTTAAAGTACATTCGTATCAGATATTCTTCCTGATCCTCCGTCATTTTCAGGGTTATATAATAGACGGTCGTCGTCGCCGTGCCAATCGTAATAATCGGCAATGATGTAACAAACCACAACAATGTCAGGACAAGAAAATCTATCAAACGCCCCACAAATTTCCATACCGGACTATCATATGAAAAAA
The DNA here is from genome assembly GCA_023663185.1 of Clostridiales bacterium. GTDB lineage: Bacteria > Bacillota > Clostridia > Lachnospirales > Lachnospiraceae > UBA3282. The sequence goes on along the minus strand of JAMPHY010000007.1, from coordinate 119,954 downwards.
TCGTTCTCAAACTCCTGTCACTCCTTTCGGATTCCATGTTCTGTTACCAGTACGGATTCCAGTCTTTCATTAATCTTGTCAGAGCTTCCATGTAAAAATAATCGCCCCATGAATTACATTCGTCCACGCCATAATGATTGCAGGTATTATAAGGGGAATGATTTGAGTATGTACTATGCAGTACCAGACCATTTGACTGCTTATAATCTTTTACGACACACCTGTCATAAAGTGCTTTCATCAACTGTTTGGCAACTGTAACATAATAACCTCTTTCACTCTCTGGCAGATACTTTATCATTTCCAACATTCCGCACGCTGCAATGGACGCGCTGGAAGAATCTCTAGGCTGCTCGTTACCCGAAGTAAATTCCAAATCCCAATAGGGCACTAAATCTTCCGGCATATGCGAAAGGAAATACTCTGTCACATGTTTAAAAATATCAATATATTCTTCACGCCCCGTATACCGATATGCAAGCGCCATTCCATAAATCCCCCACGCCTGCCCTCTGGTCCACGCAGAACCGTCGCGGTATCCCTGACATGTTGCGCCGTGGTCGGGCGCGCCGGTTTCCATATTAAAGAAAAACGTATGCCATGTAGAATAGTCCTCGCGAATCACATTGGCAACTGCCGTATGGATATGTTTCTCTGCAATATCGCGATAGCGGTTATCGCCGGTTTCCTCCGACGCCCAATAAAGCAGGGGAAGATTGAGCAGACAGTCGATAATCAGCCGATAATTTTCAGGCGCGTCCATCGCTCCCCATGCCTGAATAAATTCTCCGACAGGGTGGAAACGTGTAATCAACTGCTCCGCCGCCTTAATCGCCGCTTCGCGTCCGGTCTGTGAACCTGTCAGCTTATAGCCTGCCACGCAGGAAGGCGTATACAGAAAGCCCATATCATGATGGTCAACTTCAATCTTATTGACAATCCTATTCATAAAGGAATCAATCTGTATTCCGCCCGCATGTTTTAAACGCTCTGCGGCGTCTTCCATTTTTTCACCGGTAAGCACATTAGAAATATCATGCTCCTTTGCATACTCATAAGCAAGCCATATTTCCCCTGTCCAAAATCCAGTGGTCCAGTAATTATTCTCAATCGGCTGATAAAATCCGTTCTCACTATATGCTTTTTGAAACTTATCCGTAAATGTCGCTAGATTTTGGGTGACGCTTCCCGCCGCATACTGCATCGCCGCATCAATCTCTTCTTTTGAAATCTCCAAATATCCTGTAAATTCTGTTCGCTTCATTTCTTCCTCCATTTACTTAACTATCCTTTAAGTCCCGTAGAAGCAACGCCTTCCACAAAGTATTTTTGCAGACAAAGGAATACTGCCAATACCGGAATTAATGATAACACAGAACCCGCCATAATTAAACCATAATCGGAAGAATACTGGCTGATAAACATTTTTAATCCTAACTGGATTGTCTTTTTGGTTTCACTCTTTAAATAAATCAATGGTCCTAAATAGTCATTCCATGTATTTACAAATGTAAAAATCGTCAAGGTGGAAAGCGCCGGTTTGGACAACGGCAGCATAATTTTCGCATAAATCCGATATTCACTCATGCCGTCGATTCGCGCCGCCTCACAGAGTTCATCAGGAATATCCTCATAAAACTGCTTCATCATAAACACGCCAAATGCCGAGAACGCCTGTAAGCATATAATCGCTAACAGCTTATCATTTAGTCCGAATTTCCTCATCATGATAAACTGAGGAACCATGTATACCTGCCACGGCATCGCTATTGTCGCAATATATGCAAAAAACAGGGCGTTTTTATGCTTAAAGTCAAGCTTAGCAAAAGAGTACGCCGCAAAGCTGCTTGTCAAAAGCTGCAATACAGTGACTACTATAGTCAAAAATACAGTATTTTCCACAAACTTAAGCATGGGAATTTTGGTCCAAATGTCATGATAATTACTCCACTTCGGCTTATCCGGTATCAGAACAAACGGATTCATCTGGAATACTTCGCGGTCGCTCTTAATCGACGCTGAAAGCATCCATATAAACGGTACAATCATGAACAACGCAATAATAATCAATAATATATACACCAGCGTCTTGCTCGCAATCGCTTTTTTTCTGGCTGATTTCATTCGCTTTTTCTCCCTTCCTTACTGATATTTTTTCTGTCCCCTGAACTGTATCATGGTAACAACAAATACCATCACAAACAGTACCATTGCTACCGCGCTCGAATATCCAAGTTTCCAGTCAATAAATGCCTTCTGATAAATGTAGTATACCAATACGGTAGATGAAGTCGTAAGCTCACCGCTTCCGCCGCCGGCAAGCATAATCGCGATGTCATATACCTTAAAGCAGTTAATGGTAAGCATGACAACTACAAAGAATGTTGTTGAGCGAAGCTGCGGCCATGTTATATAACGGAATTTCTGCCATGTATTAGCGCCGTCTAAAGAACCCGCCTCATAAAGTTCTGCTGAAATCCCCTGTAGTCCGGCAAGATAAATAACCATGTAATAACCCATATATTTCCACACACTGAATAAAATCATACTGAGCAATACCAGACTTCCGCTAAACCATTGCGGCAACTCTTCCATCGGTACATGGAAAACAGTATATAAAATATTATTAATAGGTCCTTTTGAAGGGTGGAACAGCATTTTCCATACGGAAGTTACTGCCACAAGCGAAGCTACATAAGGGAAAAATGAAAGCGTTCTGAAAATCCCCCGCCCTACTACTTTCTGATTTAAAATAATTGCCAGCGCTAAAGATGCAACCATTGTAAGCGGTACTGTTCCGATACAATAAATAATCGTATTTTTTAACGCCGCCTTAAAAAATACATCTTTGGTAAGCTGTTTAAAATTGCTAAGTCCTGCAAATGTAATCGGATTGCTGCCGTCCCAATTTAAAAATGCAAGTGCAAAAGCAAATACAATAGGCACTAATGTAAATACGGCAAACCCGATGAAATTCGGCGCAATAAATGAATATGCTACCAAATCCCGCTTTTTCTGACGGCTAAGTCCTTTCACCATACTTAAATCCTCCTTTTTTCAAAAAGAAGCCGGTTGCAATGCCGGCCTCTTTTTCATTTTTACCTTTTTGTGTAACTACCCTAGTTAGTAATTGCAGCCACAGCTTCATTCATTGCCTCAATTCCTTCATCAATCGTCATTTCTCCACTCATGATGGAACCGTGATAAGAATCCAGCGCACTGTTAATCTCTGATACGTTCTCTGCATAAGGTACTTCCAGATACAGATTCGATACATTCAAAGCCTCTTTTGACTCGGCATCTGTCGGGAAACCATCAAGGCCTGTAATAAGGTTTATTACCTCATCTGTCATAATAGCCGGGAAGTTTCCGGTCTGCGCCATAACTGCTGCACCTTCTTCACCACTTACCCATTTTACAAACTCCCATGCTGCATCCGGCGTATCAGAAGCTGTCGTTACAGAAATTCCTGTAATAGTTCCTAATGTAGAACCCGGCTCAACGCCTTCTGCATGAGGATATTTTACCATACCCCAGTTGCCGCAGAGGTCTGCATCGTACTCACCGCTTTGCAGGCTTGAAATCAGTGTTGAAATATACCACGAACCCATGTTCATCATCGCTACATCTCCGCCTGAAAATGCTGCGGAATAGTGAAGACCTTCTGCCTTTAAATCTGTATACTTACGGCACACACCGTCTTTTTCCTGATTCATAACTAATTCATAGTAAGGTTTCATAAACTCGTAGCTTCCGTCAAGAATTGTATGTTCACCGTCAAGTACAGCAAATAACTGTACCGCAGATCTCCATGTATGGTAATGTGTTCCATATATCTGCGAGCCAAAAGTTGTGTCTGTCATCTGTCTTGCAAGAGCGTCATACTCATCAAAAGTCATGTCGTTTGTCGGATAGGCAACGCCCTTTTGGTCAAACAAATCCTTATTATAGAACACTACCCAGAAATCATTTCTGAAAGGCAGCTCATATAAGCTTCCGTCTACCGTAACCTGATCGGTTGCTCCCGCATACTTGCTCAAGTCGATTCCGTCAGCCGCAATATAATCGTCTAATGAGAGAATCGCATTCTTCTGTACCAAAGTAGCATAGCCCGGAACATCTTTGATTGTAACTACATCAAAGTCAGAGCCGTCGCCTGATAATTCTGTGGCAAGAACTGTCATATAATCTGTGGAGCCAAGGTCTACCATTTCAATTGTTACATTGGGCGCTACGCCTTTGTAAGCATCTACTAATGCCTGCCAGTACGGTGTGGATTCCTTATCCCAGATTGCCCACTTTAACGTAATTTCTTCAGCCGGCGCTTCTGTCTGCTCCTGAGTATCAGTTGTCTGTGTCTCCTGCGACGTAGTATCAGTCGTCTGCGTCTGTTGCGACGTAGTATCGGTTGTCTGTGTTTCCTGTGTCGTTCCTGTTCCTGAATCTCCGCAGCCTGCAAGTGTTGCTACCATGCTTGCTGCAAGTACAATACTTAATAACTTTCTTTTCATAACTTTTCTCTTCCCTTCTGTTAAATTTGTTTGTAGCTATTTCATGTTTACGATAAAAGTATATTGTTTTTTTCTTAAAAAAAGAATGTTTTAATTTTTCATTTGATGTAATTTTTTACTTTCTTTTTATAAATGGAATATACTTTTTTAAGAAATTATGTAATTTTCTACAAACTGCTTTTTTTTATTTTAATTTTTTGTATAATATTCTATGAATTATAGATTTTATTATTTTTCGTTTACAGAAGGGAAAATATACTTATGCTCACGCTATTTCAGAAACAGTCTTCCTCTAAGCTACAACGGCGCCTTATCATATTTACGCTGGTTATTACATTAAGCGTGGGCATTCTGTTCAGCATGATGTTTACTGCTCTGTACCGTAACTATCTGTCTGAATCACTCGCTGCGTCAACTGCTATTAATATGAAGTTTCTCACAGACTCAATCGACAATAGCTTAGAATCCGTAAACCACTTAATCAGATGGGCGCAGGAAAATACAACAATCAGTGACTATGTACAAGCCCCCGACAATCAAAATTATGGCATTATCGCTTTACAGGCACATACACGTCTCACAGAAGAATATCAAAATAATCCTGACAATTCCATGTTGCACAGAATTGTCATCGGCAATAAAAACCAGCGTTTTATTCAGATTGTAGCCGCCCAATATTCCTCTACGCACAATCTAAGCCTTGAGATTCCTGCGCTGCCATATTTTGACGACTTATATAACAACTCCGCCGGCAAACTGTCTGTAGGATTTATAACAGACCCCTTCTTTTCTTCTATGGAGAAAAAAGTGATTCCGATTATCCAGCCTATCTATTCACGATACGGCTCCGATAAGGCTGGCTGGATTTTTATTGAAGTTACTGAGGACTTATTCACCGCTCCGCTTGAGTATTATAGTTATGCCGCAGACTCTGACTTATATCTTGTTTTAGAGGGGAACACCTATGCGTTGGCAAAAGACACAATCACGCTTTCAGATTTTACCTATGAGATTGAGGAAGAAATCACAAACGACTCTGCCGATTCCTTATCTCAAAATGACTTTCACACATATTCTGTACATGAATATCCGGCAGATAAAAAATCCGTGATTGTCGTCCGCCCGCTCTCACAGAAAAACTGTTACATTATACAGACTATCTCCAATCAGGAAATACGCAGACAAAACCAAATGCTTATATCGATTTGGATTATTATTTTAGTTATTATGATGTTTGTGGGCCTAATACTAGCATTTTATCTTCATCGTTTTATCGCCATACCTGTGCAAAAAATCCAGAATCAAATTAATCTGGTATCCGGCGGTAACTTTGAACCCGATAATTCAATTGAGTGGAATCACGAACTGGGAGATATCGGACGTGGAATCAATAAACTTGCCTATGATATGGAGCAGTTAATCGAAACCCGTATTGCTGATGAAAAAGAGAAGCAGGACTTAGAATATAAAGTCTTGCAAAATCAAATTAATCCGCACTTTCTGTACAACACGCTTAACTCGATTAAATGGATGGCGTCTGTTCAGGGTGCAGACGGTATCGCGGATATGACGACTTCACTTTCAAGACTAATGCGCAGTATTTCCAAAGGAACACAGCTTTTAATTCCACTTTCAGAAGAACTCGCGCTTGTAAACGACTATTTTAAGATACAGAATTACCGCTATGGCGGTACGATTGATTTTAATATCGAGTGCCAAGATGAAACACTATTACAAGTTCTAATTATTAAATTTACGCTCCAGCCACTTGTTGAAAACGCAATTTTTCACGGTCTGGAACCTCGTGGAAATATGGGCTCCATACGCATTATAATTAAAGAAGCTTTCCGCAATGATAAGAATGACGTAGAAATTATTGTCTGGGACAACGGCGTTGGAATTACTCCGGAGAAAATTGAAAAACTTTTAACAGATAATACTGCCGCGCCTTCTGAATTTTTCCGCGAAATCGGCGTCGCCAATGTTCATAAACGTTTACAATATGAATTTGGTCTACAATATGGCATTCAGATTGAAAGCGAACTGAACCAATATACCAAAATGCACCTGTTCATACCCAAAAACATAGCGCCTAATGCAGATAAAATGGAGGTATCTAATGTATAAATTACTAATTATCGATGATGAACCCTTAGTGCAGGCTGGTATCCGCTCTATGCTCGCATGGGAAGAACTTGGAATAAATGTATGCGGTATCGCCCCGAACGGTCAAGTCGGCTGGGAAATCATGGAAAAGGAACAGCCTGACATTATTATCACAGATGTAAAAATGCCTGTTATGTCGGGTTTGGAACTTCTTAAAAAGACGCGCGAACTCTATCCGCACAAGGATTATCCCGCCTTTATTATTCTGACAAGCTACGAGGAGTTTCAGATGGCAAAAGAAGCTCTTACTTATCATGCCGCCGATTATCTGATTAAAATAGAATTGACGCCGGAAACTTTGAAAAATTCTGTCCTGCGCGCCATAGACAGCATTTCTGCCTCCGCCGCATTATCTAAGCAGGAAACAGAATTATCATCTGCCGATTTACAAATGCTGCGTGAAAAGTTTTTTATTCATCTGCTGCATAACCTTTATGACTCGCCCGAACAGTTTAAATTGTTAATGCATGATTTAGAAATTCCCTTTTCCTACGCCGCATACCAATGCTGCTACTTTGAAATGAGCAATCCGTCTGTTGACGCAATGAATATTCAAAAGCAAATCGTGTTGTATACAAATTCCTATCAGCTTCTGCAGAAGATTGCCGGAAAATATCTTGCGAAGCAGCAGATAAACGCATATTTTGTAACTCTTGACAGAAATCATGGCGCAATTATTTTATTATATAGCGAAATCCCTGACACAAGTAACGACACACAGATTATCTCTTATTTAGAGCAAATCTGCGCCTCGCTTACCGGCTATTATCAGACTTCCATGAAAATCGGAATTGGCACTATCGTCAGCGAGCCGCTTTCTATTGCCGATTCCTATCAAAGCGCCCGCGCAGCTTTTGGAAGTATTACAGAGCCGTCCGGTATTGCCACAGCGTCTTCAATACAGCCCGACAGCTATATGATTTTTAATCTTTCTCTTGTAAAAAATGACCTAAGCCGCGCCTTTTCAGAATATGACGAGACGCTTTTAAGTTCTGTCTTAGAACAGGTAATTGCATTATTTGAAGAACACCCGACGCACTATGTTCAGGCGCTTGACGCGGCATGTAATCTGCTATTCTTATCAATTTCATTGATGCCTAACGGTGAAACCCTGCTCTCTTCGCTCTTTTCAGATTACAGTGACGGATATCGTTCTATCTACCGCCAGAACACGACTGAACAAGTCATCAACTGGCTTGGCCAGTTTCGCGACCGTCTCTGCCAAAGCTTTATTGAACACAAGAAAGAACATCGCCATCATATCGTTGACAATGTAAAAAAATATATCGAAATACATGTAACGCAAAAGTTAAACTTAAACGACGTTGCAACTATTTATGGAATTTCACCTAATTATCTTAGCTCGCTGTTTAAGAAATATAATAACTGCGGATACTCCGAATACGTTACTGAGCGCAAAATTGCTGAGGCAAAGCGTATGATGCAAAAAGGCAATGTAAAAATCTATGAAGTTGCAGACGCCTTAGGCTTTGAAAACGCTTTTTATTTCAGTAAGGTATTTAAAAAAGTAGAAGGTATCTCGCCCACGGAATATCTGAATAGGGCGGATTCTCCGTCTTAATTATAGGCGGGACAATTTAACAATTTATATTCCTTCCTGTAAAAATAAACAGAAAGAATCATGCCGATTGTCCAGCCAATCGGCCATGCACACCATATGCCTGTGGCAGAATTGGTTAAATCCGCAAGAACAAAAGCCAGCACGACTCTAAGGATTAAATCCGTAAAAGTGGCAAACATAAACTTACGCATGGCGCTGAGTCCCCTAAGTATACCGTCTGCAGCTAGTTTAGCAGATACGACAAAATAGAACGGTGACAGTATCCACAAAAACTGTCTTCCGGTCATAAGCGCTGCCGCGGAACTTTTTTCCATAAACAAAAGAAGAAGGTATCTGCCAAAGAAAATATAAATAATGCAGAATGGTATACACAGACACCATACCATTTTAATTCCTGCCCTGAATCCCTCTTTAATCCGTTCGTATTTATGAGAACCCAGATTTTGTGCAGAGAAGTTGGAAATTCCGTTGCCGATTGTGGTAAATGATGTGATAACCATATTATTAAGCTTTACTGCCGCAGAATAACCTGCCATAACGGAAGATCCAAACCCATTAATAACGCTCTGAATCAGTATATTGCCAAGTGAAATAAAACTCTGTTGTAAAATGCTTGGCACCGCTATTACCACAATCTTTTTCAAAAGGTCTATGTCAAATAATTTTGGTTTACCCGTTACCTGAATTTTTTTAATTCTTATCCATACAGTCCATACGGCAAGAATGCAGCTTATTCCCTGACATAAAAATGTCGCCCATGCAACGCCGGCAACCCCCATATTAAATGCTTTTACAAATAAAATATCAACTGCAATATTCGATGTCGAGGATACCGCAAGAAAATAAAACGGCGTCTTGGAATCTCCCAGTGCTGAGAAAATTCCGGTTGCAATATTGTAAAAAAATACAAACGGCAGTCCCCATATATAAATATCCAGATACAGCTTTGAATCAGAGAATACTTCGTCCGGCGTCCTGATTAAACGAAGCAGCGAGCCGCAGCCTAAAGCGCCTACAACCATCAGAATAAGACAAAGAAAAGCGCTAAAAATACATGCTGTTGATACCGCAGACTTTAATTTACTATAGTCTTTTGCCCCAAACAATTGTGAAGCGATAATGGAACAACCCATGTTGCAGCCAAAGGCAAAGGCAATAAAAATCAGGGTAATTTCATAACTATTTCCCACAGCAGCAAGCGCATTCTCCCCGATAAATTTGCCTGCAACCAGACTGTCGGCTATATTGTAAAGCTGCTGAAAAATGATACTGCCAAACAATGGCAGGCAGAATTTCCATAATACTTTTTGTGGATTGCCTACTGTTAAATCTTTGTTCATGAAACCATATCCTTCCTGAAATATACTTCATTTCAGGAAGGTATTATAATACATTTCTGAAAATATGCAATATATAGGATATAATTTTTTACGTCAGCCGTTTCCCCGCATCTTCCTTATATTATTATTTATCCTCTTTCGCCTGTTTCATAATTCTTATGTTTCGCAACCCATAAAGTACAAGGGAAATTCCAATCATCAATGTGCAGGCTGCTATGAAAATCATAGAAACCAGCGGCGTAATTTCATGCCAAAACACATGAAGTATCATCATGCCATACAATAAGCATGTGGCTGCTTTACCATGCCACTGTGCACCGCACACAATCCCTGTCTTTTTTATAATCAAAATACCACTTATACCCATAAATGCCTCTTTTGTTATAAGCAGGACAAACGGCGCTATCATCAAGGGAAATCGAAGCAACAGGCATATCAACATAACCCCTTGTGTCAGCTTATCGGCAATGGGATCAAGCACCTTGCCAAAATTGCTAATCATATTAAAACGTCTGGCAATATAGCCATCTGCCATATCCGTTATTCCCGACAAAATCAGAATATATCCTGCCCATACATAATTACGCTTTATATTGTAAAGCCATACAATTACAGGAATTAAACATAATCTGAAAAAGGAAAGTATATTAGGTATGGTAATTATTTTCTTTTCATATTTATTCGCCATATTATTTGTTTTCTGTTCCATAAATTTCTTCCCTCAAAATATCAATGTATCTGCCAAATGCAACGGTACAGGCAAGCCTGTCTTCCATAGGAAGTCTGTCAAAAGCCCTACACTCCGCCTCGAAAACAGGTTTGACAATAATTTCACCATATTCTTTTCCGCTCCCTGTCAAACGGATAATCTTCCGATTTCTAGTTCCGGGCACTATCTCTAAAAATGCTAACTTTTTTTGTACCATATGGGTAATAATTGTATTTACTGTCTGCTTTGACAGAGACCATGTATTACATATATCCTGCTGTGAATATTCTCCATCCATAATAATTAACGTGTACCAAATCCAAAATTCATTTTCCGAAATTCCGGAGCGACTAACGATATCTCTATATATCCCTGCCAGTTCCTTAATCTGTTGATTAATTATTTCGTGTTGTTCTTTTGCGTTATTATTCATTTCCCATCTCCCCTTTATAAGTCCTACTTAGGACTCTTTATATAAAATTATAAGTCCTAAATAGGACTCTTGTCAAGGCGTATAGATATATTGTTTATTTTTCTTTGGGAAATACTTTTAAAATGATTAAACCAGCGATAGAAATGACAGCACGACCGCAATCGCCACCGGAACGCTGACAGTATCGTTGCCGTTATGAGAAAAAAGCTCTGCTGCCGCTGAAACCGGAGCTATCAGCAAGGCAAACAGACAGCATTTCGCCGTCGGAATATCAGTTATAAACATAAGAAGAACCGCCGCTAAAATAAAAGATGTTACCGCCATAGCGATAGAGCCTTCCCATGTTTTTTTCGGATCGGCATAGGGAATATGTATCAAATGCTTTCCGAAACGTTTCCCAATCAAAGCCGCCATCGTATCCCCGACTCCCCAGACAATAATAGAAGTCATCGCTATGTATGGTTTGTTAAGCCAGCCCCAAGTAATTGCTATTAGGGCTGCATGTGTCAGGAACAACAGCCACAAGCTCTTTTTTATCTCGCCGTCTTTTCTCTGTACCAAAAGCTCCGCATAGCCTTTCCACTTCTCCGCCATACATAAAATCGGATAGGCAATAATACTAATAAGAATACAGCACAGGCAGGATACCAGCCAGTCTCTTGAAACAATCATCATACAAATAGCCGACGTATAAGCTACCATGTGCAGACATTTGCGCCATATCTCCTGCGGTATCTTTATAAGCAGGCGCAGCACCAGCAGCACGATTATACAGCAGCCCAGATAAATAATATATTTTCCCAAACATAACAAAAGGTTCCATACAAGAGCATATTTAGCAAGCTGCTCCCGATAGTTCAAAATCAACATCGCCGCTCCAAGCACTGTCAAAATAGCTCCGGTTACTAAACCAACTGTACGGTTATTAACTTTATTGGCAAATTGCGCGGAAACAATAGAAGCAGTGGTCGCAGTTATAATGCAAATTAACAATACATCCCAGCGTTCCAAAGCGATTGACGGATCAATCATAATATGGCTTACCGAAGCAATGAGCGCAGTAAAAGTCATAATAAATGTACTCGTTCCAACGGCAGGCTTTCTGTCCATGCCTAAGAAAGCGGTAAATACCACCAACATCATCATTCCGCCACCTGAGCCTACAAAGCCCGTGCCAAATCCGATTGTCAGTCCGAAAAATAAAGAAATTGCGACGCCCTTCCAATCCAGCCCTTTGCCTTTTTCCACGGTTTCTTTGCGCTCTGTATCCGGCTTTAGCAGGAAACGGATTCCAATAAAAAATGTAAGGAATAAAGAAAAACTCCCCAGCACGACATTTCCCGCCGACCACGCTGCAAAACTGCCCGCAATGCACATGCCTACAATACAGGTAAGCATTATCCAGCCCCGCTTTAAGTCAATGTTTTTATGTCGGATATAGATACTTGTCGTAACAGCGGAACCAAGAATATCTGAGGCAAGCGCAATCGCTGTCGCATGGTAAGCCCCTGTTTCTCCTGAAAATGATGGGCAAAGAACTATTAAAATCGGCACCATGACGGTAGCCGCTGAAAGTCCGGCAAGACCGGTGCCGACTCCTGCGCCCAATGCTGCAATTATATACCAAATGTATTCCATATGAATAATCACACTCCTCAATCCATTTCATTTCTTTTTCATTTATTACTACTTTTTATTATATCTGCAAACTTTCTGCATACTTAAATTGAATTATATCTCTTGACGCCGTTTCCACATACGCCTGCTCTTTGTGCATAAAATTAATAATATCATTTTTACTCATTCTACCAAGTTTACTTATAACGATGTCAAGAATATTCTTATCATCAGCCGAAAGAGCCGGAAACTCAACCGGATTATTTAGATAAAAATGATAAGCGCACGTCTCTCCCATGTCCACTTCTTCACATGGAATATCTTTCAAATCAATAATCGAATTATATCCTATCGGTACCGCCCCCATTGGCAACGCCCGATATATCAAACCGGTTATTGCACACCCTCTAATCTTATATGACAAAGCATCTGCATACCACATCAACTTCATAAGCTTTACCTTATAAAGATCTGTAACCTTCGTAGATGAAGCAAAATAACGAATCACGTCAACAACCTTATCTAATGAAAGTTTCGTGTTTCCATGAAAAAGCGGATTTTCACTAAATTTTGCATAACTTGCCTCAATAGCTTTTCGCAAATATAAATCCTGACCTTTCTCAAATAATGTGGTCGCCGTATCTAAATATTTCTGATAAGACTCCTTTGACAAATTTTCCTTAGCATCTCTCAATAGTGCCAAAAACCATTCCGGATCTATGTCAATCTTCTTCAATATTGTATCATGCGCCCTATCCTGTATCTGATGACTCTCGTATCTGGTAATAGTTTTTTCACCCCAGCCAAGAAGAATACATAAGTCTCTCTGGCTAATACCATACTTTGAGCGAATATCACTTATTTCCATAGATGTCAAAAGATTTTCCATCTTTCTATAAGCGTCTTTGAGACGCACATCATTCTCCTGCATCTGTTGCTCATCCATATACAATTCTTCGGCTACATCACAATACGAATAAAATGCCTCATAATCAACCTTGACATTCTTAAAAGTTGCTTGTTCATTAACAAGAACTGTTTTCACTTCATGTTCTTCCATACAACATATGCACAAATGTTTTTCGCTTTTTATAATCTTCATATCCATGAAAACACCCCCTAATTCTTTCTATACGGAAACATTTCCGAAGTGAATTTTTTTGTAGCAAAATGGAAAGACATTACAAATGTTGTAATATCGCCATACATTCCCAAAAGTTCTACCCTTATTTTTATGTATACATCATCTGTACCGTTATAGACCTTGCCAAATTCACGCATCTCACTTCTTTTAGGAAAACGAAAATCTTTGACTGTTCGCATATAGTTTTCCTCAGAAAGTGTTAATAATTCTCTCTTTAACGCATCTACTGGATTTTCATCAGGAAATAAAGTATTTACCGTGTACATATTCGTGTACTTTTCATCTCTATCCTCGTCTATACGTCTTTGGGCTTGAAAATTTATTTTTGCTCCATTATTAATCGCAAACTTTAGATTTTGAATATATGCTTTAATTTCTAATTCACTTTCAATTCGTGCTTTTGTTTCTTCAGTCAAATTAATTCTCCTTCATAAAGGTATCAGTTGATACCTTTATAATATATTTAATTGTTTTGGTTGTCAATAGAAACTACACAATCTAAAACCATAAAACTACTTCCTTTTTAATGTTTTCTGCGCTATAATATTCATGATTTACAAAATGGCAATTCAAGGAGAGAAGAAAATGCGTAAAAATTTGATACCGGCTCTGATAGGCATATGCCTCCTGTTATCTGCCTGCGGGCAAAATGAAAACGGGAAAACTGCAATCAGCATATCCAAAACAGCAGAAGAATATATGGCGTTGCCTTATGCAGAATATAAGGAAAAGACCGGAAATGAAGCCGAGTTTTATCATGCTGAACGCTTTATCGGGGAGATTCCTGATTCTTCACTTTATGTAATATATGAAGGCGAATACGACGAAGATATGGCAGGTGCGGTATTATCGGATAGCGATATGCCGATTCGCATTCAAGGACCTCTTGGCGAATTGATAGATGGAATTACAGCGGAAATATCTATATCCGAGTTATCCGATATCTTGTCTGCCAATGACGCCGCACAAGCGCTTTCTGAAATCCTTGAGGGCGGCGGTACTGCCTACTATGTAGGAAATAAGTATGTCCAAATTCAATTTGACAGCAATCAAGACGGGGAACATGACCGTCTCTTATTAATTTCATTGGACGAATCCACAGGCGAAACTGTTAATTCAGAAAGTGTGGCGTGGTTGGAGATATTTTAGCTTTCTCCATCTACTAATTTAATAAACATTTGTTCCAATGGCTCCCAATCAGGATTTCTGTCATCTGCCATTGTTTCTAAAAGTTCTTTATAATATCTCAGTTTTTTCTCAATACCTCAATCTCTTTTATCTTCATAAGAATCAAGTCGCTAACGGCTCCTGCAAAATTCTCATATTTCATCACGAACCACTCTTTCATTAATCGTCATTACCAGTTCCTGTACAGCTTTCATATCCGGCTCGTCCGGCAAATCTGTATTTTCTGCGGCATAAGATAACCTTTTTTCATAATCAGCCAACATCTCATAAAAGCTCTCATGAAATGTTCCATTAGCCTTTTGATATTTTCCAAACCGAATATCCATGAGTAAATCATGCTCCGCTGCCCGATAGGTAATAATTTCGCCTTTCTCTAAAATATCCAGCGCCATCATAAAAAGTCTAATCAGGTGCATAGCATGTTTATTTAGATGAAGATTATCCTTCTTCTTGTTACGTTTTCCAATCTTTTCATAATCTCTGACGACATTTGCCATTGTATTCCACATACTAGAATAATCCCTAAGAGGATAATGTGTCATATTTGCATTTACAAATATCTCTGTATCCAGCTCCGGATTTACCGCCTTATCAATAAAAATTTCAATGCTGCCACTCTCAAAACTCTCATAGTGATTATTAAAATCGCGCATTGCATTCTTTACAGAATTAAAAATATGCTGTTCTTTTTCACTCTGCGGAAAAGAATCCCTTGCCAGCGCATTCTGTAATCTACGCAACTGAGCGTCCGCATATCCGCCAAAAGAATTAATTGCTCTCTTAGACAAAAACAATTTTCTATTGTCCAAAAGCATATGCCCTATATCATTAAGATAAAGGTAATGCTCTGAATTTAATCCAAGAAGTTCTATTGTATTCGGATTACAACTAAGCAGCAATGTAATTATTTTATTAAAAGCATAAATAACAGAATCTGTATACTCGTCAACATACTGTTCAAATTGTGTAAGCCCGATTAAATCTGATTTCTGATTTAATGCTATTCCTCTTATGTCAATATCACTATTCTCAATATTGGTTCCATAGGAATAGCTGCCTGCCAATCCAAGAAGAATCACATGTTTCCCAAGATGTTCATTTGTTTCAATAAAATCATATTCTTTGCCCTTAAGCACCTCAGAATATTCCATCTGATATTCTCCCTTTGTTATCGAATTATTATTTTCAGCCGTCAACGCCAAAAATCTTCGTTCACGGCTGAAGATAATTGTGTCAACATTCCTTAGTCAGCTATAAATTCCACCCCGTATGCTTCAATTTCACCGTTAAATTCCGCTCCGCTAATTAGCGATATGCCGCTTAGTGATGTTTTCACAGCATAGTCATTGTAATTGAGAATTATTGTGCAGTTATCCCTGCGTACTATTTCAACGCCGTCCGGCGCGTCAATTATTTCAATTCCCGCGTTTTCACTTATATGTCGTATCAGCTTTTCCATTGCGTCTGCTTCCAAATCACAGCCGATATAATAAACCTTGCCTTTGCCGAAGTTGTTTACAGTTATCGCGGCTTTATCCTTGAAATAGCGGTCTGCATATGTACACAGCGTCTTAGCGGTTATGGGCTTTATTATATCGCACCAGATATTTGCCTCAGACTCGACAATTCCGCTTATATGCGCAGGTTTTCTCAGTGCGCTAAATTCCTCAACTTCAATTCCTGTAAGCTTAGAAAAAGCGCAGGGAAGCGTAGTGGTAAATAAATTATTATAAATATCCCTTGTACCGCTTCTAAATGTTATTACAAGCGTGCCGCCGTTTTCTACATATTCGGTTACTTTTTCGATTTCATCATTATGAATGATATTATACGCCGGCATATATACCACTTTATAGTCCTCATAATTGCCGACAGATACAGCAGTATTTATGTTCAAATCTGCGTTCGCCTTATAGTATGCGTACAACAGATTCCTGTAATCAAAATCCCGTGTGTGCTGCTTTATCTGGTGCGCCCATACATTGTCATAAGTTTTTACGACAAGCGCGTCATATTTATTTTTTGCCCCGACAATATATTGTTCAAGCTTTTTAAGTTCCGCGCCTGTTTTCTGAAGCTCATAATAGCGTCTGCGGGGTACTCCGTCGTGGTCAAGCACTCCATACCAATACTGTTCCATTCCGTACGGAAGCACTTTGAAACGAAAGTAAACCATGCCCTCGCCGCCATGCGCCAGCGCCTGATATGTCCATAGCCTAAGCTGTCCCGGTTCCGGCGTCGCGCCCATAATATCCCAGCCGCACGGACCTGACTGTTCTTCGGCTACAATGAAATTTTTATCCTTAAGTCCCCGCATATTTTCGTGCGCCATCGACACATATTCATATTCCGAACCGCCCCATTGGTTATCAGGATAATTATCCCATGCAACAAAGTCCAAATCGTGCGCAAGGTCATAATAGTCGATATCAGAAAAATGCCCCATGAAATTATGCGTCACAGGCTTGTCCGTATATTTTTTAATAGCGTCAACCTGCAATCTTTGATATTCAACCCACGAGTCAGATGCAAAACGACGGTATTCCAAATCAAGCGACGGATTATGCGACCAACCGTGAGCATTTTCAGGCTCGCAGGAATTATATACGGGAAGAATTATATCGTCAAATGATGAATACTGTAAACTCCAGAAAACCGTGCCCCACAATTTATTGAGATTTTCAATGGTACCGTATTTCTTCTCAAGCCATTTTGAAAAAGCCTTGCGGCAGTTCTCGCAATAACATCTTGTAGACTCATGGCAGCCGAACTCGTTATCTATCTGCCATGCGATTACATTTTCATTATCGGCAAAGTGTTCCGCCATTTTCTCTGCTATAATTACGCTTCTTTTCCTGTACTCATCGCTGTTGGCGCAGCCTTCCCGCCTCGTTCCCCAATTTTCCTTATGTCCGTAACGGTCGCGCTGTAAAATATCATATTTATTGACAAGCCATTTCGGTGGCGCAGCGGTAGGGGTGCATAGGATAGTTTTTACGCCCTCGTTTGCAAGTATCGTAATAGCTTCGTCAAAAAGTGAAAAATCAAATTTTCCTTCTTCTTTTTCAACACAGCCCCACGCGAAATCTCCCATTCGCACGGTGTTAAATCCCGCCTCGTGCATAAGTCTGGCGTGGTCTTTCCATTCGTTCTTATCCCAATGTTCAGGGTAGTAGCAAGTGCCAAATATCATAATCATGACCTCCGATAATATTCTTGTAATTTTATTATACAAAAAATATGTGGAAATGGGTAGAAGATTTATTGCAGCCTTGTATGGTAAACAATTTTGTCACGATTATTACATAATTTTCGAGACAAAAAAGACGACTCACCACTACTGATAAATCGTCTCTCATAACAAATTAGTTATACCAAATCTTATTGTAAAGAGTCCAACTGTTGTGTTAAAGTTTCTATCTGCTGTTGCAAATCCTGTTTCTGTACTTCTATTTCGCTAGTATATTCACTCAGCTCAGTTTCTAATTGCTGCTGATATTTCGCCAGTTCTTGAGAGTGATAATCTCTAAGCATATAGGTTGCTCCACCAACTGCGACTGTCAAAATCACAAAAAATATCCCAAATACTATCATTCTCTTTTTAGCTTTCACACGTACTGCCTGCATCTGTTCCGAAATCTGCGCCAACTCTTTATTTATGCCCTCGACATAAGCATTATGTTGAAAAGTTCGTTGTTCGTGCATCTGTTTCTCATTCTCAAATGTTGTCTGCCAATATTTTAACTGCTGGCTTTTTTCTTTGTAAATTTCCTCGTTGCTTTTTTTCAGTGGTGCAGAATTTCCATTTTCATATGACGAGGTTTGTGTTTTGGAATTTTGCTTTTTTTCTTTATTATTTTTAAAAAGTTTCATGTTATCACCTGTCCTGTTTTATTATTCCCATCGTTTGAGAGGAAGTCCTTCGCTGTCAGTAAATGTTCCGCAGATAATCATGACAAAGTCAACAAACGCCCATATCGTACTCGGAATAACAAGAATACACAATACTATCATCAGTATAGCGCTTTTAGTCTTTCCGACATAAAATCTATGAGCGCCGAAACATCCCAGAAAAAAGCATAGCAAAAATGCTACTAAACGGCTCTTGAGACTTTCTTCCATATTTTGAGCATAAATATCTTCATTTGAAGTATAGATTCCGGCATCCAGTGGTGGAAAATCGTTAAATGCGCTGCCCATGCTGAGCGGTCTGCCGCACTTAGGGCATGATAACGCTTTATCCGAGATTTTACAGTTACATTCAGGGCATTTGATAGTCTCCATGTTAATTTCTCCTTTTGTATATTTATTTTATCTTTTATGTTATATAAGTAACCATTGCTTATATTTATTGCGTATATCTATTGTTTATTGCATATCATATATGGCACTTGAAATATGAATATTTAAAAATGTAGACTTCTTAAAAAATCCACTACCACTATAAAATTCGTGTTCGCGGCTTTTAGTCCCTTCCGGTATCTCCTCCAACGGAAGCGATACCAGCGTACCATTAAAAGTACCCGTTAAATGATTAGGATTGGAAGAATCCCATACAAATTGTATTTCCCCACTCGTTTCACCCTTTTTGGTAATTTGTATCTGGTCTGTATCTACCACATAGCCAATCGCATCGGCAGAATCGGATAATTTAAAAGTACCCGCTAAATCTCCTTCCAAAGTAATCGTTACGAGGCGCGCTGTATCTTTTAAAATAATATTATCATTTATAATTGCCACGGCAGGCACGCTGCTGTTGTCGGAAAGATAGTTCAAGCGATACGACAGCGGCACCGGATTGGTATAAGAATCATCCGCTGTAATTATCTGATTATAACCGCTGATTTCACTTGTTTTGCCATTTATTAAATCATCCCACCAGCCTTTCAGTCCGCCGCTACGCTCATCATCACTGACTACCTGCAATGTTTTAGCCGAATCTCCACCATAGCTGCATATTTTGCAAGTGCCTTTAAGTTCCTTTTTGATATTTTCGATGTCCACACCAATATCAACACCTTTAACAGTGGCACTAAGTCCCGCATTCAATTCTGATTCCGACATCTCAGCAGTTACCAGTACAATAATCATTCTTCCATAATCAACCGACGAGACATAGGCAGGTTCATAATTCCCCAAATATTCCAAGTCACTTCCGGATTGAAAGTAGCTGGTGGCACTGCTTAATGGCTCTGTTGCAACAGTGAAAAAGGTTTCTGTATAGATAATTGCCATTGTAGAAGTGCTTTCTTTCTGACTTATGCCAAAATTGACACTGCCCACACCATTTACCCCAATGCCAAGCGACATATTCAGACTTTCTTCATCTCTAACATAACGAAGCGCATACTCCCATTTATCAGCATATTCGTGAATAGCATCATTCCAGAGCTGCGCAACTGCTTCTTTTACAGTTCCATAGTTGACATCTTCCAGTTGAACTGAACCGCCACGACTACAAGTAAGTGTTATCGGCGTTCGTTCCTGTGATACTAAAGAATAATCGGGGCTTCCCTGCATAAGTGAGTCTCCTCGAATTATAGCCCCCGGATAAATAACGGGATTACCCGAATCACTCAGCCTATATTTATCTAAATCATATTTTTGTACAACTTCATAGTAATAAACATCATCAATTTTCTTTTGCTGTATCCGCTTAGTAGGATAACGATTAAGCGACGCAATATAGGCATCCAGTTCTTTGCGGTTTTCTTCCGTCAAAACGGTATCCGTAACACCTGAAAGTCCGCCTTGAGATGCGAGTTCCTCTTTTATAGAGAGTTGTTGATTAGCTAATTTTTGTTGTGCAAGAACTTCTTCCCGCTTTGCTATATCCTCTTGCAAATCATTTATCTGCTGTATCATGTTATCACGGGAATTATCTAAAGCATTAATCTTCTCATTATGACTGGAAGATAACATGCTTTTATTAGCACTATAATCTGTATTTTCATACTTCAAAACAGCGCCGCCAATCATGACAGCCACAAAGTACAGCATAAAAACAACAAACGCCTTTGAAGATTTCAATTTACGGAGTCTGGTCTGCTGTTTAATCTTTTCGCTATTCAGCGCTGCTGCCTGTTTATCCATTGAATTTTTCTGATTATACAAATTATGCCTTTTAATATTCAGTTCATTCCAAGCGTCGTTTAATTCCTCGATTTTTAAGAACAACTCCTGCTCCTTGCCGTTTTCGGATTCATTGCCTACATTTTGTTTTTGCTCAAGGGTTTTCATATTGGCATCCATCTTTTGTACTCCTTTCAATTTAGCTTACATGATTATGCACATTTTTATTTTGTTCTAAAAAATAAAGAAATTTAGTAAATATTATAAAACACATAACGTGTATTGTCAACTCATAGTGTGTTCAAAATAACAGAATATGGAATTGCTTAGTTAATATTAGATGTAACAGTTCATTGTCTGGAACATACATGAACGGTTACTAATAGGGAAAGAGGATAGTGGAATATGAAGCTTGGCGAAAATATAAAAGAATTGTTAGAACAATATGGTATGACGCAGAAACAACTAGCAGAAGAGCTGACTCTTTCCCCTTCTGCGATGGGAAATTATATTCAGAATATTCGTGAACCTGATTATGCTACATTGGTTTGTATTGCGGATTATTTTCAGGTGACAACAGATTTTCTACTTAATCATATGGTAAAAGGCGGACATACTCATAACGAAGAAATTCTCCTGCATATTTTCCGCTCCCTATCAGAAGAACAGCAGGAATTATATTTAGAGCAGGGAAAAGCGTTTATAAGGCAAAAACAGAAAAAAGAATCATTACATTCCCATACAGATAACATGGGGCAAAGCGATGTATCATAAAAATTATAATCAGCCGCGAACAACAAAAATCTTCGTTCGCGGCTGATTATAATTTTAATTTATGAACAAATCATTTAAAATAACTACATTGTCGAAGAAACTGCTATACTCATTATATTTAAGCCCATACGTTGTAATTAACGTATTGTGAATAATCATCTTTGAAGGCAATTCTTTTGATAATAATTCTTGTCTGTTTATCAATGTCTTATAATAATCCTTACTCACACTAAAATCATTACCATAAAATTTTATCTCACACATGTTGACAACATTATCTTTTCTCTCAATGATTAAATCAACCTGTGTTCCTTCTTCATCATCTTCTCTCTTTGACCAAGCCGAATAAACTGCATTTACTCCGCTTATCCCCAGTGCATGCTTAATCTGATTGATATGATTAAAGCATACTCCTTCAAATGCAAATCCACGCCATGATACTACACTCTGGGCTGCCTGACTTTGCTGCCAAAATGTTTCATTAAGTTTGCTTTTATTTTCCACAAACTTAATATAAAACATGCAGAATGAATCGACCAGTTTGTAATGTTCCTTTCTTTTACTGTACCCAAACGGAACATACTTTACAACAAAATCACTTTCAATCAAAGCTTTAAGCGCTAATGAAAGAGTTCCACCAACGGAATATCCGGTTTTAGCCGCGATTTCACTTCTTGTATATCCGGCATTTCTTGTGCTTAAGAATTTAATAATAGACATCATCATTTCCGGACGGTTAAATATAGATAAAAATAAACGCACAAACTCATTTTTTAATTTTGCATTTTTCACAAAGAAAAGTTCATCTACATTTTGCGATAAGCTCTTTCCCTTTTTAAAATAACTTAAATAATATGGAATCCCGCCTGTAATCATGTATGCTTGTGCAATATCATAACGGGACAGTTTAATTCCCTTCTCTATAAAATATTGTTCGCATTCCCCTAATGAAAAAGGTGATAATTTAATTTCATAGGTAAGTCGATTATATAATCCCCCATGATTATTGATTAAATTATCTGTAATCCAAGATGTCGCACTGCCACAAACAATAACGATAAGATTATCCCTATGACACCCCCATGTATTCCAAAAGCCTTCAAATGCCGTAATAAATCCTGACTTATGAGTATCAATCCACGGAAGTTCGTCTAAAAATACTACTTGCTTTTCAAAAGCATTTTTGCGTTCCAAAAGTATCTCTAACATTAAAAAAGCATCCAGCCAGTTATCCGGACATTCAGTTTTCTCCATACCATGAAGTATTAAGGAATTATAAAAATGTTTAAGCTGCGCTTTTAATGGGCTTGTAGAGGCTCCTTTCCCTATCTCTACAGGAGATAATCCGGCATGCCTAAATGTTATCTTTCCTTTAAATGTTTCGTCCACCAGATATGTTTTACCAACTCTTCTTCGTCCGTAAACTGCTACTAATTGTGCATTATTACTGTTATAAATATTATTTAATTCTTCTTGTTCTTTTTTTCTTCCTACCATAATTTAATTATACAAAAATTATTTCCAGCCGTCAACGTAAAAAAACGTCGTTCGCGGCTGGAAATAATTTTAATCACCGAATCATAGTCCCTTCCGGCACAATATCGTCTACAAAGATTACCTGACAGCCGCATGCGTTATTGGTCGCTGCAAGCAGCATTCCTTCGCTGGTTACGCCTGTTATTCTGGCTGGCTCAAGATTGGCAATTACGATAATCTTCTTACCGACTAATTCCTCCGGCGTATAATACGCTTTGATGGAAGAAACAATTGTACGTTCCTTGATTCCGTCAAACAAGGTCAGTTTATAACAGCTATGGGATTTCCTAATCTCCTGACATTTTAAAACCTTGCATACCCTCAAATCAAGCTGATTAAAAGTATCCAGATTAATCTGCTCTTTAACAGGCTCTACAGTATCGGGTTCGCCGTATTCTATTTTCTTCTCTTCTTTTTCAGGCTCTTTATTTAGTTCCGACAAAGGAGTCTTTTCTTCTTCCGTCTTTTCGCTTGAAAAATCAAGCAGATGAACAAAACGCTCTTTATCTATTGCATACAGGAACAAATAGAGTCTTGGTCCCTTTTCTTTATTAAGCAGCAACTTATAAACCGTTTTAAAAAATTCTCCCTGAATCTTTTTAAGTTCAGGCGAATCCGCTCCATATACAATCTTACTGATTTCATACAATTTGAAATTAAGCTCGTCCAATGTATAATTTTCATTCACCAGATAATCATGCAGCAGGGAAATTTCCTTCTTCTGTTCGTCATTTAACTGCTCGTATACTTCCCAATTACGATATGGAACAAGCTTATTGGCGTTCTCAGGCGCGCAGTTTTCCAGCCAGTATTTTGCCAGCTCAAGCCGCTCTTCAAAATCTGCATATTTATAAGGCTGTCCAATCTTTTCAAACACTGTCTCAAGCATCGGCACATTAAAATCAACTATTGAGCCTAACTGAACAAGCAGAGACATCGGCACCGTCTTAACCGGCTTATTCGTAAGCAGACAACTCTCCATAATGGATTTCACATGGTCGTCGGCTTCTCCCTTTATATACTGGTCGTACTGTTTATCAAATTCAAAATACTGACGCAATATACCATCGTCAAAACACAAATCAAACGCCTTGTTTGCTTCGACTCTTGCATACAACCACAGCAAAATTTCCGGCTGGTAAATCTTCAAAAGCGTATCGGGCGTCATATTCAGTCCTGACGAACCTGACATTTTTCCTGTCGTTCCTTTGATACCGATAAACTCATAGCCTTTGAAAATCGGCGCCTTGAAGCCGAAAATCTTTTCCGCAATAACCCTGCTTGTATCATATGAGCCTCTCGGCGCGGCATGGTCTTTTCCGCCGGGTTCAAAATCTACATGCTCGTACATCCATCTCATCGGCCAGTCAATCTTCCACGCCAGCTTACAGTCGGTATCAGTATTAAAATCAAACGTCCCATGATGACCGCATTTGCACTCATATTCTGCTTTCTTCTCCGCATCGGAATAAGATACTATCTTCGTGGTATCCCTATGGCACTCGCTGCAATATATACTTACGGGATAATAAGCTTCCTTTTCTCCCTCTACTGCGTCTTGGGTGCGGAAGCTGTCCAAAATGTCAAAGATTTCCGCTCTTTTATCAAGCGCCGTAATAATATTTTCACGATAACAGCCTGAACGATACATTTCCGCCTGATGACGATAATCTAATTTGATACTGAATTTATCAATTGACTCTTCAAATTCCTTCTCAAAATATTCAGCATATGTGGCATGCTCCGTATCGAAAGGATTTGGCACGTCCACATACGGATACCCTATATATTTTTCAAAGCCCTCTGTAATATTTGCTACATTTACAGGAACTTTACGCATTCTATCATATTCGTCCCATGAAAAAAGCAGCTTTGCCTTCTTCCCCTTTCTTTCCAAAGCTCTTACAACAAACAAACTTGTAGCAATATCTCTGAAATTACCAATATGAATAGAACCCGAAGGGCTAATCCCCGCGGCGCAGACATATTCTTCTTTATCCGGGTTTCTTTCTATGATTTCATCTGCAATCGAATCTGACCAGTGCATATCCTAAAATCTCCTTTAATTCTGCGTATACTATGCTGCTAACCGTTATTAGTTAGACCTCTTAATCGCCAATACCTTATACTGTAAAGTACCTGCCTGAGTTTCTACTTCTACAACTTCTCCTATTTTGCTGCCGATTAAAGCCTTGCCTACCGGTGATTCATTGGAAATTTTACCCTTTAAGCTGTTTGCTTCAGTCGAGCCTACAATCTTGTATTCCAATTCTTCTGCATATTCCATATCCAGAATTATAACCTGGCAGCCAATATTGATTTTGTCTAAGTCAACTTCATCTTCTACAACTACCTCGGCGTTTTTCAGAATCTTCTCTAATTCTTCAATCCTTGCCTCTATGTCGCGCTGCTCGTCTTTTGCAGCGTCATATTCCGCGTTCTCAGATAAGTCTCCCTGCTCTCTTGCTTCTTTGATTTTCTGAGCAACTTCCTGCCTCTTTACAACCTTGAGTTCATGCAGTTCGCTCTCATACTTTCTCAAGCCTTCATAAGTTAAAATGTTCTTCTTTTCTTCCATGACAATTCGCCCTTCCTGTCTATATTTTTCCTTTTCTTCTGTCATACCACACTAGATGCCATATTTTAATCTGACATATGTTTAGTTTGCATTGTCTGATTAACTAATTTATCATAACCACTTTTCACCAGAGTGTCAAGGTATTTTCGCGGAGAGATGTAGTAAATTTCCATGTATTTTCGTTTAAACAACGTTTCTTTTTTTACAGATGAAAATATATCTATATATATATCGCCTGCTTTTAGCGCACGCAGGGGTATATTCCCCGCATATCCAAAATCCAGAAAAAGTACATTCCCTTGTCCACCGGCTATGCTGTTTCGGTTAATTCGCGCTTCACTCCCCCGCTGTATCATGGCGGCAAGACCATATTCGTAATATAACTCTTCTGTGTACTCGGATATTGTAGCTTCCCATCTATCCTGCTCTTGTTCAACTTCCGCACCTGTATCTTCTTCGTCCGGCTCATACAAGATAGTAAGGTAATTAATCTGCGTAAAACAGGGCTGCATTATTTCAATAAATTTCTGCATTTGTTCTTCTAAGAAAAGAGAATTTCCCAGCAATAGCACAACCGTTTCCGCAAATACCCCCCTACGTTTTGATGAGACTTTTGATAAGACTTTTGAAGATACTTTCTTCACAAGGCGGTTACTATCAAGCCGTCTGTCCTCTATCCACTTCTGAGCAAGCTGCCAAGATATAGGTAAGAATAAATCTGTTTGTCCCAATATCTGCTGCACTTCTTGCTGCATGACTATATCTGCGCCCTCTAAATGCGCCGCTTTTTCAGCTACAGATTTATACATGAGCTTAAACAGTTTTTCTTTCTTCCAGCCTTTTTTCATCTCAGGAATCATCACGACTTTTATATGAAGCCCTTCTTCGTCCACATCGAAAGACGGCAGCTTTATTTTTTTAAAAAAACTCGGTTTAATATACCTTTTACTGCCTGTAATTGATTCCTCGGTAACAAAATAAATAAGCGGATTTCTTTCAGTACGATAGAATATTGTTTCATTTCCCATATGAGAATATACGCTAAAGCTGTTCTATTAATTCCACCAATTCTGAAAATTTTTCGACCGCATTTACAAGCTGCCTGAGTCTAGCGGAATTAGGCATTCCAGCGGTATACCACGATATATGTTTACGCATTTCGCGCACTCCTGTATACTCACCTTTATACTCAAGCTGTAATCTGCTATGTCTAAGCATCATCGCCTTCCGCTCCTCATCTGTTACAGGCGGCAGGACTTTCCCATTCTCCAAATAAGTTGTAATTTGCTTAAAAATCCACGGATTTCCTCTTGCCGCGCGTCCTATCATTATGCCGTCACAGCCTGTCTGCTCCAACATCTTCGCTGCGCTCTCGCAGTCCGTAACGTCTCCATTTCCTATTACCGATATGGATACAGCTTCTTTTACACGGGCTATAACGCTTAAATCCGCCTCTCCCGAATAAAACTGTTCTCTGGTCCTTCCATGTACAACAATTGCCGCTGCGCCGGCGCCTTCGATTATTTTCGCCATCTCAACTGCATTGATGTGTTCTTTATCAAAACCGCTGCGTATTTTCACCGTCACAGGTTTCTTTATCGCCTTTACTACTGCGGAAACAATTTCTCCCGCCAGCCTCGGATTTTTCATCAGCGCCGAGCCTTCGCCGTTATTAACCACTTTCGGCACCGGACAGCCCATATTTATATCCAGAATGGAAAAAGGAAGCTCTTCTATGCGCTTCGCAATCTCACTCATTATTTTAGGCTCAGAGCCGAATAACTGTAAAGATATCGGCGTTTCATCGGGGTGCATCTCAAGCAGAGCCTTAGTATTTTTATTATTATATAAAATTGCCTTCGCGCTTACCATTTCCGAACAGACAAGCGCAGCTCCCTGTTCCTTGCACAGCAAACGAAACGGCAGGTCAGTCACCCCTGCCATCGGCGCCAGTATCACATTATTCTCAAGCTCTACGTTCCCTATTGTTAATTTCATGCGGTATGCCTCGTATTGTTTTTGTTCATGTTGCCTAAACTCGTGACATTTATTTCAACTCCTCATGCAAAACAAACACCCGATAATACAGACTCAACGCTTCAAACATCTCCTGTCTGCTTCTAAGTATCTCGCGCACCATAAGCCCGCTGCTGATTTCATCATAAAGCAAATCATCTTTATCTGCGTCAGTCTCTAAAGAAATGTTGCCGTCCTCTTCAAATACTACCGTAATTATTCCGCCCACTTCTTCGGTGAAGAGTACGCAAATTATGTGAAGCTCCTCTTTAATGGACTCCGGAATATTGGCAAACTGTTCATTAAAATAATATTTCTGCTCATAAGCATTTGCACCGCAAAGCACTATGCGCTCTTCCATAAAAATCCCTCATCTCACTAACCTAGACATATCCATAGACACCCCTGATAGATACCTCTCCCGAATCCACCTGAACCATATCCCCGTCTTCTTTCTCTACCAGAAGTTCTCCTGTCTTATTGATTCCTCTGGCAACTCCTGAATATTCTCCCTTAGGATCAAGCACCCTGATTTCAGAGTCACGGTTCAGAAGAAGTTCGTTATAAGCTTCCATCAGGCAGCCTAAATCATACGTTGTGACAAATATGTCATAATTCTCCTCAAACCTAAAAAGCACCCTCTCTATCAATCTGCTTCTGGATATGTGTTCTCCTGATTCTATTTTCAGCGACGTAGCCGTTTGTCTGATTTCTTCCGGAAAATCTTCCGGACTGTCATTATTCACATTAATGCCTACGCCGATAACCACATGCTGAATACTGCCGGCTTCAACGCTCATCTCCGTTAATATGCCGCAGACTTTTTTAGCATTTACTACAATATCATTAGGCCACTTGATTCCTGCCTTAATACCTGCGGCGTCGGATATCGCCTGCGCTACGCTAAGCGCCATAACCAAAGTCAACATTGGCGCTTTATCCGTCGTAAAATCCGGCTTTAATAAAATCGTCATATAGACGGAACTTTCAGGCGGAGACTGCCACATTCTGCCTCTCCTTCCCCTTCCTGCCGTCTGCATATCGGCTATCACAGTAGTTCCGTGCGGCGCGCCTTCTCCAGCCAGTCTTTTTGCGTCAAGATTGGTAGATTCAGTTTTTTCAAAATAATATAAGGTCTGCCCCGCCCATTCTGTAGGCGGGTTTATTTTATCCATTTTCATTCTAATTCTCCGGTATACCAAGCGTCGCCGCCATTACTGCCTTAATCGTGTGCATACGGTTCTCCGCCTCATCAAATACAATGGACTGCGGCGATTCAAACACCTCGTCGGTCACTTCCATCTCATTGATACCGAATTTTTCACTAATTTCTTTGCCTATCGTGGTTCTTAAATCGTGGAACGCCGGAAGACAGTGCATAAATACCGCCGACTTCCCTGCGTTTTTCATAACTTCGCTATTCACCTGATATGGCATAAGCGCCTTGATACGTTCCGCCCAGACTTCATCGGGTTCTCCCATAGACACCCATACGTCCGTATAGACCACGTCCACGTCCTTCGTGCCTTCTGTGACACTCTCTGTCATGCGTATGCTGCCTCCGGTCTGTGCCGCAATCTTCTCACATTCATCAATCAGCTCCGGCGCAGGAAAATATTCTTTGCTCGTACATGCCGTAAAATTCATACCCATTTTAGCGCACGCCACCATCAGAGAGTTACCCATATTATAACGCGCGTCTCCCATATATGTAAGCTTTATGCCCTGTAAATGCCCGAAATGCTCCCTAATTGTCAACAAATCGGCTAACATCTGGGTAGGGTGAAACTCGTTAGTAAGTCCGTTCCATACAGGCACGCCAGCATACTTAGCAAGTTCGTCCACTATTTCCTGTCCATATCCGCGGTACTCAATGCCCTCATACATACGCCCCAGCACCCTTGCCGTATCCGCAATACTCTCCTTTTTTCCTATCTGCGAGCCTTTGGGGTCCAGATAAGTTGTTCCAAGCCCTAAATCATGCGCCGCCACTTCAAATGAGCAGCGTGTCCTTGTACTTGTTTTCTCAAAAATCAGGGCAACATTTTTTCCTCTATAATAATCCGTAAGAACGCCCTTTTTCTTTTTTTCTTTTAAATCCGCCGCCACATCAAGAAGATATGTTATTTCCTCCGGAGTAAAATCCAGAAGCTTCAAAAAATTCCGACCTTGTAAATCCATACACAAACTTCCTTTCCACTCTTTTTTATAACTGTTCAGTATCTTCACAATTATCAAATATAAATCGATTAGGACGGTCCAAAAAGAACCGTCCTATTTCTATTTTTCATAATCTCACACTATGATTTAACAGCCGCCTTTTACTTCAATATCTCTTTAACGGACGCCGCCAGTCCTGCCATTCCCTGAATCTCGGAAGGAATGATAATCTTAGTAGCGTTGCCGTCCGCCGCTTTCTCAAAAGCTTCGAGACTCTTTATTCTCAGTACCGCCTCGTCTGCACCCGCCTCACGAATCATACGGATACCGTCTGCCGTAGCCTGCTGTACTTTCAGTATTGCTGCTGCCTCACCTTCTGCCTCGCGAATCATTTTTTCTTTTTCAGCTTCCGCACGCAGAATTGCCGACTGCTTCTCTGCCTCTGCTTCCAAAATAAGTGATTCCTTCTTACCTTCTGCAACTAAGACAGTTGATTTCTTCTCACCTTCTGCACGAAGGATAGCTTCACGACGTTCACGCTCAGCCTTCATCTGTTTCTCCATTGCATCCTGAATTGCTGCCGGCGGAATAATATTTTTCAGTTCGACTCTGTTTACTTTAATACCCCACGGATCTGTCGCGATATCAAGCGAAGCTCTCATTTTAGTATTAATTACTTCTCTGGAAGTAAGCGTCTGGTCGAGTTCCATCTCACCAATAATATTTCTAAGAGTGGTCGCCGTCAGGTTTTCAATCGCCATAATCGGATTTTCCACGCCGTATGCAAACAACTTCGGATCAGTAATCTGATAGAATACGACCGTATCGATTCTCATGGTTACGTTATCCTTTGTAATAACGGGCTGCGGTGCAAAGTCTACAACCTGCTCTTTCAAAACAACCCTTTTCGCAACCTTGTCAACTACCGGCATGATTATATGGAATCCGACCGGCAGAGTCTGCTGATAAGCTCCTAAACGTTCAACAACAAATGCGTACGCCTGCGGAACTATCTTTATGCAGGAAAGTAACATAATAACAACAATTAAAATAACAACTAATAAAAAAACAAAAAGTCCCGGCATCTTTCTTATCCCTCTTTTCTTTCTTCAACAATTAATTTTACACCATCAACGCCCAATATCGTTACGACAGCGCCGATTGGAATATTAATATTATTGTAGCTGCTTCTCGCAGACCACTCCATACCTCCGGTATTCACCTGTCCTAAACCTTCGGTATTATTAATCTCGCTGATAACAATCGCCTGTCTGCCAATCATGCTTTCGATATTGGTTCTAACTCTGTCACGGTTAAAGTATTTGACCGCAACCGGTCTTGTAAAATACAGCAGAACCGCAGATACCGCCAAAAACACGAAAATCTGCAAAGGAAGCGGCAAACCCGGTATTGAAATAAGCGCCGCCGCTAACGCGCCTCCTGCAAACCATATTGTCGTCAGTCCCATCGTGAAAAGTTCTATTGCAACCAGTACAACCATAATTATAAGCCATACTATTGTCATATCTACCATCACAATTCACCCCTTCCCTCATATATTCTACTATATTATTTTAATAGAAACAAGTATATATTATTATCGGGAAGAACGATTTATAACCTGTTCAGGCTCTAAAATATCAATTTTACCAAAAAACCTGATGTCCGATAATCAGTCCGTCATGGTTTCCCGCTACCCTGAAATGAGTTGCGTCTCCGACATTGCTCACTCCCGACATAGCTTCCTGCGCCGCCTGATAGCAGCTATCCAGTATCTTTCCGTTATTATATGTCTTCGCAACCTTACCGCTCATTGCCGGCGTAAACTGACCTGAAGCATAGATTACGCCTGAAATCGTATTAGGATATGCGCCGCTTCTTACCCTGTTCATTACCACAGACGCAACCGCCAGCTTTCCTTCATACGGCTCAGCGCCTGCTTCGCACTGGATAAGAGCCGCCATAAGCCGCAAATCGTCTGCATCTGCTATAACAGCCTGATTAGCGTCTGCAATCGCTTTCTTTTTCGCCGCAGCCGCCTCTTCTTCTCTTTTCTTTATTGACGCCATTGTTTCTCCTGCATCAATATGGAAATCCATGTCCACGTATTTCGCAGAAACATATGCCTTGTCATTTTCAAAATAAACGTTTATCCATTCATCGTTTATAACTTCAATAACTTCCAGCGCATCATCTTGTGCCAGCCACCCCAAAATTTCAGCATCTTCATCGGGCTCTCTGCGCACTCTCAGACCATCTGTTTCAATCGTAACAATCATATTACCGACTTCACTTGCCAAAGCTTCCGCGTCTGCGCCAAAAAGCAGATATTCGTCTTTCGCCCAGCCAACCAAATCTCCCGATTCAAGCTTAGTCCAGCCATTCTTTCTCTCAAGAATATGCCCCCCGCAATCCTTGTACAAAAGTCCGACCTTCTCCGAATCCTCAGAAGGTTCGGCGCGCACGTTTAACGCCGCCTTCACATCTGCCATAACCAAGTCCGATTCTTCTTCCGGCTCATTAACCGATGTTTCTTTAGCTGCTTCTTTGTCCGACGTTCCTTCTT
This sequence comes from Clostridiales bacterium, assembly GCA_023663185.1. Lineage (GTDB taxonomy): Bacteria > Bacillota > Clostridia > Lachnospirales > Lachnospiraceae > UBA3282. Next base: position 87,562 of record JAMPHY010000007.1, on the reverse strand, counting down.
TTGCCGTTACGTCAAGGTCGTCATCATTAGTTGAAATAGCATTTGATACTCCTACACTTAAAGAATCGAGATATTCCTTAGTCCCCACTGCAGACGCATCCATACTTATCCCACACATCATATATAGGCTTATAACAAGACTCGTCAGTATAAGCCCCAGTCTTTTACCCCTTTTCATGAATGCATACCTCCAATTTTAATTATTATTTGCAAAATTATTACAAAATTGTTAAATAGTCGTTTTGGATAATTCTAGCAAAACATTATATCTTTGTCAAGTTTGCATTTCAATAATATTAAATTTGGGAAAATATGCACAAAATTGTTACAATTTTTTTGACTTTTCAACACATGCTGCTAAGGCATTCATGACCGCTCCGCGCATGCCGTTTTCCTCTAATACCCTCACGCCCTGAATAGTCGTGCCGCCGGGTGAGCATACCATGTCTTTTAATTCGCCCGGATGCTTCCCGCTCTCCAATACCAATTTGGCGCTGCCATATACCGTCTGCGCTGCAAACTCATACGCCTGCGCTCTCGGCATTCCTGCTGCCACGCCCGCGTCCGCCATCGCCTCGATAAACATAAATACATATGCCGGCGAACTGCCGCTGAGTGCGCCAACAGCGTCCATAAGTTTCTCTGGTACAAGACTCGCTTTACCGAAACTCTCCATCAGCTTAATGCTCATATCCGTTTCTTCCTGCGAAACTTTATCGTTCACACATACTCCTGTACAGCCTTCGCCCACAAGCGCCGGAGTATTAGGCATACAGCGTACCAGTTTTATCTGTCTGCCAAAAGCATTCTCAATCCATTCCAGTGTCTTACCCGCCGCAATGCTGATAATAAGCGTATCCGGTCTTACTGCGCCTTTTATTTCCGATATTACCTCTTCCATAATCTGAGGTTTAACCGCAAGAATAAGTATGTCGGAACTTGCCGCCGTCTCGGAATTGGTCTTACTGACACATATGTCATATTTTGTTTTTATGGCTTCTTTTGTTTCTTCAGTCTTAGAACAACCGATAATATCTGCGGGCTTTACTATCTCCTTTTTCAGCATACCCGCTATCATTGCGCCTGCCATATTACCCAGTCCGATAAATCCGATTTTCATATAAAACTCCTTCCTGCCCTCTAACTCACATATGTAATTGCATAATTAACTATCTATTGCCTGTCTCCTCTGTCTCGCCGCCTCATACATAAGCACAGACGCCGCCACCGCCGCATTAAGCGACTCTACCTTTCCCAACATTTGAATTTTTATCGCCATGTCCGCAGCAGCAGCCGTCTCATCACGAAGTCCATTCGCTTCATTTCCTATCAAAAAAGCCGTACCCGCTTGGTAATTGCATTCATCATAGGCTTTTGCGCCCTGAAGGTGCGCCGCATAGACCGTAATATTTTTCTTCTGCATTTCTTCTATTATAGTGTTCAAATCCTGCACATAGAGAAATGGCATTCGATAGACCGCGCCCATCGTAGAGCGTATGGTCTTAGGATTGTAAATATCCGCCGTATCATCACTCATAATAATCCCGCTTACGCCCGCACCCTCCGCAGCGCGAAAAATAGTGCCGAGATTTCCCGGATCCTGAATAGCTTCTAATATAATAAACATGGGATTTGGCGTTTTGAACATTGTAGACTCAGTATACCGACTTTGCCGTACCACACAGAGAATTCCCTGCGGCGTCTTAGTATCAGACATTTTTATAAATATTTCATCAGAAACTGTCTCGTAATGCAAACTCTCTGTTTCCAGTTTCGCTCTGCACGTTTCAGGAATTTGCCTTAAAAAAGCTTCTGAAACATAGACCTTTTCAATCATATCCATCGGCGCTTCAAGGAACATTTTGACGCCCTCAGCCACAAAAAGTCCTTGTTCACGCCTTGCCTTCGCCTTCTGCTCAAGCTGAATGACTGCCTTTACCCCTTTATTATCATGACTTGTTATCATATCTGTAGTTTCCTTTTCATATTCTTCATGGCAGACTATTACAATTGCTATTTCAATAACCAGAGTTTAGTCAACATGAACAAAATAAGGGGCGACTTACCGCTTTGTAGGCATGGAGCCCCGTTTTTGTTCATGTTGACTAAACTCGTCCTGTAAATCACATTTTCACAATTGTCTAAACTCGTCCCAGCAAACTACAATGCCAGAATCTTACTCACCTCATATACATACTCCGGAATACTCTTCTGCATATTAAGCGCTTCTTCAATATCGAAATCCATAAATTCTCCGTGCATATAACCTACGACTCTGTTAGATTTGCCCTCGCATAAAATATCCGCTGCATATGCGCCCATTATCGAAGCGTAATATCTATCTTTACAGGTCGGCGCTCCGCCTCGCTGCAAATAACCGAGAATTGTAGCCCTTGTCTCCATACCGGTAGCCGCTTCAATTCTTCTTGCCATAGAAGTTGAATGTCCGATACCTTCCGCATTAATAATGATATGATGTGTCTTTCCGCGCTTCCTGCTGGCTATTATGTTATTGATAATCTCCTGCTCGTTATAATCATATTTTTCAGGCAAAAGTATGTCCTCAGCGCCGTTGGCGATACCGCACCACAATGCGATATAACCTGCGTTTCTCCCCATAACTTCAATGATACTACATCTCTCATGTGAAGATGATGTATCACGCACTTTATCAATCGCTTCCATAGCCGTATTAATCGCAGTATCAAAGCCTATGGTATATTCTGTACATGCTATATCCAAATCTATCGTTCCCGGCAGACCGATTGTATTAATGCCCTGTTTAGCAAGCGCCTGCGCTCCGCGGTATGAACCGTCGCCGCCTATAACAACCAGACCGTCTATGCCAAACTTACGGCATACGTCAGCCGCTTTCTTCTGGCCTTCTTCGGTACGCATTTCTGAGCAGCGCGCAGTTCCGAGAATGGTTCCGCCGCGCTGAATGGTATCCGAAACATACCACTTTTCCAAATCCATAATTTCTTCATTCATAAGCCCCTGATAGCCTTTTTTAATTCCCTTGACTTTAACGCCGTTAGCCAACGCTTTCCTTACTACCGCACGAATAGCGGCGTTCATGCCCGGCGCATCGCCCCCGCTTGTTAAAACGCCTATTGTTTTAATCTCTTTTGCCATATCCTCGCATCCTTTCACTCTAATAAACATGAAGTGCCTGATTGATTTAATTTTACCCTATACAAAGTATATTTTCAAGTAACTATTCTCGTGTTGCGCATTTACTGTATTTTTAAACAACCTTGACATTTTCTTTTCCAAACAGGTTTTCCAATTTCTCAATCAGCGCCCCGTCAGCATTAACGTTCTGATTTGCCGGAAGCTGCTTCATTGACTTAGGATTTTCGACATAGATTACGACGTTATCCCGCCCTTCTGAATCATGAAGCGAAGCCATAAGCTCTTCTTTCTTTTCTTCATACAGCTCTTTCGTAGAAAATTTAATCCATAATTTCTTAGCGATTTCATCAAACGCCGTAATTTTTTCACATATGAGCTTCGCGTCCTTGTCTTCTTCGGCGGAAACCCTTCCTTTGATAAATACCTTTTTATCCTCTATAAGCTTGTCCGAGTTCTTCTCATAATCTCTGGGAAAAACAATCACGTCTATCGCGCCTACCAAATCCTCTACTTGAAGGAACGCCATTACCTGCTCATTCTTCGTATATTTCATTCTCTTATCCGCAATAATTCCACCGATAGTAACGGATTGGCCATCTTTTACGACAGTCGTGCCGGTTTCTTCATCTAATATAAAATCAGAAGTCATATTTGTGATATTCTCACGCCATATCTTCTGATATTCTTCCAAAGGGTGCCCGCTTACATATATTCCCAGCACTTCTTTTTCAAATGCAAGCTTCATGTCTTTAGAATACTCGCCCACATCTGGAAGTTTTATTTCATAGTTTTCCTTTTCATCTTCTGCAGCTATGTCAAACAACGAAAGCTGTCCCGCCATATTGTTCTTCTTATCCTGCGATATGCTGTCCATAATCTGTACATATACGCTCATAAACTGCTTTCTGGTTCCGCCGAGGCTGTCCATTGCGCCCGCTTTAATAAAATTCTCAATAGCACGCTTGTTGACGTCCTTATCCGCCATGCGTGTAATAAAATCTTTCAGATTAGTATACGGTCCTCGCAGCTTTCTTTCTTCTACAACAGCCTCAATTACCGGACGCCCTACGCTCTTAATTGCCGTCAGCGCATAACGGATTGAATTTCCCGATACAGAAAATCTGATTTCGCCCTCATTTATATCCGGCGGCAAAATCTGAATCCCCATATTTTTGCATGTCATTATATATTCCGACACTTTTCCGGAATTATCAATTACAGAAGTAAGCAGCGCCGCCATAAACTCTACCGGATAATAATATTTAAGATAAGCCGTCTGGTAAGCGACTACCGCGTAACATGCGGCATGCGATTTATTAAAAGCGTATTTGGCAAAATCCATCATAGTATCGTATATATGATCCGCCACCTGCGCGCTTATACCGTTCGCCACACAACCCGGCACGCCTTCTTCTGCATTGCCGTATGTAAAATTTCTGCGCTCCTGCTCCATAACATATTGCTTTTTCTTACTCATGGCACGACGCACCAAATCGCTGCGCCCCATAGTATATCCGCCAAGCTCGCGTACAATCTGCATAACCTGTTCCTGATATACGATACAACCATAGGTTGACGCAAGAATCGGCTCTAACTGCGGGCAGTCGTAGGTAATGGAAGCGGTGTCGTTTTTACCTTTAATGTATCTCGGTATAAAATCCATCGGTCCCGGTCGGTACAGCGATATACCCGCGATGATATCCTCAAGACTCTGCGGCTTAAGCTCCTTCATAAAGCTTTTCATACCGCCGCTTTCAAGCTGGAATATGCCTTCGGTATGTCCCGACGCAATAGAGGCAAGCACCGCCTTGTCATTATAATCAATATTATCTATATCTATGGGCGTACCCGTTTTCTTCTGCGCCATCTCTACGGCGTCCTGAATTACCGTAAGGGTACGGAGCCCCAGAAAATCCATTTTAAGCAGTCCCAGTTCTTCAATCGTAGTCATTGTAAACTGAGTTGTTACCGCATTATCTCCGCCTCGTGAAAGCGGTACAAATTCTTCCGCCGCCTTAGGACAGATAACCACGCCCGCGGCATGAGTGGAAGTGTGTCTGGGCAGACCTTCCAGACGTTTCGACATATCAATCAAAACTTTTAAGTTTTCATCTTCCGCATATAATTTTTTTAGTTCCGGATTCATATCCAGCGCTTTATCTATGGTGATATTTAACTCATAGGGAATCATTTTCGCAATAGAATCCACATAAGCATAGGGCAAATCCATAACGCGCCCTACGTCGCGGATAACAGCCTTCGCTCCCATAGTTCCGAATGTAACAATCTGCACTACCTTATCCTGCCCGTATTTCCTGCCAACATAATCAATTACCTCCTGCCTTCTTTCATAGCAGAAGTCCACATCAATATCAGGCATGGATACACGCTCTGGATTCAGGAAACGCTCAAACAAAAGATTATATTTTATCGGATCGATATTGGTAATTTTAAGGCAATAAGCAACAATGCTGCCCGCCGCAGAACCACGTCCGGGACCTACCGCTATACCATTCTCCCGACAATAATTTATATAGTCCCAGACAATAAGGAAGTAATCCACGAAACCCATAGTCTTTATGATGTTAAGCTCATAATCCATTTTTTCTTTAAGGGTTCCGTCGTCTCCAGGATAACGGAATTTTAAGCCCTGAATACAAAGCTCATTCAAATAACTCCATGAATCATATCCTTCCGGCACGTCATAGTGCGGCACCTTGTAGACGCCGAACTCAATTTCAACATGACATCTGTCGGCAATTCTCTGGGTATTTTCAACGGCTTCCCACGCATACGGGAAAAGCCCCTTCATTTCTTCTTCACTTTTCACATAATACTGTCCGCCCACATAACGCAGTCTGTCCTCGTCCGCCAGTTTCTTGCCGGTCTGTAAGCACAGCAGGATATCGTGTGATTTTTCATCTTCTGCATAAGTATAATGCACATCGTTAGTGGCAACTAACGGAATATCCAACTCTCTGCTTATATTAAGCAGCGCGGTGTTTACCGTCTTTTGTTCAGGAATCCCGTGGTCCTGTAATTCCAGAAAATAATTGCCCTTGCCAAAGCAGTCCTCGTATTTTTTCGCCGCCTTTTTCGCCTCGTCGATTAGACCTTTCTGTATATACCGCGGCACCTCGCCCGCCAGACATGCCGAAAGCGCGATAAGCCCTTCGTGGAACTCGTTTAGCACTTCCATATCTACACGCGGTCTGTAATAATAGCCTTCGGTAAATCCGCGGCTGACTATCTTCATCAGGTTAGCATAACCTGTATTGTTCTCTGCTAATAGCACCAGATGATAATATCTGTCGTCGCCCCCCGACACCTCTCTATCAAAACGGGAATTGGGCGCAACATAAACTTCACAGCCGATTATGGGATTAATGCCTGCCGCTTTTGCTTCTTTATAAAAATCAATTACACCGTACATGACGCCGTGGTCAGTAATTGCCGCACTGTCCATGCCGAGCTCTTTGACTCTCTTGATATATTCTTTAATTTTGTTAGAGCCGTCCAAAAGACTGTATTCTGTGTGGACATGCAGATGTGCAAAAGCCATGCGGCACCTCGTTTCTGTTCTTTTTGAATGCGATTGAATGCAGTTGAATGCGACATGAGCGCATATGCGCTCATGCCGCCCCAAGTCTGTGATTTGTAACAATCTTACAGGTATTTCTTCAATACCTCTACTTTATCTAACTTCTCCCACGGTAAATCTAAGTCGTTGCGGCCGAAATGTCCGTAGGCTGCGGTCTGTTTGTAAATCGGACGGCGAAGGTCTAACATCTTAATAATTCCCGCCGGACGCAAATCGAAGTTATCACGCACGATTTCATCAAGTTTCTCATTGGATACCTTGCCTGTGCCGAAGGTATCAACCATAATTGACGTAGGCTGCGCTACGCCGATAGCATAGGACAACTGAATCTCACACTTATCAGCAAGTCCTGCCGCTACGATATTCTTAGCCACATAACGCGCTGCATAAGCTGCGGAACGGTCTACCTTCGTGCAGTCTTTTCCGGAGAATGCACCGCCGCCATGACGAGCGTATCCGCCGTATGTATCTACGATAATCTTACGTCCTGTCAAACCAGCGTCGCCGTGAGGTCCGCCGATTACGAAACGCCCTGTCGGATTGATGAAGAACTTGGTATTTTCATCAATAAGCTCTGCAGGAAGAATAGGATCAAACACATATTTTTTAATGTCTGTATGAATCTGCTCCTGTGTTACGTCGTCATCATGCTGTGTAGAAAGAACTACAGCTTCCAGTCTTACCGGTTTCCCGTCTTCATCATATTCTACGGATACCTGGCTCTTTCCATCGGGCCTTAAGTATTTCAAAGTACCGTCTTTGCGGACCTTTGTAAGCTGCAGAGCCAGCTTATGTGCAAGCGATATAGGATAAGGCATATATTCAGGCGTCTCATTAGTTGCGTAACCGAACATCATACCCTGATCGCCTGCGCCGATTGCTTCGATTTCAGCATCGGACATTTTGTTCTCTTTAGCTTCAAGCGCTTTGTCAACGCCCATTGCTATATCGGCAGACTGCTCATCAATCGCTACCATTACGGCACAAGTATTGCCGTCAAAACCATATTCAGACTTTGTATAACCGATTTCTTTTACGGTCTCGCGAACAATCTTCTGAATATCCACATAAGCATTTGTGGTAATCTCTCCGGTCACTAGCACGAATCCCGTACAGGTTGCTGTCTCGCACGCAACGCGGCTCATGGGGTCTTTTTCCATGCACGCATCTAGAATGGCGTCGGAAATTGCGTCGCAGACTTTGTCCGGATGTCCTTCTGTTACAGATTCTGAAGTAAATAATCTCTTTTCCATACTTCTACTTCCTTTCTTTATCTTGGTATTTAAAAATAAAAAAATCCACTTATAAAATAAGCGGACCTGATATCAGGTAATCAAATCCTCTTATTGTTCGCTCTGCCATAAAACAGACTTATTCGCTCAGGTTGGCACCTTCCTTACAAGTTTAAAGGGGTTGCCGTGGCTTCACAGATCCTATGTATCTCCACCACTCTGAATAAGAGAGAAACGGTTCTTTTAAAAGAACTACCAATATTCACTTTTAACTATTAAATAACATACACCTATTTACCTATACTGTCAATAGTCTGTTTAAAAATTTCTATCCCGCTTTGAATTGGAACTTAAGCGCGTCGTGCGGAGTGCTTACTTTCTCAATCTGTGCTCCAAGCGATTGCAGCTTCAAATCAAAATCCTCATATCCGCGCTCGATATACTGAATGTCATCAATGGTAGTAACGCCCTCCGCGGCAAGTCCTGCGATAACAAGCGCAGCTCCCGCGCGTAAATCAGGAGCGGAAATTCCGGCGCCCGTATAACGCTCCACGCCGTCAATTATAGCGGTATTGCCCTCTACCTTGATATTCGCTCCCATTCTGGTAAGCTCGTCAATATATTTAAAACGGTTCTCAAAAATGCTCTCAGTCACAATGCTTGTCCCTGCTGATAATCCAAGTGCGACAGTAATCTGCGGCTGCATGTCCGTCGGAAATCCCGGATATGGCAGCGTCTTTACATGGGTATGTCCAAGCGGTTTAGAGGCAACCACGCGCACCGCGTCGTCGGACTCTTCCAGTTCGCAGCCGATTTCCGTTAATTTTGCGCTGATGGATTCCAAATGTTTCGGAATAACATTTTTAACCGTCACATCGCCTTTAGTAACCGCCGCCGCAAACATAAATGTGCCCGCTTCAATCTGGTCCGGAATAATTGTATACTCCGTTCCGTGCAGTCTGGACACTCCTTTAATTCGGATTACGTCTGTGCCTGCGCCCTTAATGTTAGCGCCCATACTATTTAAAAAGTTCGCCAAATCCACCACATGCGGTTCTTTTGCCGCGTTCTCAATGATGGTTTTCCCTTCCGCCATCGCTGCCGCCATCATTACATTAATGGTAGCTCCTACCGTTACGACGTCCATATAAATATGGCTGCCGGTAAGCTTTTCAGCCTCGGTAATAATCAGTCCGTGTTCGATTCTTACATCTGCGCCAAGTGCGCGGAAGCCTTTAATATGCTGATCTATCGGTCGCAGACCGATATTGCAGCCGCCCGGCAACGCCACTTCTGCCTTTTTATATTTTCCAAGCAGCGCGCCTAAAAGATAATATGACGCTCTGATTTTCTTAATATAATCGTCTTCTATTACAAGGTCGTTAATCTGCGACGCATTAATTATTACGGTGTGCCTGTCCGGTTTTGCAACTATGACGCCTATGCTTTCCATCGCTTGCAATAAAACATTGGTATCACGCACGTCCGGAACATTCTCTATCACAACTGCCTCGTCCGTCATCACGGCTGCCGCCAAAACCGCCAGCGCCGCATTTTTCGCGCCGCCTATTTCGACCTCGCCGACTAACGGATTCCCGCCTTTAATCGCATATTGTTCCATATATAGTCCCCTTATCATTCAACTGCAATTACAGAAATAATTCTAAAATATAATAATTAAATAACCATATTATTAAAAGTATACCATAATTTTCACATTTGTAAATGGGGCAGCCTGTTAAAAAATTTCTGACACACAATAATAATCAGTTCAAATACTTCAACGGATTGACTCTTGAACCATTTATCACTATTTCAAAGTGCAGATGCGGTCCCGTGCTGACGCCGGTATTTCCGCTCAAGGCGATTTTCTGTCCCTGAGACACCTTCTGTCCGGGTGAAACCAATACCTTGCTCAAATGACCATATCTGGTCTGCGTTCCGTCCGGGTGGTCAATATAAACTGCATTGCCATATCCGCCCATCCAGCCTGCTTTTGAAACAGTACCGGAAGAAGCCGCCATAACTGCAGTACCGACAGGCGTAGCCCAGTCTATTCCCTGATGGTAGCTTGAGGCGCCCTTAGTCGGAGCCTTTCTGTAACCGAAGCCCGAACTCTGCCTTCCGCCTGAAATTGGTTTAATATAAGTAGGCGGAATTTTAGTTCCTCTTTCTACACGTTTGGGGACTGCTTCATAAGTAATCTCTTCTTTAAGTATTTCCCTTCCTACCTCTTCATTATTCCGGTAAAATACGTCCGCAACCACTATTCTATGCCCTGCCGACGGTTCCTGCAGAGTTCTGGTCTGCGTATTATACCAATCGTTGTTATCGATATATATTATTTCTGCTTCATAATCTTCCTCATAATAGACTTCTTCGACACGTTCCACGGAAAGCTCAGGCTCCGGCACCGTTATTATCAGCTCGTCTCCGACGCGAATAATAGAGTTTTCGCTCTCAAGCGTTTCGTTCAAAGCAATAAGCCTGTCCATTTCAAGTCCGTTATTCATGGCGATTTTAGACAAGGTATCTCCTGCCACTACTTCGTATATCTGCTCTTTTTCCTGATCTTTGGTAACTTCCTCAATAGCCTTATTCACCGGAGTAAGCTCAGAACTTTGCAGGTAAGCTTCCACAACTTCAATCGAATCCCCAAAGTCTATGGTCTTAAGCCCAAGTTCATAATCAGAAAAATCTTTCTCAATTTCCGGCTCTACAGCATCAAAAATATTAGTCAATTCGGAATTTATACCCGCGCTTACTATCACCGCCTGTTCTTCTTCCGGTTCTTCCGCTTTTGCATAAATAGCTGTGGTCAAAACATTGAGTTCACGCTCAGGGTCCAGTACCAGCCCTATTGCATACTCATTTTCCTCGTCATACTTACCAAGCGACGCCTGCAGAAGCTCCAGCACTTCGTCCGTACTAGCGAGATTCACGGTATACTCATTAATTTTTACCGTGTATGAGCGCTTTAGGGTATCTTTTATGCTTCTCTCAATAACCGACGCCATATTATCAATTATGACACTATCGTCATCTACATCCCCCCACAGCACTTCGCTTCCCTCATAGGTAACGCTGCAATCGGCAAGCACTATCTCGTCGCTGCCTTCCGCGATTTTTTTCCGCGCGTTGATAAGACATAAATCTATTCTGTCCACATCATCGACCACGCCGACGCGCTCGCCGTTTAGATAGACAATGAACTGATTATCTCCAATACTTTCCAACTCCTGATAATATGGTAGAAAAAGTATTGCCGCCACAACTGCAATCACCGCAACTTTAATATATGCAATTTTCATTTTTTTATAATGTCTGCTCACAAATTTCATAATTTTTTCCTCTATATATAAACATGTTTGTATTTTGTCTGTAATAAAATTGTAACATTTTATATTTTAGCAATATTTACGGCAAATGTAAAGATAAAATGGGAAGATTTTGTTTTAGGCTTTGACATAAAAATCTATTGCAGACGATGGACTTTTTTATATAATAAAAACATAAGGAAGGGATAGGCATATGAAAAAACTTTTTTTACTGGAAGATGATTTGAGCTTGATTAACGGGCTTTCCTTTGCTATAAAAAAGCAGGGCTATGAGATAGTGATTGCCCGTACCACATTAGAAGCGGACGAATTATGGGCAGATGGAAAATATGATTTGGTTATTTTGGACGTGTCGCTGCCTGACGGCTCCGGCTTTGATTTCTGTAAAAAGATACGTCAGACCTCAAAAGTACCTATCATGTTTCTTACCGCTGCGGACGAAGAAACTGATATTATTATGGGGCTTGATATCGGGGGCGACGACTATATTACGAAACCATTTAAACTGGCGGTTTTCCTTTCAAGAATCAACGCCCTGATTCGCAGAAGTGAAAATTTCAACAATACTGTGACAGAATTAAATTCAGGCGCTATCAATATCCAGCTTTTAAAGGGTGAGGTATATAAAAAGGGTGAACCGGTTGAACTAACTGCCAGCGAATATAAGCTGCTATGTATGTTTATGGAAAATCCCGACCAGATACTTTCCGCAGAACAGATTTTAAGCAGATTATGGGACTGCAGCGAGAACTATATAGATAATAATTCGCTTACCGTATATATCCGCAGACTCCGCACCAAAATTGAAGATAATCCGGCAGAGCCGAAACGGATTGTCACTGTTCGCGGCATGGGATATAAATGGAACACTGTGGATTAAGATACACAGGCTAAGAAGGGAGCATGATTACTTAAAATGAAAATATTTGCAAACCAACAAATCAAACTGCTCTTTCGCAACATCTTATTATGCGTTTTGACTTTTACATTGATTGCAGTATTGCTTACTGGTTTGGGCGTTAGAAATGCAGCAGTTTACACAATAATTTGCTTCCTTCTAATGAGCGCTGCGATAATGGCGCTTTTGTTTAAGTATTTTAGTAAGCAGCATAAAATCATGGAAAACGCCATATTGCAGATTAGAGAATATATATCCGGCAACAAAGATATCACGATTGAGTGCAATGACGAGGGCGAGTTATACAGGCTATTTCATGAAGTAAATTCTTTAGTTGCTATCTTAAACGCCCACGCCGAGAATGAAAAAAATGCCAAGAGATTCCTGCGAAATACAATATCCGATATTTCGCACCAGTTAAAGACGCCGCTTGCCGCCCTTAATATTTATAACGGGCTGATACAAGACGAAGCAAATGAACCGGATACGATTCAGGAATTTTCCAAACTCTCCGAACAGGAGCTTGACCGGATAGAAGGACTGGTACAGAACCTTTTGAAAATTACAAAACTGGATTCCGGCACGATTGTGTTGGAAAAGTCTTTAGAAAATGTATCGGAAATTATGGAAAGTGTTAAAAAGCATTTCTTGTTCCGTGCTAAGCAGGAAGGGAAAGAAATCTGTCTCTTAGGCAGCAATGAAACTACTCTTCTATGTGACCGCAACTGGATTATAGAAGCAATCAGCAATCTTGTAAAAAACGCTCTTGACCATACGCAAGAAGGCGGCTGTATCCGCATGGAATGGCGGGAGTTTGCCTCTATTGTCCAAATTACCATAAAGGATAATGGAAGCGGTATCTATCCGGAAGATTTACACCATATTTTCAAGCGGTTTTACCGCAGCCGTCACTCTAAAGACGCACAGGGCATTGGTCTTGGGCTGCCGCTTTCTAAGGCGATTGTAGAAGCCCATAGCGGAACGATTGAAGCAGACAGCACATTAGGTAACGGAGCCTCTTTCACGATGAATTTCCTGATTTAAAAAATCATATTCATAATAAATGAAACAAGCCACAGTTTCATCTTATATGACAAATCCTTTTTCTTACAAAATTGTAGGGTAATTGTAATATTGTCGTAGGATTTCTCTGTTATATTTGGCACTATCAAAACAAGAAAGAGAGGTTTGCACAATGAATTTATTAGAAGTCAACAATATTTGTAAGACTTACGGGAGTGGTGAAGCCGCTGTTAAAGCGCTTAAAAATGTCAGCTTTTCCGTTCCCAAAGGAGAGTATGTAGCTATTGTCGGGGAATCCGGTTCGGGTAAAAGTACGCTCCTTAACATGATAGGCGCACTTGATATGCCTACCTCCGGTAAAGTAACGATTAGCGGCAAGGACATTTTTTCCATGAACGACCGTGAACTTACTGTTTTCAGACGCAGAAACATAGGTTTTATCTTTCAGGCATTTAACCTTATTCCAGAGCTTACGGTAGAGCAGAATATTATTTTTCCGGTGCTGCTTGATTATCAGAAGCCTGACCAAAAATATCTGGAAGAACTGCTTGCGGTCCTGAATTTAAAAGAACGACGACGCCACTTGCCTAACCAGTTATCCGGCGGGCAACAGCAAAGAGTGGCAATCGGGCGTGCGCTGTTTACACGTCCGTCTCTGATTTTGGCGGACGAACCGACCGGAAATCTTGACACGCAAAACAGCAGCGAGGTAATCACGCTTTTGAAGGAAGCGTCCAAAAAATATGAACAGACGATTATTATGATTACCCATAACCGCAGTATTGCGCAGACGGCGGACAGGGTTTTAAATGTATCAGATGGCGTGCTGACTGATTTAGGGAGGTGTTATGAATGAAAAGCTATCTTAGCCTTGTGCCGATTTCTACTAAAGTTCACAAACGCCAAAGCCGCATGACACGCATTTGCATTATCCTTGCGGTATTCCTTGTTACGTCTATTTTTTCTATGGCGGAAATGTGGATTAGGGCGCAAAAAATAACCATGATAAATAAGCATGGAGATTACCATATCGTACTTCAAAATGTGCCAAGCGATAAAGCTAATCAGATACGGCAGCGCACCGATATTGCTTCTTCTGCTGAATGCAGGACTATTAATACAGATATCATAAAGTTTGATGCTGATATTACTAAAGGCTGCTATATCAATGGCAAAAATATTGTTATATATGGCGTAGCGGAAATGTATCTCACAGATATTATGCGTTATCAGGTTAGAGGTTCTTATCCTGCAAATGACAAAGAGATTGCGCTCAGTGCAGACGCGGAAGAACTTTTTGGCATTGATATAGGCGATACTGTTACTCTGAATACGCCGGTGGGAGATTTTGCTTTTACTGTGTCTGCTTTTTATGAAGACGACAGCGAATATAACGCAATTATAGACGGAAGCTGCGCCTATATGAATCTGCCGGCATTTCAGGCTGTTTGTACTTGGAATGAAGAAGAAACAGCCCCCAAATATTATATCAGGTTTGCCAAAGAAAATAAGCTTCGAGAAACAATTGCTGATATTAAAGAAGCCTACGAGCTTGCGGATAAAAATATAGACGAGAATACCGCAGTTTTGGGACTGATAGGGGCAAGCAATAATGAAACCATGAAAAATATTTATCCGTTGGCGATTGTCTGTTTTATATTGATATTAATTTCTGGTATCTTCATGATTTCAAGCTGTATGAACAGTACGGTAGCGCAAAGGACAAGCTTCTTTGGCATGATGAGATGTATCGGCGCAAGCAAACAGCAAATAATGCGTTTCGTAAGGCTTGAAGCGCTTAACTGGTGCAAAACTGCCATTCCTGCTGGCTGTATACTCGGTATAATAGTCTGTTGGATTTTGTGTGCAATCCTTCATTTTCTCGTGCAAGGCGAGTTTGCAGACCTGCCGCTTTTTGGGGTAAGCATAAGTGGTATAGTCTGCGGAATAGCCGTCGGTATTATTACCGTATTTATTGCAGCACATTCTCCTGCAAAGCAGGCGGCTAAAGTGTCTCCCATAGCGGCTGTGTCCGGCAATACGGAAAATACAAAAACAATCCGCCATGCAGCAAACACACGTTTTTTCAAAGTAGAAACAGCTCTGGGGATTCATCACGCGATGGCGGCTAAGAAAAATCTTTTTCTTATGACAGGCTCGTTTGCCCTTACAATTATTCTGTTTTTAGCTTTTTGCGCATGTTTTGATATTGTGCGTAAACTGCTTCCGTCCGAAAGCAATTTTTCACCTGATATTACGATTGCGAGTGAAGAAAATGCGAACTCGATAGATAAAAATCTTGCCGCCTTGATTTCCGAAATACCGGGAGTAAAAAACGCCTTTGGTACGATGTACGCGATTGCAATTCCCGTCAGGATAAATGGAAACGAAACTGTTATTGATTTCATGTCCTACGATGAATTTATGCTGGAAAATACGAAAAAATCCGTAGCAAGCGGAAGTCTGTCAAAGATTTATGGAAATTCTGATTATGTGATGACAATTTTCAGCGATGTCAGTCGGCTTGATGTGGGAGATAAAATAGAAATTGGTAATACAAAAATAGAGATTGCCTGTGTCGCCTCCGAAGGAATTGGAAGTATAAGCAGTTCTGCTGTCGTCGTCTGTTCAGAGGAAACATTTATGCGTATTATGGAAGAAGAAGGATATATGATGATAAATGTCATATTGGATAAAGACGCATCAGAAGAGGCTGTGGCTCAAATACGCAATCTAGCAGGTGATAATTTATTTACAGACCGCAGAGAAGAAGTCCTTGAAATGCACAGCAGTTATTGGGTATTTCGGATTGCGGCATACGGCTTTCTTGCTATTATCACTTTCATTACTGTGCTGAATATTATGAACAGCGTTTCCATGAGCGTATCTGCAAAAATCAGGCAGTATGGCGCAATGCGGGCGGTTGGCATGGAGAGCAGACAGATAACCAAAATGATTATTGGGGAATCTGCAATGTATGCTTTTTGCGGCATGACTGTCGGGATTATCATAGGGCTGTTTCTCCATTATCTTATTTATGTTAAACTGCTTATTACACATTTTGGCGGAGTATGGAAAGTTCCACTTACGGCAATCGGAATCGTATTTCTCTTGGTTTTTGCTTCATGCGTTATAGCGGTTTACGCTCCGGCAAAACGTATTCGTAATATGCCGATTACTGCAACTATTAATGAATTGTAAGTTGGATTTATTTACTAAATGGCTTTTCCATTCCATTTTGACGTAGACTGTGATAAACTTATTACAATATTAATCTATATTTTTCATGACAGACATGTCATTTTTAACGGAGAGTGGGCGTCAATGGATAGAATTATTTTTCATATTGATGTAAATTCCGCATTCTTAAGCTGGAGTGCGCTGGATAAATTGCAGCACGGTTCGGATATTGATTTACGCTCTGTCCCCGCCATCATAGGCGGGGATATGGAGTCGCGCCACGGCGTAGTTTTAGCTAAGTCAATTCCTGCGAAATCCTACGGTATCTCAACCGGTGAACCTATTGTCAACGCCCTGCGCAAGTGTCCCGGACTTATCATAGAGAAGCCTAACCATAAGCTGTATCATCAAAGAAGCGCCGAACTTATGAAGCTTCTATCCGATATATGCCCCGATATTGAGCAGGTCAGTATCGACGAGTGCTATATGGATTACACCCCGATAAAAAGGCTGTTTCCGTCTCCCGAAGAAGCTGCCGCGCATATACGCACGCGCGTATACGAGACATTGGGCTTTACCGTAAATATCGGCATTTCCGACCGCAAAGTTCTTGCAAAGATGGCGTCGGATTTTAAAAAGCCCAACCTTACGCACACGCTCTACTCATATGAAATTGAGGAAAAAATATGGCAACTTCCTGTTTCTTCTTTATTTATGTGCGGACGCTCCAGTGTAAATACATTGCGCAATCTGGGAATAATAACTATCGGTGATTTGGCTAAGAGCGATGTTTCCATTTTGACCTCTAATCTAAAAAGCCACGGCAAGCTTCTCTGGGAATATGCCAACGGCATAGATGACTCCGTAGTTGAGGCAGCGCAATCCGAAGCAAAAGGAATCGGCAATTCCACTACTCTCTCTCATGACGTCAGGGAGAGGCAGGAAGCCTGCAATATTCTTTTACAGCTATCGGAATCCGTCGCGGGAAGACTGCGTGAGTCCGGCATGAATGCGGAAATGGTGAGTGTAGAAATAAAATATAACAACTTCAAAAAGGTATCCCATCAAACCACTCTGGATACTCCGACTTCCGGCAGCGATACCATATACCGCACCGCCTGCGCTTTATTTGACGAGCTTTGGGATAATACGCCTATAAGACTATTGGGAATCCGCTCTTCCAAACTTGTCTCTGAGGAAGAGCCCGTTCAACTTAACCTGTTCGACATGCCCACAATAAGCAGTCCTGATACTCAGACACACCGACACATTTCTGCGCAAAAAGAAGCAATGCTTGAAAAATCACTCGACTCCATACGCAAAAAATACGGTTCCAATGCCGTTGTGCGCGGCAGTCTGCTTAAAAAGTGATATTCAACAGATTAACCACGATATCCGCAATAATAAGAACTATCGTCACAATAGAAAGCGGTACGAGAGCCTTCTGCCCCTTCGCGCTCTCCTGCTGATTAGCCGACAACTTCTCCGTCTGCTTCTCTAATTCCTCGGTCATTGCCGCCTGCACGTTACGATAGACCTTGACATTCTCTTTATGAAGGAAATCATCGGACTGATGAATAGCTTCCTCCATCTGCTTCTTCATTTCCGGCAGAATATCGTCCTTAATATCGCTGTTCTCCTTAATTGCTTCAACCTTTTGCAGACTTTCATTCATCACCTTCTGCATCTGCTCCATATTCTCTATGGTCTTGAGGTTCACCTTACGCATTTCCTGCAGCAGACTATCGTACTTATTTGTCTGCTCTTTAAGCAAACCGTCGTACTTATTCATCTGGTCTTTAAGCAGACCGTCGTACTTACTCATCTGCTCTTTAAGCAGACCGTCTTGCTTATCCATCTGTTCCTTAAGCAGACCGTCGTGCTTATCCATCTGCTCTTTAAGCAAGCCGCTGTGCTTGTCCATCTGTTCTTGAATCAGTTGGTCGTACTTGTCCATCTGCTTCTGCATCTTCTCCATCTTCGCGGTATCCGCTGCGGAGTTTGCTCTAATTAACTCCTGCGCATTTGCTTTCTGTGAAAGTTTATTAAAAAAAGTATCCATATTGTGTATTTCTTCTCCTTTGCTATAACTGTCTCAATTCTTTCAACTTCGTATAGTTTAACATTTTTCGTGAACTCTGACAATAGTTTGACAAAATACTTCTCTATACCTATAATACTTCTTTCCGAAGCATAAGGCAATATGCCGTTTTTTGTGCATTTTATATAAATTTATTATCGCTCTGTCTACTTTTTTATAAAAATTAACGATAGATTTACACTGTGTTCATAATTTGTTCATAATTATTGGGTACAATGTATTTATCAAATAACAAAATACTTGCTGGTGATAAATAATAAATTTTTTTCATAATAGCCCGGGCATCGAAAGGTGTCTGGGCACTCCTCATTTTATAAGATAAAATATAGTATAAACAAAAGAGGAACAGAATATCTATTCCTCTTCTATTTGCTGTATTTCCCTGTTCAGATTCAACATTCTTGTATCCAAATCCGATACAATTTTAGAACACTCTACCAACTGTTCTCTGATATGATCCGGTGCATTGCCCTCAAATTTATAATGGATTTTATGCTCTAGGCTCGCCCAGAAATCCATCGCAACCGTGCGTATCTGTATCTCGACTTTGGTATTCTCAATCCTATCCGATAAATACACGGGCACAGTGACAAGCATATGATAGCTCTTATATCCGCTTGCCTTAGGATTCACGATATAGTCCTTAACCGAAATCACATTAATATCGCTCTGGTTACTTATCATCTCCGCAATCTGATAGATATCGGAAGTAAATGAACAGATAACGCGAATACCCGCAATATCATTCACATATCTTACCATATTATTAATAGTAGAGTCATGACCGTGCTTCTTGAGCTTCTTAACGATACTTTCCGGCGTCTTGATACGCGATTTAATATGCTCTATCGGATTATACCTATGTACATGCTGAAACTCATCATTCAGTATTTCAAGTTTTGTAGATATCTGCTTTAATGCAGAATTATAAATAAGTGTAACTTCTTTCCAACTGTCTATATCATTTCTTTCTATATCTATTTCCATTCTGATTCCCCCGATATTACAATTAGTATATGCAGGATACGCCTTTCCTGTTAATAGCATATGAAAAAATAAATGCCTGCCGGCAGCCGCTTTTTAAAGTTATTATATTATATCATAATAAATATACCTATTCAATTAAAAATGTATATATTTCACAATTTTTTTACAAAATTTTAATTTTTATTGTCTATTTTACCAAAATAAATATAAAATGGTATTTACTTTTCAGCGAATGCTCTGTATAGTGTTCATAGACAGTCTTGATTTGTTAAAAAGGAGCGGCGTCATGTTCAGATTATGGGCAAAAAAATTCCAAAACAATCATATGCTTGAGGATACCGTTATATGCAATGAAGAAAATGACACACGGACGCATAAGATTTTCAACGCCCTTGACGAAGTCTGCTATCAATTCGATTTAGGCAAACCAATCTGGCTTGAATCTAATATTCACGATTTTCAAAGGCACAACAAAACCCGATTTTCACAGGATAATTTTATAGAAAACATCGGGTTTGACTATCTTGAAATCCAGATAATTGAGGAAGATTAATTAAAATCCAAAAATCTTATTCATATCACAATTTAGAATATGGCAACACGCATACAAAAATTGCCACTATAGCGGTGGCAACAAGAAGAAAAAAGTATGCTAAAATAAAAAAGTGAAGTCAAAAAATGGATTCCACTAAAACCACTGCTATCAACAGAGATATAATGATAGTAAAATTTAAAATCAGTACGCCCAAACAGCGTATAAGTTTATACTTGTTTGTACGTAATGGAGCGAAACGCTGTATATTACAGTAATTAAAACAACAAAAAATAATAGAAATCATCATAAATAAAACAGTGATTCTATCCAACCAAAGATGGAAAACAGGTTCACCCTTTATTTCCATTGACAAACAAAGCCAAAAGATAAATAGGTATGCAGGGAATGCAATCAACATTTTCCAAGGGGTTTTTGTTCTGAAGCCGGGTGGAACAAGATTTTTACATATGACGGATACACTGTGTTGTGGTTTTTGGCTATTGCAGGTTTGCATTTTTTCAATTTCGTTTTTTAGTTCCTGTACTGTCTCCATTCTGTCAACCGGATTCATTTCCGTGCATTTTCTGATGACAGTATCAAAAATATTTGTCGGTACAGGCAGGGCGGCAGAAAGTTCTTTTAATAAAACGCCCAACGCATAGATATCAGTTCGAGGAGTGGAAAAACCAAAACCATATTGTTCAGGAGCAGCATAACCTTTTGTTCCAAGCAGCACAGTATCATGGTCTGCTGTATCAGTTAAATATTTTGCTGCATTGAAGTCTATTAAGAACACATGATTATATGGGGTTATGATAATGTTTGAGGGTTTAATATCTCTGTGAATTATGGGCGGTACAAGAATATGCAGATTTTCCAGTATATTACACAATTCGCACATAAACCGGATAATCAAATCCAGTGTGAGTGTCCGAGTATCAATCATTTCTTGAAGTGATATGCCGGATACAAATTCTTCAATCAATATGAGCTGTCCATTTTCCTCATATATGTTATATAGCTTAGGAATTCCGGTTATATGATGTTGCAATAAATATTCATATATATTCGGATTATATACATCTAATATTTTCTTGATGTATATTTTTCCGCTTTCACGGTGCTGAACCAGATATATTTTATGTTCATCGTTTATGGTAGCAATCGTATTGTAGTAAGAATTTTCAAGGCGTTTTTCGTAATCCATGCCATCATTCCTTCCAAATGGTTTGTTATTACATTATATCAGATAGGAGCATCTTATGGGAGAAAAAAATACAGGTGAATTAGAAAAGGTACTGCAAAACACACATATTAAAAATTTTGACACTTATTGCAAGGAAAATATAAGAAACCTGACTGATAGTGAGTTTACTGTATATATGAAAAACATTTTCAACGAAAAAAAGCTCACACAGCAGATTGTTTTCTTGCGGGCAGATATTCCCGAAAGATATGGTTATAAACTGCTTTCTGGCGAAAAAAGAACCAGACAGCGAGACGTCATCTTGCGAATCTGTTATGCGGCTGAAATGTCTTTAGCTCAAACGCAGCGTGCTTTGCGAAAATATGGAATGCCGGAGTTGTATGCAAAGCTGTCAAGGGATGCTCTGTTAATGATTATTTTTAATGAACGTCCGGGAGATATCATTGAAGTCAATGAAATACTAACTGAGCATGGAATGGATACATTGAGAACAAGTGGATTACAAAATTGACATGAACTATGCAGAATCGTATATATAGTGAATGAGGAACGTGAACAAAAAAATAATTATGCTTTTACATATTCTATTCCCGCTAGTAATTGGTACGCTTATATATTACCTTACATCACCAAATGTATTTTTTATTAAAGAAATAGAAACTTTTCTTGGTATGACAAGCAATATGCATACATTTCTGACAGACAGTGTCTTTTTAAGGCTTGTGCGTAACTATCTACCGGATATGATGTGGGGGTATTCGCTGGTTTTTGCTTTATTTTATATTATTGGTAATATTGCGGCAGACATACGGAAGGTCTTTTGTGTGGCTTTTCCTTTCTCAGTAATGATGGAAATGATGCAAAAAACATCTTTCATTCCCGGGACATTTGATGTTTTTGATATTTTTGTTGAATTTCTAGCTGAGATAATTGCTGTATGTATTATATATAAATTATATTCAAGGGAGGAATTTTAAGTTGAAAAGAAACATTAAACAGATTGCTACAGTGCTATGCTTAACTATGTTTGCAGCAATGGCATTAGGAAGCGGTCAGTCGGATTCGGACAAAACCAAACAAGTTGTCTCGAACAAAGAATCGGAAACGGCAGATACAAACGAAAGCGTTCCTGACACTTCAAAAGATTTGCCGGATAGAACAGTCACAATTGACGAACATGTACTTATTGAGCAAGATGGTATTGTCATAGCTGCAACGGAATATGTTACAGACAGTATTTGGGGCGATGGCATTAAGCTGCTGTTGGAAAATAATTCAGATAAAGATGTAGGGATTGGCTGCAAAGCGTTAATTGTCAACGATTATATGATTACAGATTTATTTTCTTCCACTGTTGCTGCTGGAAAAAAGGCAAACGAAACAATGTATCTTTCCAGCACACAGTTAAACGCAGCGGGAATTGAAAATGTGGGGAAAATCGAAATATATTTTCACGTATACGATTCTTCTACATATGATACTGTTTTTGATACAGAATGCGTAACGATACAGACCTCTGAATACGCCAATATGGACACAGCGCCAAATGATGAAGGAACTGAACTATATAATCAGAATGGCGTTAGAATTGTAGGAAAAACAGTTAACGAAAACAGTTTTTGGGGAACGGCAATTCTTCTATATTGCGAAAATACTTCTGGGAAAAATATAGGCATTTCTGTAGATGACATGTCCATTAATGGATTTATGATAAGCCCGTTTTTTTCCACGACAGTATATAATGAAAAGAAATCTATAGATGATATTACAGTATTTTCAAGCGATTTAGAAGAAAATGGAATTGAGACAATTAAAGAAGTAGAATTGAAATTTCATATTTATGATGCCGATTCATATTCTACAATTGCAGATACAGCACCTATTACATTTACAGCTCAGTAGGAGGGAGAAACATATGAAAACATGGAAATTAGTATCGGGAATTTTATCAATTATCTTATTTATCGTAGTATCATTTCAGTCCTGTGCTGCCGGACTTGCAAACACACTCTCAGAGAATGGGGAGGCAAGTGGAAGCGGTGGGATATTAGTTGCAATATTAATGCTATCAGGTGGAATTGTGTCTATTGCTACAAGGAAGAGTAAAAGCAAAGGCGGAAACATAGCCCTGATTGTTCTGTTCGGACTTGCAGCGCTTGTTGGCTTTGGACTTGCAGGAAGTTTCACCGACCTCAATATTTGGGCATTTTGGTGTTTGATTAATGCAATTCTTGCAATAGTTTCATTGATTAAAAACAACAAGGCATAAACAAAATTCAATAAACATTCTATTTGGCAGAGGAGTCTATTTAACTTCTCTGCCTTTACTATTTTAAGAAAATTAATAAAAATCCAAAAATCTGTATATTTTCACTTGACTTTGTATATCTTATGAAGTAGTATTGTAATAGCTTGCATGTAGTTTTAAAAACTACATCACACATTATTGATGTGCTAGTCAAGGAAGGAGTTTGATTTTTATTATGAAAATAACAATTCGTGAACCCGGAAGCGCTATTACTCACTTCATCGCTATGATGATGGCAGTATTTGCAGCTACCCCGCTTTTAGTTAAAACAGCCGTTACCGCTGACTCCACGGCGTTTAAAGCAATGTCGGTGTTTATCTTAAGTATGATTTTATTATATGCTGCCAGCACCATCTACCACAGCATTACGGTGAAAGACCAAATTCTTAAGG
This sequence comes from Clostridiales bacterium, assembly GCA_023663185.1. Taxonomy (GTDB): domain Bacteria; phylum Bacillota; class Clostridia; order Lachnospirales; family Lachnospiraceae; genus UBA3282. The sequence continues at coordinate 63,625 of JAMPHY010000007.1, read as the reverse complement.
TTTTCCGCAAGATTGACCACATGATGATTTTCGTATTAATTGCCGGTTCGTACACGCCGGTCTGCCTGATTGTACTTAATGATAAAATCGGGTATACCCTGCTTGCTGTAGTCTGGGCTATCGCAATAATCGGTATGTTAGTCAAAATGCTGTGGATTACATGCCCGAAATGGTTTTCTTCGGTTATCTATATTTCTATGGGCTGGGTATGCTTAGGTGTGTTCAGACCGCTGTGGAATATCCTGCCGCACAGCGCGTTCCTCTGGCTTCTTGCCGGCGGCGTCATTTACACAATTGGCGGCGTGATTTATGCGCTGAAACTGCCGTTGTTTAATAAACTCCATAAAGGATTTGGTTCGCATGAGATTTTTCATTTGTTTGTGATGGGCGGAAGTATCTGTCATTTTATATTTATGTATATATATGTGGCGTAGAAATTTTTTGAAATAATGGTATAACTGATTTATTGTTTTACCTTATGCTAAAAGACAATATGTGTGGATTCATTCTGTATCAGCATAACAAATTCTTCGTTATCCAATAATTTAGTTACAAGCGCCACTGTATTATCTTCGCGCATTTGTGTATATATCACATTTCTTGCATCAATGCGAATATCCTTGATTTCTTCTATTGTTAGATGTTTATTTCTATACATCTGGCAAAGTATGGAATCGTTTGAACGGTATGTAACGCTTACTGGTGTTGTGTTTTTAAAATAAACATCTTCCTTTAACCGTTCCTCTGCGTATGTTTGAAAAACATATGAATCTGAATCCTGTGTGTATATTGTCAAAAGCTCCGTGTTCGGATAATGCCATGAGAATATTTCAGCTAAAATAGTCATGGAGATTTCCCCTGCATTTTTCTTTTTTATCCGTCCATTAGCTGTTAATCTCTCTGCCAACGGTCAGTTAGCATACATATCACTAATCCAATCTTCATATAGTTCCATGTTCAGAGGATCTTCTTTGTCTATATTTTCACGGAAATATCTTTTAAAAACTCCAAATTTAGATACAACTGCTTTTATTATTTTATACAAAAAAATTTCTTCATTATCTATCAAATCGCTATAAAAGCTTTCCTTTATAATTTTGATAGGAATACCTGCCTTCACCAGCCTTTCTATATATTCAACCCTGAACTCTGAATCCTGAATTTCTTCAACAACCCATTCTGGCAGAAGTATCACATCATACCCTTGTAATAAAATATCAGGTTCGTGCCCTTTGCTGTCAAGCTGTAGCATAAACGATATTGTAGAATTGTCAAGCAGCGCAATTTTCTTTTCATTGTTATATTTGTCATAATAAGGTATTTTAAGTTTATTACACATATGATTCACCTGCAGCCAGCTTGATTTCTTCCACAACCCTATCCAAAAAATGTTCATTATCTTTGTGGTAGCTTAAATCCGGTCTTTCCTGTTCGCATTCTTTAATCATAGAGCGGAGTGTACTTACGTCCACAACATACGAAGGCAGAACAAGTGTATTGTCCAATCCCAGTTTGTCAAAACATTCAGACATGTTATGGTGGACATTGTCAAAGTTGGCTTTCACCATACTCATAAGAGCGCTGTTTTCCGTCTGGGAAGCCGTTTCATACAATGCAATCAAAACAGCCTTATATGGCGTAAGGAATACCGCCATACAATTATAAACTTTTGAGCGAAAGTCCATATCCTCCGGTAGTTCCGAAAAATATGACATTAAATTTCCCAATAACATCTTGGAAGCAAAGTATTCCGCTTTTCTTTCTTCCATAGTAGTTTCCAGTTCAATAAGATGGTCAAATGACACTACATCAAACAAAAGATGATATAATTCATGCCACGCCGCAAAGTATTGGTTCACACGCGGCAACGCCGTATTAATAAACGGAATCCGCTTGCCATCTTTAACATAAATAGCTCCGCTAAAGTAAGGGTTATCTATTGGCATCTGAATTAATCCATATGTCTTAAGTAACTGAATTGCCAGCTGTATCGGCGAACTTACCTGCATCCTATTAAATTGGGTAAATACCAACTGATTACACCGCTCAATGTCCATTCTTATTTCTTTATTCTTCTGAATCACCTGATCAAGATTTTCTGCTGTTATTTTTTCACTCATGACAATCACCTTAATAATAAACTGCACAAAGATTTACAACGTCCATAAGTAAGCCGTATTGCTTCTTTGTCTTTTCATCCATAGAATAATCAATCGGCGCATTTAAAGAGTACACTGCATCTGCTTTTCTAACTTCGCTGCTCGAACTGTAAGATAATAATTGTTCTGCTGTCATATTTAATACATTGAGGATTTTTTGTAAATGTTTGTCAAAAGTACTCTTACTATCAATCGCACCACTTAACAAGCGGTCCAATGTAGGCCTTGAAATATCTGTTTTTTTAGAAAAAGATATTTTAGTATAACCTGAGTTCCGGATACAGTCCTTCAATTTGTTACCCACTAATATTCTCTGTTCAAATAATGTATCAAATTCCATATCGTGTTTCCTCCCTTTCCCCGCTTATAGTATACTCGCATTTTTTAACATTATCAACTTGTTTGTAAAAATTTTTTTTACATTTGCCATCTCATATTTATGTATATATATGTGGCGTAGGGAATTGCATTATTTTAATTATCCTGCATCAATAATGAAATCACACTTTTTCAGGTCAGCTATAAGACCTGCACTATTTTCATCATACTGCCAGCTTATACTAATTTTTGAGTCCTCACATGCTATACTGATTTTTGCATCTTTATTAAAAGCCGGGTGTGTATTACGAAACCGCAGTAATTCTATCTGTTTCTGCACAATCGGAAGCTGCATGCGGCTTTTTACTTCCTCATCTGTATAATTGGTGCGGTTAATTTCTTTATGTCCTCCTTCGCCATCCTGCTCCACCGCGGCATAATCATTGGTTCCAGCCAGAAGGTCGAGATACCATACCTGCGGTTTACCCGGCATAAACATCTGAATTGCCCTTGCAAGAAGCAGCTTATCCTCATTTTCTCCCAGTGCGCTAAAATATGTTGCATTTACTTGATAATATATGTTTTTTGCACCATGAAGGCTTTTTACGAATCCGCCACGAGAAACTACAATATCAATTAAACCCTGAATACGTTCATCTGGTAAAATACCTTTCAAGTCCAGCAATGGAATACCATCATGGCAGCCCAGCATATTAACAGTTTGAATATGACTATCAATTAATTCATTCGCCCACATCGCCAGATACTCACCATTCTGATTTTCCATTGCATCTAAAATCAGTCCCGGCAGGAAAAAATCATATGTCATATAACCTTGTGCGGCAATTTTTTTATACACGCCTTCCGCATAACTCGCATGAATTTCCGGCAGAAGCGTCAGTCCATAACGTTCGGCTAATGTCCGCACTCTGTCCAACGTATCCCATGTTTCCGGTTCATTCATAAAATTTCGCCGTCCGGGAGCTTTGGGTGCATAGGCAAACGCATCAAGTCTGACAATTTTTGCACCATATCCAGCCAGCTTTTGAAGCGTTTCGTCATAAAATTCCCACACCATAGACGACTGGATATTTAAATCCATCTGCCCTAAATAATGCCGCTGTCCATTTTCTTCCCAGACTTTTTGATAAAAAGTATTCCAATATGGCACTTCACGCCCATCTGGAAACCGTACCATCAAAACCGGCATACCCGGCTTGCGAAAAAACATGTCCTTAATATAAATCTCTTCCGGCTGAATGTATCCCTCTGCTGTCATTTCTCCACAGCCTTCCCAAAACCGATTCCAGTCAATAAAAAAATTACGGTATACCGAACTCTCACCATTTATTAACAAATCTTTAAACTGTGGCGATTGTACCGAAGCATGATTCAGCACGATATCCAGTTTTAAATCAAGCCCCATTGCCCTCAAGCGTTCCATATCCGCGGCTGTCGCCAGTTTTTCATTCAGTTCATAATCCACAACACAGAACCCCCGGTCCAAATCAGAATGATACAGACTGGGTAAAATATATACGGAAGAAAAAGCAGCTCCGACCTCTTCAAGAAAGTTTACTGCCTTTGACAACTTTCCACCTATACTATCCGGATAAATATTAAGCATTGGTCCAAAATTATTCATGTGCTACCCCCATAAGTCTGCTATACTCATCATAGGAAATAATCTCGCCGGACTTGGCAACAATAATTTTTGCCTTATGCGCCTGACTCACTAATTTTTCCTGTTCCAGTTTAAGCACCATCGTTGTAAAAGGACTATCCGCTCCTTTATCTCTTGCTCTTTTAAGACGATGCTGCAGAGTTTCCTCCGGAGTGCTGTTTAAAAGAATTGGCACATCTACGCCATGCACTAAATCGCTATTACCATGAGTCCATTCCAAAATCAATACCTTTGTGTCTGAAAAAACTACTTCGTCAAACCACAACTCCTCAGGCGTCCTTCCCATGCGTTTAAGCCGGATACTATCTTTTCCGTTCTTAAAATCCGCAAGAATGGAATTTACAAGGTCAAAATCAATTTCCCCGTCCGAACCGAGATACGCTTCCAGCGCTTTTATGCCGCCCTCTGCATATACACGCCCACGCTCCATATCATTCTGTGCAGGAATACGGCGCGGGTAGTTATCACCGCTCATGACATAAGTTTTTTTCCGTCCTCACAAAGCATTCCGGCAAGAAGCGCCGCTGTTTCACTCTTGCCCACGCCGCTTCCGCCGCAGACGCAGACTACTGCTTTCCGGTTGGGAAGCAAATCGCGCAGAACCGGATAAATATTCTCTACCTTATCCATATGCTCCTGCTTAATTTCAATTTTATCCCCCGGCATGTCTCCGTGGGGCAGATGTTCTAATTTCATAATATTCCCTCCAATAACTCCATACCTACATCTGTTATATCATCATTTACAGCCCGCCAAAGCCATTCCATTGGTGAAGGCATTCCGTCCCTAAAACTTAGCGCGTCAAGCGTACAATGCTGCACCATTCCATCTTTTCTAAAATCATGCAAATATATTCCGAATCCATTTTCCTTTAATTTTTCAGTCTGCTCCTTTATTACTTTACTAATTCTATCTCTGGCTGATTCCGTAAAAATTAATTCTCCATAGTCTATATAATTTTGAAAAGACGCTAACTCCGCATCCGGATAACCGCAGACAAACAATGACTTAACCGAATGTCTTCTTGTCCGTATAAAATCCAGTACAATGTTATCTGTTGTCACACGCGACGCAATATGTAAAGGCGCTTTCCATACATCGCTTACAATCTGTGAAGCATTCGGAAAGCAAAGCGCTGCACTGTCTATACACATCGTAATATTATTGCAATCTATATAGGAATCAATAATCTCGTCAGCAAGAGCAGATACGCCGAAGCCCCCTGCGCTTTCTCCTGCGATTATCAGTTTTTCAGGATTAGGAAATATCTCCTTTATTTTTTGCAAGGCAGCGTGGAAATTCCTGTATCCATGATGATGAAGCGTTTTCTGTTGTCCTGCGTTATCCGTATAATAAAACTCTCCGTCTCCTATATGGATATCCGCAGTTCCATAATTTATCATTGCAACGCTCCAACCGACAAAACAATTTTCTGCTTCGTCAGAAAACAAACCATGATTTCCGAGTACATGAAAAAAATAATACTCATTATTAGGGTGGCATTCGTCCGTATAAAATGTTTTTTGGGGTTCAAAGAAATTTTCTACATTTCCGGGACAGCGCGCCATTTCCCCATTATAGGAAAATCCGCCGCCTATCAGGAAAATAATTAAATCATTGCTAATTCCTTTTTTCAAATACAACCAATTTTCACTGCCTCCTGCATTCATAAGTCCGGGCATTTTATATCTATACCAGACAAGCGGTTCCGGTCTGGCAGACAATTCCCGCATGGAAAGTCTCAAATTCATTTTCATGAATATAACCTGCTCCTTTCATTCATTACCGTTTTCCCACTCCCAAATACAAACTGCATAAAATCCACAAAGCACTGACGCCAGACATTCCATTCATGATTTCCGTGGTAAATACGGCGCTCACAGCCAATACCCGCTGTGGCAATTATCTCATCATCATGAAGAAATACCGGCATGAACGGATCTTCATTGCCAATAATACGAAACATACATGTGCCGCTTTCTTTAAACGCCGTTATATGCTCCGGCGTCAGATGGTCATTATATTCACCCAACGGATCAGATAAAAATCCACTGAACAAGCCAATTGCACGAAACAAATCGGGATTTAAAAACGCCGTGCGGCTAGTCTGGATACTTCCCATAGAAAAACCTGCCATAACACGATTTTCTTTTTCAGCCACTACACGATAACGTTTTTCTACATGCGGCATCACATCATGTATCAAAAACTCATGAAAGTGACCGCAGTCTGTAACACTTTCGCTTTTAGATGCAGTCACCATCATGCCATTACACATAACGACGATTACAGGCTCAATCTTCCCCGCCGCAAGCAGATTATCCAGAACAAAATTTATTCTTCCCTGATTTGTCCATACAGTCTCGTTTTCACTGAAACCATGCTGTAGATAAAGCACCGGAAAACGCCTCTCTTTTTCAGTAAAATACATGGGCGGAAGATAAATACGGATACGTTCACTTAGTCCGGTAACGGAATTTTTCAAAAAATCATCTGCCACCACGCCATGCGGCACTTCCTGCATCATGCGGATATCCGTGCCATCAGGAATATCTACAAAATTCAATGGGCGGTTTTCTGCAAAGCATAGCGGAAGAAACTGCGAAATAACCATACTGCCGTCTACCATCAGCCAGCATGATACAAAGCCTGTTCCCCAATCAGCTTTTCCTGTAAAGAATCCGTTTTCGTTTTGAAGTTCTGTTGCAAAAAAGGCATTATGTACCGTTACTTTTTTTGCATTTGGATAATAAAAACGGAAATTCACTAATCCCTCATCATCTACCGTATATCCAAGCGGAGCCCGCTCAGCATCAGGAAGCGTCATACGTATTGAACCCGGTACCTGCATTGTGGCAAAGTTTACCGGAGTAAAAGAAAGCGGATTTCCATAATATTCATCTAATTTATTCATCATTTTTATAATGCTCCTCCAATCTTATTTTCTTCATACTGAATAGTAAATCCTTTATGGCAAAATCGATTTTTATTTTGTGTTTCTTTACTTTTCATTAGTAAGTCACAAGCTTCTAAAAATATATCCAACTGCTCAGGTTCAAGCGGCGTTTCCTGATGAGCCGGAAACAGTTTGCGGATTTTCCCCTCATCAGCCAATATTTTTAGCTTCTTAAGCGAATTTCGGAATGTTTCTACGTCAGTGCTCTCTGGGAAATGAAGCAATACACCTTTTCGGCAAGTGGTATCTCCTGAAAATAACCACCCGTTTCTTTGGTCCAGCAGGGAAATGGAACCGATAGTATGTCCCGGCGTATGAACAATATCCACTCTACGATTACCTAATTCAAAATAATTGTTTTCTGGCAAAGGTTTATGCGACGATGGATACGCTGTAACAATCTTTTTCACCAGTCCCCGAAGTATTGGAAGTTTCATAATCCATAAAGGCAATCCATTCTCACGCAGGATATCTTTTAACAGACCTGTCAAATATTCCCGATTTGCATGACGCAGGAACACTTCTTCATCTTCTTTGGCAAGATATACTTCTTTATAAAAACGGTTGCCATGAATATGATCCATATGACCATGTGTATTTACCACTAAAACAGGTAAATTTGTAATTTTCTGAACCGCAGAAGGAATATCCGTGAGCCCATACCCTGTATCAATCAATAAAGCTTTTTCAGCGCCGATTAGCAGATACATATATACGGCTTCTCCCAGCGGTTTTTCTGTAAAACGGTAGGTGGTACTATTAATTTGGGTAACTTGTGCCTTTTTCATGAAAATCACTCTTTTCTTTTCTTCACCGATGATATATACTTAGGATAATACATATGTACTATCCTAAGTATAATAAAACAATTAACACCGCGCAATACCACAACCGGCGGACTATACAGAAATGGAGAAAGTGTTCTATGCAGCTTACAGAGAAACAAAAAGAAACCCTGAGACAAAATAATATCGAATCTAACCGTATAACGCGGGAGTCCATTCAGGGCGCACTGTATCTACTGATGGAAAAGAAAGATTTTGATAAAATTACTATGACGGATATTATTAAAAAATCCGGCATTTCCCGCTCTGCGCTCTATCGAAACTACAAAACCAAAGAGGATATTATTTATGATATCGTTAATGAATTCATGAAACAATTTATAGAGCAGCATTCTAATTCACTACATCAAAACTGGCGTTTTGCCTTTCAGTTTTTTCTCGACAATAAAAAAAGCCTTGACGTAATTATCAAGGCTAAAATGGAACATATTCTGTTAGATAAAATCAATGAAAACCTCTGTTTTAATTCCAGTACGCCCGACTTAATGCAGGCTATGAATAACGGTCTGATTTTCAACGTATTGATGTACTGGACAAAATGCGGTATGCCGGACCATGCAGACGATGCCGCCGGCAAAATTGTAAAAGCATATAAACAGATAATCAGTGATGTTCAAATGCAGTACTAAATTCTAACGAAGTAAAGGTATATAGATATTTTAATCTTCATACCCGTTCGGATTATTGCTCTGCCATCTCCACGAGTCCGCGCACATATCTTTTATTCCATACTGCGCTTCCCAGCCGAGCTCTCTTTTCGCCTTTTCCGCATTGGAATAACAGGTCGCTATATCGCCCGGACGCCTGTCTTTTATCACATAAGGAATCTTTACTCCGGTAGCTTCTTCAAAGTTCTTGACAATATCAAGCACGCTGTAACCCGTTCCGGTTCCGAGATTGTAAATACACAATCCTGCTTTTTCTTCTATCTTCTTTAACGCCTTGACATGTCCTACGGCTAAATCTACGACATGGATATAGTCGCGTACTCCGGTTCCGTCAGGAGTGTCATAATCGTTACCGAATACTCCAAGCTCTTTCAATTTACCGACAGCAACCTGTGTGATATAAGGCATGAGATTATTAGGAATACCGTTCGGATTCTCGCCTATAGTTCCGCTCTTGTGTGCGCCGATTGGATTGAAATAACGAAGCAAGATTACGTTCCACTCAGGATCAGCCTTCTGCATATCGGTAAGAATCTGCTCCAGCATGGATTTTGTCCAACCATAAGGATTGGTGCATTGTCCTTTCGGACATTCCTCTGTTATCGGTATAATCGCCGGATCTCCGTATACGGTAGCCGACGAAGAGAAAATAATGTTTTTTACATTGTGTTTTCTCATCACATCTACCAGTGTCAGCGTTCCCGCGATATTGTTCTCATAATATTCCCACGGCTTCGCTACGGACTCGCCTACCGCCTTTAGTCCCGCAAAGTGTATGCAGGAATCTATCTTCTCATTATTAAATACTTCTTCCAGCGCCGACCTGTCCAGAATATCTGCGCGGTAAAACTTAACAGGCTTGCCTGTAATCTTCTCCACGCGTTGTAATGATTTTTCGCTGGAATTGACAAGATTATCAACTACCACAACATCATAACCTGCATTTTGCAGCTCCACTACCGTATGGGAACCGATATATCCGGCTCCGCCAGTTACCAAAATTGCCATAAAAACGCCTCCTGACTTATTTTTTATTTTAGTATCACATAAAAATTACAATACTATGCCGTTCTCTTCGCACAATTTCCTTGCGCTTTCGACAGAATCCACTCCGGTTTTATTTTTAATCGGTGCAAACTCGTTATTCCTTACCACCTCAAACGGCAGGCAGGACTCAAGCTGATACACCATATCCAGTACAAGTTGTTCATACTTGCAGCCGTTCGGTTCTTCGGGTTTCACCGTTTCCCCATCTTCATTCAGATAAGGAATCTTCTTTTCTACCACATGGAGCGGAAGCTTCTTTGCCACGATTTCTTCCAAATCTTTTTCCCTAAACAAATAATTAAGGATTACGCCGAAATTATATGCCGGTTCGCCGTCCGCGTCTTTGGTATTCATAAGCTCGTCGGTCAGTTCATAATATTCCACAATTGACGGTCTGCCGTCCTCTAAGCACATCACGCCGATTCTTTCATCAGGCGCGTTTTTACGTACTACTTTAGAACCGACTGCACAACTTTTAATTATGGTCGCTCCGACGAAGCACGGATCAGCAATCCGCTGCAATACGTTGTCTACCGCAAATACATTCAACCACTCTATTCCTTCTTTATGCAGCTTATCGACCAGTCCCGCTTTCATCATTGATGAAAACCAGCCGCCGTTGCCGTTAGGAGATGTGGACATCTTTCCCTTGCTCTCCATATATACTTTTCCATTGTAATCGGAAGCAGGCGCCATGTCTTGAATAAAAAACGAGATATATTCGGGATTATATCCAAAATAATTTTTTTCTTGCAAAAAGCTTGTAGTCGCTTGATGGTTCTTATCGCTTGTCATAATAAAAAGATGAATCCACGTATCTGTCAAACGTACAACGTCCATAAGATTCTCGATAATGCGCTGAAAAATATATACTTCCTTAGTGATGCCGATATTATATAATCCTTTGGGCGCATCAGAGCCAAGCCTTGTACCCATGCCGCCTGCCAAAAGCACCGCCCCTACTTTTCCGGACTTAATCGCCTCTATGCCAATCGCCGTAAATTCTTCTTTTCTCGCTTCTATCTCAGGACGCTGCATAACAGAAAGCGGAGTTATTTTACCACGCTTAGCCGGTGCGTTCCTGTTCTTACATAGCGCCAGCACTTCCATATCTGTATCTTCTATCTGCTTTAGCAGTTCCGACTGCTCATTTTGCGTTAGCTCGTCATAATATTTCAGAACATGGAGCTGCCCGTATTTTTCCAATTTTGCATACGCTTCATTATAATTCATAGATATACCTCTTATATATTTTATGCTTCGCAACCACTTGTTTTTCCTTTGCGGCTATTATAGCATATATCTTAAATTTGCTCAATAAAGTATGAAGATAAATTTTTACATGGAAACGCATTTTTATTCAAAAAATAAATTTGACATAACCCCAAAATTAGCATATACTATGTTACTTGAACCAAGAATAAACTGCTATAATAATCAAAGTCTATTCTACATTTACCGGAGGATACATATTTGGACGAATACAAATCATTAGAACACGCCATACAAGGCGGCATACATATAAAGACCATAAAAGAAAATCCGGCATACAAGGCGTCCGCATTGAGCATCGTCGTAAATCTTTTGCTTTCGCTGATTAAGCTTATAACCGGTGTTGTCGGCAACTCCAACGCCATGATTTCCGACGCCGTTCATTCCGCCTCTGACGTATTCAGCACCATTGTAGTTATTATAGGCGTAAAGATGGCAGGTAAAAAGGCCGACAGCGACCACCCTTACGGGCACGAGCGTATGGAGTGCGTCGCCGCGATTATTCTTGCTATGCTGCTTGCAATCGTAGGCGCAGGAATAGGTTTAGCGGGTATAAAAAAGATAGCCGCAGGCAATTATGACAAGCTTGTCATTCCCAGCCTGCTTCCGCTTGCTGCCGCCGTGATTTCCATTGTAGTCAAAGAATGGCTGTTTTGGTATACCAGAGCCGTCGCCAAAAAGATTAATTCCGGCGCTCTGATGGCGGACGCATGGCACCATCGTTCCGACGCACTTTCGTCAATCGGTTCATTTGTGGGTATTTTATTTGCCAGAATCGGATATCCCATCATGGACGCTGTCGCCGGAGTCATTATAAGCCTGTGTATTATCAAGGTCTCCTACGATATATTTAAGGACGGTCTTGATAAAATGGTAGACCATAGCTGCGATAGCGAAACCGAGCTAAAGATACGTGAGTCAGTATTAGGCGTTGCGGGTGTGCGCGGAATAGACGATTTAAAGACAAGGCTTTTTGGCGATAAGATTTATGTCGATTTGGAAATCCTTTTAGACAGAGAATTAACTTTAGGAAATGCTCACAGAATTGCGGAGCAGGTTCATGATACAATCGAAAAAAATTTTACAAACTGCAAGCACTGTATGGTTCATGTCAATCCTACGGAAGAATAAGAGAGTCACAGTTCGAGAAAGGAGTTCGATTATTATGGAAAAAGATATGACAAAAGGAAGCCCGATGAAGCTGATTCTTAGCTTTTCGATTCCGCTATTGTTCGGCGCTCTTTTTCAACAGTTTTACAGCATGGTGGACGCTATTATAGTCGGGCATTATCTCGGCGTAGACGCTTTAGCGGCGGTAGGCGCTACCGGTTCTGTCAACTTTCTTATTATAGGATTTTGTTTAGGCGTGTGCAACGGTTTTGCTATTCCCATCGCGCAGGAATTCGGCGCCGGAAATGAAAGGAATCTGCGTAAATATGTAGCCGGAAGCGTGCGGCTTTCCGTGATTTTTGCCGTTATCATGACTATTGTTGTGGTGCTTTTGTGCCGTCCTATTTTACAATTAATGCGCACGCCGTCAAATATTATAGACGAATCCTATAATTATATAGTAGTTATTTTTATGGGTATACCTATCGTCTATCTTTACAATATGACCTCGGCAATAATCCGTTCTTTAGGAGACAGCAAAACTCCGGTCATTTTCCTTATTATGTCGGCGCTGCTCAATATCTTATTGGACTGTTTATGTATTACGGTATTTCACTGGGGAGTACGCGGAGCGTCAATCGCGACAGTCGTATCGCAGGCTGCCGCAGGAATATGCTGTCTGCTTTATATGCGGAAGAAATTTCCAATACTACATCTTGATAAAGACGACTGGAATAAAGATAAAAACTTCATGTTCAAGCTGTGCAATATGGGCTTACCAATGGGACTGCAATACTCCATCACCGCCATTGGCAGTATAATTTTACAGAGTGCCGTCAATGGAATAGGCTCAGACGCAGTTGCAACAGTTACCGCCGGAAGTAAATTAAGCATGTTTTTAGTCTGTCCTTTTGACAATCTGGGTTCTGCAATGGCTACCTACGGCGGTCAGAACGTGGGTGCGGGCAAGCTTGAGCGTATCGGCAAAGGATTGAAAGACTGTGTAATCTTGGGCGCGGCGTATTCTATAATTGCATTGGGGATTGTCATACTTTTCGGAAAAAACCTGTTGCTGCTTTTCTTAGAAAAAGACGAAATTGCAATTTTGGACAATGCGCATTGGTATCTGTTAATGAACGCCTGCTTCTATTTCCCGCTTGCGCTGGTTAATATCGTGCGTTTTCTTATTCAGGGCATGGGATATAGCAGGCTTGCCGTCTTTGCAGGATTCTTCGAGATGGTGGCAAGAGGCCTGATGGGGTTTGTTATTGTCCCCCTTGTAGGATTTTCCGCAGTCGGTTTTGCCAATCCGTTAGCTTGGGTGTTTGCGGATATTTTCTTAATTCCCGCATACATATACGCGCGTAAGGATATGGAAAAGCGGCTTAAGGGACTTTAGAAAGGAGTATCGCATATGGCAGTTACGATTTTTACTATGACGCATAAAAAATTTGAAGAACCTTCCGACAAGATTTATTTTCCACTTCACGTAGGGCGCGCTGGCGGCGAAGATTTAGGATATGCCGGCGATAATACCGGCGATAACATTTCCTTAAAAAACTGTTTTTATGGTGAGCTTACAGGCGTATACTGGGTGTGGAAAAATATGAAAACCACAGATTATGTCGGCATATGTCATTACAGAAGATATTTTTGCACAGAAGAAGGCAGGATTCTTAACGAAAAAGATTATCTGGACATATTAAAAGAATACGATATTATTACTTCCAAAAAGCTTAAGCTGAATTATTCTTATTATGACGGCTATGCAAGCGACTACAATATATTCGATTTGGAAACTACGGGCGAAGTTATCCGCCGTAAATATCCTGAATATTATAAGAATTTCGAGAAACTTGCGCATGGAAACGGCACCTACTTTGCTAATATGATGGTGGCTGATAAGGCTTTATATGACGAATACTGCGAATGGCTGTTTTCGATTTTTGACGAGGTGGAAAAATTAATCGACGTAAGCAGCTATGACGATTACCACAAGCGAGTATTCGGCTTTATTTCTGAGTTCCTTTTGCTTGTCTGGGCTCAAACCAAAGGTCTTAAAGTCTATGAATGTAAGGTCGGCATGACGACGGAAAAATATGAAACTAAACAGATGAAAGACAGGCTGGCGGAGTTTTTTCTAAGAAAAGATTTAAAAAACGCCAAAGAATATTTTCTGAACGAACTGAAAAAACGCCCCGACGTATTAATGGAAGCTTCGGACATTACAGGCGAGCTTAAACTCTCCATGCAGGTAATCGCGGTCTGCGAGCTTGAGCGGTCAGAATATGGCACAAGTGTCATTGATAAGATACAAAAATTCGACGAATTGATGCGCTACTTCACAGAACTGAATGAACTAATTAATTCTTTTCGTATGGGAAGTGTAAATGAAGAAGATATCCGCTCCGCCAAACTTTTAGAAGTATCGAATATCGCCATCGAAGCTTCCGCGAGACTTTTCTGCACGCAGGAAGACGAACTTGCGCGCGTCGTTCAGGCTGTTAAAGACGCATTGCGTTAAATCGCTCAATATGGCTTGATTTTCATATGACGCCCCGTACATATGCTTATTTCGCCAGCAGGTTTGTGTCCCTTAAGACGTCCATGCGGCGCTCTCCGGTTTCCCATATTATGACGTCTGCGTCATATTTTGCCACCATATCCATCGTGAACTGCGATATATCAATCCAGTGTACCTCTTTATAATATCCTTCCGCCACTATGGAAAGAAAGCCCGAAAACGAATCCCCTACTATAATCGCAACTTCGTCCCTATACTGTGAAGGGTTCGCGGTTTTCGAGTCGAATACATACACGGTATCAATATCGTATTTATCCGTGACATTGCCAATCATCGCCAAGTCTCCGGCATATTCATCTGTGTGTATCTTAAATTCCACCGAATCCAAATCCGCATATGTTCCATACGCTTCTTTAAAAATTTCCTGCAAGCCCACAAACGCACCCTTTTGATTCCAGTGCGTATCCGTCGTATAATAAACTTGATGCCTGTCTTTCACGTCCTGAAACGCCTGCTTCGGATAAAGATATACAAGGTCGGTTTTTTCCTTAATATAATTCGCTACCTGCTCGCCCCGTGATACTTCGTCCACCCTTATAATCGTATCGGGCATATACTCCGCATATACAATTTCCTTATTAGGCACGGTAATTACATAGAAATCAATCCCCAGCTCTCTAAAATAATTCCTCGTTTCAGTCAGGTTCAAAACGATTGCTATAAGGTCATTGTCGCTATATTTATTAATTCCCATATAATCCCAGATGGGCTGTCCGTCGTCTTCCCTTTTATAAAAGAGCCAATTATTCTTGCCGAGCAAAAGCTGAGTAGAGCCGATATATCTGCCGCCCGTCATAAACATAGTAAATTCCTCGTTAAGCTTTATCATACCGTCTCTTAAAAATAACCGCTCTATAAAGCCATTCAGATTATTGCGCGCCGCCGCAAAAAAATTTTCATTATGAGCTGCCGTATCCTCCTGCTTTGCCGGCTCGCTTTCCGCATTAGCTTCGGCGTCAGCTTCCGCGCTGTCGCCATCGTCGTTATCAGTTTCACCGTCGTCTCTAAGCGCGCCGTTATTTTCCAATACGTCGCGTTCTGGCGAAGAATCATTTTCTTGCTCCGGCAAAAAGCCCTTTACCAGCGTTGCGGCAGGCACAAACAATATAAATATCATAAATATTACAGCTATATACTTTTCACGACTTTTCATACTTTCCCTGCCCTCTTCATTAGAAATTAAAATAAATAAACGGGTTATACGCATTGTTACTGATAAAAGATACCGATATTATAAGTATCGCCAGAATACCCGCCGCATATATCACATGCCACGCTTTATACTTGCCAAACTTTTTATCAATCCACGGAATGACGGGCGCACAGCTTATGATTCCGGCTACAAAATAAAACCAGTTCTGTACAATATATTCCGCTACTGCGCTTTCATAGATTCCCCTTGCGCCGATTCCAATAAGCGCCTTAAAATATGTGAACGCTGCGCCAAGCCCTGTCGAACGGAAGATAACAAGCCCGAACATGAAAACAAGCACCGCATAAATATGTCCCCACCATGTTTTTTTCTTAGCTAAGCCTGTCAGTTTTTCAAAAGTTAATACTACGAAAAACAACAGCCCCCATGCTATAAACGTCCAGTTCGCGCCATGCCACAATCCTGTAAGAAACCATACTACAAATATATTGAATATCTGACGCGGTTTGGATACCCTGCTGCCGCCAAGCGGAATATACACATAATCCCGAAACCATGAGGAGAGGGATATATGCCATCTGTGCCACAAATCCGTTACAGATGAGGCAATATATGGATAGTTGAAATTCTCTTTAAAATGGAAGCCAAACATTGAGCCAAGACCGATAGCCATATCAGAGTATCCGGCAAAGTCAAAAAATATCTGCAATGTATAAGCAATTATTCCCAGCCACGCCATCGCCATAGACGCATGGAAGCTTCCGTCCCTGACAAGCAAATCAAAGACATAATCAGCTATAACTGCCATATTATTAGCAATGATTACCTTTT
This sequence comes from Clostridiales bacterium, assembly GCA_023663185.1. GTDB lineage: Bacteria > Bacillota > Clostridia > Lachnospirales > Lachnospiraceae > UBA3282. The sequence goes on along the minus strand of JAMPHY010000007.1, from coordinate 46,998 downwards.
TGCCAAGCCCTATACAGAATTTCGTCACTCCTGCGGAGAAGTCTTCAAAATTCTCCACTCTGTTTTCTATCTGCTCGGCAATAGTCTCATATCTTACGATAGGTCCGGCAATCAACTGCGGGAAAAACGAAACATAGAGCCCCACTGACAACGGATTTTTCTGTACTTTGCCGTCCCCTCTATATACGTCGATAACATATGACATTGCCTGAAAGGTGAAAAAAGATATGCCGATTGGAAGCGATACTTCCGGCACCGGTATCTCCGTATGAAGAAACCTGTTAATCTGCAACACAATGAATACGCTGTACTTAAACCAGCCCAGTATTCCGACGTTGGTTAATACCATAAGCGCTAATACAAGCTTTACAACCATTCCTCTATCACGAAGCTTGTCCACCAGAATACCGAAAATCCAGTTAAATATAATAGTGGCAATCATTAAAAGCACATAAACAGGTTCGCCCCATGCGTAAAAGAGAAGACTCGCCGCTAACAGAAATATATTTTTTAATTTTCTGGTCTTACGCAGCAGCGCATAATATATTACCAACACGCATGGTAAAAATATAAATAAAAAGATTTCACTTGAAAAAACCATGTTGAACTCTCCGTCACAAGAACAATATTATAAATACATCATTGTTTCTATAATATCGCACCCATAGTTTTTTTACAAGTATACAATTCCATTTGTCACTTCTTTTCCTTTAGTTTGTCGATGACATTCTTAGTTTTTTTAACCGCCCCAAACATCATAACCATCGGTATGCCGACGATAATTGTAAATATCAATCCCACCATGCCGGTTTCTGTCAACATTAAGATAACTTCTATCATAAAGCAAACCAGTATAATCATCGCTGCTCCTTTGAACATATTATATATTTTGGTATAATGCTCTATACTCGAATCAATATCCGTATATAATTCAAACTTGCCTTCCGACGCGGGTTTACGCAATATTATCCAATATCCCCATGTCTGCACAATCTCCACGCCCATCTCTTCCATCAGTTCCCTGTATTCATCGCTGACCTCAAACATTTTATCGCCCATGTCCATCTGATAAAGCCATCTTTCATTGCTGCGCTTTTCAAAGTTATAAAATCCGGCAAAAAAGCCTGTCAACGTCCAGCCTTCTTCCGACATCTGATTTAGCCATTTCACTTCCTCGTCTTTATCAAAATACATACGAAACTTAAACATTATCTAACCCCTCCATTAATTCCGCGTTCTTAAGCAGTTCTTGCAAACGCTGTTTTTCCGCCATAAATACCTTTACGCCTGTTTCCGTAATAACATATTCCTTCTTCTTTCTGGACTCCGTATCAACGCTGTAAATCTTAATCCAGCCCCTTTTAAGCATAGTCTGGAGCGCGCCATACAGCGTCCCTGCTCCCAACTCCACACGTCCGCCTGTATATTTTTCCACTTCCTGAATAATCCCGTAACCATGATTTGCCTTCCTAAGCGCCAACAGAATATAGAAGAATGCTTCCGTCAACGGATTATCTTTTTCTGACAAATAATCATCTCCTTCGCTAATATTTGTCCGCTGATATATCGTCGCTCGATATATCATAGTTATAATATATCGTCTTGCGATATATTTGTCAATAGTTTTATAAAAAGTAAAGCAAGATATTAGAAATATAAATTAAAAAAGTAGATTGTTTATGGAACAATGATACAGTATAATTATTCACGGAGGCTAATTTTATGAATATAACAGAAACGGAAATAACCGTAAAGGATTTAGTAACAAAATCTAATTTGCCAGCAAGTGACTATGTAATCAATACTTATGTAGGTTGTCCTCATGCCTGTAAATATTGTTATGCCCGTTTTATGAAACGCTTTACAAACCATAGTGAAGAATGGGGAAGTTTTATTGATATTAAGTTATGTGATAAGCCAATAAGCAGAAAAAAGCTGCAGGGTAAGTCAGTTTTTCTTTCATCAGTAACGGATTGTTATAATCAATATGAAGAAAAATACAGAATTACCCGAAAAGTATTAGAACAATTAACAGCGATAGATTGTGAACTTACTATTTCAACTAAGTCACGACTGATTTTAAGAGATATGGATTTATTGAAAAAATGTAAAAATTTGAAAGTGTCTGTATCAATAAATACTTTGGACGAGAAATTTAGGTCAGATATGGATAATGCCAGTAGCATCGCCGAACGGCTTGAAATATTGCAAGTATTACATACAAATGGAATTTATTCTGTTTTGTTCATGTCGCCCATATTTCCACGAATAACGGACTTTAGAGCAATAATTAATGCTAGTGAGGACTATGTAGATGAGTATTGGTTTGAAAACTTGAATTTAAGGGGAAGTTATAAACAAACCATACTTAACTATATCAATAATCAGTATCCTCAATTTATGAATTTATACAACGACATGTATATAAAGGGAAATATGGAGTATTGGAATGAATTAGCGATTGAAATTGAAAGATATTGTGCTGAACATTCAATAAGGCATATCAATTATTTTTATCATAAAGATTTAGTTCAAGCTAAACTAAAAAGAACAGTTTGAAAAGAAAATTTTCACAAAATATCCAATAGAAAGATATGTTACAATCATAGAAAACAAAGTACTTGCAAAAAAGGCGAGGTATTTCAAGTAGGACGAGAAAGGAGTTGCAACCATGTGTAAGATTATGGAGGATATGAGAAACGAGGCAGCGCAGAACGCAGAATTAAATAAGGCAAAAAAATGGCTATTCGTATGATTAAGGCAGGTAAAATGTCATTGGAGGATATAGCTGATTACACAGAACTATCTCTTGATACAATAAAAGAATTGTCCAATCAGTCAATGCAGTTTGCGTAATCAATCATATCAATCAAATACAATAACAGCGTTAGAGCATATAGAAACGAAAATCTATATGCTCTATTTTTTACCATTAAAGCGGAATATGAACGATAATATTCAGACCAACGCCACCAAACGATTAACGCCTTGTTATTATAATTTTCTTTCGTTCCGAAATGTAATCAATGAATATTAGAGATTATTTAAAGATTAATGCGCTATGCTTTTTATAAAATATTAGAAAGAAGGAAAAAATAATGAGGAACAAAAAAATTGCAGTATACCTTTGTATGAATTTATTATTAATGACAGTGGGGTGTAGTAAATCTAATACAGATTTAGACGTACCAACAGTAGACACAATCATTTTCAACGATGTAATTAATTCAAATGTAGAGGAAAATAATAGTAGTTATCAAAACGATATAGAAAATGAACAATTGCAATCTGCTTCCGAGCTAGACGGTATAATAGAGAGCATTGGTGATAACAGTGTGGTAATCAATGAAACTTTTCACCCATCAGAAAATGAAGCTGTTTCTTATCAAGGTTCTGAGAAAGTGTTGGTTACTGTATATTTTTCTGAGAAAACGGAATTTGAGATATGGACAGTCAAAAATGGCGGTGTGAATGGAGATGATGATATTGAAAAACGACAGGGCACATTCTCTGATTTGAAGCAAGATGTAGATGTTAATATGACAGGCAATTATGAGGGAAATGATTTCCATGCCAAACATGTAATCATATATAATTTTGTATGATTTTCTCTGTATATAAGGCAATCGAAAAATAAATTATGCAGTTAGAAAATAATTTAATATCAAAGTAACAATGTAAAGGCGCATGAAAACAGTAAAACGTAAATCATGCGCTTTTTATGTCTAAGAGGATAAACAATGCGCAAATCCAATAAATTGACGGGCTTAACACTAATCATAGACATGCCTCTCTATCTCAATTTTACCTGTCTGAAAATACCCATTTTCCATATATTCTATCGGGGCGGTAAATCTTATCCCGCAATCATATAAAGACGTGGCAAATTTTTCCTGCCTAATTCCAGCATCCATAGTAATATGCCATTGCCCGTCCTTTTCTTCCAGATAAATTATATCTCCCCAGCTCAAACCGGAAAATTCTCCGCCCTCTTCTTCTATATACTCCGTCAAATCCATTTCCATGCTTTGCGTGCCCGTATCTACCTGTAACATATTCGTTTCTTCATCAAAGGTATAGTTGATATGGGCAAACTGATACATTATATCGTCAATCGTAAATTGGTGAACCCGAAGCCCTGTCTCCTGCTCTATGTCCGGCTCAAGCATGAATAGGTTCTCCTGATGGTAGCTTGTTCCTGTCCCACCAAGCATCCACAACGCATATTCCTGTGTCCCGTCATTATCATAATCGGCTTTTTTCACATATGGCAATGCTATCTTGGGAGTCAGCCATTCCCCATAAATCAAATAAATATCTGAACCGTCGCGCAGCGCCATTCCGCTTCCGCCATATAATCCGTAAAGCGTGATATCTTCCTTCTCGTCAGTATATATAATTACAAACATATCCCCATCTTCATTTTCCAGCAGCGTCAGCCAGTCTCTGTCAGAAGAATCCGCTTCTTTTGTAATATCTTTAAGGGAATCTACCGACACGTTTGTCATATATTGTTGTATCGTAAGCGCCTCTTCTAAATCTTCTTCACTACAACGTCCGCTTGGAAACCAGAACACTCCCATTCCGTTGCTTGCCCTGCACTCATAATATTGCGTCATGTACCAACTAATACTGCCGCCGTCCGCAAAAGTATATGTGACTATTCTGTAATTACCGTAAATATCATACGGTATGCTCGTTACCGCACCACCCGCATAATGCAGCAATGCGGCTGTGGCAGTTTCCGAAGTTGAAAGGTCAACCTTCCCATCAAACATGCGCCCGTCAGCCAGACCGAGATAGCTTATGATGGTTGCAAGATTTACGTTTTCGATGTATAGCATAGTCGCAAGTTCTTCTTGCGCATAATCCTCCACGCTGACTCTGTATAAGAACATCTCCTGCATGATTTCAGCAAGTTCCATCGCCGTCTCCGAACTTGTAATCTCCTCAAAGGACTCTTTATCCATGTCCATAATATAAGCCCTTCCATCAGATATATAGCCATATGCCGTTGTTTTGTGAAAAGTTGGGATTGCGAACTCGTCTAAAGTGTAAAAATAGAAGGTAAACTCTCTTTCGTCGTCTGAATTTACAGAAGAATCTATGTATTCCTGCGCGTCGCCACGACAGCCGCCATAGACATACGCCCGCTCGTCTAATTGACTTTCCCAGTCAATCCGAAAATATTTACTCATACTGTCTAAATCATCAAAGTCCGCTATGTATCCAGACCATATCGGCGCAGAATCCAGAGCTTCATCTGTGCCGCTGCTGTCAGTCTGATGCTCTGTGCTGCCACAGCCACCAAGCAGTAAAACCAGCATAAGAGAAATCCATACTATATGCTTTTTAGCGATATTTCGCCTTAACACACACTCACCATGCGCTGTCCCATTCATCGTATAATTTCTCATGTACTCCCCCTGTGTACTCACATATAACCCTAAGGAACTGCTCTCCATACATTTCGTATTTGTTCTCACCCACTCCGGATACTTTAAGCATTTCTTCCTTATCAAGCGGCACTTTAATACACATATCCATCAAGGACTTATCCGGAAATACAATATATGACGGAACTTTTTCCTCTTTTGCCAGTACTGCGCGGAGGTCGCGAAGCTGTTCAAATAGTTCCAGCCCCCGCGAATTTAAGGTGTCCTGTTTTCGAGTCTGCCTATTGCTTTTCGTCTTTAATGTATTCTCTTCTTTTAATGTATTCTCTGTTTTTACATCTTCTAAATTTTCGCAATTTTTACTATTCATAATCGCCCTGCCTCCGCACTTTTTCTCCAAACAACTCATAAAAGAATATGTACTGCTGCAGCACGCCCTGATATCCGTCATACCGCTCCCACGGGAAGCCTGTCTGATAATGACCTGATAGTGCCTGATTGATATGCGTATCGACTGGAAACGCCTGCAAATGATGAAGTGCAAAAAGACATATACAGTCCGCTACTTTCGCCCCGACTCCATATAATTTCAAAAGTTCAGCTCTTGCCTCTTCATATGGCAGCTTCTGAATGGCAGCCAAATCCGTATCTTTATTCACTACGCTCTTTGCCGTGCGCACCACATACTTACTGCGGTATCCGAGGTTGCATTCCATCAAAGCGTCCTCCTCAAGCCCTGCCAAAGACTCTGGCGTTGGAAATGTATAAAAGCTTTTCCCCTGCTCGCTTTCCTTTTTCTCTCCGTACCGCTCGCATATATTATTAATACATTTATGAATACGCGCGATATTATTCTGCTGCGAGATTAAAAACGTGACTATCATTTCCCACAAATCCTGACGCAGAATCCTTATGCCCGAACCAAACGCCGCCGCTTCGCTTAAATATGTATCCTTAACGTCAATCGCACCAATATACGAGGCATAATCTCCGTCCAAATCAAAATATGACTTCCAGAAATTATTATAGTCCGACTCGTCACAGTGGAACACACATTCCGACTCTGTCTGCTCTATTTCCAAATATTTTCCCAAAGCAATAACGCTGTACAGGCTGCCGCCTTCATGAAACATGCGGAAGCACTGTCCCGAACGACAGATTTGTTCAAGATTAAAATTATCTTTTGTTATATGCACCATATTAATGTTCATGCCTTTCATCGATTTTATATGAATTAGTACTTTGTCTCCTCTTTATCACCTGTTGAACGTATTACCCTGCGCACGCCGTCCAAAGCCTTCTGGAATTGTCCGTATACATTATAAGCGAGATTAAACTGTTTAAGCGCCTCTGCCCTGTCGCCATTATTTTTCGCTTCCCATGAAGCGCAGGCATACTTATGCAGCTCTTCGTGCAAGCTGACCGCCTGTTTAAACTCAGGCGAACCTGTAATGCGGGTATCGCTCAATCCTGCCGCCCACTTACCGAATTTACAACCCGAAGGATTATTGAGCTGTGTAATCTTTAAAGTCTCAAAATCAGCAAGGTTATTATAAACGCGCCACGTAAATATCAGGTGGTCGATTTCATATACCGTAATCCAGTCCAGCGTGGTAATCTTAGAGTTTTTCCTTGCCATATCGCTTCTGGCACCGTCGATATCCCGCGAAATATGGTACAGATGGTCGCCCGTACTCTGACATTCATTTGTCAATGTATCATAACTGTCCGCAATCGTGTCTATCGACGCTACGAAGTTCTGCGTCAAAGAGGACTGCGTGTTAATTTCTCCATAGATACTGTCTATTTCTTCTTTCATGGAATCTAACTGTGTTACTATGCCATTGATATTATCGATGGACTGGTGAACGCTCTCATTACCTTCTTTGAGTTTATTAGTAGTCGCCTCGATAGATTCTGACAGTGCGGTAATTCCGCCCATCAACTCTCCGACATACTGCACTACGCTCTCCGCAGACGCCGTCGTATTTGCCGACAAATCTCTTATCTGTGTAGCAACCACCGAGAAGCTTCTGCCCGCCTCTCCTGCACGCGCCGCCTCAATAGAAGCATTCAGCGCAAGCAGACCGCTCTTGCTGGCAATCTTTTTAACCATATCGATTATATTATTAATACTGATTGCTTTTTCCTTAAAATCTGCTACCTGTTCGTTGATAGCTAAAATCTGCCTTGCCGATTCGTCTACAATCTGTACGCTCGACTCCATATCTTTTAAACTGTTCTGGGAAGTTTCTATTATATTGTAGGCATTCTCCTGAATATTCTGCACAGAGTTCTGTATATTCTGTATGGAGTCTTCAAGTTCCTGACTGGAACCGCGCATTCCGCTGATAGACTCGGTCTGTGAATTTACCTGCTCTATCATTTCCTTCACGCATGAACTGTCGCCGATTCTCTTCATCGAATCATTAAGGCGCATTACGAAGCTGTTATTCGCCTTATAAAACGCTTCCAATACTGCGTTATACTTATTTCCCACCTCGGCATCGTAGAATCCCGATACATCAATTTGTGAAAAGTCGCCTGCAATCGCCTTCTCCATATAAGAAACCAAAAGATTCCTATCCTCTTCATAATAGTTGTTTTGTTTTTTTCTGTGCATCGAAATCCCTCCTGCCGTATGGCATCATAATTTTGTGTTATCAGTTCTCAGTACAGATATTAATATGGATATGCTAAAAATTTTACCCCCGTGTATTCTTCCCATTCGCGATAATTTTCTTCCGGTCTTTTCACAAGTTCTTCTATATTCTTTCCAAACTTACCGACCATACCGTTGTCGTCCGCATGGTATACGTTGGCGCGGATTAATTTCTCTCCGCTTTTTATTTTATCATATACCATACCGTGTCCGCTAATAATATAATAAAATCCTTCATGCACCGCCACATCTATTGCTTCGCCGGTATCGCCCTGCGGCTCGCCAGTGCTTCCGCTTTTAACATCATTTACGCTGCATGTAGGATAAAGCCTCTGCGGTGATAAAAACACCTCATGCTTATAACTTTCCGCCTTTGCTTTTTCTATTATAAACTCCGCCAGTTCGCTTGGAGTAAGCACTGTGGAATCCACTATTAAATCATAATTATCAAAGTCTGTGGTGTTGACGAAATAGATTTGCGCAAACCTTGAATCCTCAAGCTGTTTTCTTTTTATCAGCGACTTAGCGGCTTCTTCTAAAGAATCGTAATGCTCTTCCTGTCCCCTGTCCGCCATTATTACACGATTTGCCGCTACATGTATATCTACCGTGACATACACTTTAAACGATTGTTCTACGAAATGCCACGCCATACGCGAATCAAACACTATATCTTTGCCGATATTTGCACGCGATATCTCCACCGTTTTATTGTCAATCATGCTATCGTATTTATTATTAACATCATTCGACATCTGCTGATTTAATTCCAGCGTCGTTATACCCTTCTCCTTAGCAATCTCCCTTTGAATTGTGCCGGTTGAGTATTTCGTGAATCCGTACTTGTCGCACAATAAATTTGCAACCGTACTTTTTCCACTCCCAAGTTCACCGGTAATCGTAATATACATATCTACCACTCCTTTCTTATCAGTTGTATCTATCAAGCATCAATATGCAGTATCTTATGTCCCGCCGCCTTAAGCAGCCTGTTCATAACCGCCTGTCCGATACCCGCAGTATCAAAAGATTCTGAGAAAATCACGCTCACTTCTTCGTCATCAAATTCCCGTAAAATCCTGTACAGCCTTCTTGCAATAGTACGCTCATCGTTTCGGTCTCCTGCACTTTTACAGACGTCTCCGAGATATCTTGAAATCGTAGCGTCCGTACCTATAACGCCCGTTTTGCGTCCTTCTTTGCGCAAGTGGCAGACCTGTTCATTTATATACTCCACTACGCGCTTCTCTTCACCTTCAATTATCGTCAAATCGCCTTTAGGCGCATAATGACGGTATTTCATGCCCGGCGCTTTAGGAGCCTGTCCGCTATCGGATAACATCATTGTCTTATCTTCACTGACCGATTGCAGCACTTCTTCTAACATCTCTTTTGTAATATAGCCCGGTCTTAATATCATCGGTTCTTCGAGCGTCATATCTACTATTGTAGACTCTAAACCGATATCCACGTCGCCGCTGTCTAAAATCATTTCAATGCGCCCGTCCATATCTTCGATTACATACTTTGCAGATGTAGGACTTGGCCGCCCCGAACGGTTGGCGCTGGGCGCTGCGACATATCCGCCTGCTGCCTCTATAAACGCTTTTGCCACAGGCTGCGACGGCATACGAACCGCCACCGTCTCAAGCCCGCCTGTTGTTTCATACGGTACAATATCAGACTTATCAAAAATCATAGTGAGCGGACCGGGCCAAAACGTCTGCGCTAATTTGGAAGCAGACTCAGGTATCGTTTTCACAATCTTAGGCAAGTCTTCAATCCGTGAAATATGTACAATGAGCGGGTTGTCTGACGGACGCCCTTTCGCAGCGTATATTTTTCTGGAAGAGTCGGGGTTTAATGCGTCTCCGCCGAGTCCGTAGACTGTTTCCGTGGGAAAAGCGACCAGTCCGCCGTCTTTTATAATATCTCCTGCAAGTTTCACCACGTCTGCTTCTATATTCTGTTTGTCCACTTTAATTATTCTGGTATTCACAGACTGTAGAAACCTCTTTTCCCTGTCCTGTCATTACTTTATTTCCCATAACTCTATTTACATATTTGTCTGCCTATGCTTTCTATAGCTCTCCTCACAATTTTTCTATTTTTTCTCAAAAACTTGCAAATATAGCTAGAAGGATTGTTTACTACTATAATACTATGATAACATATAAAATATAAAATATCTATATTACATGAGAGGAATATTGCATATGTATACAAAAGTTTTCTTCATACTTCCTACCTTGCTAATTATTTTTTTATTTATTCTCTTGGTTATACTTTTCATATCCGCCGCAACTTTATTTAAACAGGAGACTTACTATCAAATAACCGGAAATAGTTTCTTTCAGACAATTTTTGATAGGGGTAGATATGGAGAATATTTGACTTATAAAAAGCTTAAAAAATATGAGACCGACGGTGGCAAATTTCTTTTTAACTGCTATTTACCCAAAGACGACGGCACCACTACAGAAATTGATGTAATACTCATACACTCTAGCGGAATTTTTGTAATTGAAAGTAAGAATTACAGCGGTTGGATATTTGGAAATGAAAAAGATAAAATGTGGACGCAAACACTTCGCAGCAATGGGGGAAAAGTACAAAAGAAACATTTTTACAATCCCATTATGCAAAACAACGCTCACTTAAAATGGCTAAAAACAATAGTCGGGAAAAACGTTCCAGTTTATTCACTTATTGCGTTTTCAGAAAGATGCACATTAAAAAATGTAACACTGGAAAGCACTGATATCGTGGTTATTAACAGACAACATATCTACGAATCAGTAAAATATATGGGTAATCGTTCAATACAAGCTCTCAGCAAAATGGATATTGACCGTATCTATGAAATGCTTTACCCTTACACGCAGACAACAGAATATGAGCGTCAGCAGCATATCGATAATATATTGACAGCGCAGCATAAAACCAATGACAACATTGTATCTTATAATATTAACCGTATCTGCCCAAAATGCGGGGCAGAACTGGTTCTGCGTACCGCTAAAAAGGGCAAACACGTTGGAGAGCAGTTTTACGGCTGTTCCAATTATCCCAAGTGCAGATATACTTCAACCACCATTTCATAATATCAATGTTGGTTTTATTAACCATGCCATTATTCAGAGAATGACTCTAAATCAAACGTAACCTTCCAGTTGCCCTTCACACTGTTCTCTTTTGCATAAAAGACGCCGTACATTTGAATCTTATCCAGTTCGTCTTCGTCCACAACAAACCAGTCCTCATTCACTAAAACCGTTTCTCCATTTACTTCTTCATGCCACATAAACGAAACGTCACTGCACCGCTCTTCTCCCATGTTGTCTATTAAAAAAAGCTGGGCGTGCCTGTCAGCATCTTTAAAATTGCCACGGCATACCTGTACGCGCAATATGCCGTCGGCATAACCCACTCCGGTAACTGTAAGCGACTCTATCATGCTTTCATCTATTTCTACAATATCCATAACCAGCCAGCCTTTAAGCGATGAACCGTCCATTAGCTTTGTCTCATATTTATCAAAAGCGTCGCTATTGTTCATTCCGCTTCGTCCATTTAGAAATACCGCTTTGGTTTGCGGGTTTTTAATAATATTGCTTAAGTCAATCGGACGTTCTTCTTTTGCCGCTGTTGTCAATAACTGCCTGACGCCGAAGCTTACTTTTTCGTTATCATATTTGCCGTCGGTAGATAAACTGATTTTAAAATATGACTTATCTTCCTGCTCGTCATACTCTAGGAAAAAACAGCCGCCGATATCATATGAGGCGCCGTAGCTTTGCAGATAATAACTGTCATACATATCAATACTGCCTTTGATTAAATCCTTTCCACTCCCCTGTACATCACGGAATGAAACTATAATCTCCGCCGTATTATCCTTAATATCTATAGCTTCTACCTGCATGGTGATACCGCGGCTTGTGCTTTCCACAGCTATCGGGACAACAAAATTCGCCAGCATAGGAACGTATTTTTCAATAATATTGTATATCGTAGGAAATGTCCTCGCTGCTGCCGGAAGCACTGAAACAAACAGCAGTATTACCACAATCCCCGCCGCCACGACATAGCGCGTAGTTAAGATATGCGCCGTCTTTTTCGCCCTTTTTTTATCATTAACCTTATCAATAATGCCTTCAATATAATTTGAATTTGGCGAAATATGTTTATATGCGTTTTTATAATTAACTTGAAATTTTTCCATGTCTAACCCTCCATTTACTATTCATATGGCATTTATTTACCACGCATTTGCTATTAATCTGCCATTTTATTTACCACATATTTACTATTCAGCTACTATTTATTTTTCATTTACTATTCAACTACTATTGATTGTTCTTTTCCAACAATTCTTTTAATTTTGCTCTTGCCCTTGTCAGATGTGTGCGCACAGTAGAAGACTTAATTTTCAGAATATCTGCAATCTCCTTTATGGAAAGTTCTTCATAGTAAAATAAATGAATTACGCTCCTGTACTTAAAGGGCAGCTTTTTAACCACTTCAATAATTCCATAGTCTTCCACTGTTTCTGCCGTTTCTACAGTTTCTACTACTTCCACGTTTTTCGCTGCATCTGCAGTTTCTTCAAAACCATCACCCAGACTTACAACTTTACGTTTCCATGCTGTTTTGTACAGGTTTTTGCACAAATTGACAGTCACCCTCATAAACCACGCCTTTTCATGTGCGGTGTTTTCAAACTTAGGTCTTTTGACAATATATATGGCAAAAACCTCCTGATGTATATCATCTGCGTCATATTTATTTTTTACTAACGAGTATGCCATGCGGTACACGGCGTCGGAATATTTTTCTATTGTCTCCAAATCATCTGCACGCAATAATTCAGACATTTTACCACCACCCTTCATTGATATTACAATTTGGCTTTAGAAAAAGCTACAAAAATAATTTCGATTTGAATACAAAATTGCATGAAGAAAATAATAATGCTATAATAAACTCAGGTTCAACATTTTGGACTTGTTTATAATTTAACAATCAGCAAATGGCATGCAGCCGGGAAAGGAGATTTCTATGTTAAAAGGTAAAACCGCCGTCGTAACCGGGGGCACACGAGGCATCGGCTTCGCTATTGTAAAGAAATATTTGGAGAATGGGGCAAATGTGGCGATTGCGGGTTCCAGACAGGAAACCGTAGAAAAGGCTTTATCGCAGCTTGAGGAATACAAAGATCGCATTATGGGAATCTGGCCTTCACTTTGCGATACTGAGGAGGTCGCTAAGGCGTTTACGTCTGTTAAAGAACGGTTTGGCTCGTTTGATATCATGGTAAATAATGCCGGAGTTTCTTCAAGGACTCCTTTGTACGATTACACATTAGAGGAATTTTCACAAATTCTGGACCTTAATTTAAAGGCAGTTTTTGTCTGCTCACAAGCGGCGGCGAGGATTATGAAAGACTGCGGCGGCGTTATTATCAATACCAGCTCTATGGTTGCTAATTACGGTCAGCCTTCAGGCTGCGGCTATCCCGCGACCAAATTTGCCGTAAACGGCATGACGAAATCGTTAGCAAGAGAGCTGGCAAAAGACAAAATCCGCGTAAACGCAGTAGCACCCGGAGTCACCAATACAGATATGGTGGCAGCGCTGCCTAAAGAAATGGTAGAGCGGATTTCTGCGGGAATCCCTTTAGGACGCCCCGGAGAGCCGGAAGATGTTGCAAACGCATTTCTGTATCTGGCAAGCGATATGGCTTCTTATGTGACGGGAGAAATTCTCCAGGTGGACGGCGCAGTTATGAACTGAAAGGCAGATTATATATGGAAAAGACAGAAGTAATAATCAAACATCACGGCAGGGAAAATTTTGGCATATATTATAAACCTGACAGAACAGATAAATATCCGATGGTGATTTTTAGCCACGGATATAACGGCACATGGAAAGATTTGAGCGAATACGCCGAGCCTCTTGCACAAAGAGGCGTCGGCTGTATTTGCTATGATTTTTGCGGCGGTTCGGTAAATTCCAAAAGCAGTATGGACACTTCCCAAATGACGATATTTACTGAAAAGGAAGATTTGCTTGCAGTATTTGAAGAAGTGTGCGGTTGGAATAGCGTGGATACAGAGCACATTTTTCTTTTTGGGGAGAGTCAGGGCGGGCTCGTAAGCGCTTTGGCGGCGGCAGAACTTAAAGAAAAAATCTGCGGCATGATATTATTATATCCTGCATTGTGTATTCCTGACGACTGGACTAAAAAGTACCCGAAGTCATCTGATATTCCTGAAATACTGGAATTTTGGGAAATGAAGCTCGGAAGAGAATATATTGCCACAATACAGGGCTTTGACGTTTTTTCACATATTAAGGAGTATTCTGGTCCCGTGCATATTATTCATGGCACAAGTGACGACATTGTTCCTGTTTCATATAGCGAGAAGGCAGCGCAGATTTACAGTAACGCAGAGATTACGGTAATTGATGGAGAGAGACACGGATTTGCACCAGCGAATTGTAAAAAAGTTTTTGAGATAACCGAAAGTTTTATAATGGATAAGTGCAAATAAAATTATACTCCCTTTTGTAGAATTACCCATAAGAATATTCTGCAATTAGGGAGTAAATTATTGCATACTTATTTATTAAGCAACAGCTTCATCATCAAATAACCTACAGCAAAACCAATCGCAGCGCTTACAAAAGCTGACAAAACCCGCTGGTACGGACGCTTCCCAAGCTCCTGCCAGCTTTGTATTTCATCTAATCTTTTGCCTTCTGTAAAAGCAACTATTTCTTTATAAGTAAAAATGTTATTATCCTTTTTTACTTTTTCAACTTTCAAGGCAAAGTACATTGTCACTATAAACAATAGTCCCCACGGAGCAAACGCATACCAGCCTATCCATACGGCAAGCGGAACCGCCGAGACTACCAGTAAAATCAAAAGCACAGTAAAAATATTTCCATACCTGTTTAACTTATTGATTTCTGTTTCTTTAACCTCTTTTTTCATGATTTCAACATCTCCTTTTATTAATTGGTCAAGAGATACGTTGAACAATGCGCTAAGCAGCAATAAACTATGAATATCAGGATAGTTCTTCCCCGTCTCCCAATTAGAAACCGTCTGCCTGCTTACATACACCTTTTCAGCAAGCTCTTCTTGTGAGATTCCCATATTGCTGCGATACTTCTTTATTTGTGTACCGACTTCCACTTCTGCTCCCCCTTTCATCACGCTATGCAAATAATGCTCTCTTGAACTACTAAAACATTAACATCAATGATATATTATTTCTACCAAAATAATTTGACATCTGCCGAAAATTCAGTGTAAAATGGATTTTACATTATTAAAAAAATTTACGGAGAATAGCATTATGGCAATTTCAAATGTGCAGGCAACATTTTCATGCGATATAAAGACCGTCTGGGATATTGTGACTTCCCTTGACGACTATTCATGGAGAAGCGATTTAAGCAAGATTACCCGTCTAAATGAAAAGCAATTTATTGAGCATACAAAGGACGGCTTTGAGACCACCTTTACAGTAACCTGTATGGAGGAATACAAGCGATGGGAATTTGATATGGAAAATGATAATATGAAGGGACATTGGCGCGGCGTATTTTCAGCCCACGATACTTTGACGACTATCGACTTTACCGAAAATGTAACCGCCAAAAAATTGTTTATGAAGCCTTTTGTAAAAATATATTTAAAAAAACAACAGACCACATATATTCAGGATTTGAAGAAGGCTTTGGAAAAATGAGTTCATTTATCATGAATTGTGATATTGCCTTAAAGCAACCTTAAAAGCTGCACGAGTTCATGTGGTTCATTTGTATCTGATATGGTCTGCCTAGTATCAAACTGCCTGAATTTATTCTCTTTATAGAATGACAATAGTTTTTCCTCATTATTCGCTTCCAAAAAGACTACCATGCCGCCGCCCATATACTGTATATCCTCAATAACACTCCAAGCCAATTCAAGTAGTTCTACTCCTGTAATGCGATTACAGGCATTATTCGTATAGTTTTTTCCAAGCTGTGCTATTAGAAACGCTGACATTGTATAAGACTTTGTTTGTTCATCAAACTCGCTAATCCTTTTTATTTTTCTCTTTACCGTATTGCTTACGGTTTCGTCCCGAACCGTTAAAGGTTTTAGCGCTATCGTAAAATAAGCTACTAATTCACCATCTTCCATATCAAGCACTAAATATGTAACTGATTGGTTCTTTTTAGTAAATTCCACAGAACTCTTCTTCAAAAAACTCTCAACATCCGGATTCTTAGGACAAGAAAAGTCGGAGATCATTCTTAGCAGTTCCGGCTCTCCGACTTTTTCATTATCACCTTGCGCCAAATACTCACGAATGTTGACAAACATAAACTTGTCAATTGCTTCCATTCGCCTTCTCCCTTTTTATTCTTAAAAACATTAAGTCATCTTTCCCTTTTAACTGCCGAGCAGCTACAGGAATACGGTTCGGGCGGTCATTGGCAGATGCCTCAATCGCATCGGCAAACATTTCAACCTGCTCCTTACCGGAAATAACAAAATTTTTCGTGATGCTTGAAGTTGCCATATAACACACCTCCTTTGTCAGTATGGCTCATTCCAATCATCGTTATACATAGCCGCATAACAACGATTTATATAGTTTGTCTGTTCAAACTTTTCTACTTACATTTTATGATGTTATATTGGTTTTTGCAATAAATATTTTATGAAATTTATATTTATATGTCTATCGTTATAACAACTATTTTTTCAGTTGAAGTTCTTCTAAGCAACATCTTCCTTTTCAAAAAGCAATATGCTGCATATATAACTAAGCAGAAAAAGCACTAATATAATTATCATACTTACAAAAGCAGGGCAGGCGCTTGGGCTAATCCGCCTAACTATCAGATAAGACGCACTCCACGGGACGAAACCTGCTATTGATGAACCACTTAGCACTACATTCCCCAATGCAATTATTGCCGCCGCTATCATAGGGATAATGAATCCTTTAGCGTACATTGCCAAAAAAGCAAAGGGCGTTATCGTAAAATACAATAATACCGCTCCCTGTATTATTTTAATAAGAAAGTATACTGCTGCCGAAAAATCAATCTTTCCTGTTCCCCAGACTATCTCGCAGATTCCGCCCAAAACGAAAATCTCCGCCCATGAGATTAACATTAAAATCAGAGTACAAATAAACAGTGTAATAAATTTACCAGATACAAATTTCTTCTTGGATATGGGAACCACAAATATTGTCTTTAAAGTTTTTTCCGTATATTCCCTGCTGAATAAATATGAAGCTATAATGGAAAAAATAAGCGGTCCGAATAGCAGCATTAAGAACATAAATGCGGTATCGTATACTGCAAATAATGATACTGTGCTACCATATGTAAAGTGGCTTCTAATACTGTTGGTAACTGCCAGCAAAGGCGTGGCAAACGTACCCAAAACGGCAACCATACATACTTTCGAGCGTTTAAGTTTAAGAAATTCGCAATATATCATATCAGCCAATTTTACCGCCTCCTATCAGATCGGAAAAATAATCTTCCAGCTTTTCTTCCCTAATATTTACCTGCGCAACAGCTATTCCATTTTCAATAAAACAACTGTTTACCTCTGCCGATAGCGCTGTCAGGTCAGATACCGCTCTGTAGGTTGACGGAGCATCAGCATCAAACTTACCATGCGACAGGCTGTGGGGCATTTGACTATCACGGCAGCCGCTTTGGTTCATTGTCTGTGGAAATAAGCGTATAAAGCGTTTATCCACTACTGTATAATCATTCAATTTAAGTTTACGCTCTAAAACAAGCGCCGCCTTATGAACGTCCGAAACTTCATACTCCACATACTTCCGCATACGTTTATGCAAATCGTTCATATCCGTTTCTTCAAGCAAGCGACCTTCGTGCATCACTCCGATAATATCCGCTATCTGCTCGATTTCACTAAGTACATGGCTGGATATAAAAATCGTAGTGCCGTTTTCATTACAGGACCGTAATAAGTAATTGCGGATTTCATGTATGCCGATAGGATCAAGTCCGTTTATCGCTTCGTCCAAAATCAAAACTTCCGGTTCGTGCATAATTGCAGCAGCAATCCCTAAACGCTGTTTCATGCCTAAAGAGTATTTTCCGAAAGTTTTATGTGTTTCCTTATCAAGACCGACAACCGACAATGCTTTTTCGATTGCGTCCTTGCGGTGCTGCCCACGCAGCTTTGCAAGAATTTTCAAATTCTCGGCTCCGGTTAAATTTTCATAAAAACACGGATTTTCAATTAAGGCTCCTATTTTACGATAAGTCTTTAAAGGACATTCTAAATAGTCTTTATTGAAAATTGAAATGCTGCCGCTCGTTGGCTTGACAAGGTTTAACAGCATTTTCATGGTTGTTGTTTTGCCCGCTCCATTTCGCCCTAAAAGACCGTAAATCCTGCCTTTTGGAACATGGAGATTCACTTCGTCCACACATGTATGCCCTTGATACATTTTGCTCAGTTGACTTGTCTCTATTACATAATCGCCCACGGAATCACCTCCTGATATACAAATAGTAACTATTCAATACTTTCACAATGGATCTGCTGAATAATTATAATAAATATATCACTAAGTTCTGACTATACTCTTTCTTAAATCTTACTTTTTTCTTACTATGGTGAAAAAAGAATCGTAAAATGCGTCCCGTCCTCCACAGTGCTTGAAACGTCAATAGTGCCTTTTAGAGCCGTAACAAGTTCTTTGGTGATGGCAAGTCCCAGACCGTTGCCTGATTCAGAGCGGGATAAGTCGCACTTGTATAATCTGTTAAAAATATATTGCAGCTTATCGGGCGGTATAATATTTCCATTATTAGCAATATCAACCACTATTTTCTCGTCTGTTTTATCTATATTTACTTCCCCTTTATGTAATTTTTCTTCCGTTTTATGTATTTCCATTTTCCGTATACTGACAGCAATGTCAGAACACTGTCCATGATAAACCGCATTTTGAATAAGATTATTAATTATTCTTTTATATGCGGTTTTATCTAACATCACAAACCACTCTTCATCGGGAATATCCACTTTAATAGAAATAGTTTTTTTGTCAAACAAAGGCAGCCAGTCAATAATAACCTCGCGAGTAATTTCATTTATATCGTAGGATTTTATTTGATATTGGTACTCGCGAGAATTTAATTTACACCATTCAAACAACATATCAATAAGCGATTTCAGCGCAAGGGATTTATTATAAGATATCTGAATATATTCTTCAAAATCGTCGGTATTATTATCGTTAAGCGCTTCTAAATATCCAATTAAAGACGCTAACGGAGTACGGATATCATGAGATAAGTTTGTCAGCATTTGCTTATTTGCATCATCGGCTCTTTTGAAACGCAAAAGCTGTTTTTGCGTTTTGGATAATATACTGTTGATTTCGTAATATATTTCTGCAAAGATTTTATTTTCTCTGGTAAATAATTTTTGCGCCGAGCCGTCGTTAAGCTCCCGCAAGTCCTGAAGCAGCAACACTGTCTGCTTACGGGTATGCACTATATAGAAAAACTGGAAAAAGCATATCAAAAATAAAAAAATCAACATATATACAGCCATCATCAATCACCTGCCTTGTATCCGACACCCCATACGGTAATAATATGTACAGGGTTCTCCGGATTATCTTCAATCTTTTTTCTGAGCCTTCTGATACACACCATAATATTATTATCATCAAAGGCGTATTCGTCATTCCATACTGCATTATATATCTGCTTCTTGGTAAAAACCTGCCCTTTATTTCTGGCAAGAAACATAAGTACGTCAAATTCCTTCGCAGTTAATTCTATTTTTTGTGTATTTTTATATACTTCACGTTTTAAGGGATTGATAGATAAATCTCCCAGCAGGATTTCGCCATCGGTTTTATTTTCAGGAGTAAACTGCATATAACGGCGTAAAAGAGAGAGAACGCGCGCCAACAGCTCACTATTGCTGAAAGGCTTGGTTAAGTAATCGTCCGCGCCCATGCGGAGACAGGAAACTTTATCCCCTTCTTCGTCTTTTGCAGTCAGCATAAGTATCGGGACATTACTGTTTTTTCTGATTTCAGTTAAGACTTCATACCCGTTTTTTAATGGCAGCATAATATCTAAAATAACAAGCTGGTAAGTATCGCTTTGCATTTTCATTAAGCCCGCGCTGCCATTGCCGCAGCATTGCACCAAGTAGCCTTCTCTTTCTAAATTGTTTTTTAATAAATTACATAAATCTACGTCGTCATCAATTATAAGTATTTGACACATAAGTTCCTCCGGGTTCGTTGTGATATGTAATATAATACTATCACTTTACGCCATTTTTACAACAAGCGTTATATAGAAACATTCATCACGAATATCAGCATATACCTCTCCGTTCATAAGCCCCATCAGCCTTTTGCATATGAAAAGCCCAAGCCCGTTGCCCTGCACCTTGTCCGCATTATTTCCACG
Source organism: Clostridiales bacterium (assembly GCA_023663185.1). Taxonomy (GTDB): domain Bacteria; phylum Bacillota; class Clostridia; order Lachnospirales; family Lachnospiraceae; genus UBA3282. The sequence goes on along the minus strand of JAMPHY010000007.1, from coordinate 26,430 downwards.
ATGAAAGCTCTCGAATATCTGCGGCAGCTCTTTCATTTCAAGAGTACAGCCTGTATTTGATACCGTAATAAGCTCACAGCCGTCCATTTTATCAAAGCTAATTTCAATTCGTCTGCCGTCACCGTATTTAATCGCATTTTCAATCAAATTTTGCAGACACTCTGCAAGACGGTCGGGATCGCAGGAAAGAATGCAGTCGTCATATTTCTGAATCACAAGCTCCGTTCCCGACATGGCAAGCTGGGGAGCATATCTCGCATCTATTTTTGCGATAATAACGCTTAAGAAAGCTTCGCCCTGTGTGACCTCAAAATTCATAAAGTCCTCGCTTGCCGCCTTTGTAATCTCACTGACAAAACGCTCTATCTCATCTGCGCGGGTATTGATACTCAAGGCAGCAGCACGTTGTTTTTCTTCGTCCTTATATAATCCTTTGGCAAGTACTTTTGCATTGAGCTTAATCGCCGACAAAGGCGTTTTAATGTCATGGGAAAGGGAGAGCAGCAAGAGTTTTTTATCCCTCTGCAGCGTGATTTCTTTTTTGCGACTCTCCTCGATACTCTCACGCAAAAGATTCACACCCCACGTGAATTTTCCGAAGAAACGGCTTTTTTCCTCCGGTATCGGAACAGCAAGATTGCCTCTTGCAAGCTCCTGTGGAACATCGTTCAATCTGCCGAATGGCACGATTATATGTCTCCGGATATAATACAAAAGACTGATTATCAGCATAAATAGCGCACCAAATACACAGTTTATTGCTGCAAGGCTGTGCTGTCCGCTTCCGACAGTATACTCCACACGATAGAGCGTACTGTCTGCTTCTATAATCAGATAATGCTCATCGGAGATGTACAGTTCACCATCATCAGCCCCCGACACCCCCGTAATATGAGGATATTTTTCAAGATCATAATTGCCTGTTTCTGATATTTCATCTGCAAGCCGTTTGGCTTCAACACGATACATTCCTTCACTACTATCTTTCACTCCTAAAAGATATATATTCAATATCGCCGTCAGCAAAAGAAATACAGTTATCACTACAATGCACAGTTTTCTGAAAGTCCTCATACAAACTTATACCCCACGCCCCAAATAGTAAGCAAACGCTTTGCATTTTTAGGATCATCACCTAACTTCTGGCGAAGGCGGTTGATATGCACATGAAGCGTTTGCAGTTCCGAATAGCTGTCGCTGCCCCAGACAGTGTTAAACAAATATTCTTTTTTCAGAGTTTTGCCCTGATTCTCAAGCAGAAGCGCTAACAAGTCAAATTCCTTTGCAGGCAGTTCCACATCTTTTCCGTCGATTAGCGCTGTTTTATCTACAAGATTAAGTGTCACACCGTCCGCCGACAATGTATCGCGCTGATACCGCCGTTTGAATATCCCCTTGATTTTAGCGATAAGAATATCAATATCATAGGGCTTTTCAATATAATCGTCAGCTCCGAAGTCAAAGCCGCTTAACTTATCCTCCTTGTCCGTCCTTGAACTGACGATTAATATAGGAGTATCCGCATTTTCCCGAAGTTTAGAGCAGACCGCAAATCCGCTCACATCGGGGAGATTGATGTCAAGCACCACAAGCCTTGCACCATATCGCTCAAAGAGCTGCACGGCACGCTCACCACTGTCCACGCTTGATACAATATAGCCCTCGTTACACAGGAAGTCGGCCAGCAAGCTTGCTAGTTCCTTATCGTCTTCTACTATAAGAATATCGGTCATTACCATCCTCCATATCCGTCTTTGCCAACACAAACATTCTATTGAACCGGTGCATAGCACGAAACATAGATTTTCTTATACAGCGTTCTTGGCTACATTAGAAAATCTTTTCACGCTTTACCAGCCTTGTTCCATAAGCCAGTTATTCAGTTCTCTTTCACGGTCACGAAGCTCCTTGTCGCCGCCGTCAAAATGTTCCATTTCTTTTTCACCGACAATCCCGCCGTCCACAATGTAAAGCACCCGGCTGCACTTGGCGGCAACCTTCGGATCGTGGGTTACGCACATGATTGTCGTACCATCACGATTTAAGGAGAGCAGCTCGCTCATGACCTCATCGGAGCTTTTACGGTTGAGGGCGCCTGTCGGTTCATCGGCAAATATTATCTTAGGATTGTTTATCATACTGCGGCAGATACAAGCTCTCTGAAGCTGTCCGCCTGACACCTCGTTAATATCATTGCCGCACACGTCGTCAATGCCGAGTCTTCTCATAAGCGCTCTGCCACGCTCCTCGGTCTGATGGCGGCTCTCCGTATTCTTTTTTGATTTTACCGCAGGAAATATAATATTATCAAGCAGCGAAAGATTTTTCATCATGTACATCTGCTGAAAAATAAAGCCCATTTCGTCAAGCCTGAGCCTTGCAAGCTCCTTATCACCAAGCTTTGCTGTTTTCCTGCCGTTAAAGAATACCTCGCCTGCGCTCACTTTGTCCATTCCCGAAACGCAGTAGAGCAGCGTGCTTTTACCTGAGCCGGAAGGTCCCATAACCGCTACCATTTCACCCTCGTTTATCGTCAAGTCGATGTTTTTTAACACATTGTTCTGATGTTTGTTGACGATATATGTCTTGCAAAGCCCCTTTGTCTGTAAAACCGTATTATTCATTATGTTGTCCTCCTATTCTATGCTTGCCGTATCGGAAGCCTTGATTGTTTTTGTGTAAAGTGCTGTCAGGAATGAGCCGATGACAGTCACACTGATGAGAATTGCCGGGCAGATCACAAATATTTCCAACGGAGCAAAATCGCATTTCAAGCCTGATACATCGCCAATCATATTACCTACCCAATTGATCATTACGTTGCTGATTGGCATAATCACAGCCGAAGAAACGATGCAGGCGGTGACCGATACGATTACAAACCGCAGTGTATGCTGTGCAACAATGCTGCTGTCAGGAAACCCCACCGCTTTCATCAGTGCAATCTCACTCTTTTCCTTAGAGATGAAGGAACGCTCCATGAGTATGACAATCAATGCCGTCACAATCACAGTAATGAACATCATCATCTGTTTGATTATATTCAGCGTATCGGACATTTCCGTAGTCCTATTGATGAGGTCCGAGGTCGAATACACCTTGTCGGTGTCCAGCAGACTTTTAAGTTTTTCAATATTTTTGTCTATCTGCGCCTTGTCAGGATTGTCGTCAAAGTGTATCTGCACTCCACTTATATTGTTTAGCGGCAGATTCCCAAGGTCAAAATCTTTATATAAAAATGCTGCATGGCCGATGAAAGAGGAGTATGTTCCCGTGATGATAAACTCGTACTCTTTATCACCGATTACTGCCGTTACCCTGTCGCCAATCTCTGCATCTAAGTCATCTAAGGTGCTTGTCGTTACGGCAATCTCGTCTGTCTTACGCGGAGCGCTGCCCTCATCTGCATAGAGCGTGTCATTTGTCTCGCCCTTCATGACGTTGAAAAGGATATTTGCTGTTTTGTCTTTGTGCAACGTTTTAAACTGTGTGCTCATCGTTATTGTGCATTTACCGGGCATTCCATTATCGGCAAGAAGCTTTTCGGTATCTGCAATGACCTGCTTATGCGTACTCTGGTCTACGAAGATGTCTCCAAGCATTTCGCTATCCATGATATGCGCTTCACTTAAGGGTACATTAAAGAAACGCCGTATCTTTTCACTTTTGAGTGTCAATGCAAAATTTGACATAATCGTCATCAACAATATGCAGAGCGTGAACACAAAGATTATGATAGAAAACTGCTTCGGCGAACTGATTACATCATTGACCGAGAGAAATGCAGCCTGTGGCAGCTTAGAGCTACCTAAGTGCAAGAGGCTCCTTCTGCGGAAGCGCTCGCCCGTCTGACCGTTTCTTACTGCGTCAATTGGCGATAGTTTATTTACGCTGCGTGTGCAGCCGTAGCAGAACAACAGGATTATGATGACGATTGCCGCAGAGCTTAAAAGCCCTAAAAAAACGCCGTTTTCACTGCCAAGAACCATATTTTCCGATACCGTTTTCATCATCATATCTCCGAGCGGGATAGAACTAAAATATCCGATCAGGGTACCGACCACGGCAATGGCAAGATACTTGACAATATACAGGCTTCTTATACTGCCGCCCCCGATACCTACTGCCTTCATTACACCAATCTCACGAAATTCCTCACTGATTGTAAAGCCTATTGTGAAACGCAGCATCATAAAGGCTGTGAACATCAGCAAGATACTGATCATCATTAAAATATATGCAGCAAACATATCATAGAGATAAATACTCTTATTATCTTCCCGTGTATTGACATATACACCGTCATAGTTTTCTGCAAGTTCCCTTATTTCACCAACTTCTGATGCATTAACATAAAGCTGCTTGTTATTCATTATATGAACGGCTTCCTCCTTGTCAAGATAGTCATAGTCAGCAGAGTTCATGATAAGATACGGGTAATATGCGTTTCCCGAATTGAACAGCGCACCCTTGAATCGCCCCATAAACTTAAGCGCAAGATGGCTGTTACCGACAGTAAGCTCCACCTCGTCACCCTCTTTGATATCCATGCCCTGTAAAAAAGGAGCGTTGGCATAAAAGCAGCCCTTGTCCACACTTTCGATGATGTTATTGTTCTCATCGAAATAGTTGATCGCCATTTCACAATCGGAAATAAGACTGGCGAAATTCGTGAAATTATCAAGTTCCTTTCCGTTGTGCCTGAAATACTTTGAGCTTAATACACACAGCCAATGCTCTGTCTTTATCTCCTTAACGGAATCAAGCCTGCCAATCTTTTCCTCAAGATCATTTTCCCCGCTGTTCAGCATTTGTACGGTGACGTCTGGAACACCCGTCACATCGAAATAATGCTCGATACCGCCAGTCACGGCTATAATGTTGTTTAGCGCCGCCGCTGCAAACATTGAACATAAAACGACAAACAGCAGCAGAATAATGTTCATGGTCTTTTTGCGTTTCAGGTCTTTTTTCAATATTCTCCAGAACATAGTGTATACCTCTTTTCCTGCGTTTTATTTTTTCCATGTTCTGAGCATAGCATAGAAATTCTTAACAAGTCTTTAACTTTTGATGAAATATGAAAGTTTGCATATGCAAAAGAGTTATTTATTTGCAAAATATATTGTTAATATTTGATATAAAGAATATAATTAGTTCAATAGAAAAATTACTTCAAATGGCAAAAAATTTCCACTTGAAGTAAAGGAAGAGTGTGCAGCATACATATGAAAATAGAGACTTACACAACTATCATGATTTATTTTTTTATAGGACTGTTTTGTGCATTAAGCATTATCGGCATTGTATGTTTATGCAGAAAAATACTCGGTCACTCCACAAAAAACTGCTGGATAATCGTCTACTCCATCTGCTATTCTGTTTTTGCCATGTATAACACATTCATTCCCAGCATAGCTTATGATGATCCTGCAGATTTCAATTATGCAAAATTTAAAGACTGGCAGCTGCATAATTTTATTTTTAATGATATTAAAATGCTCATCATATGGCTGATTATCGGGATATTCATTTATTGCATGTTAAGAAGACGCCTAGTTAAGCAATGACGCAATCAGCCTGCAGTTTTCTATTCTTGCACCCGGAGGGTTGTCGCCATGCTCAGTATCACAAGAATAGTCCCTCAAAAGCTGACACGGAAACTCATCGCATTCTCCGCAGAATGAAAGTTTCTTCTTCATAGCGCATGCCGCCACAGGACACGGCTCCTTCTCTGCATGATAAGGCATTCCCTTAGTGGCAACGCAGCCGCAGCAATGACAAGGCTCTTTCCAATTACAGTTCGTGCAATCCAAACCGCAGTATGTAGTAATCAATATTTCCCGCTGTTTTTTCTTACTCAAACCGCCAAGCACCAGTTTGTAAGATTTATCAATCATATCTTTGAGCAAATCGTCAGGTACGCTGCCGTCCGGATTTATGGAATTCCAATGTTCCTTATTGCAATAATAACCGGGAATGATATCTTCATACTGCTGCCTTAAAAAATCACCCTCCACAGGCTCAAGCTTTAAAGTAATATAATAAGGCTTATCATTATTTGCACCGTCAAGGCATACCGCAACAAACATTTTTCCGCCAATCATATAGCGAATCCAGTTCCACTCCTTTTTTAAGTCTTTAGTAACTCCCGTTTTTTTCATTATGTACTCGTCAATCCAATCATATCTCATGTGCTTTAGTCCCCCTTTTTATATTGTTGTAATGCTTTCTGCAATTCGCCGCATAGTTCTGCACAAAGTTCTTTTGGTTCAATAAGAACGACCTTATTTCTAAACGACATCAGCCATGTAATAAGATTTTCCCTATCCGTATAATCGGCATGAAACAACAGCTTTCCGTCAGGCAGCACCTTATAACATTCCACTCCAAATTCTTCTACAAGACGCCATTTACATTCCGCTTCAAAAACCGCCTTTACATGAATTTCCTGCGGAAAAATCCTTTTATCCGTAAGGTCCGGCACTGCAAGCGGCTTTTTATCAAATGGCGTTTCCGTCATTTCCAGACGCTCCATTCTGTTCAATTTAAACAAACGGTAATCTTCCCGCTTACTGCACCACCCCCAGACATACCAGCCCGCCCATTTGAAAACCAGATAATAAGGTTCTATAACCCGCTTGGACTCTCCCTTTGGCGAATAATAATAAAACGTAATTCTCCTGCAGCTATCAATGGCTGTTCTTATCATTTGTATTTTAGGGGCAAGCGAAGCCCTGTACCATGATGAAAGGTCGATAAGCACAGATTGTTCCCCAACAAGCAAATCCGATGAACCCACCATCAATTTTTCCATTAACAGCTTGTATTGGTTGGTCCCGTTTACACTATCCAAGCTTCTTAGTCCGGCAAGTATATCCTTCATCTCTGAATTGGTTATCAGGGTTTTACTTATTTTATAACCATCTATAATGCAGATGCCGCCGCCCGTTCCCTGCTTGGTTACAATCGGAATCCCCGCTTTGCATAAATCTTCTATATCGCGGTTTATCGTCCGCCTTGAGACCTCAAACTGCTTAGCAAGATAAGGCGCCGTAACCATATCTTTTTGCAGCAGAATAGATAAAATCCCAATCAGTCTGTCAATCTTCATTTTCGCTAATCCACTTTCATGAAATATATTTTACTATGTGTAACATGCCAACTATATGTCATGTTTCAATTATAATATCAAAAAATATGATGTATTACAAATCAATTTCATCATGGAAAAAACTCTTAGAATGTCAATTCTGCCCGCTGAAGCAAATCATTGATTATGCCAATATCCTCTATCTTATTTATTCCAAAACATTTTTTACCTGCATCTTTGATGGAGGCTCCGATATGATAAGCAGTGCTCCTATCAATTATCATAAATCGGTCGTGAAATGCTGTTGTATGCCTTACAACTAAATTGGGATATTGTGCATTAAAATTTGCAATATCCTGTGCTGTCAGTTTAGTGTTTGGAAGTGTATAAAATGTCACATCTACACCGTTCTTTTTCTTTGCCAGAATATTCAATGTCGCCATATCCACATACCCATCAATAAGCACAATATCTTTATTCGCCTGTTGTACTATATCTGTCATCAAACTGAACGCATCAAATATTTGCCCATCAAAAAAAATTTTCCGGCTATCTTCCTCATGATCTGATATGTATTTAAATACTTGTGCCAACTGTTCTTCTGTTTTTTTCTCAAACGCTTCTCTTTTTATATCTGATTCAATCTGACGAGCGACAACATCATTTACCTGTTTGAATAAATACACTGTATCAGCCATATATTTACGGATTTCAACAAATGTATCCATAATGTTAATGCTTACCTGAACAGCAACATCACTTTTTAAAACAGAAGAAAGCATTGCAATTCCCTGCTCAGTGAACGCATACGGCATAAATCGTCTGCCACCGTAATTATCTCCTGAACTTAAGGTCACATTTTGTGATTTCAAGTTTTCAAATTCAGACTTTGTTAATTGAAATCTAAACCTTTCTGGAAACCGTGATATATTCCTTTTAACTGCCTGATTTAATGTTCGCGTTTCCACATGATACAGCATTGCTAAATCGCTATCCAGCAAAACCTGTTTTCCCCTGATTACATAGATTAGATTTTGTATTTGCTCCGTATTAGATTCTACCACAACCGATAAATTACTATCTTCCTTCAAAAATATCTCCTCTCTAAACTTGAAATCACAATTTGTGATTTCAAGTTCAATTAGTATCTTTTCATATATCAACTTAAAGTTTCAATCCATAACTCCAAATTGCTCGTATACTTTTTGTGTTTAAGATTTCAATAATATTCAAAAATATAATTTATTATTTGAACGTAAAACCGCAAATATATATTTACAGAATTATATCACTTCATCAAGTTATATTCAATATCAATTTTATGTTTTTATCATGTCAATTCTTTATTAAATATATCTAGAATTTTGCATTTCTCATAGTTTAGACTGAAATATATAGGATTGACTTGACATTTACTTAATCTAATCCCTATACTATAAAGGATTTATCACATCAAATATTTTAATATTAATTCAACTAAGAATAGGAGCAAAATACAATGATACCGACAAGAGAAAAAGCAGAAGAATTACTCCGCGACGCAGAAAAGTGTAATCCGGGCGATTGGGGTAAGCACAGTCAGGTAGTGGCAATGTGTGCGGAAAAGGTTGCCGCTGCCTGTAAAGATATGAACCCCGAAAAAGCCTATGTGCTGGGGCTGCTCCACGATATCGGGCGTAAATTCGGAATTAAGCATATGGGGCATATCTATGACGGATACCGCTATATGACAGAGTTAGGATATGATGAGGTCGCACGGATATGTCTTAGCCATTCTTTCAGTATTCAAAGACTGGAAGACTATGTGGGGAACAGAGATATCACCGTAGAGCAACAGGAAGAACTGTATAAGCTTCTGAATGAGATGGTATACGACGACTACGACAAATTGATTCAGGTCTGCGACAGTCTGGCGGGAACTGAAGTCGTTGATATGGAAGAGCGCATGGCAGATGTTAAACGACGCTATGGCGCTTATCCGCAGGATAAGTGGGACAAGAATCTGGCGCTGAAAGCATATTTTGAAGAAAAAATGCAGAGGGATATATACGAGGTTGTGGGGCGAGAGGATTAATTCAAATAGGCAGCCATTTCCATAACTGCCTACCCGCCAATGGAATATTTGGATTCGGGCATCACCCACGCCTTCCTACTGTCTATAATTATACTATCACATGCAAAATGAAACTTCAACCACTTTTTAACAAATAATAGCGGAATATATATGAGGTCGTAGGGCGAGACTTTTCACCCTAACACCTCTTCAATCTTTTGAATCAAGACTTCTTTTACCGGTGGTTTCAGGTAATACCCCGCCGGTTTTAGCGCTAATACAGCGTTTATATGCTCCTTACTATTAACTCCTGTTAGAAAAATGACAGGAATGTCACATATCTCCTCGTCCGCGCGAATCATTTCAAGAGTCATGCGCCCGTCACATATCGGCATCTCATAATCTAATAAAATTAAATCCGGTTTTCTTTTCCCTATGGACGTCATCGCCTGCGCTCCGGAAATCGCAATGGACACCTCGAATTTTTCCTTTAACATGGATTTCACCGTACGCAGAGTGCTTCCGTTATCGTCTACCACGAGAATGTGTTTCCTGCTCTCTGATTCTTCATTCACGGCATCTTCATCGGGTTTTATTCGGTGGCAGACTGCCTGATATATATCCTGATTTTCAAGTGGGCGAATTAAATTTTCAAACTGTGCTTCTTCATAAAATTTCGTAAAAAACGAACATTCATCTTTTGTACCAATAGTTATAACAGGAGTATCCGCATACTCTGTACTCAGCGTATAAAATATAGAAGAATCTATATCATAAGCCCCCACCAGACTTATTAAGACTAAATCCGGCTTCACCATTTTCAGCATTCCTTCTACGACATTTATATTTTCAGAGCATAGCTGTATATGAAAATGCCCCGACAAATATTCGTTTATGTCTTTCACAATATCATTTAACTTTCCGATTAACAGTATATTCTTCATTGTCCATTCTCCTTTTGCCTAGAAAATTGATTAAGCTATTTGGCAAGTTTATGCTCATTTACCGTACTAAACAGTTACGAAAGCTGGTTTATTATCGCTTGGGCATATTCTTTAGTTTGTTCCACATCCAGATTTTCTACGGCTTCATTTAAAAGCTCAATATTTTTCTGCACCTCATCTTTATAACGATATGTATATATGGCTTTCATTTTTTCATCCGCCTCGTCAAAATCCATTTCCTGCATAGCAATACTAAGCATTTCCAATAATGCGCAGATAATAGATGTATCTTCCGCTTCTGCCTTTTCTTCTGCTTTCTCTATTCCAAAAACGCCAACTAGTTTATCACTGTAACTATTCCATTCCGGCATAAATACCGCATGCATATTCCGGATAACATCCAATTTTTCATCTTTTGCAGCATCTTCCAGAATCTTCGCCATTCCTGCAAGCGTCAGAATACCTACTGTTGCGGAAAGGCTTTTCATCGCATGCACTTGTATGCGATAATTTTCAAAAACGCCATTTTCACAAATATCCTGATAATATGTATCAAGTTTTTTTGCCGCCGACGGAATCTGCTTATAAAAATCTTCCACTGTGGTCTGCAGCAGTTTCATTTCTGATAAATGCAGCCACGCATAATTCCAATCAAGCCCCTCTACCATCGGGAACTGCTCTAAATCAGGTTTCTCTGCTTCCACTTCTTCTGCCTGCACACTTTTATCGGCTTCTTTTAGCAATTCATCAGGCAGATAATTACAGAGCATTCTTTCCAGTTTCGATGAAACAATTGGTTTAGACAAATAATCGCTGAACCCTGCTTCCAAATATTTTTCTTTGGCTCCTGAAATCGCATTTGCCGTCAGCGCTATAACAGGTATATTGCTGCATAAGTTTTCAGGGTCATTCTTAATTCTTTGCAGAGTTTCTATACCGTCCATCTCAGGCATCATATGATCCAAAAATATAATGTCAAATTTCTTCTGCTTTGTCAACCCAAGACATTTTGCGCCGCTTTCCGCTTCTGTTATTTTCACCTGTGTCTGACTTAATAAATTTTCAAATACTTTGCGGTTTACCGCATTGTCATCCACCACCAAAACTTCCGCATCAGGCGCTATAAAACCTGCCGCATATGTGTATTCTGCCGCCAACTGCTGCACATTTTTCTCAAAATTGCCAATCGGCTTATCGTCTATAATACTCTGTTCAAGATAAAATGAGAACTTTGAGCCTTTTCCATATACGCTTTCTGCCTGAAGACTGCTTCCCATCATCTTTAACATCTGGAGCGTTATGCTCATGCCTAATCCCGTTCCCTCTATATTCCGGTTTCTGCTCTCTTCAATTCTCTCAAATTCCGTATACAATTTCGGCAAATCCTCTTCTTTGATGCCAATTCCTGTATCCTCTATTTCAAAATAAAGCGTTACTTTCTGCGCTTCCTTCTTTTCCATACGGATTCTAAACCAGATATCCCCTTCTTTTGTATATTTCACCGCATTTGTCAAAATATTGGTAAGCACCTGCCGTATCCTCACATCATCTCCATATAAGATACAGGGAATCTCAGGTTCAACTTCTATATGAAACTGCAAATCTTTCTTTTTTGCACGCAATCCTATCATGTTGGATAAATCGTGAACCATACTGCTCACGTCATAATTGACCGGTATAATTTCCATCTTGCCGGACTCTATTTTAGAAATGTCTAAAATATCATTAATAATGGACAAAAGCGATTGTCCGGCTGTAAAAATATCCATTGCATATTCACGAATCTTGGACTCTTTTGTTTCCCGCAGTATCATTTCGTCCATGCCCAGAACCGCGTTAATCGGAGTACGGATTTCATGCGACATGTTAGCAAGGAATTTGCCTTTGGCTTCACTCGCGGCAAGCGCCAAACGGGTATTTTTCTCCGCTTCCTCTTTATAATTATGCGTAACCTGGATAACATGGCAGCACACAAGTATAAACAAAAAAATAGTCATTGCATATTGGCGGTAATCTATGATTTCATGTATACTGTTTAAATCCAGGTTAGTTATGCTAAGCAGTTCTCCAAACAGCAATATGACGCCGACAGCCGCCATAAACCAGCTTGCCTTCTTTTTATATTTTATTCCTTCTTTCACATGTAAAATTATGCCGACCGCCAGAACAAACCTAAATAGTGACGCGGTAACTTCTGCCATATCCGCAAAATCACATATATTACATACTTGGAGGGCAATCTGCACAAATACATTTAGATTTACTGCCATAAATAATGTCCAAAAGATTTTATGATATTCTTTTGCAAATTCTTTTTCCAAATATAACAGCAAAAATATCGGAAGCAACATAATAAAAAGATATTGCCCAATAGAATAAACCGCTCTGGTTTCATCGAAAATAATCAGCATCTCCGTTTTAATCAAATAGTATAATCCGACATCTATGCCAAGTGCGGCCAGCCAAAATACGCCATCCGTTTTCTGTCCGGTACGCACACATACAATTCCTAAAATCACAAATATAACCGCACTGATAAGTATGACAATACAGCAGATTAGGTTCATCAGATTACTTTTTATCAACTGTATGATTGCAACATCTCTCTCAGATACGCTCACCTTGCTAAGTGCCGCCGCCGCATTTTTATAAGAAGAAGTAAATTCAATTCTAAGATATCCATCGCCTATACGTTCCGGCAAATCCACAAAATTCATCCTGCTCCCTGGCGACTTACCAAACTTTCGCTGATTATCAACGCCATACTGATAAATAATATTGCCGTTCAAACTTACACGCACCGTAGATTCTGTTGAATAAAAAGACAGTGTCATTCCGGCATATTCCTGTGGAACTGTATTCTGAAATACTATCATCTCATCCGGATCGCTTGTTCCTTCATAGGGAAGGGATATAACTGAATTTGACGAAACACATTGCCAATTATCATTCATATCATATATTGCATATTCATTCAATGTGCCACCTTCCGGCTGGAATTGAAAAAGAACAACAAATACGCTAAAAATCGTCAATACCGTAATTGCAACAATTACCTTATAATATTTTTTCATATTATGTATTCACCCCGCCAGTCATAATCCGATACGCAAAATATTCATCTGTATTATATAAGACACAAATTACAGTGTCAATATACGGCAACTCCTTTATTTCTCATACAGGCTGCTATTCACAGTCTATAAAGGTATGAACCCATTCCATATCCGACTATGAACCTTACAGCGATTGTCTTATTCCCCATATCGCACCTTCTCGTAGTCTTTATGCAGCTCATGCATCTCTTCATCATCTTTTAATCCGGCGCACTCCTCAATCTCAGCGGGCGATTCATGTGGAGCAGGTCTGTCTTTTCTGTGCTTCCGTATTGTTTTACGGTATCTACGTTTTATCCTTTCCGTCTCACTGTCTATGCGGTGAAAGCCCTTCTTTCGCATTCCTTCCCTGTCAATTTTTTCTTCAATTTCCAGCTCCTCTATGATATCTCCATTCTCGTCCTGAATGTCCCTGAAATCTTTAAACGCCTGCCTGATTAGCCGAATAATTCCATATACAAGAACCAAAACACAGATTCCGGCAACCACCCAGAACAACGCATTAAGAAACTTCGACGGTTCGGGCAGCGGTTCATCATATAGCATTTCCATTATCATTTTCTCTTCCGGCGACGCTTTGCGAGGTTCCATCTGCTGCGGATATTCCTCCGGTTCCAATTCTATTCCTTCAAACGGATTTTCAATATTTATATACTGCCTGTGCTTTGCTAGAAAAACAGACGGCAAGATACCTATTATAATCATCAGCGAGAAAAATAAAAGCATTACAAAACCCACGCCAAACAAGCGTCTTGTCGGAATGCCCTTTATCCGTTTATTAATTTCCAGATATGAACGCGTCTTACAAAAATATGTGAAAACCAAGGCAAGAAAAAAATAAACAATCGCACTGTAAAACGCCATGTCGCATAATGCCTTAGACTTGCAAAACAATCCCAGCACATAAACTACAACAAAATACCACATAAGCGACAGAGTCGGCGTATCCAGAAATTCTACTTCCTTTGCCGCCAACGGATCACTTTCCTTTCTTCGTATAGATTCCTTTAATCTGCCAGACATTCTTTTTAACGCAATGACCACTGTTTCGACAGACATTCCGAGGCAGTAGCAGACAGCATAAGCGCCCGATTCGTTAAATAACGCGGAAGCGCCCCATATGCCCGCCAACAGCGCGATACACACAGCAATGTAGATGGCAAGATTTTTCGCATATTTTACAGCCCGCTCGGTGACTATAACCGGAACTAAAATCAACAGACATTTAAGATATAACACACCTGCGCCTGCCGGATCTGAAAATTTCGCCACTGTACATGCAATTGGAATCATTAGCGCGAAGAAAAGTGTAGCATGAGCATATCCCATTATTTTTAAGCCTCGGTTCAGAGTCACCCTCTCTCCACCTCCTTGACTACGACTTTTATATTGTCCCTGCTTTTTATAGCATTTATTTTATCGCTTTGCACAGTCTTTTCACCTCTGTAGACAGGCGCTACCACTAAAGCCTGATACTCGCCAGCACAGTCCTTAATACACTCCATAAGCTGATTGTTTAGATTTTTGGAAATGAAAATGAGAAGCGTATCTTGTGAAAGTGGTTTTTGTGAAAATGTGTTTTCAAAAAGCTCCCTTACCAACTGTCCGAAATCTTTATTCCCGGTTTCAGGATTATATTCCGCAAGCATACGTTCTAGCCCCGTCAGCGCACTTTTACTGTTTGTAGGCATCATTATCTTTCCATCGCCATTATAAGAAAATCCGACTTCAATGTTCTGCCTTAAAAGTTTCCTGACCAGAGTCGCCGCCATAGCTATGCTTTCCTCTACCAGTTCTTCACGCTTTAGTATGCCCGAATCCTCCACATCGAGAAAAATCATTGCTTTCTGAGACTGCACGGAATCATAAGTATTAACCATTAACGCTCCCGTCTTGGCGCTTGCCTTCCAGTTGATAGTCTTCATCGGATCATCAGCCGTATAACTTCTTATTGTGCGAAAAGCAAACGGATCCTCATAAAGCCGCTTCGCACATTGCAGCGTCCCTAAAAGCTGTTCGCATACTGTCACTATTTCCGACACGTCTGTCATTTTAGGATATACATATATTTCCGCAGGAATTTCTACACTTTCGCTATAACACTTTTTATAAAGCATGGTGCATGTCGCGATTTCCGCATCGTTTACCGTATATCGTCCGCGCTTTGTACATTTCACAGGAATTTCCCTAGTAATCTTCTGCCTGCCCAAAATTGCAAAAATATCCCTTTTATAAATATAGTCGCTGACATTGGTGTTGTCGGTATTGGCAAAATTCAACTCTTTTTTGGTGTGGAATATCACTTCAAGTACGGGAACCGGAATACGCTTTCTGTTCTCAATAACTTCATAAAGTTTTGTCTCCTGCCCCGCGTAAACATAGGCAGACTCAAACCACAAGTCCACCAAAACATCTTTTGACCACTGATGTCTATAATAGCCTTCCCACAATGCACTCACTATTAAAATCCCAAGCAATAGAAATAGTATCATCTTTTTGACCAATCCTCTGTCGGCAGTTCAATACTGTTTAAAAGTTTTGTGACAACGGCTGCTTTTTGATGCTCGTCATATTCCCCGATAAGCCTATGACACAGTACGCAATGCGCAATCTCCTTAATATCTTCCGGCACTACAAATTCCCGCTCATGTACAAGCGCATAGCCCTGCGATGCACGCAGTAATGCAAGCGTCCCTCTCGGACTCACGCCTACGCTGCTTTTTCTGGTCTCCTGCACTAAGGCAACCATATAGTCGCGTAAATCGGCATGCACATATACCTGACGACATGCCTTCTGTAACTCCCTGATATCATCTGCGCTGCATACCGCTTCAATCTCGGCAAGCGGCTCTGCATTTATAAAACGGTCAATCATCTGACGTTCTTCACTCCCTGTAAGAGCGCCCATGCGGATTTTCATAATAAAGCGGTCAAGCTGCGCTTCGGGCAGCGGAAAACAGCCTATCGTCTCCACAGGATTCTGCGTGGCAATAACGAAAAACGGCGCGTCTAAAATCCGAGTCTCTCCGTCCACGGTCACCTGTCCTTCCGCCATACATTCAAGTAAACTCGACTGCGTTCTGGGCGTGGCTCTATTTATCTCGTCCGCCAGCAGAATGTTGGTAAACACGGGACCTTCCTTGAATGTAAACGCTGCTTTCTCCTGATTAAAAAATGACAGCCCTGTTACATCGCTTGGAAGCAAATCCGGCGTAAACTGCACCCTGTCGAACTTAGCGCCCATCGATTTAGCAAGCGCCTTTGCAAGTACCGTCTTGCCCGTTCCCGGAACGTCCTCTAAAAGCACATGTCCGCCTGCTGCGACAGCGGCAAGCAGCAGCCTTGTCACTTCACTTTTACCGACAATTACTTTTGATACGTTTTCTTCAATTTTTGCTAGTATATTTCTTGGTAGTGTGGTGTTAGTTTGCATTGTTTTCCTCCAATTGTGAAACCTTTTTTAATGTTCAGGTCAACATTACATACACAGTGTAAATTTGACTAATTTTCCACAGATACATTATACTATAGTGAAACATTCTTCTCAATCAATTTTTCCACGTAGAATATAGCAACTGGCAGATAATCTATCGACTATCTGCCAGTTGAAAATAGGTTGTATTAAAATTTGGTTTCTTTATCATACCAATTTATCTAACACCTCGGTAATTTTTTCCTTTTCACCGCTGCCATTTGTCTTAAATCTCAGTAATGGGATTTCATACAACTCCATTATATGATTTTTTAACAAATCTCGCGAAGCCTGCTCTGTATTCTCTTTATGATATTTATATCCATCAACTTCAATTGCCATCACCGGCTTTTTACTGATTCTGTTATATATCAGAAAATCCAGATGTGTAGCCGGATTCAGTGCGTACTGGCGTTCCTGTTCACTTAATAATTCCAAATTTTTAATCAGCATATTCAGCGGGAAATGACAAACAACATCCAAGCATGAATACTTATTATCAGCAATAATATCGTCTATTAATGAAAACATTAAATTTTCCGAATCATATTCCGACACTTTTTTATGTTTCTGCAAATATACCATTCTTTCTTCAGTATATTGCTTGTAAAGATAATCAAAAACCGAATAAATCTTACTATCGGCAACCTCAAAATTATTATATTGAATGTAATCTATCAAATCCGTTATATTGCGTTCCTTGGTCTGCTCATTGCCTGTTACAACCAGTATCAATTTCTTCTTAGCCCTTGATACGGCAACATTGATTAAATAAGGATCATCTGCAAAATCAGATATCTCATCATCTACAGTAGATATAATAATATTATCTTTTTCCTTACCCTGAAACTTATGCACGGTGGCAGCATCAATACCTATAATTTCCCTGCTCAATGCATTCACCTGATTTTTATATGGTGCTATAATTCCAGTTTCTTCCGGATTTGAAACATATTTAGGTATAATTTCATTTTTAATAACATCTATTTGGCGCTGACTATAATGATTACGTTCATGATTTCCCGCTACCGTTTTTATTACAGACAAGACATCTTCTTCCCCATTATCCGTTGTCATTATAATCAATTCTCCACGATAAAATTTCTGATTACAAAAATTTATTATTTTAGGATGGCATCTATAATGTTCTTTCAATAATGTTTGTGTTACATTTGGCATCACATCCAAAATAGATTGCAGAAAGCTCTTTGTATACTGATATCCTTCATTCACATTAAAACTATCAAATATAGCTTTGGCTTTGGATTTCATATCATCTGTAACAACATTCGGAAGCTGTTTGGTATCCCCCACAATAATAACATTCCTTGCACAGGAAAGCGCCAACGCACCAGTTGCAATATCCACCTGTGATGCCTCATCCATAATAAGGTAATCATACATTACATCCGAATTCAAACTGTTTCTTGATGAAAACGTTGTACTTAATATAACAGGATACTCTGCTAAAACTTCATATGGCTCCTTCCACAAATTATCCTCACTAAATATTTTTCGACTGCTGTTACATCCATATTTTCTTGCCAATTTGTCTTTTAATGCGACCATTGACTGATTACACAAGTCATCAAGCAAGTTTTTATTAACACTATTCAAAAACTTTTCACTATCTGCAATTTCTGCTAATAACTCCTCTTTCTTTGCACTATAATACTTTGACTGAAAAGTTGTGATTATCTTTGAAATATCCTGCTTATAGAAATGCCAATCGGTTACTCCATATTTTAAAAATGCTTTTATCTTAAACAAAAATCCTATTGTCTTCTTCTCTTCTGAAATCAATTGGCACTCTTGCCACAATACCATCCAATCCTTTGATGATAAATTTTTCTTAAACTTTATGCTTTCAGTATCAGTCTCTACTTCTTTAACATATCGGTTGAAATACTCTTGCTCTGTAATCAACTGTGAAAGTTCCTGTTTTAAATCTGCCAGTTTTTCCTGCTTATCAAAAACCGTTTTTAACTGAATGGATTGCTCTGCTATTATCTTCTGTAAATCACTTGAATTTTCATATGTCTTCCAAGACAAAAAATCAGGATAATTTGTATTCTGATTTTCAACAAATATTTTCTTGTTTTTAGAACTCCCTAATGTTGCAGCAACAAAACTCAAATTGTATTTTGGAGAAGCTAACTTCTCATACACATTTTCAGTCGCCGAATTATTATTAGATACTATCTGTACCGTTTTCCCTTGCATTAATATATTGGCAATTATATTTAATATTGTTTGCGTCTTACCGGTTCCAGGTGGTCCCTGAATAACACTAATTTGATTTTCCATTGCATTTTTTACAGCTTTATACTGGCTGTTATTACATCCAAAGGGAAAAATGGGTATATATTCATCTCTAATTTTGCCAGTTTGTAGTGAAGATGGGTTTAAATACTTTGCTAATGCCACATCATTACCTACAAAAGATATCTTTTCAAACCTTTTAGTTAATAATTTTTCTCCTGTCTCTTCATTTTTAATGTCACTTAATGCCGCAATCTGCTTTAGGTAGTCAAATACATTTGCAGACTGATTTTGACTAAGGCAGGACTCTGCTATATTAAGTTCACTCTGACAGTAATCTCTTTCACTTCCATTGTTAAAACAAATATGCCAATATGAATCATATGTGCTTCTAAATACGTATATTGCTGTAATATCAAAAAAGTCCCGCCCATCTCTACTAATACGATACATATTTGGATTTAAAACTACTGGATCGGTCAGCTTTTCCACATTTAAATACCCGTATGAGTATGTTTTCCCATTATTAAACTCCACATCCCATTTCTTGGTATTTCTATTGTATGTGCATGACACTATTTCAGATGTTTTTATCTCACCTTTAATAATAATCATATAATATTTTGTATTC
This sequence comes from Clostridiales bacterium, assembly GCA_023663185.1. GTDB lineage: Bacteria > Bacillota > Clostridia > Lachnospirales > Lachnospiraceae > UBA3282. The sequence goes on along the minus strand of JAMPHY010000007.1, from coordinate 6,859 downwards.
ATCTGTTTCTCTATCCCTTATCTGCACGTTGGCTACCCTTAAAATTCCTTATCCGCCTGTAGCAACAAGCACATGTGCATACCCGTCTGTTCCTTCGCTTATTAACAAAAACATTATATCACCTTTCCAGATCATCATCATTAAACTGCCAAAGCAAATTTTGCATAAAATCCGGCAAAAAAGTAATTATATGTCATTATTTATAATAATATTAATAGCTGTTACTCTATTATCTCATACCCCATACTGCGATAGCCTTTGCTTCGCTTTCCATACATCTTCATCGCTAAATCAATCTTTGTATCAAGATAATCATAAATGCGGACTTCTTTTTTCTCATGATACTCTCTATGCAGACGACCGGCATACTGTTTTATACGCCCGCTCCATGAAATCGGTAATGTTAAAAACAAAGTATCTAAAATCGGATAATCAAATCCCTCTCCTATATATTTACTTGTTGCAATAATTACCCTGTGTGAATCCTCTGAAAGATTCAGTAGTTCGTCCATAACCAGTTCCCTTTCCTTCTTACTTAATCCACCATATAATTTAAAAACTTTAACATACGGAGAAAGTTCTTTTTCAAGCATTTCCATATGTTCCTTTCTTTCCGTCAGAATAAGCGGATACCTGTTCTCGTCTATACAATTTCTAACGTCCATCACAATCTGCATATTCCGAATCGGATTGCTGTATAGATAATCATATAATTCATTCGTCGTGAACTCCTCTGGCATATTGTCGGCTGCAATTCCCGTTTCCTGAACATAAACTTTATGTTCCAAATCACTTGTAACTTTTGACAAATCCTTATAGCACACAGGTCCAAGCTGCATAAGCACAATTCTTTCTTTTCCGTCCTTACGTTTTAATGTTGCAGTCAGTCCATATTTATATTTTGCGGGGCTTGACTTAAGTATTTGTTCAAATCCTACTGCTGATACATGATGACATTCATCACATATGATTTGTCCATACCCTTTGACAAGCTCTGACACTTTATTATCTCTATATAAACTTTGACTTACAGCTACATCAATTTTTCCATTAGGACTTTTCTTTCCTCCACCAATAACTCCGATTTCTTTTTTCGGAATATTCAAAAACACAGAAAGGCGTTCACACCATTGATTCAACAGACTTACCCTATCCACAATAATCAGTGTATTTACTTTTCGTTCTGCAATTAAGGCAATAGCAGCCACGGTTTTTCCAAAAGCAGTATTTGCATGTAAAATTCCATTCGTCACCGCCAGCATTTCTTCTACCGCCTTCATTTGCTTTTCCCTTAAATCACCATGAAACATTACATCTATCGACTGACCTGCAAAACGCTTATCCACACATTCTACTTTTACATGATAGCTTTCACAGATTTCCCTCAGAGTTGTTTCAAGTCCAATCGGAAGCATCAGATAATCTTCGTCTTCATCAAAGCATTGAATCCACATCGGAATATCCTGAACGCTTTTTCTTAAATTACGCGCCAGATAATATTCCGGATTGTGAAACACTGTCATACCTATAAACTTCTTCTTTAAGAAGTAGTGGAGTTGTAATTTGGAAATGTATATTTTATCATAAAGCACCACATTTATGCACTCTGGTAAATCTTCCGGTATTTTTTCTTCCTTTTTCTTTTCCCACGGCAGCGCTTTATCTTCTTCCTCAATTTCTCTGTCATTTACATTCTCAAGAATAACGTCTGGAAACATTTTTAAAACGCTGACAATCTCTGCCCTGCTATATCTCCTAATACTCTGAAGCACTGCTGTCTGGCTTACGTACATCCGAAATTCATCGTCCACAAAAACGCTATTTTCTTTTTCTACCGACTGACGCTGCAAAGGAAGTGCAATCAGATTTCCATAGCCGCCCTTCGGCATATTATCCTGATTGGGAAATATACGGTCAAAAGATTCAAATTGTGAATTTCCGCTTCTATTCATCGCAGTTTCAAGAACCTTTATGCCGAGCTTTCTTGCGATATGCGCTTCTATCTTTTCACTAAAGAATACCCACAAGTGACCGCCATTGCCGGAACGGGACCTTTCTATATAACTATCAATCCCATACTCTTTAAAAATCGATTTTGCTAATAAGATTTCGGTCTGCCAGTCTCCTTTGTCAAAATCAACTGCAAGAAATTTGCATGTCTCATCTTCTAATAATGGGTATATTCCCATAACCAAAGCATTCTTTCCGGTTCCAGTAAAATGCTGCTGTATAAGGTTATCCGTTATCTCCTGATTTTCCCGATAGACACAGTTCTTGCATGCTCCTTTTATTCTTCGTGCCTTTCCACATACATTTCTATCCCACTCATTTTTACATTTTGGTGCATAGCCGTGCGTTCCAGCCTTTTCGTTTTCCCAACGAACTGCGAACACGTCCTGCCTTCCATAAAACAGGTCTCTGTACAATGCGATAAGTTCAGGCATTTCCATTCTTTTGTCTGTCTGGTTGGAATTATCTGATTGGGAATTAACTGTTTGAGAATTGGGCATATTTGTTTGTGGCAGTTTGGCAGAATAAGATTCTTTTATTCGTGATAATTCATCATGAATTAATAGTTCTGCATTGTCAATCGAGATATTCTCATCCAGTGATTTGATATATGTAATCAGATGTTCTTTCCAATTGTTCATGAGGACCTCGCTTTTTTGGGGTTTAAAGATTCAACAATTTCTCCATAATGGCATCTTCATCAAATAGAACATCACTTGGTAAGCAAACATCATATTTCTTAGAAAAACTATTAATAAATCCATCTGATGGCTCTTTATTATTACGATACTCCTCTTCTAAATCCAGCTTCATATATTCGCGTCTTTCGTATGCATCTTCTTTCTCTGCATAAACAATTCCATACATTATCCCAAATGAAAAATAAATTTCATATGGCTTACCCACTGCTTCATAAACTCCCTCCATAAACTCATATTGTTTCATATCATATGTTACTTCATTTGAACTACTTTCATCTTTTCAAAATCAATGCTACTGCCTCTTTTACATCATCGCTAAATTCTTCAAGATCATCCGTTGAAATAACCTCATCCTGAATCAACCCGGCAATGTCCCAAAACATATTTGATCTTTTTAATTCAATACATACCCCCAGTGCTTCCCTATCCCTCCTGATTCTCTTTTCCAGTTCCCAAAATTTATCAGATGCCGGAAGATCACTACACAAATAGTCGGAATATTCCTTTATCAAATTCTCCATATAATGTTCCTGCCACTCGCCGACTTTCTCCCTATATAGTTTCCAATCACTTTTTGAAGGTTCAATCACTTTTCGTTCCCTCCGCCTAAACATTTAAAACGTGGCCCACTTTCTCCAATTCACTACATGTGTATGCCGAATTTACTTGTATATTGTATATCAGTAACATGTCTTTATACTATACAATATTATTGTTTCAGTTCCAACAAATAATTAATTTTAATGCTATTTTCTTGTTGACTACAAAATCCAATGTATTTCATCAAAATACAAATAATATGAATAACTGCCGATTATCATATAAACTATCTACTCTTCAAAATAATCTATACAAAAACAATCACTCGAACTCTTTTTTCGGTTCGTTGCAAGTCCTGTTTTTCACTGCTTTTTCTTACGAAATCGTATCATTTTGATGCGGTTTCGTTTGTTGTTTATATGTTTTCAAAGCTGGTGTACCCAAATTGTACCCATACATATCTTTTTCAAAAAATTGCGACATGTCGCAACTTTTCAGTACTTGCTTCTTAATGCCACAATTAGCTACACACGTGTAGCCAATTCATATTTGTCTTTGCATATGTCTACCTAATACCGCACAGCATTCAGAAAAGGCAAGCTGCTGATACTGCGCATCTATATCTTCCGCACTTTTAAGGAAATCATCCAACTTCTTCGCACACTCAGACACCTTCCATATTTGTTGGTTATGGTACTGTTGTTGCATCTGCTGTAATTGTGCTTGTATCTGCTGCTGGTTAAAAATATTGTATATTTGATTTTGATTGAACATTCTTATACCCCTTTCATTATAATAAAGTTCCATTTATTTAACTTTTGCTTTCATCATGACCACAGGCGAACCCCATGAAACAACCTTTTTGTTATTATAATAATCCATTCCTCGCCAAACGGAATTATTACTTGCTATTTCTATTAATTCCATGTAAGACTCATTATTGCTATTTATCAGATTAAAGCGAATAGTTTTTAACACATTCTACATTTAAAATATAACTCATTTTTATCAATTTGCTACACATACGCGACGAATTTACTTTGTATATCATACATCAGTAACATTTTTTATACTATACAATATTATTGTTCCAGCAATCAATTGTTTTTAATCCTCTTTCCTTGCTAAGTGCAAAGTTTCCATATATTTTTTAAATGCGGATAACAGCAAATTATTATATAAACTATCTACCACTCAATATAATCTATACAAAAATCCCATCACTCAAACTCCTTTTCGCAAAGTCGTTATGTGGTGCAATGTGTTGATTTTGGTAGTAAAATCCGAGAGTTTTATCCGCATTCTACATATTACATAAATCTTTAGAAAATTGTAATATCATTTCATTGTCAGCAATGCTAATCGTCTTCATCTTCCTCATTCATCTCAAGTTTATAATATATGTCTATATCTTTTAAAACCTGTTTTAATTCATCTAAATTCAATTGATTTATGTAGTCATTCAAATCAACAATCGTTATTAACGCTTCTACTGCTTCAAAATATTTATTCTGAATTTCTTCATCTTCATATTTCATTTTTACATATTCAACCAATTCAGAAAACAATACTTCTTTTGTTTTATTACTTTTTACAACAAATGTAATGGGATAATGCACAACCTTATCAATATCTAAAAGATATTTGTCAAAGTTGCTTACCTCTGTCACTTGAAAAAATCTCCCTAAAGGTTTCATCACAAAATCAATACCACCATCATTTGCATTTGTTCTGCCTGTCTTATATAATTGCAATTCTCCTTTTTTTAGACAATCTAATGTATAACCCCAATAGACACTTTGTTTTTTATAATAATTACGCAATATTGCATAGCTTGAAATTTCAAAAATCCTTGCTTCACTATTTTCTGAAACAAAGTCCCTCAATCCTTGTTTTAAATTCTGTTCCCCGCTATTCGCAAGCTCACTCAATCTTCTTCCTAACTCCTCATCTTTATATTTTATTAATTCCACATACTTTTCTATTATTTTTCTTGCAACATCCGATACATTATGACTTGGTAATTCAACATATTTTGTATTGATTTTATACAACCCATTTTGTTGAACAATTAAATTTTCATCACCAAATTTATTAACAAACTCTCTATCCACCCGACTATTAAATGAATGATTTTGCAATTTAGAGCCACCATACATAGCACGACAATAAGACCATAAATGCGTAAAATTAGTTCCTTTAAAAGTTTCATACTCTATTTCTGAATTTTCTTGAATTTCTTTATATGCTACCAACAGCGAATATATGGCATATATGTTAGCAAAGTTCCTTCTACTTTTGCTATTACCATTAACTGCATTCATTTTTGAATTAAGATATTGAATAAGCAAAGACTCCTGAAAAACATTTTTACCTTCCATATTATATTCTTCATTCATTATTGATACCACGAAATCCAACATTTGATTTTTTGCCATATATTTCACTCCTACCAATTCAAAACCATTTGACCAGATAACGCTTCGTCTGATTCAGTTTGTCTAGATTTTTTTGATTTGTTTTTTGTTTTTCTACTTTTGTCCGGCATTAGTTTTTCGCCATCATATTCGTCAGCAATTTTTGTTCTGCGAATACCTATTTTAAAATATTCCTTATTGATATCTATGCCTATCGTTTTTCTTCCCAAACTATGAGCAACCGCACAAGTGGAAAAGGTCCCTGCAAACGGGTCAAGAACTATCTCACCTTCGTTACTGGATGCTTTAACTATTCGCTCTAATAAAATAGTTGGTTTTTGAGAGGGATGATTTTCATACTCTTCCATCTTGTACCTTACTCTCGGAAATTCCCACACATTACCTGGGACTTTTTGTGTATTATAAGGCTGCGGTGGATTTTTACGATAATCAATTAAACCTCTCTCAGCACCTGTTTTAGCTTCAACAAGAATATCCTCGTAATTAAATGTATATTTCGCCTTTTCGCTCTTTGTTGCCATAATTATAGGCTCATATAATGAACCAAATTTCTTTTTTGATTGCATGCCAGAACTATCATATGCCCATACAATATCATTTACCACACAATAGTTTTCCTGCAAATACACAGATATATATGGTATATTCTGAGTAGAATTCATTATATAAAAAGTCCCATCATCTTTTAATACTCTAAAACACTCATCTATCCATTGATAGCACCATTTCAAATATTTTTTTCTATCACTCCAACTATCACTATCATTTCCAAAATCCTTTCCCAAATTATATGGGGGGTCTGCAAATATCATATCTACCGATTTCTCTCTCATCTTACTTAATACAGAAATACAATCTCCAAAAACCACCATGGCATCATCTGAATTTAAATGCTCAAAATCTACATCATCGAATAAATTCAACATTTTCTTCACCTCTTAACTTTTATATAAGATTACTCCAGTTAACTTAATTTACTTTAAATGGCACATCCAAATCACAAAAAATATTTTATCATATTTTGAATATTTTCTCCACTATTAATTCCACTCGTTTATTATGCCATAAATATTCTAATAAAAATTTTACAGAAATTAATTTGATATATCTGAAAATCAGCCCTGAAAGGAAAAAATAATTCGCACTAATATTGCAGAAAACAAGCCTCTT
>JAMPHY010000006.1 GCA_023663185.1 Clostridiales bacterium | reverse complement strand
GGGTGGTGATAAATGTACGTCTGCTTTTTTATTGCATTTTGCGGAAACTCAAGATAAAATATACCTTGCAATCACGTGCCTTGCAATCACGCCAGAAATTCTTTTAGAAGTGTTTCCAACTCTTGAGCTTCCGAACCGGATAAGACTGGTATTGTAGCCATAGGTGCATTCTCTGGTGCAACGCTTTGGTCAGTATTATTATCATTATGATTATCAACCGTATTATCGGATACCGCTGCAGCTAGACTATCCTGCGATTTAACTGAGGCGTTCGTCTGCACCGCTGTCATAGATGTATCGTTGCCCTGCGAGGCAGTTACATTCTCACCCTGAATAAGTTTCAAATCAAGGGATGTCTGCTCAAGCCGGCTTGACAGATGGTTTTCAAAAAAATCAATCAGGTTGGTGCGCAGCACATTTGTCTTACCAACGATGTCCACAAGTGAAGAAATTGCAAAATAGCAGTATAACCCCAGAAAACTTACCACATAATAAGGAACAATATATATGACGGTTTCACCGACGGTAATTCCGTAGCATGAAGCGATTCCGGCAATAAGAATAGACAGCAGGACAAGCTGCCCCGACAGATGTTTCAGGGTAGATAATGATACGCCGTATATTTTGGCTTTATTTATGTACTTGTCCACAAATACCGGAACATTGGACATACCATCGTGTAATTGACAGCAGCTTGAGAATTTCAGCTTTAACTGCTGCAAAGTTTTATTTTTTGTAGAGGACATATTTTCCGTTTCCCGAATAAGTTTATGGCAGAGCACACCCATGCTGATTTGGCATATTATACTTAATGAGATTAAAATTAGTATAGGAATCATAAATTCCGAATGCTTAAAAATAATTTGAATCATAATATGGCTCATACTCCCTTCATTCTGGCTAAACTTGTGACTTATTTATATGTCCTGCAAATATTATAGAACAGAATAAATTGTAATCTCAATAATTCCGCCCCTGTAATCCGTCCAAGAATTTATACGGCATTCGACAATATAGGGAATATAGCTTCCAGAATTTGTCTGATTATGTCGCGAAGGACTGGAAAGTAGATTTGTTTTATGGTATAGTAGAAATGATTAATTTATGGGGAGGTCTGTGCTATGAAGTATAATCCACAAGGAGTATGTTCTAAAGCGATTGATATTGAAGTAGAAAATGGAGTTATCAAATCCGTTGAGTTTACGGGAGGCTGCAATGGCAATACGCAGGGTATTTCCAGATTGGTTGTAGGCATGCGGACGGAAGATGCTATCCAAAGGCTGAAAGGAATAAAATGCGGGTTTAAGAATACATCATGTCCCGACCAACTGGCATGCGCTCTTGAAGCAATGGCGGAAAATGCGAATTAATATTTATAGGAGGCTTTTTTCGTATGGGTAAAAAAATCGTATTGACCGGCGGCGGTACTGCCGGACATGTTACACCAAATATTGCGATTATGCCAAAGCTAAAAGAGCTGGGCTATGAAATCTTTTATATGGGTTCATACGACGGCATAGAGAAAAAACTGATTGAAGATTTTGACATTGCATACTATGGGATAGCGACGGGTAAATTCCGCAGGTATTTCGATCCTAAGAATTTTTCCGATCCGTTCCGCGTATTAAAAGGAATGAGCGAGGCGAAGAAATATTTAAAAGCGATTAAGCCGGACGTCGTTTTTTCCAAAGGGGGCTTTGTCAGCGTGCCGGTAGTACGCGCGGCTGCGTCTTTGAAAATTCCCTGTATCGTGCATGAGTCCGATATGACGCCGGGGCTTGCGAATAAGCTCTGTATTCCGGTAGCTAAAAAGGTGTGCTGTAATTTTCCTGAGACATTGAAAAATCTTCCCGCGGATAAAGCAATCCTTACCGGCTCGCCTATTCGCGAGGAGCTTATGAAGGGGAAAAAAGAAGCGGCGTATGAGTTGTGCGGCTTTGATGAGTCTAAGCCTGTTATAATGGTTATCGGCGGAAGTCAGGGCTCAGCGGCAATCAATCAGGCGGTCAGGGACGCGCTGCCGGAGCTGCTTGAAGATTTCCAGATTGTACACTTGTGCGGTAAAGAAAAAATGGATAACCTTCTTTTGACGACCAAAGGCTATAAACAGTTTGAATATATTAAATCGGAGTTAAAGGATATATTCGCGATGGCGGATATCGTCATTTCCAGAGCGGGAGCGAATGCAATCAATGAACTCCTTGCCCTTAAAAAGCCGAACCTTCTTATTCCATTACCATCGGCAAGCAGCAGGGGAGACCAGATTTTAAACGCGAAGTCATTTGAGTCTCAGGGGTTCAGTATTGTAGTAGATGAAGACGATTTGACGGTTAAGCTTTTGGTGGAGAAGGTTCAGGAGCTGTATTTCACCAGAATGACTTATATTGACGCTATGCGTAAAAGTTCGCAGCGGGACGCAATCGGCACTATTATTGACGTTATTGAGGAAGTGGCGGCAGACGGCAATGATAAAAAACAGTAATTATGAAGGCGTTGAACAGTTACAGGAAATAAGTATAAAGCGAGGACATTATATGGCAAAAGACGACAATCGCTGGACGGAAGAGCAACTGCGGCAAAAGGCTTCAGAAGGCTATTTTGTAAGGGATATGGAAAAGGACCGCGTTTACTGCCCTACCGGAGAGATACTCAGGAAAAAATGCACGAGGAAAAATGGGGATATAAGGTATGCAAATAAGCGTGCCTGTAAAGAGTGCGGGCTGAGGGCACAGTGTACAAGGTCTCCGTGGAAAGAAATCGACTTTCCTGACGGCACGGTAGAAGTGAGAAATTTAAACTGGCTGCGCGCGGTAAAAGCTGGTAATTTTAATCCTTGAAAAACATAACAGGCAATGCTACACTTAATGTAATAGTAAACGACATAACAAATGTCGTTTACTACAGTTATAAAGAACTGAAAAAAGGAGAGATAAGTGATGGGAAAAATTACATTTGATTATTCTAAAGCAGCTTCATTTGTAAAAGACAATGAAGTAGAGTCGATGAAAAAACTGGCGCTTGACGCAAAGGAAGTGCTTGTAGGAAAAACTGGCGCGGGCAATGATTTCTTAGGCTGGATTGACCTTCCGGTTAATTATGATAAGGAAGAATTTGCAAGAATTAAGAAAGCGGCGGCTAAAATTCAGAGCGATTCGGAAGTGCTGCTGGTAATCGGTATCGGCGGCTCCTATCTGGGCGCAAGGGCGGCGATAGAGTTCTTAAGACACAGCTTCTATAACGTAGTGGATAAGTCAATTCGTAAGACGCCGGAGATATATTTCGTCGGCAATTCAATCAGCTCCACATATATTAAGCACCTGATTGACGTAATCGGCGAGAGGGATTTCTCTATAAATATGATATCCAAGTCAGGTACGACAACGGAGCCTGCGATTGCGTTCCGCGTATTTAAAGAAATGGCGGAGAAGAAATACGGCAAAGAAGGCGCGGCAAAGAGAATTTATGCGACAACCGACAAGGCGAAAGGCTCGCTTAAAAACCTTGCCACCGAGGAAGGCTACGAGTCATTTGTAGTTCCGGACGATGTAGGCGGAAGATTTTCTGTACTTACGGCAGTCGGACTTTTGCCTATAGCGGTTTCAGGCGCGGATATCGATAAATTGATGGAAGGCGCGGCAGAAGGAAGAAAGATGGCGCTTGAGGCGGCATTTGAAGAAAACGACGCCTTAAAGTATGCGGCGCTTCGTAATATCATGTTAAGAAAAGGCAAAGTAATCGAGATTCTTGCCAATTATGAACCCAGCGCACACTATGTTTCTGAGTGGTGGAAACAGTTGTACGGCGAGTCCGAAGGAAAGGATCAGAAAGGTATTTTCCCGGCAAGCGTGGACTTGACGACAGATTTACATTCAATGGGACAGTTCATTCAGGACGGCTCAAGGACTATGTTTGAAACGGTTTTAAATATTGAAACCAGCAGGGAAGAGATTTTAATCGGAAAAGAGCCTGTGGATTTGGACGGACTTAATTATCTTGCCGGAAAGAGCGTAGATTTCGTGAATAAGAGCGCGATGAACGGAACTATTCTGGCGCATACCGACGGACAGGTTCCTAACTTCGTGGTCAACGTTCCGGAAGTTAATGAATTTTACTTAGGCGAATTATTCTATTTCTTTGAGTTTGCCTGCGGCGTCAGCGGATATCTGTTAGGCGTGAATCCGTTCAACCAGCCGGGCGTGGAAAGCTACAAGAAGAATATGTTCGCGCTGCTCGGCAAACCGGGATACGAGGCGCAGAGGGAAGAACTGCTTAAAAGATTATAAATTGAGGACGGGAAGATGGCAGACAAAAAATTAGTAGAAGAAATAACATCTATGGAGGACGATTTCGCGCAATGGTATACCGACGTGGTAAAAAAGGCGGAACTAATCGACTATACAAGCGTAAAGGGCTGCATGGTGTTCAGACCGGCAGGATATGCGATATGGGAGCTTATACAACAGCAGCTTGACGCAATGTTCAAGGCGACAGGCGTTCAGAACGTATATTTACCGATGTTTATACCGGAGAGTCTCTTGAATAAAGAGAAAGACCATGTGGAAGGCTTCGCGCCAGAGGTGGCGTGGGTGACGCATGGCGGGCAGCAGCCCTTACAGGAGAGATTGTGCGTAAGACCTACTTCGGAAACTCTTTTCTGCGATTATTATAAGAACACGGTGCAGTCCTACCGTGACTTGCCGCAGTTATGCAACCAGTGGTGTTCGGTGGTGCGCTGGGAGAAAGAAACCAGACCGTTTTTACGAAGTCGTGAATTTTTATGGCAGGAAGGACATACGGCGCATGCGACCGCAGAAGAAGCGGAAGAAAGAACAATCCAGATGTTGAACGTGTACGCTTACTTTTGTGAGAATGTTCTTGCTATTCCCGTTATAAAAGGGCGTAAGACCGATAAGGAGAAATTCGCAGGCGCGATTGCCACATATGCAATAGAAGCGCTTATGCACGATGGAAAAGCGCTGCAGGCAGGAACAAGCCATAACTTCGGAGACGGTTTTGCTAAGGCGTTCGGAGTACAGTTTACCGATAAAGATAATAAATTGAAATATGTACACCAGACTTCATGGGGCATGACGACGAGGCTGATAGGCGCGGTTATCATGGTGCATGGAGATAATTCGGGACTGGTTCTTCCGCCGAAGGTTGCGCCCACGCAGATTATGATTATTCCGATTCAGCAGAAGAAAGAAGGCGTGCTGGATAAGGCGTTCGAGTTAAAAGACAGGCTGAGCAATTTCCGCGTAAAAGTGGACGATGCAGATAAGAGTCCGGGCTGGAAATTCTCTGAACAGGAAATGCGGGGAATCCCGATTCGTATAGAAATCGGACCGAAGGACATCGAAGCGGATAAATGCGTGATATGCCGCCGCGATACCGGCGAGAAATTAGAAGTTCCTCTTAGCGAATTGGAAACAAAAGCCGCTGAGATTCTTGATAAAATGCAGACGGAAATGCTTGAGCGCGCCAGAGCGCATAGAGATAATCATACCTATGTGGCAAAAGACATGGCGGAGTTTCGCAAGACATTTGAAGAGAAGTCGGGCTTCGTCAAAGCGATGTGGTGTGAAAGCAAGGAATGCGAAGATAAGATTAAAGAAGAACTTGCCGTCACCAGCAGGTGTATGCCGTTTGAGCAGGAGCAGTTAGCGGACGTGTGCGTATGCTGCGGCAGACCGGCGAAGAAAATGGTATACTGGGGAAGGGCGTACTAAGATAAGCTTAAAAAATCTCGCTTTCGGTCGTTAAGATTTAAAGCGAGATTTTAATTACATTAAAAAGATTCAAATAGCGTATCTAATTCACCGTTTTCAAAGATGATATGCGACTCCGTTTTCTCTTCGTTCCTAACTTGGAGGAAAGGCGTCATCACAGTGATGCGCCTTCCGCAGCCGGAGCAGCGGTACATGCTTGCGTCGCAGGCATAATAACCCGCTGGAATCTGCGCTATATTCATAAGCGGTTTAAGATTTTTCAGATAATAACCAGCGTCTTTATGCTCTGCATAATGCCCGACTGTCATCGGCATCCAATAAAGCCGCTTATACATCGTAGCCATTTCGGTTTTGCAATTTCCACACCAGTTACTTTTAAAACGCTTCGTAATCGCACTAAATACTCCCATGTTGCACCTGCCATTCTTTAGCTTTAGTTCATATATTGCGTGTTCTGTGCAGCCTGAGCTGCGCTTCTTAGAGCCGCTACCATCATGTCAGCTTTGGAGATAGCCTCCAAAACGTTATTACTCTTCATGCTCCAAATCTTATTGGAGATAAATGTATTTACCCTGATTTTTATTCCATCTATGATAAAGAGAAAGCTTACGCGACTGGTTCCACCTATTTTTTTACCGTCGTCAACCCAAAGCTTCGTGATTCTATTGGCAGGAAGCACATAAAGCTGTGAGGGATTCCATTTAAAAATCATGGCGATTTTACCGTTTGCTATATCAATGGCGACTGCGCAGTTGTCACTGTTAAAGGTGTGGTTGCGGTTAAAGCCTGTCGTGTCAAGTTCTTTGAGCTTTTCTTCTTTTTTCTTTTCATATACTTTCTTGATTCCGAGTACCCACCAAAAGATTGATGCGGTCATAGAAACCATCATTAAAGCTGAGGCGATTTCTGATGTGAGGAAAAGTATGCCAATAAATGTTATAAGTACAGTCGCGAGTATCGGGATAAAAATACATGCAAGTAAGTAGGGTACGCTTGTTTTTTTAATCTTTTGCGGTTCCATAGTATCTCCTTTTCTTGAGCAACATTTTTTAATATTTCACGTTGTACAATATATACAAAACAACGTAGGGCACGCTTCCGCTACGTTGCCGCCAGTAACGGTACTAGGCTCGAAAATACCTCGCCAAGTACCGACGGCGGCAGAGTACCCTACTTATGTTTTGTATATATTGTACAACTTACGTTATGAAATAGTATAGCATATCTGATTTTTTGATACAATAGTCGGATTAAATCATAACCGTGAAAACGCTTCCGCCACCTGCGGCGTCGGATACTGTGATGCTGCCGTTATGCGCTTGCACGATTTCATAGGCGATGGAGAGCCCCAGACCGAAATGCTCTTTAGAACTGCGGGATTTTTCTGCCCGATAGAAGCGGTCGAAAATCTTCTTCTTATCTTCATCGGAAATGCCTATGCCGTTATCGGCGACGGAGATATAGAAGTGTGCTTTATTATAGGAAAGGGATAGCTCTATTTTTCCCCCTTCCTGAGTATAGCTGATGGCGTTTTGTATGAGAATGGCGATAACCTGACTGATTCGCTGCGAGTCGGCTGGGCACGTTGGCAGCGGTTCTTCCGGCAGACTTATAGCTAGGTCGATGGACTTCTGCTTTGCCAGCGGCAGAAATGATTCGTAGGAATTAATAACCAGCGTATCCATTTCCACGGGCTGTATTTTGACAGGAAAATGCTGACCGTCAGAGCCAAAAAGGGTGAGCATATCGTCGAGCAGGGCGGACATGTGGAGAGTCTCTTTATTTATCGTGCTAAGAAAACCGTCCAGTCCTTCCTGAGAAGCATTGCGGCAGCATTCAGCAGTTGATAAAATAACGGCAAGCGGCGTGCGCAGCTCATGTGACGCCGAGGCGATAAACTGGATTTGATTTTGCTGGTTTTCCATGATAGGTTTTAAAAGCCTGCCTGTAAAAAACCATGCAAAAGCAGTAAGCAGTAATATCGCAGCAATGTCAATAATAAGGAAACGGAAACGCTGCCCCCGAAGCTGATTTTTCAATGAGTTCTGAGAAGAAAGCACAATTATCTCTAACGCGGATTTATCACCGAGCCTGATTACGCCCGCAAGATAGTCTGTATTTGTGGAGGGTGATGTGAAGGCGTAGTTGTAGTCGATTTGCACGCCGGAGCCGTAGTTTGAATAAACGCCGTAATCGGAGACGTCTGTCTGCCTGACGGCAAGAAATTCTTCAAGGAGCAGACTTTTGGAGACGCTTTCGCTCAAGTCGCTTAAGCTGTTATAAAGAAAAGGAACGCCGTTATCAATAATAAAGAATATATAATTATTCTGCGCTTCCATTTTGGAAAGCCACTCCATAGTGATTACATTTTGATGTTCAAGATTGGTGGCAATGGTATTAATATCGTTTTCAAACGCTTGAAGTTGATTTTTATTAAGGTTCTGCTCTGATATATAAAGGTAGGCAAGCGACATAACAATCATGATGGCGGCGGTACTGCCCGCGCACAGCAGAGTCAGACGCAGATGGACTTTTTTAAACATAGCATGTATCCTTTCACTATTGTAAACTATATCCAATCCCGCGTATAGTCAGAATTTTAAGGCGGCTGCCTGTTATCTGTAAGCGCCTGCGCAGGAAATGAATGTAGTTATCCAGATTGCCGTCCTCAACATCGCTGTCCGGTCCCCAGACTTTAAGGAGTAAAGTATTTCGCGGAAGCGTCTGTCCTTTAGAGCGCAGAAATGTCTCAAGAAGGGCGGATTCTCTCTTAGATAGGGTGCAGCAGCCGGAAGGTCCTGTCAGTATGCACTCGGTTGCCTGCCATGTAATATCCCCGACCGTCAGGGCGTCGTTTTCGGTTATAGTATGCGGTCTTCTGGCGACGCAGCGGATTCTGGCAAGAAGTTCTTCAAACTCAAAGGGTTTGACAAGATAATCGTCCGCGCCTAAGTCCAGCCCGCTCACCTTATCGGATAAAGAGCCTAACGCTGTAATCAGAATGACGGGCGTAGTAATGCCTACTTTTCTTAGCGCTGATAAAACATCGGTTCCGTCCATATGGGGAAGCATTCTGTCTAATAGTATTATATCATAAATATTTTGTTCGCCGTAGTAGAGCGCTTCTTCACCGTCAAGGCAGGAGTCTACGCTGAAACCCTCCGCTTCCAGACGGTATGCAAGGGCGCTGTTTAGTTGTTTGTCGTCTTCGGCAAGTAAAATCCGCATAGTGAAGTCTCCGTTCTTACTCAGTCTGTAAGTTTGTGTTCCTTATCTAAAGATGTGAACCAGTATTTAAATGACACTAATATATTTTATAATAACATATGAATCTCTAATTATTCTCTAAAAAATTTTTATAATTCTTCATACTGGTATGCCCTTGTACCCTAATACATTGGGAATTGTCCCGATATGGAATGCTGTCATACGTTTTCTATGGTAAGCGTTTAAGCCGATATTGTGAAAAAAGTTAGTATTGTGTATAATGATAATGAGATGGGAACAATTACAGACAGGGGTGAGGTATCATATGAACGAGAATAAGGCAGGACTCGGATATCAGGATTTTGAGGAAGTAAGGACAAAACATATATTTTATATCGACAAGACGGACTTTATCAGGGAATGGTGGGAAAATGCGGATAAAGTTACG
Organism: Clostridiales bacterium; assembly: GCA_023663185.1. Classification (GTDB taxonomy): domain Bacteria; phylum Bacillota; class Clostridia; order Lachnospirales; family Lachnospiraceae; genus UBA3282. The sequence goes on along the minus strand of JAMPHY010000006.1, from coordinate 167,018 downwards.
CTTATCACACGTCCGCGCAGGTTTGGAAAAACCTTGAACATGAGTATGGTGGAGTGCTTTTTCTCCAATAAGTATGAGGGCAGGGATGACCTGTTTGAAGGATTATCCATATGGGAGGAAAAATCCTCCGACGAGGAATATAAATATAGGAAATTACAGGGGACATTTCCGGTAATCTTTTTGAGTTTTGCCAATGTCAAAGCAACGTCATATGAAGGAATGATATTCAGAATTGGTCAGGTAATCACCGATTTATATAATAAAAATGAATATTTACGGGAAGGAAATCTGCTGAATGAAAAAGAAAGGGAATACTATCAGAATATAAAACCTGGAATGAGCAGTGAACTGGCTATGGATGCCATACACTTAATGACTGGCTTTATGCAGCGATATTATAATAAGAACGTGCTCATTATCATGGACGAATATGACACACCGATGCATGATGCATGGATTTTCGGATACTGGGAAAAGGCGGTACACTTTTTTAGCGGTCTGTTCAATTCCACGTTTAAAACAAATGAATACCTTGAACGCGGGCTGATTACAGGAATTACGAGAGTGGCAAAAGAGAGCATTTTCACAGGAATGAACAATTTGGATGTCATTACAACGACGTCTGATGAATATTCCACCTCTTTTGGTTTTACAGAAAAAGAAGTCTTTACGGCGCTTGATGAAGCCGGATTGGGAGAACAGAAGCAAAAAGTGAAGAAATGGTATGACGGATTTACGTTCGGTTCCCATAAGGATATTTACAACCCGTGGTCAATCGTATCATTTATCAAGAAAAAAGGAAAATATGATACCTACTGGTCAAACACAAGCGGAAATGCTCTTGTAAACCAGCTAATACAGCAGGGTAGCCCAAGCATCAAGCAGACAATGGAAGATCTTTTGCAGGGTAAAAGCTTTGAGGCTGAAATTGATGAAAAAGTTGTGTTTGACCAGTTGAATGGCAATGCGGATGCAGTGTGGAGTCTTTTGCTTGCGACAGGATACTTAAAAGTGCTGGATGTAAAAACACAGGATTCGGACGAGGATGGAATTGGTGGGGAAGGCGATACATGGTACACGCTGACGGTCACAAACATGGAAGTAAGACGGATGTTTCGTAAAATGGTAAAGGGCTGGTTTAAAAATGCTGCAGAAATGTACTACAGCGAATTTATTAAAGCATTTCTGATAAATGATTTAGATGGAATGAATGAATTCATGAACAAAATTGCATTGTACAGTTTTTCAAGTTTTGATATTGCAAAGAATGTATCCGAGGATGATGCACCTGAACGTTTTTACCACGGTTTTGTACTGGGGCTGATGGTCGAACTTGCCGGAAGATTTGAGATTACATCAAACAGGGAAAGCGGATTTGGACGTTATGACATCATGCTGACACCGAAAAACAGGGAAAAGGACTGCGCATATATCATTGAGTTCAAAGTGCATAAGCCCTCGAAAGAAAAAGACCTTGAACAGACTGTTGCAAATGCCCTTGCACAGATTGAGGAGAAACAGTATGATGCAAAACTAATTGCGGAAGGGATTGAAACAGAGCGGATTAGGAAGTATGGGTTTGCATTTGAGGGGAAAAGGTGCCTTATTGGATAAATTTTTTCATACATTTTCCTAATGATAATACAGATACTATTATTGGCAATGTTGGAACAGATGATGTGTTGTTTGTAGTATATACAGAACGTGTCAGGCGAAATGAAAATGGGATAGAGAGCGATGTGATAAGAATAATTTCTGCAAGATATGCTGCCAATTTTGAAAGGGGACTTTATTATGGTAAATATTAGTAATATGCCAATAGACTTAGCAAAAGAATTAGCTTTTTCAGAAGAGGAAATGGAAGAATTAAAAATTGCCAGAGAAAAGGCGATTGTTTTTGACGAGGATTGCCCTGAAACTACGCCGGAGAGAGCCATGAAGTTTAGAAGAGTCAATCCGCCAAGAAATAATAGTGTTAAGAGAGCATAAATGTTGTTAGATGTATAGTAAAATAAAATATTTAATTCCTGCCACCGCAGAATACACATTATTAAACCGGAAGAAGTATATAAATCACTCCTTCCGTTTTTTATATTAGAGATTTCTTAGAGATTAATCTGCTATAACAATGATAAAGCAAATCAAAATTAGCCTAAACGCTGATTATTCAAATGGAGTTTAGCAAATGCCTAGAGCAAATCAAAGAAACGAGAGGAGCAAGTATATCAAAATGAAAATGAAAGCAAAAAGAATGTCGGCGGCGCTGCTGGCAATGGTGATGTTAGTCATATGTCTGGCGGGCTGCGGCAAAACAGGCGCAGATGATAGCACAGGTAATAGTAATAGTACGAGTGGAATAAATGTAACAGGCGCAGCGGAAGAAATAATTCCCGAAAACAGCGGGAGTGGGGACGGCACACAGCCGCAACAGGCAGACGGAAACGTTGCTATGGGGCGATATGTGGAGACTGTTACGGACATGTCGGATAGTCTTGTCGGATTTAACAGAATGTATAAATTGAATGATGGCAGAATTATTATTGCCGATTCAGACGCGAGATTTCTTATTTCGGAAGATAACGGCGAGACATGGCAGGAAGATGATTTTGCATGGCATACTAAGCTGCTTGATGAGAAAGTCTATATTAGCGCAATCGCATTCGGAGCGGACGGTACTGCCGCAGTTATACGCGCCAGCGAATCAAACTCGGAAGAGTTAGGGATTTTTAAGATGGATTTGTATATTTTTAAACCGGACGGAACGGAAATCATTGCAGCTCTTCCAGCGGAGGGAGATAGCTATTTCCGCGGCGTAGGAGTATCGGACGACGGAAGGGTTTTTGCCGGCGTTCTGGGTAACAGTAATGTATATGAGGTAAAATCAGACGGAAGCTGCGAGCTTTTTGTGACGCTGCAGGAGAGCGGTCCGGAGTATATCCGTTTCTATGGCAGTCTTATGCTGATAGATGGGGCAAGGTACAGCGCTCCGCTGCTCTATGATATAGAGAAGAAGGAATATGTCAAAGATGAATGTTTAGAGGATTTCATTAATGAATATTATCCTGACGGCAACGCTTTCAGCGGTGAAGAAACTTATGCGGTGCATTATTTTAATGGCGAAGACGGAGTTATGTATATAGCAGGCAAGAAAGGCTTGCACCGCCATGCGATAGGCGGCAGTACGGTTGAACAGCTTATCGACGGCAGCCTTAGCACATTTGGCAATCCCGCATATGGCATATATGGTATGGTTATGCTGGAAAATAATGAATTTCTCACGATATTCAGCGGCGACAGGCTTGTGCGCTATACTTACGACGCTAATGTGGCGACTGTGCCGAACGACAGGCTTAAGATATACAGCCTGAAAGAAAATGATACCGTGCGTCAGGCGATAGCATTATATCAGACCATACATACGGATATGGCAGTCGAGTATGAAGTCGGCATGGAGACAGGCGGCGCGGCGACCAGAGAGGACGCAATAAAGAGCCTTAATACTGAGATTATGTCAGGAAATGGACCGGATATCCTGATTTTAGACGGCTTGCCGCTTGACTCATATATTGAAAAAGGCTTGCTGACCGATTTAAGCGGAATTTTGAACAGTTTAAGCGGTGAAGACGAAGTATTTGAGAATATCGTGCAGGCAATGAAAAAAGGCGATAAGACGTATGCAATGCCCTGTGAAATCCAGATTCCCGTTATAGCGGGAGATGAAAAATATATATCAGGGGCAAATGACCTGACCGGCATAGCGGATATGGCGGAAAAAATCAGGGCGGATAATTCGGACAGGGCTTTGTTTAATATTTATTCGGAAAAAGGAATGTTGCGTTACTTTGCAATGATATGCGTTCCGGCATGGACTGTGGACGGTGAACTTGATAGGGGTGCAATAGAGGAATTTCTTACACAGACCAAGCGAATATATGATGCAGAGATGGAAGGCGCGTCTGTGGAAAAAATTAAACAGTATGCAGATAGCAATGTATTCTGGGAGAAAGAGTTTGGTGAAACACGCGAAGAATCTCGGTATTTTAGGGAAGGCATAAACGCAATGTTATATACATGCGGAAGGGCAAACTTGGCATCGGGGGCAATGGCGCGCATTACATTCGGCGGATATGACGAGATTCATTCCATAAATAAGGTAGCGGGATTTGAAGAGAGTAAGTGGAAGATGATGAATGGACAGAGCAGTAATGTATTCTGCGCCAAAACCCTGCTTGGCATAAACGCGGCGTCAGGAAATTCCGCAGCGGCGGAAGAGTTTGTGCGGCTGTGTCTGGGAAAAGAGAACCAGTCCACGCTCTATTATGGTATCGCGGTAAATAAGTCGGCGTTTATGGAAGGATTTGCAGTTGATGAAAGCTGGTTAAGCGAAGATGGAGCATATAGTTGGTCAGGTTCTGGCATGACAGAAGACGGAATTGAGCTTGAATTTGAAACATACCAGTCTGACGCAGACGATATCGCAGCGCTTAAGAAATGTATGGAAGAATTGCGCACTCCGTATATAGAAGATATTACATTGGAAGATGCAGTTTATCAGATGGGTGCGGAATATTTAGGAGGGCATATGAGCCTTGAGGAAGCGGTGAATGAGATTGAGAAGAAAATTTCAATCTATATGGCGGAATAGAATATTCTTCCTGTTTATGACGCCCAGCCTGCTTGGAGTAGCGGTTTTCGTGCTGGTTCCGTTTTTAGACGTGATAAAACGCTCATTTACTACGGCAGTTACTAACCAGTTTACCGGAGTGCAGAATTACCGCACGATTTTTGCTAATCAGGCGTTCAGGCTTGCAGTAAAAAACACTTTCCGCTTTACCGGAATCTGCATTCCGCTGTTAGTCATAGTCGGGCTTATGATTGCGCTGCCGCTTAGCAAATTAAAAAATAAGGGCGTTATTAAATCCCTGTATCTGTTTCCGCTCGCCATGCCGACGGCGACGATTGTACTCGTGTGGAAGATGTTTTTCTACAGGCAAGGGTTTCTGAATCTTGCGTTGACGCGGTTAGGGGAGTGGAGCGGACTGTGGGGTGAAGTAAATACGGACTATCTGGGGAGCGGCGCTGCCCTTTGGGTGCTGGTGTTCAGCTACCTTTGGAAAAACACGGGCTATACGGTAGTCCTGTGGCTTGCCGGAATTATGGGTATCCCTAATGAAATGATAGAGGCGGCAAAGGTAGATGGTGCGTCGGGGATGCAATGCTTTTTTAGGATTATGCTCCCCAACCTGCTTGGCAGTTTGTATACCATCGTGATTCTTTCGTTTTTAAATTCGTTCAAAATATATAGGGAAGCCTATCTGGTCGCGGGGGCTTATCCGCAGCAGGATATATATTTGCTGCAGCATTTGTTTAATAACTGGTTCGTCGGTCTGGACTTTGATAAGATGGCGGCGGCAGCGGTCTGCGTGGGCGGGTTTTTGTTCGTGGTGATTATGGTGCTGCAGCGGGCGTGGGATAGAGAGACTTAGCAGGGGTATCTGGTGGAGTGCGACATGAACTCATATGCTTCCACTTGAGGCACGTTCTCACTCCGTGGAAAATCGCAGCGGTACTAAGCTCGAAAAAACCTCGCTAAGTACCGGCGTTTTCCAAGGACCTCAAGAGGAAGCATATGAGTCCATGTCGCCCAACATATCAACGATATAAGTTAGCAAGCCTTAGGATTGTGCTTGTTGGGGCATTAGGAGAATAGATTTTATAAATAGATGTGTGCAGAATAAGTAATTGTACAACGTAGTCTATTAAAGAATGTTATTTTGCAAATGTCTAAGAATAGCGAGAAAGGAAAAGTATGGAAATGAAAAGAGCTAAAAGTTTTAAAAGTATGATAAAAAATGAAATAACGACCATAGCCCTTCTTATCCCCGCACTTTTCACCTTTCTCCCGATTATCCTGCTGATAACAGGCTCCGTGATGGGCGATGGAGAGTTAAGGCAGTATTTGACGCCGGTTTTTGCGGGCGGAGAGGAGTATATCGGCTGGAAAATCGTGCCGGATTATCCGACCTTTGAAAACTACGGCAGTCTTTTATTTCTAACACCGCAGTTTTTTGTGCTTTTCTGGAACTCTATTAAAATAACGGGCTGTATCCTGATAGGGCAGCTTATAGTCGGCGTGCCTGCGGCATGGGCGTTTGCCGTATATAAAGTAAAAGGCTCAAGGTTGCTTTTTGCTCTGTACGTCGTGCTCATGCTCCTGCCTTTTCAGGTCACGATGCTTTCAAGCTATCTTGCGCTTGAGCGCTTGGGGATTTTAAACACGCAGCAGGCGGTTATATTGCCCGCAGTATTTTCGACTTTTCCCATATTCCTTACATATGGCGGGTTTCGGTGTATTCCGCACCAGTTATTCGAGGCGGCGAGGATAGACGGAGCTGGCGAGATAAAGATTTTCATAAAATTAGGGCTGCCGCTGGGAAAAAGCGGGCTGCTGTCGGCTGTGACGCTGGGGTTTCTGGAATATTGGAACATGATGGAGCAGCCGATGGCGTTCATAGAAGATAAGGCGTTGTGGCCTTTGTCCTTATATCTGCCGGAGATTACATGGGCGAGAGCGGGCTATGCTTTTGTGGCGTCGATTATTACGCTTATTCCGGCGGTGTTTGTGTTCGTCTGGGGACAGGACTATCTGGAGCAGGGGATTATTTTTTCGGGGTTGAAGGAGTGAGAGTGATAATTTGCTGTCACGAGTTTAGCCAACATGAATAAAAACGGAGCTCCATGCCTGAAAAGCGGTAAGTCGCTCCTTATTTTATTCATGTTGGTTAAACTCTGAGTATAGAAAAATTGTATGTTAAGGAAATATGAAGAGTGAAAAGTAGGAGGGGAATCGCGTGGAAAATAGGAAGAAAAAAATGGTAGCAGGCTTTTTGGTATTTCTTGTGTTTATGTGGTTGTGCACGGTTATTTCCAAGAGCATATATGTGTCACGGCTGCCCGTAGTTACGACGGCGGGCATCGAGCAGAAATATGTGGAGCATATCGTGGAGGCGGAAGGGATAGTCATTGCGGGAAATAAGAACCCCATTAATGCCATGAGCGGACTCCGTATAGATAGAATTGACGTGACTGTTGGCGATAGGGTGGAAGAAGGCGATGTGCTTTTTACAATAGATATGGAAGACTTGGAAGAGATTATGGAAGGCAAGCGGCAGGAAATTGCGGCGCAGCAGCTTCAGGTCTCTAGGCAGCAGACGCAGATTTCAGAAAAACAGTTGCAGATTGATACGCTCGCGCTCAATAGGGAGATTGCGGCAGTGGAGAAGATAATAGAAGCACAGCGGGCAAAAGAGGACTATGACGCTTTGGCAAGGCACGAAGATACGCTGGTCGGAAGGGCGTCAAACGAAGTAAGCAAAGCGGAAGAAGCGCTGGAAAATCACAGTGGAGAAGACGGATACAGCGAGGAAGAACTTGAAGACGCTTTGCAGGCAGCGGCATATGCCGAAGGAGACGCTAAATGGAATAGGGATACTAATATGAAAGAGGCGCAGCGACGGATAGATGATATAAATTTTCCCGATGAGGTGAACACGACGCTGGAGGCGTGCCAGCTTGAAATGTCGGAGCTGCAGGCGACGCTTGCCAGCTTACAGGAAGAATTGTCCGTAATTCAAGCGGAACTTGGCGAGTATCAGGCAATCAAAGACGCAGAAGGACAGATTAGTGCGGAAAGGGAAGGGCTGATTACGGATATTTATATAAGCATAGGCAGCAGGACACCCGATACGGCGGTAATGCTTTGTGCCGATGATACCGTGCCCTGCCAGTTTAAAGCCGTCATTGATAAAGAGCAGAAAAAGTATATCGGGCTGAATGATATGATATCATTGAAACTGGACGGGAGCAGTAAGAGCGAAGATTTTAAGATAGATTATCTGGTCGAAAGCGACAACGTGCCCGGCAGCTATGAACTCTATGCGAATCTCCCCGATGGAGTGGGGACGCCCGGACTGTCCGGCACGATGCGGCATTCTGAACCCGGTGAAAAATATCCCTGCTGTATAACGCCCGCCGCCGTCCATCAAACATCGGACGCCAGAAATTATGTGTATGTGGTGAAGGAGCGGGAAGGGGTGCTCGGCATGGAGTATTATGTGGAGCAGATATCCGTAAAAGTGCTGGACGAGAATGAGAACTGGGCGGCGTTGGAGGGGGCGCTGGACGATAGCAGCCGCATAGTCGTTTCGTCAACGGCGGAAGTGAAGAATGGAGGGGTTGTCAGGTATTGACAAGCCTCTTCTTTTTTATTTGAAAGAATGTGCATAACTATATATTTGGCAATAATTGTCCTAGTATTGACATATTTGTCCCAATGAGTTATAACTATAAGTAGGATAGCGATAGGGAGATAATGCGTTATGAAGAAGAAAAATGTAATTAATCTGGTGAAATATTATGCTGAGAAGAATGACGCCGCTTTTCGTAGCGAAGCTTATGAGATAGCGAAAGATTTCGACCAAGCGGGAGATTATCAGCTTGCAGAATACATTATGTCACTAATGTCAAATGTCAACACTTTTGTTCCGCAGATGTCAGAGAATGAATCTGCTTTTTTTGAAAAAATTGAAGCAAAGGAGGATATGCTGTTACTTCCGGACGAAATTACACAAGACCTTCTGGGCGTTGTCAATGCTGTTGAAAGGCATATAGGCATTAACAAATTTCTTTTTCAAGGTGCGCCGGGTACGGGAAAGACAGAAGCGGTAAAACAATTAGCGCGGATTTTAAATAGAGAAATATATATGGTAGACTTTTCTTCCGTGGTTGACAGTAAATTAGGGCAGACGCAGAAAAATTTATCTGAATTGTTTAAAGAAATTAACGGGTTTGTACAGCCTGATAAGGTGGTTGTGCTTTTTGATGAAATAGACGCACTGGCGCTTGACCGTACAAATTCAAATGACCATAGGGAAATGGGGCGTGCGACGTCGGCGTTATTAAAAGCATTTGAGCGCATGAATGAAAATGTGGTGCTTGTAGCGACGACGAACCTGTTTGAACATTTCGATAAGGCTCTTATAAGAAGGTTTGACAGCGTTATTGATTTTAACAGATATTCAGAAGACGACCTGATGGACGTAGCCGAAAAAATGCTTAACAGATATTTAGATAAGCTGAAATTAGGAAACCGGGACATAAGACTATTTAGAAAAATAATGAAATTATCAGATAAAATGCGTTATCCCGGCGATTTAAAAAATCTGATTAAAACATCAGTAGCATTTAGTGATATACAGGACGGCATGGATTATTTTAGACGGCTGTATTATGCGGTCTGCGAAGAAAAATCGGAAAATTTGAAACTTTTGCAGGAACAGGGGTTTACAGTCAGGGAAATAGAAATATTGACGAAAAAGTCAAAAAGCAGCGTTTCAAGAGAGTTGAAGGGCGGTGAAGAAGATTAATAATATATTACAACTAAAGGGAAGATTTGAAAAAAGAAAAAACGACGCAGGATTTGGTCCGGTAAAACTTCCGGCAAAGCAAAGCGTAACGTCCCTGCATTTAGATGAGCTTGCAGAACAACTTAGGAAAATCAAGGAATACTGGGTTAAAAATCGGGATATTGAAGGAGCGATTGTCAGCGTACATTATACCCGCGTTGTTGCGAAAAGCAACCGTTTAAGGATTTTGCTCTCTGAAAAAGGTAAATCTCCTGTGGAAACAATTCGTGGGGCAAAGTTTACGACAGAAACCGCTGCGAATGGGAGTGAAATTCATAAACATATTTTTACTCATTATGTCCAGATAGACGCAATAGATAAGGCAATAAATAATTTAGTCCTTGCGTCCCAAATCATACAAGAAGATTATAGCGGGCAAATCACTGCAGAGCATACGGAAAAGCTGGGAAAGGAATATCCGTATACACGTGAGAATATGAAAAAAACGAATTTTTTATATACTGTTGTAGATGCTTTTTTTGTTGAGTATTTTGATATAGATATGAGTGACGAACCTGTTACAGAGGAGAGCATTATCACTATATATAGGACAAATGTTGAGACGAAAAAGCTGTTAGCGAAGTTTGGCATTAATATTTTGGAGACGAGAATTATTGATGGGACGACGATTCTGTTATCGCCTGATGAAGCCCGATTATTATACAGTAAAGCACCGTATTTGATTGCTATGAGTGTTACAGACTTTTCACGAATAAAGCTGGAAGATATTTCTGATGAAAAGATAGAAAAAGATAGTGGGATAATCATACCAAAGCCCACAAATGAGCCTACGATAGGCGTGATAGATACTCATTTTGACGAAAACGTGTATTTTCATGAATGGGTGGAATATCGAAATATGCTGCCGCCGGAAATTGACTTGGAAGCGGAAGACTTTTATCACGGAACGGCAGTAACATCTATCATAGTAGACGGTCCTAAAGGGAATCCGCGGCTGGACGATGGCTGCGGAAGATTCAAGGTACGGCATTTCGGCGTTTCCAGACAGTCAGGATTTAGCTCATTCGCAGTTTTAAGGAATATAAAAGATATTGTGGCGGGCAATAGGGATATAAAAGTATGGAATTTGTCATTAGGCTCACCGGAGCCGATTAAAGATAATTTCATTTCCCCCGAAGCAGCGGAGTTAGACCGTATTCAGAGCGAATATGATGTAATTTTCGTAGTCGCAGGAACGAATACGCCTGATGGAAGACAACATTCAGACATGAAAGTGGGTTCACCGGCGGACTCATTAAACTCGATTGTGGTAAATTCGGTAGATTTTGAAAAAAAACCAGCATCTTATACAAGAAGAGGTCCTGTACTTTCCTTTTTCCATAAGCCTGATGTTAGTTATTATGGGGGAGATGGAACAAGGCAAGATGAGCAGATTGCCGTCTGCATTAATGATTTGGGGGCGGTATATAGAGTCGGAACATCATTTGCAGCGCCGTGGATATCCAGAAAGTTAGCATACCTTATTCATGTCATGGGACTCAGTCGGGAAATTGCTAAAGCTTTAATTATTGATTCCGCAGCCACTTGGAGAAGTAATGGAGCGGTATCGGATACGTTAGGATACGGCATTGTTCCCAAACGTATTGAAGACATTCTTAATACAAAAGAGGACGAGATTAAGTTTGTCATAATGGGAACGGCGGAAGACTATGAGACGTACACATATAACCTGCCTGTTCCGGTAGTTAATGGCAGGCATCCGTTTTATGCGAGGGCTACTTTGGTTTATTTTCCGCCTTGCGATAGAAATCAGGGAGTTGATTATACGAGTACGGAAATGGATATTCATTTCGGCAGGGTAAAAACAGTTAGAGAAAAATCCACAATTTATTCTATTGATGATAACAAACAGACCGAAGAAGGACAAATCATTTATGAAGAAGAAGCCAGAAGCATCTATCGTAAGTGGGACAATGTGAAACGACTCTGCGAAGAAATAAAGGAGCGTGCCGTGCCAAGAAAATCTTATGATGCTGGAATGTGGGGGCTTGGCATTTACACCAAAGACCGTACAACGCCTAAAAACAGAGAGGCGTTGCAATTCGGCGTGGTAATTACGCTTAAAGAAATGTATGGAAAAAACCGCATAGATGATTTTATCAAGATGTGCATGGCAAAAGGCTGGATTGTCAATAGGCTTGATGTTGAGAACCGGGTAGATGTCTATGCGAAGGCGGAGGAAGATGTGGAGTGGGAGTAAGGAAATACTTTTATCAGCTATACAGCCAAATTAGTCCACAGCTTGTGGACTAATTGTGTAAAATTCCGTGGGGACATCACTACTATATTATTGATAAATATAAAGATGAGCCTGAAAAAGTGATTTGTGTAGAAAGAAACATGGGTTAGTCTATCTCGTGACTATCTCGTGATTATCTCGTGAAATTTATAAGATTTTCACAAGATAAAAGATATAAGGTATTTCATTAACTTCGGTTTTTAATTATAATAAAATATACAAATCAAATTAAAGGAGTGACACCTATGTTATTCATACAATACCCCAAATGTTCCACCTGCCAGAAGGCTAAAAAATGGCTGGACGCATATAATATTGCATATACAGAGCGTCATATTGCAGACGACAAGCCTTCTTATGATGAATTAAAAGAATGGCACAAGAAAAGCGGACTGCCGCTTAAAAAATTTTTTAATACAAGCGGATTGCTTTATAAAGAAATGCAGTTAAAGGACAAGCTGCCTGACATGAGCGAGGACGAGCAGTTAAAACTCCTTGCAACCAACGGAATGCTTGTAAAGCGTCCGATTATTGTAGATGATGATAAGGTGCTTGTAGGATTTAAGGAGACGGAGTGGACAGAGAGGATTTTGTAGTGTATCAAGACAAAGGCTTTTTGTTGAATCATATAAAAACATGGAATATAATAAATGTTAAGAAATCTCAATAAGGAGAAGAAGATGGAACATTATATCACAGAAATCAATATTGAAAAGTTGCGGCATTTATCTGATATAGTCATTTCTTTAAACCCGGAACAACGGCAGCATTTGATTGTTACCGGTAAAAATGGCTCTGGAAAGACTTCTTTGCTCATGGCATTGCAGAAATATTTACAGGCAATTAATGAAGATAAGCTCGATTATTTAATGAATTATTGTATTTCGGAAGTGAAAAAGGCAGAAAAAAATTAAATGTGGCAAAAACAGAAGAAGAAAAGAATGAAATAAAGAGAAGCTTTAACTATGAGCATTGTCTTAGGATAGTAGAGCAATATGCCGATGGCGTCAAAGTTTCATTTAGCAATATTAATAATAGTGAGAAATTGGAATCTTTATATGCTCAGGGGGATTTCATAACAGCATATTTTCCAGCGAATAGAAAAACACAGATTACCCGCTCCAAAGGAGTTGAGGATATTAAGTTAAGTGCTGCCTATGCAGTCAATTCACAACCGGGACAGCTTCTTCATAAATATATGGTGCATTTGAAAACGCAGCAGTCATATGCGAGGAATGAAGGCGACATGCCAACTGTAGATAGGATTCAAAGTTGGTTTGGGCGGTTTGTGGATGCTTTACGAATTTTGCTTGATGATGATACGATTGATTTGGAATATGATTATAAAGGATATGATTTTAAAATTCATGAATCCGGCAGGAACCCGTTTGGCTTAGAAGAACTTTCCGACGGATATTCTTCAGTTATCCAAATCGTATCGGATTTAATTTTAAGAATGGATAAGAACTGGCTCTTAGGCGATAAAATTAGTCAATATGATATAGAGGGAATTGTATTGATTGATGAGATTGAAACACATCTTCATATTGCTTTGCAAAAGAAGATTATGCCGTTTTTGACAGAATTTTTCCCAAGGATTCAGTTTATTGTTACCACACATTCGCCGTATATTTTGAACTCGCTTTCAAACGCTAAAGTATACGACTTGGAAAATTGCATAGAATTAGAAAATTTATCTGTATATTCGGCAGATGATATTGCAGAGGGATATTTTGGGGCAGATGAATATTCAGATAAATTAAAAGAAAAGATTGAGAGATATAAAACTTTGAAAGAAAAGTCAAATTTAACAGACGTAGAGCGAGTCGAGAGAGCTAAACTTCGGAGCGAACTTCAAAATATTTCAAAAGGGATGTCATTGGAGATAAAAGATATACTTTATGATATAGAAGGAAAACAATTATGATAAAGGTGGAACGAAAAATAACAGTAAAATCAAAGTATAATTGGAATAATCTCTTTTTAGCATGTGCACATTGTAATAATACAAAGTCGGATATATTTGAGCCGATTATTGATTGTACGAAGGAGAAAGTTGATGAATTGATTGCTTTTAGGCGGAAGGGATATTTTGGAACTGAAGAGAAACTTACCTTTGATTTGTTGGATTCCAGAATAGAAACACAAAATACAGCGAAACTGCTGGAAGCGGTTTATTATGGTTCTACACCACAAAAGAAAATGGAAGCTAAAATATTGAGGAGAATTTTAAGAAAAGAGCTTTCAAAATTTAAAGAGTATGTTCGCGAATATAAGGAAGCTGAAGATGAAGAAAAAGAGGATTTGAAGCTGCTTTTATATCAACAGCTTAAAGATAGTTCTCCATTTGCAGCTTTTAAAAGATGGTTGATAAGAGATAACAAGGAATCATATCCGGAATTACTGGAATACATAGAATGTATTGCTTGAGTTAGATAGGGTAAGCAAAAACTTTATCTGACAGATGTGAAAGCAATAACTTGAAAATAAGATGGAGGATTGCCTTGAGCGAAAATTATCAACCGCCTTTTACGATGAGTGAAGAGATAACAAACTTAATAGTAGAAATAGGTGAGTATGTTGGTGCGATTGCAACATATGATGCGTTGCGCCCGAATCCCATTCTTCGTAGAGAGAACCGAATTAAGTCCATATATTCGTCCCTTGCCATAGAGCAGAATACGCTTACTCTGGAACAGGTTACAGACGTGATAAATGGAAAGCGCATATTGGGACCGCCGCAGGATATTCGCGAGGTAAAGAATGCGTATGAAGTCTATGAAAGAATATCCGCATTTAATCCATATAGTATAAAAAATCTTTTATTGGCGCATAAGATTATGATGGAAGGTCTTGTGCAGGACGCAGGAAGTTTTAGGAGTGGAAATGTCGGCGTTTATGCGGGGACGGAGCTGATACATGCCGGAACGCCGGCAAAATATGTGCCGGATTTAATAAATCAGTTGTTTGCGTGGCTTAAGCAATCTAAGTATCATCCACTTGTGAAGTCCTGTATTTTTCATTATGAGTTTGAATTTATCCACCCTTTTGCAGATGGCAATGGTCGGACGGGCAGACTGTGGCAATCGTTGATTTTACAGAAATGGAAGGAAGTTTTTGCATGGATTCCTGTAGAAACTTTGGTGTATGAAAATCAGGCTGAATATTATAAGGTGTTGCAACAAGCTGATAAAGCGGGAGATTCTACTCAATTTGTGGAATTTATGCTTATAATGATTCGCAATGCCTTGAGGGAAATCAGTGAAACAAGTAGTGGAACAAATGTCGGGATAAATGTCGGGATAAATGTCGTAACAAATGAGGAAAAAATAATATCCTTACTAAAACAAGATGGTAGTATGTCGGCGGTTAAGTTGTCTGTATCTGTGGGAATTACTGAAAGACAGGCACAGCGTATTTTATCTAAATTGAAAAAAGAGGGCATAATAATACGACACGGAGCAAATAAAAACGGATATTGGGAAGTAAAATGACATCATGCTAAAAATCATCAAAATCGCCATCGGGAGCGCCGCAGCTATTTTGCTCGCTGACGCTCTTGACTTAGATTATAGCGTGTCCGCAGGCATTATCACGCTTTTGACGATACAGGACACAACTAAAGAAACCATCACCATATCAATAAAGCGGATTGCGGCGTTTTTGCTGGCTGTAATTCTTGCATATGCAGTATTTAACCTTGCAGGATACAGGGTGGTTTCTTTCGGTATCTTCCTATTTTTATTTGCCATCTGCTGTAAGCCGTTAGGTCTTAGCAATGCTGTCTCTACTAATGCGGTTCTTGTTACGCATTATATGGCGAAAAAGGATATGTCGTTTTCTGTGGTAGGAAATGAGGCAATGCTGCTGTGTATCGGTGCGGGAATCGGCACGCTGCTTAATCTCTATATGCCGGGCAAGGTAAAGGAAATCCGCAAAATGCAGCGGATATTGGAAGAGGATTTGCGAAACGTGCTTTTTCGTATGTCGGAATATATACAAAAAGAAGATAAATCAGATTATACGGGCACATGTTTTGATAAGCTTGCGTCAGATGTTTCTATAGGAAAAAAGCAGGCGCGTGATTATACTAACAACACATTTTTTCAAGAGTCTGAATATTTTATTGCTTATATGAACATGAGGGAGCAGCAATGCGCTGTTTTAAAAGAAATTTATAAGAAAATCATAAGTATTCGGAAAATTCCCGCGCAGGCGGGACAAATTTCAGAGTTTATCCATGAAATAGGTGTTACTTTTGGGGAGTCCAATAATGCCAAGACGTTGCTTGAATCATTATCGGAACTGCTTTTACAGATGAAGGAGTCTCCGCTTCCTGTCACAAGGGAGGAATTTGAGGAACGCGCCAAATTGTATGCTGTTTTAATGGATTTGGAGCGTTTTTTGCAGCTTAAGAAGAATTTTTCAGATAATCTTACAGCAGAGCAAATTCGGAGATATTGGCATGTGGAATGACAAAATAAACTCACCCACGCAACATCTGTGTCAATGTTTCGTCCGCATAGGCAGTTTTGCCGGAGTCGCCATCATTTAAAGAATCGTCATTCATCAAAATCCACCATTTCGCCACGCTTGGTTCGCCGTTCTCGTCCCAGACAATCAGAAATTGCGCCGTAGCAACGCAATGTACAATGCCGCCTTCCCCATTTAAGTATTCAGAGGCTTGAAGCGCATTTTTTCCCTCATATTCCACGCACTTAAGGTCGAAAAAGCCCCGCACATTGCCGCCGACTGTATGTATGGAGTTTGACGGCTCCATGGAATTGAGTGCGTTAAAAGAAATCATTTCATCAAAGTAAGGGCAGTATGCGTAATAGCTGTTTTCATCGGAGGTTTGGCTTACTGTAACCGTAAGACCGCGGTCATAATCCACATTAAGAGTAGAGGGAAGCTCCATTCTTTCTATATGATGGTCTTTATATTTAAAAATCGCTTTGTAAGAATCGCCAACCGCACCGCAGCCGGAGCCTTGCGCACTGAATACGATTTCTGTATTTTCATCGTTATCAATATCCGCCGAAAAAGCGTTAAAATATCCGTGATAAGAGCAGTCCTCTTCTGCAAAGCAGTAAGGCTCGTCATCGTTCATATAAATCCATAGACAGCCGGAGCCGTACCACTGAATTTCTTCCGCATTGGCTACGGTAATAAGCATGTCCTCTTGACCGTTTCCGTCCATATCTTCTATTATAAGTCCGGTAAGCGCCATGCTGCCGTCTTGAAAAATATTGTCGTCAATAAGAGTCTGAAAATATGTGTCCGCATTTGTGAAGTCTATATTTTGGCTCTCTGCTTTTTCGTAAAAAAGATTTCTATTTATATCTGTTTGATTAGCATTTCCTGAATTATTCCCGCTTTCCATAGTTTCTTCGTTATCTGAAAGCGTATTGCTTGATTTGTTGTCTTTCGGTTCGTTGACAAGCAGCGTATTGTAGCCTTCGGTATCTGACATAACACTATCATTTTCGCCTTTTGACATAACATTACTGCCCTCAGTCTGCCTCTGCTCTGTCGGCGTGATACCGCACCCCCATATTAAACTCATTTGCAATGTTATAAGAAGCGTCGCGCTTATTTTTCTTAAGGTTCTTCTCATGGTAATCCCCCATTTTTTAGTCTGTGAAATTTTTGCATTAGTATATACTATCCATTCTACAAAAAGCTTGTATCATATTTTCATCAAAATTGCATCAAAGTTGCATCATTTTTCAAAGATAGAGAAAATTTTTTCCAGTTGAATAAAAAAGGTTGACATATGTATACCAACGTGTAATAATAGGTATACGAAAGTATACCATACATAAATTAAGTCAAAATTATCGAAAGGGGCATAGATAAAACCATGAAAAACGTAAACTTATCGGACGGAGAATGGAAGCTTATGAATGTGTTGTGGGAGCGGGGAGAAGGAACCATCACGGAATTGACGGCGAGCCTTCAAGACGAGACCGGCTGGGATAAACATATAATTATTACAATGTTGGGGAGACTTGAGAAGAAGGGAGCCGTTGCGTTTAAGGTAAATGGGCGCGCGAAGCAGTTTTATCCGCTTATTTCACGAAACGAGGTGTCTATTCGGGAGACGAGGGGATTTTTGAATAAGGTATATAAGGGCAGCATAGGCATGATGGTGAATGCGATGGTAGCGGACGAGGCTCTTAGTCAAGAAGATATTGCGCAGTTGTATGAAATTCTGGAGCAGGCGGAAAAGAAAGGAAGAGGAAAATAATCATGGTAGAGACGATTGTAACATCTTCAATATTAATTTTATGTATCATGCTGATTAGGAAGTTGTGCAAGGGGCATATCAGCGCGCGTCTGCAATATGCGTTATGGCTGATAGTGGCGGCAAGGTTAATCATGCCGGCAGCAGTACTTATTTTTCCGAATATACTTCCCCAAAGTGACTTAAACATTATAAGCATGGCGGACAGAGTAGTGGAAGCGGCGCAGCCGGAAGCGCAACAGGATAATGCCATTGCCCCGAACGGCTTGCCAATTTTAGCAGGGGACAGCGATAGCAGCATAAATGCTAATTCGGTTGTATCAGATATCATATATGTTGTGTCAAATGCTATATCTTCACATGCTGTTTTTTTTAGAATGGTATGGTATGTAGGAATCGCGGCAGCAGGCGTATGGGCGGCGGCTGTCAATATAAACTTTGCGCATAGGCTGCGCAGAGAGCGTATCAGATATGAAAAAGAAGGCTTTGAGCTAACCAAGCCGATACCTGTATATCTGGTGAAAAGTTTGTCTTCGCCTTGCCTGTACGGTATATTTGGCAATCAGGCGATATATTTATCGGAGGCTGCAATAGAGGACGATGAAAAGCTTAAGCATGTTATTGCACATGAATACTGTCATTATAGAAATAAAGATATATTTTGGTCGGCGCTGCGCTGTATTCTGCTGGCGGTTTATTGGTTCAATCCGCTTGTATGGATTGCCGCGGCTATGTCTAAGCAGGACTGTGAGCTTGCGTGTGATGAGGCGGCAATCAAATTGTTAGGTGAAGAAGAGCGCGTGGCTTACGGCAAGACGCTTGTATCGCTTATCACCAGAAAAACCAAAGCGTCTGATATCGCGTGTGCAGCGACAACCATGACCGGCGGGGCGAAAGATATTAAGGAGAGAGTCAGTAGGATAGCGACTAAACCGCGGAAGCTAATGCTTGTAATGCTGCCTGTGCTTGTGGTAGTGTGCGCGGCGGCGGTATTAACCTTTACGCAGGCAAAAGAGCAGTCGGAGAAGAGATATCTTTTGGAAGAAGGCTCAATGACTGTGACGACGGACTGTTTTCAGGTGACGTTCCCGGATTATTTTGCAGGCAAATCATATTACCGCGGCGAAAACAATACGGATATCATTGTGTATCATACGGATTCCGACAGGGAAATTGGTCGTTTCTGTATGCTGCCCTATGAGGACGCTGTGAAGCTTGCGGAAGAGAAAATAGTAATCACACTTGGAAATTATGGCTCAAATGATACGTTGGCGAGTCGTGCAAGAGCCAAGAAAATGCTCCCTAATGGGAGAATCATTATAACAGATGGTTCGGCTGTAGAGGTATATCATGAGTATCATGAATATACGCCGGAAGAAGAGCCGAACTATGAGGAAAAGAGTACAACGTATATACCGGACGAGACAGACTCTTCGATAGGCGTGCCGGGAATAGACATTAATGATGATGAGACGACTTATACAGCTAGCGATAGTCTAAGCGGCATGCAGCCGATTCCCGCGCCGGAAGCGGTAGAGACAGAACTGATAAATCTTCCCTATGAAGAGATAGAGAATAAAGGCGGAGCAGTCGGCACAGACAGCAATGCAAGCGTACACACATATACGCCTGCTGAGGCAGGAGTGGATTCCGCAGCCAATGAGGAGATAATCAACGAAACGCTTCCTGATGAACAAGTTGAATATGAAGAAGATGAGACTGAATATGTCTATCTGCCGCAGGAAACTATCACAACATATGCAATAGCGGGAGAACCAAAACCTTGTTATCTGTATGTACCTGCCGATAATTCGGATGCAGAGCAGCAGATTCAGGCGGAGCTCACAAATATGAATAATATACTGGAAGGGATACTCGCTGATGTGCGTGTACTTTCCGTAAGTGCAAAGACTATTCAGGAATCGCTCGATACTATGCTGAAAAACCGAACTTCTTATGTGGGCGACAATGTAAGGACGACGCAGATAGCAGGCGCGATTCCGACGACAGACGCACTGAGTTATCAATATCTGGCAATAGATAGCAACTCGGAACCATACGGAGTTACCCTCTATTATAACTTGAATGGAAGTTATGGCGCGGAAGAAGCGGATATGCGGTTTATGGGCGCAGCGCTTATGTTTGCCTCGATTGAGAATTTATCACTGTGCGATATAGTGATAACTGATGTAAATAACCCCAACATTGCGGAATCAAGTATGGTATACCACTATTCCAGAGCAGAAATGGAAGAGCTGTTCGGAGAACTTTTCCCATGCTCTGAAAATAAGGAGGACTTTACGGATTTATATAACAGAATAGTGGAATATCTTGAGCAATAAAATTGAGGAATAAGTAACAGTTCAGTCTTTAGAAAACATGGACTGAACTGTTACAAGAATCATAAAAAATTCAAAAACCTATTTACAATGTCTATCATATCTGATATATTAAATTAAGTGAAAAACATTTGTGACTGCTTTCATGGCAGACATAACATTCCGGCGTTTCGCCACATTTCACAGTTTTAAGGTAACTTAAAGTAACTTGTTAGCGTTTGCGATGTTTTAATCATTGCAGTAGAAAAAGGAAAGGATAATTAATGTCAGAAAAAACACCTAAGAAAGAAACCGCAGCTTATGATGGCCGTAAACTGTGGGACGAGATTTTAAAGGCCATTGTTGATACCATGCCGGAGCAATTATTTCCGCTATTTAAAGAAGTTTACGGCAAAGAGTACCCGAAGGGAACTTCCATTGTGTTGTTAAAGACAGAGACTTCTACCCTTTGGGAAAATTCAGAAGAGCCGCCCGGCTCTACCTTTATGGATATCGCGCTTCTGGTAGGCGGCACAGATTATTATCATCTGGAGTGCCAGATGGAGAACGAGCATGAAATGGTAATCCGCATGTTTGCCTATGACGTGCATTTCGCAATCACCCATGCGAAAAACATAGATGGTGATACAGGGGAGATTACGCTTAAGTTTCCGCATTCAGTGGTGATTTATCCTGCGAAAAACAGCAATATTCCTGACTGTCTTAAGTGCCGCATATTGTTTCAGGATAACAGCGAGCATATCTATCAGGTTCCGACTGTCAAAATCCAGAGTTATTCTCTGGAAGAAATCAGGAATAAGCATTTGACTTTGTTCCTGCCTTACACAATACTTCGTTTCCGTATACAAAAAAACCGCAAGAAATTTACCAAAAAAGAATTGACAGAGTATTTGGAGGAGGTTATATTAATTTTAGAGAAAGAGGTATCTACAGGCAATCTTACGCAGTTACAGTGCCGCGACTATATAAGATTGCTTAGACATGCGGCGAAGAGGATATTTGCAGAGCACGGTGAACTGCAAAAGGAGGTCGATAATATGACAGAACGGTTGATTAGACTGCCTAGTGATGAGTATAGGGAGTGGCAGGAAAAACTTGAGGCAAAACTTAGGGCTGAATACGAAACGAAACTTACGGCGAAATATAAGGCAGAATATGAAGCAAAATATAAGGCGGAATACGAGGCGAAAATAAGCAAACAGGAAACTGAGATTACCAAACAAAAGGAAGAGAACGCTAAACTGACAGTGGAGCTCCGGCGTTTACAAGAGCAACTCCAACTGGCAGGAACGAATTAAGACTGATCCCCGGCTGTTTAATCCGGGGATTTATTGACTTCTTTTCTTGTTCATACGCACAGGTGAAAAAATTTTAAAAAATTAAAAAAAGTTGAGACTTTTTCTTAAAATAAAACGTCTATTATATATAGGGTATGCTGCAGGAGGCATATTAGAGATATTATAGAGATAAGTATGCTATTATTGACGCATAAAAATACTTTGGGGGAGAGTAGACACCGTGGGAAATAGTGTACGCAAGAAAAAGAGCGAACTTATATTATGGGAGACATCTGCGCCGGGACGGAGAGGAGAAGCGGGACGAAGGAGAAATCCTGAGCAGAGAAGAGCACCGGGGCAAAGCGGAACTCCGCAGCGCAGAAGAGAACCCGCAAGAAGACTAGAATATATTGACACAGAAAGAAGGCGCAGGCTAAGCGAGGCTGAAAGAATACGTGCCGAGCAGCGCAGAAAGGCGAGAATAAGACGAGTATATCTATGCCGAATACTTGCGGCGGTAATGCTTATATCAGTTTTAGCGCTTATTGTACTGTTTGTCGGACTGATTTACAGATTTGTGCAGGAGAAAAAAGCGCCGGATATATCAGCGGTAATCTCCGATGATGTTGTAATCGATAGGGTTTTGGAAGAAAACGATAAAATTGCGAAACCGGATATAGAAGTTAATCTTTTGAATGTGAACGATTATTCAAGACCGGGGACTGAGCTTGAAGAGGTAAAAAATATTTTTGTACATTATACGGCTAATCCTAAAACGAGCGCGGCACAGAATAGAAGCTACTTTGCTAACTTAGAGCAGACGCACGAACGCTCGGCAAGCGCGCACCTTATTATCGGATATGAAGGGGAAATATTACAGTGTATTCCGCTTAATGAGCAGGCGTATGCGGTTTTGACAAGGAATGCGGATTCGATTTCCATAGAATGCTGCTATCTGGACGACGACGGCGAGTTTACAAAAGAAACTTATGATTCGCTGGTACATCTTTTGGCGTGGCTGCTTCAGGAATATGACTTAGACTATACCGATATTTTAAGACATTATGACTGTGGCGGGAAGATGTGTCCACTGTATTATGTCGAGCATGAAGACAAATGGGAAAAGCTGCTTGCAGATGTGGAAGCGTACTCTGATTAGGATATAACAGTTTATGTCCCTGAAAGTTGAATTGTTACAAGAGAACAACAAATAAAGGAAAAGGATTGATAAACCAATGCGCATAATAACAATAATCGAAGATACTTGTGGTCTGCCGGAATGTAAATACGAACATGGCTTAAGTATCTATATCGAAACAAAGAAGCATAAACTTTTACTTGATACAGGGGCAAGCGGCGCCTTTCTTGAAAATGCCAAGACGCTGGGAATAGATTTGGCAAAGGTTGACACACTAATTCTCAGCCACGGCCACTATGACCATGCCGGAGGTATTATGGACTTTGTAAAAATATGTCCAGACGCGGCAATTTATATGCAGAAAAATGCTGATGGCGATTACTATCACAACGTAAGATACATAGGGATTGACAAGCGTATCTCAAGTTTGCCGCAGGTACATAAGATTGACGGCGATATAGCGATAGACGAAGAACTCTCTCTTATGGCAGACATAAAGGGCAGAAAACTTTGGCCTAAGAGCAATCTTTCCTTAAAAAAGCGGGTAAACGGAGTTTATATACAGGACGAGTTTGCACATGAGCAATGCCTTGTCATAAAGCACAACAATGGAATGATACTGCTTTCCGGCTGTGCGCATAACGGCATTTTAAACATACTTGACAGCTTCAAAGAAAGATACGGTTGTCTGCCCGCCCTTGTTATCAGCGGATTTCATATGATGAAAAAAAGCGAATACACAGATACTGAGATTGAAGAAATAAGGAAAACCGCAGACGAATTACAGAAGCTAGAGACAGTTTTTTATACCGGACACTGTACCGGGCAGCAGGCATTCAATCTGATGAAGTCGATAATGGGAGAAAAGCTTAGGGCAATCCACAGTGGTACGGAGATACTAATATAAAGCATAACTGCAAGAAGTTATGCTTTTTTTAGTGACAACTTCGGTACATATGTGATAGACTAAACCCATATAGAAACGACAGCCGTAAATATTGGCGCACAAGCGTTTTGGCGAAATCAACTTGCGGGCTGCGAAAGAATGGGGATAGTGTGAAAGGAGCATGGTTATTATGAAGGAAGCTGTTCTTAAGAAGTTTGGGGAAATATTTGGAGATACTAAAGACGTCGGCGTATATTTTGCACCGGGGCGCGTCAACATGATTGGTGAGCATACTGACTATAACGGCGGACATGTTTTTCCGTGCGCATTGACGATAGGAACCTACGCGGCGGTCAGAAAAAGGGAAGACGACAAGCTTCGTTTTTACTCCATGAATTTTGATAAGCTGGGAGTGATTGAATCGTCTATTGTCGATTTGAAGCCGGAGAAAGAAGCACAGTGGACTAATTATCCGAAGGGCGTTATGTGGGCTTTTGAGAAAAGGGGCTTTAAAATGCCGTCGGGACTGGATATCGTATTGAACGGCAATATTCCCAACGGTTCAGGGCTTTCATCTTCCGCGTCGCTGGAAGTGCTGACAGGCTATATTTTGCGTGACTTATTTGGCTTTGACGTGACGAATATAGATTTAGCGCAGATTGGACAATATTCTGAGAATAATTTTAACGGCATGAACTGTGGCATTATGGACCAGTTTGCGTCTGCTATGGGTAAAAAGGACCACGCCATTTTCTTAAATACGGCGGACTTATCTTATGAGTATGCGCCGCTTGTTTTGGCGGGAGCGAAGATTATAGTTACGAATAGCAATGTAAAACATGAGCTGGTTAATTCTGAATATAATGTCAGAAGAAACGAATGTGAAACCGCCTTAAAAGAATTACAGACAGTCGTTGATATAAACGGACTCGGTGATTTGTCGGAAGAAGAGTTTGAAAAGTATAAATCGGCAATTAAAGATGAAGTGCGGGTACGTCGGGCGAAACACGCGGTATATGAGAATCAGAGAACGATAAGGGCAGTAGAAGCGCTGAAGAAAAACGATTTAGCGCTTTTTGGCGAGCTTATGAATGCCTCGCATGTATCGCTGCGCGATGATTATCAGGTTTCATGCAGCGAGATTGACGTGCTGGTTGAGGAAGCGTGGAAGGTTGACGGCGTTATCGGCTCGCGCATAACAGGCGGCGGATTTGGCGGCTGTACGGTCAGTATCGTAAAAGACGAGGCGGTAGAAGAATTTAAGGCAAAAGTGGGCGCGGCGTATAAGGAAAGAGTCGGTAAAAGCGCGGATTTCTATGTAGTGGAAATCGGGGACGGACCGGCTAAAATCTGAAACGTTTAAATAGAAGGGAGTATCATATTATCATGATTTATAATAATATCAAAAAATTAGTAGAATACGGATTAATGACCGGATTAATTGAAGAAGCGGATAAAATATATACAACTAACAGGCTGCTTGAATTGTTTAAACTGGACGAGCCAGACGAAGAACCAGAAGATGACAGCACTGTCACAATGACCGTAGACGAACTCGAAACAGTCTTAGGCGAAATGCTGGATTATGCTTACGAGCATGGAATAATGACGGAGAACAGTATAGTATACCGAGATTTGTTTGATACGAAGATTATGAGTATGCTGGTGCCAAGACCTAGCGAAGTTATTGCGAAGTTTGAGGCTAAGTATGAGCAGAGTCCGCAGACGGCAACGGATTACTTTTATAAACTTAGTCAGGACACGGACTATATCAGAAGATACCGAATCAGCAAGGACATGAAATGGATTGCATCTACCAAGTACGGAGATTTGGATATAACAATTAATCTGTCTAAGCCGGAGAAGGACCCGAAGGCGATTGCGGCGGCGAAGAACGCGAAGCAGAGCGGATATCCGAAATGTCTTCTTTGTATGGAGAACGAGGGCTATGCAGGGCGCGTCAACCACCCGGCAAGGCAGAACCATAGAATTATTCCGGTAACGATTAACGGGAGCAGATGGGGATTTCAGTATTCGCCGTATGTATATTATAACGAGCACTGTATAGTTTTTAATTCCAAGCACATTCCGATGAAGATTGAGCATGACACCTTCTGCAAGCTGTTTGATTTTGTCAAGCAGTTTCCGCATTATTTTGTGGGTTCTAACGCTGATTTGCCGATTGTGGGCGGCTCGATTTTAAGCCATGACCATTTTCAAGGCGGACACTACGAGTTTGCGATGGCGAAGGCGCCTGTGGAAAGAACTTTTACGGTAAGGGGCTTTGAAGATGTGGAAGCGGGAGTGGTAAATTGGCCGATGTCGGTTATCCGTATTGCCTCAAAAGATACGGACAGGATTATTGCACTTGCTGATATAGTTTTGAATAAATGGCGGGGATACACCGATGAAGATGCGTTTATTTTCGCAGAGACGGACGGAGAGCCGCACAATACGATTACGCCGATTGCCAGAAAACGCGGGGATAAATTTGAGCTGGATTTGGTTCTGCGCAATAACATTACCACTAAAGAACACCCGTTAGGAGTGTACCACCCGCACGCAGAGCTGCACCATATCAAAAAAGAGAATATTGGTCTGATTGAGGTCATGGGGCTTGCAGTCCTTCCGGCAAGATTAAAAGACGAGATGGAGCAGTTATCGAAGGCGATTCTTGAGAAAAAGGATATCCGCAGCGACGAGGTTTTAGAGAAACATGCG
Source organism: Clostridiales bacterium (assembly GCA_023663185.1). Lineage (GTDB taxonomy): Bacteria > Bacillota > Clostridia > Lachnospirales > Lachnospiraceae > UBA3282. The sequence goes on along the minus strand of JAMPHY010000006.1, from coordinate 140,686 downwards.
GATTGGGTAGACGAATTTCTTCCTAAATATAATGATGTAAATAAAGATAACATTATGGATATTCTGCACAAAGAAATAGGCTATGTATTTATGAGGGTGCTTGAGGACTCAGGCGTCTATAAGCGCACTAAAGAAGGACAGGCGGCGTTTGATAAATTTATCAAGAGCCTGTAAAAGCTATGGAAAGAGGCTCCTTTTGTTGCAATTTTGGGAATAAAAATCGGCGGGGAAATTCCCCGCCATTCGATTTAATTATACCAATATTTAATTTCGCTTTTATTCTTTAATTCTATCAATATCGGTAAGATTTACGCCGGCAACGTTTAATATCGCCTTTAAAGATAAATAATCTTCTTTTAGGCTTTCATATGTCTCAGTTGCATTTTCCTTGCGCGCAATCATCATGTGTTTCTGCACTTTTTGAAATTGTTCTATTGTATCTTTGGTTACTTCAAGAGAGTTAGGCATTGTATCACCCCCGATATGAAAAACAATCATTACACTATAGTTAGTATAGCATAATTATGCGGCAAAGTCTATTGATTTCTAACCTTGTGCCTGAAATTTTTCCCCTGAGTTTTACAAAATTGTAATAATGACACACAGATAAAGCCAGAAGGGAGTCTTGTATCTTCTGGCTTTATTAGATGCGCAACCCAATTACGCTAAACAGATTGTGATAATCCGCAGATATGCTTATGTCAGAGTGTTGTTTGCATTATTATATAAGTTATATAAAAAATATATGTTATTATTCATTGGAAGCATCAAGCATACTGCTTAAGAACGTGTAGCAGTCGCCCTGTTGCTTGTTATTCATTTTCTGGTATAAGGATATAAGTCGTTGATACTTTTTGAGATTGTGCATATTATCCGCAAGCAGCGAATCCGCACTTGTCCGTTCTTCTGAAAGATATAGAATGTAGTCGGTAGATACTTTGAAAAATCTCGATAGATTAACCAGCAGCATTGCATCGGGGGTGCTGGTGCCATTTTCGATTTTACTCAACATTGCCTGCGTAGCGCCGAGGCGTTCGCCCAGACTTTTTTGTGTTAAGTTTTTTTCTAAGCGCAATTCCTTGATTCTTGTCTTCATTAGCCGTATCCTTTCTTCCATTATAATCCATTTTCAGACAACGGATATTCCAATTTAGCATTGGAAATTCTGAAAGGAATATTAGCATATATGATATAGACAATACGGTTTTTAAAACAATTTGAATAGATAAATAAAAGGGAGATGTCTTTACCGTGTTGAATATGGCTGTATTCCATAAATATATTTGGAAATAATATAAAGGCTGGAGTGGCAGTCGTCAAAGTCATGCAAGAATGACCTTGACTCGTTGCTCACGTAGATAAAGGAATACAAACTATGAATATTACGGAATAGGATTGATGAAAATGATGGAATAAGATTAGAGAAAATCGCGGAATAGAATTAGAGAAAATCATGGAATAAAATTAATGAAAATCACGGAATGGAATTGACAGTTGCAGGAAATATAGCTATACTATGAGTTAGGAGGTGTGCCAACGATGCTAACGCCGAATGGGTATAGAGACAGATTAATAGAAAAACATTTTGATGAATATATGCAGACTTTTGGCGCAGTGTGTATTGAAGGACCAAAATATTGCGGTAAGACATGGACAGGTCGCAGCCGTGCTGAAAGTGCGGCTTTTATTGGTGATCCTGCTAATAACTTTCAGACAAGAACAATGGCACAATTAAGTCCGGATTTGGTTTTAGAAGGCGATAATCCCAGATTGATTGATGAATGGCAGGAAGTGCCGCCTTTGTGGGATGCAATAAGGTTTGAGGTGGATAAGGACAATAAAAAAGGAAAATATATTTTGACCGGCTCTGCCACGCCAAATCATAAAGGTATTATGCACAGCGGAACTGCAAGAATAGGAAAAGTAAGAATGGCGACTATGTCGCTCTTTGAAACAGGAGATTCTACAGGCAGAGTGTCATTGAAAGAGTTGTTTGAAGGGCAAATGACTGCGCAAGCGACAGGTGAAGTATCTTTAAAACAATTAATATATTATGTGGTAAGGGGCGGTTGGCCCGGTAATCTTGAGACGCCTCAAGAAACCTGCGGCAAGCTGGCGGTAGAGTATTTGAAAGCAGTTGTAGATGATGACATGTATAAAGTAGACGGAATAAAAAGAGATTCGCGCAAGGTATGGTCTCTGATTCGCTCGCTTGGAAGAAATGAAAGCACCCTGGTAAGCAACAGTACCTTGCGAAAAGATATGGGAGCAATAGATGAGATAACCATAGATCCAGATACGGTGTCAGATTATTTAGATATACTGAACAGGCTTTTTTTGTTAGATGACCAGCCGGCATACAGTACACATCTCCGCTCTTCCAGAAGATTGTTAAAATCTGCAAAGCGTCATTTTATAGATCCATCTCTTGCGGTGGCGGCATTATCGGCAACCCCTGAGATGCTTTATAATGATTTGAATACATTTGGATTTTTGTTTGAGAATTTATGTGAACATGATTTGAAAATATATGCGGAGTATAACGATGCTGCACTGTATCATTTTAGAGATGAAAAAGGAAATGAAGCCGATGCGGTGATTGAATTTCCTGATGGAAATTGGGGCGCTTTCGAGATAAAACTGGGAGCGCATCAGATCGATGCTGCCGCAGGGGAATTGTTGGAATTAAAAAGGATTATGGAAAAAGAGGGAGATAATCCGCCTAAGGTGCTGTGCGTTATCTGTGGGATGACAAATATGGCATATAAAAGAGAAGACGGTGTTTTTGTTATACCCATCACTGCATTAAAGCCATAAATGTATGCCGCTTATTTAATTCATCGCTGATGAATCCATCTCGCTTATCACATCTCCAGTGGCGGAATCCACATAGCGAACAACGGTTATGGCGTCCGTATCGCTTACGCCGTTATACATCTGATATTTGTTGCCGATAATATAAAACGACATGGACAGCATGGATTCATAGGTATTGAAAGTTCCGCCTTCAAGCGCAATGGTGAACTCCGTATAATCGTCATTGGGAGTAATGGCGGTAATATTGGGATAATGGTCTTTATCGGCAAGAATTACTGAAATACTGTTATTGATATCGTCAGCGAGTTCAGTAAGAATCTCGCTGCGCTCATTTCCAGAAAGGGAATATGTAACGGTTTCTGCCTCTTCGTCGATATTAGAGATATCTGCGTCTGAAACTTCTTCGCCGACAAGTCCCGCCGGAAGCGTAATCTCTGCGTCTTCATATATAATCTCAGGCTCCGGAAGCATTGTCTTGCCAGACGCGCCTGTTGCTCCTGAATTATCTGAATTGTCATAATCTGACATAGGCGTATCAGAATTACCGCCAGCTTCATTATTCTTCCCCGCGCAGCCTGCTAAGAGCATACAGATACATATTGTGAGAAAAACATTATAAAAAACTTTTTTACCACATTTTGTTGTAAAGATATTCATTACTATAACCTTGTTCCTTTCTGCCACTAATTTACGTACATTTTTGTGCCAATTTGCGTCGCCTGTTTATTTCACATAGCTTTGGAAGGCGACCACTTTACCTAAAATATGGAAATCGTCAAGCTCGCTATCCGTAAATATTAAATCTTCGTAAGCCGGATTTTCCGCCTTCAATATAACCATATTTTTTTCAACATAATAAAAATACCTTTTTAATGTTGCCGGAGTGCCGTTATTTACTGAAATTGCTGCAATTTCTCCATTATTTACCGTGTCCTGCCGCTTAATGAAAACGATGTCGCCGTTATGTATTCTTGCGTTAATCATACTGTCATCACTGACCTTAAGACCAAAATCCGCCTCGATATTGCAGCCTGCCATGACACAGATTTGTTTTGGCTCCTCAGAGTACGTCAACTCTCCATCAGCGGTGTTTTCAAGCGTTGGGAGCTGCTGTAATTCCAGAGAATGTACGTTATCAAAATTTTCAAAGGAATCGGAAGCATCTTCCCAGCCCATAAGGTAAGCGGGAGAACAATTCAAAATTTCTCCGTACGCACACATACATTCATAAGGAATACTTTTAATCCCACCGCATTCATATCTTTGCGCCGTGGCTTCTGTTACGCCTAGCTTTTCGGCAATCTGCGCTAAAGTGATTCCTTTTTCTATTCTGCGTTCGTGTATTCGTTCGTTCCAGATAGACATTATTGTATTATGCCCCTTTTCGATTAGGTATTATCCTTGTTTGGACTAAGAAGAAAATATCACATTCTTACGTAAAATGCAACAGATTTATGAGCAAAAAGGCGGTATATGATGTAAAATTTGCTCAAAACTTACGATATCTGCAAAAAATGTTGACGTTTGAAATTAAGTATGCTAGAATGAGCTTGCGAAATCCGTAAGAATATCGAGAAAGGGGAACGAGAGATTGGAGAAATACGAGGTAGATATCAGTGAGTTAAAAAAAATTATGGTTGAACAGAATCTCGAAAATATAATGGACCTTTCATCTGCGTCAACAGTTGATAAAGGCACGTTATCAAGGGTTCTTAACGGATACGCCAAACCATCGACGACTGTAATAGAAAAGCTTATGTTTGCATTACATATTCCGCCGGAGAAAGCAGGAGCAATTTTTTTTAGCGTGAACTTACGTAATGTGCAAGAAACTAAAACCTTTTAATAAAAAAAGAAGGCTTGGCAATGAAAAAAGGAAATAAGAAGAAAAAAAAACTGGGTATGAGAATCGTTATGGGAATAGCGTCAACGGTTCTTGTTATCGTGCTGGTAATAGGCTTGGCAGCTATTGTCTTCTATAAGTCGGGCGAGGCGGCACTCAAGGCGTCTGCTGAGACTAATGCGCCCATAATAGAAACGGATCCTGAGGAAGTTAAGAGGGCGCGCGAAAGCTTTACCTATGGTAATACTGTGGCGTGGAATGACGAATGGGTAGTATATGAGGACGGAGTCTATGAATATAACGAAGACACGCTTAATTTTCTTCTACTAGGCATAGACCACGGCGGAGAGCTTGATAAGGAGACGGACCTTTCCGACTGGGGAGCAGGTCAGGCTGACGTTATCTTTTTGGTTTCTGCTAATCAAAAAGATAAGACAGTGAGCATTATAGGTATCCCACGCAATACGATGGTGGAGCTTGATATATATAATGAAGACGAGCAGCGCATTGACAGTATCTATAATCAGATATGCCTACAGTATGGCTATGCCGGCGGCGGAGAGCTGGGACTGGCAACGATGAAAGAAAGCGTATCGGAGCTTCTCTATAATCTGCCTATTCATGGCGTATGCGCTGTGAGCTATGATGCAATAGGCGTAGTCGTTGACATGATTGGCGGGGTAGAGGTGACTGTTCCCGACGACATGACGGCGTATAATCCTAAATATACGGAAGGCAGCAGAGTGGCGCTGACTAAGAAGAACGTTGTGCCGTATCTGCGTTATAGAGACGTAGCTGTACTTGGAAGCCCGACTACACGCCTTACAAGGCAGAAAGAGTTTCTCAAGGAAGCAATTAGCCAGACGATATCGGAGGTAAAGCGCAATCCACGTCTGGTAAGCGATATTTATCAGGCGATTGTTCCATATATGAATACGGACATTACGATAGACGAGGCTGTATACCTTGCGGCAGAGTTTATTAATTACCGGATAGAAGGAGATTCTTTCTATCAGCTTAGCGGAGAGGATAAGCAGGTCGATACGGTAGACGCTTCCGGAAAGCCGCGTTCTTATGACGATTTGTATATCGACGAAGATAATAAGCGCAGACTTGTTATGGAGCTTTTTTATGATGAAGTCATAGTACAGTAGCGCAAGGTAATTTATTAAATGTGATATATAAAGAAATTTATATATAAATCTATTAAAAAGGAGGAAAACCCCAATGAAAAAGAAAGTCGTAGCTTTAGGACTTGCGGTTGTTCTGAGTGTGTCAATGTCTTTGACGGCATTTGCAGCAGGCAGTAGTACAACTGGAAGCAACAGCACAGTTAGCGGCAACAGCGTTTCATCGAGTAGCTCATCTTCGAGTAGCTCATCTTCGAGTAGCTCTTCATCGAGCAGCTCTGAGAGCAGCACACCTGCACCGGTAGCTAAAGCTCCCGTGGCAACTACCGTAGAGAAGGCATTACCGGGTGGCGCAGTTGCTCCTGCTACTGTAGCAGTAGCAGTTGTAGGCACTGACGGAAAAGTTAGCTCAGTGTCGCTTGCTACAGTTGTATCAACAGCATCACAGAGCATCGTAGCATCTGCTACAACAGCAGAAAGCGCAGTCGTAACGGTACAGAGCCTTTTGACAAAACAGGCATCTCCTGTATTCATGCAGACAGTAGCAGCTCTTGCACAGATTAAGGGCAGCAGCATGGTTGTCAACAATGCAGGTACTTTGAAGACTGCAGCGGCTGCAAAGGATCCTTACGGAAACACTATTGCAGCAGCAGGTTACATTCCGAACGTTACATCAGGAGCTCTTGTTATGCTGATGAGCGTAAACGCAGATGGTACTGTTGAGTATGTTGAAGGCGTAGTAGATCCTGTTACTGGACTCATTATGGGTGTATTTTCAGGAACACCGTCTGTTATCACCGTACTTGTACTGGCATAACAGTATGCTATGAAGAATATGGGGGGGGCAAGCTCATAGAGCGCTCCTTCCTGTATTTGCGGTGCGCCATACGGCGCACATTTTGATGAAAGGACAGCTTATGAAACACTTCAAGCAATCCGCAATTCAGTATGTTAAAAGAATTGCCGCCAGAGGAATAGGTATCGCGCTTGCCGCAGCGACGGCGTACACGGTCTATTTATCTGCAGCTGCCTCACAGATGGGAACCATTCCGGATCTTGCGGCGCACGTTTATGAAAATATGGACACAAACAGCGGCATTGTAGCAAATGTGATAATGGGTTATAACTTTCCGATACTGGCGGAAGAAACTGACTCAGAAGGAAATGTCTGGTATCTGATAGAAGCGGATACAGGAGCAAGAGGCTATATACCGGCAGGGAGCGTTATAAGAGTTACGTCAGGCTCACAGACAACAAACACACAGAGAGAAAACACACAGACCGACAATGCGCAGACTGGTAATGCACAGACTAATGTGTCGGAAAATGACAATGAAGATGAAAATAACCTACCGGAAAATGTACGCAGCCAGATTTTTGCGACAGAGGTAGTTAATATAAGAGAGAACCCGTCAACGACTGACGAGATTATCGGGAAAATTCCCCGTGGAACCACGCTTGACTATATTAGTATCGTAACAAATGAGGACGGGGAAGACTGGTTCGAGGTATCGTATGAAGATATTCACGGATATGTTAAGCTAAGCACCGTAAGTCTGATAGAGACGCCTATAGAAGACGGTGAAATACCGTCGGCAATGACCAGCATAGACATAGCAAATATAGATATTGACCAGATGATAGAAACCGCAAGACTCTATCAGGACGAAAATCCGCCCAAAGAGACAAGCTCGAATACAGAGACTTTGAATGAAACGCAATCTCAAGAACAAATAGATTATGAAGATAGTGTATTAATAGATGAAAGTGCTCAAGACACAGTGAAAAAAGGCTTCGAGCTGCACGTTGATGTGGTGGTTATAGTTTCGGCGCTGGGGATTCTTATATGTGCGGCGATAATCGGTAAGACCTTTGGCAGAGTGGTAAAAATGTATCACTAAATGATACGAATGAAAGGATAAGAAAAATGGTAAATGAAAAGCGGGAAAGGGAAAGTACATATAAAGACGAGGAAAACCCTACAAAGATTTATCTAAAAGTGGATAATCTGGACGATGAGGCAGATGAGCTTGACGTGGTAAACGTGGTCGTTAATATGGCGAAGCGCAGACGGCTGTATTGCTATCTGTTTGTTATCGCCGGCTGCATAGGGGTAATTATAGGACTGTTTATGGTGATTGCAGGACAGATTACGGGGAAAAGCTCTTACGCGCAGGCGGTAATCACTTTTCAATATGAAGGCATTGAAGAAGGACTAGACCCTAACGGTTCATCATTTGATATAAATAAAATTAAGTCGCCGACAGTCATAGAGGCAGCTCTTAACAACCTTGAGATAGAAGGCGTCAGCGTAGAGAACGTGCGCAGGAACATTTCAATAGAGGGCGTAATACCGGAAGACGCAGTCGAGCGGATTACGGTTATTAATCAAATGGCGGAGAAAGACGCTACCCAGTATGAGAAAATTTTGGACGTAACATATTTTCCGGCACAGTATGTTATAAGTCTGTATCAGATTAAGGGAATCTCCGGCACAGAAACGAGAGATATACTCAATGCTCTTCTGGAAAGCTATAAGACATATTTTCTGGAGACTTACGCCAATACGGAAGTGCTCACCGTAACGTCTAACTTAATTGAGTATAAAGACTATGACTATGCAGAGTCAGTGGATATGCTGCAGTCGCAGATGGACATCATGCTTACATATGTGCAGGAGAGGCAGGAGCAGGCGCCGGATTTCCGTTCCGTGAATACGGGACTTTCCTTTGGCGATATCGTGACTTCGCTTGAAACAATAGAAAATGTCGATATGGCGAATCTATCGTCATATATTGAAACCAATACGCTCACTAAGGATAAGGAGCGGCAGGTTGAATACTACGCTTACAGGATTAAAAAAGATAATATGGAACTGTCATCATTGCAGCAACAGCTTGCGGCTACACAGGAAACCATAGATACATATGAAAAAGATCCTGTGGTAATTGTCAGCAGTCAGGAAACGACTCAGGAAATTAAGCAGAACAGTGAATATTACGACCAGCTAATTGAAAGAAAAATAGAATTAACAGACCAGATAGCGACTATTAATACTGAAATTAACGATATGTATACACAGTTTAATACAATAATAGAGTCGTCGAAAACGAACACCCAGAGCGAATATGACAGGGCGGACGAAATGCTTGAACGTCTGACTGTTAAGTTGTCTGAGTGGACACAGCTTATAGAGGATACTACAGAGGAATACTACTCGACTACCCTCTTTTCCAACGCGGTTAAAATCGCGGTTCCGGCACAGTTCCATACAGCAGGGGGCATAATAGCGGTAGCGAAGAAAATGCTAATCGGCGTGGGCGCTATGATACTGCTCGTCGCACTTGTCTGGGGCGTAGATGGACTAAGAATAGAACTTGCAGCAATTCGCAGTAAAAAAAATAATAAATCCGGCGATGATGTAAAAAATGAGAAAATATGACAGATTTTTAAAAATTATCAAAGGCTTGATACCATTCTGGAATATTATAATTTTCTGCTATGTGTGGGCGTTGTTCTATAACGGACAGGCATATGCAGAGTTCAGGCTGGAGACTATGTTAATATCGGTCTTTCTGTATCTGGTGATATATATAGCCCTCGGAAAACTTTATGACGCTTTTAAAATAGGGACATATAGAATTACGGAGCTTATACTTTCACAACTTCTCGCATTCGGGATAGCAGACCTGTGCTTATATCTGGAATGCTGCCTAATGCGCGGCGGCGTAGTGGATATACTGCCGGGCGTCATAGCGGCTCTTATACAACTTGTAGGAAGCATCGTACTTATAGTATCGGCAAAGCATTATTTTCTACAGAACATTCCGCCGCAGGACGCGATACTTATATATGGCAGCATACTTAAAGAACAAGACGAAGAACAGAACGCCGTAGCGTCGGAAACCTCTTTTGAGGAAAAAATCAGAAAAAAACTTCCGCATATGTTCCAGATACACGAAACAGTGCCGGACAGCCTGCTAATAGAGGAATTGCTTAATAAAATAAGAAAATATAACACAGTCATGCTCTATCAGGTAGAAGAAGACATCCGCGTGCGGCTGCTTGCAGAGAGCATTCAGATGGGGAAAAACATCTACACTACGCCCCGCATAGAAGATATTCTGCTGACTAATTTTGAAAACCGCCATATGATAGATACGCCGCTTCTCAAAGCCAAATCAGGCGTCAGCGAGTATGCGGGCAAAAGAATAATGGATATTTTCGTGTCGGCAGTTATGCTGCTTTTGTTTTCCCCGTTTATGCTGATTATTGCAGCAGCAATAAAAATTGAGGACGGCGGACCGATATTTTTTAAACAAAAGCGCGTTACGAAGGGCGGCAGGGTTTTTGATATCTTGAAATTCCGCAGTATGCGTCCGGACGCTGAGAAAGACGGAGCGAGAGTGTGCACAGTGGGCGATGACAGAATCACACACGTAGGACATGTAATCCGCGCCACTAGATTTGATGAGATACCACAACTTATTAACATACTTAAAGGCGATATGTCGGTTGTAGGACCGCGGCCGGAGAGGGTTGAACATGTAGAAAAATATACAGAGGCGCTTCCGGAATTTGCTTACCGCTTAAGAGTGCGGGGCGGACTCACGGGCTACGCCCAGATATACGGAAAGTACAATACCAGCGCAGAGGACAAGCTTAAGATGGACCTTATGTACATCGAACGCCAGTCGCTTCTGCTTGATTTACAGTTAATATTTCTGACTATAAAAATTATCTTTATTCCGGAAAGTACGGAAGGGTTTTCGTAAAAATTCTTAACCGAATGAATTGTCGCTTTGCCGCATTCAGAAGGGTGAGATGTCATATAGAGGGTAAAAATTCGCCTTACGGGACGAAGTGGCGAAGCATACCCAAAAATCTTCAGTGTGGCAGTTGTACAACAGTTACGCTGAATATTAATTAAGGAGATGATGCGTCGTGCACTATGTCGTGCAGGTTCGTGCGGGCACGGAGGAGAGCATAAGGGTACAGTGCAGTAAAAAGATTGCGCCTGAAATAATGGAACGCTGCTATATTCCATACTATGAGAAGAAACGTAGATATGGGGGAGCGTGGCACATGGAGCAGCGGATACTCTTTCCGGGATATGTGTTTATTATCAGCGATGCACTGGAAGAACTGTTTATTGATTTAAAAAGCATAATTGGACTAACGAAGCTAATCGGCGCCGGCAAGGATATAATACCGCTGAGCGAGCAGGAGGTTTTGTTTCTTGAACGTCTGGTAAATGATGATGGGCTGGTAGAACTGTCGCAGGGCATTATACAAGGTGGAAAAACTGTTATTACCGACGGTCCGCTTAAGGGACTTGAAGGCTGTATCCGCCGCATAGACCGCCATAAGCGTACCGCATGGATAGCAATAGAAATGATGGGGCGCGTCGTGGAGACACAGGTGGGGGTGGAGATATTGGTGAAGGAAGGGTAAGCTTGAACTGTTGCAAATGAACTGTATTTAGATAAAACAACGTTTAAACATTTATTGATAAATTCTCCATAGAATAGTATAATTAAATAATAAAAAAGTAAACGTATTTGCAAAAATAGGAGAAAATATGGGAATTTATGTAAATCGTGGAAACTCAAGCTTCACAAGCGCCAAAAAATCGCAGATATATGTGGACAAGACGGGGCTTCTTGAATATACAAATTCTGTGCTTGGAACAGAACAGCGTTGTATCTGTTCCAGCAGACCGCGAAGGTTTGGAAAAAGTATGGCGGCGGGAATGATTGCAGCGTATTATGGAAAAGGCTGCGATTCAAGAAAATTGTTTGACGATTTAAAAATTGCAGAGTCAGCTGATTATGAAGAATATCTGAATAAGTATGATGTTATTCATTTGGATATTGCATATATGTTGATGCAGTTAAAGGATTCTTTGAAAACGGTTTTATATGTAGAAGAGTGTGTGATTGATGAACTAAAAACAATTTATCCGGGAATATTATCTGAAAAAGATAATATGCTTCCTTTTGCATTATCAAAAATCCATAATGCAACTGGAGCAGAGTTTGTCATTATAATTGATGAGTGGGATGCGATTTTCAGAGAAGATAAGTATGATAAAGATGCGCAGGAAGCTTATATTGCATTGTTGCGTGGACTTTTTAAAGGAGTGCAGTCCAGAGATAGTATAGCTCTTGCCTATATTACAGGTATTCTTCCAATAAAAAAATATAATAGTGAATCTGCCTTAAATAACTTTGATGAATTTACAATGGCGGCTTCGGATATCCTTGCAGAATACGTCGGTTTTACAGAAAAAGAAGTTATCGCGCTATGCAAAAAATATAATATGAGTTTTGAAGAAATGCAGCGTTGGTATGACGGATATTTATTAAGAGAAGACCTGCATGTATACAATCCCAAATCGGTAGTTGATGCAATTCGCCGCAAAAAGATTGCAAATTATTGGACTAAAACCGTGGCTTATGAAGCATTGCAAGACTATATCAGTATGGATTTTGATGGTTTGAAGAGCTCTGTTGTACAGATGCTTACGGGAGAACGGTGTCGTATTAATAGGGATACTTTTGAAAATGATATGACTAATTTTAAAAATAGAGATGATGTGCTGACAGTGCTAATTCATTTGGGGTATTTGGCATATGACAGAGATGTAGGAGAAGTTTATATCCCCAATGAAGAGGTGCGTGCCGCTTTTGCCAATGCAATACAAGGGACCGACTGGACGCCCGTGATACAGGCAATCAAACAATCGGACCGTTTACTTAGTAATACATGGAATAAGGACGCTGAGACCGTAGCAAAAGGAATCAGCGAGGTTCACATGGCTAATGCTTCCATACTTGAGTATAATGATGAAAATGCGCTTAGCTGTGTTATTTCGTTAGCATATTACAATGCGATAAATGAGTATACTTTGATTCGCGAATTGCCGAGCGGAAAGGGATATGCAGACATAGCATTTCTGCCAAGACGTAGTTCGGATAAGCCGGCGATGATAGTTGAACTTAAGTATAATAAATCTGCCGAAGGCGCAATCGAACAGATTAAGGCAAAAGAATATGTGCAGGCATTGGAAGAATATAAGGGGAATTTATTGCTGGTGGGAATAAACTATGATAAGGAAACAAAAGAGCATTCCTGTGTGATTGAGGAATGGGAGTGGAGATAAGACTAATTTTAAAAAAGGAGCCGAAGGGCTCCTTTTATTGTGCGTCACATGGGAGAAAAACAAAGTTGAGAGTATTAATTCATATGGGAGATCCATATTTGATAGATAATCCTTGTACGAAGAGAGTCCGCGCTTTTAAGGAGATTTTAAAGCAGCAGGAAGCAAAAGTCGTAGTTTTGACGCCGGGGAGCAGCGAAATTGCCAAAGAACCTGAGATTACCTATTGCCCTACGATTCCGCTTAAGAAGAAAAATAGCTTTTATAGGCTGGCGAATAGCGTAGGCTTCGCAATTACTTCAATATTTATGGCGATAAGGTCTGGAAAAATCGATGTTGTGCTGACAACGACGCCGCCTGCCATGGTCAGTATCGCAGGCTGGATTATAGCGAAGCTTAAACGCGCCAAACTTGTATATGATGTTCGCGATATCTGGCCAGATGTAGCAGTGGAGATGAATGAATTTACACAAAGCAGCATTTACTACAAAGTCTTTCGTTTTATCAGGGATTTTATGCTAAAACATTCTGATTTAATCACGGCAGTCAGCGATGGAAAAGTAAATAAATTAAAAGAATATGCGCCGCATAAAAAAATCGTTAAAATTCCTAACGGATTTGATATACATTTTCTGGAAAATAAAATAAATAAGGAGTTATATGATAAAATAACTGCGCAAAATACCTTCACTTGCGTATATACCGGAAATCTGGGATTGGCACAGGGCTTGAAACAGTTGTTGTATATCGCGGGGAAGGCTAAGGAGAATGGGCTTAATGCAAGGTTTATGCTATATGGGAAAGGCGTGGAAGAACGGGAACTGCGAAAATATGTCAGCGAGAATTATCTTGACAATGTGTTTTTTGGTGGCAAATTATCCAATCAGGAGATTTACACAGTATTAAAGACAGCAGATATAAGCTTCGTACCATTAGTAAATGAAAACTTGAAAGATAGTATTCCCACGAAAATATATGAAGCATTGGGCGTCGGTTGTCCGGTATTATTAGCGGCAGAAGGCGATGCGGTATCCGTATTGGAAGAGTCTGGCTTAGGAGTAGCAGTTAAACCGAATCAGACGGATAAATTGTGGAGTGGATTTTTGCAGCTATATAATTTATATAATAATTATGATAATGAGAATAAAGAAACGATGGAGCAGAGTAAAAACCAAGCAATAGAATTAATGCAAAATAAATATTCCATACAATACTCTGCGCAGGTTTTGGCAAAGGAGTTAATGGAAATGTGTCAGGATTAAATAAAGTAATACTACTCACAGTAATGAATGCGGCTCAAAAGTTGTGAATAGTAATAATAAAGCAGATAAATTAAATAAAATGGAAAAGTTAAGTAAGCTGAATAGAATATTATTATATATAAATACAATAAAATACCTAAAATTTACGCAGATTATATATCAGGTTCGTAATCGGCTGTTGGGTAGACGAAAAGAAAAGCTGCGCAAGCGGATTATGCGGGAAAGTGCAGAAGGTCTAATTCCTGTAGACATTTTAATTCCTGAATTGGATTTTGATAGAGACTATTTATCGCGTTATCATGTAGAGGACTTACTGGAAAATAAAATAGAAATTCTGCATGAAAAACATTTACTTAATCTTACAAAATGGGAGGTAACAGAAGCCTCTCACCTTTGGAATTATAACCTTCACTATTTGGAGTTTTTGATTCCGCTTGCTGTTGCCTGCCGGAATGGTAAAACGAACGATAAGACATACGATAAAATGTATGATGAAAAATATAACAAAACAGAAGTATATTTTAAAAAATGGTGTGAATATGTCAATATGTGGATTGAGTATCCTGCAAGAGATAGCTTTGAACCATACACAATATCTATGCGGATACCCAATCTTTTAATATGTATGAATATATTGCAGGACAAGCTTAAAGGAACCGCTTTAGAGAAAAAGTTGTTAGAAAGTATTTATCAGCAATATCGATATCTGCTTGTAACACAAGAGCGGGCTCTGCTGGCAAATCATTACTTTGAAAATTTAAAGACAATTTTAGTCTGCAGTATATTGTTTGATGAAAAAAATAATTATAGAAGATATTTGGTTAAATTCAGAGAGCAGGTTGATGAACAGATTCTTTCGGACGGACTCCACTATGAGCGCAGCATCTTATACCATAAAATTATTCTGGAGGATATGCTGAGGGTATATAGGGCGCTGAAGGATAATAATAACATAGCATTAGAGTTTGCATTGACAATAAAACGTATGGCAGTGGCGTTGTCATCTATTTCATGCGGATTTCAGGGCACGCCATTGTTTAACGACGCAGGCGATAACGTGGCAAAAAGTACGAGGAGCCTGTTGAAAGCAGTACAAGGAGTTATAGGTGGAAATATAGCTGATGAAACGACAGTTTTTATGACAAAAGGCTGTAATATACCAGATAGCAAGAAGGTTTTTGACGCAGCGGGTTACTATAAATTGTATGCCGGCAGAAGCGATAAAAATGGTAGGAATGGCGGAAATGCTAAGAATGCTCTAATATTTGACTGCGGACAGATTGGACCTTCTTATATGGGCGGACATGCGCACTGTGACTGCCTGAGTTTTGAACTATCCGTAGATGGAAAAACATTATTTGCTAACTCAGGAACATATCAGTATCAGGGAAAATTGAGACAGTTTTTCCGCTCAACAAAGGCACACAACACAATTATGATTGATGAAAGAGAACAGGCAGAGCTATGGGGAGAACACAGGGCGGCAAGAAGACTGTCCAAAATAGAATGTAAAATTGAAAATCAGTGTGTAACCGGTAAATTTCAATCATACCGCGGAGATGGCTTTCTTAGAAAAATAAATTTGACGGAAAAGAATATTGTAATTATGGACTGCGTTCATGCAAAAGATAAGAAAAAACATGAGGCTAGGCAGTTCTTTCATATAGTTCCAGATTATCATTATGTAATGGATAATGAAGGACAGGCTTCTGTATGGCATGGTGCTGATAAGCTGGCAGATATTCGGATTCCGGCAGAGAGCAGAGGGGTAATTCACAAAGAAGGGGAAATCTGTGCATTTGCGCGGGATTTTGGCAGGTTGGAGAAAAAAGAAGTGCTGGAAATCAGGACATCATTTGAAAAAGAGACGAAAATATGTGTGGATATAAAACTGATAGAAGCTTAGGCATAAATCCGTGGGATAAAGAAGGAGCAGGGTTATTAAAATGATTAATATAATAGGACTTGGATATATTGGCTTACCGACTGCGCTTATGATGGCGTCGCATGGCGTGGAGATTATCGGAACAGACTATAATGAAGAGCTTGTCAAAACTCTAAACAATGGACGCACAACATTTAAAGAAGAAGGTTTAGAGGAATTATTTCAGACAGCGGTGAAAAGCGGTATCAAATTTACAACAGAGTATCAATCTACAGATACATACATAATCTCTGTACCAACCCCGTATGATAAATTCTCAAAAAAAGTTGACGCTTCTTATGTGATTGCAGCAATCAGAGAGGTTTTGAAGGTTGCAGAACAGGAAGCGATTATTGTAATTGAATCAACGATTTCACCGGGGACGATTAATAAACAAATCAGACCGATTGTTGAGTCGGAGGCATACATAACAGGTAAAAAAATTCATCTGGTGCATGCGCCGGAGAGAATTATACCGGGCAATATGATATATGAGCTGCTTCATAATAATAGAACAATCGGCGCGGACAGCAGGGAAATCGGAGAAAAAATTAAATCATATTATGCGTCTTTTTGCCAGGGAGAAATTGTAGTCACTGATATCTGTACTGCGGAAATGACAAAGGTGGTTGAGAACACATATAGGGCGGTAAACATTGCCTTTGCCAATGAGCTTGCTAAGATATGCAGACATGATGATATGGATGTGTACGAGATTATCAGAATTTGCAATATGCATCCACGGGTAAATATTCTTCAACCCGGTCCCGGAGTCGGCGGACATTGTATTTCTGTCGATCCGTGGTTTTTGGTAGGCGATTATCCGAGCCTCGCTAAAGTAATTGATGAGTCAATGAAGACAAACGATGGTATGCCTGATTTTGTATTGAATAGAATATATGAAATCATGAAAGAAAATCATATGACAGACATAAGCAAAGTGGGGCTGTATGGACTGACCTATAAAGAAAATGTAGACGATATGCGGGAATCGCCAACACTGCAGATGCTTGAATCAATGGAGAGGCATTTGTGCGGGAGCCATGTGAAAGTATATGATCCGTTCGTGGTAAAAGATGTGGTGGAAAATCAATATCATGATTTGGATAACTTTTTGCAAGATGTGGATATGGTGGTGATTATGGTAGGGCATGATGAAATCCGTAATCATATGGACAAGCTGGAAAATAAAGTAATTTTTGATACAAGGCGTGTGTGCGGGCTTGAAGGAGTATATAGGCTGTAGGAGAGGCGATAAAAAAGTTAAATTTACTATGTCTGCAAATAGTAGAATTTTAATAGGACAAATGATGTCCGAAAAGAATTGTCCGATTAGGGGCATCTTATAAAGCACTTTTAAAACGGTGAATAGAAAGGAGACAGACTTAAAAATGTCAACGAAAACGAAAAAATAAAACAGAAATCATCGAACATATGTTTGACAAAATAGTATCAAATATGGTACACTATATCTATCACATGTGAAATCTATAAATAGAAGGAACGAAAATGGGGAAAATAGATATAGGTACAAAAGAATTTTTAAAGATTTCAGCGATATTTGCGGAACTGTTCAATGTAGCAGTATTTCAAGGAACTGGAGATATACGCCCGGAAGACCTTACAGAGCTTGACAGCGTGAATGGCAAGGCAGTTGAACTTGCAGATGGACAGTTGAAATTCAAGGAGAAATTCAGGGACGTCAAAAAACTGGCAAAGATGGGCGTCTGCTTCCGTATAATATTAGGGATAGAAGAACAAACGGATGTGCATTATTACATGCCGGTACGCTGCATGGGTTATGATGCTGACGCATATGAACACCAGTGCAATGAAGCCAGAATACGCGCTATCGTGAAAGGAGAAGACTTCAATCCGGTCGGTGGAGTCCCGAAAGGAACGAAGATTCTCCCGGTGCTCACACTCATATTCTATGTGGGAGTCAATGAATGGGACGGACCGCGAGAACTATATGACATGTTTGACATATCGGTGGACAAAGAGGACTGGATTAGGCGGTATATTCCGAATTACCCGGTGTACATCCTTGATGCAAGGCATATTTCTGATGAACAGGTCGAACAGTTTAGCGGAGACCTGAAGATATTTTTCCATATGCTCCGTGAAAAATATGACAAAGAAAAGCTCAAAGGTTATATTGCGAAGTTCAAGGAGACATGGTATGCTATAAGTGTAATCAAGCGCGATAAGCGCTATTATAAAGAATGTTGTAGATATATTAAAAAAAATCCTGAAAAAGTGGCAGCGGATGGGGGTGTTAGTGTGGATGCAGTTCTGGACGAAATAGAGAAGTGCGGCGAGAAGCGTGGAATTAAGATAGGTGAGAACAAAGGATTTATCTTAAGCGCACAAGTATTTAAAGCAGTTCAAGCAGGCATGACGGATAACAAGGCTATTGCAAAGAAATGCGGTTGTACTGTCACGCAAGTACAGGATATACGGAAGGCATTTGATATCTGATAATTAGAAATGGTTAATAATTGAATATTGAGTAAAAGATCTGATGCGGTGATACACGTTAGGTCTTTTATTTTTTGCATAAAATGTGAAAAAGTGAGAAAGGGGCATACTTATTATAATGAAACAATTATTTTTATCAGTAAATGATGGAAAAATGAAAATACATGAAACGCCGGCGCCGGTAGTAAAAGACAATATGGTAATTGTCGAAACGCTATATTCTGTCGTCAGCGCCGGAACAGAGAGAACGCTCACTTCGTTTGGCGAGAAAAACCTGATACAAAAATGCTTAGAAAGACCGGATCAGGTCAAAAAAGTAACAGATAAGATGGCAACAGACGGCATCTTTACAACCGTAGAGGCTGCTTTTGGAAAGTTAAAAGAACCAATGCCTATGGGATATTCCGGTGTGGGCAGAGTCGTAGAAGCGGGAAAGGGCGTTACAAAAGTAAGCAAAGGCGACCTTGTAGCGATGGTTGGTTCGGCTTATCATAGCGAAGTAAACCGCGTCGGACACAACCTTGTCGAAAAAGTCCCGAATGAGATTGAAGATATACGTCAGGCAGCGTTTAGCGCATTAGGCGGAATCGCGCTGGAAGGGATTCATCAGGCGGAAGTAACACCGGGTGAGACAGTCGCCGTTATTGGCTTAGGACTGTTAGGACATATTGTATCCCGAATATTGTACGCTTATGGCTGTGATGTAATAGGCTTTGACGTTGCTGATAAAACACTTCCTGATACAAAGCTAAAAGCATTCATTAATTCAACAGACGACCATGCGGCAGATACGGCGCTTTCTTTGACAAATGGCAGAGGCGTGGATAAAGTCATTATTACGGCTGCGACGGATAGCAACGCGCCTATTGAATTGTCAGAAGCAATCACAAGAGACAGGGCGATTATCTGCATGATTGGCGTTACCAAAATGAATCTGGACAGACGCCCGTTTTATAATAAAGAGCTAAGCTTTAAGATTGCGCGCTCCTATGGTGCAGGACGATATGATTACGCATATTTTTCCTTTTGAAAATGCTCCGGACGCCTATGAAATGCTGACAAATAATCCGAAGCATGAAAAATATATCGGTATCTTATTAGAATATAAAGAAAATGCAGGAAAATGGCAGAGTATAATAAAAAATAACCAAATAATATCGCAGAAGCATTCAGTAAGCAGCAGGATAAAATCGACAGTATCAATGGCGGAAGACGTCGAGATAAACCGGACAGTACCACAGAAACGGATAATAAGCGGAAAAATAAACTTGGGCTTGATTGGCGCAGGAAACTTTGCGCGCGCGACAATGCTTCCGATTATGCAGGAAACAGGATTGTTTAATTTCAAAGGACTTGCCACAACCGGAGGCAATGCGTCGGCTCAGGCAAATGATATGTTTTCATTTGAGTATACGACGAATAACTATAGAAAATTATTGGAAGATGGTTCCATCGATTTAATTGCAATTTCGACGCAGCATAACAGCCATGCGAAATTTATAGTTGAAGCTTTGGAAGCCGGCAAACATGTCTATTGCGAAAAGCCGCTTTGCCTGACTATAGAGGAGCTTAAGAAGATTAAGGAAGCCTATGAAAAAGGCAATAGTGAACTTTTCTGCGGCTTAAACCGCAGGCATGCGCCGCTTGTGAAGCAGATTAAGAGAACGCTTCAGACAGACAAAATCCCAGCAGTTTATAGTTATATTGCCAATGCAGGCTTTATTCCGGCGGAACATTGGGTGCAGGATGAGAAAAAGGGCGGCGGGCGCATTGTAGGTGAGGCGTGCCATTTTATCGATACGATACAGAGCCTTGACGAAAGCAGGCTGACGGGAGTACAGATAGCGTTTGCGGATAATGCAGCGTATCCAAAGAAAGACAATGCGGTGATTAATTTGCAGTTTGAATCCGGCGCGGTGGGAAATGTGATTTATACTTCGATGGGGAGCAAGAAGTATCCTAAAGAGCAGCTTAGGGTATTTTCTAACGGTTCAATTTGTGAATTGAATAATTATGTAAGTTTGACAACATACAGTGCGAATAAGCATGTGGAGACGAAGTTGAAACAAGATAAGGGGATACGTGATGAGTATCGGTACATTGCAGATGTATTGCATGGGAAGAGAAGGAATGAAGTGATTGAAGATGCGTTTTTGGGGGGCGAGATGTTGCTTAGAGCGTTAAATAGTTGACATAAATAACAAGTCTGCTATACTTAAATTAAGTTAGGAAGTTTTATAAATATGACTCAAAATCAAAAAAATATGATATAATATTAATGGAAGATACCGATATATATTATATAAAAGTGAAGATGGAGTTATATATACTACGGGAGGATGACAATGAAAAAGAAAAGTAGAGTATTTGGCAGTAATATGCGGTTCTACTTAAAACAAAAAGGAATGCAGCCTGGACAGCTTGCAGACAGACTGGGATATTCCGAGTATGAAATCCAAAAAATTATGGATTCGCGCCTTTTTCTTGACAAGAAGGAACAGGAGCAGGTGTCAGAAGCATTAGGGGTATCGGTAGAAACTTTATACGAGCAGCTCGAAGACGAATGTTATGAAAGTGCAGGTTGTCTGGAATGCAGGGGAGAATTTTCTACTGCTGAGAATAAAAAAGAAATCTTAGACTTATTTGATATTTATTGTGATATACAGGAAGTTTTAGTAGAGGAAGGGTTAAAGCCGTCTATTTAGGTAGATGGCTTTTTTGAAAGGCAGCGAGATGATTGGTAAGAACGAAGAAATAGTGTCAGTGATTCAGGAATTTATTACCGCTAAAAAGAGAGAAAAAAATATTGTAAATGAAATCATCAGAGATGATGTATTTGACGTATTAAAAAATGAATGTGTTGTTCTATATTATGCGTTGAATGACAGTAAAATTGAAGGCTGTCATGTAATGAAGCCATTGAACGGCAAGATGGAACAGTTTGTATTTGTCAATACAACTAAGGCGGTGCAGGAACAAACATGGACGGCGGCGCACGAATTAGGTCACGTATGGAAGGTTGATGTCTATGTAAAAGAAAAACTTGACCAGCCTGATTTGGACTCTGAGGATTTAGTTAATCGCTTCGCAGCGGAACTGCTGCTCCCTAAAGAGATTTTTGTAAAAGAATTAAATGATAAGTTGAAAGAATATGGTTATAAAGGATCGTATATATACACAGAAATGATGGTTCGCCTAATAACATATTTGATGAATTACTTTTGTACACCTTACAAAGCCGTTATTAGAAGGTTTATTGAACTGGGATATATAGAGGAACATGAAGAAGAAAAATTTATAAAAGGATTTGAGGAACAATATGAACTCTATAAAAGATTGATTGTTGAAAATCAGTACACACGGTTGGAAACAGTCAACAAGGCTTTTTCTATGGCAAGTATGGAAAGCGATATCAACTTATTAGAACAGAATGAGGTATATCCGGATAAGAGGATAGCCCGTCTCAGAGAACTGTTTCATTTGGAACGAACTGCCGTAAGAGAAGAAAGCTATAATTTTGGGGACTGAATATGGATGAACAGATAAAAGCGGTAATAGACGCAGACTTTTTTCGGAATATCACAGAGTATGAAATGGGAACAAGTTTATTCTTAAAAGTAATGGATAATCTGGGCATGATACCTGTTATGCATGAGTTTGTAGCAAATACCGAACTTAAGGGAAACAAATATTTAAAAAGTCTGCTGAATGACAACAAAATTTTAATTGTCCACTATGCAGAATATTTAAAAGATGAAGACAAGGAAGAGTATGAACAATATTTCAAAGACGCGTATGAAACATTGAATTATTTTGATTTTCCCAACGAATGTGATATATATACATATGAAGGAAAAGGAGAAAGTCTCGGAGAGATACGTTCGCTTTATATGGCGGGGAAAATGAGATATATGTACTTTATGTCGGACGATGCAGGCTCAAAACTGCTTGCAAGTAAATTTTTTTCCAGTAAAAGAAAGGTATCGGTTAAGTCATTGTATGACGCTTTGATTATATTAGGTAGACAAGGCGCAGATATAAGCTGGAAAGATATAAATCCTACGGTAACAAATGCGATGCAGAAGAGACAGGACAGGGTGAAAGAATTAAGGGAACTATATGCTAAAAAGGTGTAGAAGGAAGAGCCTGAGAAAGTGGCAGCAAATGGGGGTGTTAGAGTGGATGCAGTTTTGGACAGGATAGAACAACGCGGAGTGAAAATAGGTGAAAAGCGTGGAGTGGAAATAGGCGAGAAGCGTGGAATAGACACTGGAGTCGCATTAAGCGTGAAAGTATTTAAGGCAGTTCAAGCAGGCACGACTGATAACAAGGCTATTGCAGAGAAATGTGATTGTACCGTCACGCAGGTGCAGGATATACGGAAGGCATTTGATATCTGATAATTAGGAATGGTTAATAATTGAATATTGAGTAAAAGATCTGGCGCGGCGTGGTGCGTTAGGTCTTTTATTTTTTTAGAGAGTGCTGGAAGAATATGAGCGACATGATACTTGAAGCAATGAAAGAATGATAGCCGAAAGGAGAAAGCCTATGAAAAATGCAGAAGAATTATATCAGTATTGTAAAAAGAACCTTCATACGAAGAAGTGGATTGCATATATAAAATGGCAAGCAAAAATTTGTTTGAAAGATGAAGTGCCGCGCTGTAACGGATCATACTATGGCTCACGACGGATAGAAAATGATTATGCTGGTGAGTTAGATCTAATTCTGGAAAACGAATGTAAAGTGAAGTCATATAGAGAAGATGTGTTTATTGCAGTCAATAAGATTTTTCAGGATATAGCGGATGAATTGACAAATGAACTTTCACTATGGATTCCTTATAAAGTAGTATTATATGCTAGAAATTCCTATGAAGCGGTACTATGGATTGGTCCTTCACAGTGCGCCGAAAAATTTTTGAAAGTATATATACAGTCAGGATATGATGCGGCACGAGCAAGCTTATAAATAAGATTAAAATCAAATTAAAAGGAGGCAGCATTAATGATTGGAAAAAATGTGAATTTGGGTGTTAATACAGGTAATATAGGTGATAGCTATACAGAGTATAATAAAGTTGAATTAGATGAATTGTCTCAGATTCTTTCACAGATTCAATCTACCATGGATCAAATGGATATTACAACAGAAGAGAGAGAAGAAGCTGAGGAATATCTTTCGGTTATCAAGGAAGAAGCAGAGAATAGCACCCCTCGAAAACATTTTATAAAAACTGCTTGTAATGGATTAAAAAAGATTGTGTCAAGTCCGAATTTTTGGAATCTTATTGATAAGTTGTCATCGTACTTTTTAACAACAATACAAAAATAGAAGGAGAATGTTATGGATGGAAAAAATATAAACTATGGAGTTAATTATGGGAATATAGGGGATCAGTATATACAAGTAGTAAAATCTCAATTTAATGGATTTTTGGAAGTTGGCGGAGAAAATAATCCGCGAATTAAAAAGGGGCTGAAAAATCTTGCAATATTAGATATTTTGTATGAACATGTTGATAATCTGAAAATGGAATTTATGAAATATGAAAAGGATATAAAAAACAATAGATATCCGTTAAAAATAAGGGTTACTCAATTAGTTGATGATTGTGCGCAGGTCATCTATTCTAATAACGCTAATGTGGAAAATGATGTATGTGAAATAGCAGATTCAATATTTACACTGGTTTGTAATATAATGCTTGGTAGCAATTTTTATGCAAAGCGTGTATGTGTAGGAAACCAGTTATATTATGAGGTCTACCCTATAAACAGTTAAAAGGAGAGTACAGTTGTAATTGTACCGTTATGCAGGTGAAGAGTGTATGGAAGGAGCTTGAAATCTGACAAGTAGGAATGGTTAATAATTGAATACTGAGTAAAAGATCTGATGCGGTATAGTGCGTTAGGTCTTTTATTTTGCAATAAAAATGTGGAAAAGTGGTGTTTGACTGTAATAATATAGGTCAACTAGAAGGAGTATATCATGTATGAATCAAAAGAGACGCAATGATGAAGTAGATGTTTTAAGAGGATTAGCAGCAATACTTATGATTTTAGGACATTCATTTATTGTATATCCGGTAGATATATCAGGTGTCCCATGGTGTAAAACAATACAACATTTTATATATACTTTTCATATGGAATTATTTTTTGTGCTGGCAGGAACGGTTTATAAATGTGAGAATTACAGAGATTATATTGTAAAGAAAGCAAAAAGAATATTGCTCCCATATATATTTTTTGGCGTATTTACCCTGCTTTGCAAGGCACTTGGGGGAGCGCTTGTAAATGGTACGGAATCAATAACGTATGGAATGACTAAGTTTCTTTACTATGGCGGAAATTATTGGTTCTTATATACATCGTTTATTTTATTTGCAGTTTACCCGTTTATAGAGAAAGTTGTGAACAGAATGTGGAAGAAAATAGTACTTGGTATTCTGCTTCTGCTTATTTGTGAAATCGTGGAACTACCTTCGTTTTTTATGATTAATAGATTGTTTTATTATCTTCCATATTTCATTTTTGGAAATTGTATTAAAAAGACAACTTGGGGGGGGCGGAGACGAAAGCAGGTATTTCTTGGAACCGCCTCGTTTATTGCGTATTGTCTGATTGATTCTGTTGAAACAATCAGACAATATGATTTGGGGAATATTATGCACTTTGTTAGGGCTATCGCAATAA
Organism: Clostridiales bacterium; assembly: GCA_023663185.1. Lineage (GTDB taxonomy): Bacteria > Bacillota > Clostridia > Lachnospirales > Lachnospiraceae > UBA3282. The sequence goes on along the minus strand of JAMPHY010000006.1, from coordinate 115,366 downwards.
TTATATTTTTATTCTGCTGTGCCAATTTGATAAGTGGGCTGTGGGGGAAAAATTATTTTACGAAATGGCTGCACCAGTTACTTGTTAAATGTAGCCGCTATTCTTTGCAGATATATTTATTCAATGGGTATCTGCTTACATTTTTTAGGACGCTTGTTTGCACGGTTTTGAAGATTAATATTCCAGTAGTGATTGTTTTGGTAATCTGGATAGGAGATATTGCGCTGACTTTAGTAACCTGTAAATATATTATTCCCAGAGTATCTATAGCAGGATTTTGCTGTGGAGTGGATGGAGTTATCATTTATGAGACAGAGCACACAGAAGAAAGAAAATAAAGGCTATATGCCGCTGGCGTTTCTTCATGATGATTATTATTTTTATAAAAATGGAGCTATTTATATCAAGAAAAGCGGATACTTTGAAAAAATAGTCGATTTGTATCCGGCATCATGGAAAGACATAAATCGTGCAACTGTCAGATTGTTCAGGCGTGAGCCCAAATGTGCAGCGGTTATTGATACAAGTTATATATTGATTAGCAGTCAAAAGAAATTATTCCTCATAGATATAAATGCAAAGAAAGTGTGTTTTACTATGAATGTAAGAGAACAGTTTTCTGAACCGCTAAATATGTGCGCGGCATCGGATAAGTGGATAGCGCTGTGGGGAGACTATGGCTCTAACTCAGCTCATAGAGAAGTTTATATATATGGATTGACAAAAGAAATGGTTGTGGAGAAAGTCTACAAATTTGAAGCGGGAACGATACGACATATTCACAATATTGTACCTAAAAAAAACGGGGGGTATTATGTGTTTACTGGAGACTGGGGGGATTATTCCGGAATATATGAAAGCGATAGTGATTTTAAGACAGTTATACCTAAGTGGGTTGGTCAGCAGAAATATAGAGCCGTAGTTGGATTTGACACAGACAAAGGATTGCTCTTTGCAACAGATGCAGTAAATGAGAAAAATTATATTTATCTGTTAAGAGAAGAAGAACCGACGAGTGTTTGCAGTATAAATGGTTCTTGTATTTATGGAACATCGTTTCATAATGGTTTTTTATTTTCGACGACAGTGGAACCTGATGAAAGTAATCGAGGGATTTTATCATGGATTTCTCAAAAACGTGGCACCGGAATATTATCGGATGAGGTTCATTTAATCTATGTTGATTCTAACTTGAATTGCAAAGTGCTAGCTAAATATAAGAAAGATATTTTCCCCATGAAATTATTTCAATATGGAAAAATAATGTTTCCAGCCGTAATACAGGAAGATAATCTGCTAATTTATCCAGTTGCAGTAAAGAAGTATGATGGCACAGCATTATGGATTGAAACAGATGGTAGCTAGATAGAATGGAGAGAAAGATATGATGCAGCAAATATTTGAACGGTTTCCAACGGCGGAAGTGGCAACTAGGACTATTTATAAGAAATTATTGGAATCTGGTTTATTGAAAAAGAGGATTATCCCGAATGAAAAGGACTTAAAGCAAGAGAGTATAAATATTGAAGAGCTACGAAAATATCTCGCATCTTTTAATATAAAACAAGGCGATACGCTAATTGTTCATTCAAGTATGAAAGGAATCCGAGGATTTGGATTGAATCCTGAAGAAATTATAGAGTTTCTAAAAAATATTGTGGGTAATGAGGGGACTTTATTATTGCCAACCTATCCACAATATCCGGAAACAAAAGAGAAATTAACGTATGACGAGATTTACCAGGAAGTTTTTCAATATGACGTAAATAAAACAAAAGCATGGACAGGAATGCTCACAAATTTATTTTGGCAAAGTGAAAACGTAGTAAGAAGTCATTATCCGAATAATACGTTGTCGGCTTGGGGGAAAGAAAAGAAAGATTTCTTTTCGGACGAAATGGAGTCCGATTTGGCGTTTGATAAACATTCGGCATGGAAACACTGTGTAGACAGGCACGCTAAAGTTTTATTCTTGGGTATTCATGCACATCATTCATTATCGGAAATACATATTGCGGAAGACTATCTGGATGAATTATGGCCGATAAAAGGATGGTATACGAAGAAGAAATATGAGATAAAAACCGATGATAAAGTGATAGAAAAAGAGTGCCGCGTAAGAAAAATGTACTGGACAAAGTACATGACTGAATATTATGGATGTTATCGTTTACGTAAAGAAGGCTTGCTTGTGGAAGACAAAATAGGAAATATTAATGTGTCTGTTGTACCGGATTTATATGAATTTGAAAAATATGTTGAGCAATGTGCTTTGAATGGAGATTTACTTTATTTCAGAATACCAGGGAGATATTATAAGAATGGCGTAAAACGCAGGCATAAAAATAAGGCTGGGAGAGAATGAAATGGCGGAGAAGTTACATATTGGGGATAAGGCGTCGTTATTGAGAAAAATTACGGAAGAGGATATTCATGTTTTTGCTCAATTGACGGGTGATTTTAATAAAATACATACAAACGAGTATGTGGCTAAGAAAGCCGGATTTGAAAAGTGCATTGCACACGGAATGCTTACGGGAAGTCTGATAAGCACAGTAATAGGGACTTTACTGCCTGGTGAGGGTACTATTTATTTAGAACAAGATTTGAAATTTAAAAAGCCGCTATATTGTGATGATGTCTGTGTGGCAAATGTATGTGTGAGTGAAATTATTAATGAAGAAAAGCAAGTTTATAGATTGGAAACAACGGTTGAAAATCAGAAGAAAGAAGTCTTGATTGAGGGGTTTGCTGTGGTGAAGTTATAATTGGGAAATGAATGCATATACTTGAAAACTCATAGAGGGATGGAAAGAGAAAAGTGTGATTGAGATTTGGTAGGAGGAATTAAAATAGATGAGTGCAATAAAAATATACAATAATTTACCGTTAATTATGCAAAATACAGCGGTTACAGCAAAAGGGGCGAAAATACAAAAGACAAGATATGGAAATACTTTTAAGAAACATTATATTGCGTGTAAAGAACGAGAGCAATGGAGCTTGAAAGAAAAGATGCAATATCGTGATGCAAAAATACGAGAGATGGTTTGCTACTGCTATAGGCATGTGCCGTTTTATAAAAGATTATTTGATAAAAATAATGTTAATATTGAGTCGATTTCCGGATTGGATGATTTATGGAAAATACCTATTATTGACAAAGCAATAGTTCGAGAAAATTATGAGGATTTTCAGTCGGATGAATATGTGAAAAATAAGAGTTATGTAAAACATCTACATACAAGTGGAACTACGGGAGCGGGATTGGATTATAGGATAACAAATGATGCAGATGCGGAAGCGTGGGCAATAGGCTGGCGCGAGCATGAGAAAATTGGCATTCATAGAGGAATGTGGTGTGCTTATTTTGCGGGAAAACCTATAGTGCCAGCATCACAGAAAAAACCGCCATATTATAGAATTAATTATGCAGGAAGACAAATCATGTTTAGCACTTTTCATATGAATAATGAAACATTATATTCTTATATTGATGCAATGAATAAATATCAACCGCAATGGCTCCAGGGATATCCATCTGCAGTTGGGCTCTTGGCTTCTTTTATTAATGAAACAGGGTATCGATTAACATATCAGATTAAAACTATTACTTTAGCATCTGAAAGTGTAACTGAGAGGCAGAGAAATGAAATTAAGAAGGCATTTTCAGTAAATCCGTTTCAAACATATGGTCAAACGGAGGCTGTTGCATACTTTAGAGACTATATACCAGGAGAATTATATGTAATAGAAGATTATTCAGCTGTAGAGTTTATACAAATGGATGATGGAATGACTCATATTGTCGGTACCAGCTTTTGGAATAAAGCTATGCCGTTGCTCAGATATGATACACATGATTTGGCGGAAGTTGAGAAAACACAATTTGGAAGAAAAATTTGTAGTATAGATGGCAGAGTAGAAGATTACATTGTATTAGATGATGGAAGTAAAATTGGAAGATTGGGTCATACTTTTAAAACTGCAGATAATGTGATTGAGGCACAAATAGTTCAAGTTAAAAAAACATTTGTAAAGATACTTATAGTTAAATCCAATTTATATTGTGAAAAAGATGAAAAAAAAATAAAGGAATTAATAAATGAAAGATTTGGTGATCGCATACAATATGAGATTCAATATGTGGAAAAGATTCCACGTACAAATAACGGAAAGCTGAGATTTGTTGTATCAGAGTTGAAATGAGAAGAATAAGAGTAATTGGGAATTTTGGTGATAAAATAGATAGACAAACTGGGGAAGACAAAAGTTTTTGAATTTGTTATTGGTGTGGTGAGACACCAATATCTTTAAGCGAAAAAGAGAATTCAGTAGGAGCACAATATAGATAGAATATATGTTAAGCATACATATATGCTTGCTGAATGTAACAAGGAGAAGAAGGTTAAAATGATATTTAATATTGTTTGTAGTTTGGGAAATGGAAATTTAATAGGTGGACAGATTACTAAAACAAATGAAATTATTAATTATATTAAAGAAAATGGACATGATGTTATTATTACAGATTTATTTATGTGTAAAAGAAAACCATTTATTGCATTAAATAAGATTATTAGAGGTAATCTGAAATCAGATGTTACGATTATAATTTTGGCAAGTAAAGGATATATTATTTCGATGCCTTTTATTTATTTTTTCAATAGAAAAAAACCTATTTATGAATTTGTTGTTGGAGGAATAAGATATAAATATTTAAGGCATCATTATTTTGTCAGGAAACTAGCCCAAAAACTTAATGGAATTTATGTACAAACAAATTATAATTTAGAACAATATAAGAAGATGGGATTTACTAATGTGCAGCTAGTTCCTAATTTTAAAACATTTAAAGATACATCAATTAATATGGATAAGAAAGGTGAAGATAACATTTTACGGATATGTACGCTTTCAAGAATAGATCATCATAAAGGAATTAATATTGCGATAAAAATTGCTCAAACCCTACATGAATATAAAGAGATTAGAGGAAAATTTATATTAGATATATATGGACCGATTGATTTAAATTATAAGAGTGATTTTGATAATTGTATGAAAGAATTTTCTGAGGAGACAAGGTATTGCGGTATAGCAGAAAGGGAAAAAGTAATTGAGATAATGTCACAATATGATATATATTTATTCCCATCTGAATGGGAAGCCGAAGGCTTTCCCAATACATTAATCGATGCAATGGCATCAGGAAATATTATTTTGGCAAATTATAATGTTAATTATGCATGGGTTGTAAAGGAAGGTCATAATGGATGGCTGATTCAGAAAAATAATATTGAAGAATATGTAAAAGCAATTATCTACCTATACAGAAATAAGGGTCAATGTAGGATAATGCAAAATAATAGTATAAAGGAGGCAGAAAATTATAGAACAGAAGTTGTTTTAAGAAAACTGTTGGATGTTTGGTCTAATAATAATTGTAAAATGTAATGGTTATTTGTTGGAAAAATAATTTTGACAATATGATAATATGCTATAAAAACTTTGAAAGGAACGAAATTATAATATGGTAAAAGTATGTGCAGTTATAGTGTTATATAATGACTCGGATGAGTTTGACAAGTGTTTGCAATCTCTTGAAAGACAAAGTAGAAAAATAGATTATTATATATTTGTCGATAATTCCAATGAAGAAATTTCTAGGAAGAATAAAAAGATTATCTCAGATAAGAAGTTTGCTAACGAAAGGTTTATATATATAAAATTTAAAGAAAATAAGGGCTCAGCATTTGGCTTCGCATTTGGTATGTGGATTGCCTTTCAAAAAAAGTATGAATTAATATGGTTAAATGACCAAGATGGAATTGCTGATAAGTATTGTATAGAAAATATATTGAACCAATATGAAAAATATAATCAGGATATTGGAATATATATTCCCAATGTATGCGATGTTCAGACATTAAAAGAGCTATCTGGATTTCATGTCCATAGTAATAAATTCCTGCACGGGGGAATAGCAGATGAAAGGAAGATAAATTCATTTGGAACTACAGGGGCTTGTATTACATATAGTACAATTGAAAAAATAGGATATTATAATTATAAGGTTTGTTATGTTGGAAATGAAGACAAAGAATATGCTTTGAGATTAAGAAAAAATAAATTGCAAATAAAATATATAAAAGAAGCAATATATTATCATCCTGATGCATACCAGAAATATCAGATAAAAAGGAAAAAACGGAAATATTACTTTTTAGAATATATTATTCCTTTAAATATGGGATTAATTAAAAAAAATCAAAAGAACAATTTACGATTTCAGAAAGTGTGTGAGAGCAGTTCTTATATGAATTATAAATATGCGGATATTTTTCACAGAAACGTTAATCTTTTATACTCGATAATACGGATGTTATTGTGTAAAAATTGCAATTATTATGAAACCTTGAAAGCTTATAGAAGGGGAAGACTGTTAGCATATGAAATGGATGAGAAAATATTTGAAGATGCTGTATTGAGGAAATATTTTGACGAAAAATGATTATAGAAGTTGGAATATATATTATTTTGGTAATCGTAAATTCTGTATAATCCGTCTAGGAGATTCTTTTTATATATGAAAAATATAGGCATAGTTTTGTATTTGTTTGTAATCTTGTATTGCCCACAGTTTGGGAGAATAAATACTTCATATATTATTGGCATAGTGACATGGATATATATTTTATTTTTCTATCAAAGAACCTTAACCTCCATGAAAAACAAAGGTACACAGCTTCTATATTTTAGTTTGGGATGTACTTTTATTTATGCCTTAATTAATTCGTTTATCAATTTTAAAATTTCAAGAACAATGCTTGTTCCTTTTTTTTATTGGGTTGGAATCATTTTTCCAGCCTTATATCTTGTTATGAACAAGTGTTATGATAACCATTTTAATGATGAAGAAAAGTTTATAGAACTGCTCTTGATAGTAGGGAATATACAGGGCGGTATTTGCTTGTTTATATTTATATTTCCAGAGATAAGGGATTATTATCTTGGTTTTGTAGTTCGGCAAGGGATAGTCAGAAAAGAATTGATAGAAAATGTTTCCTCATTTCGATATTATGGAGTCTCAGCCAATGTGATAAGCTATATGCCTCTAATGCAGATTGTTTTAGCGCTTCTAGCGTTATGGTTATTTGTTACAACAAAAAGTAAAAAATATCTGGCATATTTTCCATTGCTGGCATTCTCGGCTTTCATCAATGCAAGAACGCCATTTTTGATTTTTATTTTAGGGATTGCAATATTGATATTTTGTGTGAAAAAAAACATTAAAAGATTATCGAGATTAGTTTTTATCATTACAATGATAGTATTAATTTTGGCTTTGCTGTATTGGTATCTATGTAGATTGGATACTGTATTTTCTCAATGGTATATAAGAGGACTTAGATATATTTTTGAATTATTTCAGGGGAGGACTACTTATGGCGCAAACACAGGATTAAAGTTCATAGCGCCTCATGATTTTTTGGGCTGGCTTGTTGGAAGTGGAGATTATATTATTCATGGGAATTCATATGGGGAATACACGGATATGGGATATGCAAATTATCTTTGGCTGGGCGGAATAACGTATATTATTATATTGGTTTTAACATATTTCTTTGTTGCAAAAACTATGATTCGGTTAGGGGTAAATATATATATTGTAGAGTTACTATATATGATAATACTGGTTTATAGCATAAAAATGCCGCTTCTTTATGCTAATAATGAATTCATGAAATTATTCTATGCAATATATATTTGGAATGTAGTAATGAAATATCGAAATAATCAAGTAAGAGTATATAAGATACAAGTACAATAAATACGTATATATGTTTTGATTAATATTGTTTGGAAAGGAATGCAATTATGAATTACTCAATAAGTGATAAATTAGAGGATATAAAAGTATCGGTATATTGTTTGGCGTATAATCACGAAAAATATATTAAAAAAGCCTTAGATGGATTTATAATGCAACAAACAAATTTTCGATATGAAGTAATTGTACATGATGATGCTTCAACCGATAAAACACCTGATATTATAAAAGAGTATGCTGAGAAATATCCAGATATTATAAAGCCGATTTTTCAAAAAGAGAATCAATTATCAAAAGGAATTAACATATCTGCCACATATATTTTCCCTAAAATTCGAGGTAAATATATTGCTTCTTGTGAAGGGGATGATTATTGGAATGATAAATATAAATTGCAAAAGCAGTTTGATGTAATGGAAGAGCATCCGGAATGCAGTCTCTCTACGCATAAGGTTCAGTTTTGTAATGAGGATGGAACATTTAATCCGAGAATACTGCCAGGCAGATGTTTTCATATTAACAAAAGTGATGTGATAAAAGAAGATGAACTTGTAAAATGTTATTGGATATATGGAACCTATCCTTTTCATACTAGCAGTTATTTTTTTCGAAGAAGTATTTTAGATATTGACTTAGATTATCCACGCGATATAGGAATATTACGTAAATGTTTGATTAAAGGTTCCGTATATTACTTTAATGAACCGATGTCAATTAGAAGACTTGGCGCAGTTTCGAGCTGGACTACATTGTTAAATAAAAAAGGAACACAAGAATGGTATAAGTTAATACTTCGTGATAATGAAGCGGAAGAGCGATTTGACCAATATACAAATTATAAATATCATGATTATATCCAGGTAAGCAGACTTAAAAAGTTCATATCTTATGCACGATGGACGGAGTTTCATAAAGAAATTAAATCATTGCTCATAAAGTATGATTTATCTCCATGGAAGATAAGAAAAAAAATAACTGCATATATGTTTTTGGAATTACAGTTAAAATATATATTAGTGATGTATATGCCCAAGGGGTATGTTGTGATAAGAAAAATGTGGGATTTGTTGATTAAACGTAAGCAAAATTAGAAATGGCATATAAGGATTATAAATTACAACGTGGAGATGTGATGGAGAAACATAATGTTTTAACAAATTTATTTTGGCGTTTTGCTGAGCGTAGTGGCGCACAACTGGTTTCCTTTGTTGTATCAATCGTTCTTGCAAGGATGCTGCAACCAGAAGATTATGGCGTTGTTGCTTTGATTACGGTTTTTGCGACTATCCTACAGGTATTCGTGGACAGTGGACTGGGGAATGCACTGATACAAAAAAAAGATGCAGATGATTTGGATTTTTCTACGGTATTTTACACAAATGTAATGTTTTGTGGAGTACTTTATGTACTCCTTTTTCTATGTGCACCATTAATTGCGCGGTTTTATGGGGATTCTTCTTTATCTGCATTAATCCGTGTGCTTGGAATTACCATTATTGTGTCTGGAGTCAAAAATATACAGCAAGCATATGTATCCAAAAATATGATGTTTAGGAAATTTTTCTTTGCCACGCTTGGCGGAACGGTTACAGCAGCGTGTGTGGGAATTGCAATGGCAATGCTAGGATATGGTGTTTGGGCATTGGTTGTGCAGCATGTAATTAACGTAATAATTGATACGGTTATTTTGTGGATTACGGTTAAATGGCGTCCTCATAACGTTTTTTCGGTTCAACGATTAAAGAAATTATTTTCGTATGGATGGAAACTGTTGATTTCAACGTTGCTTGATAAGGGCTATAACAATATCAGACAGTTAATTATTGGTAAAATGTATTCATCGGCGGATCTGGCTTATTACAATAGGGGAAGACAGTTCCCCAATTTTGTTGTATCTAATGTCAATAGTGCCATTGATAGCGTTCTGTTTCCAGTAATGTCAAGTGTTCAGGACAACCGTCAGAATGTGAAAGACATGACAAGAAGGGCGATTAATGTGAGTGTGTATGTTATGGCGCCTTTAATGATGGGGTTGGTGGCAACTGCGGACTTCGCGGTAGGACTGGTTTTAACGTCGAAGTGGCTACCATGTGTACCGTACTTAAGGATTTTCTGCATTTCCTTTATGTTCCATCCGATTCACACGGCAAACCTGAATGCGATTAAGGCAATGGGACGGAGCGACCTATTCTTAAAGTTGGAAGTAATTAAAAAATGTGCTGGACTGGTGCTGCTGATTTCAACTATGTGGTTTGGCCCGATGGCCATGGCATACAGCATGCTTGCAAGTAGCATAATAAGCCAGGTCATAAACAGTTGGCCGAATAGGAAATTGTTAAACTATGGATATATGGAACAGTTGAAAGATATCATGCCGTGTATATTGTTGGCGGTTGGAATGGGAGCAGTAGTGTGGTGTGTATCATTAGCAGGGTTGCCTGTTCTGATTACACTTATGATTCAAGTTGTGTTGGGGGCAGTAATCTACATCGTGGGTTCGGCTTTATTTAAATTAGATTCATTTTTATATCTTATAGATATTTTAAAAGCATTTCGTAGGACAAAAAATAAAGCTTAAAATGCAATAGTAAATAGATGTAATGCAAAGGAGTAATTATGCCAAACAAAATACTTGTTACACGTTCATCCATGCCATCAATTGATGAATACATGGAAGAGATAGAAGAACTCTGGGAAACCCATTGGCTAACCAATATGGGCACCAAGCATAAAGAACTGCAGAGGGAATTGAAGGAATACCTTAATGTCCCCAACATTGATCTTTTAACAAACGGGCACATGGCATTAGAGCTTGCTATGCAGGCAATGAATCTGCACGGAGAAGTTATCACTACACCGTTTACATTTGCATCAACGACTCATGCCATTGTGCGTAACGGGTTGGAACCAGTATTCTGTGATATAAATCCGGATGACTTCACAATAGACATCAGCAAGATAGAAGCACTAATTACAGACCGGACATGCGCCATTGTGCCTGTGCATGTATACGGGAATATCTGCAATGTCAAAGAAATCGAAAGAATAGCCAGGAAATATGAGTTAAAGGTTATATATGATGCCGCGCATGCCTTCGGGGAGACATATGAAGGGGAAGGTGTTGGCGCATTCGGTGATGCATCGTGCTTCAGTTTCCATGCAACAAAGGTGTTCAATACGATTGAAGGCGGAGCGGTATGCTTCAGTGATGAAGATTTTGGAAGAAACTTATATCGGTTAAAGAATTTCGGGATACGAGGTCCGGAGATAGTGGATGGCGTGGGAGCAAACGCCAAGATGAATGAATTCTGCGCCGCGATGGGGCTATGCAACTTAAGGCATGTGGATGGCGAGATTGAAAAGAGGAAACTCGTTTCAGAAAGATATTTTAGCCATCTGGAAAGAGTGGAGGGAATTACATTAAATCCTACACAGGAAGGTGTAAAACATAATTTTGCATATTTCCCAGTTATATTTGACGAGAAGAAGTTTGGAACAAGCCGTAACGAAGTGTTTGAGAAGTTAGCGGAGAATGGAATCGGAGCCAGAAAATATTTTTATCCGCTGGCAAATACATACGATTGTTATCATGGAAGATATAATGCAAACCTTACGCCTGCGGCACTGCATATAAGCAAGAGGGTACTGACACTCCCGATGTATGCGGATCTTTCAATGGAAGACGTAGATAGGATATGCGAGATAATACTGGAGTGCAGATGCAATTATTAAAATATGCGCTTCATATGTGATGAAGAAATAGCAATGCGGTAAAAACATAGAAGTTTTGGAATAAAGGGAGAATGAAATGAATATTTTGCTTACATCTGCGGGAAGAAGGAGCTATCTAGTAAAATATTTTAAGGATGTATTGGGGGATACGGGGACAGTTCACGCTGCTAACAGCTCAATATATTCTTCTGCCATGGAAGCAGCAGATAAAGCGGTCTGCACTCCAATAATTTATAGTGATAAATATATTTCGTTTCTTTTGGAGTATTGCAAGAATGAGAAGATAAATGTTATTATTCCGTTATTTGACATAGATATTCCTGTTTTAGCAAGAAGTCGTGAGAGATTTGATGAGATCGGAGTAAGGCTTATCGTTTCAGATATGGAAATTGTAGAAATTTGCAATGATAAATGGCTGACATACCAGTTTTTGGAAAAAAATGGTTTTTATGTACCGCAGACGTTCTATGATTTACAGGCAGTCCTTGATGCTTTACAAAACAAGTTAGTATGCTTTCCCATGGTTATAAAGCCGAGATGGGGAATGGGTTCTATTGATATGTATGAAGCTGAAAACGAAGAAGAATTGAATGTTCTATTTAAGAAGGCTAAACGTGGAATTTTCGATTCATATCTTAAATATGAATCAGAGGCTGATGTTGAAAAATGTGTTATCATTCAGCAGAAAATAAATGGGCAGGAATATGGAATTGACATTATTAATGATTTGAACGGCAGTTATCGGAGCACAGTTATACGAAAAAAGATAAGTATGCGTTCAGGCGAAACTGACTGCGCGAAAATAGTTGAAAATCCTGCGATTAGGGAAACAGCAGAGAGATTAGCGGTATTGACAAAACACATTGGTAATATGGATGTGGATATGTTCGTTAGTGATGATAAGGTTTACGTTTTAGAAATGAATGCAAGATTTGGCGGTGGGTATCCGTTTAGCCATATAGCAGGAGTAGATTTGCCTAGAGCAATAATTCAATGGCTAAATGGGAACGATGTGGATAGAAATTTATTAGAAGCAAAGATAGGTGTTATAGGGCAGAAAGATATATCTATGGTAAAAATACTAGGGGGGTAAAGAATGAAAAAAATAGTTGTATTTGGGGATTTGCCAATAGCTACGAAGGTATGTATGTGGATAAAAGAGGAAAGTTCATTAGAATTGATTGCCTGTGTCAGTTCTAATCCCAAGGCGCATAATAATGATCCGTGGGAAGATATACCAATGCTAGGAGATTATTGCAAGGCAAATAATATACTCTTATATTCATATGATGATTTTAAGGCAAATTATTCAAAGAAGAGTTTAGATTTAGGGTTATGTTGTAGATATAATAAGATTATAAAGAAAACGGAAATAGACATTTTTAAAAAAGGAATTATAAATATGCATGGTGGGTTACTACCAGAGTTTGCAGGTTCATATTCATGTAACTATTCCGTCCTTTTTAATTCAAAAATAGGTGGAGGTACACTTCATTGGATAGACGAGGGGATAGATACAGGGGATATCATAAGAAGGTGTGAATTTCAAATTGAAAACGATGATACAGGATATACAGTGTTTCAAAAAACGCAGAAGGTATTATATGAAAATATGATAGAAATTATACTGCCAATATTAAACGGGGAAATAACGGAGTTTATTGCACAAAAAGAATTGCTGGATAAAGGATATGAACATCATTATTTTGACTTGAAGAGCATAGGAAGATATAAAAAAATAAACTTGTCTGATTCACAAGATATTATTATGAGAACTGTAAGAGCATTTGATTTTCCAGGATATGAGCCAGCGTATATCGAGTGTGGAAGCAGTAAATTTTATTTAAGAACAACTATATAAAGTATCAAAAATATTAGTGTATTAAAGGCATATCAAAGAATAAAATATAATTCTCATTGTAATGAGGTTTATGAAAGGATGGTATAAAATGGGCAGATTATCTGAACAATTATGTTTTAACTATAAAAAAGACTATTTTAAAGAAATTTCTGATTGGAAAAATTCTTTTCCAAGTCAGAAATTGTACATATGGGGAGTTGGCTCTGTAGCTAATGGAGTTATACGTGAATTAGAAAAAAGGAGAATTAGTATAGAAGGTTGTTTTGTAAACGTTGAAAATTATAATTTAGATTCTCGTATAGCGGCAAAGGAACTGCCAATTGTCAGGCTTGACGACTTGCTTTTGGAAGGTATAGATTTTTCAGTAATAGTTGGACATTCGCATTATGAATTAGTGGATATGCTGAAAAAATATCATCAGATAAAAAATATATGGTGTCTGAATAATGTTTCAAGGGATGATGTCTGTATTTCGCCTGATTTTATAAAAGAAAATATAAATATTTTGGAGCAAAACTATGAAATGCTGGAAGACAAAATATCGAGAAAAAATATGGTAGCATTTTTAAATTCTATGCTTTCAGGAGATAATTCGTGGATATATTCTTCATTCAAATATGCTACATCATATTTTGACAATGACATTATTACATTTTCCAATGAAGAGGTTTACTTAGATTTGGGAGCTTACAATGGGGAATCAACGAAAAAGTTCATAGAAAAATGCCCTGATTACAAACAGATTATATGCGTGGAAGTTCAGACTGAAATGTGTAAAAAATTAATAGATGAGTATAAGGAAAATGAACGCATTACAATATGCAACATGGGAATCAGTGATCATGAAGGTGAAGACTACTTTTGCTTTGATGCGCAAAGCACGTGTCTGGCTTCGCATGGCGGGATTGCATTGCCGGTAACTACAGTTGATGCTTTGTGTAGGGATATTTACAGAATATCTATGATAAAAATGTGCATTGGGAATACGATTATTCCATTGCTAAATGGAGCAAAGGCGACTTTATGCTCCTATACTCCGAAACTAATTATTACTGCTGGAGTTGGTAATAGGGCATTGGTTGATTATATTCCTAAAATAGAAGAATTATCAGGAGGTAAAAAGTATTCATATTATCTCCGATTTACTAATCCGGCGACAGAATGTCTGGTTTTATATGCTGTTCCTAAAGAGGGGTGATATGATGGAATGGATTACACCCATTATTCAGGTATATGGATATGGTGAAAATAATTTTTATATTAAGAGGGACGATTTGTTGCCTTTTTCGTTCGGTGGTAATAAGGTACGGATAGCACAGGAGTTTTTTGAAGATATGTATTCCCAAAATAAATCGTGCATTATTGGATATGGAAATACTAGGTCTAATTTGAGCCGTGCAATAGCAAATATTAGTATACAGAACGGCATAGAGTGCCATATTATTTCGCCCTCTGACAATAGCGGTGCGCATATAGAAACCAATAACAGTATTATTGTTCATTCATGTGGTGCGCATATCCACTTGTGTAATAAAAATGAGATATCTGAAAGAGTGCAGAATGTTATGGATATGTGTAGAAAAAACGGCAGGGAGCCCTATTACATATATGGAGACCGGTATGGACAAGGTAATGAGGCGGTTCCACTGCGTGCATATGTAAAAGTATTCAAAGAAATTCAAAGCTGGGCATTTGAGGAGAACATAGAGTTTGATTATATTTTTTGCGCAGTAGGTACAGGGATGACGCAGGGGGGGATAATTGCTGGGCAAATAATATACGGCGGAAGAGAGAAAATTGTTGGAATTTCAATTTCGCGAAAGAAGGCATATCAGGAGCAAGTCTTATATTCAATGCTTGAAGCATATTTTGATAAAAGCAGGCAGATAGATAAAAGCAAAATCGAAGTAGAAGATAATTATATTTGTGGCGGTTATGGTTGCTATAGTAGTGAAGTGGTGGAAACAATTAGGAAATCAATTTTTATGAATGGAGTTCCACTTGATCCAACGTATACCGGAAAAGCATTTAATGGGATGCTTCAGTATATTAAGAAGAGGAATATAGTTAATAAGAACATTTTGTTTATTCATACAGGAGGAACGCCTTTATTTTTTGATAATATAGATATACTTGATAAGATGAAACTGACCGCAGTGCAAAGATAGTGATTTTTCACTATAACATCAGCTAAAGGTCTTATTTGCTATTTGTTTGGGTTATTATAATCTATGGTATGCAATATTTGATAATTGTAGACATTTAAATAAAGGGAAAAGAACATGGAAAAAAGAATTGAATGGCTGGATATTGCTAAAGGATTTAGCATTCTATTTATTGTTTTAGGGCATACATCGTATGGTTTTTTGTTTTGGTTTTGCTATTCTTTTAATAGTGTTATTTTTTTTATTTTATCAGGAATGACTTTTTGCAGGATTAAGAGCGAAACGGATAATTTGTTCTGCTTTGATAAAAGGACAGTTAAAGAGTTTCTAAAAAAGATATTAGGTAGTTTGCTTTTTCCATATTTTGTATGGGGATGTATTAGTATAATAATATATTATTTGATGGAAGGTGTGGTTTTATCGCATTTACAATCCGGAAGGTATGGAAATTTTGCAATAATCCCCAATATTATTGGATTGCTTTATGGAAATTCTGAAACAGGTTTTTTTAAATATTATAGACCATTATGGTTTATTCCATGTTTAGTAATTGTAGAAGTAATATGGTTTTTGATTTTAAAAATAATGTATCGGATTTCTATTAAAAAAGCATGGGTACTATATTGCGTAGTTATGGCAATATTTCTATTATTTGGCTGTATAGAAAGTTTCATGCAGTGGGATCTAATGTTGCCATTTGAAATAGAAACAGCAATCTTTATGTCGTTTTTCTTTGGAATTGGACTATTGGTAAGAAGTTGGGGGAATGCGTTACAAAAAGTCATACGATTCGATATAGTTGAAAGAAATAAATTCGTATTTATTATATGGATACTAATAGCAATTATAGGGATATATATAAATGGTCATACAGATGCCAGCGTGGATAAATTTGGAAATGTTGGTTTGTTTATATTTAATGCTTTGTGGATGTGCGGGGGGGGTGTTTTATATATCGTATATTATTCAAAGATTTCCATTAATGGAGTATATCGGGAGACGGACGTTGGCTATTTTGGTTATGCATAAGTATCCTATCATGTTTTTAAAACTTTTTCCATTTATTCAAACTGGACTTGAAAAGTGCAATTTTGTAATTGAGATATCAGTAGCGCTTGTGACCCTTATATGTTGTTTGGTAGTAGAAAAAATTATATCCAAATTTGTTCCGCAGCTTTATGGAATTAATTAAATGTATAAATTAAGGTATCAATTTGAAAAGAGCCTGTAAATGTATAATATAAAGATAGTATATGAGACAATACTTAACGATTGTGGGGTATATTGGAAAGATTATTTTAAAGATTCTGCTATTGTTGGAGCAGGATTTGTCTTGCTTTATTATAGCATTATTATATTCAAGTTAGTATATCGTCGTGTAGCTTTAAAGATGATTTGCTATTCATGCATTAAGCTGCCATTTATTGGTTTGTTGGGTTTTTACTGTTATATGGTTTTGGGAATAACTGTTTTTTCTAGGAGTGAAGAAATGGCATATACTATAAGACTGGTTCCCTTTACAACATGGGGAACAAGTCTTTGGCATCTGACGTTATGGATAGAAAATATTCTTTTGATGATTCCATTGGGAATTTTGCTTTATATTTTGTGGAGACCTTTTCGTAAAATTGGCTGGTCGCTGCTTGCTGGATTTCTTTTTAGCCTATCTATTGAGTGCATACAGCTTTATACATTACGCGGTAAGTTTGAGACAGATGATATTATGAACAATGTATTTGGCACGTTGATTGGATTTATGATATGTAAAGGAATCAAAAAAATATTGTTTGGATTCATAAGTAAAAAAGATGTGAATACATGGAAAAGAGAAACTTGACTGAGTATATGAAGCATGTAGTCATTATGTATGACAATAGGTGTAGATGAGAATGGGGAAAGGATAGATGATAAATCAGAATATCGGATGAATTATAGAGTCAATAAATAAAGAGAGCCGCCCGAAAAGGACGGCTTATAAAATGCCATTATGACTCAAAACTGAATGGAATGTTATGCTGGATTAAGAGGTTCTGCAGATAATCTATCTTTGAAGATAGGGTATTAATGGCTGATGACAGCTCATCAATCTTTGGCTGATAATGCGCATCTGCCTTTGCCATTGCCTTTTTTGTAGCATTTTCAGTGACCTCCTCGGAACTTGTGCCGAATAAGTTAAAGAGTTCTTCGCAAACCATAGGATTGCCTCCTTTCTTTGTACTGTTTGCTATGATTAACTGGCTCAAATACTGCGTGTAGATAACCGGGTTCTGCTCATGGTGGGCTTGGTAGTCTTCTGCAAGCCTTTTAATAAGCCCTGCATCCGTAAGCTTGTCCCTCAGGCAGTGAAGATACAGGCTGTCATCAGGAGAAAGCTCAGGTATAACGATAATCTGTGCATTAAAGACTTCTTTATTGATATGATACACCCCAGAAGCAGATTTTTCAATAGTTAATTTTCTGCTTTTTGTTAGATGCTTTATAAGCTCCCTGGGGTAGTGCATACAGGGAAATGAAAGGCTGACATCGGTATTGATGAACTCATTGGCCTTGCCATTCTGCTCTATCAGGAACCCGGCATAGCCGATGGTTTTGTAATAGCAGTTAGTGTTTGCGGAAGAACCTAGCCCCTTGATTATGTAGTATAAAAATGCACTTAAGTTGTAGCAAACCATAACACAAACCAGATGAAAAGGAGCGATTATCATGCAAGATGAAATCAACAAACAGATTGCAAAGCGGCTATTGCAGTTGATTAAAAACAGCAACATGAAGACATCAGATTTAGCGAAGGCAGCATCTGTCAGCACATCCAATCTTTACAGTATTTTAAGAGGAGATACAATGCCTGCTTTGTATACGCTGTTTATGCTCTGCAAGGGATTACAAATACCGCTCTCAAGTTTTTTTATTGGAATAGAAATTGAAGAAGGCAGTAGGTTGGCAATTGGCGATATATCAATTGATGGTAAAATAAAGACGCTTCCGCCGAAAAATTATAGGATATTAATGGAAATGGTGGATATCTTGCTAAAATATCCGTGAAATCAATATACAAAAAATACTCTTGATTTATTGAAAACGCGAGATTTTATTAGTCCATTTAACAAAGGTGAGAGCACAATATTATGTACAGATTTTAAAATTCAAGGATTATATTTCATGCAAGCGAAGCATGAAGAAGATAAGTGAGGGGTTAAGTATGATATATTATAGTGGAATAGCACATTATGTAAATAGCGTGTTGGACATCTTTAAATATAAAGCGGAGGGAAAAGATTCTTTTACCATTGTTTTAGCTGCTCGTTTAAGCGGTAAACCACATATTGGAACATTGATTAATTTTTTAATTGGTTTTAAGCTTGCACAAGAATTAAAAAAATTGTACAAGAAAGATACATACATTAAAATTGAACTATTAGATAACATTTCTGATACAGCGGTTTCCTATACCGTAGATATAGGCTCAGATACATATTTTTATAAAAGCTCAATTGTTAATAATAAATATTTTAACGAAAATTATAAGGCATTTTTGGATATGATAAAACGTATTGAAATGTTATCAAATTGTACTAGTGAGATATACACTTATGAACAAATTCAGTCAATGCCTGAAATGAGAGAAGCAGTTATGGAAGTTATTCGGCATTACGAATTTTTTTCTAAGTTGTTTGACCCTAAAAACAATAAAATACATTTGAGGGTGGCATGTCCAAAATGTGGATTAATTGAAAAGGGGTGTAATCATACTCACATTTATGGATTTGATAATTCAACATTCAAAGTAAAAAGTGTTTGTCCAAAGCATGGTGAATTTTTTAAATTGGTTTCTATTGACAATGATACATATATTGACCTTAATGTGCCTCTAAGACATTTTTGTAAAGGCTATTCCTTAATAATGAAGGATAAAAAAAATAATAACTTAAGCGTTCAAGTTTTAGGAAACGATTGGTCGGGGTTATGGCCTATGAGAATATTTTGCGAAGGCATATTAAAATTCAATATAGATGAATTGCCAAGTTTTTTATTTTCACCATTAATTATTGATAATGAAGGTAAGATATCAAAATCAAAAATAAGCTCTGTAGAATATGCAAATGCATTTACAAATGTTAATTTATTAACTGATAAACAAGTAGTAAATATATGGAATGAAATTGAGAAATGGTTTGAGCAGCCAGAACTGTTTTTTACAAATTATAAATTAGATGAAATAAAAAGGATTGCAAATACCAATGAGCAAATATAAATATGAAATAGCTGTGGCTATTGTGGGCGGAATCATAAGTATAATAGAACTATTTTTAGATATTAAGTTTTGTTTCTTTATTATTTCTATTACAATTTTATTAGATTTATCCATGCTTGGAATGCGAGAATATATAAAAGACTGTTTGAGAGAATATAGTGAGTTTTATAATTCGCTATATAATATAGGCGATAAGTATTGGAAATCTTTGGCAGAAAAGGAGTTGATACATACCAGGGAATTGCTAGAGCAAATGAAGCAAGGGACGAGAACGTTGAAGGCAAATAACATAACTTCCGAAGAACTAAGGTTAATTAGACAAGCAAAAAAGTTAATATATTGCACTTATTATGCAGATAGTTTGATAAAGCTTAGATTTAGGCTAAATGATAAATCAAAATATAATCCTATGCAGTCTATTAATCTGATTTATAAGGATTTGGCAAATAAAAAAATTTGCAAAAAGAGAATATTTATTCTGGATAGAATAGATGTTGAAGATTCGGAAACAAAGAAAATACTGAAAGAGATTGAAGAATATTATTCGTCTGATATTATAGGATTTAAAGTACGATATATATTTTATTCAAAGTTAAGAGAAATGAACATAGTATATCACGGTAATATTATTTTGGTTGATAATTTAGAGTGTACGTTATGTAGTGATAATACTCAATATCCCAATGATTATTTTGAAAGAGATCAAAATATTATGAGAGATGTTAAAGCTAGTAATGTAATCAATGCCACATTAATAAAAGAATACAAATCAAATTTTGAAGCGATTTGGGAAATGGCTTTACCATATTCGGAGTTTATTTAACTCTTATATGGAGAATTTCGGGAGGACAATAGATTGAAAGACCTTAAAATTTCAGATATGATGAAAATGCAGCAAGAACTTTGGGAAAAGAATAAAGATAGGTGGTCACCTATCGAGGCAAAATATGGACGTAATTATATTCTTTGGTTAATTGAAGAACTTGGAGAAACAATTGCTATTATTAAAAAGAAAGGTGATAATGCAATTATGGAGAATGAAAATGTGCGTGTAGCATTTTTGGAAGAATTGAGTGATGTGCTGATGTATTATATTGAGATACTGCGCCGTTATCATATAACACCTTGTGAGCTATCCAAGGCGTTTATTGACAAACATATTAGAAATATGAAAAGAGACTTTTTTTCAGAATACTCTGATAAATATGAAAAAGGCTAAGAACTTTGAAACAACTCTGCACGCTCGCTTCACGAGGCATACAAGTACCATGCCACTCATCAAAATAGTGAATGAAGGCGTTGTTGATTTTAAAATAAAGATATTTAAATGTAAAAATGGGTGAATTGCACAAGTTATGACTGAAATCAAAATTGATGCTGAACCTGATTCTAACTTAATATAAACAGAAAATATGAAAATAATTCAAAGAAATGGTTTACCCGCTGTAATAATACTTTGATATAATTTAAAAAAAGTAAAATGAAAAAAGTAATAAGAGATAAAAATAGTGATTTTAGTATTTGATAGTGAGGTATATTCTATGTCGAAGAGTGCATTATATAGTTTTATAGATAATATTTATACAACAATTGCAGATGTTCAGGACAAGTTTTTTATAGCTTGGAACTATCAAATAAAGAATCACTTATGTGTAAAAGAGAGTTTTTATATAAAAGAAAACGTAGATGTATTTGGCGGGTTTTTATTATCTATCGTTCAATATGAAAATATGGATTATGAACTTCAAGATTTTTTTAAATATAGGGCAGAAATAAAAGAAGATGTGATTTTTCTGAGAGGATACGAATATTATTGTTGCGATTCGCAGATGCACAGTAGTTCAATATCCTATACATCGAATGAACTATGGAAAAAGTTTGGGGAAAAATGGGCAAACTACAAATACACATATTCTTTTAGTTTTTTAAAACAAAAAGAAATTACGTTTGAAAATTGGATTGGAATTTTATCGTTATTAGAGTATATATTTGCAGATTTAACAACCTTGCGATGGTTTGAATTTATAAATCAAAAAAAATATTTAAATCTATTGGGAAGTAAATTTTTGGCAATTATAGATGAAACTGAACACTTTACGCACATAATAGGAGACGCTATAGCCAAATTACTCAAATTCGATTTTACGGATGGCTTTAATATATTATCGTCTAATTATAGCAAATTATTTCAATCAACAATTCTTACAGATTTTATTACAGCCTCATGGGATTTTGATATAGAGAAGTCTGCTATTCGTGTAATAAGGGAAGGAGATTCCTTGTGTCTAATATACGCTGCCTACTTGTTAAAGCTAGCGCCACTTTGTGCACAAAAAAGGCTTAATAAAATTTTATTGTTAAGCAATGCTTTTGGAGCAATGAATACAGGTATTATATTAAAATATTTACTGCCATCGGATATACATGCTACCGTAATGAATATACGATACTCACAAAACCGAAATGATATAAAATTCTATGGAAAAATGCCTGCGAAAGTAGAAATGATAAATGAAAACTTGGATATAACAGAAGAAGATGGTTATCAGGCAGTTATTATCGTTGACGATTCTATTTTTACTGGAAATAGTTATCACCACATTAAAAGTTATTTTAGCAGCGTTACTCATATTTTTTTATTACCCTTTTCATTTGATTGTAATTCTTTAAAATATGGTAAACAGGAAAAATATGCATATACACAAATATATGAAATTACGGCACAGTCTTTAAAATGGGCGACAGAAGCAGGTAATTGTGTTCCTGCATTTATTTCCTTCTGGGATTGGGATAAAAGTGCATCCGTAAATTATCAGCAAATAAAAAATCCTGAATTTCAACATATATTAGATGGTGAAGATTTACTTTTAAAGCATTTATGGAGCATTTATTTGAATAAATGATGCAATCCATGTTTCAATGAAAAGTTTACAAACACACTTGACAAGCTCTCTCTGAGCTTTATTATGCATATGGAATTATGTATTATTGTAAAGAAAAATTTAACGATGCCATTACATATATGGAAAAGGCAATAGAGAATGA
This sequence comes from Clostridiales bacterium, assembly GCA_023663185.1. Taxonomy (GTDB): domain Bacteria; phylum Bacillota; class Clostridia; order Lachnospirales; family Lachnospiraceae; genus UBA3282. Next base: position 92,477 of record JAMPHY010000006.1, on the reverse strand, counting down.
TAGAACAGGGACCGTAAGAGGGAAATAGTTTTAGATTAGGTGTTTTTAATTTCGGCCAGGAAAAGTTTAAATAAGGCTATAACTTTGGTAATAATGAAAGTGTGGAGAGAGATATACATTTGCAATTCGGCTAATTATTTATAGAAAAGCCCCGGCGAATCTTTTTATAAAAAATCCGCGAGAAAATGTAAAAGAGGATAGATGGAAATGTGAAGGAATGAGGAAATAGAACTAAAAGCCGCCCCAATAGGGGCGGCTTAAAATATGGTCTTATGCTTCAAAACGGAATGGAATGTTATGCTGCGTTAAGAGGTTCTGCAGATAATTTATTATTGAAGATTGATGCTCGTTTTCAGCAGTAAGAGCATCGTTGATTGATGATAATTCATTATTAGCTAATGACAGCTCATCAATCTTCGGCTGATAATACGCATCTGCTTCTTTCATTGCCTCGTTTTTTGCGTTTTCAGTGACTTCATCAGAACTTGTACCAAATAAGTTAAAAAGTTCTTCGCAAACCATGAGATTGCCTCCTTTCTCTGTGCTGTTTGCTATGATTAACTGGCTCAAATACTGCGTGTAGATAACCGGATTCTGCTCATGGTGGGCTTAATAGTCTTCTGCAAGCCTTTTAATAAGCCCTGCATCCGTAAGCTTGTCCCTCAGGCAGTGAAGATACAGGCTGTCATCAGGAGAAAGCTCAGGTATAACGATAATCTGTGCATTAAAAATTTCTTTATTGACATGATACACCCCAGGGACTGATTTTTCAATAGTTAATTTTTTGTTTTTTGTTAAATGCTTAACAAGTTCCCTAGGTAATGCGAGCATGGAAATGAAAGACTTTTATAGAATGGCAAAGTATATTAATAAAACAAAAAAGTACGAAAAATGTCAATTTTAGTAATACAATATTTTCTTGAGGCGTTATATAATAAGTATAAGAGATATGCGATAAATTCAAGGCGCATTTTACTACAAAAATTACCAAAGGATAATCAAAATGGGATTACCATGTACAGAATGGGTAAAAATAACGCAGGGCAGGATGTGATTATATGATGAATTTGTTGACAATTATAAGTGCCATATCGGCTATTGCATCAATTTTATTACTTGTTTTTGATGTTGAAGAAAAAGTGAAAATAGCTTTAAAACAATTTTTATTGCTTCTTTCAATATTATGTTTTCTCTTCTTTTTAATTGCTTCATTTATTAGTAAAGCGAATGGTAAAGATAATCAAGAAAGTAACCTGACAGGCGCTATAGGCGTTAAAACAAATAGTGATGATTTAACTGCCAATGATTCAAGCAGCAATGGTAGAACTGATAATGACTCAAGTAGTAATGATGGAGCCGCCAATGACTCAAGTAGTAATGATGGAGCCGCCAATGACTCAAGTAGTAATGATGGAGCCGCCAATGACTTAAGTAGTAATGACAGAGCCGCCGATGATTCAAGTGATAGGGAGAGCCCAGGGGAAAGAGAAGAAATTGATGATGGGGCTATTGAGCAAAATAATGAAACTGGTATCGATGAAGGAATATTAAAAATAGATTCCATAATGCCTAATACATATACTGCAATTGCAATAGAGGATGTGCCTTCTGAAATCCAACCCAATGAAATTATAGTACTGCCGGGGAAAGTCTCTGGTGAAGGGCAAAGTATTGACTATGAATATGTTCCTTTGGTAAGTGGAACATATAGGTTTGAATTTTCAAATGTACCAAATGGGACGGATTTTAGGCTATGGATTTATAATTCGGGATGGGAAAAGATAAAATCAGACTATGATCTTGATAATGGGGATGGCCTAACGGCTTCTTTGAACGCGGGTGAATTATATTATATAAGGGTTGAGCAGTATAGGGGGCTTGGACCATATACACTGAATATAGGGCAAAAGAAGGTGATTGTTGATATTACTGGTTTCACGGCGGTCTCAGATAGTATCCAATATACAAGCCAGGAAAATGACTATGCGTATGTAGCAGGAAATAGTGGAACACATAGATTTGAATTTTCAAATGTACCAAATGGGACGGATTTTAGGCTATGGATTTATAATTCGGGATGGGAAAAGATAAAATCAGACTATGATCTTGATAATGGGGATGGCCTAACGGCTTCTTTGAACGCGGGTGAATTATATTATATAAGGGTTGAGCAGTATAGGGGACTTGGAACATATACATTGAATATAGGCCCTAAAAAAGAAATTGTAGATTTAACGAATTATACAGCAGTTTCCGATAGTATACAATATACTGCGCAGATAAATAACTATTCATACGTAGCAGGAAATGATGGAACATATAGGTTTGAATTTTCAAATGTACCAAATGGGACGGATTTTAGGCTATGGATTTATAATTCGGGATGGGAAAAAATAAAATCGGATTATAACCTTGACAATGGAGATGGCTTAACGCAACAGCTGACAGCAGGTGAAACATATTATATATGTGTTGAGCAGTATAGAGGGCTTGGGTTATACACATTAAATATAGGGCAAAAGAAGGCTGCTGCTGATATTACTGATTTCAGAGCGGTCTCTGATAGTATCCAATATACAGATCAGAAAAATGATTATTCATTTACACCGAAGTTGGAAGGAACTTATATATTTACCTTTTCAAACGTGTCAGAGGGGAATAGTTTTAGATTGGGTGTTTTTAATTCCGGATGGGAGAAGCTTAAAGAGGGCTATAACTTTGGTAATAATGAAGGTGTGGAGGTTTTTCTTTCAGCAGGGGAATCTTATTTTATTCAAGCAGCTCAATATGATGGATGCGGTAATTATACATTAACAGTAGAATTTCAATAAGGATAATTGAATGGGGAACAAGCGAATGGAGTCAGTGGAATATGGTGCTTGTATTCATAAGTAAAAAAGATGTGAATACATGGAAAAGGGAAACTTAACTGAGTATATGAAGCATATAGTCATTATGTTTGGCAATAGGTGTAGATGAAAATGGGGAAAGGATAAATGATAAATCAGAATTATCAGATGAATTATAGAGTCACTAAATAAAGAAAGCCGCCCGAAAAGGACGGCTTATAAAATGCCATTATGCCTCAAAATTGAATGGAATATTGTGTTGCATTAAGAGGTTCTGCAGGTAATTTATCGTTGAAGAAAGATTATTAATAGTTGAGGATTGTTTCTCATTTTCTGCAGTAAGAGCATTATTAGCTGATGACAATTCATCAATTTTCGGCTGGTAATATGCCTCTGCCTTTGCCATTGCCTTTTCAGTAATTTCCTCGGAACTTGTGCCATATAAATTGAGAAGTTCTTCACAAACCATAGGGTTGCCTCCTTTCTCTGTGCTGTTTGCTATGATTAACTGGCTCAAATACTGCGTGTAGATAACCGGGTTTTGCTCATGGTGGGCTTGGTAGTTTTCTGCAAGCCTTCTAATAAGCCCTGTATCCGTAAGCTTGTTCGTCAGGCAGCGCAGGTATAGGCTGTCATCGGGAGAAAGCTCACGGATAACGATAATCTGTGCATTAAAAATTTCTTTATTGATATGATACACCCCAGGAGCAGATTTTTCAATAGTTAATTTTCTGCTTTTTGTTAAATGCTTAATAAGCTCCCTGGGGTAGTGTATACAGGGAAATGAAAGACTGATATCGGTATTGAGAAACTCGTTGGTCTTGCCCTGTTGCTCTATCAGGAATCCGGCATAGCCGATAGTTTTGTAATAGCAGTCGGTGTTTACGGAAGAGCCCAGACCCTTGATTTCAAAGAGGTTAAAGGTGCTGAATATTTTGGCGATATTTTTTTGGATTGCCACGTCTGCGGTTTTTTTGACAAGGAGCAGGTCAATCCTGTAATCGCCGTCTTTCAGGATGCTTTCGCTTTCAAACTTCAGCAGGTGGCTGTAGCCCCGGAGATCAATCTGTAGGGCGCATGACGTCGCTTTATGCCAGTCAACGTTTTTCCTCTTTGGGGTTTTATTTGGAGTTTGTTTTTTGTTCTTTTCCGCAGAAGCGGAAGATTTGTTTTTAAGAGTGGACATAGATAACGCCTTTCGTATGGTATTAAAGCATGAAGCTTTATAAGATTATAATAAATGAACTATGGTAAATAGAAATACTTTACAAAACAGACTGGTAACGCTCGATGGTAAGTCATAATAACAATAGGACTAAACGGTGATATGCCACAGTGGTAAAGCCATATGACAAGACATAGTGCCTTGCAGAATGTATGATAGATTTCTTATATATAAATTTTAAGCGATGCACAAAAATAAAGCAAGAGATTTATGCTTTAGAGGATGTAGACGAGAATGTAGAAAAAATATGACGAAATTGTGATAATAGGAAAACTAAAATCATTATGTAGTATAAAATGCTGTAAAACTATCAATAAGCTACAAGATATTGTATTGTACAAAATTACCATCGTAATAAAAACATAACTTGAAATATGAAGGGAAAAGCATAGGAAATGACTGAAAATAGAAATGAAATGATTGATTTTATAAAAGGAATAGCAATAATAGCAGTAGTATTATATCATCTTGGAATATTATCGAACGGATATCTTGGAGTAGATATTTTTCTGGTAATAAACGGATATTTAATTATGAAAAGCGTGATTAAAAATAAGAATGACATTAGAGATTTTTCATTATTGGGCTTTATGGTGAAACGAATTATACGTTTATGGCCAGTGTTGTTGGTGGGCTGTATATTTGCGATAGCGTTAGGATATTTTGTAATGCTTCCTGATGATTATGAAAACTTGTCGGAAACTGTAGTTGCATCTGTTTGTGGCGCAAACAACATTCTTCAGGTTATTACGACGCATAATTATTGGGATGCTGTTCAAGAATATAAGCCGCTAATGCATACATGGTATCTTGGAGTGGTTATACAATTCTATGCCGTATATGGAATTTATACGTTTATTGTTTGTAAGTGCTTCAAGCATAACCTAAGGATTTATATGGGAGGCATAATTGCTTTAACATTCATGTCATTTATATTATATATTATGCCGGGAGACACCGCTAATAAGTTCTATTATTTACAATATAGGTTCTGGGAGCTTGGAGTGGGTGCTGTGCTGGCAGTCGTTGCACAAAAAGGGAAAATTAAGCTGGAGAACGATAATGCAAGGAAAATAATGTGGGGAAGTATCGTTATATTAACAGTATTAATGGCTTTTCCAGGTTCGTACAAAGAGTCCGTCAAGGAGTTTGCTTTAATTATCACAGTAATCGTTTCTGCCGTTGCACTGTATATAATGACGTTTGGTGGAGAAATGCGAATGAAGGCTCGGGGGGGCAGAGGCTATGTAGAATCGGAATGTATAGTTACAGTATATACATATGGCATCAGATTATAATTGCTTTTTATAGATACTGCATAAATGGAAATGTAGGTGTTATAGGATATGTAGTTTGTATACTTTTGACATTACTTATAGGAGCATTTTCATATTTTGCGATTGAAAAACGAATGTCAGTTATTTTTAAAAAGAAAACTGCTTTGCTGCTATGTATATGCCTATCTGTACTGGTTGCCGGTTCTGGATTATATGTTTATCTAAAAGCCGGAGTAATGAGAGATGTGCCGGAATTGAATGTGAGCGCATCTGATATTCATCGGGGAATGCACAGCGAATATAATGCAAGGGTTTATGCGATGGATACAGAATTTTCTGATGATGATAGAATAAAAATATTAGCTGTTGGAGACAGTTTTGTGCGTGACTGGTGTAATGTGTTGATGGAATCCGATGTCGCAGAGAGAATAGACATTTCGTATGTATACGGTTCGTCTATAGACGAGAGCTTTGCGGGCAGGATTTCAAAAGCGGATTATATTTTTGTAAATGGTAGTACAGTATGCGAAAATAAAATTCCGGAATGTATTATTAATAATATGAAAAACGAGGCAGAGTTATGGGGCGTAGGAACGAAGTGCTTTGGGGTGTCTAATGGCAATATTTATAATCGCAGATATAGGGAAGATTATTTTCAACTGACCGCACCTTATGATGATGTTAAAGAACAATATAATAAAGAGTTGGAACTCTGCGGTGAACACTATATTGATTTCATTAATCCTGTTTTACAAGAGAATGGAGAAGTAAGAGTATTTACAGATACAGGTAAATTTATCAGTCAGGATTGCAGGCATTTAACACAGGCGGGAGCACAATATTATGCAAAGATTTTGAATTTTGAGGATATATTTCATGAAAAAAATAAATAATAAGGAGTCATGAGCAAACAATGAAAAAAATAATGCTAGTTTTCGGCACAAGACCGGAAGCAATCAAAATGTGTCCTTTGGTAAAGGAGCTGAAAAAACGTCCTAATATCAAGACTATCGTCTGTGTGACAGGTCAGCATAGACAGATGTTAGAACAAGTTCTTCAATTCTTTGAAGTAATTCCGGATTATGACCTTTCTATTATGAAAGACAATCAAACTCTATTTGATGTGACAATAAATATTCTTAATACAATTAAACCAATATTACAAACAAGCAGGCCGGACGTTGTACTGGTTCATGGAGATACTTCCACAACTTTTGCAACAGCGCTGGCCTGTTTTTATTTACAGATTCCGGTAGGTCATGTAGAGGCTGGCTTAAGGACTTATGATATTTTTTCTCCATATCCGGAAGAATTTAACAGAGAAGCCGTATCCATTATATCACATTATAATTTTGCCCCAACAGCACTGGCGAAAGAAAATTTAATCAAAGAAGGTAAAGATGCCGGAAAAATCTGGATAACTGGTAATACGGCAATTGACGCCATGAAATATACCGTTAGAGAAGATTATACTCATTCGGAGCTTGTCTGGGCGTATGGTTCAAAATTAATTCTTATTACGGCGCATCGGCGAGAGAATCTTGGAGAGCCGATGCGTCATATGTTTCGCGCAATACGACGAGTTATGGATGAACACTCTGATGTAAAGGCGATTTATCCGATACATATGAATCCCCAGGTTCGCCAAACTGCGAAAGAAGTTTTTGGCAACGAAGAGCGTATACATATCATAGAACCTTTGGACGTATTGGATTTTCATAATTTTATGAAGCACAGTTATTTAATTCTTACGGATTCCGGTGGCATTCAGGAAGAAGCGCCGTCTTTAGGAAAGCCGGTATTGGTAATGCGAGATACTACTGAACGTCCCGAAGGGATTGCGGCAGGAACGTTAAGGCTGGTAGGTACACAGGAAAACACGATTTATGAAGAATTCAGCAGGCTGTTAAATGATAATGAAGCGTATGATATGATGAAGCATGCCTCTAATCCATATGGTGACGGGCATGCTTGTGAACGTATTGCGGATATTTTGGAAAATGGGTATACGGAGATATAACGTGTTCATTCTAATCTAAACGCCCTTATCCCCCTACGCAAAAAAACCTCAAAATCCATCAATTTTTGTCATGCTACCCCGTCACAAATTATTATATAATAAATATAACAAATTTGAACATGATTTAACTTATAAGGAGGGTAATAGTATGGCAAATTCACAATCCACTATTCTTAAAGAATCTCTACCTATTTTCATTCGTGAGGACTTAAATGACCGAGGTGAGCATAATTGTCATAACAGCTCACCGGATATTGTAGTTCAGAAATTCAAAATTAATAATCCGGCTGTTTACCTTAAGGATAAATATGATTTTGATATTAGTGAAGCCAGTGACGACAGCGGTAAAATGTATATTTATGTCCGCTTCAAAAATACTTCCAGCCAGCCTGTAAACGATTTTTATATCCACCTGTACCGTAATCATCTTGGTCTGTGCAATGTGCCTAATGATTGGGCGGCATATGAAATGAAAACCGAAGATAACAGCGCTGCGTATATAAAATCTCTGGGACCGGGAGAGATAGGAGTTGCGCCGGCATTTATTTATGACAAGAATAATATTGGCATACATCCTAACTGCTTTGTGGCGGTTGCAACCCGTGAAAAAAATCCGGATTATTCTTCGATAAATACTTATGATAAATATGTGGAGTGGATTAATAAAACAAATGTAGCAGCTAGAAACGTCAGTGTAATATTGCGTCCTACACACAGGCATGAACAAATTCTCCACTTCCAAAACCCTAATAAAGAATCCGCAGCATTGATAGGGTTCCAAGTTAAATTATCAGATGCATCAACATTGGGGATACGCTATGGTATTAAAGAGGATACGCTTGGCGTTGACGAATCAAAAACTTATTATGCAGACGATGAAGATTCAGACTATATTTTTCATGCAGTCCGGCTGCCTGCCGGATATTCGGGTAAACTTATGGCATGGCATGAAATTTTAGGAAATGGCAAGGCAAATATAGATGTTATCTTCTGGTACCTTGATACATACAATTCAAGCTCTATTTTGGCACAATATGGCATCGAATTGGATAAAAAGTTTAGTAATATAAGCGGAATAGAATCGATTTCCTTAAAGCCGAGGAAGGCAATTATGCTTGGAGCCTGCCATCTTAAGATTGGAACTTAAGTATCCGCATATAGTAGGAAAGGGATAATTATGAATTTAAACGGATTTTATGCCTTATGTTGTGAATCGGGCGGATATGCAGAAATTCCTTGGAATGCTCCGTCAGTAAACCAATTTTCAATAAGTGCACAATTCATACCGGATGCTTTGACGGCACAGGGGGTTCTCTTTTCTTTGGGCTCTGCTTTTTTTGTAAAAATTGATAACGGACGAGTCCAATTAACAGGAGATGGATTTAACAATTTTTCTGATGAAACAGTGCTGCTACAGCGGTGTAAAAATACTATTATTGCAATATATGACGGTACAAAAATATCTGTCTATTGTAATGGCAGTTTATTATTGCAGCAAGCAGCACTGTTTAATCCTGCTGCTGTAACTTATCTGCGGATTGGTGAAAGTTCATGTCAAATGTATATTTGTAAAGTTACAATATTTCATCGTCAGCTTACAGGACAAGAGATACAGAGCAGCCTTGTTGCGAAACTTACTGACTACAGCAGGCAGATTGATTTTACAAAGCCAACCGTTTCTTTAGACGTTAATCTTCATCAATGTCGTATTGAAAATTGCGTCTATACCCTCGACTGTCGTAATGGTAAGCTTACCATGCCGTATTCTCATCTTCCTGAAGAATACACTCTGACGTTTTCCTTTTATGCTTTCAATCACGAATATGACAACGGAATCTTGTTTAATTCACCGCACATGTGCATAAGGCTATGGGACCAATATGGTATATGTTCTCCCAGAATTTCTATTGAACACGACGGACATAGATACAATACTCCTTTTGCCATTAAAACAAAACAGTGGACAAACTTGACGGTTGTATTTGGTAATTCTCATATAAAGATATATTTTGATGGGGTTATTAAACATGAAATAAGCTATAATCCTTCCAGCGAAACAGGAGATTTTGAATTTGGGCAATTTGACGGATATCTGGATAGCTGCGCTATCATCAAATGTGCCTTATCGCAGAGCGAAATATCTGATTATTTAAATCAGCCTCCAGAAGTATTTGATAAAGACGTTTTATATCTGTTTAATTTTTATGATAAACTGCTGCAGGAAAGCTGCTATGGAACGGCAATGCTTCCTTCTGGTTCCGAGATTATTCTTGCTAAAGGAACAGGAGCCGGTATTCGTGAGAATAAAAGTATGCGTGCTCCACAAAGCGAACGGACATATAGTGACTTTGTAAATTGGCAGATTTATCTTATACTAAGACTGTTGGTGGAATGGCTTCATGAACAATTGGGAATATATCCTAATAAAGGTGTCCGTACAGACTGCGAACCGTGGGAAATTGATGTAAATTTACACAATTTCATACATAAAGAAATTCTTTCTATGAAGGAAGCCCAGATACTTATATGCCATTACGACAATTTGGATCCTCAGGAATTATTGGATCTTATTCAAGCCATGAAACAAAATGGAACATTAAAAAAGCTCATGGATTATTTATATCAGGAGGACGATAATCAGGATTCTGTCTCTGATATCATTATGGCGTTGCTTGCTGCCGCACTTTTAGCTACACTTTTGGCGTTGCTTAGCAATGTTGTTAAAGGCGTGCCGCCGGTTCCTAGCCCACCTAGTCCGCCGCAAACCGATATAGATGATGACAATGATGATGACGATGATGAGAAGAAGAAAAAGACATATGCTTTCATCAAACAAACATCTCTAAAAGGTGATTTAAGTATAGAATTTGACACAAAAGATATTTCGCAGGACAATGAAAGGATTGCGGTATTTTTTGTGCATGGCGGCTCGTCAAATATATGCTTAGAGGAATCTCTTTCTTATAAGGGTGATGATGGTGAGTTCACGGTTTTTGCAGAAAATAAAGACGGCAAGGTGCTTCCTGATTTTCAACAAAATATTTCATTTAGCGGAAATAAATCTGTTAAAATCTCTCTTGATATTCATCGGGAAGAGTTTAAAAACAATTACGGCAAATGTACGGAGACATTGCGCTGGCGCTGTGAATCCAGCGATGGCAAACAATCGCAATTTTTAGGTGAGGCAAATTATGAATTTTATTTTTTGGAAAATGCGCCCTGTAAGTTGTGGGAAGATAAGGTACATATAGAATGTCTTAAACTGTGCGCAGACTGTGCAGAATATATCGGCAGCAACTCAAAAGGATTTGTCAGGGATTATGCAGAATTTATACATCACGAAGATACTATAAGTGACTATGAAAATGATTTTGCACGGGAACTTAATACAACGACACATGTTTATAGAAAAGCTTATTCTAAGATTTCCGCGCCGCAGGCTGGCAAATCTGTTTTTGATGCTGTCAATTTTGCCAAAGATTACCGTAGTGGTAACTGCAGAATTTCATACAACGATAAAGTATATTCAAGTGCTGTTTTCGGATATTTAAACGGGCATGATACTATTCAGGTATTATGGCTTTCAGCGAATATGTCATATTGGTCAAATGACAACAAACTAATCAGCACGCGCCTTCTTATTAAAGACTCTAATTCTCTGCTTGGCTTTTATTGTCTTGAGGACAGCAGTCATTGTGTCCTAATGGATACCGAAGGTAAAATCTATGATTCAAAGCTTAATTCTTATGGACTTACTTTCTCAGATGACAGTAAGCGGGTGGTGACGGGTGAGAACAGTGCCGATTATTATCGCGAAAAAAACTATCTAGAAGGCTCTCACTGTGAGATTAGCTATTCGCTTAATATAAGCAAATGGGAACTGGATAATCTGTCGGCAGATGACATTACAAGTATTGGCTTGGACGGAACAAATACTTTGCTTGAGAAGCCGGATATCGCATGGGTAAGACCAAGAGCAGACGGAGGATATGAACACGTTAATCGAACTGATGAAGATTCTTATATATGGAAACATATACATAATATGTATGGAAATCGTGCTGACTTTGAGCCTTACTTTAATGCTGTCTGCCACAGTATAAGTTCTTATGATATTGATGTGATTATAGCTCGCATATGCACTGAACACCGCCTAAACAGTCTTGGTCTTTTACAATCTCTTATAAGCGCTTTATATCCTGCAGATAACAATAGGGAGGACATTGGCAACAGGTACCATCGGATTACCGTACGATTGGCGGAACACCTCAGTAGATGTCTTGCTCATGGAAATATACTTACCGACAATGTAATTACCCATTTTTGCTTTTTGGCTGCAAATGCCCCCGGAAATCTCCGTATGGGAAAATCGGAATGGAATGCTTTCGTTGGCAGCCATTTTGACCCTCAATCATGGTTCTATTATGGAAATCCTAATGCTAAATATGTCATATGCGAGCAAGCTTTTGATGAGGAATGTGAAAGCGGGCAGCTAGCAAATATATTATATGGACGTTATCCGGGTATTCCTGCTCTGCATGATAATGATCTCGCTTTTTATCTGCCTAATATGTATGATGCAATCCGAATACATAACCTGCGTGCTTTAGGGCATCAAGTACGCATAAGATACGGCTGCGTAGAGGATGCAGGTCCGGAATACTATCCGATTATTTATAGTTCAAGTAATTGGTTTGGGTATTATGAAAATAGAGATGTGTATAGAAATTTGCCCGAAGCTATTTTCCCTAATATACATATTTACTATCCTGACGGTGATAGATGGATTCCGCTATAAATCGTCCAATAGCTATACCTTGAAAACCCCCATCAACCGTTGTATAATTCTACTATATTAATTAACACATTTAATAAGACTGGAAATGAGATTAATCATATGGTAGACAGAGAGAACAACCCGACAGACATGCGCATGTCAAATATAGAATTGCTCAGAATTGTAGCGATGATAATGATAATAGCCTATCATATCCCCATACATCTAAACTTCACCTGCCAGCCTCATACAATCACTGTTTCACAGTTATGGAATCAATTTATTTTAATGGGCGGGAAAATTGGGGTTAATATTTTCGTGCTCATATCGGGTTATTTCCTTATCAACTCAAACGGTATTAAAATATCTAAAATTATTAAATTATGGCTCCAAATCTTTACCTATTCAGTCTTAATATATATTATTTTCACTATCTCAGGGTTAGAGCCATTCAGTATAAAAGCATTTATTAAATCTATGCTTCCCATTACCTATGAAGGCTGGTGGTTTGCCAGTACATATTTTGTTCTATACTTAATATCACCATTTCTCAATATATTTCTAAAAGCATTGAATAAGAAAAATTACCAGAGGTATTTGGCAGTTGTCATAATTTTGTGGTGTCTTATTCCTACTGTTACCGGTCAAAACTTTGAAGGCAATAATTTACTGTGGTTTATATGCCTGTATTCTGTAGCGGCATACATTCGCTTATGGCATGATGAAGCTGATATTTCAGTAAAATCGGCAGAAGCGGTAGAATCATTAAAATCTGAAAAATCGTTAGAAGCGATAGAGTCGGCAAAATCATCAAAATTAGCAAAGCGTTATTTTTGTTTAGCGTTTGTATTTATAGTATTGACATTTTTATTGGTTGTCATTTTAGATTTTTGCGACGTGCAGATTGCAGATTTGAGCGCGCATGAGCATTTATATGAGATGAACAAACTGCCGATATTTTTGATATCATTATTTATGTTCATGGGGTTCAAGGGGCTTAATATTCATTATAATAAAGCTATAAATCTAATAGCGTCGGCAACATTCGGAGTTTATCTTATTCATGATAGTAAAAGCGTCAGTTGGTTTATCTGGATAGTTTTATTTAGTAATATAAGCAATTTAGAGAAGATGATAATACCTTATTCCATAGGCGCGGTATTTCTTGTTTTTATAATATGTACCTGCATAGAGCTGCTTCGCATATTTCTTCTTGAGAGGCATTATATGAAAATTATAAATAAAAGTATAGATAAAAGGTGTAAAAACCATGAAAATTCTCCTAATCGCCATTAACGCCAAATATATACACTCCAACCCCGCCGTATACAGCCTGCGCGCGTATGCGGGTGAGCAGTTTGCGCCTTATATAGAAATCGCAGAGTATACCATCAATAACAGAAAAGAAGAAATTCTTGCCGATATTTTCAGAAGAAAGCCTGATGTGGCGGCTTTTTCCTGCTACATCTGGAATTGGAGCATGGTAAGTTCTATTATAGCGGAACTGCCGAAAATAATGGAAGATATGGATATATGGCTTGGCGGACCGGAGGTTTCATACAATCCTGACGAGACTATGGAAAAGAATCCAATGGTTGCCGGAATTATGACGGGCGAGGGAGAGGAAACTTTTAAAGAACTGGCGGAGTATTACTGTTCCAATGAGTGCATAATGACGGAGAGTTTAAAGGAAGATGGCTTAAAGAAAGAGAGCTTAAGGGTAGAAGGATTAAAAACAGAAGGTGTCAAGGTAGAGGTTAAAGCACTGGATAAAATATTAGGCATTGTATACCGTGCCAAGCTGAGTACAGGCAGAGAAGAAATCCGCCATACGCCGCTTCGCGAACCGATGGACATATCCAAACTGCCATTTCTATATAATAATCTTTCTTCATTTGAAAACAGAATTATTTATTATGAAAGCAGCAGAGGTTGTCCGTACAGATGCAGCTATTGTCTTTCGTCCATAGATAAAACCGTGCGTCTGCGGGATATCGAAACGGTTAAGAAAGAGTTGCAGTTTTTTCTCGACAGCAGGGTAAAACAGGTAAAATTCGTAGACAGGACTTTTAACTGTAACAGAGAACATGCGCGGGAAATATGGAAGTATTTGGCGGAGCATGATAATGGCGTAACTAACTTTCATTTTGAGATTGCGGCGGATATTATTTCCGAGGAAGATTTGGCGATTCTTGCTAAGTTGCGTTCCGGACTGGCGCAGATGGAAATCGGGGTACAGACTGTTAATGCGGCGACTTTAAAAGAGATAAGGAGAAACAGCGATTTAAGCCTGCTGCGTGAAGTCGTGGCGAAAATAATAAATAACGGAAATATTCATGTGCATCTGGACTTAATAGCCGGACTGCCGTTTGAAGATTATGAAAGCTTTACACACTCTTTTAATACAGTATATGAAATGCAGCCTCATCAACTCCAACTTGGTTTTTTAAAGGTTCTGAAAGGTTCTTATATGTATGAAAAAGCAGTCTCTTACGGTATACAGTATACAGACTGTCCGCCATATGAAGTTCTTTCTACTAAATGGCTCTCATACGAGAAGCTTCGTATTTTGAAGCAGGTAGAGGAAATGGTCGAACTGTATTATAATAGTAATCAGTTCACATATACAATGCCTTTATTGCAAAAAGCATTTCCGGACGCCTTTACAATGTATAAGGAGTTATCAGAGTTTTATCATGAGGGCGGATATTCTCTTATGACTCCCTCAAGAATACAGCGTTATCAGATATTGCTTGATTACGTTATGAATAGCCCGCGCTTTACCGAAAAAGAAGAACCGTCCTTGCCGGACAAAGAAATTACACGTCAGGTATTGACTTTTGACCTATATTTAAGAGAAAATATTAAGAGTAGACCGAACTTTGCAAAAGACTTAAGCCCTTATAAACAGAACATAAGAAACATTCATAAGGAAGACCAGTTTACGCATATAGATGTTTTTGATTATCCGGTCTGGGAGACCGACGACAGCCTGCGCTGCCAAAGACTTGATATGCCACTAATGGTTAAGTTTAACTATAAAAACCGTAACCCACTGACATATGAAGCGGAGTATACAGTTATCAGAACTTGAGGAAACAATTAATTATTTCACAGCATAAGTTGTACAATATATACAAAATAACGCAGGGTACTCTGCCGCCGTCGGTACTTAGCGAGGTATTTTCGAGCTTAGTACCGCTACTGGCGGCAACGTAGCGAAAGCGTGCCCTGCATTGTTTTGTATATATTGTACAACGTGAGTGAACCACCACTAACAAAGGAGACAATTCATATGACAAACCGTGTTAAAGCCGTCATCGCCCTGCTTGACGAACATTACGGAACCGACTACACCTGCTACCTAACTCACGAAAACGCATGGCAGCTTTTAATTGCGACCATTTTAAGTGCGCAATGCACAGACGCAAGGGTAAATATCGTAACCAAAGACCTATTTAAGAAATACACCAGTATAGAGGATTTTGCCAACGCAGATTTAAAGGAATTAGAGCAGGATATTCATTCGACCGGATTTTATCATAATAAGGCGAAAAATATCATCGCCTGCTGTAAAGACTTGCGTGATAAATTCGGCTCTGAGGTGCCGCGCAGCATAGAAGACCTTACTTCGCTTGCCGGCGTGGGACGTAAGACAGCAAACGTCATAAGGGGAAATATTTACCATGAGCCGAGTATAGTGGTGGATACTCATGTGAAGCGTATTTCCAAGAAGCTGGGAATAACGAAGGAGGACGATCCCGTAAAAGTTGAAATGGAGCTTATGAAGGCGCTGCCGAAGGATCACTGGATTCTCTGGAATATTCAGATTATTACGCTTGGCAGGCAGATTTGCAAAGCGCCCACGCCCAAATGTGAAGAATGTTTTCTGAAAGAGCATTGTAAGGACTATGGAGAACGCTCATGATAGATTCGTATGTGTGTCTGGACTTAGAGACTACCGGCTTGGAACCGCGCAAAGATAAAATTATAGAAATCGGCGCTATCAGGGTTAAGAATAGCAAAATTGAAGCTACGTTTGAAACATTTGTTAATCCTGCGAGAGTTTTGGAAGAGTGCATAACGCAGTTGACCGGAATAGTCGATAAGCAGCTTGAGAATGCTCCCGCAATAAACGAGATTCTTCCGGAACTTCTTAGCTTTATAGACGACGACGTGCTGCTTGGACACAGCGTTTTGTTTGATTATTCTTTTGTGAAAAGGGCGGCAGTCAATAACAGGCTTTCTTTTGAAAAAATGGGAATTGATACATTGAAGCTGGCAAGGAAATATCTGCCTGATTTGGAAAGCAGAAGTCTTGAGTTTCTATGCAGGCATTTTGGAATTGAACATAGCGCGCATAGGGCTGTCGCTGATGCAAAAGCGACGATTGAGCTATATAATAAGCTTGTAGAGCTTTTTTATGAAGGACACGAAGAGGATTTTAAGCCCATGCAGTTAAAATATCGTGTAAAGAGGGAAACGGCGATTACTATTCCGCAAAAAAATCAGTTATATAAATTACTGGACAAGCATAAACTAAAAGTAGACTATGATGTAGAGAAGCTTACCCGCAGCGAAGCAAGCCGTTTTATTGCTCAGATTCTTGCAGAATACGGACGATAGTATTTTTCATAATCGAATTTACAGATTCAGCGATTGGGTAAAGCGCCTTTATCTTTTCAGGCGTATTTTCTTCATTATAAATTTGGCATAAAAGTTTGTACGAGCCGCTTACGTCTGTTTTGGTAGACACGGCAAATTCAAGAATATTACGCGCATCGGCAATATAGCCTTTTTTGTATAAATAGGCAGCCCAGCGGTCTAAGGTTCTTGCTAAAATGGTATAGTTCTGGTCATACCTGCTGAGTTTGTCAATATTTAAAGTTCCGTACTGCAGCTTTAAATCGGTATTGGTAATGCCGGTAAAATTGACGATTGGCGAGTCGGATAAAGAATTGATTGTCTCTATATATTCGGCAGCCTGCTCATCGTCCTTAAGAACCTGCATAGGAAGGCGCTCGTAAGGAATCGTGATGTAGTCAAGCTTATCAAGTGATTTTTTTGATACTTTGCCGGCTCTATGCTCTTTACGCCAGAACTCCTGATTTACGGCAGCGTCAATACGATTGTGTTTAGCAATCTCGTAGGAGAGCCATACTATAAAGACGATAAAACTTGCAAAAAAGGGAAATTTCATATATAATATCCTTTCAGTAGGCAGGAGGTTTTACTATGTTTTCATGGCATAATAAAAAATCAAAACAGGTTGTATCGGCGGTCATCGCAATTATACTGATTCTTGCAATGGTATTGCCGCTTTTGGTAAGTACGGTTATGTAGCCAAAGATTAGTTTATCATATTTTTAATAAGTAATCAATGAATAAGAAAGGCGGAAGGTTATGGGAAGAATTGGAAAATGTCTTGCTGTTATTTCGGCAGTATACGTTGCCATTTTTTCAATGAGCATGACGGCATATGCCAAAGAAGAAAAAATTGAATCCGGAATTTATGCAAATGACATTGAGCTTTCCGGAATGACCGTGAGCGAGGCGCAAGACGCCATACAGAGTTATGTGGATTCGCTTGCCGATGTACAGATTACGCTTCATGCGTTTGATGATAAAAATATTACCACTACGCCGGCGGAAATCGGGATTGAATGGGGGAATCCGGAGATTGTATATGACGCCGTAGCCATAGGTAAAGACGGAAATATAGTCCAGTGCTATAAGGCGCTTAAAGATTTGGAATATCAAAATAAGGTCTATCGGATAGAATTTGATTTTGATACGGCGTTGATTAAGGCAATAGTAGAAGAGCAGGGAGCTCTATATAATCAGGAAGCGATTGACGCAACTTTGACGAAAGTGGACGAGGAGTTTCAGATTACCGAAGGACAGACGGGAATTGCAATCGATACGAATGCTTCTGTGGCAGAAATATATAATTATCTTGTCAGCAAATGGGACGGGACCGACTGCGATATTGATTTAGCGGTTGAAATAATTGAGCCGCGCGGTACGGCGGAAGAGCTGGCGCAGGTAAAAGATGTGCTGGGGACATTTACAACTTCGTTTAGCAGCTCCAATGATAACAGGGGCGCGAATGTGGCGAACGCTTGCAGGCTCATTGACGGGCATACTATATATCCGGGCGACGAGTTTTCGGCGTGTGAAGCGATATCACCGATTACCACCGACAATGGATACTATATGGCGGCTTCATATCTGAGCGGTCAGGTAGTAGACAGTGTGGGCGGCGGAGTCTGCCAAGTGTCAACTACTCTATATAACGCGGTTTTAAGGTCAGAACTCGATGTAACACAGAGAAATAATCACTCTATGACGGTCACATATGTAGATCCATCTGCTGATGCAGCAATTGCGGAATCGTCGGGTAAGGATTTCAGATTTGTAAACAATACAGGTATGCCTATATATATCGAGGGATATACTACGCCGGACAAGAAGGTTACTTTTACAATATATGGAGTAGAGACCAGAGATAGCAACAGGCAGGTTACTTTTGAAAGTAAAGTCTTGGAGCGGACAGAGCCGGATCACGAGATAATAAATACGGATGCGTCGAGACCGCTTGGCTATTGCTCGGTTCAATCAGCTCATAACGGCTGCAGGGCTCAGTTATGGAAAGTAGTTACGGTTGACGGCGTGGAAGTCAGTAGAGAGCAGGTAAACAGCAGTAATTATATAACTTCGCCCAGATGTGCAACGGTGGGAATCGCTACGTCAGATCCACTGGCGTATAATGAAATTATGGCGGCTGTTGCAACCGGCAGTATCGACCAAGTAAAAGCTACGGTAAACGCATATAAGGCTGCACAAGCTAATGCGCAGGCACAGGCAGCGGCAGCACAGGCGGCTGCAGAAGCAGCAGCGGCGGCAGCTATGATGTCGCCATAGAAAAGAGTTGACAAATATTTATGAGAAATGGGAAAATAACGGAGAATGCGCTTAAACGCTCCGTTTTGAAGCAAATAGGAAAAAGACGTAAAGAAGTTTTATGCGGCGCAGGCGTGGGAACAGACTGTGCCGTTATGTCGTTTGAAGAAGACGAGGAGACGGTTGTTTCTACTAATCCGGTCAGCGCGTCTATAGATATTATCGCTATGCACGGCGTCCACAGGGCGCTAAATAATATAGCGGCAGCAGGGGCGGAGCCGGTTGGAGTGCTGCTTTCATGTCTGCTCCCTGAGAATATTGAAGAGAGTGAACTGCGTGAAATGATGAAGCAGGCGGAAGAAATATGTATAAATTGCAATGTCCAGATAATAGGCGGGCATACCGAAGCCACACAGGGCATAAGCAAGCCGATGTTGACGGTGACGGGAATAGGCAAGAGAAAAAAGACGGATAAGCCGCGGAAAATTGAAGCGGGACAGGACATAGTAGTGAGCAAGTGGATAGGTTTGGAAGGCACGCAGATGATTGCCTTAAAATATAGGGATAAGCTGCTTACCAGATATCCCGAAAGAATGATAGATGAGGCGGAGGAGTTTAGACAATTTTTCTCTATTTTACCGGAGGCTGCCGCCGCCCTTAAGTCTGGTGTCTGCGGGCTGCATGATGTTTCACAGGGCGGTATTTTCGGCGCTTTGTGGGAAATGGCACAGGGCGCAGGCGTCGGACTGGAAATTGATTTAAAGAAATTACCAATCAGGCAGGAAACGATTGAGATTTGCGAGTTTTTTGACTTGAATCCATATGAGCTGTTATCAGGCGGAAGTCTTCTTATGACAACGGACGATGGAGTAGGCTTAAGTGAGAACCTTAAAAGAGCGGGCGTGCCGGCGGTCATTGTCGGCAAGACTACGGCGGGAAACGACAGGGTTTTATATAACGAAGACGAGAAGCGTTTCTTAGAGCCGCCTAAAGCAGACCAGATATATAAGTTGCAATAAGCAGATATTATTATGAAAGGAAAAGGTGTACATAATATGAGAGAGAAATTATTAGCGATAATTGAAAAGAACAGCCGCATAGATATGAAAGAACTGGCGGTTCTGATGGGAGTGGAAGAGATTGATATTGTAAACGAACTGGCGGCAATGGAGAAGGAAGGAATTATCTGCGGCTACCATACGCTCATCGACTGGGAGAAAACTTCGATTGAAAAAGTCTCGGCGTTAATAGAAGTTCGGGTTACGCCGCAGCGCGGACAGGGCTTTGACAATATAGCGGAGCGCATTTATAAATATCCGGAGGTCAATTCCGTATATCTGATTTCCGGCGGTTATGACCTGCTTGTTTCATTAGAGGGCAAATCATTAAAGGAGATATCCGCGTTTGTATCGGATAAACTTTCCACGCTGGATACCGTGCTTAGTACCGCGACTCATTTTATTCTGAAAAAATATAAAGACCACGGCACCATATTGGCGAAGAAGTACGAAGACACAAGAGAGAAGGTGACGCCATGAGAAACCCCTTAGCTGATAAGGTAACACAGCTTAAACCTTCGGGCATTAGAAAATTCTTCGATATCGTAAGCGAGATGGACGATGTAATTTCGCTTAGTATCGGAGAGCCGGATTTTGATACGCCGTGGCATATCAGGGACGAGGGCATATATTCTCTGGAAAAAGGGCGTACCTTCTATACTTCCAACGCGGGACTTAAAGAGCTTAAAGAAGAGATTTGCCATTATCTGAAAAGAAAGCATGGCGTAGAGTATAATGCGAATAATGAGGTGTTTGTGACGGTAGGCGGTTCTGAGGGAATCGATGTGGCGCTTCGTGCAATGCTTAATCCCGGCGACGAAGTGCTGATACCGCAGCCCTGCTATGTGTCGTATGAGCCATGCGCTATATTAGCGGGCGGCGTTCCGGTTATCATAGAGTTAAAGGCGGAGAATGAATTTCGCTTAACGCCGAAGGAATTAGAGGAGGCAATTACAGATAAGACTAAAGTTCTGATTTTGGCTTTTCCTAACAATCCTACGGGCGCAATTATGGAAAAGAAGGATTTGGAAGCTATCGCAGAGGTAATTATTAAGCATGATATATATGTGATTTCCGATGAAATTTATTCGGAGCTTACATATAAGGGAAAACATGTTTCCATTGTAGAGATTCCGGGTATGCGGGAAAGAACGATTCTAATCAACGGCTTTTCCAAAGCATATGCAATGACAGGCTGGCGGCTTGGATATTCATGCGGTTCGGAGGAAATTATTTCGCAGATGCTTAAGATACACCAGTTTGCGATTATGTGCGCTCCTACCACCAGCCAGTATGCAGCCGTAGAAGCGTTAAAAAACGGCGATGATGATATAGAAGAAATGCGTGAAGCGTATAATCAGAGAAGACGGTATCTTATGCACTCGTTTAAGGAAATGGGACTGGAATGTTTTGAACCGTTTGGCGCATTTTATGTTTTCCCATGTATTAAAGAGTTCGGCATGACAAGCGATGAGTTTGCGGTGAAATTTTTGCAGGAAGAAAAAGTGGCTGTGGTTCCGGGGACAGCATTCGGTGACTGCGGCGAAGGTTTCCTTCGTATTTCTTACGCGGCGTCGATGGAGAACATCAAGACTGCCATGCAGCGTTTGGCAGATTTTATTGGCAGACTGCGGGCGGCGAAAGTACAGTGACTCTCACAGGCAATGAGTCAAGTGACTGACTGCGATAGGGTTGTTGACTAAGAAAGGCGTGAGCATATGCACGTTATATTACATCAGCCGGAGATACCGGCGAATACTGGAAATATAGGAAGAACGTGCGTAGCGACGGGAACGAGTCTGCACCTGATTGAACCGCTGGGCTTTAGGCTTGATGAAAAATCCGTCAAGCGTTCAGGTATGGATTACTGGGAGCACCTTGATTTGACACGCTACATGAACTATCAGGAATTTTTGGACAGCCACCCGAATGCAACAATATGGCTGGCGACGACCAAAGCAAAAAAATTATATACGGAAGCCGCTTTTAAACCGGACGATTTTATTATGTTCGGCAAAGAAAGCGGCGGCATTCCGGAAGAAATTCTCATAGAAAACGAAGAACACTGTATCAGGATTCCCATGCTCGACGAAATACGCTCGCTAAACCTTTCCAACGCAGTTGCAATAGTATTGTATGAGGCGCTCAGGCAGAATAATTTTAGTAACATGCAGATTGCAGGAGAACTTCATCACCTACACTGGAGAACCCAAGACATATAGCAGTATACTTCACGGAGCATGGACTCATATACTTCTAATCCTCATCTTCCATATCCGACTTAGCCAGCGAGAAAATAAACTCCGTTCCCACGCCCTCTGTACTTATAACGTTAATATTCTCCCCATGCGAGCGAATAATCTCCTTCGTAATCGCCAGCCCTAATCCAGTCCCCTTTTTATCTTTACCACGGGATATGTCGGATTTATAAAACCTGTCCCAGATAAGTTTCAGATTATCTTTCGGGATTCCTATGCCGGAATCCTTGACGCTTACAAACACTTTATTATGCTTATCAGTTGTTTCTATCTTTATAATAGAATCGTGGTGGCTAAACTTAATCGCGTTATCTAATAAGTTATAGAGTACCTGTTGAATTTTTCCCATATCGGCGGAGACATACATTCTTTCTCCGGTCATTACAAGCTCTATGGCGATTTTCTTTTCTTTACAGGTTCCCTCGAAGGAAGCGGCGACATTACGTATTATGGCGTTGATATCAAAATCCGTCCGCTCTAACAGCATACCTTTGGTATTCAGGTTGTTTAATGTGAGCAGACTGTTGGTGAGCTTGGTAAGGCGCTCAGTTTCATTTAATACTATCGTCAGATACTTCTCATTCATTTCCGGCGGAATCGTACCGTCCAGCATTGCTTCCAGATATCCTTTTATCGACGTAAGCGGCGAGCGGAAGTCGTGGGAAACATTGGCGACGAAAAGCTTCTGCTCGTCCTCGGAACGCGCGATTTCACTTGCCATGTATGAAAGCATTGCCGCAAGATAACCCATTTCGTCTACACTTTCGACGGAAACCTCGTAGTGCATGTTTCCACTTGCGTACTGCTCGGTTGCCTCGGTGATTTTTCGCAGGGGAATATAGACCAGCTCTGTAAAGAAAATCAAGATTATTAACGAGAGCAGGAATAATATAATAAGCATGAAATAAGAAATGTTCAGCATATTGTCGGTCGCCGTCTGAATACTGCTCATGGACGAGTGTATGACGACATAGCCTTTTACTTTAAAATCGGAAGTAATCGGTGCAAATACACTGAGAGTATCTTCGCTAAAAGTACCGAAAAAATCACCGGTGGTATAATATGAACCCTCTGTAATGGTAGGATCAAAATTTTCAATCACCACTTCATTTTCCACGTCCATAGGCGTAGAAGAATCCAACACCATACGTCCGGAAGGGTTGATAATCCAGATACTTGCGTCAAGATAGACAGAAAGGGCGTCTAACTGATTTTTTACGGCTTCCAGAGTTGTTTCACTGTTATATAAATCGGAGGCATAAGTATTGGCGATTAGTGTTGCCTCACGGTAGAGAGAGTCCGCCCTGTCCTTTTTCAAATGGTCCAGAGTCATGCTGGATACGAAAGTAGCGACGACTACAAAGCCGAAAAAGCCAAAAATTATATATGCAAGAAGGAATTTAAAATATAAAGTTTTTCTCATATTTTTGCCTCAAATTTATATCCGATTCCCCATATAGTAGCAATTCGCCAACTGTCGTGGTCGTTTATTTTTTCACGCAGGCGCTTTATATGTACATCGACGGTACGTGTATCGCCGATATATTCATATCCCCAGATTTGATCAAGAAGCTGTTCTCTGGTGAAAACATGGTTAGGAGAGGCGGCAAGGAAATAAAGCAGCTCTAATTCCTTCGGCGGCATCTCCACGGTCTTACCCATATAGATAACGGAATAATTAGTCTGGTTAATGATAAGGTCAGGGTATTCCACACATTTTATATCGGAAGCTTCCACACTGGACGCCGCAGGCTTATAGCGGCGTAGGACAGCTTTTACCCTTGCAACAAGTTCTTTAGAATCAAAAGGTTTCTCCATATAATCGTCAGCGCCAAGCTCTAACCCTAAGACCTTGTCAAAAACTTCACCTTTGGCGGAAAGCATTATTATCGGCAGGGAAGATTTGCTGCGGACTTCGCGGCAGACTTGATAACCGTCGATGCCGGGCAGCATAAGGTCAAGCAGCATAAGGTTTGGTTCAAAACTTTTAACGGCAGTAAGCGCGGATTCGCCGTCGTTTACTATCATAGTTTCAAAGCATTCTTTTGTCAGATAGAGAGAAATAAGCTCTGCGATATTGTTATCGTCGTCTACAATTAAAATCTTCTGTTTACTAACCATTTTGGGAACCCTGCCTTTCCTGATTATTTAAAGTTGTAAATTCACTGACCTGCTGAATATTACTTAAATTCTGCGATAGTAACACCGGCGTCGCCTTCGCCGTATTCGCCCAGCCTGTAACTTTTAACATATTTACACCGTTTAAGATAAGTCTGCACGGCTTTTCTTAAAGCTCCGGTGCCTTTCCCGTGTACGATACGCACGCTGGGGAGGTGCGCAAGATAGGCGTCGTCCATATACTTATCCAGTTCAAAAAGCGCTTCGTCCACCGTTTTTCCTAACAGATTTATCTCCGTGGAAACATTATAGGACTTGGACATTTTAATCTTGCCTGAACCGCTGCGTTGTAGTTTATCTACGGATATCGTCGGTTTTTCTTCCAACAGCACTAAGTCGTCTAAGGATACATGAGAACGTATGATACCGCACTGTACGAATAGCTTGCCGTTTTTGTCAGGAAGAGAACTTACGGTACCTGTAAGCCCCATAGACACTACTTTTACCGAGTCGCCAAGCGATAATTGATTCGGACGAAGCAGTTTATGCGTAGGCTTGTCGGCGGCTATGGACAGCTTGGAATTTTTCTCGGAAATTTTATCCCGCACCTTCTGGCGCGATTTCTCCAAGTCTTTTACGGAAGAATCCATTCCGGCTTTCTGGAAAGTGCGGATAGTTTCGTCGGCAAGGTCTTTGGCGTCTTGAAGTATCTGGCGCGCTTCCTCGTGGGCTTCCCGTAGAATTTGCGCCTTTGACTGCTCAATTTTATTCTGCTTGGACTTAAGCCGTTCTTCCAATGACTTTATCTCTTCTTTATAAGAAGCAATCTCCGCACGTTCTTTTTCTATCGTGATACGGCTGCTTTCCAAATCGGAAAGTAAATCCTCAAAACTTTCTTGGTCCTTAGTTATATGCTTTTTAGCATCTTCTATAATATAGTCGGGCAGTCCCAGCTTAGAAGAGATAGCAAAAGCGTTACTCTTACCGGGGATACCGATTAAAAGGCGGTAAGTCGGACGCAGCGTTTCAACGTTAAATTCGCAGCAGGCGTTTTCCACAAAGGACGTAGTAAGGGCATAGACCTTAAGCTCACTGTAATGCGTAGTCGCCATAGTGCGAATACCCCTATCGTGCAGATAATCCAGAATGGAGATAGCAAGCGCCGCACCTTCTGTCGGATCAGTGCCTGCCCCCAGCTCGTCAAACAGACATAAGGAATCTGAATCTGCATTTTGTAAAATAGAGACGATAGTTGTCATATGCGAGGAGAAAGTAGAGAGATTTTGCTCAATACTCTGCTCGTCTCCAATATCGGCATAGACTTCCGTAAAAACGGATAATTCCGAACGCTCAAGAGCAGGAATATGAAGCCCCGCCTGTCCCATCAGGGTAAGCAGTCCCACGGTTTTAAGCGAGACCGTCTTGCCGCCCGTATTGGGACCGGTAATAATTAACAAGTCAAAGTTCTTACCAAGCTCAATATCAATCGGAACGACGCTTTTTTTATTTAAAAGAGGGTGCCGCCCTTTGCGGATTCGTATACGGCGCTCAGTGTTAAATATGGGAATAGAAGCGTTTTCCTCCATGGCAAGATTAGCTTTGGCAAAAATAAAATCCAATGTCGTCATAAGCTTGTGGTCGCCTAGAAGCTCGTCGGCGTGCAAGCCTGCCTGAACGCTCAAATCTGCAAGGATAACTTCTATTTCGGCTTTTTCTTTTAATTCGAGTTCCCTAAGCTCATTATTCAGAGCGACTACGGCAGCAGGCTCAATGAAAAAAGTCGAACCCGTGGAGGACTGGTCGTGGACCATGCCCGAAACCTGTCCCTTATATTCCGCCTTGACCGGTATGCAGTAGCGGTTGCCCCGCATAGTAACTACCGCGTCCTGTAGATAAGTGCGGTATGAACCTGTTATCATTGAATTAAGCTGCGAGTGTATTTTGTCGTTGGTAATATTCATGCTTCTGCGGATATGTTTAAGCGTCGGGCTGGCGTCGTCGGCGATTTCTTCTTCCGATAAAATACATCTTCTGATTTCATTTGCTAAGGGCGTCAACGGCTCCAAACTATTAAAATATTCGCTTAAACTGTCGTCAGGCGTATCGTCTCTATCGCTTCGTCCATAAGCTTTAATACGGCTGACATTCTCCAATAGGGCGGCGATATTAAGAAGCTCCGAAATCGATAATGAGCTTTTGACGGTAAGTGATTTGATAGTCATTCCCAAATCCTTATTGCCGCCGAAAGACGTAGAGCCTTTTTTAAAAATACGGCTGAGCGCGTCCGCAGTCTGAGTCTGCGCAAGCTTAATTTCACTAAGGTCTGTCATCGGGACAAGCTCCCTGCACAATTTCCTGCCGGGAGTGGAGGTCGCCTTCTCCACCAACTGCTCTATAATTTTGTCATATTCTAAAACATGTAGTACTTTGCTGTTCATATCGCGCCTCATAATCTTGAGTTTTACAACTGCTATGTAAATATCTTACCATAAACCTTGTAAATTTACTACGAAAAAGATATACTTAGTTTCAGGGAATATGTAGAGAGGAGCCTGTTTAGTACATGGCTGATGATAACACAAATAAAACTGAAAAAGACGTCCGGGCTGACGAAGTAAAAGAGCAGGCGGAATATGCGCCGTCTATGGAGACGGATTTTTTGCGTGAAAAGATTAAGCAGAAACCTGTCAATAAAAAGAAGCTTCTACGCAGAACGATAATTACGGCGGTAATGGCTGTGGTGTTTGGCATTGTGGCGTGTCTTACCTTTTTAATCTTAGAGCCTGTTATCAATAACTGGCTCTATCCCGAAGAGGAGCCGGAAGAGGTGCAGTTTCAGGAGGAAACCGTCACTCAGGAAGAAGAAATGAGTCCGGAGGACATGCTTACTGAGGAAATGATAGAAGCGGAAGAAGAGGAAGCGTCGATAGAGCTTGAGGACGCGCAGATAGAAGAACTGCTCTCACAGGTGACGTTCGGACTGTCTGAATACCAATCATTGTATAGCGAGCTTGCTGCACTGGCAAAAGACGCCGGACGCTCAATAGTGACAGTTACCGGCGTGACCTCAGATGTAGACTGGATTAATAACCCCTATGAGAGCGAAGCGGAAGCGTCGGGAGTAATCGTGGCGGATAATGGGCGGGATTTGCTTATATTGGTAAGTATGAAAAATATCAGAAATGCCGAGAGGATACTCGTAACATTTTGTAATAATACAAAGGCGGAGGCTGAAATAGTTAAAGAAGATGAGTCTACGGGACTTGCCATTCTGTCTGTACCACTGTCTTTGATGGAAGAAATAACCATTAATACGATAAAAATTGCAAGTCTAGGAAGCTCAAGCGCGGGCAGTTTGATTGGAATCCCTGTGATTGCGGTAGGAAGCCCGACCGGTACGAGCGGCTCTGTGAGTTATGGGATAATTACATCGAGCGGAACCGTTATAGACCATGTGGATTCGGCATATAAACTGATAACCACGGATATATACGGAAGCACAAATGCAACCGGAGTAATAATCAATATGAAAGGCATGGTAATAGGCATTATTGATAATTCTTATAACAGTAGAGACCGTGGAAACCTGATTTCTGCATATGGGATAACCGAATTAAAAAAGACTATAACCAAGATGTCAAATAATCAGGCGCGCGCCTATCTGGGTATCCACGGAACAGATGTGCCGCAGGAGGCTTATCTGGAATCGGGAGTTCCGCTCGGCGCGTATGTCATGGAAATAGAAATGGATTCGCCTGCCATGACAGCGGGAATCCAAAGCGGCGACGTCATTGTACAGATAGGAGATACGGAAATTTTAAATTATAACGGGCTGCTGAATATACTTTATGAGGCAAACCCAAATGAAGCTATCACGATTACACTGATGCGGCAGGGGATTGAAGGGTTTCAAAGAATGAATGTTGAGGTTACGCTGGGGGAAATGTAGGGCGTGAAATAGAAATTAGTAATTGTTTATTAAAATAAAGAAAGGAAAATACAGGCATTTTGCCTGAGAGATGGTGTGGACTATGAAGTATATTAAGGATTATAAAGAAGGGGATAGAATGTCCGAGATATATATGTGCAAACATAAACAATCTGCGGTTACAAAGAACGGAAAACCCTATGATAATCTGATTTTACAGGATAAGAGCGGTACAATAGACGCTAAGGTATGGGACCCGAATAATGCGGGGATTGAAGAATTTGAAGCTTTGGATTATATACAGGTACATGGCGACGTAGTATGTTTTCAGGGGGCATTACAGGTCAATGTAAAGAGAATCAGGCGCTGCAGCGAGGGAGAGTACAATCCGGCGGAATACCTTCCGGTCAGCAGTAAAAACATAGACGAAATGATGAAGGAGCTGCTTGGCTTCATCGAAAGCGTGCAGAACACATATTTAAAAACGCTGTTAAAAGCATTCTTTGTCGATGATGAAGACTTCGTTAAGGCGTTTCGTAAATCCTCGGCGGCAAAGACTATACATCATAACTTTATGGGCGGGCTGCTTGAACATACCCTAAGCGTAACTAAACTCTGCAATTACTATTGCAGCCAATATCCGCTTTTACAAAGAGACCTGCTTATCAGCGCGGCGATTTTTCACGATATAGGGAAGGTCAGAGAACTGTCTCTTTTTCCCGAAAATGACTATACCGATGCCGGACAGTTTCTAGGACATATCGTAATAGGGGCAGAGATGGTAGGCGAAAAAATCAGGGAGATAAAAGGATTTCCACCAATCCTTGAAAACGAGCTGAAACACTGTATACTAGCGCATCAAGGTGAATACGAGTTCGGCTCACCGAAGAAGCCTGCGATTATGGAAGCGCTTGCCCTGCATTTTGCAGACAATACCGACGCAAAGCTCCAGACCTTTACGCAACTATTGAATAGTACAACAGAAACAGGCTGGCTTGGATTTAACAGATTGTTTGATTCTAATGTCAAATGTACCATGATGGAATAGAGCGAGGGCGCGCATGGAATTTCAGAAAAACGATATCGTAACGGTAAAGATTGAAGATATAGGCAATGACGGAGAGGGAATCGGCAGGATAGACGGCTACGCCCTTTTTGTTAAAGACGCCGTTATCGGAGACATAGTAGAAGCAAGGATTACGAAAATAAAAAAGAATTACGGCTACGCACGTTTGGAGAAGGTGATAACGCCTTCTTCTTTTCGTGTAGAGCCACGCTGCGCTTTTCATAGACAGTGCGGCGGCTGCCAAATTCAAGCGATGTCATATGAGAAGCAGCTTGAATTTAAACATAATAAAATAAGGAATAACCTTATCCGTATCGGTGGTTTCGCGCCGGAATATGTAGATACGATTATGGAGTCGATAATCGGCATGGAGAATATCTGGCATTACCGAAATAAAGCGCAGTATCCGGTAGGATATGATAGAAACGGCAATCTGGTCGCAGGCTTTTACGCCGGACGCACACACGACATTATACATAATACGGACTGCGCGATAGGAGCAAAAGAGAATAAACAAATTCTGGAAACTATTTTGACATACATGAGAGAAAATAACGTCCCCGCTTACCGTGAGACAACAGGCGAAGGATTGATTCGGCATATCCTGATTCGTACAGGATTTGCGTCCGGCGAAATTATGGTGTGCCTGATTATTAACGGTAAGACGCTGCCGTTAGAAAAGACACTGGTGGAAAAGCTGACACAGATAGAGCTAGCTGGAAGATATATTGCAAGCATTTCTGTTAATACCAATACCGAGAGAAATAATGTTATCATGGGGAAAGAAACAAGGACGCTGTGGGGAAAGGACTATATAGAGGACAGTATCAGAATTTTAAAATCAATAGACATAAGCAAGAAGATGGCGGGCGAAGTGAGGTTCCATATTTCACCACTTTCCTTCTATCAGGTCAATCCTGAGCAGACTGAAAAACTTTACAGTCTTGCATTAAATTACGCCGGACTTACAGGCAATGAGACAGTGTGGGATTTGTACTGCGGAATTGGAACTATCTCACTTTTTCTTGCAAGATATGCAAGACAGGTCTACGGCGTGGAAATCATTTCGCAGGCGATTGAAGACGCGAAGGAGAACGCCCGTATCAACGGCATAAATAACGTAGAATTTTATGTAGGAAAAGCGGAAGAAGTTCTTACAGAGAAATATGAAAAAGAGGGGCTTCATGCCGATGTAATCGTGGTGGATCCGCCAAGAAAAGGCTGCGATGAAAAGTGCTTAGAAACAATGCTTGCAATGAAGCCTGAACGTATAGTGTATGTGAGCTGCGATTCTGCGACGCTGGCAAGAGACCTGCGGGTGCTTGCGGACGGCGGCTACGAAGTGAAGCGTGTGCGCGGTGTGGATCAGTTTGGGGGGACGGTGCATGTGGAGACGGTGTGTTTATTGTCTAAACTAAAGTTAACACAGCATATAGATGTGAAGATGAATTTTGATGAGATGGATTTGACGACGGCAGAGAGTAAGGCGGCTTATGCGGAGATAAAGTAGTATGTGTTGGAGAAGCATGGGCTTAAAGTGTCACAGCTTTATATTGCACAGGTGAAGCGGAAACATGGGATAATAGAGAGAGTTAATTATCATGTGGGAGAGGGAAAGGCGAAAGTGCCGCAGATGCCATTGGAAAAGGAGAAGGCGATAGAGGACGCTTTGAGGTATTTTCAAATGATTTAAAAATTACATGGGGAAACGAATATTTTGCGGAAAAGAAACAGAATGTTATGCAGCAAGTGGCACAATATGCTGTGAAGCAATGGCAGGCATAGTAACTATTATTGGGAAGTGCGGCATCTGCCGATACTTCCGTATACTTTGCCTTGACTATCACTCATTGGGGGATGTTCTCTTCAATGCAATGCAGGGAAAAAGTATGCGGATGATTTCAAAACATGATAACTTGATTTCTATCTATTTTCCGGTGATTTCTAATATTGGAATTTGATATCTTGTTTTTGGAATTTGGCGTCATTTTAGCTGGATTTGATATCATGCAGTCTCTTTTAATATAAAAATTGACAGTGGTGTTCTGTCATAGAAAAAATAGAGAAATTCTACTGGCATCAATTTGATGCGGATTGGCGTCATGAAGAAACGAACTTGCGGCGTTCTGTGAAACGCCCTTTCTAAAAATGAGCAACTTACAGGATGTTAAAAAGTGAAATATTATACCTTTGAATATGTGAAATAGTGTTTCGATTGACAGTTTAAAATTTGACATTTATACTTGAAATAGATAAATTGTACCATTATGAATTTATCAGAGCAAATAAAAGTATTATGTGTACATTCTAATATTAGGGTATCGGAAGTGGCTAGGAGAATAGGCACATCCCCACAAAATTTTAATGCAAAGTTAAAAGAGGAACGTTTTCGATTGCTGATTTAGAAGAAATTACTAAGGCAGTAGATTGTACATTTGAGAGAAACTTTGTGCTGAAGAATGGAGATAAGGTATAATGGCAAGGAAGAAAGTAGATTATAGTCAATATTATTCAAATAGAGATGTTATTTCCTTCTTTTCAGGAGCAATGGGATTAGATATTGGATTAGAAAAAGCAGGACTAAATATTGCTATAGGACAAGATTTTGAACCGACATGCGTAGAGACCATGAGGGCAAACGGACATAATGTTCTGGAGGGTGATATAAGAGAGATAGAACCGCAGCAGATGTTGGATTTAACAGGACTGAATGTTGGGGAACCTTTTTTGATATGTGGCGGTCCACCGTGCCAGCCATTTTCAACAGCGGGGAAGCGATTAGGGATTAATGATCCTCGTGGAAGTTTGTTTATGGATTACATTCGGATGATTGATTATATCAAACCTCGTTTTTTTATAATGGAAAATGTTAAAGGTATTATGTCGGCACCGTTGAAGCATGTTCCTATAGCTGAAAGAAATGAGAATGAGATGGAGCAACAATTTGGAACGGTATTAGAGGTTATTCTTTCTGAATTTGATAAACTAGGCTATAAAACAGTTTATGGAGTATTAGATGCAGTAAATTATGGTGTGCCACAGTTCAGAGAGCGATTTGTCTTAGAGGGGAGTCGTGATCATGAGGATATATTTCTGCCGATTCCTACCCATTTCCAAATGCATCAAAAAGCAGAATATCGTTGGCAGACGGTAGGTGAAGTAATACAAGATATTGAGGAGGAAAATGGGGAATGTGCGGTATTGAGTCAAGAAAGAGCACATTACTTGGAAATGATTCCAGAAGGAGGAAACTGGAAGGACTTGCCAGAAGACATAAAACGCACTGCAATGGGTGGCGCATTTGAATCTGGTGGGGGAAAAGTAGGATTTTATCGACGATTATCATATAATCAACCTGCACCTACGGTTGTCACGTCACCAGTGCAGAAAGCAACCATGATGTGTCATCCCAGAGCAAATAGACCTTTAAGTGTACATGAATATGCCAGAATTCAGCAGTTCCCGGAAGAGTGGATTTTTGTGGGAACGACGTCTGCTAAATATAAGCAGATTGGGAATGCAGTTCCTGTTGGTTTGGCAGAGGCAATTGGCAGGGCTATTGTTGCAACAGCAGATAAGACAGCAATGATAAAAACAAAACGGTTTAGGGGAACGGATATACATAATAGAATTAAAAATGCAATAGAATTAGGAGGAAATGCAGTATGTCAATAAACAATGGATATGATGAAAAAGCAGTAACAGAAGCAATTGCAACAGCATTAGAGACTTTTTATAATAATCTGATAGCTAAAATTGATGCATTAAATATACAGAAAGTAATGAAAAGAAAAAATCCATATTTGTATCGTGCAAAGGCGATGCAAAATGCGGCAGAAATAGTAGAATCTGTATTGACAGCTTTTGTAAGTTCAAGTGAAGAAACTATTTTTGGCAACTGCTTTTTTGAACCGATTGCGATTGCTGCAAGTAATGGAAACAAGGCACTTGCAGAGGGAATTGATATTATGATTCAAGACAAAGAAGAAAATATAATGTACGCAATTGCTGTTAAAAGTGGAACATCTGTATTTAATGCAGATAGCAAGAAACGCCAAGAACAAAATTTTATGTCAGCAGCAAAACTGGCACAGCAGTCAAAAGCAAGATATGAAGCTTATGTCGGGTATAGCTATGGAAAAAAGAAGGAGTCAGGAAGAGCTAAACCCAAAATATATCAGGAATTAGCAGGTAAGAAGTTTTGGGAAAAATTGACTGGTGATGAAGAATTTTATAGGAAGATTATTACGTATATGGGTACGTTACCAGAACAATATGTTGCACAGTATCAGGACAGTTATAATAAAGCGGCTAATAGATTGGTACGAGAGTTTTCTAATATTTTTTGTAAAGATGATGGAAGCATTGATTGGGAAAAACTTGTGGAGTTCAATTCTGGAGATTAATAGTTGATGGCAATTAGAGGTTACATGTGAAGTATGAAGACAGCAATAGACTTTTATGAAAGAGGAAAGCAGAAAGAATCTAATGCTAATGAATATAATAGGAATTTCAACTATGCTTATGGCAGATTTATATGTCCTGAATGCAGAGAAGCTGTTCATTTGACTGGGAATAAGGATTCAAATCATTTTAGCCATTACAAAAAAACGGATTTATCAGTTGAATGTGAACGACGGGTAGATGGAGAACCTATTGATTCAATATATGAAAGGATTGGGTTACCGGTTTATCTTCGTAAATCCGTTGATTCAACGTTTTCTCTATATATGGGTTTTAGATCTATTCCGCAAAAGCTTATTGATTTAGCAATGCAGAATAGTACAGTACTTAAGATTGATATGAGAAAAGTATACATAATCAATAATGAGCGCTTTTCAACAGACAGTACTACTTTAATTCCGTTAGAATATATTCCATATGGACAAAAATATAGAATTTCATATGAACCAGAAGAAGTAGCATGCTTGTTTTCACAATATTGGTCTGATTATGCAGATGGCTTTTCTTTTGACGGAGCGATTTTTACAGTAACAGAAAAAGGTGGAAAAAAGGTAAGGCATGGAGATTCTATCTCGACAGATCAGGAATATTATTGGCTGCGACATCAGTCGCAACTACCAGAAATTCCCGGAATAGATATGGAGAAGATAGGGCAACTTGTGTTGGCTAATAGTAAATTTTATGTATATGCAGGTCATTTTGAATCTGATTTGTCAGATCAAGAGTTTTTCATACTGATGAAGTATCTTCGTGAAAAATTGCAAGTACATTTACTTGAAAAGAAGCCTAAGTTTATTCCTGTTTGGCCACCTGTCATGAAAAGCGAGGATGGATATTTAGTAGAGAACAATGACAAATTCCTATTTGGTCATATTGTAACAGGAAATGATATTCCAAAGGTTTATTTTTACGAAGGTACCAGCGCTATACCTGTTGAAGTTAAAGCAAGGAATTTCATTTCAAAGATACCGATTGATGATGATAACATATTTATAAGTATTGATAGAAAATATGTTTCGGGGGGAACGTTGTTAAACAGGAGAAACAGGAATTATAGTGGATATAAAAAAGGAGTATATATATTAAATGATGATGGAATAGAGGTGTCCATAGATGATATTTCAGATATTCAGTCAAGAAATATAAAAATAGTTTGTAAACAAAAAACTTCTTTTATTTTAGCAAAAGTAAGCGGAATAATAGAACATTTTGAGGGTATTGGGAATTATTCATTTGAGGAGATTAGCAGTGGAGACTGGATTTTTATTTTTCAAAACCATTCCTTAATTAACGTATGGATTGCAAAAATTGTTAATCCAGTAAAACAAGATAAACATGAATTGAATGAGGAGAAAATCAGAGAATGTATAAAGCGGTATTCAAATGTATCAAAAGTAATGATGCCATTGGAGGTGAAGATACGCCTCCAAAAAGTTGGTATTAAAAATCCGGATACCAAAAGAGAGATTGAAAAGTTAATGAGAGAAAATATGATTTCATTACCACTAATAGAAACTATAGGAGAGATATTGGATGGAAAATAAAGGTAATAACCTAATAGAGATGTTGGATGAAGCGGATTTAGCTATTGCGTGTAAATATGCTGATTTGGATCCGATGATAGCTAAATTGAGAAGACATCCAGAATATTATAAAAAATACATAGTAAAGATTAATGGGGGAAACTTAGATAAAAAATCCTCCGTTGTTAAAGAGTTATTGCCCCGAACAATCCTTAAGCTTTATAAAAAGAATGATAAAGGATGTAAAGATGTACTTGAAACAATTTTGCAGAGTTATAAAAAATGGTTTGTTGAGAGTTTGATGGCAAGTGAGCCTGAGATTTCGTTGGAACGAATTGTATTGTATTCTTCTGAGGAGATGGCAGATTTATACTTCAAGATTGGACGTTATTCGAGGAGTGAATTACCGATTGAATTGTTTTTACTTCATTTAAAGCTACAATATATCGAATTAAGTGAGGATTCAAAGAAACAGATAGCAAGTATAATAGAGCATAAAAAACAGATTCATGAAATAGAGAAACAGTTTGAAGCGAAGAAAAATAAAGAAGTACGACAGATACAAAAACAGATATCGGAACAGTTTGAGGAGGAAAGAAAAAAACAAAACCACGAATACATAAAATGTCAGTTCTCCTTATATGAAGCAAAAGATAGAATAAAAGAATTAGAGGAAAAGTTGGTGGGCTTACAGAGACAATTGGATGAAAATAAAGAATCGCTTGTTGAGGCATGGCAGAAAACATTTGATGCAGAGAGTGAGAAGAAAAGACAGCTTCAAGACCAAGAACTTTTAAAAATTCGTACAGAGAAGATTGCACAGATAGAAAAAGAATGTTTTGAAAAGAAGCAAATAGGAGAAAAAGAATTAGAAGAGTATTTTTCGAATCTTAGGAACGGTAGAGCAAAAGATATATCAGAACTTGATCAAGAAATACAATTGTATAGAGCTGAATATGCGAGTATTGAAGAAGAAATAAAGGTGTTACAGAGTAGACGGACGGAATTACAAGAATCTGTTGAGAAAATTGAAGAATACGTAGAGTCATATTTTGCTGATTTTGATAGAAAAATTCTTGAAAAAAGAATTGATTCAATAATAGGAACGAAATTTAACACTTCTTTTGGTAATAAATTAAATGGCAAAGTACAAAAAGAAACGACAAACTATTTTATTGGACAAGAAAAGAAAATTGATAATAATACTGAAATAGTAAAGGCAAATGACCTAGAGGATCTGCACACGGACTTAAAAGATAATTTAGCCTTAGAATTTGATGAAAATTGTGAAATATCTTCTATTATTTTGGCAACAGTGTTGAATAAAAAAGCATTAATCATGTGTGATAGTATTGGTGAGAAAGTAATTTCCAACTTATCATTCTTGATTAATGCTTGTATGCCAGCAGTACTACAAGTAGGAGCTGGCAAAACTAATTTAAGTGAAATCCTTAATGCAATAAAACGACTAGATTCAGACATTATTTATATTAATGGTGTATTGGATAATTATGATGAGATAGCTTTTGAGATTATTTGCAGAGAATGTTCAGAAAAAATAGTCTGTTTTGGAATTGCAGAATTATCGAAACTTAAGACAATGTCAAAAAGCATTTTTAATCACGCAATAGTTCTTGATATTGAGAAATATATACATTTTCCAATTAGAGAAAATATTTTTATTGGAAATCAGAATATATTTGAATTTTCATTGGAATCTAATGAGAATTTATGTATGTCTTATTGGAAAAAGTATTTTCAAAAGTTGACTGCTAGTGGATTTATTGGAAAAAAGCTTTCGCTAGATTTATCTCGAATGTTACAAACCTATTATGCTTTGCAGTCGGGAGAAACATTGGGGATAATTATGCAAGATATAATTTTTAAGATGTGCGATTGTGAGGACTTTAAAGCAGAAGAACTAAAAAAGACTTTAAAAAAATGTGGGATAGATTTTACTGAGGAATAGATAGGTTACATATGAGCGAGTTAATAGAAGTGATGCAACACGATATGCGGATATTTCCATATCGTGGAGAAACAATTGAATATTATACTGGTCGATTAATGTATTCCGCACTAGCTCATTGGATCCGTTTTTCTGTTCTGGATGAGACTACAGAGAACTACAAATATAAAAGCAAGTCGTACTTATACAGGCGTGGATGTGAAATTTTAGAAAATATGGTTGCATGCATACCCGAGAGTCGCAGTTGGATTATTGGAAGTGTGGATAATAATGTGAACCCGGTTCATGAGATGCGAGAAAAAATGTTCATCGCAGGTGAACTGATGGAAGTTGATGAAGATGGGCATGTGGGATTGCCAGTATACCAACAAGTTGAATGCGTGCAGGGATGTTATCGAATTAAAGGATTATTATATGGGAGAAATTCTGAGGAGTTTCTCGGAATTACACGAGTTATACGGGTGGGAGAAGGTACAAATAAGGCAGCGATATTCAAAGTATTTGCTGTAGATGATTATATCAATTGGTTGTATGGAAGAACTAGGTGGGAAACATGCTCAGAAATAGATCAATATGAATTTTTTAATGTTATGAGTAAAAATGCTCCGTATAAGTCATGGGTGGATAATCCAATCAGATCGAAAGAATATCATCTTGGGAGAATGGCATTACTTAATGGGTTGCATGAATATTACATATTTAGGTATTCATCAGGAAAGTGGTTTGTTTCATCTGTATCTGCAATTGCTTCGGAATATAAAGAGGAACGCAGAATTATTTTAGGGTTGCGAAAAAAATATAATAATCAAATGATAGCATATTATTCCTATGTTGGATCGGTTATTATTTTACACTTAAATTGTAGATTACCGCTAAAAGAAGAGGGACTAATTGAGACATATTGTTGGCCATTAAAATGTTTTGACGACAAATTAAATTATGTTGTTCCATTTTTGATATGGGATGATTTGAAAATATTGATAGAGGAAAATCTAGGAATATTT
This sequence comes from Clostridiales bacterium, assembly GCA_023663185.1. Taxonomy (GTDB): domain Bacteria; phylum Bacillota; class Clostridia; order Lachnospirales; family Lachnospiraceae; genus UBA3282. The sequence continues at coordinate 54,038 of JAMPHY010000006.1, read as the reverse complement.
TTACAGGAGATAAATTGATGGATGAATATAGTATAGCCAATACACATGAATCTTTAAAACAGAGACTTATTGAGTATGTTGAAACTGCATACTTTGGAAAGAATGATGAGTTAAGAGAACTTTGCAGAGAAGAGCTTGAGACACAAGGTGTTATGTGGAACGAACCATACATAGAGGCAAATCCTGCGTATAAGACAATTATTAATGGAATTGCGACAAGTAAGAGTTTACTGCAAAATGTAAAGCAGATTCTACTGCGAATGGCGGATAGGAAGATTGGAGTTTATAAGAATCCATATTCTCATCAGATTGAAGCAATGGAGGCATTCTGTAATAATAAGGATTTATTTGTAGCAACAGGGACTGGTTCTGGTAAGACAGAGTGTTTTATGTGGCCTATGATAACCAAACTAGTAAATGAAGCAAAGGAAAGAAAATCTACGTGGAATCAGCGTGGTGTGCGGGCTATGATGCTATATCCGATGAATGCCCTAGTCGCTGATCAAATTGGAAGACTTAGAAGAATGATCGGTACGGATATTTTTTATCAGATGTTTACAGAACTGACAGGTGATTCTCGCAGACCACAATTTGGTATGTATACAGGACGAACACCATATGCTGGAGATCAAAAGCCAAAGCAGGATATGTATCTCGCGAATACCCTAAGAAAAAGCTTGATTGAAAGAGATGTAGAAACAATTGAACAATTAAAAAATATGGGGAAATTTCCGGCCAAACATGATATTGTGGAATTTACCAACGCTTTGGTTGATGGAAAACATAGGACAGATGGCAGAGATGCTGAGCTAATGACACGTTTTGAAATGCAAATGTATACTCCAGATATTTTGATCACTAATTATTCTATGTTGGAATATATGCTGATGAGGCAAGAGGAACAAGGTATATGGAAGGATACGAAAAAGTGGTTAGATTCATCACGAGATAACAAATTGCTATTTATAATTGATGAAGCACATATGTATAGGGGAGCTTCTGGTGGAGAGGTTGCGTTGCTGATAAGAAGATTTTTGCATAAATTGGGAGTCGATCGTAGTAGGCTTCAGTTTATATTGACAAGTGCCAGCATTCCACAAGATGAAGAAGAAAAGGTAAAGGAATTTGTTAAGGACTTAACTGCTATTGATGATAGAATTTCTGATTCAATAACGATAATCACAGGTGAGCGAGAAAAGATATGTTTTAAAAATACTATAGATGTTAGCGCGGAAGCATTGTCACAATTTGATATTGACTTTTTACATTCGGAAAAAAAACTGGATGCCATAAAAGAATTGGGAAAAATGATTTTTCTTGATACAAATTTATGCAATTTTAATGATGAAAAATCAGTAGAAGAATGGTTATATAAGGAATTGATTCGAGTAAATCCACTTCTTAAAATAATGGAGATATGCAGAGGAAAAGCAGTGTCATTTGACGAATTATCAATAAGTGTTTTTCCAAATGTGTCTGTTGAAATTGCAAAAAAAGCAACGAGTGTTTTGTTATCAATAGCACCTTTGGCAAAAAATAGAGAGGGGCAAGTACTTTTCCCGTCTCGGTTACATATGATGTTCAGAGGAATTCAGGGAATATATGCATGTTCAAATCCTAATTGTACTAAAAAAGCATATTCAACATCAATTCCTTTAGGAAAAATATATATTGGAAATCATGAAGATATTTGCCATTGTGGAGGGAAAATTTATGAATTAATAAATGACAGAACATGTGGCGCTTTATTCCTAAAAGGATATATAGATGAAGATGAACCACAGTTTCGATTCGTATGGAACAAAAAAGGAATGGTAACAGATAAAAATTTTAAGGAAGTACATTATTATGTTATTCCTACCAATATGCCTTTTCAGACCAAACGAGATGTTAAAACAGGCTGGTTAAATTCTATTGCTGGAAGGTTGGAGTTGGATGATACGCATGCAGGGGCACCTCATTATATTCATGTAGCATATAATACAAAAACTCAGAAAGACTCCCCATATATGCATGCATTTAACTCGTGTCCTAGATGTAAAAAGCAACATTTACATACAACGGATTTTGCTACAAAAGGAAATGAACCTTTTTTTCATTTAGTATCAGAACAATTGATGATTCAGCCTCCGGTTATTACTGATAAAGATAAGTTGGAGCTTACCCCTAATGCGGGAAGAAAAGTTTTACTATTTTCAGATAGTAGACAGCGAGCGGCAACATTAGCAAAAGAGTTAACATCAGTTGCAGATGAAGATGCTATGAGAAAAGCACTTACAGTGGCAGCTAAAGAACTTGATATTTGGGCAAAAGATGCACGAAAAGATCCGAGTATGGATTTATTGTATGTATCTTTTCTAAAGGTAGCACTTGATAATAAGTTAAGATTCTTTTATGGTGCAGATGAAAAAGATTTGCATGATCATCTTCAAGAGATGCTGGATGTTGTGCGTAGGCAGGAACGACGTGGAAGAGGTGTGAGAAATTATGATTATGCAGAATTAAAAAAACAGAAGTTTTCCACTGTGCCAGAGTTGTATTCTAGGTATCTGTTGAAAATTTTATGTAGTAATTTTAGATCGTTTACAGATCTTGGATTATGTTGGCTGGAGCCATGCAATGATTTATTATTAGATGAGGTTTTGGATGATATAGATGAGGCTGGTATTGCAATTAGTGAAGAAGAATTTTATGCAATTTTTGCAGCATGGTCAGCAGAAATATTAACCGACAGTTATGCATATGATTTTAACATAAGTAAAAAAGTACGCCGGACATTAACAAAGGTACCTCGTTTTGGTGTGGATCCGGAAGGAAAACTCCCTACAAGATTTGAAAAATTATTTACAGCAAATGGAATTGAACAGCCAAAGCAAAAGCAATTATATAAATTGTTATTAAAGTTTACGCAAAAAGGTTATGATGACAATGAAAATAAGTATTTAAATCCACAATTAATTACATTACATTTTGAGGCAGACCATGAATGGTATAAATGCCCAAATTGTGGACGAGTATTCCCATTTACTTTGTGGAAAAAATGTGTGTGGTGTTGTGAGGGAAATCCACAGCTTATGACTGAAAATGAATTTGCTGGACTTGAATTTTGGAGACAGCCAATTCTGGATGCTATTGATGGGAAGAAAGATGCGCTTATGACTAGAATAAATACTGAAGAACATACAGCGCAGTTATCCCATAAAGATCAGAGAATTGATATGTGGTCTACTACTGAAGAATATGAATTGAGGTTCCAGAATGTATATATAGATGATAAAGAACCGGTTGATGTGTTAAGTTGCACTACCACAATGGAGGTTGGAATTGATATAGGATCATTGACGGCAATTGGCTTAAGGAATATTCCGCCAATGCGAGAAAATTATCAACAGAGAGCAGGTCGCGCAGGAAGAAGAGGCTCTGCAATATCAACTATTATTACATATACGGATAATGGGCCACATGATAGTTATTATTTCAATAACCCACAAAAGATAATTGCAGGGGAGCCACGACATCCTGCAATTGATATTGACAATCAGAAACTGATATATAGGCATTTAAATGTAGTATATGTTTCAGAGTTTTTGAATATCTACAATACAGCAGCTAATGCTATAGGAATTATAGGATTTTTAAATGCATATTTTAATGAATTTCAAGAGTATGTGCGAAAAAAAGTCTTCACAGATAAGGAAGTTAAAGTTATTGTTCCGAAAAGTAATCGATATCTGCTGGAAGTACAGAAAGAAGATTTTTTGAGAGCAATAGATAAACTATCAAAAAAAGTAGAAAAGTTTAAAGATGACTATTTTGATTCAAATAATAATGAAAAATCATTGTTAGATGTATTTTTAGAGGAGGGTATATTTCCGACATATTCATTTCCAAGAAATGTAGTAGGATTCAGTATTGAGGATAAATATGGGGAAAAGATTGAACAAGAACCTGATCGGGCATTAGATTTAGCGATAAGTGAGTATGCACCGGGGCGTTTAATAGTTGTAAACAAAAAAACATATAAATCTGGAGGTATATATAATTTCCATTCCAAGTTTAGGGATGAGGATAAGGAACACCCTGCACGGAAGTATTTTGAAAGTAAAGAATATTTCCGATCGATGTTTTATTGTCAAAACAGATCATGTAATTGGGTTGGATATAATGATCCGGGGAAAATGTGTCCATTTTGTGGACAAGAGACTATTAAATATCAAAATATAATTAAACCATGGGGATTCGCGCCAGTAGGTGGGATTAGCATTCGAGAGGCAGAAGCTGAAGCAGAAATGTCCTATGCTGAATTACCAAGCTATGCATCGCCTATAAAGGATGGAGAAATGACTCTTTCGCAAAACTTTCCATTAATAAGATATGGAAGATTAGTTGATCAGCCTTTGACGATTTTGAATCAAGGACCTGAAGGAGAAGGATTTACTATTTGCAAGGAATGTGGTGCGGCTGTTCCGGGTCACGATGTTGCCAGCCTTCAAAAAATTCCACAACCGTATCGCCATCCTAGAGTAAGAACTCGATGCGAGCACCCATTTGATCGGACTGTTAATGCCTTTTTAGGTCACCAATTTTTAACTGATATGGTATTACTGGAAATATCTTTAGATTCTAGGAGGATTAATACCAATCAAGATGCACTATGGATAGAAAGTGCAGCGCAAACATTATCCGAAGCTATCGTTCTGGCCGCTGGACAATTGTTGGATATTGAGTTCGATGATTTAAAGAGTGGATATCGATTAAGATATAGTCCTGACAAGGTGAACGCAGATATATTCTTATTCGATAGCTTGTCAAGCGGAGCTGGTTATAGTTCAATGTTAGCTGGAAGAATAGATGAGCTGATAGAAGAAACATACAAAGTTCTTAAATGCAAGAATCATTGCGCTGCAGCATGTCATGATTGCTTAAAACATTATTGGAATCAGAGGGTTCAAAATGTATTAGATCGCCATGCAGCAAGACAACTTTTGGATTGGTGTAAAAATAAAGTATTAGCCGAACCTATTCTATATGAACGCCAAATGAAATTAATAATGGGAATTAAAGAAACTGCTTTGCTGGACGCAGATTTTGATATTATGTTTGAACAAGGGAAGATTTGGGGGATTAAGGATAAGAGGAAAAAGGAAATTTATGTTCACCCAGCAATGTGGCGAGCAGATAATGAGAGGATTCCCAAGGGGAGCATTCCGGTTTCCGATAAAATGATACTCCATTCTATGCCGCATGCATATTCTATCATACGAAGTGGCTTGTAGTTATAAAGTTAGAGCATTCCATTTTCAAAAGAAGTAGCGTGTGAAAAATTTTTTATTATTAAGGCAATTCTTTTATATGGGAGCAGTTATTTTGATATTGATACTATGTAGTTTATTTTTAGCAGTCATATAACACTGACAGATGAATTTATCGGTGCAAGAATATTGGAAAAATGAAATACCTACAAAGAAAGATACGTAAAAATTTGTGTAAATACATATTTTTATGCCTAACAATTTTATCCCATATTCTGTATGCTATATATAAGTTTTAAGATTTGGATTTATAATTTAAGACTTACTAATGGTAGAACTATCCCGCATCAGAACAATGGGAAGGAAACCGACAGTGTGGATTTAGAGCTGGAAAGACTGGCAGATCTGTTAGCTTATCTAATAGAAAAGTATGGAGATAAAATTGAATTGGAGAGCCTTCCAGATCCGTCGCTGCCAGCGACTGAATAAGTTGCTGGTCTTTGGGAAGCAGGAAATGAAGGGTATGTGCAATTTACTGCAAAGACTGATTTGGTGGAACATTATAAAAAAGAATTGGGTGCAAAAATGATAGATTGGCATACATTATATATTGATTCATATGGCGCTATTGCATTAATTAATAAGTACTTTAGGGCGGGTGAATGATATGATAGTAGCAGAGAGAAAGCAAAAGATTATTATGGATAAGTTTGATAAATTTGGGGAAAATGCCAGATGGAAGATTAACAGCGCCTTCTGATGGCAAAGTATATCGCCTGAGAGAAGCAATATTGCTATCAAAACAGCTCGGAAGACCATTGACGCAGGAAGAAATAAAGAGGTTTGAAGTATAATGGTGAATAATGTATGTCTCCAAGTACACTATGATTTGGAGGCATTTTTTTGCGAGAAAAACCGCTGACACCGCGTTTCAGAAAAGTATGTGGAGTTGCTTGCGTTAGGTATTTTACAATATTGTTATAATGGCAAATATGATGGTTTTGAAGTGCATGATGTGCCGGATATAGATTTGAAAAGTTATTTCGCTGAAGTTATGAACGAGTATAGTGATAAGTATGACATTATTTATTTTGCACATTCATTTGGACTAATTGAATATGATGTTACAGCAAATGATATTCAGGTAAAACATATTGAAAGAAGTGCTTATAACAGATTGCGGTATAATGCAAGATTAAAAATATAAATATTATGTCGGAAAAATTGATAATATATGATAAAATATTTGAGAGTGGTGTGAATGTATTAGAAAAACATAGTTTTATTTTATGAGATAAAAGTTACTAAAAACAAGCAGCGTATTTACAAACAAAGAAATAGAACGTATTTTATTATAAATAGAAAAGCAGTTATTACATTTTGAAGGAGAGAAGAACAAATGAGCAAGATTTTAGCGGAAATTATCAAAAAATCTGAGTATAAATTAACACAATTTGACGACAGTGCAATAGATGCTATTGAACAAAATATTGTGGAGAAAAATGAACAGGTGTACATAAAGTGCCTTGTTAGAAATAAAGAAGTGAAACTGACGCCGGAAGAAATTGTCAGACAGTTATATATTTATAAATTGGTGCATGAATATGGCTATCCGATAGAACGAATGGAGCTTGAGCGGGCGATTACATTCGGACGTGAGAAAAAGCGTGCGGATATTGTTATTTTTAATAAATCTCATGTTACATCAGAAGAAATTATCGTTGAATTAAAAAAGCCGAAGTTAAAAGACGGTAAATAACAGCTAAAATCCTACTGCAATGCAACAGGAGCAATTATCGGTGTATGGACAAATGGCGCCCAGATTTCTTATTATCATAGAAAAGATCCCAATTTTTTTGAGGACATACCCAATATTCCTAAAGAAAATCAAAAATTAAAAGATATTTTAACAGAGAGATGGACAATAGAAGATTTAGTTGCAAAGGATAAGCTGGTAAGTGAGAAAAAATCTTTAAAAGGTCTTATCGAAGAAATGGAAGACGAGGTTCTTGCTAATGCAGGCGTTGATGTATTTGAGGAAGTTTTTAAACTAATATTTACGAAACTCTATGACGAGATGGAAAGCGGCAGAGATAAGTCAAGGACGCTGGAATTTCGTAATTACGGCGATACGGACGAGGATTTGAAAAACAGTATACAGGAGCTTTTCAACAAGGCAAAGAAAAAATGGGTAGGTGTATTCAATGATGATGAAAAGATTGCATTGACAGCTTCTCATTTGGCAGTATGTGTAGCCAGTTTGCAGGACGTAAAACTATTTAATTCAAATCTTGATGTTGTGGATGATGCTTTTGAATATTTAATGAGTAAATCACAAAAAGGTGAAAAAGGGCAGTATTTTACACCAAGATATGTGATTGATATGTGTGTAAAAATGCTTAATCCTAAAAAACATGAAAAAATGATTGATACCGCCGCAGGAAGCTGTGGTTTTCCTGTACATACGATTTTCCATGTATGGAAGAGCATTCTTAATGAAAAAGGAATTCCACAAAGCCATCTTTTTACACTGGAAAAGAAGCCGCCAGAGTGCGAAGACTATGTAAGAGATCATGTTTTTGCGATTGATTTTGATACAAAAGCCGTGCGGGTTGGCAGAACACTAAATTTGATTGCTGGTGATGGCAGAACAAATGTCATGCACTTGAACACGCTGGATTATGACAGATGGGATGATTTTACAAAGGACGAAGAATGGGAAGATATCTATTATGATGGCTGGAGAGGTCTTAAGAATATGCGTAAAACTAAAAATCAAAACAGAGATTTTGAGTTTGATGTTCTTATGGCAAATCCGCCATTTGCAGGAGATATTAAAGAAAGCCGCATTATTTCTAAATATGAGCTAGGCAAAAATGCAAAGGGAAAGTATCAGTCCAAAGTTGGAAGAGATATTTTGTTTATAGAGAGAAATTTATCATTTTTAAAAGATGACGGGCGAATGGCGATTGTCTTGCCGCAAGGAAGGTTCAATAATGCTTCCGATAAATATATTCGGGATTTTATTGCGGAAAAATGCAGGATACTTGCGGTTGTAGGGTTACATGGAAATGTGTTTAAGCCGCATACGGGAACAAAAACCTCAGTTTTGTTTGTTCAGAAGTGGGATGATGAGTTATGTCCGAAAAAAGATGATTATCCGATTTTCTTTGCAACAATGAGAGAGCCAAGTAAAGATAACTCAGGTGATAAGATTTACCGTACAAATGAGGACGGTTCTTATATGTTGGATATGCACGACCATCTGATTGTAAAGCATGATTTGTATAATCACGACGGCTTGACAGAAGACGGAATTGCTGAGGCGTTTATAGAATTTGCCAAGAAGGAGCATTTAAGTTTTTTTTAGATTACCCATCTGCGACGGTGTTTGATAAAGAGTATTATGAGAAGTTGGTGGATGGGTTAGAGGTTAGTGAGATAAGGTTATCAAATTTAGAAAGAATAAACAGGATAGATGCAGAGTTTTACCAGAAAGGTAATCTTCTTGTGGAAAAGATTTTGGATAAATGGGATAAGAAAGCGTTCAGCGAATGTTTTGATGTATCTGATGGAAATCATATGTCAATTAGTGATGATTTTTGTGATTATGGCGTACCATATTACAGAGGACAAGATATATATAATTTATTTATAGAAAATTCAAATCCGCTTTATATTTCAAATGAAGCGTATAATAAATCTACGATGTGGCGCTCTTATTTAAAGAGAGGCGATGTGTTGCTGTCAATCGTTGGGACTATTGGAAAAAGTGCTATTGTGACATCTGACAGGAAAGCAACTTGCAGTTGTAAACTGGCAATACTGCGTTCGCGTGATGAAGCTATTTTACCAGAGACAATGCTCATGTTTATTAAAACAAAATATGGACAAGGTCAAATTCAGAAGTTTAGACGAGGGGCTGTACAAACGGGCTTACTATTAGAAGATTTTGAACAGTTGTTTATTCCGCAATTTTCAAAGAAGCTGCAATATATTTGTAAGGAATACATGGATAGAATTAAAATGCTTATGAATGAAGCGGCTCTCATTTATAGTGAAGCAGAACAATTATTGATAAATATATTAGGATTAAAAGATTTTAATTTTCAACCCCAAAAATATACAGTAAAGTCATTTAGAGATTCTTTTGAATATACAGGAAGATTGGATGCAGAATTTTACCAATCATATTATGATGAATTTGAAAAGAAAGTAAAGGCAAATGGTTATGTTATTGCAAGCGAGATATGCAGCTTAATTAATTATGGAACCGTACCTACGAGCCCATACACCGAGAATGGTTTAGGAACTCCTTATATTAAGGGAATGAATTTGAAAAATGTTGATATACAGGAATATAATTTAGATAGAATTATTAATACGGAGGGATTATCTGAAAAATTTTATACTAAGAAAGGTGATATTATTATTTCTCAAATGGGAACAGTTGCTGATTGTGGTGTAGTGGAAGAAACACAAGAAAATTGGCTTTTTGCTTCATTTACGATTAGACTAAGACTGAAAGATTTTAAGGTGTTTAATCCGTATTTTATAGGACTTTACATACAAAAATTGGCTAAACAATATTATTTTCATAGACATATAGCGCAAGCAAGTGTTAGACAAAATACGGATTTACCAACGGTAAACAATTTGTTTATTCCTATTGTAGATATAAATATACAGAACCAGATTGCATACAAAATAAAGGAAAGTAAACGGAAAAAAAGAGAAAGTATAATGCTATTAAAAAAGGCGATTAATTATATGGAAATGGCAATTGAGCAGGGGGAGGATGTTGCATTAAAATTGTATACATAATACACGTTTATAGAAAAATAGAACAATGAAGAAGGAGCGTTCGGATTGGATAATTGGAATAATATTTTAGATGAGGATATTTTGAAATTTAATATAAACTTTGCGGCTTTGTTTGTACTGAATTTTGAGTGTTTAAAAGATTATATTGTTACACAACCCAGAACTTTTTATAGTGATGTTGAAATCAGAGATGGAGAATTATGTTGTGAGGAAACAGAAGAATATAAAAAAGAAGTGCGGTCATTAGAAAAGAATATAGAGAATGCTTCTTTACGTTGGTTTATTAATTCTGATGCAATTACGGAGGAAGATTATGACTTGTATCAAGAACTACGAGAAAGAAGAAACGATATTACGCATGAACTTTTAAAAAATTTAAATGCTGGTTTTGGTGAAAATGATGCAAACCTGTATATAAAATTGTTAGAACTATATCGAAAAATAGATAAATGGTGGATAAATGAAATTGAAATCCCCATATCAGGCGAATTAATGCCCGATGAATATGATCCAGAACAGGTATTTGGCGGACAGGCTCTGATTCTATCTTTCATTAATGATATTATTTTTGATAATAATAAAGAGAGATATAGAAGTTTATTAGATGAATTAAAGAAAATGGGGATGGCATGATAAGAGGGTATTTTTAATAAATTGTCTATGTATTTACAGAGGAAATATTATGCCAGAAGAAAAGAACCTATCATCCAGAAAATACACAAACAACCAATTGAAAGCACAAGCAATATATCAGGATATGTTGGAACAGTTAAAAAAAGCCATTTCACTTAAAGAAGACGGATTTCAAATAAAGTCTGATGCCGTTATGGATATGTTATCAGATGAACTTAGTAATATAGTATTAAAATATGAAAATTCTGTGGAGAAAGAGGGCGATATAAATTTTGATAAAAGTATTTTGCCGCAAAAGGGCATGCTTCTTGACGAAGATGAAAAAGTTATATTAAAAGCAGTATCAGATGAAGATTATTCTGATTATATGAAAGTATCCTATGAATGCTCAATCATGAAAAGTGCTTTTAAAGAAGAAACCTTTAAAAAGGACTTATGGGAATCTTTTTTAGAAGATACAGCAGCAAACTACTCTATTTTCGATAAAGTAACTGGAGAGTATGTGGGGTATTGTGGAATCAAGAACCTAAAAGCAGAAAATTGGGAATTAGCAATGGAACTTTTGAAGAAATATAGATATAAAGGATATGGATATCATGCACTTGTTGTAATGTTAAATGCCTTGACTGCATTGACAGGAAAAACCATATATCGGAGCAGAGTAGATTCTGATAATTATGCTTCACAAAACTTAATGAAAAAACTAGGCGCAAGACCGAATGGGATCAGTGAAATGTTTATTCATGGGGAAGAATTACAAAAGTTTCAAGAAGAAAACAGAAATTTGATTGATGATAAGTTAAGGACATTGGCTGATGAATTTGATGTTGAACCGATTGACTTGATTGGACATGTATTAGAGTTTCGTATTGAATGGAAACCCACCAATTAATAGAGTGAGGATGAATCATGAAATATTTGATAAGATTGGCAACAAAAGATGATTATGATAAAATTGGCGGGCTATACGAAAAGGCGTTTGAGCATAAAGAAGGTATGATTAAGAAATATTATAAAGGGTTTGATGAGTATTTGTCATTTTTTGTTGATGAAAATAATGCGTTTGTGCTTGAGGAAGACGCTACGGTTTGTGGCGCTGTTTTAGTGTATGAAACACCCGATATGTTCTGTGGTCGCTCATTATACATAGAGTTTTTGGCTGTTTTGCCAGATTGTCAAAATAAAGGCATGGGCAGGGCGTTGATTGAACATGTTTGTAGTGAAGCGCGAAGAAGGGGAATTACAGAAGTTTCTATTCGTACCGCTTGTTATAAAGAGGCATATTTGATATATCGCCATATAGGTTTTCGAGATTCTCAAAGCGATTGTCGGTTTTTAACGATGAATTTGAAAAAATAGATTCAGATATGAGCTAAGTATAATTAATTTTATCGTTCATATTGGATGAAAACCAACGAGTTTATATAATGAGGAGAAGGCTTTTCATGCACGAAGCAGGATTTAATATGGATTCAGTGAAGGATAAGGAAATTCCTAAAATTGTGACATATGAAATTAGAAGAAATAGTTGATGCTAATGAATAAATTTCTACAAAAAGATGTATGAATGTGGATAATTAAGGAAGCAAATGTTAATTTATATTTTGCATTAAACAGCAATTTGGAAGAGGAATTTCAAGTTGCTGTTTTTTCTGTCAGACAATTTGCATCAGGGCTGGCAGACAAGCAGCAATGTCTGTGCTGTAAGGCTTGCATTTAACCTTTATACAAAAGAGTGGAAAAGTACAATAACGTATTGCGAAGAAACGAGTAATATGCTATGATATCTATATCGCAATGCGTGGAGGAAGAAAATATGGATATAGCGAAAAGAATAACGGAACTTCGTGAAGAGGCGGGCGAGAACAGAAAAGAATTTTCACATCATACGGGGATACCTGTTCGCACATTGGAGGACTGGGAAGCAGGGCGGCGCACCCCGCCGGAATATATTCCTCGGCTGATAGAGTATCAGATGAAGTATGAGAAATTGGTTAAAGAAAAAGGGTAAAGCAATCAAAAAGTTGAGAATTTTAAACGTATCGAATTCGATACGTTTAAAAAGAATATGACTTTTTAACAAAGGAGACGTTATAAATGGCTAACACTATAAAGAAAGATGTAATTCACGCAGCAGGCATTGATATAGGTATCTATACGACAGATTTCAAGAACGAGTTTATTTCGTTGACGGATATAGCTCGTTACAAAAGCATTGATTCAAGAATCACGATTCATAACTGGCTCAGAGGAAGAGATGTGGTGGAATTTCTTGGGTTATGGGAAGCTCTGCATAATCCAAAGTTTAAACGTATCGAATTCGATGCATTTAAGGAAAATGCCGGAACAAACGCGTTTGTATTTTCTATTAAGGATTGGTCTGAGAAACTGGAGGCGATAGGTCTGTTTACTAAGTCTGGAAGATATGGCGGTGGTATTTATGCACATATAGATATAGCGTTTGAGTTCGCATCATGGATATCTCCGGAATTTAAATTGTATATCATAAAGGATTATCAGCGCCTTAAGTCAGATGAAAACAGCAGACTTTCTCTCAACTGGAATCTTAATCGTGAGATTGCCAAGCTGAACTATCGAATCCATACCGATGCAATCAAGGACAATCTGATACCGCCGGAGCTTACGCCAGAGCAGATTTCATATAAATATGCCAATGAAGCAGATATGTTGAATGTAGTTCTGTTCGGTAAGACAGCAAAACAATGGAGAGACACAAATCCGGATAAGAAGGGTAACATTCGTGACGATGCGAATCTTAATCAGCTCCTCGTGCTTGCCAATATGGAGAGCTATAATGCCATATTGATCGATCAGGGTAAAACAATGTCTGAACGATTGGTATTATTAAGAGAACTTGCAATTAGACAGATGAGGACGCTTGTTGAGGTCAGCATGGATGGATTAGAGCAGCTTTCGGAAAGCAAATTTGAATGAAAGGCAGATGATATTTGTTCTGTCGGCTACCGTGTTAAATCTCAACGCGGCGTTCGGGTTTGGTAAGTCACAAACAGGCAATCGAAAAAGCGAAGTTTGAATATAGAAAAGATAATTGTATAGATTTTAAAGAAAGGGGCAGTACTTATGGAATTCCAAATTGAAATAATAGAAGGCCACGACACATCATCATATTTTTGGTTCCGGCCTGTTATTCTTAAAGAAAAAGGAAAAATCTTATATGATGAGGTTATTGAACTGGAAGAGGAAATTTCGATAGAAGAAGGAGATGTTGAGTGCTTTCTTTCATATTTTCTTTATAAATATTTTGATAAAAATCTTACTTACAATAAAAGGCGATATGAACAAGGCATGGGCTATATAAGTGATTTTGAATGGTATCTAACATATAATTTTTATACATATGATACATTGACAGAAATGATAAAAGAGATTGATGAAGTTGCGGATTTATTGGAATCGGATTATAATAATCCACGGCTAGATAATATAAAAAAGAACTTTTCAATTTTTTACATGTGCGCTCAAAATGACACGGATTACATCAACCGTGATAATACCGCTATTCAGAAACATATTTCTGTTGTAATAGATTTCTATCACCGTTTCACCAAACGAATAGCTGCAATGATGGAAAATAATAAGAATACCACAGTCATATCAATTATGGGACCATAAGTGAGAGACAGGTATTGTCTAGGAATAAAGGAAATAATTAATCCACGACGATAAGGAGAAAGATAAGAGTGAATTGCATAGGGCTGCTTGAAAGATTTACCATAGATTCAGGGATTGGCGCGGGTTATTTGCCCTTAGTTATGGGACGCATTAATGAGTTTAATGATACAAATGAAGACAAAGCAGACGTTGATTATGATGTTGAAACGATGGCTGCGATTATTGCGGATTCATTTAAACTTAATTCTGAGAACTTGAAAGTGGTTACAGATTTTTGCGTTAAGAAAAATATACAAATAGGAAGACGCCATAAGAAGATTCTTATGAAGTATCTAAATTATAGAAATGATGAAGACTTACAGGACTTCTTTAATGAACTGGCTGTCGAAAACACAAATGCCGATTTCAGTGACATAAAAGAGTTAATTTATGCCCAGGCGGTTATTGATTATGATACAGCCGTAAATAAGTTTTTAGAGCTTTGGGGGATAGCTGAAAATAACAGGGATAGAAAGAAGATTTCGGATTATCTTTTTGGCTTGTATTCAAAATTGCATGCCAACTACAACAGCAGTGAAATGAACAACATGGAGCTGTTAGAATATAACCTGCCTCTTATCAATGGTGAATTATCGGATAGCTCTATAACGGAATTAAAGGAGTTCTGTGAAGCCAATAACGAACATGGCGGCTTTTATGACAAATATGTACAGTTGTTAAGGCGGGAGCTTCAGGAAATGTCACAACAGGGTAAATTAGAAAAAGTAATGAATCAGACGGCGTTCGACGAAAATATATTGAACCATACATATTTGAAAGATCGTAAAGGGGATTTGCATTACTTAACCACTGAGGAATATGACGCTGTGTACTTACGGCTTTCACAACAGATTTATGAGCAGTTCGATAATGTGCAAGCTTTTTATAATTATATATTAGATGCGATTCAGCAGTGTTACAGGGCGCTTATAAATAATAAAGTGTTTGCAGTGGAAATTGATAACATTTATGTCCAGGGGCGCAATATTAAATGGTTATTGTATGCTTATATAGGCGTGTACGCTGAACGCTTTATAAGAACAGAAGAAAAAAGAAAATTTTATGCTGCCGATAAGATTTGCAAGGAGATGTTCAAAGCCTATGGAATTGAATTTGACTCTGACAAAGAAAAAGAGATCGCAAGCTGCCTGAAAACCTTTTACAACGGCAAGGAAGAATACTTAATACAACAGGCGGCAGCAGATTTAAAGACATTATTGAAATATGATGCGGCTGTAGTTGATATTGACAAATTCCTGGACGAATGGAGATATGTTTATTATGGCTTTTCTTTTAACGACTGTCTGGTAATCAGGGGAACTTTGGATGAACATCCGCAGTATTCTAAGCAGGTAAAAAACGATAATAAGCTGCTCTTTATCTTTTATAAATACCGCATGGATGAAAGAAGAACTCCATGTCCGGTATGCAATGGACTTGATGTTTCCGGCAATTCATATCCGGAAATAGGGCATAGAAGCTGGGAATGCAAGAATGTTATTTGCAAAAGCAGAAGTAAATCCAATCGAGGGAAACGTTACTCATTTAAGACAAATTATATGCAGTTTGGAACCTTAAATCTGGATGCAGAGAATGTAATTGAAAAGGAAATGATAGCAAAGTGGCGTAAAGACATCTCATATATTGCCTCGGATAAAGAAATATATGAAATGTTCATGAAGTATTTTTCTTTCCCTGAAGAAAAGATATTATTTATTAATGCGAAACAGGAGTATGTCAACGAGTTAGCAGAGTGTGGGAGAACTTTGATAAATATGTCCCTGATAGCTGATGATGAGGCTTATACCATATCTTCGGAAATAATTAAGATTGATACAGATTTGTTTAATGCTTATTTTGAACGGGGAGCTTATTTGGATAGATTTTTCAGGGATAAAAAAATTGTCCAATATTCAGATGAGATTAGCAGACAGTTAAATCCGGAATGCGACTCTTATATTATCAACGAAGACGCATTTGAGGCGTTAAGCAAACTTGAAGCGGGCTGCATTGCAGCGGCGGTTACTTCGCCTCCGTACTTTAACTCCCGAGAATATTCTCAGTGGGAAAATATGTATTTGTATTACATTGATATGTATAATATTGCCAGAAATACGCTGAGGACATTAGATAAGGCAGGAATATTCTTATACAACATAGGCGACGTCAACGGCAATGAAATGACGATAGCAAAATCCAACATGGGAATTAAAAGGCTTTTGCTCGGAGCATATTCAATCCTGGCGTTTGAAAAGGCGGGCTATGAATTAGTAGATAATTATGTCTGGAATAAGGGAGAACCCCAGAGTAAGAGAAGCACGAATGATGGAAACTTTACGCCCCACTATCAAAAGCCGGTCAACTGTTATGAACATATGCTTATATTTAAACGCAGAGGCGATAAGCTTGAGGTTAATGAACAGATGATACCGGAAGACTGGAAGAACTTTGTTGTAGATTTTATGCCGGTATTCAAAATTAATTCAAAGGGAGAGAACATTGTAGGTCACACTGCGCCGTATCCAGAAGATATACCGCAGTTTGCGGCTATGGTTTTTGGTAAAGCAGACAAGTATATCATGGATCCGTTTTTGGGAAGTGGAACGTCTATCGTATCTGCGGTAAAGTGCGGCTACAAAGGAATTGGAATTGAAGTTTCAAAAGAGTATGCTGAACTGGCAAAGCGTAGATTTACAGAGACTGTTCCTGATAGGGCAGTTCAATTATTATAAAAACAAGAGGATAGGGCTTTAAAGGCTCTATCCTCGTTTTGATTTAAGCTATTTAAATGATATTTTCGCCCGTTTGGTCAATCGTAATGTGTAATCTTTTTTCAACTCTTTGAATTTCAAGTTTAATATATTCTTCTAAGGTATGATTTTGTTGAATCATATTTGACTCATGAAAACTCCAGAATAAGTTGGTAGGTCTTGCAGGAGACAGAATTACTTTCTTGGCAGAATCCCAATAATATTTTTCGTGAAAAACGGCTTCATTATGAGTTAAATCAATGTTACGCGGATTAGACTTATCATCTATAGCGAAATCATTAATGTATATTCTTTCTACTTGAATTGGATCATATAGCTTATCTTTTTCAATTTGAAGTGACGGATGATTATTGCAGTAAACTAGTAAATTACCAGTATAATTAGTAGATGAATAATAGGCAGAAGCCAATCGTTCAATAAGCGCATTAAGTACTGTTGCATATTGTGTTCGCAATGTTGGTGCCAGCGTTTCAATCTCAACGCTTCTTAATGCAAAATATGCCAACGTAAAGAAAATGTCGTAAGATACTAATTTACTCGCATAGTCGCAAGAAGGATTAAAAAGTTGGTATTCGGAAGTATTGCTCATCAATGCTGAATTAGTATGGATACCACCTCTAATTGAGTAGTATAAAAAGCCTGTCCATTTTTCGTTTCCTGTTTGACCGGACGATACTCGAGTTAATCTATAATCCTCATAATTATTTTTTGTGATAGTGAGGTCTATGTTGTTATATGTAAGTTTAGTTCCGTTAATAAACCGATCAAAGTAAGCTTGTGCACGCTCTGAAGAAATTGCTCCACCTTCTGAACGGAAAGATATAATTGACGATACAGTGTTGTTGCTTCCTAAGCATGTTTTGAGTTGAATAAAAACAGGGTCAGTTTGATTTGTTGGCTCAAACCAATCTTCATTGATGAACTCGACAGTGACGCCGCCAGAAAAGGATTGTAGTTGCTCAAATGTTATATTATTGTATTTAACCTTTTTCCACGGTATTAATACACGGCTATATCTTGCTGTACGATCTAGCCAGATATTTTTTGGAATATCATTCTGTCGAGTTTTTGCTACAGTATTTGAAAATTTAGTTTTTATCTTATGGTTTATTGCATTAAAAAAGCTGTTGAGGTCAGTTTTTAATTTCATATCAGTTAATGGCATATAAATTCCTCCTTTTGTAACTATTAAAATTGGATTTGGTATGGTAAAATAATCTATCATATTATATCAAAAAATATCGAAAATGTATATTAAAAGAGATAAAACAAACGCGATTATGAACTGGGGGTGACATGCTTTGATATCAGACCGTTTTGAGATTATTAATTTGCTAAATGAATATCTGGAGACTGAACATGAGCAGGTAACAATATTTTGGGGCGGAGCACCGGAGTGGAGCGAGAAAAGAAAAGTTCAATATATTAATGGAATTGTAGTAGGAAAGTTTCGAGAAAAAGATAAGAATACTATTAACGTCCTTAATGAAGAGGTTGCAGACACTGCTTTATATAAAGAAATATGTATATATTTACAAAATGAAATAAATGAATATAAACAAATGGATCAGTTAGATATTATTCAACAAGCCAACTACATCTCTGCGACAAAGGGATACGAATTACTTAAAAATGCAGGTATTGAAGAGTGGATAAATAAGTATGCTATGTTCTTGAAGGATAATGTGGAAGAATTGAACGCAAACCAGTTTAAAACTTTTCTATTTTTATATTATTCTTTTCAAAACTATAGGGCTGAACTTAATAGCCCATATAATACTGATCAATCAATACTTGAAGAAATATATGGTGGTATATTTGAGAAGCAAAGTCAATTTGTGAAATATGGGTTACTGCCTATAGATGACAGCAGGGAATTGTTGACGGTAGATCCTCCAAGAGTTTATGACCATATATTAGATAAAACGTTGTTTACAAAAAACGTTCCACTGCATTTATTGGAACGATTATATATGCTTAAAAAGACTGGATATATTAGAGAGTTAGCAATAAGGCTTAAAAATGAGAAGTGTTACGAAGGAAAGCTTGTGTGCGAGTATTTAGCTGAAGCTTTAGAAAGAGGTAAATACTTTAGCCTTTCCGAACTTGGAAGTTATTCAGTAACAAGGCTATATTCTGAACAATATGAAGATTGTTTGTGGGTTGTAACGGATTCGGGAGATATAACATTTGAGGAACTCTGTGAGGATTTTGAGACATATGAAGACATGGTAGTAACACAGGTAATTCATCTTGAGTATGAAAATGAAGGACGTGAAGTATATATTACTCATCTGGATCATGAGTATATTTTTTACTCAATAGAAGAGTATGAACTGCGCACAGTAAATTGGCAGCAGAAAGGAAATGCAAAGACCAGAATGAAGTCCTTCAAAATTGATAATTCACGAATTCCGTTTGAATATGAATTTGAAATCAGGAGAAAAGACGTTAATGGTTTAGAACTTCCAATAGAGCGTGTTCAGATATTAAGCTATATATTGGAAACCTATTTTAAGCATAAGGATTTATTGAAGGAATATTTTCAGGCGCAATATAACTGCCATTAATAGTAGAAGCCCCGCTTTATCGGTCTATTTGCATGCTATTGACTTGCGCCACATTTTAAATGTACAATAAATGTACCAAAGGAGATAAAACTAATGGAATATGAAATGATAAGCAGTTCAACCATGACGGTCTTTGTACTTATGACTTTAATAGGAATTACGGTTCCTGTGTTTCTTGCATTGTTTTGGAAATTAAGGGCGAAGCAGCCCATAATGATTGTACTCGTTGGCGCGATAACTTTTTTCGTATCTGCGATTGTACTTGAATCCATACCGAAACTTGTCCTGCTTCAACCCACTAATCCCATCGGGCTGTTTATAGTGTCAAGTCCAATCCTAAGCACGATAATTGCAGCTCTTCTTGCGGGTATTTTTGAAGAGACCGGAAGACTCGTTGCATATAAGTTTATTCTTAAAAAATATGACGATAAAAAGACGGCGATTAGTTACGGCATAGGGCATGGCGGATTTGAAGCAATGTATGTGCTGACTTTAAGTGGAATACAGTATATGGCGTATGCCCTCATAATTAATGAAGGAGAGTTCGGAACTATCGTAAGTCAGGTTGCCGCAACCGCGCCGGAACAGGTTGAAGCAATAAAAGCGCTTCCCGCCTCGATTGCGGCGACGGGCTATCCGATGCTGATTATTTCCGTGATGGAGAGGTTCAGTGCGATTCTTATACATATAGCATGTTCAATTATTGTATTTAAGGCGGTTAAAGAAAAAGATAAAATGTGGCTTTACCCTGTGGCTATAGTGCTGCATGCTGTGATAGACCTTATTGCAGCGGCATATCAAATGGGGCTTATTACCAACATACTTATTGTAGAATTATGTATTATGATATATGCGGTTGCGCTCTTTATATTTTGTATGAAAAAAATATATTGGGGAACCGAGACGGATTAAATAAGTCTGCGATATAAAAATAGTTAGGCTGTAAGAAACCGAAGGGAGATAATGAGAGTGAAAAAATATGTCATAATAGCAGCTCTTTTAATTAGTCTTTTGCTGGGCGGTTGTGGAGATACACAAAACACGGAGAATAAAGCCGGAGGAATATTGGAAGTCAAAGAATATAATAATCAGGAAGAAAATGCCGCCGCAAATGAAATATCTGTAAACAATGCAACTATAAATGAAACAGGCGCAAGTAACATATCTGAAATACCAGAGAAAGACTTGGAAAATGATACAGTCACTACCGTAGTGCAAAACGGTCCTTACGGACAGCTTTCTTTATCCTTGCCTGCGGACTGGACGGTAGAAGCCTGTCCGCTAGATAGCGATAGTCTTCTTTCATACGGTATGTACGGAATACGTTTTTATCCGCAAGATGTAAATGAGGGTTGTATCGAACTTTTCTATACAGACTCATTTGGCGTCTGTGGGACAGGTCTTTATGGTGAGAAAACGGTTATTGCAGGAAAAGAAGCACATGTCGGAACTTATGACGGTCTTGAATATTGGGATTTTATTTCCTTTGCAGTTGATGAGGGAAATGTTGTTGCGATGACTCATTCAGTAGAGGACTGGTGGAGTGAATACGACGCTCAAGTATTGGAGATTTTGGATACAATGTCCTTTGATGAGACCATAAAAGAAGGCGGAGCTTATGTTTATAGCAGGGATTCTGAGGCTGAGAAAATTGCCCTGATGTTTTCCTTAAAAAATATATCTTCTACGGGTGCAACTCTTGTCTTTAACCAATATGATAAAGAAGCGCCCGATGGTACACTGCAGTTTGGCGACGATTATGTCCTTGAACAATTAAAAGATGGGGAATGGGAAGAAGTTCCCGTGGTGGTAGAAGGGAATTATGCTTTCTATCAGGTTGCTTATATTATTGCGCCGGACTCCATAACAGAGGCGGAATTAGACTGGGAATGGCTATACGGAGAACTTGCGCCGGGGAACTATAGGATTAAGAAGACGGTTGACGATTTTAGGGAGTCGGGAGATTTTGATATATATACAATCTATGCAGAATTTATTTTTACTTAAGAATAATTTCTGAAGAATTTTCGGTTTGAGAATGGTTTTTAAAGATATTCTGCTTTAAGAACGGCTTCAGAAAACATTTTAAATATGAGGTATAAAAATGGCGGCTAAAGAACACGATGCAAGAATACTGCTTTTTGACTTAGACGGCACTTTGCTAAGAGACGATAAAACACTATCCCAATATACTTTGGAAACCATTTCCAAATGCAAAGAGCAAGGATACTTAATTGGCATTTCTACATCAAGAGGAGAGCAGAACTGTCTTCAATTTTTAAAGAAACTAAAACCGGACATTCTTATTTCCAGCGGCGGGGCGTTAGTACGGGCAGACGAAAAAATTGTCTGTTCGTCTTCTTTTTCAGCGGCAGAGACAAGAAACTTTATTGAAAAAGCAAGAAATATATGCGGCGCGGATTGTGAAATTACGGTTGATACATTAGACGCTCATTATTGGAATTATAAGACCAATCCTAAAGAGCAGGATAAAAGCTGGGGAGAGAGCATATATACCGATTTTGTGGACTTTGAGCACGAGGCTTTGAAGATATGTGTTGAGATACATAAGTCCGACATGGCACGGAAACTATGTGAATATTTTTCGGAGCTTGACAGTAAACGTTTTTCAGACGGCGACTGGTATAAGTTTACTAAAAGCGGGATTACAAAGGAAAAGGCGATATTGGCAGTATGTGAAGCGTACCGCGCAGACTTATCGGAAATCATTGCTTTTGGAGATGATTATGCAGATATAGGTATGTTAAAATTGTGTGGTACCGGCGTGGCGATGGGCAATGCAATACAAGAGGTCAAGGATATTGCTGATGTCATAACGCTCTCAAATGAGGAAGACGGCGTAGCTGTTTATCTGGAAAAATTTTTGGTAGATAGCGGGAATATTTTGTGATAATATATATCTGAAATTATTGCAAGAGGTGTTAAAAATGCAAAAGATACTGATAGTAGACGACGAAGAAGTAAATCGGAGAGTGCTTCAGGAAATACTTGAGAATGACTATGAAATAGAGATGAGCGAGGACGGCGGACAGGCGTTAAATAAACTTCGGGATAATTATGATGAAATATCGGCGCTGCTGCTGGATTTGCAGATGCCTAATGTAGATGGATATGCAGTTATTTCTGAGATAAAAAACTGGGGCATAATAAATAAAATTCCGATACTTATCATAAGTGGTGATGATACCGTTGAGGCGGAGAATCAGTGCTTTGAGATGGGCGTTGCCGATTTTATCCATAAGCCTTTCGAGCCTTCCATAGTTAAAAAACGTATAAAGAATACTATGGATTTGTTTGATTATAAGAAACAGCTTGAAAGAAAAGTGGAAGAACAGACAGAGACGCTTAGAAAGCAGTCTGAGATTATTAAGATTCAGGCTGAAAGATTAAGCAAAGCGAAGCCGTTCAATAAACTTATGATAGAATACAGTTCTGTAATCAGGGAAGTTGAGACGCGGCTTAAAATTCTTAACGACATGTTCTCGGAGGAGTATAAGAGAAATCCTTTCGAGTCCATCAAGAGCAGGCTTAAGTCTCCCGAAAGCATATATAAGAAGCTTGAGAGAAAAGGATATCCGGTTTCGATAGAGAATATAAAAAAGTATGTGACAGATGTTGCGGGCGTGCGGGTAATCTGTTCTTTTCCTGACGATATTTATCGTCTGGCGGAACTTTTAATTAATCAGGACGATATAGTATTATTAAAAGAAAAGGATTATATTAAAAATCCCAAACCCAACGGTTATAGAAGCCTGCACCTTATCTTAAACGTACCTATTTTTCTGCCGTATGAAAAAATATATATGAAGGTGGAAGTGCAGTTTAGGACCATCGCAATGGATTTCTGGGCGAGCCTTGAACATAAGTTAAAGTATAAGAAACATATTGATAATACGGAAGAAATCGGGCAGCAGTTGAAAATGTGTGCAGACTCCATAGAAGAGCTGGATTATCAGATGCAGGAAATAAGGGATAAGATTGATATAAAGTAGAGTAAGAGGAAGAAATAATTTATATGAAAAATAAAATATGTAGCCTATGTTCAATAATTCTATTGCTGGTATTAACTGCGTGTGGGACAGAACATAATGATAGTTTGGTGGCAGAGTCTGAAAATGAGTCAGGGGCGGTAAATGAAGTGGAACATGCCGCGGAATCTGGAACTGAAAACGAAACAGAAGCTGATGCGGAATTTGGCACTGAAAATGAAGTAGATATTGATATGGAATCTGAAACTAAGATGGAATCAGAAGCAGGGACAGAGCCTGAGATAGAGCCGAATAAAGCAGTAGAACCAATATTCAGAACAATAGAACTGGCAGGGCAATCTGCTTTTTTTGCGGATTCTGATAAAACAGCCGAACCAATCAGCCTGTCGCTTATCAGCGAAACAGGGAACGGCATATCTGAGCCGACTGTCTGGGTGGCGGAGAATGGCTTATATCTGCCTATGATAAACGGCCCGCTTTCAGAGAGTACAATTCAGGTTTATAGAGAAGAAGGTCTTGACTATGATTACTGGAAACAATATACTGACTATACACTGTTTTTTGATGAAAACTATGTTTATGAATGGAACTCTATTGCTTCAGTTGTCGATCCCAATGCAGAAATCTATGTCTATGATTTGGAAAGCCGACAGTATTTGTACGGAGCGGAGTATGCGTCAGATGAATGGTATTTGATGGGGAATTGCGCGTATGTCAGGGACGGTATACTGTATACCGGAAATATTTGTAGAGGCTATGCCATGCCAAACAGTTGCTATCTGTTTGCGTATGATTTGGAAAATGATGAAATGCTTTGGCGAAGTGAAGACCAGACTTATAATTCCATGAACTTTATCGTAAAAGATGATGTGATTATCTGCGGATATGGTTTTACTGCCGAAGACGATTATATTTATCAGCTTGATATGCACACAGGGAAGGTAATTTCCAAGACTAAGGTGGCTAAGATGCCGGATCTTATTGTAGAACAGGACGGCAAGCTTTATGTTCATACTTACAGCTATGATTATGTATTTGAAATAGGCGAAAGTTGCATTATGGCAGCAAGCGATAGGAGACATTCAGATGGGAAATTTGGATATTGCAGCAATGCAAAACATACAGAAGGAACTTCAGGAAAAGTATAAGGATAAATGGGGCGGCTTATCTCCTGACAAAGCGCGCAATCAGCTATTAGGGTTGTTTATAGAGTTAGGTGAAGTAGGCGACGTGATTAAGAAAAAGGGTGATGACAATATCATGAACGATAGTGATACCCGCAGGCATTTCATTGAGGAGATGTGCGATGTAATGATGTTCTTTAATGATGTGCTGTTATGTTATGACATTTCGCCGGAAGAATTTGAAAAGATATATTTGGAAAAGCATAAAATAAATTTAAACAGATGGTAAGCATATGATAAATAGATTTTAATACATAGTTACGTTCGTTGCGTAATGGCTTGCACAAATGTCGTTTATGCCTTGCTCACATAAACTCGCAGATTAAGTAAGAATGGGAGATTATAATGGATAGTAGATTAATAAACATCATAATAGATTCATTTCCTAAAATTCTGATACCGGGACTTAAATATACATTGCCGCTTACGTTCATCGCCTTTGCCTTTGCACTGGTGATTGCAACCGTAGTGGCGCTTATTCAGTTTGCCAATATATCGGTACTGAAACAGATAGCCCGTGTATATATTTGGATTATCAGGGGAACTCCGCTTTTAGTGCAGCTCTATGTGGTGTTCTTCGGGATATCGGGAATGGGGTACTTAATTGATCCTTTTGTCTGTGCGGCGATTGTGCTGGCAGTAAATGAAGGGGCATACTGCGCGGAAACAATAAGGGCGGCGCTTGAATCCGTTTCAAAAGGGCAGATTGAGGCAGGATACTGTGTGGGAATGTCTTATATACAGATTATCAGAAGAATTGTGCTGCCGCAGGCAATGAGGACGGCATTTCCGCCGCTGTCAAATTCGCTGCTCTCCATGCTGAAAGACACGTCGTTAGTGGCGTGTATTACGGTTGCTGAAATGTTTATGGCGGCGCAGCGGATAGTGGCAAGGACATATGAGCCTATGGCTGTTTATCTGGAAGTTGCGTTTATTTACCTGATGCTTTCTACCATGCTTACATGGCTGCAAAATATAGGAGAGAAGTACCTGAACCGTTACCAGAAATAGTATAAAAAGTATAAAGATTTGGGCGCAAAGTCAGATTAAAAATCAGCAGACTGCGGAAAGGTATGATTATTAAAATGTTAGAGGTACTTGCAATTCATAAAAAATTTGATAATATAGAAGTGCTAAAAGGAGTTGACGTCAAAGTTGAAAAAGGCGACGTCATTGCGATTTTAGGACCGAGCGGCTCAGGGAAAACGACGCTCCTTCGCTGCATAAATTTTCTGGAAAATGCAGAGCAGGGAAAGATGATTTTCGACGGAGAAGAATATAACTTTGGCAAGGTCAAAAGAAAAGATATCGCGGCAATCAGGAGAAAAACCGCCTTTGTTTTTCAGGACTATAACCTGTTTCTTAATAAGACAGCGTTGCAAAACGTAACCGAAGGGCTTATCGTGGCGCGTAAAATGCCGAAGAAACAGGCGGAGGAAATCGGCAGGAAGATGCTTGATAAGGTGGGGCTTTCCGATAAGTATGACGCATATCCGCATCATTTGTCGGGCGGGCAGCAGCAGAGAGTAGCTATTGCAAGGGCGCTTGCCTCGGAGCCTGAAATTATTTTCTTCGACGAACCTACATCGGCTCTAGATCCGGAGCTTACCGGAGAGGTGCTTAATGTAATGCAGCAGCTTGCCGCCGAAGGCATGACGATGTTAGTGGTTACTCATGAGATGGAGTTTGCCAGAAATGTATCCAATAAGGTAATCTTTATGGAAGACGGTGTGGTGGTAGAAACGGGAAATTCCAAAGAGTTTTTTGAAAATCCGCAATGCGAGCGGACTAAAGAGTTTCTTCGCATAGAGGCGTAGTGTAAATAAAGGAGTCTATAAGCTGAAAGGAGTAGGAAAATTATGAAAAAGAATATTATGAAACTAATGTGCGTAGCAGCGGTTATGACATTAGCGACAGCAATGACAGGCTGCGGACAAAGCGGCGAGGGCGGAAGTTCTGACGGTCAGGATAAAGATTTGCTCGGACGTATTAAAGATAAGGGCGAAATCGTAGTCGCGATGGAAGGAACATGGGCGCCGTGGACTTATCATGACGAAGACGATAAGCTGGTGGGCTTCGATACGGAAGTAGCTGAGAAAATTGCAGAAAAGCTTGGCGTTGAGGCAGTATTTGTCGAGGGTGAATGGGACGGACTGCTTGCCGGGCTGGAAGTTGGAAGATATGATATCATGGTAAATGGCGTAGAAGTTACGGACGAACGCTCCGAAAAATATGACTTTACCGAACCATACGCATATATTCGTACCGCATTAGTGGTAGGCGAAGATAATACGGATATTACAACTTTTGAAGATTTGGAAGGTAAGACGACGGCAAACAGTATCAACAGCACATATATGTATCTGGCGGAAGAATACGGAGCAACCGTTCTGGGTGTGGACACTCTGGATCAGACTATGGATATGGTTTTATCAGGAAGAGCTGACGCGACTCTGAACGCCGAGGTTTCCGTTTATGATTACTTTAACGTACACAGTGACGCGAAACTCAAAGTAGCAGCGCTGACAGATGAGGCTTCGTTAGTATCCATACCCATAAGAAAAGGCGAGGACTCGGATTCTTTACGCGAGGCAATTAATGAAGCGATAAAAGAACTCAGAGAGTCCGGCGAACTGGCTGAAATCTCTGAGAAATATTTCGGAAGCGATATAACCAAGAACGAATAAATTAATTAATTCATCTCAGCATATTTTATGCCCCAATCCGCGATTGTGCCGTCTGCGAGTCTGGCTTCGATGACATCATTAATCATGTCGAGAAGTTCAGAGTCGCCCTTTCTGACGGCGATAGCGTACTCTTCTATTTTAAAAGTATTATGGTCTTCTACAATTTTGAGACCTGCGTTATCCTGAACATATTTTTTCGCCGTTGCCGAATCGATTATAACTACATCGCAGTTGCCCTTTACAAGTTCTGCAACTGCGTCTGCGCCTGTAGGATAGGCTTCATAAGGATATCCCATTTCGCTTATGAGGCTTTCTCCGGTGTATCCTTGAACGACGCTGATTTTTTTATCCTTTAGGCTTGCGGCGGAAAGTATATCCGTCTCTTCTTTTACAATCATGACCTGAGTTGCGGTATAGTATGGTATAGAGAAATCAACCTGCTCAAGCCGTTCCTCGTCTACGGTTATACCGGCGATTGCCGCATCAACTTGACCGTTTGCAAGCGAATCCAAAAGAATTTCAAAGTCCATATCTACGATTGAGGCTTTCATTCCGTTTTCATCGGCAATCTGCTTTGCCAAAGCTATATCGATTCCGTCATAGTTGTCTATAAGTCCGTTTTCTGTTTCAAATTCAAATGGTGGAAATACCGCGCTGGTGCCGAATACTATTTCGTCTTCCCCGCCTTTATTACCGCATGCGGTGAGTGTGGATATAAGCATAAGTGTTGTTAGCGCTAGTGTTAAAAGTTTGGCTGTTTTTTTCATAGAAAGCCTCCTGATTAGACTCGCAAATGCCGCTTCGCGTCGCTTGTTTTTTCTTTGCTCTCATTATTATATCATAACGATAGTAGATTGAAAAGTACAATTATATAATAAAAAACCGTTTTATAGCAAAGTATGGCAATTTGTTTAGAAAATTTTCAGATATTATTCCTTGCATATTGATAAAGCTAGGGATAAAATGTAAAAAGTATTACTTAAAAAGATACATAAAGAGCATAATTTATGAGTGGAAAGGGTGAAAATATGCTGAAAGTATTAGGAGCGCAGATAAAGGAGTTCAAGAAGGACTCCATTCTTACGCCTATTTTCATGATTTTAGAAGTTATTATGGAAATGATTATACCTATGCTCATGGCGTCTATCATTGACGATGGCGTAAATGTAGGAAATCTGAACCATATTTACAAAATAGGCGCCTTGATGGTAGTAACCGCTTTGATTGGTCTGTGGGGCGGCATAATGGGAGCGAAGTACGGTGCGAGGGCGTCAACGGGCTTTGCAAGAAATCTAAGGAAGGCGATGTTTGAGAATATTCAGACATATTCTTTCGCAAGCATTGATAAGTATTCTACATCAAGTTTGATTACCAGACTTACGACGGACGTAACTAATATGCAGAATTCATATCAAATGATTTTAAGAATGGCAATGCGTGCGCCGGCGTCAATGATTATCGCTATGGTGATGGCGTTTACGATTAACTCAAGACTTGCTTCGGTATATCTTGTTGCGGTTGTATTTCTTGCTGTATGTATTTCTCTTATCATACCGAGGGCGACGAAGTATTTCCGTCAGGTATTTGAGAAATATGATGAGTTGAATGCGAGCGTACAGGAGAACGTATCGGCTATCCGCGTCGTAAAGGCGTATGTGCGTGAAGACTATGAGACGGATAAATTTAAGAGAGCAAACAGCAATATTTATAATATGTTCTTAAGGGCGGAGAAACTTGTAGTTATTAATAATCCGCTGATGCAGGCGACAGTATATACTTGTATTCTGGTGATTTCGTGGCTGGGAGCTAAAATGATTGTTGCCGGCGGACTGACTACCGGTGAAATGATGAGTATGCTGGCGTATTGCATGAACATACTTATGAATCTTATGATGATATCGATGATTTTCGTAATGCTGACGATGAGTTATGCGAGCGCGAAGCGTATTGCAGAAGTATTGGAGGAAAAATCAGACTTAACCAATCCCGAAGAGCCTGTATACGAGGTGCCCGATGGAAGCATAACTTTCAAAAATGTAAACTTTACATATGGAAAAGCGGGCAAGCCCGTGTTAAAGAATATAAATATTGATATAAAATCAGGTGAGACGATAGGAATTATCGGCGGTACGGGAAGTGCGAAATCGAGCCTCGTCAATTTAATCAGTCGTCTTTATGATGTTACATCTGGCGAGATTTTGGTCGGCGGGCTGGACGTCAGAAAGTATGATATGGAGTCGCTTAGAAATCAGGTGTCCGTGGTTTTGCAGAAGAATGTGCTTTTCAGCGGCACGATTATGGATAACTTGAGATGGGGCGATAAGGACGCTACCGAGGAGGAATGTATAAGGGCGTGTAAACTTGCCTGCGCAGATGAGTTTATACAGAATCTTCCGGATAAATACAACACCCGTATAGAGCAGGGCGGAACCAACGTATCCGGCGGACAAAAACAGAGGCTTTGTATTGCAAGGGCGTTATTGAAAAAGCCTAAAATACTGATACTCGACGATAGCACAAGTGCAGTTGATACCGCTACAGACGCTAAAATCAGAAAGGCGTTTGCGGAAGAGATACCAAACACCACCAAGCTGATAATTGCACAGAGAATTAGCAGCGTGCAGAACGCGGATAGGATAATTGTCATGGATAACGGTGAAGTGACGGATTTCGGCACGCATGAAGAGCTGTTAAAGAGCAGTCCGATTTACTTAGAAGTTTTTGAATCGCAGACCGGCGGAAACGCTGATTTCGACCAGAATGGAGGTGACTTGTAATGCCGGGACCAATGGGAAGAGGACCAAGAGGCGCAAAACCTAAGATTGAAAATCCGGGTAAACTTTTTAAGCGTCTGATGGGATATGTATTAAAAAATTATACGCCGCACGTAATTATAGTGGTAATCTGTATTTTTACCAGTGTGCTCTGTAATATACAGGGAACTCTGTTTACGCAGACTCTTATTGATAATTATATCGTACCGCTGCTTGGCACAAGCAATCCTGATTTTTCGGGGCTTGCGCATGCGATTGCAAGGGTTGCATGTTTTTATGCTCTAGGAGCGGCGGCGGCATACCTGAATAACCGCATAATGATTAATGTCAGTCAGGGAACTATGAGAAATATCAGAAATGATATGTTTAATAAGATGGAGACGCTTCCTATTAAATACTTTGATACTCATGCGCACGGTGATATTATGTCGTGTTATACCAACGACATTGATACCCTGCGCCAGATGATAAGCCAGAGTATGCCGCAATGTCTCAACAGTGCGATTACTATCGTCAGCGTATTTATAAGCATGATTGTCTTAAGCGTACCGCTTACGGCAGTTACATTAGTGATGGTAGCTCTTATGCTGTTCGTTACCAAGAAGGCTACAGGACTTTCCGGCAGATACTTTGTTGCGCAGCAGAAGGCAATCGGCGCAGTAAACGGATATGTAGAAGAAATGATGGAAGGGCAGAAGGTTGTAAAAGTATTCTGCCATGAAGAAGAAAGTATTAAACGCTTTAACGAGCTGAATGATGAGCTTTTCGACAGCTCTTATAACGCGAACCAGTTCGGAAATATGCTCGGTCCAATTAATGCGCAGCTTGGTAATTTAAGTTACGTAGTTTGTGCGATGGTCGGCGGCGCGCTTGCCATTGGCAATGTCGGCGGCTTGACACTCGGCGGACTGGCAAGCTTTCTGACATTTAACAAGAGCTTCAACATGCCAATTAATCAGGTGAGCCAGCAGTTTAATTCAATCGTTATGGCGCTTGCCGGAGCCGACAGGGTATTTAGACTGATTGATGAGACTCCGGAGGCGGACGACGGCTATGTTACGCTTGTGAATGCAAATGAAGTAAACGGCGAGCTTGTTGAGGCTGACGGACATACGGGCACGTGGGCGTGGAAGCATTTCCATAAAGACAGCAATACCACCACCTATAAGAAGTTAGAGGGAATGGTGGAATTTGACGACGTGGACTTTGGATATAATGATGATAAAATGGTACTTCACAATATTGTCATGTATGCGAAGCCGGGACAGAAGATTGCGTTTGTCGGTTCAACGGGAGCGGGCAAGACCACGATAACCAACCTGATTAACCGCTTTTATGATATTCAGGACGGCAAGATACGCTATGATTCCATTAATATAAATAAGATTAAAAAAGCAGAACTAAGACGTTCACTCGGAATCGTGCTGCAGGATACGCATCTTTTTACGGCGACGGTAATGGAAAATATACGTTACGGAAAGCTTGACGCTACCGACGAAGAAGTTATTGCAGCCGCTAAACTGGCAAATGCGCATGAGTTCATAGAACGCCTGCCTGTAGGGTACAATACGCTTCTGACAGGCGACGGCGCTAACTTAAGTCAGGGACAAAGACAGCTTATCGCCATAGCAAGAGCGGCGATTGCCAACCCGCCGGCGTTAATTCTTGACGAGGCGACCAGCTCCATAGATACCCGTACCGAAAAGATAGTTCAAGACGGTATGGATAAACTTATGAAGGGAAGAACCACCTTCGTAATCGCGCATAGACTCTCGACAGTAAGAAACAGCGATTGTATCATGGTACTTGAACACGGCAGAATTATAGAGCGCGGCACGCATGACGAGCTCATAGAGGCGAAGGGTAAGTATTACCAGCTATATACAGGAAATTCTATAGCGGGTTAGAAAAATCAAAAACTCCGGAATCGAATTTATATCAGGTTCCGGAGTTTTAATATATTTGCTTTTAGTTTATAAATTTATTTACCGCCATTTTTATATGTCAACGCCGCGCTCACCAACCCTCTGAACAACGGATGCGGTCTGTTAGGTCTGGACTTTAATTCCGGGTGCGCCTGCGTCGCAAGGAAGAACGGGTGCTCAGGCAGCTCGCACATTTCGACGATACGATTATCAGGAGAAAACCCTGAAAGCTTCATACCGTACTCTGTCAGGACATTGCGATAATCGTTGTTGACTTCGTAGCGGTGTCTGTGCCTTTCATGAATAGTTTTTTCTCCATATAATTCGTATGCTTTAGAAGTCTCGTTCAAAATACACGGATACGAACCAAGCCTCAACGTGCCGCCGATATCCTCCACTCCGTTCTGATCCGGCATTAGAGCGATTACCGGGTGGGTGGTGGAAGGATTTAATTCTATGCTGTGTGCATCGTTATAACCGACTACGTTTCTGGCAAATTCAACTATTGATAACTGCATGCCAAGACACAGCCCCAGATAAGGAAGCTTGTGTTCTCTGGCGTACTGAATGGAATGAATCATACCTTCAATTCCTCTGTCTCCGAAGCCGCCGGGAACAAGAACAGCATTTACGTCTCCTAATATTTCCTCTACATTATCAGGCGTAACGGTTTCTGAATCAACCCATTTGATATTGACGACGCAGCGGTTTGAAATACCGCCATGCTTTAAAGCTTCCACTACGCTTATGTATGCGTCGTGAAGCTGCGTATATTTTCCAACTAAAGCAATCGTTACCTCATCGGTAGGAGTCCTTAAAGAATCCACCATAGCTTTCCAGTCGGTAAGGTCCGGCTCCGGACAATCCAGATTTAAGCATTCGCAGGCAACTTGCGCCAAATGCTCTTTTTCCATAGTAAGCGGAGCTTCGTATAAATACTCTACGTCCAAATTTTGCAGTACATGATTGCTGGGTACGTTACAGAATAAAGCAATCTTGTCCTTCAATGCTTGGTCCAGCGGATATTCGCTGCGGCATACAATTATGTCAGGACGAATACCCATTCCCTGTAATTCCTTAACGCTTGCCTGTGTCGGTTTGGTTTTCATTTCCTGAGAGGCGCGCAGATAAGGAATAAGTGTAACATGAATAAGAATCGCATTTTCCCTGCCTACTTCATGCTGGAACTGACGAATTGACTCAAGGAAAGGCTGGCTCTCGATATCTCCGACAGTGCCGCCGACTTCGATAATAGCGATTCTGGTTTCTTCATCGACAAAATTACGGTAGAAGCGGCTCTTGATTTCATTTGTGATATGCGGAATAACCTGAACCGTTCCGCCGCCATAGTCGCCGCGGCGTTCCTTCTGCAGAACGGACCAGTAGACTTTGCCTGTTGTTACATTGGAATTCTTGTCCAAATTTTCATCAATAAATCTTTCATAATGCCCTAAATCCAAATCGGTCTCGGTGCCGTCCTCCGTAACGAAAACTTCACCATGCTGAATGGGATTCATGGTGCCGGGATCAATATTAATATAAGGATCAAATTTTTGCATGGTTACTTTATAACCGCGAGCTTTTAATAACCTTCCCAAAGATGCGGCGGTAATCCCTTTACCGAGTCCGGAAACAACGCCGCCTGTTACGAATACATATTTTACTGCCATCATTAGCCTCTTTCTTTAGAAAATTTATTTCATCTTATTATACAATGCGTCTATGGGAAAAATCTACTGGAATTATAAATTTTTGTGAAAAATCTTTATAAATCTTTAATACTTGTGTTCATATTTTCACAATTCTCTTATTGATTTATAAAATCGTGTTCCCTATAATAAGATATAGGTGAAAAATAAAAAAGATGGGGTATACTGTTTATTACTGCATCTTTATCAGAAAGCGAGGATACTTCCGTAAATGGACAACAACCTTAACCAATACGATGGTAATTATAACAATGGCAATAACCATAATGGCGGACCGGGAAATAACGGCGGTCCGGGTAACAATCAGGGCAATCCTAAGAAGCAGAGCTTTATCATTCTGATTATTGCAGCACTTATTACGCTTTTCAGTATCAGTATGTTTATGAAGCTTATGTCGGGTTCTACGAATCAGGAAATAAGTTATAACCAATTTATTAATATGGTAGAAAAAGGAGAAGTTGACAGCGTAGTAGTGGATTCTGACAGAATCATTATCTACCCTAGTACTAAGGAACAGCCGGTTTCGATATTGACATACTATGCTGCGACTACTACTTACTATACCGGCAAGATGGAAGACGACGAGACTTTGACGGCGCGGCTGTTAAAGTATGATGTAGAAGTAAAGAAGCAGGTATCGGACAGTTCAAGTCTTATAATTACCATACTGCTTTATTATGTGCTGCCGGTTATACTGATGTGGGGGCTTTTAAGCCTGCTGTTTCGCAAGATGGGGAATGGCGGACCGATGGGCGTAGGTAAGAGCAACGCTAAAGTATATGTGCAGAAGGAAACGGGCATTACCTTTCAAGATGTAGCGGGAGAAGACGAAGCTAAGGAATCGTTGGTAGAGGTGGTAGATTTCCTGCATAACCCCGGAAAGTATTCCAAGATAGGAGCGAGGCTGCCTAAGGGAGCGCTTTTAGTCGGACCGCCCGGAACAGGTAAGACTTTGCTTGCCAAAGCGGTTGCGGGAGAGGCGCATGTGCCGTTCTTTTCGCTGTCAGGTTCAGACTTTATCGAGCTGTATGTGGGCGTCGGAGCTTCGCGTGTCAGGGATTTATTTAAAGAGGCTGAAAAAAATGCTCCGTGTATAGTATTCATTGATGAAATTGATGCAATCGGAAGAAGCCGTGATTCTAAGTATGGCGGCGGCAACGAAGAGCGCGAACAGACTTTGAACCAGTTGCTTTCCGAGATGGACGGCTTCGACGGCAAGAAGGGAATAATTATTCTGGCGGCAACCAACCGTCCGGAAATATTAGATAAGGCGCTGCTTAGACCGGGACGCTTCGATAGAAGAATTATAGTTGATAAACCGGATTTAAAAGGGCGTGTTGAAATTCTTAAGGTTCATTCCAAAGACGTTCTGATGGACGAGACCGTGGACTTAGATGAAATTGCGCTTGCAACCTCAGGCGCGGTGGGCTCCGACCTTGCTAATATGATTAACGAGGCGGCTATTAACGCGGTTAAGATGGGAAGGGAATTTGTCAGCCAGAAGGATTTGTTTGACGCGGTAGAGCAAGTACTGGTCGGCAAAGAGAAAAAAGACCGTATCATGAGCAAGGAAGAACGCAAGATAGTTTCTTATCATGAAGTGGGACATGCACTTGTAAGCGCATTGCAAAAGAACTCGGAACCCGTGCAGAAAATTACGATTGTTCCCAGAACTATGGGCGCGCTTGGTTATGTCATGCACGTGCCGGAGGAAGAAAAATATCTGGATACGGAAGCGGAACTGCGCGATAGGCTGGTAGGTCTGTTGGGCGGACGTGCGGCGGAGGAGATTGTATTTGATACGGTAACTACAGGCGCGGCTAACGATATCGAGCAGGCTACCAATATTGCGCGAAACATGGTTACAAGATTCGGTATGAGCAAGAAGTTTGGACTTATGGGGCTTGCTACGGTAGAGAGTCAGTATTTGGACGGAAGCGCGTCGCTTACATGCTCTGACGTGACCGCGGCAGATATCGATACGGAAGTCATGAAGTTATTGCATGACAGCTATAAGCAGGCGAAAAAGCTTCTTAAGGCAAATAGAGAGATAATGGATAAATTGGCGGCGCATTTGATTGAGAAAGAGACGATTACCGGTAAGGAATTTATGAAAATTTATCGCAAGGAAAAAGGTATTCCGGAGCCGGAGGAAGACGAGAAAGGCGAGGAGACAAAGGAAACTAAAAGTAAGGATAGCACAGATGGTTCTAAGGAAGCGGTAAGCCCGCAGAATACGCGGAAAAATGAAGGCGCAAATCCTATGAACCCGCAGAATAACGGCTGGGCTCAGAGACCGGGACCGCAGGCGCAGGCGCCGTGGCAGCCACCACATCAGGCGTATAATAATTATAAAAATGAAGAACGGCGTCCCAATGAAGGCATGTTCTCGCATGCAAATTTGACGCAGGACAGTAACGGCTCTGACAACTTCAAAAAGACGCTGGAGGAAGAAACTGGCAATCTGGCAATGCAGCAGAATGTCCAAATCCAGCAGGAACAAACTTTTGTACAAGTTCCGCAGCCGCAGCCGGAGGCTCAAGGGCAGCAGGCGCAATCTGATGTTCAGGTTCAACAGGCGCCGAATGAGACAGAAAACGAAAATAAATAAGGTTAGAGATGTTTGATTTTACGGAGGAATTAAAAAAACTTCCGGCAAGCCCCGGAGTATATATTATGCACGATGCAGACGATACGATTATCTATGTGGGGAAAGCCGTAAATCTGCATAATAGAGTGCGCTCATATTTCCGTAAAATTGTAGGGCGTGGACCGCAGATTGATTTAATGGTAAAACAGATTGCCAGATTTGAATATATTGTAACGGACTCGGAGCTTGA
The DNA here is from genome assembly GCA_023663185.1 of Clostridiales bacterium. Taxonomy (GTDB): domain Bacteria; phylum Bacillota; class Clostridia; order Lachnospirales; family Lachnospiraceae; genus UBA3282. The sequence continues at coordinate 17,166 of JAMPHY010000006.1, read as the reverse complement.
GGCGCTTGTTTTAGAAAACAACCTGATAAAAGAGCATAGCCCTAAATATAATACTATGCTTAAGGACGATAAGACCTATCCGTATATTAAAGTTACTATGGGAGAGGATTATCCGCGGATTTTGTTTTCAAGGGATATGCAGAATTTTACCGATAAGAAAAAAAGCGATAAAAGTAAGTATTTTGGTCCATATACAAGCGCGTCGGCAGTCAAGGATACGATAGAGCTGATGAATAAACTTTACCAGCTGCGTACTTGTAATCGTAAGCTGCCAAGAGATATCGGACTGGAAAGACCGTGTCTGAATTATCATATCAAACAGTGCATGGCGCCGTGTCAGGAATATATTAGCAAAGAAGAATACAGAGAGCGCGTCGAGCAGGCTTTGGACTTCTTAAATGGGAATTACAAGCCGATTTTGCAGGAGCTTGAGCAGAAAATGAATGAAGCGTCGGAGCAGCTTGAATACGAAGAAGCAATCCGTTACAGAGATTTGTACAATAATGTAAAGAGCGTAGCGCAGAAGCAGAAGATAACGGACAGCGACGGTGAAGATAAAGATATAATAGCGCTTGCAAAAGACGAGAGCGACGCAGTAGTTCAGGTTTTCTTTGTAAGAGATGGCAAACTTATCGGGCGGGAGCATTTCTATATGACTCATGTAGCGGGCTGTGAGAGCGCGCAGGTTCTTTTAGATTTTGTCAAGCAGTTCTATGCCGGAACGCCTTTTATTCCGAGGGAGCTAATGCTTCAGGAAGAGATAGCGGATATTGAGATTTTGGAGAAATGGCTCAGCACACGGAAAGGGCGCAGAGTCTATTTGCGTGTGCCGAAAAAGGGAAGTAAAGAAAAATTAGTGGAATTGGCGGCACAGAACGCGCAGCTTGTTTTAAGCAGGGATAAGGAGCGTATTAAAAGAGAAGAAGGACGTACCATCGGGGCGGTGCGTGAAATTGCGGGACTGCTTGGCTTAGAGTCCCTTTACCGCATGGAAGCTTTTGATATTTCCAATATAAGCGGATTCGCTAACGTAGGCTCTATGGTGGTTTATGAAAAGGGTAAACCCAAGCGCAGCGATTACCGGAAATTTAAAATACAATCCGTATCGGGACCTGACGATTATGCGTGTATGAAGGAAGTGCTGACCAGACGCTTCATACATGGCATGGAAGAGCGGGAAGAACTTGACAGAAAAGAGCTGGATAAAGAATTTGGCAGCTTTTCTAAATTTCCGGATTTACTGCTTATGGACGGTGGTAAAGGACAGGTAAATATAGCCTTGAAAGTACTGGAAGAGCTGAACTTAAGTATTCCGGTATGCGGAATGGTAAAAGACGATAATCACAGAACCAGAGGGCTCTATTACCACAATGAAGAAATTCCTATTGACACGCATTCCGAAGGGTTTAAACTTATTACGAGGATTCAGGACGAGGCGCATAGATTTGCGATAGAGTATCACCGTTCGCTGCGTTCTAAAGCGCAGGTGAAATCCATGCTGGACGATATTCCGGGAATAGGTCCTGCAAGAAGAAAAGCGTTGATGAAATCTTTTAAATCCATTGATGAAATTAAGAATGCGGAAGTAGAGCGGCTGTGTGACATTCCGGAGATACCGGAGCACGTGGCAAAACAGATATATGATTTTTTTCACAAGACCGGCACAGATTGATATTGAGAAATTATTGTGTTAAACTATATAAAATCGAAATGAAGGGGTGGGGTTATGTCGAATATCAGTTTATCAAAAGTGATTGAAAAAATGGAGTGGGAAAATCTGACTCCGGAAATCGATATTTCCAAGATTAAGATTACTCAGCCGGATATCAACAGACCGGCGCTGCAGCTTGCAGGATATTTTGAACATTTCGAGGCGACGCGCTTACAGATAATCGGATATGTGGAATATTCATATATGAACGGTTTAGAAGAGACTGTACAGTTAGATATTTATGAGAAGCTTCTGAACAATCCGATTCCAGGTATCGTATTCTGTAGGGAATTGCAGCCGAATGATTTGTTCAGAAAGATTGCGGTTAAATATGGAGTTCCGCTCTTTATGAGTAAAAAAGCCACATCTGCGTGTATGGCGGAGGTTATCAGATGGTTGAATGTACAGCTTGCGCCCTGCATTTCCATACATGGAGTTCTGGTTGATGTATATGGAGAGGGCGTATTGATTACGGGTGAAAGCGGTATCGGAAAATCCGAGGCGGCGCTTGAACTGATAAAAAGGGGACACCGTCTGATAACGGACGACGTAGTAGAATTACGAAGAGTCAGCGACGATACACTTGTGGGCTCAGCTCCGGACGTTACCAAACATTTTATAGAACTGCGCGGAATCGGAATCGTGAATGTAAAGGCGCTTTTTGGAGCTTCCAGCGTCAAGGATACGCAGTCCATTGACTTAGTTATACATCTGGAAGATTGGGATAAGGATAAAGAATACGACCGTATGGGATTGGAAGAAGAATATATAGAATATCTTGGTAATAAAGTGGTCTGTCATAATATTCCTATCAGACCGGGGCGAAGCCTTGCGATTATCTGTGAATCTGCCGCAGTCAATCATCGTGAGAAAAAGATGGGATATAATGCGGCGCAGGAATTATATCAGAGAGTCCAAAAATCTCTGGCGCGCAGACAAGAAGAGGAGGAAGACGAATAATGACGGATTATGTATTTGGCGTAGATGTGGGCGGTACTACCGTAAAATTAGGCTTATTTGACACAAACGGAAATGTGCTTGATAAATGGGAAATTCCCACAAGAACCGAAGACGGCGGAAAAAATATTCTGCCTGATATTGCGGCGGATATTAAAGCGAAGATGGCGCAGAGAAATATCGCACAGACCGACGTTGCCGGCGTAGGAGTAGGAGTTCCGGGACCTGTAGATAGAGACGGAGTCGTACATGGGGCGGTCAATCTGGGCTGGGGAACTTTCAATATAAAAGAAGAGCTTGCCGCGCTTTTAGATGGAATGCGCGTCGAGGGCGGTAATGACGCCAATGTTGCCGCGCTGGGCGAAATGTGGAAAGGCGGCGGACAGGGGCATAAAAATCTGGTTGCCGTTACTCTTGGAACAGGCGTAGGCGGCGGAATTATAATAAACGGCGAAATCGTAACCGGCGCAACCGGCGCAGGCGGCGAAATCGGGCATATTCATGTCGAAGATAATGAGAAAGAACAGTGCGGCTGCGGGAATTACGGCTGTCTTGAAGAATATGCCTCAGCGACGGGGATTGTCAGGCTGGCAAAGAGAACGCTTGCGGCAAGCGATAAAGACAGTGTTTTAAGGTCGGGGGAATTATCGGCTAAAACTGTTTTTGACGCGGTAAAAGACAACGATGAACTGGCAATAGAGGTGGCTGAAAAATTTGGCGAATATCTTGGAAAAGGTCTCGGCATTATAGCAGGAGTCGTCAATCCGGAAATTTTTGTAATCGGCGGCGGAGTGTCAAAAGCGGGAGAAATATTGTTTGATTATATCAGACCGACTTTTGAAGCTACAGTATTTCATGGTTGTAAGAATGCGATTTTTGCACTTGCTACGCTGGGAAACGACGCAGGAATTTTCGGGGCGGCTAAAATGGTATTAGATTAAGGATATTGGCATATACTGTATATGAATAAAAAAATTAAGTATTAAGAAATGAGACGGTGCAAAATTGGATTGTATTACATCGGTGTATGATTATATTGAACATATTGTTCCTAAAGAGAGAATACTTTTTGCCGAACCAATGAGCAGGCATACGACGTTCAGAGTGGGCGGGGAAGCCGAAAGCGTGATTTTGATAGAGAATGAAGAAGAAATACGTAAGCTTGTTCCGTACTTTGAGCGGATAGGACAGGAATTTTTTATACTGGGTAACGGCAGTAATTTACTGGTGGGCGATAAAGGCTATCGGGGAATTGTGCTTAAACTCGGAGATGGCATGAAAAAAATTACTGTTCAGGGAGAGCGCATGAGAGTGCAGGCAGGCGCGCTTTTATCGGGAGCGGCAGCAGCCGCAAGGGACGCGGGACTTACGGGGTTTGAGTTTGCAGCGGGTATTCCGGGAAGCGTCGGCGGCGGTATTGTCATGAATGCAGGCGCGTATGACGGGGAAATGAAGCAGATAACGGAATCTGTCAGAGTAATGGACAATGAAGGAGAAATTCTTACATTGGACAACGATACGATGGAATTTGGATATAGGACCAGCGTTGTCAAGAACAGGCATTTTATTGTGCTTGAAGCAGTCTTTAAGCTTCAAAAGGGAGATAAAGAGGAAATTCAGGCAAAAATGTATGAGCTCATGGAAAGGCGAAAGAGCAAGCAGCCGCTTAATTATCCAAGCGCGGGGAGTACGTTTAAGCGTCCAGAAGGATATTATGCGGGGAAGCTGATTATGGATTCAGGAATGCGCGGCTACAGGATAGGCGGCGCACAGGTATCTGACAAACACTGTGGATTTATCATTAATACAGGAGATGCAACAGCTTTAGACATTAAAGAAGTAATTGAGGAAGTACAGGCAAAGGTTAAGGAACGTACTCAGGTGACGTTGGAACCGGAGATTGTATTTTTAGGAGACTTTTAGATATTTCGGACATGGTAACTGTTTAGAGCCTTTATAATATATACATTAGATAACGGAGAAAGGAACATGGCTGTAGGAATAAGATTCGTAGTAGTAACCGGAATGAGCGGCGGCGGGAAAAGTACGGCGTTAAAAATGTTGGAGGACTTGGGATTTTATTGCGTTGATAACCTTCCCGTACCGCTGATTGAGAAATTTGTAGAGCTGATTGAGACGCCTAACGGTGAGATTTCAAAAGTAGCTCTGGGTATGGACGTGCGCGCCGACCAGACTTTCGGAGATGTGCAGAGAATATTGGAGAAGCTTAAAAAAGACGGCTATCAGTTTGAAATTCTTTTCATGGACGCCAGCGACAGCGTATTGATTAAGAGGTATAAAGAGACTAGAAGAATGCATCCGCTTTCACAGGGCGAGCGGATTGAAACCGGAGTAGGCAGGGAGAGGAAGATACTTGAAGGCATAAAGAAGGAAGCGGATTATGTAATCGACACGTCCAACCTTCTTACAAGGGAGTTAAAAGAAGAGCTTGACCGGATTTTCTTAAAAAATGAAGAATATAATTCATTAATGATTACGATTTTGTCCTTTGGCTTTAAATATGGGATTCCGGCGGACGCGGATTTGGTTTTTGACGTCAGATTTCTCCCTAATCCGTTCTATATTGATGAATTAAAGCATAAGACCGGAGACGATAAGGAAGTTCAGGACTATGTAATGGGTTTTCCCGAAGCGGAAGAATTTCTGGCGAAACTTGTGGACATGCTGAATTTTCTGATTCCGAATTATATTAAAGAGGGAAAATACCAGCTTGTTATCGGAATCGGCTGCACGGGCGGCAGACATCGCAGCGTGACGCTGGCAAACGAGCTTTATGCGCATATGAAAAATAATGGCGGGTATGGATTGAAGCTGTACCATAGAGACAAAGGCTGACGTTAGAGGTAAGATTATGTCATTTTCTGGAGAAGTAAAGGAAGAACTGGCAGCTATATTAAGTCCGGCAAGGCATTGCCAGCTTGCAGAGCTTGCTGCGCTGCTTCATTTTGGGGCTCGTATAAGTGATGACGACGGGCATTTACGGCTTGAAAATATAGAAAATGAAACGGTTGCGAGAAAATGCTTTACATTATTGAAAAAAACATATAATATAGATAATGTTATGCGGGAAGAAGAGGAGGAGAAAATTCTTCAAGCATTACATATGTATGACAGCGAACGTCACATTATCTCAATGGACATGCCGGTAAGCTCGCTTTTAGTTAAGAATAGCTGCTGTGCGAGGTCTTTTTTGAGAGGAGCTTTCCTATGCGTAGGTTCAATGAGCAATCCGCAGAAGAGCTATCATCTGGAATTTGTATGTACCGGTAACGGTCAGGCGCAGCAGTTGTGCGATATTATTCAAGAATTTCAGATAGAAGCAAAAATCATTAAACGCAAGCGGTATTATGTTGTGTATTTAAAAGAAGGCGCCGGCATTGTAGATTTACTTAATGTAATGGGCGCGCATGTATCGCTGATGAATTTGGAAAATCTTCGTATCGTAAAAGAGATGCGCAACTCGATTAACAGGCGTGTGAATTGTGAAGCCGCCAATATTACTAAGACAGTGAACGCCGCGTCAAAACAGATAGAAGATATCCTATTAATAAAAGAACGATATGGTTTTGAAAAACTGCCTGATAATCTGCGGCAGATGGCAGAGGTGCGTTTAGAGAACCCTGAGGCGACTCTGCAGGAACTAGGCGGATATTTGGAACCGCCTGTCGGAAAATCGGGCGTAAACCATCGACTTAGGAAATTAAGTGAAATAGCTGAACATATGAGGTTATAAAGGAGGCGAACTTATGATTCAGAAATCTGTCCAAATGAAGCTCGACGGTGGCTTAGAGGCGAGGAAGGTAGCAATGCTTGTACAATTAGCAAGCCAATATGAAAGCAGCGTGTATATCGAATCGGCTGAAAAGAAAGTCAATGCTAAAAGTATTATGGGCATGATGGGTTTGGGCTTAGGCAGTGGAGATACTGCAACAGTGCTTGCAGACGGGAGCGATGAGGAGGCAGCCGTAGCAGGTATTGAGAAATTTTTTGACGGCGGACAGTAAGGCATAATGTGAAGGGGATTCCCGTCTAATCTATGGGAGTCTCTTTTTATCATAGGAAACAGCTTCGGAAGTCGGGAGGTATGCAGATGGATAAAAGTATGCTTTTTGTTTATAATCCAAGAGCAGGAAAAGCACAAATCAGAAGTAATCTTTTGGACATTATCGACATATTCGTGAAAGCAGGCTATGAAGTGACTGCATATCCGACGCAGGCTTCCGGAGATGCGGTTAAGGCGGTAAGGGAACGCAGGAGAGGCTATGACATCGTCGTATGCAGCGGCGGAGACGGAACGTTAGACGAAGTCGTTACGGGAATGATGCAGAGTGAGGAAAAACTGCCGATAGGTTATGTTCCGGCAGGCAGTACGAATGATTTTGCCAATAGCCTCGGTATCCCTCGGAATATGACTAAAGCTGCAGACATTGTAGTGAATGGCGGGAACTTTGGCTGCGATATCGGAGCGTTTAATAACGATACGTTTATCTATGTGGCTGCTTTTGGAATTTTCACGGACGTATCTTACGAAACTAAACAGGACATAAAGAATGTGCTAGGGCATGCGGCGTATCTTTTAGAAGGGGTTAAGCGCCTTTCTTCAATCAGGTCGTATAAGATGAAAATCAGTTATGACGATATAACCATAGAGGAAGAATTTATATACGGAATGATTACAAATTCCAATTCCGTAGGCGGCTTTAAAGGAATTACCGGTAAAGCGGTGGAATTAAACGACGGTTTGTTTGAAGTTACGCTGATAAGAAAGCCCAGCATTGCAACAGAAATGAATAACATTATAACTGCGCTTGTTGATAAAAAGGTGCATTCGGATTTTATCCAATCTTTTAAGACGTCAAGGCTTGTAATAGAGTCAGAAGAAGATGTGGCGTGGACTTTGGACGGAGAATACGGCGGGGCGCATAACTACACGGTTATACAGAACTGTAGCCGCGCTATAGAGATAAAGGTCCCGAATAAATTAGTATAAAAGAATTTGCATTTAATCTATAATCTGCTATAATATAGGACAAGTAAAATATTTCCATAAAAGAAAGGATGATTAGAAATGGCATTAGTAACTACTACTGAAATGTTTAAAAAGGCATACGACGGCGGTTATGCTATCGGCGCTTTCAATGTCAACAACATGGAAATCGTGCAGGCAATTACAGAGGCTGCAGATGAGTTGAAATCCCCAATAATCCTTCAGTGCTCCGCAGGTGCAAGAAAGTATGCTAAGCATGCTTACCTTGTTCATCTTGTACAGGCTGCTATTGAAGAGACCAATATTCCGATTGCGCTTCACCTTGACCACGGCGCAGATTTTGAAATCTGTAAGTCATGTATCGACGGCGGATTTACATCTGTTATGTATGACGGTTCTTCCCTTCCTTATGAAGAGAATATCAAGATTGCTAAGCAGGTTGCAGAGTATGCACATGATAAAGGCGTTGTAGTTGAAGCAGAGCTCGGTACGCTTGCAGGAATTGAAGACGACGTACAGGTTGAGCATGGCGCTGAATCTTATACACAGCCTGAGCAGGTTGAGGACTTCGTTAATAGGACAGGCGTTGACTCTCTGGCAATCGCTATCGGAACCAGCCACGGCGCATATAAATTTAAACCGGGTCAGAAACCGCAGTTACGTTTCGATATTCTGGACGAAGTTTCTAAGAGACTTCCCGGCTTCCCTATCGTACTGCACGGCGCATCTTCCGTACTTCCTAAGTATGTTGATATTATTAATGCTAACGGCGGTAAGATGGAAGACGCTATCGGTATTCCTGAGGATATGCTTCGTCAGGCTGCAAAATCAGCAGTATGTAAGATTAATATTGACTCTGACTTAAGATTAGGTCTTACAGCAGGTATCAGAGAGCATATGGCTGCTCACCCTGATCATTTTGATCCTAGACAGTATCTGACAGACGGACGCGCTTATGTTAAAGAGGTAGTTGCGCATAAGATTAAGACTGTACTTGGTTCAGAAGGCAAGGCTTGAGATAAAAGCGGTAATAAATAAGATATGAAAAGTATAAAGGAGCTGCACATTTGCGTGTCAGCTCCTTTTCAGGTGTGCCAGATGACACACATTTCTACAAGTTAATGATTAATTAGTTCACATTTTTCTCCTGCTCCGCCTGTATCTCAGGTATGGCGGAAAGCATGGGTGTTTCGGTAGAGCCTTTGAATACGCGGTTTATATAATTTCTGGTTATCTTATATACCTGCGGCGATAGGACAAGCACGCCTATTAAGTTGGGAATCATCATCATGCCGTTGAAGGTATCGGCAAGCTCCCATGCGAGATTATCGCTCATAACTGCGCCGCCGAAGATTGCTGCTACGAAAATCACGCGGTATATAATAGTGTATTTTTCAGTAAATAGAAATTCACATGCTTTAGTACCATAATGACTCCAGCCAAGAACCGTGGAAAAGGCGAACAGCATTACTGCAATTGTAATAAAGACTGCGCCGGCTTTTCCAAAGTGAATTGAAAATACTGTTGATACCATATTAGCTTTATAGAGGGTGACTCCATTGTAGGATTCAAGAGCAACGCCCGTTTCCAAATCAATCAGACCTGAGGATAGTACAGAGAAAGCCGTCAGCGTGCAGACAATCATCGTGTCGGCAAAAACTTCAAATATACCCCACATACCCTGACGCACAGGTTCGCTTACATTGGAGTTAGAGTGAACCATAACAGAGGAACCCAGACCTGCCTCATTTGAAAATACGCCTCTTTTCATACCCTGTTCAATAGCTAATTTGGTGCCATAGCCTACGACGCCGCCTCCGGCAGCCTTGAGAGCGAAGGCGCCCCTAAAAATAGCGCTGAATACAGGTCCTATTTGGGAAATATTAGTAATAAAGATTACAATGCTCCCTAATATGTAAAGTACAACCATGAAGGGCACAAGCTTCTCGGTAACGGCAGCAATACGCTTAAGACCGCCGACAATTACCAGTCCGCCCAAAATCAAAACCACGATACCGGTAATCTCTGTAGGAATACCGAAGGTAGTGTTCATATCGAGCGAGATGGAATTTACCTGAGTCATGTTTCCGATACCAAAGGAAGCAATGAAACAGAAAACTGCAAATAACACGGCAAGGATTTTACCTATCTGACGGCAGCCCTTTTTGCTTCCCAGACCGTCTCTAAGATAATACATAGCGCCGCCCGACCATTCGCCGTTTGCGTTCTTGCGCCGGTAGTATATACCGAGAACGTTTTCGGCGTAGTTCGTCATCATACCGAAGAATGCGATAAGCCACATCCAGAATACAGCACCGGGACCGCCGACCATGATTGCGCCGGCGATACCTACGATATTTCCGGTGCCTACGGTAGCGGCGAGTGCGGTACATAAGGACTGAAACTGTGAAATGGACTTATCCTTTGTGTGTCCGGTCACATCTTTGTCCTTAAAAATTGCGCCTATCGTCATTTTCAGCCAGTGGCCGATATGCGTGATTTGGAAAACCTTAGTCAGACAAGTCATAAGAATGCCGACAAAAGCTAAAAGAACAAGCGCGGGCCAGCCCCAGACTATATTGTTGACAAAACTGTTGATATTGGAAATAACTTCTAACATAATTAAGTACCTTATTCCTTTCTTCTATATTTAAACAGAAAAAGGGGTATAATAGTTTTCAGCATACTATTACACCCTTGTAATGATAATATTTTAGTATAGATATGGTTATATGTCAACTAAATGTTGAGTCCATGTCACCCAACAACTGTGAATAGCAATCTTTCATATTCTATGCCGTCTAGGATTGTTTTGCCATCATTTTTGAAACCGAGCCGTTTGCACAGGGCTTTAGAACTTTTATTTTCTTTCATGACGAGTGCTTGAATACTGGTGAACCCCAATTCTTTTACAGCATAATCAAGAATAGCATGGCAGACTTCATAGGCGTAGCCTTGATGTTGATAAGGGACTGCGATTACGAATCCGAGCTCCGGGATATCGAAGCCTTCACGCCAGCTTATGCCTGCTCTGCCGATTACTTGTCCGCTGCCTTTTTCCAGAACACTCCACATTCCGTAGCCGTAAAAACCGTAGATATTTTTGATATAGTCTTTAATATAGGCGATTTCGGCGGCTTTGTCCTCGAATAATCCTTCCATATAATAAGTAATGGAAGGCTCTTTGTAAATATCATAGAAGCTGTCGGCGTCTTCTATAGTGGTTTCGCGCACTATACATCTGTCTGTCGTAAGAATATTCCACGGTTGCCCTGTCAGCCGCAAATATGCAAGCTCTAAAGATTTATATTCGACCTCGCTTATTTGTTCTATGGCGTATTCTGCTCTTAAAAACTGTTCATCGCGGTTTGACTTATGCAGATATACGATAACTGGTGCTCCTTTAGCTTGTAAATATTTCTGAGAGGCGGCGTTGTCCGTAATATAAAGGGAGTTATTTATTTCAATCTCAACATTTAAAATGTCCTGAACGTTATATGCGGCTACATCTGCTTTATTGGCGGCAATTTCTTCACATAATGCGCTTATTTCGCTTTGCCAATTATCCTTTTCTAAAATAAATACAACCCTTTTCAACATATACTTTACCTTCTTAAATATTTCGTATAAAATAATTATATATAAAATATGGCTTATTAAAAGTATATTTGAAAAATATTTATCAAGAAAGGAATATTAAAAATGGCACAGAATCCAATTGTTACATTTACTATGAAAAACGGGGATATAATCAAGGCTGAGTTATATCCTGAAATCGCGCCGACGTCGGTCAATAATTTTATCAGTCTGATTCAGAAGAATTTCTATGACGGACTTATTTTTCACAGGGTAATCAAGAATTTCATGATTCAGGGCGGAGATCCCGAAGGCACGGGAATGGGCGGACCGGGTTATTCCATTCGCGGTGAATTTGCGCAGAATGGTTTCCCTAACGATTTGAAGCATACGGAAGGCGTACTGTCGATGGCAAGAAGCATGCAGCCAAATTCGGCGGGCAGCCAGTTTTTTATCATGCACAAGACAAGCCCCCATTTAGACGGCGCATACGCGGCGTTTGGCAAAGTGATTGAAGGTATGGAAAATGTCAATAAGATTGCGGAAACGGCAACTGATTATAACGACAGACCTTTAGAAGAACAGGCTATTCAGACCGTTACCGTTGATACTTTCGGCGTGGAGTATCCTGAGCCGGAGAAGCTTTAAGATATTAATACACAATCTTATTACGTCCGCTGTTTTTGCCCTCATACAGTTTTGTATCGGCGTCGCGGACGATATGCTCAACTTTACTGTCGTTTCCTTGCGTGATACCAAAGGTCATGGTAATGCCGAAAGTGGTGTCACCGTATGTAATGCGCAGCCCGCGGATTTCGTCCAGAAGTTCGCTTATATGGGAAACGGCAGTATCAAGCGGCATGTTGTTATATACTAACAGTATTTCTTCGCCGCCCCATCTTGCCACGAAGCCTTTGTCCTGCATATGTTCTTTGATACACTTTGAAATCATAGCAAGAGCTATATCTCCACATTCATGTCCATAAGTATCATTGACATTTTTAAAGTGGTCTATATCGCCTATTGCAACACAGAACGGAGTTCCAGCGTTTCGATAGTTCTCGCAGGTCTGCTTTAATAACTTTTCACCATTTCTGCGGTTGTATAATCCTGTTAGAAGATCCTGCTCTACCAGCTCCCTGAGCGAACCCTGCATCTTAACCAGACCACGACTCATCTGTCCGAGTTCGTCTTTGCGCTCCAGAATATCGTCGTCCAGCTTAGTATGAAGTTCGCCTTTGGAAATCATAAGCACAAATGAATCCATTCTCTGTATGGCATTGACAAGCTTATTGGAGAAACGTATCGTTAAGAGTCCGACAATCAGCATAGTAATAATACCGAATATAATGGTGGGTGTAACTGAATCCAAAACAAGCTTTTCTACTTCTGCAGAAGGCTTACCGAGGAAAACCATGCCTATACAACTTCCATCAGCAGCATAGAGCGGCTCATAATAAGAAAAATATCTGACGTCTCCAACCATCGTACTTGCATAGAAATGCGGTTTAGCGCCGATTAAAACCTCTTCTATAACTGTATCGTTCGCTTTGGTGCCGGTTACTCGAACGCCGTCGCTTGTCCGAACCGTAGTGACGGCGCGTGTATCCTGATAGAAAATAGTTATATCGATACCGGTCTTTTCTTTAATGGAATCAATAATGGAAACGCTGTCCGCTATAAGATGTTCGCCTTTGTACATCTGCATGCCGCTGCCGCTATCTTGGGCGTGGTAATCGCCTTCATAAATAGTGTCATACAGGCTGATTACGGTGTGGCACATATTTACCAGACCGTTTTTAGTCTCCACATTCATTGACGATGCAAAGATAATGGCGCTGAACGTAGTGATTACGAGCGTCAAGATTACAAGCGGAAGCATGTTTATTTTAAGTAAAACAAGGAAAAAGCCGTGTATTTTGGGTTCTTTTTTCATTACCGTTTTATTTCCGTTCATAATTTATAGTATCAAAATCAGTATAACTGAATAGCCTGATATAAGTCAAGTTTGGACAAAAGATTGGGTTCGTTCATAATTTGTTCATATTTAATTTAAAGAAACTTCACTTACGAAACATTTTTTAGACATTTCTTTTGCATATACTGTATTATAACAAAAAAGAAAAGACTCAGGTAATCTGATTTAATTAATACTTTTTCATAATAAATGCCAAGTAAACTTGTTTACTTGGCATCCTCCCTTTTTAGAGGAATTTTTTTACCCTGAAAAAATTTGGTGAAAAAATTTTACTTTGAACCTGAAAAAAATGTGTTGACAACAAATATAATTGGTGATAGACTTACCATCGATAATAGCAAAGGTGCTACGAAGAAATTCGTGTCACCTTTTCTGTATGTGAGGAGGAAAAATTATGACAGAAGAGATTATGAGTGCCGTGAACGGCGAAGTATTTGGCGTCTGGTTTTTAATCGGAGCCGCACTGGTATTCTGGATGCAGGCAGGTTTCGCTATGGTGGAAACCGGCTTTACCAGAGCCAAAAATTCAGGCAACATATTGATGAAGAACCTTATGGATTTCTGCATTGGTACGGTTGTATTTATACTGATTGGTTTCGGGCTGCTGTTTGGCGAAGATATGGTTGGATTGATTGGCAAGCCCGGTCTGGATATTTTCACAAACTATGCAGACTTTGACTGGTCGAATTTTGTATTTAACCTTGTGTTCTGCGCAACGACTGCAACAATCGTGTCGGGCGCGATGGCTGAAAGGACGAAGTTTTTATCCTATTGTATTTATTCAGGTATAATTTCCGCCTTGATTTATCCTATTGAAGCACACTGGATATGGGGCGGCGGCTGGCTGGCACAGATGGGCTTCCACGATTTTGCAGGCTCCTGTGCGATACATATGGTCGGCGGTATTTCCGCTTTGATTGGCGCGAAGATTTTAGGTCCCCGTATCGGTAAGTTTACGAAGGAAAAAGACGGTAAAGTGAAGGTCAACGCCTTCCCCGGACATAACCTTCCGCTCGGCTGCCTCGGCGTATTTATTCTGTGGCTTGGCTGGTATGGATTTAACGGCGCGGCATGTACAAGTGTAGAGCAGTTAGGCTCTGTTTTCGTAACGACGACGGTAGCACCTGCGATTGCTACTGTAGTATGTATGGTTTTTACATGGGTAAAATATGGCAAACCTGATGTTTCCATGTGCTTAAACGCATCTTTGGCTGGACTGGTAGCGATTACGGCTCCGTGTGATGTTACCGATGTGACGGGCGCGTTGATTATCGGCGCTGTTTCAGGTGTACTGGTAGTATTCGGCGTATGGCTTTTAGATTATAAGCTGCATATTGACGATCCTGTAGGAGCTGTGGCTGTCCACTGTCTGAACGGTATCTGGGGAACTATAGCGGTAGGGCTTTTTGCTACCACCTCAGCGCCTGATAATGACAGCATAGTTGGTCTTTTCTACGGCGGCGGATTTAACCAGTTAGGCATACAGCTGCTTGGCTTTGCAGCAGTTGCAGCATGGACGGCGGTTACGATTACGATTGCATTCATGGTAATAAAAGCGACAGCCGGATTGCGTGTCAGTGAAGAGGAAGAAATCGTCGGGCTTGACTCCTGTGAACATGGTCTCGCGTCCGCATATTCGGGCTTTAGCATAATGGATATATCCAATACTATGACTATGGACGTCAATGAAAACACAAGTTTAGGAACCGATGATTATGATGAGGCGTCTGCCGTGCAAAAAGATGCGGCGGTTCCGGTTATATCGGAATATCCGGCGGCTTCAAGCGGAATGTTCAAGGTAGTCGTCATCGCGAAACTCTCAAGATATGACAACCTGAAAAAGACTTTAAACGACTTGGGCGTTACCGGCATGACCGTAACTCAGGTTATGGGCTGCGGTATCCAGAAAGGCTCCGGCGAGAAATATCGTGGAGTAGAAATGGACGCGACGCTGCTGCCTAAGGTTAAAGTAGAAGTCATAATCAGTAAGATTCCTGTTGATACGGTGGTTAATGCAGTTAAGAAAGCGCTTTACACCGGACATATCGGGGACGGTAAGATTTTTGTATACAATGTTGCAAGAGTAGTAAAGATACGAACCGGAGAAGAAGATTTTGCCGCGTTGCAGGACGTTGAATAAGTTATCACCTATATCCCTTAGTTTGTATAAATGAAAAGAATCGGCTTTGGCGCTTCCACCGCCTGAGCCGGTTCTTTTCGTGTGCTTGGAGATTAAAATTATTTAGGCTGCATCGTGCTGTGAAGAGGTTCTTCTTCCCAGCTTAAGATGTTGCCAACTGAGTCGATTTCAAATTCGTATTCTACGCGGTCGTAAATGATTTTGCCTTCATATTCCGTGCGCCCATCGTCATAATCTGTTTTAAATTCCTTAATATCACTTGTCGTAGCGCCGGGAACCTGTGCAAGAGCAAGCTCTTTTGCTTCGTCGGCAGTTATTGCCGTACCGCTTGAAGAAGGAAGGGGAAGGGCATAACAGTCCACATAACCGTCCGCTTCACAATCATAACTGACTACTTCTCCAGTGTAAGCATCTATTTCATAGTCATACTCATTATTGCCGGAGTAAAATTCAAGTTCATACACTTGACGGCCATCGTCATAATCCAGCTTGCTTTCCGTAAAAGTTACCTGTTCAGAAGTCAGCCCCGCGTGCGCAAGGGCGTTTGCTTTGGCAGCGTTTACGGTAATTTTTTCGTTTGCTGCGGTATTTGATGAGTTAGTTGATTCATTTGTAGTGGTATTTTCATCGGTTGTTGTCGTGTTTGCGGTTGTGCTTTCGTTGGAAGACGTTTCATTTGTTGTAGTATTTTCGCCGGTATTGACTTCATTGGATACATTTCCCTGAGCGGCAACAGGAATATTTATACTTACAATATTTCCGGTAACTGCGTCAACACTAAGTTGATAATTCTGTCCGGCGGTTGTAATATCAATCTGATAACAATCCTGACCGTCGCGTGTAACTAAGTCCGTGGTGACAGACTCCGCATCGGAAGATGTTATTCCACAGGCGTCCAGCGCAAGCTGTTTGGCTTTATCCGCACCTATATATGTTGTTTCATTCTGCTGCCTGCCACAGCCGCCTAATAGCAATATGCAGATTATAGTGCATAAAAAAATAGAAATTTTCTTCATAGACAGCCTCCTATTGCTTTATTTTTATACCATCATTTTATATTGTTTGGCTTTTGATTGCAAGCGGCGATAAGCAATTATATTATTTCAATCCTTTCAGTATAGGAATCAGCATAAGTAAGACAACAATCCCGATAACCCCTACAACAATGCCTATAATCATCTGTCCGAATACCATGCACAGACACATGCCGACTCCCAACAGGAGAGCGCCGAATACGCTTACAAGAGTACCGCCGATTGTTTTCTTGCTTGGCTTGATGGGCTCTTTACCCTCCATTTTTCTCCAAATGCCGACGGTTGCAAGTAAAATCACAAGACCAACCGCGCCGCACACAATACCTTCCGTGCGCATATTCCACTCAGAGAGTAACGCCATACACATACCTAGAGAAAAACATACGCCGCCAACTGTTCCTAAAACTAATGCTACAAAATTACTTTTTTTCATGATAATTCTCCATTCCAGCGTGAAAATCTTTACAGTAATTTTCCGCTTTAATATTTTTATGGATTTATTCTAATTGGTAAATGTTTGCGAATTGCTTATATTTTGTTTGAGAAATATTAATTGTGAAAAAATTTCCTTGAAAAATAAGGATTTATTGAGTTGATTTTAGAAATATCTTAAATGTTTCCATCAACGTAAATAACAATTTTGACCACCATGAAAGTTAGCGAAAGTTAAAACTTTATCTAAATCATAAAAAACAATGTCAAAAACCGCATAAAATAAAGGTTTTTGACATTGTATATACTATTGTGAAACATAAATTTGCT
>JAMPHY010000005.1 GCA_023663185.1 Clostridiales bacterium | reverse complement strand
CGGTAAATTATTGTTTATCCTCATATTAATATCTATTTTTCTATTTAGTAAAGTCAAAATAGAGGCTATTTTTTCCTGTTCTTCCAATGACGGCAATAAAATCTCTATATTTTTTAAATCTAAAGGTTTTATGGAAGGATACGTTGATGTACTTTGTTCGGCAATAGTATGCAAATATTCTATAATATTCTCTTGAGTTAAAACAAAATAAATATAATCTGCATTTGCTTTATTCGTATCAATATCTATTACAGCAAAACCAGTAGATACCAAAAAATTATCTGGTTGTTCTTTAATTATTCCATAATGTTTCTGATTTGGTCTAACCGTAGAATATATAATACTATTATACTTAACCTTTCTTTTTGCCCTACTTGGTAATTTTTCTTCTTCAATTTTTATGTACTGAATTTCCGAAATCATATTCTCAGTAATATTTCCTGTATCCAAATAATTTACAAATGTCCAGTTTTCTTTTGAAGAATATGATTCAGTATTAATCCATGATATATCTCCCAATTTCACAGTATTATATTTCATACCCAATCGCCCCTAACTTCTTCCGTATCTCATCTTCTAACTCATGGGACTTGGCGAACATATCCGACAGTTCCGATGTAAGCCTTGTCATTTTTTCTTCAAAAGGTTCTCCATCATCTTCCTGCTCTTCAATACCGACATACCTTCCCGGCGTCAATATAAAATCCTGTGCCCCGATTTCTTCTATAGACGCTTCTTTGCAAAATCCCTGCACATCTTCATATCCGGTTCCTTTCCACCAGTTCTGATAAGTAGCTGCTATTTTCTGAATATCCTCTTCTGACAGTTCCCTAACTTTTCTATCCACCATATGCCCAAGTTTTCTGGCATCAATAAACAGAACTTTCCCTTTAGAATATTCTCCTTTTCCTTTTCGCATAATCCATAGTGAAACCGGAATACCTGTAGAATAGAAAAGCTGGCTCGGCATTGCCACGATACATTCTACGACGTCGCCTTTTATCATATTGGCGCGGATATTTCCTTCGTTTGACGTATTTGAACTTAATGAACCATTCGCTAATACTGTGCCGCATACGCCGCCTACCGGATTCAAATGGTACAACATATGCTGTAGCCATGCAAAATTCGCATTACCAGCAGGCGGGATTCCATATTTCCAGCGAATATCTTCCTGTAGCCGTTCTCCACCCCAATCTGAAATATTAAACGGCGGATTTGCCAATATGTAATTTGCTTTTAATGTCTTATGTTGGTCGTCATGAAAAGAATCCGCATTATGTTTGCCGAGATTGGCTTCTAACTGCCTTATTGCCAGATTCATCTTTGCCAGTTTCCATGTAGTCGGGTTGCTTTCCTGTCCAAAAATGGAAATATCCCTGACATTTCCCTGATGTTCCGTTACAAATCGTGCCGACTGGCAGAACATACCGCCGCTCCCGCAGGCTGGATCAAAAATCTGTCCTTCAAACGGTTCTATCATTGAAACAAGGGTACGGACGATACAGGAAGGCGTATAAAATTCCCCGCCAAGTTTTCCCTCTGCGCTTGCAAATTTACTTAAAAAGTATTCATATACTCTTCCTAAAACATCTCTTTCCTGCGCCGCCGTCGAGCCGACTTCAATATTTGTAAAAAGCGTCACAAGTTCTCCTAGCCTTGTCTTATCTAATTCCTGACGGGAATAGTTCTTAGTCAGAACTCCTTTTAGTGAATCATTTTCCTTCTCTATTGCGTTCATTGCATTATCTATAACACTACCAATATCCGTACTTGTGGCATGGCTTTTAATCTCGCCCCAGCGAGCGTCTTTAGGCACATAGAAAATATTTTCCGCCAAATATTCGTCTCTGTCTTCTTCATCTCCATAGCCATTTGCTAATAACTGTTGATATTTTTCTTCAAATGAATCAGAAACATATTTAAGGAATATAAGCCCCAGAACCACATGCTTATATTCTGCCGCATCCATATTTGAACGTAATTTATCTGCCGCCTGCCACAATTTCTCTTCGAATCCCACATTAGTAGTTCCTGCTGCCATAACCAGCCTCCATATTTATCTATTATAGATATCGTATCTATTTTAAAATATAGCATATGGCATAATTTTTATCAATATTTTATACCATATGCTTACTTATACTTTTTCTTTTACGCCAATCAGCGTCACCGGCATAGCCGATGGCGCTGATTATCCTAACTTATATTCATATCTACATAAATCCTATTTCACAAGTAATGATTTACCTGTCATTTCGGAAGGCTGTTCCATTCCCATAAGCTCTATAATCGTAGGCACGATGTCTGCCAGACAGCCGCCTTCCCTGAGCTTGTATGACGAATCTGCGTTTACCAGAATGAACGGTACGGGATTGGTGGTATGAGCGGTAAACGGCGCTCCTGTCTCATAGTCGATGAGCTGTTCAGCATTTCCGTGGTCTGCGCATATGAACATTACTCCGTCCACCGCTTTAAGCGCTTCCACCGCTTTGCCAACACATTCGTCAACTGCTTCTACCGCTTTAATTGCCGCTGCTTCCACGCCTGTATGTCCGACCATGTCCGGATTAGCGAAATTGATAATAATAACGTCGTATTCTCCCGACTTTATTGCTCCGACAAGTTTATCGCATACTTCATATGCGCTCATCTGCGGTTTTAAGTCATAGGTTGCCACGTCTTTTGGAGAATTAACCAAAATTCTGTCTTCGCCCTCGTTTGGCTCTTCCACGCCGCCGTTAAAGAAGAAAGTAACGTGCGCGTATTTCTCCGTCTCGGCGATTCTTGCCTGTTTCATATGATTTGCCGCTAACCACTCGCCAAAAGTATTGGTAACGGAAATCTTGTGGAATGCGACCTCTTTATTCGGAATCGTAGGATCATAATCGGAGAAGCATACATAAGTAACGTCGAGTCTTTTTCCCCTGTTAAATCTGGTAAAGTCGTCGTCGCAGAAGCTTCTGGTAATTTCCCTTGCCCTGTCAGGTCTGAAATTAAAGAAGATAATGGAATCGCCGTCTTTAATGGTTGCTACGGGCGCGCCGTTTTTCATAACGATGGTAGGCTTTACAAATTCGTCTGTCTCGTCTCTGTCATAGGACGCCTGAATGCCTTCCGTCGCGCTGTCCGCCTGTAAGCCTTCGCCTTTTGTCAACGCCAGATATGCTTTTTCCACTCTGTCATAGTTATTATCCCTGTCCATCGCATAATAGCGTCCCGTTACTGTCGCCACTTCACCGACGCCGATTTTTTTCATTTCTTTTTCCAAATCTTTTACGAAGCCCTTTCCGCTTGCCGGAGGGGTATCGCGTCCGTCTAAGAAAGCATGCACATATACCTTAGACAATCCGTTTCGCTTTGCCAGTTCCAACAGACCGTACAAATGGGTATTATGGCTGTGTACACCGCCGTCGGATACAAGTCCGTACATATGCAGCGAAGAATCATTCTTTTTGCAGTTATTGACTGCGTCTAATAATGCAGGATTTTCAAAAAAAGTACCGTCCTGAATTTCTTTGGTTATTCTGGTAAGCTCTTGATATACGATGCGTCCTGCGCCCATATTCAAATGACCTACTTCTGAATTGCCCATCTGTCCGTCGGGAAGACCTACCGCCATGCCGCTGGCATTTCCTTTTACAAAAGGACATTCCTTCATGAGTTTATCCATTACAGGCGTTTTAGCCTGTGCCACCGCGTTGCCCTGCGTCTTCTCGTTCAGACCATACCCGTCTAAAATCATTAATACTGCTGGTTTCTTTCCCATTTCTTTTTCTCCCTCTTTCTTAAATACATAATACAACTACAAGTAACAGTTCTATCATATTATTCATAAGTTGCCAAAATATACATTTTAACCAACAGATAAACTGTCACCATTCATACTATCACATCTAAGGTTGATTTACAAACATATTTCATTTAAAATATATAAAAGTATAACGGTTTAGCCGTATATAGCAGGAACCATTACATAAAATTCATATGAAAGGAATATAACATGTCGCAGACAATTTCTATCTCATATAATGGCGTCGATTACACGCTGCCGTATATTATTATCAAAAGCAGACGGAAAACTTATTCCATCGCCATAGACGAAGACGGCAATATCATTTTCCGTGTGCCAATGCGCGCTGCAAATATAGATATTAAGGAGATAGCGGAGGAAAAAAGCCATTGGATTATTACCCATTATCTAAAGATTATTGAAAGAAAAAAGAACAGACCGCCCTCTAATTTATCAAATCTGCAAAGAGTAGCGCTTGAACAGCGTTATATCGA
This sequence comes from Clostridiales bacterium, assembly GCA_023663185.1. Taxonomy (GTDB): domain Bacteria; phylum Bacillota; class Clostridia; order Lachnospirales; family Lachnospiraceae; genus UBA3282. The sequence goes on along the minus strand of JAMPHY010000005.1, from coordinate 189,634 downwards.
AGCGGCGCACGAATATATTCCTAAACGTGTCGCTTATTACAACGCCATGACGGGCGGCTCATACAATAAAATCGCCATACGTAATCAGAAAACAAGGTGGGGAAGCTGCAGCAGCAAAGGCACACTCTCTTTCAACTGGCGGCTGATGCTTGCGCCGCCGGCAATACTTGACTATGTGGTAGTACATGAGCTTTGCCATCTTACCTATATGAACCATTCCGCTGAGTTCTGGAATTTGGTGGAATCAGTTTTCCCCGATTACCGCGCGGCAAGGAAATGGCTTAAGGAGCATGGAAATGAGCTGGTTCTTTGATACCAGCTCATTTAACGTAACCTTATCTACTATTGTAACCATATTTCTATTTTGACTTTTTCTTCGTCCTGATACGCAGAGCGGCATATCTGTTATTGTTATTTGCTTCCTTTCTGTCGCTCGACCTGCCTGTTCTGCTTCTGTACGGCTTTTCATTCCAATTATCAGAATATGACCTGTCTTTATCGGATCTGTTTCTACTGTCTCGATTTCTGTCGCCACGTCCTCTGTCGTTCCAGCTTCTATCGCCACGGTCTCTGTCGCTTCGCTTTCTATCGCCACGCTCTTTGTCGTTCCGATTTCTTTCTCCGCGGTCTCTATCGCCCCGACCTCTATCGCCGCCACGCCTTCTCTTCTTTCCGTACATAAAATCTGGGAAAAATTTCTCCTGCTTAATATCCTCGATATCTTCGCCCATTTTCATTTTCATGAACGCCGCCGCATACTGTAATATGCTGTATTCGCCCAAAGAACTTTTTGCTTCCAGAAGGCGTATCGCCCTGCTTAAATCCTGACTCTCAATAACCTCTTCGGCTTCTCTTAAAATCTTCTCACCCTTCCTCGCCATTATATCCGCTGCGGAAGGAATTTTTCTTTCCTTAATCCTCGTATGGCAGACGCGCTCGATATCGCGCAGTTTATAAAGTTCCCTGTTAGTCACTAACGTGAAAGAGCGTCCCGTCTTGCCCGCGCGCCCTGTTCTGCCGATACGATGCACATAATATTCAATGTCTTCGGGAATATCATAGTTAAAAACCGCTTCAACATTATCAATATCGATTCCTCTGGCGGCAACGTCCGTCGCAATTAATATCGCCGCATGTCCATTCTTAAAAAGGTTCATCACGGTATCGCGCTGATTTTGAGAGAGGTCGCCATGCAGACCTTCCGCTGCATATCCCCTGCCCTTAAGGTTCTCCGTCAGCTCATCAACCATTCTCTTTGTATTGCAGAAAATCAGGCTGCGTCCGGGATCGTAATAGTCAAGCAGACGGCTGATTACTTCTGTCTTTTCTTTATACGGCACTTGATAATAAGCCTGCTTGATAAGCGGTATCGTAATTTCCTTAGGAGTCATTTTCAAAAATACCGCGTCCTTCTGATACATCTTCGTAATATCTAAAATAGGCTTAGGCATTGTCGCTGAAAAGAGTCCGGTCTGGCGTTCCTCCGGCACTTCTTTAAGGATAGTCTCAATATCCTCACGAAAACCCATATTCAGCATTTCATCAGCTTCGTCCAAAACTACCGTATGCACCTTATCCAATTTAAGAGTATGACGGCGCATATGGTCCATCACGCGCCCCGGCGTACCGACAACAATCTGCACGCCGCCTTTTAAACCTCTAATCTGTTTGTTAATATCCTGTCCGCCATAAACCGCAAGCACCTTAATTCCACTCATATATTTGGAAAACTTGCGCAACTCGTCCGCCGCCTGCATAGCAAGCTCCCTTGTCGGACATAAGATAATCGCCTGCAATCCTCTGTTGTCCGGATTGATTTTTTCAAGAATAGGAATGCCAAACGCCGCCGTCTTGCCTGTTCCCGTCTGCGCCTGCCCTATTACGTCTTTACCCGATGAAAATAATGGAATCGCCTCCTGCTGAATCGGCGTCATATTCTCAAATCCCAATTCTTCAACCGCACGAATAATTCTCTCATCAATCCCCGAATCGCGATATTTTACCGCTGTATCCGCGTTATCGGCGTCTTGTTTTTCTGTTTTGCTTACTTCTTTTTCCTGATTCAATTTAACTTCTGTGTTCTTAAAATCTGCCATGTTCTACTGTCTACCTCTTTTTCATTAATATTAAATATTTTTATGATAATAACCACTTTATCCCCTTTACAATTCTCTCATGCACATTCGTAAAATGCTTCCCCTCATTCATTTCCAAAATAGTCTTAATACCATCGTTTCTATATTTTTCCTCAAGCTGCTCTGTGCGCACTAAAACAGTCTGCATTATTCCACGTGCAGACGAAGCCTCTTTGTCCCCTAATGAAAAATACATTTTATCGGGATTACGTTTGACAGTATGACTTTTCACATAATCAGTAAAACCGTCATACCATAATGAGCCTGATATCGAACCTATACCATCAAATATAGCGGTATGGTAAATCGCATATACTGCAAATAATCCGCTAAGGGAGTATCCCACCAAATACCTCTTATCTATATTCAAGGCAAATTCCTGCTCTGCGGCAGGAATAAGTTTTTCCGTTAATACGGCAAGATAATCATCAGCTTTTCCGGCAAAATCTTCCCCCTTCGCAAACACTTTCTCATGCTGCCAAGGGGTTAAATCTCTGTTCCAATCAATTCCATCTATGGCAATAAGGGCAAAATTCCTGTCAGTCAGTTTAAATATCTCCTCTGCGTCCTGCGCATCTGTATGTATATAAACGGCGTTTTGCACATCTTTATTCTCTGGCGGATAACAGGTAAGCCTATATTGTCCTAATTCGATAAACATATTTTTCTCAAGCGGCTGACCGCTTTATTTCTAATCAGGCACTCTCCATGTTCGTCTAAGTATGTCAACGTCTCCTGTGAAGGAATAATTATATTGGAAAATTCAACTGCCTGAACGCTTATTCTATTGTAATTATTTCTGGAAAGCCTCATCTTCTCAACTACAAGATAATAAGTTCCTTCCAGTTTATACAGACTGCTTCTGACTGATAATTCCGGCGGAATCGATGCACAATACCGCAATAAATTATTCATGGAAGCAAATACAAAAGCGCGACAGTTTTCATCTGAGATTTTCCCGTGTTTCGCCTCTTTATCCTGAATCGGTATCGCCGCCTCGTGCATAGCGTCCTGACTAAAACCGGCAAGAACCTCTTTAAGATGTTCTAACATATTCTGAAAACCCGCTATGCTTGCATCAGAAAAAGTAATTACAAGCCCCTCATCGCGCATCGGCGTAATCTGCATGGCAATATTATCGCCCCGCAGCCTGTATCCGACTTCATCATGCGCCCTCTCTACCACGTCGCGCAAGAAGCCTTCTCCTTTTTCATTACGTTCAAAAATGTCGGCAAGCGTCAAACCGTATTCTTCCATGTCCTCTTCTGAAATGATACATTGGACTGTCGCTTCATTAATTTTCTTATATTTCATTTATCTCAACTACCTTCTATCCGTGATTTCCCCTAAATATAACAGCAGTGCCACGTTGCTTACGCATACATTATAGCACAAAAAATTTCAGAAAGAAAGAGTCTATTAACGCTTTGTTAAGAATTCCCATCGCGCGAGAATATTAAGCCGGGGTCAACGTATTCTCCATCAATTTCTACCTTAAAGCAAAGATGGTTGCCTGTGGAGCGTCCGGTACTTCCTACGGCAGCAATTTTTTGCCCGCCGATTACGCTCTCGCCTTCTTCCACCAGAATTTCAGCGCAATGATTATAATGAGTATAATTTCCTGCCCCATGATGTATTATTACATAATTTCCATCATCGGCATTATAGCCTGCCTCGTACACTGTTCCGTCTGCCGCCGCCAATATATCAGCGTCTTTATCCGCTGCTAAATCTATTCCATTGTGAACAATTTCTTCATTTGTCATCGGATTAACTCTTTTACCGAATCCATCTGAAATTCTGGTATAAGAAGGACATGGATTTATATAGTTCGTTGTGTCTAACTTGCTCTGTATTTCTGCCACAAGCGCCTCTTGTTCTGCTTTAGCTGCTTTCAATTCTGCTTGTAGCTGCGCCTGTTCCCTCGCTTTCGCTTCCGCTTCTTCCTTCGCGGCTTCGACTGCTGCCTCTTGCTTTTTATCTATCTCCGCCTGCAACACCGCTGCAAGTGCTTCCTGTTCTTCTTTGACTGCTTCTAATTCTGTTTGTTGTTCAGCTTGAACTTTCACTTCCACCTCTACTTGTTGTTCATTCTGAACTTTCACCCCTATTTCTTCTTTCGCGGCTTCCTGTTTTTTCTCTATCACGGCCTGCTGTGCGGCTTCGACAGCTTCCTGCTCTTTCTCTATTTCCGCCTGTTGCTCAGCTTCAGCCCTTGTCCCCGAAAAAGTAACTGCAATCAACGTTGCCGCCATAATAATAACAACGCCTGCTGCCGCCGCAATATATCTCGGTCTGCGGGCAATTTTAAAAATTCTCTCCCTCATATGCTTTTCACCACCACTCATCATAGACGCCACGCCAATTCTGTTGTCCTTAAAATAATCTCCCGAACTTAAATTTATAAGAGTCTTGCCATAAGAAATCCTTTCATCTTCTCCCAGCATACGAATTACCGCAGCGTCGCACGCTAACTCGCTATCCTGTTTAGAGAGATACGCCGCCGTCCATACAAGCGGATTAAACCAGTATACCGCGGTCAGCACGCACCTTATGATAACCCACAAAGAGTCCAACTGTCTGTAGTGACAATATTCATGAGCAAGAATATGCTCAAGCTGTTTCTTATCCTCCGCCATCTCAGCAGTCAGATAGATGTTTCTCCCGATTAAGCAGGGAGATGGCAGCCCTTCCACTGTATATATTGGCAGCGTAATACCTAAATCATTTGCAATTCCGCTATTTTCAGCGCTTAACGGCTTTCTGTTATTACGCAGAAAACGCTGCCATTTTATCTGATAGAAAAGCATATAGCCGCCCGTAATTATCATGCCAATAAACCATACCGCCGCAAAAAACGCAGACCATGAAAAGCCAGTTCCTTCCATGTTGCCTGAAAGAGCCTTATCCGGAATAGCAGACATCATTTCTGCGCCTATGGCGACGTCTGCATTATTTTCCCCTGCCTCGTTAGTTTTACTCGCATTCCCGATACCTGTCATATCCTGCAATATGTTCACCGCGTTGTCAAAACCGTTTTCCTGCTCTATATCCTGCGGCAAAAGATTTAACACACTGACATGGCTGCTCCATAACGGTATGGGGATAAGAAGTTTCAATACCACTAACAGCCATAGCGAATATTGCAGCAGCGGGTGGATTTTTCCTTTTACTATGTATCTGATAAAAAGAATTGCTATAATCAAAAGTGATGAAGTAATTATCATATCTCTCATATACTGTTTTCCTCCGCTCTTTTTAATATTTCGTAAAGTTCTTCTATTTCTTCTTTCGAGAGGGCTTTTTTCTCCACCATAGTGTTCAGCATCAGCCCCATGCGCCCACCGAATACTTTATCCAGAAATTCTTCCGTTTCCTGCAGGACGGCTTCGTCCTTCTCAATATCGGGATAATATAACTTAGCGCGCCCGCCGTCTTCGTAATGGACAGCTCCCTTCTCTTCCATGCGGCGCAGAAACGTCATAACAGTATGCTTGCTCCACCCCGTAGTTTCCTTAAAATGATTGGTAATCTGCATCATTGTGCAGGGTGCTTTTTCCCACAATAAACTAATAACCTTCCATTCCGATTCTGATAATTTAACCATAGTTATATCTCCTTCGTTTATTAATCAGTCTATCCCCTTGACGCACCATGCATTTTCCAATATACAAAAAGGGTGACATTTGACTACCTTTATGAATCAATCATATACCGTTGGTAGTCACTTGTCAACCCTTAATTTTTTAATTTAACCTCAATTCCCAAAATTTTCCCCAGTCAAAAGTTTTTTTGCTTCCTTACACCATTCCAAATATGTCTGATAGGTTTTTATCCCAAACTCTACCGTAAGCAGATAATATTTGTGTGCAGTATCCTCATTCAAGACTTTATTTAAAATTGTTTCTGCATGTAAAAGATATGGCAGTTCTTCTTCAATTTTCTTTTCAAACGCTTCGATATGAATGAGTGCCTGTTCTTCACCTTTCTCACTTCCAAAAAATAATTTTAATAATGTTTCGTAACGCAGTTCATCTTTTTCAACAGGCATTGAAAGCCATTTTTTTAAATAATCACGTCCATTTTCTGTTATAGTATATATCAACTTATTCCGTTTGCTTTTTGTATCTTCTCTTTTCGTAGCCAGACCACGATTAACAAGATCATCTAACGCGGGATAAATGCTGCCATAGCTTGCACTCCAAAAATATTTAAGAGTGGTATCTATTCGCTTCTTAATTTCATATCCCGTTAATTCTTCGTGATTTAGCAAACCTAAAATCACGCAATCAATTTTCTTTTCATTTGCCATTACCGTTTTCCTTTCTGTTAATCACTCCAAAAATTAAGACATTTTTAGGACAATTATCAATACATGCGCCACATTGAATACATTCCTGACTGATAATTTTCCCATGTTCTATTTCACCAATTACATCAATACCCATAGGGCAGGCATTATTGCATTTCCCACAAGATACACACTTTCCCTTTTGGTTCGCTTTAATATGTATTCCCGGCAGATGTAAAATCCTGCGAAGTTTTATTCCAAATATCATAAATGGAGCCATCCAACAAAAGTAATGGCAAAATGTACGTTTCCCAAACAAAATAGAAGGAATAAATATCAGGCAGATAATTCCATAATAGATAATGTAACTTTGTACGGAAGAAACAGATATGCCGTTTTCTGTTTCATAGAAAAAATCTATTGCTATAATTTCCCTGCCATGAAAGTAACACAAACCGACTATGATTAACCAAATACCCCATATCGCAAATTTAATATAATTTCGCCACCCTTGCTTTGGTTTCTTTTCATTAACTGCAAAAGCACATTCCTGTAACCCTCCTGCCGGGCAAAAATAGGCGCAAAACAATCTGCCAAAAGGTATAGACAGCAAAAACATTAAAACAAATACAATAAAACTTCCATTGATTATGCCATTTAGCCCTGCATTTATGATTAAAGCAGGGCTGAAGTAGTATAACGTGACAGGAAACAGAAGCAGCGAAGTCATTAGCAACAGTTTTCTAATTCGTTGTCTCGCCATAGTTTAACCTCCGTAATCTGCTTGAATATATCAGTCTGATACATTATACAGTGTTTAAGATTTAATGTCAACTGGTTTCCAAAAAATACCCGCGTCCCTCTTTGCTGAAACTATCTCTCCCGTATTCGTATATGTTACAGCTTCCTTTACATCACCTGCATTTGTCTCAACCGAAACCACAGCAGAATCCGTACTGCCTGAGTCTGTGTTATCCTTCAACAAAGCCTTTCCTTCCTCACTAATCTCCAACAGGCAGCCTTCCGCCTCTTTAGTTTCAATATCATTGTCTTTATTTCTGCTCTCTTCAATTTTCTCCTCAATTTTCTCTTCCAATTTCTCACGTTCTTCCCTGCGCTTCCGGATAGCCTCTTCACGCTGCTCCTTTGCAATCTTGCGCGTCTCCTCTGCGTCTTTTTTCATACCTTCGTCAGTTTCTACCTTATATTCCTGCGTTTTATCAGAAAATTCACCGACGTACCCCATAGCACGCTCCATCATCGCCGTATCGCCTTTCAATCTCGCTTCCTTGTAAACACGCATGGGAGTATTCAGCAGGTTCATATTTGTCCTTGCGCCTATAAGCCCTTCCATTGTTTTTGTATTCATCGCACCATCTCCTTTTTCAATCACTTTTCTTGAAAAATTTTTCAAGAAATCCAAGAGTTTTCCAGAAAGCCAAAAGCCTTCAACCATTCTTTCGACAGCATAAATATACGGTATTAGGTTCTTGTCTCAAACAGCCCTTTTCGTGTCATATGCGGTATCAGAAGCGGCGTCAGAAAACGGCATTAGAAAGCAGTCTCAGAAAATGGCATTAGAATAGATATTAGAAAAATACCTTTTTCAGTAGCATATTTCTTATCTTATCCTCATATGATGTTTATAGAAGCACAAACACCATATTCCCTTTTTTGATATTGTGGTTTAATACAACTCAGATACTGTGGACAATTGATTTTTACCTGTAGCTTGACTACTTGACTGGAGTATATTGCCGCTACATTTATCTAATTGTTTATCTGCTGAATGAACTGGAGCATACGTTCCTGAGTTCTTATTTCAATCAAGTCTACGATGATAATCGCTGGTAGATATCACAGTATCAGACTTTATGAAAGGGATGTACAACCTCATGATTTACGCAGGCATTGACAATGCCAAACTCAACCACTTTGCATCAGCCATATCTTCTGATGGCGTAGAACTCATGAAGCTATTTAAATTCACGAATGACTCTGATGGCTTCAAATTGCTGCATTCCCGTCTCTGCGATCTATCACTTGAGGACGACAGCATCATCATCGGTCTTAAATCGACGGCACACTACGGCGACAACCTTGTAAGATACCTTGTTGCTTGTAACTAGAACGTATGTGTGTTGAACCCCATCTAGACGTCTATCATGTGCAGGGATAAAATCCGAAAAAACAAGACGGACAAGATTAAAAAAACAGCTGACTTCTTATGTGGATCAGATCTTTCTGGAACTACAGTACTTCTTCAAATCCAGTCTGTATCAGAATACTGTCCATGCTCTCTTATGCGAAGCTCCGACAGTAGAAGCAGTCGCTTCCATGCATATGACTCATCTTTTCAGTCTGCTCGTGAAATCCTCCTACGAACACTTCACAAAAGAGCAGACAAAAGAATTAAGGTTTCTTACACAGAAGTCTGTCGGTACTCCCGACACTGCCCTGTCTATTCAGGTACCCCATACGATTGCACAGATCAAGTTACCTTTCTTTACCACCAATAGAAAAAAGAAATTTCTTGCTAATTTAGGCTTGACTTTTCATAGCTAGTCTCTTTTGACGCTTTTTTCGTCGCTTTTATTTGCGACGAATTATTTTATACATTCTTCCTTTGGTCTTTCCATCATCTTCCAAATCCCCCAAAGCAACCATTTCTTTCAATAACTGCTTTGTTCTTGTCTCTCGAAGTTTAAGCCATTCTGCAACTTCTGATGTTTTATGCCATTTACCATCTGACATCAGTTTTCTTATATCAGCATATTGTTTCCGCGTTTTTTCCGTCGCTTTTTTCGTCGCTTTTTCCGTCGCTTTTTCCGTCGCTTCAGCATCTATATCATTGTCTGCCAAAAATGCCGGATGAATAGGAATCCGAATTCTCGTAGCACGCCGATCCTCATCTGTAAAGAATTCTGCTCTGGGAGAACCATTCTTTTCCAATTCATCCTGTATCGTCGGAATTCCTGTAGAATGCCCCTCCGACAAATCTAATTCCTTTAAGAACTCCCCAAGACGCCTATTTCGATAGTATCTGGAGATAAATCTCCTACCCTCCGTGATTGTCTTCTGTGGTATAGAACGATCTATTCCTGGAAAACTGATAATGTTGATACAATCCGGCTCAATTTCTATTGTTACAGGTTCACAAGACATATAATCCCTGTGATAAAACGCATTCACTACAGCTTCTTCAATTGCTTCATATGGATAATTCGCAATCCTTACTGACTCCATTTGCCCTGACACCTTTATAACTTTGTCACGAATGAAATTATTCCTAAAACGTTCCATTGTCGCCTGTATCATCTGTGGCACCGAACCCGTAATATTGGGAAAATCTTCACTTACACTTGGCTTTTCCACACTGCCCTCTGGAAATAAAGTCATTTGGACATAAGTATACCGAAAAAACTTTTCCGGATGTTCACAGAACATCATGAGCGCAACATTTTGAATATACCTTAATTCCGGTGGTCCTTCTAACAACTGCATCTCCTCCAAAATTGCTTCCACTCCACGTTCCCTCACCTGCCTTGCCAACTTACTGCCCGTTTTACGCAAATGATCCTCCAACAATATCGGTGAAATATCGTCAAATGTAGCCCTATGATTGGCTCTACAGTCAAAAGGTGTCTGATCTGACATGCCAATAAGTTCTCGCTCCTGTTCAGCATTTGCCTTTACCGAATTTGTCAAATAACGAATATAATAACCATATTTCTTATCTTTCCTGCTTGTAACATACTCCGGCACCTTATATGGTCTTTGCTGTCCAGTCCTTGCAATTATCACCAATATCCACTTTTCGTCTACCTGCACGGGAACAACTTTGGGGAAATACGTTGGGGATATTTTATTATTATAGCCCAGCATTTCTCTCTGTATTTCATCTAACTTGTTTTCCGGAATGCCCTTTACGGGTCTTACAGCCATTCCTTCTGTTTCCTGAACTCCAACTATAATATATCCCCCGCCCTCATTATTATAGTCATTAGCAAATGCACAGATGCTGCGATAAATATCATCCGGATTCCAGCCCTCTTTAAATTCAATACGGTCAGATTCAATTTTCTCTTTCTTCAATATATCCTCAATACCAATTTCCAACTCCATAAGATTTCTCCGTTCCTGCCAGTTTCAACAATATGATATTCCCATGTTCAGCGTTCTGCATAAAAACTTTCTCTATGTACTCATTGCATCCATATATCCATTAATTCGCTGAATAATTCCATTTAAAGTATCTTTTGTATATTCTATATATACATCTTTAAATTCTCTTGCGAAAAAAAGGTCTAACTTATCCTTATAATCTTCTCCCGCCCTTTTTTCAAATTCGTTTCCAAGATTAACAGCTTTATCAACTACCATTAAAGAATATTCCTCAAATTCATTTTCTAAGTCAAACTGACACCATCTCAGGAATTTAACAAGCAAAACTGCCGTATCATAATCTTCCAAACTGATTTTTTTCAAATCCTCAAATGTGGATTTTTCATCAGCACACGCAGAATATAGCTGTTCACATGCTTCTGTATTAACTGCGAAAGCCCAAATATAAGGATACACCTGTTTGTTCGTCTTAACTTCAGTAATTTGCTCCAGACTTCTCTTTACTTCATTTCACTGAATAATGAGTCTGTCCATTTTCAAATAATAATCTCTGAAGGTACGCTCATACTCAAGCACACTCAAGGAGTTTCTATATATCTCTTCTATTATATCTGCACCAAGCACTTCATATGCTTCCTGTAAGCTATCAATATAATCTCCATCTTTTTCAAAATGCTCCGGCTCCAATTCATCGAAAAATGAATCTTGTTTATACATAATCTTATTCTCGCTATATGATTCCGATCGTTAAAATCCAAACTGAGTAAATACTTTTTAAAGATAAACTATTTATAAAACAGTATAACAATTCTTGGCAAATTTTCCAACTTTTTTTTACACCAGCAATTCTGGTCGGTTGCCTTTTTTATGTATGGAATCTCATATTTCTTCTAATATACGCTTGTGTTTAACCGTTAAAACATCTTTCTCCTGAATGCCGCATCCGTCGCACAGTTCTACTCCTGCCAAACTGCATTATCTGCCCTGATCTGTTCTTCTCTGGGATTATTCTTTTCAATCTTTTTTGTTGGCAGGTAGACGTTATGCCTGTCAAATACCTATAGTCGATGAGATTTATTTTTTATAAAACCATTATTGATTTCCGTAAATAGCTACTTTGCCTCTTCTTGAAAAACTTTTTCCTTAAAATATCCTACTTTACCCGCAAAAATTGTTTTCTCATAAATTTCGCCCTTCTCAATCACGATGCAGCCCTCTCTTAGCCTGCCTTCACTGTCACATACAGCTTTCTTCGTCCGGCTGTGCCTGTCCTGTTCATCATAATACATTCTCCGCTCCGCAACTCTTGTAATAGTCTCTTCCAGTAGTTTCCTGTCTGCAAAGATCATGTGAATGTGGTAATTGGTCTTGCTCTTATTATGGTAGATCACAACAACGCACTCACCCCATAGCACGCTCCATTGTCGCCGTATCGCCTTTCAATCTTGCTTCCTTATACACACGCATGGGAGTATTCAACAGGTCCATATTTGTCCTTGCGCCTATAAGCCCTTCCATTGTTTTTGTATTCATCGCACCATCTCCTTTTTCAATCACTTTTCTTGAAAAATTTTTCAAGAAATCCAAGAGTTTTCCAGAAAGCCAAAAGCCTTCAACCATTCTTTCGACAGCATAAACATACGGTATTAGGTTCTTGTTTCAAACAGCCTTTTTCGTGTCATATGCGGTATCAGAAGCTACGTTAGAAAACGATATCAGAAAGCAGTCTCAGAAAATGGCATTAGAATAGATATTATAAAAATACCTTTTTCAGCTTCCGTATTCACTACCCCGTTATACTTTTTCACCACATCATATACATTCAAAAGACCGATTCCATGCTCCTGCAAATTCTCTTTATCTGCATATCCATCTGCATATTTTTCTGTTATATCCATGCTGTTCTTGACTTCAAACAGCAAACATTTCTTTACTGTTTTTGCCTGAATATTAATAAAACGAGGTTCATTCTGCTGCATTCTTTCACACGCATTAAGCGCATTATCCAGTAGGTTTCCAAACAATACGCATAAATCAAATTCATTTATACATAATCCCTTTGGTATCTGCACATCACATTCCCATTTAATATTTTCTTCTTCCGCCCGTTTCCGCTTCTGGTAAAGGAGCGCGTCCACCGCCTTATTCCCTGTCACATCGCCGCCAATGTCTATAACAATACTCTCCATATTTTTCAGATAACTATCTACCTTTTCCCATTCTTTATTTTTAGATAAGGCTGACAAGGCGATAATATGGTTTTTCATGTCGTGCCGCAGCCGCTCTGACTGCCTGTACTGCTCTGTCAGCATTTTATAGACCGCAATCTGCGAATGATACTGGCTGTTTTTTTCCTGCTCCAAATAAATCTTGTTCATTCCAAACACATAAAATCCTGCTGCCGCCATAGATAAAAGCGACAAAACCATAAATTCACTATGGCTGAAAATCTGGTCATAATACAATCCCATGCTGCCCCCGCTCCTAACCATAATACCGCCCGTCGCTCCCCAGCTCGCCACATCATACACTACAATGATTGCCAGTAAAGGAACTGCTATCATTACATACCATTTCCCTCTCCTGCCGTAAAAAACGGACGCAAGATGCTGCGAAAGCCAATATACTGCCAATATAGCAAAACAATAGCCAACGCCGCTGATTAGACCATTTTCCCAATCTGCTAAAAGCGGTTCGGGAATATTTTTTACTGTGTGCTGGAAAAATAATTGCAGACATGATAAAAAAGAGGCGCCAAAATCCGATATCAGCCTTACCGTCAAAATCAGTATAGACGCCGCCAGAAACCTCTTTTCCCTGTCTGATTGGAACAGTAAAAGCACCAAGCCCATAAAAAATATATGGTTAAATAACGCAGAAAAAATATACGGAATGGAATAAAAACGTGCAATAATATTGCAGGACAGCCAGCCGCAAAAGGATAAAACTAAAAACAGCCATTCCCGACTTTTTAAAGCCCCTAATAACTTTTTACAGAATTTATCCGCTGTCCATAGATACCACAGATAGAATGGCGTTACGATTAAAATATCTATATAGTCTGAGAGTTGTTTCATAAAATCCCCCCATTCTTTCGCATATACTCTAAAATTTCTTTACAAAATTCCTCATATCTTCTTTTGGCAATCACAATCCTTTCCCCATTACCCAAAATTGCTTCCTGCTTGTTATACGCATCAACGTATTGCAAATTTATAAGATAGCTTTTGTGACACCTGAAAAAACCTTTGCCCTGTAAATTCTTTTCTAGCACACCAATCTGTTCATAATATGTAATAACCCCGTCTGTTCCGTGAATGTCAATCACTCTTCCTTTTATCTCAAAATAATAAATATCGTCTAAAAATAATTTCTTCTTTTGTCTCTCTTTACTGACAATAATAAATTCCTGCGCATGATTTTCTATTTTAAGGACAGCCTTTTGCAGCGCTCTTTTTAATTTCTTCTCGTCAATCGGTTTTAATAAATACTGAAAAGCCTCTACATCATAAGCTTCAAACACATATTCCCTGCTGGAAGATATGAAGATAAGTATTTTATCAAATGCCTTTTGGCGAAAAAGCTGCGCCGTTTTCATTCCGTCTAAATTACGCATAATAATGTCAAGAAAAATAATGTCAAATTTATCTGACGAATGTATTAATTTCTCTCCGCTGTAAAACTGCCGTATCATGCAGGGTATTTTCATTTCTTTCAATATTTCTTTAATTTTTCCCGCTATATTGCAACACTCTATAGCTTCATCATCACATACTGCTATTGACAGCATTTTCACCACCTGCCTTATGCAAATATATAAAATCAAATAGCAAATCCCATTATATATATCGACACAAATATTATTAGGGTTTCGTTTGCGATATGAACGGACGCTTGAATGTAATAAGCGTAAGCATAAAAAGCCACTGTAGATTTTTCTACAATGGCTCTAAGGTCATTTTTATTCACTTTTGCAAATATTTTGCAACGTATCTACAATACCAATCTTATTAGGAAATTTTCTTCTAACAACGTCTTTTAATTCTTCTACAATATATGAAGACAGAACTAACTGATGTTCTGTAAAAATGCACTCCATCATCTGATTCATTGTTTTACTGGAAAATACCAGTAATGAAATCAGTACATTTGTATCAACCATTATTCGCAATTATTTCACCGTTCTTTCTTTCCGTAATTCTTTAACCAACGCCACAACATCTTCTTCCGTTTTAAGTCCAATCCTCTCTGCCTCTCCTGCAAATGCAGCTTGAGCCTCTCGCAATGCTTCCATAGAAGAATTTGCCAAATAAATTCGCCCTGCTTCCTCCAAAAAAAGCACCTTGCTGCCCTCTTTAATACCTAGTTTTTTTCTAATCTCTATTGGTATTGTAATCTGACCTTTTGATGTAACCTTTGCAAGTTCCATAAAATAATCTCCTTTCAACGCATTCCTTACTTTCCTTACTTTTATTATATCTATTTTTATCTATATTATCAACTGCATTTTTATTATAAATCCCCCACAACCCCCCTATAATAATCCACATTTTTGCCGATATATAAAGTAGAACTACTAAATGTAAATCCAAGGAGGGATTGTTAAAGCATATGGATATGAGACAGTTTTTAAAGTTCAGGCGGTTGAGGTGATACCGCGCTTAAGGAAGTACGCTTCCGATGATAAAAATCACCAGTCCAAGCAGAACCCGTCTAACTTCGCAAGAAGGCTTTTTTCCGAGGTGTTAGATGAGGCATGTGAGAAGGATCAGCAGCAGGATATTCATATTTATACAAGTGGATATACGAAAAATGCTCTTCCCTATTACAATTTTATCAATATGCGCGAGTATTGCCAGACAAGCAGGTGATATGCGCATACCATGTTATTGTTCACAGTTGTTGAAAGGCATGAACTCATATGATGTCGCTTGAGGTCCTTGTAAAACGCAGACCACTGAAAGTGGTCTTGTACTTCAGCGAGGTCTTTTCGAGCTTAGTACCGCTACGATTTTACACGGAGCGAGAGCGTGCCTCAAGGGACATCATATGAGTTCATGCCACATTCAAATCGTTATTCTCTTACCACCGCTTCCAGCACCACCACGGTACGCGGCGGAATCATAAGATTTCTATTGCCGTTAAATTCCGTAAACTGCTCCATGTCTTTTCCGTCTTGATATTCCACATAAGTGTTGACGCAGACTTTCCAATACATGCTACCCGGAAGTTCAGGAAGCAGCATATTAAGCGGTTCCCAATACGCATTCATTCCATAAAATATAATATCGTCTTCCTGTCCGCTCTCATCTCTTCCGGCATACATCACGCCAATTAATCTGGTGTGGCTGTCAGTTCTGTCATTCCACGGGTTGCCGTTATGCACACTTATATCGGGGAAGCCCAGAGACGAAACCGTTGTCGTCCTTCTTATGATAATATGCTTTTTACGGAAGGCTATCATAAAGCGGAAAAAGTCATGTATCTCTTTATATTTATCCAGCCTGTTCCAGTCCAGCCACGAAGTTATATTGTCCTGACAGTATGCGTTATTATTTCCATACTGGGTATTGCAGAACTCGTCGCCGGCGTAGAACATTGCCGGTCCTCTGCTGCACATAAGCGTCGTAAACGCATTTTTTACCATACGTCTGCGAAGCGTCTCTATCTCTACATCATCGGTATCGCCTTCACAGCCGCAGTTCCAACTGTTACCGTTATTATCGCCGTCTGAATTGTCCCAGCCGTTTTTTTCATTGTGCTTGGTATTATATGAGTACAAATCATATAGTGTAAATCCGTCATGGCAGGTCAGGAAATTAACCGACGCACCCGCACCGCGCAGCGACTGTCCGTACAAATCCTGTGAGCCGGTAATCCTCGTGATTGCCGTTGACGCCATGCCGATATCGCCTTTTAAGAAACGCCGCATATCATCACGGTATCTTCCATTCCATTCGGACCATCTCTCAAATGCTGGGAAGTTCCCAACCTGATATAAGCCCGAAGCGTCCCACGCTTCTGCGATAAGTTTTACTTTTCCTAAAATAGAGTCTCCAGCAATCGCTTCTATAATGGGCGGCGACGACATAGGCATACCGTTTTTATCCCTCGTCAAAATAGAGGCTAAATCAAATCTGAAACCGTCTACGCGGTACTCCGTAACCCAATAGCGCAGGCAGTCCATAATAAACCTTCTCGTCATCGGGTGGTTGCTGTTCAGCGCGTTGCCACAACCGCTGAAATTATAATAATGTCCATCGGGAGTCAGCATATAATAAATATTATTGTCAATCCCCTTAAAAGAGAAACACGGTCCGTCCTCATTCCCTTCCGCAGTATGATTAAATACCACGTCCAGAATAACTTCGATTCCATTCTCTTTTAATTCATATATAAGCTGCTTAAGCTCGTCGCCTTCATGATTATGCTCGACCACGGAAGAATAGCCGGTATTAGGCGCAAAAAAGCATACCGTATTATATCCCCAATAGTTATAGAGCTGTTCCCCGTCCACAACCCTAGCGTTCTCCATCTCGTCAAATTCAAAAATCGGCATTAGCTCAACCGCATTGATTCCTAAGTCTTTGAGATAAGGAATTTTCTGGCGCAGTCCTTCATAGGTGCCTTTTGCCGATACGCCGGAAGATGCGTCTTTTGTAAAGCCCCTCACATGCAATTCATAGATTATCAAATCTTCCATCGGGTGTTCAAGCTGTCTTATATTTCCCCAATCGTAGTTATTTTCCACGACTCTGCCGTGGTAAACATAGTCTTTTCCGTCCGCGGGACGCTCTCCCCACTCTCTTTGTCCAGTCACCGCCCGCGCGTATGGATCAAGCAGAATGTTGTCTTTATTAAAAAGTAGCCCTCTTCTCTCATCATACGGTCCGTCTAATTGAAACGCATATTCAAATTCTTCAATATTAAGCCCAAATACCAGCATGGAATAGGTATTGCCAATATGGTACGACTCCGGATACCTAAGTCTTGCATACGGCTCGTTTTCATGCGGGTGGAACAATAGCAGCGTACAACTTGTCGCCCCGAAAGAATGAATTGTAAAGCTTACGCCGTTCGGCGCTGCCGCCGCCCCGTCCCTATTATAAAAGCCGGGCCTTACCTTAAATCCGTCAATCTCATCTAGTGGTTGTAATTTTGCGCCCCTTTTGGGTTTGCTATGAAGAAAATCCATTTCTAGTCCTCCTAATCAGCATTATTAATCGTCATTTTTCCTAATAAACATAAGTCCAAAAATTCCTATGCCACAGTTGCTTGATACTGTAGCGGAAGCCTTTTGCAGAATAATTTTATCAAAGGTGACATATTTTTTCACTTCTTCAAGTATTTCATTTAACTGCTTTACACTGCAGCCGGCATATACAAGGAACAGCAGGCGCGTGTCTATCTGTTTGCTGTTATGGAACAGTGACTTAACATATTTTCTGTCCATACGCTTCACGTTTCCTACTTCCATTTTCCAGAGTTTCAACTTATTCTGCGTCATATGGAGCACAGGATGCAGATTTAGAGCCGCACAGAGCTTATGAACCGCTCCGCTTAGCTTTCCGTTGCGGTATAATGTCAATGTGCTCGGCACAAGGAAGTTAGAACATACCTGACTCTTAAATTTATCTAACTCTCTACAGATTTCTTCAACACTCTTGCCCTCTTCTGCCAAAGCTGCCGCATATAAAACCATCATTCCATGCCCGCTGCTGATATGTTCAGAGTCAAATACCGTAACATTGTCAAAGCTTTTACTTGCCTGATAAGCATACGGATAGGCTCCGCTTAAGCTTACTGTCGCAGTAATATGCAGCACATGCTCCGCCTTTTCAAGTGTATCCGCAAAAAAGTATTCGTATTCAGACGGAGGCGCAGTTGAAGAATGAGCGGTATTTCCCTCTATTTGAAGATATTCTAAGAGGCTGTCGCATGACACTTCCGAAAGGTCGCAGAAACGTCCTTCCTTCGTATGTACGTATGTATACATAAGTCTAATCTGAAATCTCTCAAGCAGCTCCTTAGGTAAATCACAGATACAATCCGCAGTAATTGCAAGTTTACGCTTTCTTGTCCCTGTAATCTGATTAACCGTGCCAATTTCCTTAGAATCAGCCGAATCTTCACCGCCTATATATTCGATGAATTGTTCAGGCAGGTATTTAAGCAGGCTGTTTTCAAGCAGCGCAGAATTGACCGGCTTGGCAAGATAACCGTCGAACCCCATATCCCGATAAATCTGGTCTGCATTCGACATCACGTTTGCTGTCAGCGCTATTACCGGCGTTTTCTGGCAGAACCCCTTCGCCTGAGAGCGCACAGCCTTTAAAGTTTGCTCGCCGTCCATCTCCGGCATCATATGGTCCATCAGGATAACATGATAGGCATTCTCCGCCGTCTTTTTCAGGCATTCTTTACCGCTTCCGGCAGTATCGACCTTTACTTTAGTTCCGCGCAGAAGTTTAATAGCGACCATGCGGTTCATATCATTATCATCAACCACCAATATTCTGGCGTCGGGCGCAATAAAACGCTGTTTGTACTTCGTGCGGTTTTCAATCTTCTTCTGCGCCGCAAAATCAATAATGCCAATCGGCGTCGGATTAACTATATGCTGCTCTAACTCTATCGTAAAAACAGAGCCTTTATGATATACGCTGTCAACCGAAATCTTACCGCCCATCATTTCTATGAGCTGTCTGGAAATCGCCAGTCCGAGTCCGGTTCCTTCTATGTTGCGGTTGTCGCTTTCATCAACACGCTTAAAGGAATCAAATAAATGCTCTAAGCTTTCCTTTCTCATACCCTTACCGGTATCCTCTATTGATATACGCAGCAGAATAACGTCGGGTTGTACGCGCTCTCCCTTAGCGGAAAGCGTTACCGAGCCGGTTTCAGTATATTTGACCGCATTAGTCAACAGATTGGTAATTACCTGTTTAAGACGCACATCATCGCCATACAGCATGGAGGGTATCTCCGGATCTATATCCACCTTAAATTCCAATTCCTTCTGCTGCGCGCGAATCCATATCAGATTAACCAAGTCGCTGAATATGGAGCTTACTTCATACTGCGTCATAACCATTTCCATTTTACCTGATTCCAGCTTAGATAAATCAAGTATATCATTAATGGTGGTTAGAAGCATCTTGCTCGCGTTCTGAATATTTATGGCATTCTCCGCTATCTCGTCGGAAATATCCTCTCTGAGCGTCATTTCATTTAAGCCTATAATCGTATTGATAGGCGTTCTGATTTCATGGCTCATATTGGCAAAGAAGGTGTCTTTTGAGCGGGCAATCTGCTCTATTTCTTCCTTTTGTTCTTCTATATACTTTCTCTCGCTGTCATACGCCTTAATCTGACGCTTAAGCAGGATACCGATAAAGCAGCTTATACATACAATCGTCACATATGAATCCGTAGATGTATAAAAACGGTTAGGCGCCTGAGAAAGAATATTCGGGTAGAGATAACTGATTAAATATGTAATAAAACATGCTGCTATGGAAATTGACAAAGCAATAACAAATTCCCTGCCTTTAAACAGCATGAATACATATACTATCCCCAGCACAAACCATACCGGCGTGCCGCTGTTCGTACCGCCGCTGAAAATATATACTAACGGCATCAGAATTACATTTGTCGAAATAACAAGCAGCCATGAAGCCTTCCTTGTTTTATGCTCTTTAACCGCCATTCTTAGTGCAAGCCCTGAAATAATGCACATCGGCACAAGCGCAACCAGCACGATAAGGTCTGCGCCAAGCGTGACGCGCCCCATTCCGATTATCGAAGCGAGAAAAGCAAGTGTGAAAACCATGCGCGCCGACCTCTCCTGAAGGTCAAGGTCTTTATTGAAAAGATATTGTATAAATCCCCGTATTCTTTCTATCATATCACATAGTCTCCTTCCATGAATCCAGTATTTCCGAAGCCTCGATGAAATCAAATTCATCTGTCAGACTTCTTATTCTATCCGTCATGTCCTTAAGAGACTCTCCGTTATGTTCGCACTCTGACATTTTATCCAGTATATCGCTTAATCCCTCACTCTCAAAGCTCATTAGTTTATTGCTAAGCGCTTCTGTAAGTTCCGCTAAGGACTGTTCACTGGCTATACTTGCCGTCTCCACAGCCTCTGCACTCTCTTTCGCCGCGCTGTCTTTATGCGCGCCGTTTCCGGCTCCTGCTGCCGAGGGTTTACCGCCAGCAATTTCATCTGCGGTGTTTTCTCCTGAGACAGTTTCGCCTGCGGCTGCTTCACCTGCAACAATTTCATCTGTAGCAGCTTCCCCTGACGCCTCAGCGCTATCACCTTCCGGATATATGAAAGAATTGCCCGCAAGGATATTAATCAACTTATCATGTGCCTCAAGCAGCTCATCGTGATGTTCAAGTATATAGTCAATACGGTTCTCTTTGCCCGCCATCTCCAAATTCATCGCCAGAGTTGACAATTCATCAGCTCCTATGCCCTTAGAATTGCTCTTTAGCGTATGCGCAGTAATTACATAGTTCTTCCAGTCATGCTCTTTATAATACTGTTCTAACGAAGCCTTGCGCTTAGCGCCTTCCTTATGGAAAATACCTATAATCTCGCGGAAGCCTTCTTTGTCACCGCAATATGCAATTCCCTGCTTTACGTTTACGCCTGCCTGCGTCAGTTCATCAAGCGCCTTATTCTCAGCTTCTTCCGCCGTATATGCCTTCACTATATCATTGGACGTTTTATCTGTACTAAATACAGACGCGGCGCCTCCACTTGCGCTGCTAACATCGCCCTCCGCCTGCTCATTCGTTATGACAATCTGTTTCTTCACCGGAATGTATCGGCGCAGCATTCTATCTAATACGCTCAATTCTATTGGCTTAGCGATAAAATCAGTGAAGCCCTCGGAAATAAACATCTCCCTTGCGCCGCCGATTGCATTCGCCGTAAAAGCGATAACCGAAAGCGACTGGAAATATGTTCCGGGTTTCTGACGGATTTTATGCAAAGTCTCTACGCCGTCCATTTCCGGCATCATATGGTCTAAGAATACACAGTCAAATTCCATTTCGTCGAGTTTATTAAGCGCTTCCATACCGCTGCTTGCCATATATGCTTTAATCTGATACGGCATAAGAAGTCTCGCCATAACTTTTAAATTCATGGCGTTATCGTCCACAATCAAAACCTTAGCCGTAGGCGCTATAATACGCTTCTCGTGCGTGGTCTTATTCTCTGTTCCCTGTACTATTCTTTGTCCGTTGAATACCGACGCTATGGATAATATCGTAAACGGTTTATATATACGCAGCATATTGCTGCCGCTCTGCGTTTCGTGTCCGTATTCGAGAATTAGTATCACCGTAATCTCTTTTGCCAGATTTTCAAAGAAATTCCTATCCTCGCAATACTCTTCCCAGCTTATAAATACATGGGTGAAATTCTCCCGTTCAATGCGGCGTTTTAATTCCAGCAGATTTTTACAAGAGATAAGCATAATTCCAAGCTGCTCCGCTATATGACGTATACAGCTCTCATAACCTTCACGGATAATGGAGAAGTTGTATTTATCCATATTGATATAACATATTGCGCGTATCTGACCTTTATTTTTAATGGAAACTATCGGAGTCTCATCTAACACCTTCTGCGGTATGGTAAATTGAAATTCGCTTCCGCCCCCCGGCGTGCTGTTTACCGTAATGAAGCCGCCCATGTTCATAACAAGGGCGCGCGCTATCGGAAGTCCTAAGCCCACTCCGCCTTCTTCCCTGTTACGCTTGGAATTGACCTGACTAAAGCTTGCAAAAATATTTTCCATATCGGCAAGCTCCATACCTATGCCGGAGTCTTTGATACTGACTATCAGATTGATTCCGTACTCCTCTTTTCTACTGCTTATGCGAAGAACCACTCCGCCCTCCTTAGTAAACTTAATGGCGTTGCTCATCAGGTTAAGCACTATACGTCTAAGCTTCTGCTCGTCTCCAAGCAGATTGCTTGGCAGATTAGCGTCACAGTCAACGATAAGCTCTAAGCGCTTACCGTTCTCCATCGTCAGCGCCATATTGATAATATCTGTAATCGTCGAGGTAATATTATAGCTTTCCTCCGCTAACTCCAACTGACCGCTTTCCAGCTCCGAGAAATCCAGAATATTGCTTACCGCAGATAAAAGGTTTCTGCCGGCAGTCTGAATATCTATTACATCGCCTCTTACGCTTGGCGGAAGTTCCTCTTGCAAAATCGCCTCGCTCATTCCGCATACCGCGTTAATCGGAGTGCGGATTTCATGCGAGATATTTACCATAAAATCGTCTTTACTGCGCTCGGCTATCTCTAATTCATGGATATTCTCAATCAACTGCTCGTTAGTCTCCTTCTGCGCTAATATCATAAACAGCGTGACGGCTGAAACCGCATACGATGAAATAACGTGCAGTCCTACCCTGAGAATATCGTTAAAAGACTCTATAACTATAGTATTTGCTATAAGGGCATGATAAAGCATGATAATCGTAGAGAAAAACACTCCCATATATACAATACGGGGTATAAAGAAGATACCAAGAAGCACGACTAACGCCGACATAGTGGCAAGAAGCGAGGTGAAACTTTCGGCGCGCAATGCGTATACGGTAAAATCCACCCATGTCATAACGGCAAGAAATTTCGCACGTGTTTCATGAGTCCAACATTTCCTGATATGTACAAACCAACTGCCACATACGGTTACGACAATAATTTCCTTTTCAATCAAAGTCCATTTCAGCAAAAATGAAGATACGAACATGGAAATCATAAACAGAGTAAATACGCATAATACAATCTGCTCCGACTTTTTATTAGCTTTTTCATTTTTTGTCACATTCTTTTCCAAAGTATATTACCGCCCTTTCCCATATTATGAAATCCGTGCAGTCTAAACGATGTTCAATACTTTCTTTAACATCGGCAGCATTTCCACAAACACATCGATTATAATAGGATCAAACTGCGTTCCCCTGCCTTCCGACATAATCTGCATGATTCTTTCAATCGGACGAACCGGCGGTTTATAGACTCTCTCTTCGTACAAGGCGTCAAATACGTCTGCCACAGACATAATCCGCGCCGCCAGCGGAATACTGTCTCCGGCAAGTCCTGTGGGATATCCGGTTCCGTCCCAGCGCTCATGATGATACATAGCAATATCTTCGACGATTTTTACATAATGTTCATCTTCAACATCGCCGATAATCATATGTATAATCTTGCGGCTATATGTAGTGTGCAGCTTCATCGTTTCAAATTCTTCCGGCGTCAGCTTGCCCGGTTTCTGCAATACTGCGTCCGGCACTTTAATCTTACCCACGTCATGAAGCGGCGCGGCTTTAGATAAGTCTTCTATAAAATCGTCTGTAAGTTCATCGGCAAAAAGCCCGCGTTTTTGCAGTTCTTCGGCAATCATTCTCACATACCGCTGGGTATTCTTTACATGTTTGCCGGTGCTTCCGTCGCGGCTCTCAATCAGGTTAGCCATTCCGACTATGACGGACTCCTGAATCATACTTAAACGTCTGGCGTTCTCGGTAATCTTTTCAGACTGCTCTCTCACCATTTCTTCCAAATTATGTCTGTAACGTTCAAGCTCTATCGTCTTGCTGACGCGGCTAAGCAGAATATCCGGCATGAAAGGCTTAGTAACAAAGTCCACCGCACCCATCTGAAAACATCTGACCTCGGTCTGAGCTAGGTTATCCGCCGTTAGAAAAATCACAGGGATAGACGCGGTCTCTTCTTTAAGGCGCAACTGCTCCATAACTTCAAACCCGTCCATATCGGGCATATTTATATCTAATAGTATAAGGTCGGGGTGATTATTTTCCAGATACTTAAGCGCGGCGGCACCGGAATTACACGCCGCAATACGATATTCAGGCACCAGAATTTTTTGTGCCAATGTTAAATTAGTTTTATCATCATCTACAACAAGAATAATATTTTTCATCTGTCTACTCCGTCCACGGATAATATATTTATGATAATATTATAATTTTATATTTGAATATATTTTTATATGACAATTTGTATTATAATGCAATATAGGCGCCTCTGTAAAGTAAAATCACAGCGATTAATGGGGATTTTGGTAAAAAATGCTTGTATTTATACGAAGGAGTCTAATTATGCTATGAGCGGAAAAGTAGTATAATAATGTGAAAAGCAGTACTTGGATACGCCATGAACATATATATTTCCCTGAGTGGCACGCTTCCGCTCCATGCAAAACGCAGCGGTACTAAGCTCGAAAAAACCTCGCTAAGTACCGGCGTTTTACAAGGACCACTCACGGAAATATATGTGTTCATGGCTATATAGGCTGTGAATAACAACGCATAAATCGAAAATTATAGAAAGAGTTTGGTTATTAAATTGAAAAAGAAGAATTTATCGAAATTACTTTTTATTTTATTTATAATATATATTGCAATCGTCTTAAAAATCACGGTATTTAGAAGCAGTTTCAGTTTAAACGGACTCTTTAGCGGCGGCTCTGTCAATCTGACGCTTTTTAAAGGCTACATGATATTTGTAAGAAGTAGGAACTGGTATCGTTTTATTTATCTGTTCGTCGGAAATATCGTCTGGTTCATTCCGTTTGGCATGTATCTGCAATATACCGGAAAATTTAAAAATGTGCTGATTGTCACATTACTTGGTATGCTTTTTTCTCTAAGTATCGAGACCATGCAGTATGTCTTCGGCACAGGGGTCAGCGAATTAGACGATGTTATCTTAAACACTTCCGGCGCATTAATCGGCGCCGTAAGCGTCAGGCTGTATAATAGGTTTATTAAATCCGTGCAGCGCGAACATACACAATAAATGCGCTCGGTTAAAAATGCCTGAATATACATGGCATATATAATCAGTTGAAGTTCTGAAACTTTTCAATCATGACCGCATACTGCTCTTTTATTTTCAGATATAGTCCGATGGTGCTTTCTTTTTCCTTTTCAAATTCCGCAATGACGCTGTCGTAGTTGCGCATCAGCATGTCCACCACAGTCTTATTTATCTTATTGTTCTCGGCGTCCTCTGTCATGATTTTCTTAATAAGATCGCTGCTGAAAGAATCCTTATAGCTGCGCTTACCATATAACGCGCTTAGTATATCAGCAACCGCTACTATCTGCTGGGGAAGCGTAAGCATATCTCCCGTAAGCCCTTTATGGTAGCCGCTTCCGTCAAGCTTCTCATGATGTCTGGCAGCAATCTGTAATACATCGTTATCTACAACGCCCTCCAAAATCATCTCAGTAATTCTGACATGCGCCTTCATGACCTTCATCTCTTCGTCCGAAAGTCTTCCCGTGGATTCGAGTATATTAAGCGGAATCGCTATTTTCCCCAAATCATGCAAAAGCGCGCCATAGTATAAATCGCGCTGGTCTTTACCGCTTAGGCGCATAAGCCGCCCTAATTGCTGCGCAAAGTTGACAGTCGCCAAAGTATGTACTACCGTATGCTCGCTTCTAAAATCGATAGTATAGACTAACATTTCCAGAAAGCCCCTCTTGTACTGTTCCGAAAACGCCCTTTTAGCAAGCAGCTCCGTCAGCTCTTCTTTATATTTGCCATTTACAAGATTAGCCGTTATGCCATATCTTGCTTCTGCCCTATGAAATAAATCAAGCGCCGCCCCTGAGAACTTTATATCCCTGTATATGTTGAAATAATCCCTCTCAAGTTTCTCCTCCTTAAGATGAAGAAAGGTATCCATCTTATCGGCAAGATTTAAAATCTCGATTATATGCTTGTACTTGCTCTGAATCATGCCATAACGGTTATAGTCCAAATGGTGATAAAGCACAATCTCCGCCTTATCGTCCATCGGTGAAAGATATTTCAGGAAAAGGAAACCGTAAATAGAATGCGGCCATAAGTTCTTAGTCTCGAAATCGCTCACATTCTTTACATTATCCTCTTTATACAAGCCAATATCATGCAGAATTCCCAGCATAGTATAATCAACCAACTCCTGCTCGGTGTAAAGTTGCTCAAATTCCAGCATCTTATACAGGATATATCCTGTAACTTCTCCATGCTGCATGATTCTGGAGTTAATGATGCTTAACGTCTTCATGATGATTTCATAAACATCTTTGCTGCTGATAACGCTCATTCTCTATGTTTCCCTTCAAAAATATAGTCTACGTTACGTTTAGGTTAAGTACATTCGCCGGAAAAATCTGCAACTGTATTGTTCTATTATAATCTATATTTCGGGATTTTGCATTATATTTTTACTAATTTATCTAAATTTATTATAAAAGGGCGCTTAGCGATAGGCTTGGCACCCTTATTATTTACTCCTTCTCACCATCTTCCGTATCCGCCGTCTCGGTTTCTCCGGCTTCGCCTATTCCGGAAGTAATATCGTCAATCTCTTTTTCCATCTGCTGTATCTTCGCGTCCTGTGCGATGGCGCGCATGATAAGGTTGACGTCCTCTGGTGAGAACATGCCGATTGCCTTTGCCAAATCGCCGATATTATCCCTGTTGAAAATCAGACTTCCTCCTTTAGAAAGCGACACCCTGATACAGTCCTTCGGATTGCTTGTGTCGCCAAGATGTATAGCGTTATGTTCCGTGTCGCAGACAAAAACAACACCGTTGTATTCTATCACTCCGTCTTTTGCCATATGTCCATAGGGCACTCTGTCGTACTTTTTCTTCTGCTCAAGCAGCGCCTGCTCTTCGAGTTTTGTGCGGCTTACTCCTACCTTGCCACTGTCGGCGTTGAATTTTTCCATCGTTTCAAATATGCTTTGCAGGTTTTTCCCTACAGAAGAATCAATCTTACCTTCCTTCTCCATCTTATCAATCTGCGAATCAGATACCATTGCATTCCAGTTCTTCTGAGCGGACATAAAATCGTCGGCTGTTTTAGCTGTTTGGTTTCCGAATGTACTATTCTGTGCATAATGAAGCAGGTTGCTATATGAATTTGACTCGCCCAAGCTGTCTGTCATTCCCATCTTATCAGCATGCGAGCATAGGGCAAATATTTCTAACTGCGTAGCATTGGAACAATCAACCTGATTAATGCTTACTTTATATGTTTTTACTTCTCCGCTTCTTGATTCCATGCGGATATTTATAATGGAATTTCCCATAGTGGAACTTTCATCATATGATGCCGAATAGACCGTTCCGTCTTCAAGTCCGCCAAATCCGATAATCCCGCTTGTAAGCCGTGTCTCCATATTATATGCTGTGATTGCGTCAATGCCGCGGGTGCTTTTCTTAAAAGAATCAGCATTTGAAGCAACGGCATTGCCATCTGTAGACTGCGCGGCATTCATGGTTTCTCCAAAATTCCCCGCAGTATTGTTATCAGACTTCTTTGTATTCTGATATAAATTATTAATTGCCGCATTCCTATTTGCGATTCCTATTACTGACATATTACTGCTGCTCCTCTCTTTGAGTTTCTTCCTGTTTCTCTTTTTGCTGCTGCGCTTTCATTTCCTCTATAAGCTTCTTCACTTCTTCCTTAATATCGTCAATCTGACCGTCTATGCTTTCTAAGAATTTATCCCATTCTTCAACGGAGAACTCCGAACCTCCTATCAGATATTTCGGCGGACCGTTTTTAATTCTGTCTTCGATAAACTCATAGAATCCCAGCAATGCTTCTTCCACGCTCAATTCTGTCTCGGAGTCTTCTTTATCTTCGTCTGCTGATACCGCCTTCTGCCACGCCTCATAAGCTGCGTTGACAATCGGCTCAGCTCCATTTCCGTTGAGCTTATTAGTATTCGTTTTATTGACATTCAATTTATCAGTATCAATTTTGTCAATATCAACACTATATCCCTTCACCGCTCCGTCTTCCATCTTCTGCTCCACATAAACGCTTCCTGATTTCATATCAACTTGCGCCATAAGCGTATATCCCGACTCCATACAGACTTTAACATAGTCGCTTTCCTCATATGAAATATTCTTAGCTGCGCTCTCATATACTCCATCTGCGATAATATGTCCGCTCGCTGCTCTTCCGGCAGCAGAAGAAATATTATGGTATCTGTATGCCTTATTCACGGCTGCACTTGCACTAGCGGCGGAAGCTGTATTCGCAGCAGTTGCATTTATAGCCGTATTCGCAGCTACGGCATTGGTTGTATTTACATTAGTTTTTTGTGAATTTCTGCCGTTTAGATTTTCCGACAGATTTTCATAAAAGCTGCCCTTCTTTTCGCGCTTTGCCTTTGCACTTCCCGTATTTTCATGATAGGTCTGACCTTCAATCCTGTTTATCTCCATAAATAAGCCTCCATTCTTATTTAACATTAAAATTCATTTTTCGCATTTTTCCAGTTTCGTTTTCAGCATATCCCTGCCGCGCTTTAAATTCGTCTTGACTGTGTTCTCCGGCATCTTCATAAGTTTGGCAATCTCTTTGACCGAGTAACCTTCATAATAAAAGAAATACAGACAATCTTTATATTTTTCCGGCAGCTCCATCACGGCACAGAGCGTTTCGTCCTCTTCCACTTGCGAAAGATGGAAATATTTTCTCTCATTCTCAGGTATCCTGTCTATGCCGATAGTTGAACTGTTCCACTTGTTTTTGAGTATATCTTTGCAGATGTTCATAGCGGTGCGTATGAACCATGCTTTTTCATGCTCCTCGCTCTCAAACTGCGGCTGATATTTTAATAATCTCACAAATACTTCCTGAACCGCGTCTTCGGCGTCCGCGTGAGTCTTCATATACATGAACGCCACGCGATATACAAGCAAGTAACGGTTTCTGAAATATGTCTCAAATATTTGTCTCGTCATATACCCTTATCCGTTGCCAAAATTCATGCGGCAATCACGCCTGTCCTTTCTCTTATACTCATAATACGAATCATATCGCAAAAAGGTTTCAAATAAAAGTAAAAAATTGAAATTTTTCTATTCTAATGCCTAGTGTGTAGATAATTGGATAGACTTTATACCTTGATTGTGATATACTTAATGTATAGTAGTATAAAGTCACAGTATAGAAGGAAGGTGATCATATATGACGGCAACTGAAGCATCTAATATTATTATAAAGCTGATGCAGGAAGGATGGAACGCTGAAAAAATAAATGAGTTTATTTTATTTATTGAAACGCATAGGCCTTCTGAGGAAGAAGTTATGAACATCTTAAAAAACAAAACGGATTAATAGTCAATAAAACAGGGTGTAAAGTCTATTAAATTATCAAGGCTTTACACCTTTTTAATAATGAAGAGCAATTTCCAATTCATAAAAACAATAATACAAATACGGAAACAGCCGCACTCCCCGAAAGAAGTACGGCTGCCCCATGGTAATTACAACACTTTGCAAATTTATGATATATTCCGCTAACTTACTTAACCAGAGTGGGCTGCGGAATAGCTCATTAACCGAGTAATGACAGTGCCAACTGATTAGACTGGTTAGCCTGTGCCAGCATTGATGTACCAGCCTGCTGTAAGATGTTGTTGTTAGCATATTTAACCATCTCAGTAGCAATGTCGGTATCACGGATTGCTGCTTCTGCGCTTGTGGTGTTCTCAACAACGTTGTTGAGGTTGTTGATTGTGTGCTCCAGTCTGTTCTGGATAGCGCCGAGTGCTGAACGCTGTTTTGAAACCTTAGCGATTGCGTCTGCAACTGTATTTACAGCTTCGTCTGCATTCGTAGAGTCTTTTCCTGTTACGGATACATTATCAATGCCGAGGCTCTTCGCGCTCATGGACTCGATATCAACGTTAATCTTATTCTCTTCCGTTGTGTCAGCACCTACCTGAAGGCTGAAATGCAATGCATCAGACATATCAACTGTTGCTTTGCGGGCAATGTTTAACGAAAGTCCTGCCATTGAAACTGCACTTTTGTATGTTACCGCATCCCCAGCACTTGCAGCTACATTATTTGGCGCTGCTGCGTCTGCTTCCGGCACACCGTCAAAATCTGTCAGTGCTAATGATTCTATTTCAGTTGCTTTTGATGCTGCTTTCAGTGTTCCATCAGATTCAATTTTATTCTCCGTTGAAACCGGACCACCATTTGCGTCTGTAATTGCCCCCGTACCATCGGAACTGTTATGATGTACAGTCTTGTATGTTACCTTACTGTCTACATTTACTGTTACTTCATAATTATTACCCAGAAGGTTCTGCAAATCTTCAATGCTCTTAAACGTATTGGCATCATCTGTGGTTGACGCTTTATCCTTGTCATAGGTATACGTCTTGCCATCAATCGTGATAGAATTTCCAGATGTCAATTTCATAGTTCCATCTTTGTCTGTCAGAGAAATCTTTACCGATTCACCAACTGCCGGAGTTTTAGTCGTATCTCCGTCAAAAGCTGTTGTCAACTTTCCATCTTTAGCTTTAAACTCTATATCAGTCACAGAGTTTTTGCTGTTATCCGTTTTGTTGCCACTTAACTTAGACTCTACGGTCAGCTTACCCGTCTCGTCAGCATAAGCTTTGAATATTGCCTTCAGGTCTTTATCATCATTAATCGCTTCTGCAATATTGGCAGCCGTGTCCTTCGCACTTGCGCCAGCTTTAAAGACAACATCTTTGGTTCTCGTATTACCATCAGCGTCCTTGTAAGTCACGGTTGCTGTATCTTCCGTTCCTGATGCGAGCGCATCCTCTGCTTTAATCTTTCCGCTAAAAATGTTTCCCTTAGCGGCAATAACAGTCGCTTCCTGTGTAATACCACCAACATTTGCTTCTGCCTTAACAGTCGCACTCTTATCTCCCGAACCTTTCAACAAATAAGTCTCATTGAACTTAGTTGTCTCAGATACACGGTCAATCTCTGTGATGAGCTGGTCGATTTCGTCCTGAACGGATTGTCTGTCAGATTCTGACATTGTGCCGTTGCCTGCCTTAATAGCCAGTTCGTTCATTCTCTGTAACATGTCATGAACTTCTGTCAGCGCGCCTTCTGCGGTCTGTACTGCACTGATACCGTCCTGTGCGTTAGCTGCTGCCTGTGTAAGACCTCTTGCCTGACGTCTCATCTTCTCACTGATTGCCAATCCTGCTGCGTCATCTGCTGCACGGTTAATCTTATAACCTGATGACAATTTCTCTGTGGACTTTGCCTGTGCGCTTGTTGTGATACCAAGCATTCTGTTGGCGTTCATCGCTGTAATGTTGTGTTGTACTATCATAAAGTTACCTCCTTGTGTTTGCCAGCCGTAAATCCGTTTACGACCGTTGCTTTGTTTTTAGTTTCTTTTTGTTTTTATGAATAATCCCGAAGCCCCTAGGATTGCTCCGGGTTATCACCGTTACTGCTGTGGCGTTTATGACGATGCTGCCTTCGCTTTTCTTACGGAATCGTTTACCACAATTTTTTTCTTACGATACTTCTCCGGCAAATCAGGGACTGCATGATAATGCGGTAGTTTTGCCTTCTCCTCCGGATTAGTCGTGTTGTTCTCGATAACCTTGCTGCGAACTACATTAAGTTCTTTGGGTGCGTCAATCATAATTCTCAAATGGTTTTTGCTGCCGCCTAAGAAAACAATTTTTACGTCTTCCCCAATCATCAAGTAGTCTTCTGCGCTAACTGTAAGTCTTAACATCTTAAAACCTCCCTGCTTTTTCTTTTTATAAAGTGCCGCCCTGCTATACAACATTTGTATATGAAATGTTGCATAAACAACGTATTGTTGTATAGTTAAACATGAATCATATTAACTATTCAGCAAGTCTGCACATTTACTGCGCTGACCGTACAAAAAAGTAAATTTTAAAAAAAGGAGAAATTTTATGAGTACAACTCGTCCCATCAAAGATGAAGAAAAACTGGAAAAATTCAAGGAATATTTTTTAACAGAGAAACCTGTTTACAGAAACTATGCTATGATTATTCTAGGGTTGAACACCGCTTTTAGAATCGGAGACCTTTTGAATCTAAAGTGGAAAGATGTATTTAATATGAAGGGCGGCTGTTTTAGAAGCCATATTTATGTAATTGAGCAAAAGACAGGAAAAGAGCGAATTGTTGCCGTCAATGCCGCGGTTAAAAGCGCATTGAAAATATTGCAAAGCGATTTAGAATATACTGACGAAGAGCAATATCTTTTCCCAAGTATCCGTAAACCTGAAATCCCGCTCTCGCGTTCGCAGGCATTCCGTATTATTAGAGAAGCGGCTGAGTATGCCGGAATTGAAGAACGGGTAAGCTGCCACTCACTACGAAAGACCTTCGGCTATCATGCTTGGAAACAAGGCGTGCCGCCTGCAATGCTGCAAGATATATATAACCATGCTTCCTACCGTATCACAAAGCAATATTTATGTATTGAGCAGGACGACAGGGATAAGGTATATTTGGAAGTGTGTCTGTAAGAATAATAAAATACTTAAAAAATTTTTTAATTTTTTCAAATTCTGCTATAAAGTATTTTAAATAGCCTCCGATATATGTAGTGTAAGGCAAGTGATTAATGCAACATTTCATATACAAATGTTGCATTCTTTTTATATTATTCCCATATAATATTAATTTTAATACGTAAAATTTTTCTGTCTACCATTTAAAATGTGAATGGTTGTATTTTCTATAAAGATTGTTTATAATGAATTTCAGAAGCGGGGTGTTAAAATGGATGCATTAAAAAAAGAAGAAATATATACAATTGATGACATTTATACATTGCCGGACGGAAAACGTGCAGAATTAATTGATGGAAAAATTTATTATATATCTCCGCCAAGTTGGAATCACCAAAGGATAAGCCGAAAACTACATCAGGCAATATCTAATTATATTGATAATAACAATGGAAAATGTGAGGCTTTGGCAGCTCCATTTGCTGTTTTTTTGAATGATGACGACACAAATTATGTAGAGCCTGATATTTCTGTGATTTGTGATTTATCTAAACTAGATGACAAAGGCTGCCACGGTGCGCCCGACTGGATAATAGAAATTGTTTCACCAAGTACTAAACCGAGAGATTATATGACCAAATTATTCAAATACCGCACTGTTGGCGTGCGGGAGTATTGGATTGTTGATCCGGAAAAACAAATGATAACAGTTTATGGATTTGAAAATGATATCGTAGAACAGTATAGTTTTGGAGAAGAAGTTCCGGTGGGGATATATGAGGGATTTACCATAAAAATTGAATAACACAAGACAAAATAACGCCTAAAACCGTCTGTACAATATTCTGCAAACATGTTAATATATTTATTAGTATGGTTTGGCATAGAAAGGCATGGAAACTTTATGAAAAAAGTATATATTATAGGCGCAGGGCCCGCTGGTCTGACCGCCGCTTACGAATTACTGAAACAAAGCAAAGAATATGAAGTAACGGTTTTAGAAGAAAGCGACGCTATGGGCGGTATCTCCAAAACCGTAAATTATAAAGGCAATCGCATGGATATGGGCGGACACCGCTTTTTCTCCAGAGTACCGGAAGTCAATGAATGGTGGAACAATATGCTTCCGCTGCAAGGCTCTCCTACCTATGACGATATTGTTTTAAACCGTAAAATGACGCTTGCGCCAAGCGGTCCCGATCCGGAAAAAGAAGACAGGGTTATGCTGCGCCGCCATAGAGTATCGCGCATCTATTATAATAAAAAATTTTTTGATTATCCGATTTCACTTAAACTTGAGACCTTTACCAATCTCGGACTTTGGACCGATATACAGGCAGGTTTCAGTTATATTGCTTCAATGATTCATAAACGTAAGGAAAACTCTTTGGAAGATTTCTATATTAATCGTTTCGGCAGGAAGTTATATTCCATCTTTTTTGAACACTATACCGAGAACCTCTGGGGCAGGCACCCCCGCGAGATTGATCCCAACTGGGGGGCTCAGCGTGTCAAGGGGCTGTCGATAGCCGCAATTATTAAGGACGTATTCGGCAAGATACTACCCGGCAAGAAAAACCGCAAGGTTGAAACGTCTTTAATTGAAGAATTCAGCTATCCTAAACTCGGTCCCGGTCAGCTTTGGGACGTAACTGCGGAAGAAATCGTCAAATTAGGCGGAACAATACTAAAGAACAGTAAAGCGGTAAGTTTCCACAAAGACGAAAACAATCATATTACTTCGCTCACCTATGAAAAAGACGACGAAAAAATTACCGTGGACGGAGACATTTTTATCTCTTCGATGCCGCTTAAGGACTTGGTTGCCGGCATAAATGATGTTCCGGACAAGCCCGCCAAAATAGCAGCAGGGCTTCCGTACCGCGATTATATGACCGTAGGCATACTGCTTCCTAAGTTAAACCTTAAGAACTTGACTAAAATCAAGACTATAAACAACATAGTCCCTGACTGCTGGGTTTATGTCCATGACCGCACAGTTAAACTCGGACGTTTCCAGATATATAATAACTGGTCTCCTTATATGATAAAGGATATCAACAATACAGTCTGGATAGGGCTTGAATACTTTGTAAACGAAGGGGACGAACACTGGACCATGCCCGATGATAAGTTCACCAAGTTTGCCGTAAATGAAATCGTCAGCATGGGACTTATCGACAGTCCTGACGATGTGATGGATTCGCATGTTGAGCGGGTAAAAAAAGCATATCCGGCATACTTCGACACCTACAGCGAGATTGATACATTGGTTGACTACCTTAAAACCATCGACAACCTCTACTGTGTCGGACGCAACGGACAGCACCGTTATAACAATATCGACCACTCCATGATGACGTCCTTTGAAACTGTTAAAAACATCATAAACGGCGTAAGCAATAAGGATAATATCTGGAACGTTAATACCGAGAAAGAATACCACGAAGAAAAAACAACTAGATAAAGCTAAGAATTAAGGCAGCCATATGCGGCTGCCTTTTACTATCTCTTCTTAAACACCGACTGTCTTGCCCCGTGCATTTTTTCATTATGGTTCAGCACATCGCTCACAGCGTCCATTCTAAGTCCGGCGTCGATAAAATCACAGTTTTTGCAGAACGGATAATTCTGCCTGCCGTCCTTTACGCCGTCCCTTAACTTCTGATAAGCTGCACTGTTCCAACCGTCTTTTAAGGAAACTTCATGCAAATCGGCAAGGTTTGTCACTTCAAAATTATCACAGCAACAGATACCGAGTTTTCCATTCGGCATAATCCACATATCCGTATAAGGCATAAGGCATGTCTCTTTGATAACCTTGCCCTTCGACTTTTTATTCGGCGCGCTGCCCGCGCGGTTAGTAAGCACCTCTTTCAAATAACGAATCTGTATGAGAATGTCAACGTCTTTAAACTCATCTGGATTTGCCTTCACATACTCGTATATTTCCTGAATATTCTTATGCAGCTTCATATCCAGACAATAGTTATTAATTATAAGCTGGTCCACATATGGTATAATCGACTTAACCCTATCGATATTCAAAAGCAGCCCATTGGTTGACATAAATATAAACGCTTCGGGAAGCTTCTCTCTGGCATATTTATGAAATTCCACAATCCTGTTATCCAGCCACGGCTCGTTATTTCCATATAAGGTCAGATGTCCTTTATAGTTCCACTCGCTCAACTGGTCGATAATGGAATAATACATTTCATCAGTCATCTTCATATACGGACGTTTCTCTGCGTGTATATTTGCCGTACAAAACTCGCACGTGCTGTTGCAGCGGTTCACGGTTTCAAGATTAACCACGATAGGCTGCGGTGTTTCTTCCTGCGCATAAAAATATTCTATATACTTCTTCTGCTGCCTTCTTCTTGCTATAAACTGTAATTTCAAATAACTCTCACTTGCAAGCATCGGCAGATACTTTCTGGCGTTCCAGCCGATAATTCCTAAAAAATTGTGTATCCTAATTGACATATATAATACTCTCCTCTATCATAAAAATAATTTATTTCAAAACGTGAGTTGTACAATATATACAAAACATAAGCAGGGTGCTATGTCGCCGTCGGTACTTAGCGAGGTTCTTTCGAGCTTAGTACCGCTACTGGCGACAACGCAGCGAAAGCGTGCCCTACGTTGTTTTGTATATATTGTACAACGTAATATTAATAACACATTCTCTCTATCTCACCTTATATAAATATATCACATAACCTCCGTCCACGGAAGAATAATTATCCACAAGCTCAATCCCCGCTTCTGCAGCGTTATTTATTTCTAATCTGGAAAAAATA
Source organism: Clostridiales bacterium (assembly GCA_023663185.1). Lineage (GTDB taxonomy): Bacteria > Bacillota > Clostridia > Lachnospirales > Lachnospiraceae > UBA3282. The sequence goes on along the minus strand of JAMPHY010000005.1, from coordinate 152,890 downwards.
TATTTTCCGCCCAGCGCCTTAAGGGCGTCCGTATCGATATATATGTCATAGTCCGTGGCATATATATGTTTACCGAAGCCCACTATACTTGCGTCCGTACCGGAATACAGATAGGCGCGCGCACCCCAGTCGTCATAATATGCCCTCGTTGCTTCCATTCGCTCAAGCGCGGGCGCTATTATCTTTCTAAATTCTTCTTTATATTCCTGTGAATAGAAGCCCAGATATCCATCCAGCGTAGCTATACCGTTATATTCAAGCACCGCGGGGTGTAGACCATAAGCCACGGACCACTCTCCGTCATAGTCAATCTTTTCCTTAATCTCATTAAACAAGTCCACGGCATAAAACTGCTCGTAATCTAGCGCATCCGCTTCATATCCATGAATATATTCATATGCACGGTAATAACAGGTATTATAAATGTCATTATACATATTCGGCGTCAAAATTACAATAAGCGCCGCCACACATATAATGAGATTGGCAATCCACGTCTGTATAATGCCTAGGTCATACAACCTAATCAAAATCAGGAAAAGCGCTGCATACCATAGAAACGGATTGAAAAATATCGTCCTGTCGAACTGAAATCCTTTAAGCGGCGGAAGCAGCATATCAACCAGATTTCTTACCGGTTCAGCATAATTCAGTCCATCAACAATGCAGTTAAACACAATAAAAAGCATCACAAAGTTAAATCTATCATGAAATATATCTTTTACACGCTTTTTCCATATATAATATACATTATTTCCGATAAAATATATCATACATATAGGCAGTACGAGCAGAGTATGCTCTCCGTCTGCATGAAACATTCCTTCTTTCCAGATTGTAAAAATTTCTCTTAAAATCTCTCCGAATGATAGTGTCGCGCTTACCATTGTCTTACGAATGGTCATTTCATCACTTAAAAGCATCTGAGAAAACAAGCGATATTCACATACGACAAATCCAAGCGTAAGCACAAAAAACGCCCCGATAAGCGACCACGCCGGCTTTTTATCCTTAATTGAAAGCCATATTACAGCAATCACAATATAACCGAGAATAAAAATCCCCATATATGAAAAATATGATACAAGCGGGTAAAGAAGCAGCGCCAGATAAAGACGTATCGACGGCTTTTTATATATCTTTATTAACAGATATGCCGCAAGCGGTATGGAGGCAAAAGCAAAACCAAACGCCGGAAATACATTCAAAATTCCATATATAAAACCCGTCATATACACTATCGGCTTATAGGCGTTATACTTATCCGGATAAAGTTCTTTTGCAAGCAGTCTGAATGACGCTACCGCAATAACAACCTTTAACAACAGACCGAGTATGTATGCAGTAAAAGAAGGAAATATCATATAGAGCATTGTATAAAGCGACAACTCCGACGGCAGATTGTCCCTGCTGATTCCGGCAAGAAAAGGCACATCTACGCCATGCTTCCAAAATGTGTCAGTATTTTTCATCATCTGGAACTGCGCAACAAACAAATCCAGATTATCATGTATAGCGATATAGCTTTTTTCACCGTAGCATAAAAAGACTATACCTTCAAAAAGCAGAAATCCTGCAATCGGAAATATGAACCAGTATTTTGTCAGCCACAAAAACCACTTCTTCTGCCCTAGTTCCTTCATTAATTCTTTCCTTCCTATCAAAAGCCGGAGGGTTATATGTCTCCGGCTTTTAAATTTTACAACTTTTAAATTTTATATCACTCTAAGTTTATATTTTACGCTGTCTTAAATTTTTATATTTTAAACCTGCGCTACGTCTTTCATAGAGAAGCTAATGCGTCCCATCTTGTCTTTACCAAGACAGACAACCGTAACTTTATCGCCAAGCGTCAACACATCTTCTACATGATTGATTCTTTCCTTCGCAATCTTGGAAATATGAACCATGCCTTCTTTTCCGGGCGCAAACTCTATGAAAGCGCCAAACTCTTTAATGCTTACGACAGTTCCCTTAAATATCTGACCTGCTTCAAAATCGGTTGTTATTATCTTAATCATATCAACCGCTTTATCCATCATTGACTTATCGGTTCCGCATACGGATACTTGTCCATCGTCAGTAATATCAATCTTAACGCCCGTGCGCGCGATAATCTCATTGATTGTCTTACCACGCTGACCTACAACGTCGCCAATCTTTTCAGGATCAATCTGAATAGATATAATCTTCGGCGCATACTTGCCGACTTCTTTTCTCGGTTCTGCAATCGCAGGAACCATGCAGTTCGCCATAATATACTCTCTTGCGTCACGGCACCTTGCAATCGCACCCTCTACTATAGGTCTTGTAAGCCCATGAATCTTAATATCCATCTGGATAGCCGTAATACCGTCATGCGTACCGGTAACTTTAAAGTCCATATCGCCGAAGAAGTCTTCCAAGCCCTGTATATCGGTAAGCAGTACAAAATCGTCGTCTGTCTCACCTGTTACCAGACCGCAGGAAATACCTGCAACCATCTTCTTAATAGGCACTCCCGCTGCCATCAGTGACATACATGACGCGCATGTAGACGCCATTGAAGTAGAACCGTTGGATTCAAAAGTCTCGGATACGGTACGGATTGCATACGGGAACTCTTCCTCGGAAGGAAGCACCGGCACAAGCGCTCTTTCTGCAAGCGCACCATGTCCGATTTCCCTACGTCCCGGACCTCTGCTCACTTTTGTTTCACCCACGGAATATGAAGGGAAATTATAGTGATGCATATATCTTTTTGCCGTTACGTTTTCGTCAAGTCCGTCTACCTTCTGCACTTCTGACAAAGGCGCAAGCGTACATACATTGCAAATCTGTGTCTGTCCACGGGTAAACATTGCAGAACCATGCACTCTGGGAATAATATCCACTTCTGCGGCAAGCGGACGAATCTGTGTAAGTTCACGACCGTCAGGACGCTTGTGGTCTTTTAAAATCATCTTACGTACAGTCTTCTTCTGGTACTGATATACAGCTTCGGAAAGGACTGCAAGATAATCTTCGTTTTCAGCAAAAGCCTCCTCCAACTTCTCTGTAATATTTCTGATGTTCTCCTCGCGAACCTGCTTTTCATCAGTGAAAACAGCCTTCTCCATCTCTTCGGGAGTAACGATTCTCTTAATCTCCTCAAACATTTCATCGGGAATAGCACAGCTCTCATAAGCATGCTTCGGCTTTCCAACCTCTGCGACTATCTGATTGATAAATGTGATGATTGTCTGGTTAATTTCATGCGCTTTATAAATCGCTTCAATAATTCTATTTTCCGGAATCTCGTTTGCGCCTGCTTCAATCATAATGACCTTTTGCGCGGTAGAAGCAACCGTCATCTGCAAATCGCCGTTTGCCCATTGCTCCTGTGAAGGATTGATGATAAATTCGCCGTCAACCATTCCAACCTGCGTCATTGCGCAAGGTCCGTCAAACGGAATATCCGAAATACATGTCGCTATCGATGTACCAAGCATTGCTACAAGCTCAGGACGGCATTCCGGATCAACGCTCATAACCATATTGTTTAAAGTAACGTCATTTCTGTAATCCTTCGGGAATAGGGGACGCATAGGTCTGTCAATAACACGGCTTGTCAAAATCGCATTCTCAGACGCCTTTCCTTCCCTCTTGTTAAATCCTCCCGGAATCTTGCCTACTGCATACATTTTTTCCTCATACTCAACACTGCAGGGGAAAAAGTCAATTCCATCTCTCGGCTTATCCGACGCTGTTGCGGTAGATAATACCGTCGTATCTCCGTACTGCATAAAAGCGCAGCCGTTTGCCTGCTTGCCAACTCTGCCGATATCCACACGAAGCGTATGTCCGGCAAGTTCCATTGTGTAACTCTTATACATAGTCTTCTCTCCTTATTAAAATATGTCTTTCACCCATTTAAACGTTTTATAACAAAAAATGAAAGGCGGAAAGGCTTATAATGAACCTTGCACCGCCTTGTATTTCTTATTTTCTAAGCCCTAATTTCTCAATCAACGCACGATATCTCTCGATATCCTTATTCTTTAAATATGCAAGCATACCGCGTCTTTGACCTACCATTTTCAAAAGTCCTCTTCTGGAATGATGGTCCTTCGGATTAGCTTTAAGATGCTCTGTTAATTCCTGAATCCTTGCAGTCAGTATCGCTATTTGTACCTCCGGTGAACCTGTATCGCCTTCCGCCCTGCCATATTCTTTGATAATTGTTGCTTTCTTTTCCTTTGAAATCATGTTTTCTCCTCTCTTTCTTAACAGTAATTAATCTACTGCTCTCTTACCGCCTGATACTAAGAATGGGCTGGAGTACCCTGCTCTGAGTATCGGCTGAAATTCATACCCTGATATTTTACCACATAAAAACTTACTTTGCAACTATAATTTCTTAATCCTACACTTTTTTAATTTCAGACCTTTTAATTGGTTAAGTATAAGACTGATAATAAGAGCGGCTATATATACGGCAATACCCCCCCATATTCTACTTATGCCAGAAAAAAATGAAGCTATGGGTAAAAGCAAGGGATGCATCAGATATATGCTTACACCGCAGCTCCCCAGTTTAAAAATAAGTTTTCCATGCTTTTTTGCAGTTATCAGTAGTTGAAAAAGCATTAAGATTGAAATATTCATTACAAGTCCTAAAGGGGCAAATTCTCCATAAACATCTTGAAACGGCTCTCCGCTTTTAACAGAAACCGTACAACTTATCATAAAAGCAGTAAAAATACTGCCAAGACATAGAATTATCGTGGTGGTTAAAGCTTTTTTGCGGTTCATTATGTAAGAAAAATTAAAAGAATGCCCGATGTAATATCCTAAAACATAATACATTACATAGCCAACAACAAATCTCATATTAAATGTTTCAAAAACAGTATTTAAGCGGCCTGAGCCATCAAGTTTACAGATAGCGGGAAAAATTATCGTAAATAGAACAGATAACGCTATAAAATATTTCATAAGTTTTTCTTTATTTACTATTTCATAAAGAAACGGCGTTATGAGATATAAACCAAACAGAGTCATTATAAACCATGTGTGATACTGACCGAAGATAATGCTTTTTATTAATGAGTTCAAAATAATCCTTATTCCATAACTATTATAAATAAGAGAAATAGCATCCTTTACGCCGTATATCAGCATCCAGAAAACATAAATCTTTATAAGACCAAATATATTTTTCTTGAAAATACTTTCTATGGAACGCTCCTTTACAAGCATTCCCATGCCGCTGCACATAAAAAAAACGGGCACACCACATCTGGAAATGAGAAATATAAGGTTTATTATTCTCCATTCTATTGTTTCAGGAGACAAAGATACCCACATACCAGAAATACTATGCTGCATTACAACTAAAAATGTTGAAAATACTTTAATACATTCTATCCAGTAAATTTTATTGCCGGTTTTATTATCAATTTCGCCGGCAATATTTTTAGTAAAATTTTCTGTTAGCATATATATCCAACTCTCTTTTGGATTTATTCATTTCTTAATCCCGCAGAATTCGCACCGCTTTAAGCGGAGTCCTATAATATACATTGGAAATCTTAATGCCGGTTTTCGGGCTGCTGGCATGGATTACCTGACCGTTTCCTATGTAAATGGCAACATGATTGATGGTCTGTCCGCTTCCGTAGAACACCAAATCTCCCGGTTTTGCCTCTGAAACGCTGATTCTGGTTCCACAGTTTGCCTGCGAGCCTGAATAATGAGGAAGCGAAACGCCGTATTTCTTATATACGCTTAAAACAAAACCTGAACAATCCGCGCCGTTTGTAAGACTTGTGCCGCCCCATACATAAGGATTGCCGAGGAACTGCTTCGCATACTGGCATAAGTCTACGCGCACGTCCGATACACCCTGTCCGTAAAGAAGCTCCGTCATAGTTATAGCGGTATTTAATTTAGCATCCACCTGAACGAATTCCGCAAAAACGTATACGATTTCATCATCAAGATATACTTTTATCCAATCGCCTAAAGATTCCACTACTTCAAGTTCTTCACCCTTAGGAACCGTGGTAATTATATCTGCATCAGTGCTTGCTTCCCCACGCACTCTAAGGCTGTCCGCCGTAACCGTAGCGATTGTGGAAACAAGTTCTTCCGCTCTCCACTTAGCATTTAATCCGGTAAGAAGATATTCACAGCTCACGTATCCTTCTACTTTGCCGGATTTAATATGAGCCCATTCACCGTCTGAATCAAGCACTTCACATGCCGCGTCTTTAGGCAGTTTGCCTACCAGCTTGCCGTCGGCTGCAGGTATTGCTCTAATATTAAGATTATTGCTTACATTGGCAATTCCCAGATTAGTATAGCCCCAATTAGCATTTTTAGCCGCTTCATAAGCTTTTACATAGTCCTCTTTAGACTTAGTTTCTACAACTGACGATATACCTACCGGAGCGCTCAATGCGTCTCTTACGCTATTGCCGCTTTCTTTAGGCTGTGTTTCGTTTGAGGCAGTCTCTTCAGCCTGCGCATCACTTTCCTTAGCTTCTGCTTCTTTATCTGCATTGTTTTCATCAGACTTAGTCTCCTGCGGCGTATCACTTTCCAATGTATTCCCGCTGACAGTCTTAGTATCAGGTTTAGTCTCTGCGGCATTTACCTGAACCGGCTGGCACAATAATATTGCTGATATCATTAAACATATAAGTTTTTTCTTCATAGTCTACCCCATTTGTTTTCATAAGCGGCGATTATCGCCTGCTTTTAGGAAATATAACATTTCAGTTACAAATGTTACATATTTGTTACGAATATATTGTCATTATAGCAATATTTACATAACATGTCAATGGGTGCAGCTAATTATTTTCTATATATGTTACAATCACGTATCCATAGCCACCGTAGCAAACGCTATATTCATCGCATGGTCTGCAACTCTCTCAAGCCCCGATATAATATCCGAAAACAGAACCCCCGCCTCCGGAGAGCACTCATTATTTGTCAGTCTGTTAAGGTGCTTCTGCTGCAATTCCTTAGTCTTTTCGTTAATTGCCTCGTCCAGATTATTAACGTCTTCACTATGCTCATCTGAACTTTTTACAAACATTTCCAGTGAAAATCTAAGCAAGGTATTCACCATATCCAGCATGGCGCCTATCTCCATCTGCGCCTCTTTACTGAAAATTACGCCTGTTTCAAGTCTGCGCTTCGCTGCCTCCGCTATATTTTCCGCATGGTCGCCGATACGCTCAATGTCATTGACTACATGGAAAAGAGCGCCTATGCTCTTTAAGTCCTCTATCGGCAGCGTCGTCTGGTTAATTTTTACCATATAGTTAGAGATTGCATGGCTTAAGAAATCAATATTTTCTTCCACTTCGTATACCTCATCAATCTCTTCTTCGTCCATAGTAATTAATGCGTTCATGGCGCGGTTAAGGTTTTCTATTGCCAAAGATGCCATACGGTCAAGCTCTTTAATTACCTCGACTACGGCAGTCGCAGGATTGAATACGACTTTTTCACCGATATATTTAAGCTGATGACTTTCACGATAGCTGATACTCCTATCGTCGCCCGGAACCAATACATAGGTTAATTTGACTATCGCCCCGATAAACGGCGCCATCACTATAACTTGGAACAGTTTTATGGAAATATGCGCATAAGCTACGATACGCCCCGCGTCATTCTTAGCCACATACGATAAAGCCTCAATAAAGTACCTTACGCCAAATCTAAACAGGATATAGACAACAATCGTTCCGATTATATTGAAAATAAGATGTATCGCCGCCGCCCTCTTAGCATCTTTTTTACCGGCAAGCGAAGCAAGAAGCGCCGGAGTACATGCGCCGATATTACAGCCCAGAATAATGAACATACACATATCAAGTCCGATAAGCCCTTGATTTGCCATAAGCACCATGATACTGACAGTTACGGACGAACTCTGAATAATAGACGTTAAAATGGTGCCGATTAATACGCCTAATATAGGCAGATGAAGCGAAGCAAATAAATCCATCACAGCCTGAGAGTCCTTCATACCCGCCATAGCGCCCGACATGCCGCTTAAGCCCATAAATAAGATACCAAAAGCAACAATGACCTCTCCGAATCTATTGACTTTATTTTTCTTAAAAAACATCACGAGAACAACGCCCACAAGCAGTATAACAGGGGCTAACTTTTCCAATTTAAAAGATACAAGCAGCGAAGTGACCGTCGTACCAATATTGGCGCCAAATATAACCCCCGCCGCCTGATACAGATTCATCAGTCCCGTATTAACAAAGCTGACTACCATTACCGTACACGCCGACGATGACTGAATTACCGCGGTAAAAATTATACCTACCAAAATCCCCGTAAAGCGATTAGTAGTAAGCTGTTCCAATATCTGCCTGAGTCTCGCGCCGGCAACCTTCTCTATACTGTCGCTCATAGCGCGCATACCATATAGAAACAATCCCAATCCGCCTGCCATAGAAAGCACTATTTCTAAACCCATATCCGCTTTTTACCCTTCCTTTGTGCCTTGATTAAAAGTATGATGAAAAGCCCTGCCCTCATCAATATCCCTACGCATCTGTTCTTTTAACGCTTCCGTGGACGTAAACTTTATTTCCGCCCTCTTAAAGCGAAGCAGTTCCACTTCAATTTCCCTGCCGTAAATATCACAGTCAAAATCATAAATATATGTTTCAACCCCCATAAGCGTTTCTTCGCTTACAGTGGGCTTACAGCCTACATTGGATATCGCCGTATAACACGCATTATCCAGCCATACATACGAATAATATACGCCGTTTGGCGGCAGCAGCTTATCGGCGGGCGGCTGCTGGTTTACCGTCGGCATTCCAAGCTGCCTGCCAAGCTGCCTTCCGTTAATCACTTCTCCACTTATGCGATAGGGCGTTCCAAGTAAAGACGAGACTTTTTCCATATCTCCTTTTCGCACCGCTTCCCTTATAAGCGTGGAGCTGATTTCTGCTCCATTCCATGTCACCTTATCTATTATTTGTGCAAAAAAACCTTCCTTTTGTGCCATTTCACGCAGAAGTCCGGCATTTCCCGCGCCTTTATTTCCAAAAGAAATGTCCGTACCCGCCACGATGACCGAGGCTTTTAATTTTCCGACAAGATATTTCGTGACGAAACGCTCAGGCGGCGTCGCCGCAGTCTCCTTATTTAACGGAAACTCAATCAGGATATCAATTCCAAGCCTTTCAAATGCAATGCGTTTCTCATCTATGGTCATAAGTTCTTTAGCTTCTTTACCCCCGAAAAATTTCTCCGGAGACGGCTCGAAGGTAAAGACCACGGCTAAACAGCCGTTCTTTTTCTGCTCTAACATATTATCTATCAGTTTTCTATGTCCTAAGTGAATGCCGTCGAACTTGCCGATGGCAACCGCACTTTTCTGAGGCAGCTCAAATTCCGTAGTTCCATGTATAATCTGCATAGCGACCTCCATATTGTTTCCATGTTCCGCACCACAAACATTTATCTGCAAACTATGTCATAAACATTTTTACCGGACAGAATTCCTCTGTCTTCTGCTCATAACGGTATATGCCGTAAAATACTCCCTGCGCGCTGTATATACGCACTCTTTCGTCGTTGTCAAACATAGGGCTGCAATGTATCATATCCGCCTTAAGCCTATTTCCGTTCTGGAGCTGCTTATCAAAAGCTTCTAATACATTTATTCTCTTAAGTTCTTCAAACATGGCGTCCACAGGTATTATGTGCTCATTTATCCCGCCGCTTTGGACTAACTCTTTTATCTCGTCTAAAGTAATGGCGTCTTTTATTAAGAAGCTGCCCACCCTTGTTCTTTTAAGGGATTTCATTGCCGCCCCGCAGCCAAGCTTCTTACCAATATCGTCGCACAGGGTACGAATATAGGTTCCTGCAGAACAAACCACTCGTATCTGCACCACCGGCATTTGTATAATGATAATTTCAATTTCTTCTATCCTGATATGTCTTGCCTTGCGCTCTACCTCCTGCCCTTTTCTTGCCAGTTCATAGAGCTTTTTCCCATTTATTTTAATCGCGGAATACATAGGCGGAATCTGTTCGCTATCGCCTATAAAGCCATATACCGCCTCTTTTATCTGTTCAGGCGTACAGTCTGCTTCCTGCCTTGATAAAATATTGCCCGACATATCCTGTGTATCCGTAGTTACTCCCAGATACAGCTCTGCTATATACTCCTTGCTGCCACCGTTTAACATATCGTTTAATCTTGTGCCTACACCTAAGCCTGTCGGAAGCACTCCGACTGCATCAGGGTCCAACGTTCCCATATGCCCTATCTTTTTCTGCTTAAGAATCCCCCGCAGTACTGCTACCACATCATGAGAAGTATATCCTGCTTCCTTATATATGTTTATTATTCCATGATACATTAATACAGTTGTTCTCCCTTAATCCATACACTTAAGCCGCTCTTAACCTACCAGTGACTTCACGATTCCAATTGTTCTTCTATATGTAGAGATAAATTATTAATATTGTCATGGTAGGTGCCGTTCATAGTACAGCCTGCTGCGCGCACATGCCCGCCGCCGCCGAATTTTACGGCTATTGCCGCAACGTCCACCCTGCCGTTAGAACGCAGGCTTACCTTATATTCCATCGGCTTAACCTCATACATAAAAATTGCGCACTCGACGCCCTTGACTATGCGCAACTGGTTGACAATTCCATCAAGGTCTTTGGGCTCAACCTGATAGAAATCCATCATTTTCCTGTCTACCATGCTGACTATAGCTCTTCCTTCAAGAAACCTGATACTCTCAAGAATCGCCCTGCCCATAATCTGACTCTGAACATAAGTCTTTTCATAAAAAGTCTCGTCTATCAGTTTCGGAAAATCAAATCCATACTCAATAAGCTTCGCCGCTATTCTAAAAGTTTCAGGCGAAGTATTGGAATAATGAAAAACTCCCGTATCATGAATCAAGCCGATGTAGAGAGCTTTGGCAATCTCTTCATCTATCTTATCTTCTTCTAAAAGACCGTAAAGCAGCTCGCATGTAGAGCTTCTATCCGGCTCTATTATATTGACGTCGCCACAGCCGAAATTGCTGATATGGTGGTCGATATTAATTCTTTTATGCGCCCTCTCAAAAATAGGCTCCGCCCTGCCAAGACGCTCGGCATTGCAGTCCAACGCCAGAAAAACGTCGCACACTATATCCGTATTAAAATCTGAGCAGATTTTATCCACATCTTTAATACACTGAAAAATGTCCGCCGGCTGTTCGAGATACACAACTGTCTGTACGTTTGGCAGCTCTTTTTTCAAATAAAGATACAATGCCATCACAGAACCTACGCAGTCTCCGTCAGGTCTTATGTGCCCGCCGATTCCGATGGTCTTGGCATTTTTTAATTCATCTATAATTTTCACTTAAAGCCGTTCCCCTTTCACGCAAGATACAAATTCAATATGAAAGTTTACTTTTTATCTTCCACGCTGCACGTCGTCAATCTTCTTAGACATGGAAACGCCATATTCTATCGATTGGTCCATGATAAAATGTATCTGCGGAGTATTACGCAGATTTACCCTGCGCGCAAGCTGGCTTCTGATAAAGCCTTCCGCACTGTTTAAGCCTGCAAGCGTATCTTCGCGTGCCTTCTCGTCTCCAAGCACGCTTATCCATGCCTTGCAGGTCTTTAAATCAGGCGCCACCTCCACAGCAACAACCGAAACCAGTTGTGCGATACGCGGATCTTTTATTTCGCTGCGGATTATTTCCGCAAGCTCGCGCTGAACTTCGCCGTTGATGCGGATATTTTTTACACTATTTTTACGCATATATATACCTCTAATTTAAGTTCTGGGCACTTCAACCATAATATAAGCTTCTACGATATCCAGCTCTTGCATTTTATCAAAGTCTTCAAAGACAAGTCCGCACTCAAAGCCCGCTTTAACCTCTTTTACGTCGTCTTTAAATCTCTTTAATGAAGCCAGTGCACCTTCATAAATCTGCTCGCCCTCTCTGGTTATGCGAACCTTGCAGCCTCTTTGCAGTTCTCCGTCCAATATATATGAACCTGCAATATTTCCTACTGCAGAAGCTTTAAATATCTGACGTACCTCTGCATGACCGATTATCTTTTCCTCGAATATAGGATCTAACATACCCTTCATGGCAAGCTCTATATCGTCGATTGCCTGATAAATTACCTTATAGAGTCTGACGTCCACGCCCTCGCGGTCTGCTATCGCCTTTGCCGTCGCATCAGGTCTGACATTGAAGCCGATAATAATAGCAGACGACGCCGAAGCAAGCGTAACGTCGGATTCATTGATAGCGCCGACTCCACCGTGAATACATTTAACTACTATTTCATCATTAGAAAGCTTCATCAAGCTCTGCTTTAAGGCTTCCACGCTGCCCTGTACGTCAGCCTTGACAATCAGATTAAGCTCTTTCAGATTACCCTCCTGAATCTGATTGAACAAATCGTCTAACGACATTCTAACCTTAGTATCTGCAAGCATCTCTTCTTTATGCTGTGACATATAAGTATCGGCATAAGATTTCGCAGTTTTATCGTTTTCATGGACAACAAATACTTCTCCTGCGCTCGGTACGTCCGAGAGTCCGAGAATTTCAACCGGCATGGAGGGAAGCGCCTCTTTTACCCTTCTTCCCTTGTCGTCAATCATAGCCCTGACTTTACCGTGGCTTGCTCCTGCGGAAATAAAATCGCCCACATGCAGCGTTCCTTTCTGCACAAGTACGGTTGCCACAGGACCGCGTCCTTTATCAAGCTCCGCCTCGATAACCAGACCTCTTGCACGTCTGTTGGGATTTGCCTTAAGCTCCAAAATATCAGCCGTCAAAAGAATCGTCTCAAGCAGATTGCTTATTCCTTCTCCCGATTTAGCGGAAACAGGCACAAACTCCGTAGAGCCGCCCCAATCCACAGGAATAAGCTCATGCTCCGTCATTTCCTGTTTTACCCTGTCTATATTAGCATTCGGCTTATCAATTTTATTGACGGCAACGATAATTTCTATTCCCGCCGCCTTCGCGTGATTAATTGCCTCTATCGTCTGTGGCATTACTCCGTCGTCCGCCGCTACCACCAGTACTGCGATATCGGTGGAATTAGCGCCGCGCATACGCATAGCCGTAAACGCTTCATGTCCCGGCGTATCTAAGAAGGTAATCTTCTGGTTATTGACATTAACGGTATATGCGCCGATTGCCTGTGTAATGCCGCCCGCTTCCTTATCCGTTACGTTGGTCTTACGAATTGCGTCAAGCAAAGAAGTCTTACCGTGGTCTACATGCCCCATAACGCAGATAACCGGCGGTCTTGACACCATCGTGCTCTCGTCTTCGTCTTCTTCCTTAAGAAGCTCCTCGATTACATTGACCTTTACTTCTTTTTCACATATAATCTCATATTCAATCGCGATGTTCTCCGCATCTTCAAAGGAAATCTCTGAATTTACGGTAACAATCTGTCCCTGCATAAACAGCTTCTTAATTATCGCTGAGGGCTGAATTTTCATCTTATCGGCAAGTTCCTTGATAGTAAGAGTCTCAGGCAATGTAATAACCTTAATCTTCTCTTCCTCAGGTATTTCTTCTTTTTTCTCCGGCTTAATAAAGCGTCCGGGCTTATTGAAGTTCTTGCTTATAATCTCGTCGTCTTCATAAATCAAATCTTTCTTCGAGCGCTTATCCTTCTCTTGACCGATTCTGCGCTTCTCTTCGTCCCTATGCTTCTCAGTGTCCTTGATGGGACTCTCCGGCACAAAGTCCTTGTTGCCCGAACCTTTCTTAAATCTATTGTCCTGCCCGCCATTGCTTCTTGGAGGACGCTCGCCGCCGTTAAAGCCCCTGCCGCCGCCTGCTGCAAATGAAGAGCCGTTATTATTGCCCTGATTATTGTTATAACCCTGACGATTCTGAGCCTTAGGTCTTCTATTATCGTTAGAAGCATTGTTACCGGCGTTATTGGCTGTTCTTTCCGCGCCGCCCGTATATGTTTTTTCCTGTGTGACCGGTTTATTCTGAACATTTGCTTTTTCCCTGTTTTCCTGACGTTTCTGCTCCAAACGCCGCTCCTGCTGCTGTTTCTGTCTCACATCATAAGGTTCCGCCGATACCGGAATAGGTTTCTGGGTAGGTCTGATAATCTTATGCGGAGCCTGCTGCGCGCCCTGACGGTTATCGTTAGGTCTTCTGTTGCCGCCGCCTGACTGTCCCTGCCGTCCTCCCGGCATATTGGAATTATGCGGATTACTTACAAAAATAATCTTCTTCTTTTTCTTATGAATATCCTGACCGTTATTCGATGCCGGCTTTGCCTGCTCTGATTTTGACTGTTCTGGCTTTGCCTGCTCAGGTTTAGGCTGTTCAGTTTTGGGCTGTTCTGATTTTACTTGCTCAGTTTTTGCCTGCTCTTGCTTTGTTTGCTCAGACTTAGGCTGCGCTGCTTCCACCGTATCCGCCGCTTTTTTAACCGCCTCGGTTTTTACAGCTTTTTCTGCTTTTACGTCGTTTGCCTCAGAATTTTTATCCGCAGCCTCCTCTTTCTTTACGGCATTATCCGCCTTGCCGCCGAACACCTTGCGTACTAATTCTATGGCGTCTTCTTCTATCGAACTTTGAGCCGCTTTTATCTCATATCCTTTATCCTGCAAAAAAGCAATGATATCTTTACTCTGTTTATCCAGCTCTTTTGCAAGCTCATGCACTCTCATTTTTGCCATGCTCACTACCTCCGTCTTATATCCAAATCATTCAAATGTTTCTGTATCGAATCCGCAAATCCCGCGTTTGTAACTGCCAGAGAAGACCTATCTTGTTTTCCCATTGAGTGTCCGTTTTTTTCCATCGTTCCAAAAAGGTAATAAGGAACTTTATAAAATTCACACATATTACGGAACTTTTTCTTTGTGTTATCCGAAGCGTCCTCTGATACAATAACTAAATATGCTTTCCCCGACTTTACTGCATTCTCTGTTGCGAATTCTCCACTTACAACATTTCTGGACCGAGTTGCGAGACCAAGCAGGGATAACACTTTATTATTTGTTAAATCGTTATCCTTGCACACTCTCTTCAAACTCCCTTTCCATGCCCTCATATATTTCGTCCGGAATATTAATCTTGAAGGAACGTTCCAAGCCTCTGTTTTTTCTTGCTTTCTCAAGGCATTCCTTATTCATGCAAAGATATGCGCCCCTTCCGTTTTTCCTGCCTGTCGTATCTAATACAACTGCTCCGTCTAGAGTCCGCAGTACCCTCATCATATCCTTTTTATCCTTCATTTCCTTACAGCCCACGCATTGCCGCATAGGTGTTTTCTTTTTATTCATCAAGATTTTCTTCTACCTCGGTTTCCTCTTCATAGACTTCCTCTTCGTAAGTCTCTTCGTCATAGGACTCTCCATCATACAGCTCCGCTTCAAGTCCGCCTTCGCTATATTCTTCGCCGTAATCCTCTTCATCATATTCATAATCTTCATAACGGAAGCCCGGCGCGTCTTTAGCCTGAGTCTCATTCTTGATATCAATCTTGTATCCCGTCAGTCTTGCCGCCAGTCTTGCATTCTGACCTTCCTTACCGATGGCAAGCGATAACTGATAATCCGGTACCACGACTTTTGCCGTCTTTTCATCGGGATCAGCAAAAACGGCTACTATCTTAGCGGGAGATAAAGCGTTCTGAATAAAGTTACCCGGATTTTCGTCCCAGTTTACAATATCAATTTTCTCACCGCGAAGCTCCTCGACTATGGAATTAACTCTTGCACCGTTCATTCCGACGCATGCGCCTACCGCATCGACATTCGGATTATTAGAGCGTACAGCTATTTTCGTTCTGCTTCCTGCTTCTCTGGCAATACTCATTATTTCCACTGTTCCGTCCTTAATCTCCGTTACCTCTGTCTCAAACAATCTCTTGACAAGTTCGGGGTGTGTACGGCTTACCAAAATCTTCGGTCCTTTAGGCGTATTCTTAACTTCCAGAATATATACTTTTATTCTCTCCGTAGGTCTGAAATTTTCTCCGCGCACCTGCTCGCTTTCATTTAAGATTCCGTCAGCCTTTCCTAAATTAATGGAAATATTTCTTCCGATATAACGCTGGACTATACCGGTAACTACATCTTTTTCCTTCTCATAATACTGATTATAAATAACGCTTCTTTCTTCTTCACGGATTTTCTGCAAAATAACGTTCTTTGCATTCTGCGTCGCAATACGTCCGAACTCTTTCGACTTGATTTCCACATGGATAATATCGCCAAGCTTCGCTTTACTCGAAATCTCATGAGCGTCCTCAAGTGAAATCTGCACACAGTCGTCCTCTACTTCTTCAACTACCTCTTTTTCCGCGTAGCATAGAAAATCACAAGTCTGTCTGTCGATTTCTACTTTGATATTATCCGCTTTGCCAAAATGGTTCTTGCAGGCAGTAATCAAAGAATTTTCGATGGCATCAAACAATGTATCTTTACTGATTTCCTTCTCCTTTTCCAGCATATCCAATGCTTCCATTAATTCGCTATTCATTTCCTTATCCTTCCTCCTTTATTCTGTTAAAAATCCAACGCCAGCCTAATTATCGCTATCTCTTCTCTGGCAAATATTTTCTCTTCATTTTCTATGGTAACGGTAATACTATCCGTATCATAAGCTTTCAAAACGCCCTTAAACTCCTTTTGTTTATCAATGGGCTTATATGTTTTTATTTCTACTTCTTCGCCTAAACTCTTTTCTAGGTGCTTATCTTTCTTAAGCGCCCTTCCAAGCCCCGGACTGCTGACTTCAAGGATATAAGCGTCTTCAATGAAATCTTCCTTATCCAGTTCATCGGATAAGGCGCGGCTTACATTCTCACAATCTTTAATATTGACTCCGTCCGGCTTATCAATATAGGCTCTTAAGTACCAGTCGCTTCCTTCTTTCACATATTCAACGTCGTATATTTCCACACCGAAACGCTCTACTATCGGAGTTAGAAGCTCTTCCGTTCTGGTATCGTAGTTCTTCCCTTTGGACATTTTTCTTCCTTTCATGTAAAAGAGTGGACTCGCAAGTCCACTCTTGATTCTACAAATAATTTCATTGTTACTAAAGCATTATAACACTAAAGTCGCATAGACGCAAGCCCTAATTTTTAAGAAATTCATAAATTGCGGCAGTTCTACAAAATCATCTCTTCCCGGTATTTTCTAAGCCGCAGATAGCAGATAATGCAAAACGTACTGCCCAGTATTCCGGTGCAGAGGAACATTACCGCCATGCCGCTTCCGCTGCCCTCTCCGACTATCCCATGCAACAGCGACGTAAACGCATTTTCCTTTTGCATATAAGGCTCAAATACATAGTCCGCCAGAAAGCCGCCAAGCAGAATACCTGCCGGAATCGTGCTGTACTGTATTGCGTTCCTGACTGCAAATATCCTTCCCTGCATATCCTCCGGCACAGTGCCATAGAGGATTACGTTCTGCGCCGCATTAATAAACGGTATCGGCAGGCTTGCCGCCAGCCCCGCAATCGACCAGAACACAACGTTTCTCCCCGCTCCCATAAGCAAATCGCCAAGCAGGAATGAAAGCGCTGCGGAAAAATATATCGTCTTGATATTATCCTTTGACATTTTTCCCGCTGAAACAATTATGCCGCCTAAAATGCCGCCGATTCCCATAACAGCGTTTACAATACCAAGCGCAACGCTGTCGTCTCCACTTCTTGAAAGCACCATCGGCGATAATATATTCTCATAAGTCAGTCTTGAGAGAAAGTTTATTAACGCCATCGTCACAACAATCATAAGTATAGCTTTATGCGCTAAAAGAAAGCGATAGCCTTCTTTACAGCCGGCAAATGCAGATATCTTATTTTCGGGCTTTACTTCATCTTCCGGAATCTTAATAACCAAAAGCAATACTAAAAAGGCAAAAACAAAGCTTATCATATCAATAAGCAATACTGCATTAAGACCGCTTAGGGCAAATAGGAACGAAGCTATCACGGGCGTAAAAACGGATATCATATTGCCCGAAAAAGAATTCATTCCGCTTACATTTGCCAACTTTTCTTTTGGCACCATTTTTCCGATTGCCACGCTTGACGCCGGCGATTGAAAAGCGTTCATAAACCCGATAATTGCGTTTACCACATAAATATGCCATATCTGCAGATTGCCGCCGCTCCACATTATAAAAATGCTTACGGTACATACTGCGGCGATAGAATCCGATACCAGCATAATTTTTTTCTTACTATGCGTATCGACGAACGTCCCTGCAAACAGGCTTACTATTATATATGGAACATAATTGCAAAACGACATCATGGAAAGCGTAAATGCAGAATGCTTCACCGTATATACCCATAAAATAAGGGCAAAGCTCGTCATTGCACTTCCAAGCTGCGATACCGACTGGCTGAGCCAGAATATAATATATTTTTTAAATTGTTTATCCATTGAATTTTTCTCCTTATAGCTTTAAATATTGTCAAATTGCATACTTTCTATAAGTACAAAATCCAATGCGGACGAAAAAGTATTTATCTCTGTACAGGCTTCGCCCAAACATCAGACCTTGTACAGAGTAATACGCTCAAATCAATTATCATATGGCACAACATTGTTTTCCCCGCCCTTCTTTAATTATTTTATTCAAAAAGGTCATCTCTTGTAATATTCTTAAGCCATACGCCGCTGCGGTATCTCTTAATAACCCACGGCCACTTGACAAATTCGTCCGTACACAAAAGAAAATACACCACAAGCACGGGCAGCTTAAATACGAATGCTGCCAGAAACCCAAGCGGAACCGCATAACACCACATATCCACGCTGTCGCAGATAAGCCCGAACCGCGTATCTCCGCCTGCACGCAGTATCCCCGCGATAATAGTCGTATTTACGGCGGCGCCCATTACATAATAGCTATTAATAAGCAGCATATATTTTAGATAGTGCATCGCAGTTTCCGAAAGCGTGGCAAAGTGCAGAATTAAAGGCGTCGCCGCAAGAATCAGCACTCCCCCGATGGCTCCTGTAATCACGGTCAGCTTCATCAATTTGGAAGCATATTCTTTGGCGCGTTCCATATCGCCCTCTCCCATCACGTTGCCAAGCAAAATCCCGCCTGCACTTGCGGTTCCAAAGCATAACACCGTGCCGAAATTGCGCGCTACCACTACCAGCGAATTAGCGGCTACCGCATCAGAGCCAAGATGCCCTAAAATCACGGAATACATGGAGAAAGCGACACTCCATGATAAGTCGTTAAAAAGCGCAGGCAGCGACAATTTGACAAAATCTTTAAACAACACCTTATTGCGTATAAACATATAAGCGGGATTAAGCCGCAAGTCTTTACTTATTGCCAGTGAAACAATAATACAGCCGATAAGCTCTATTACACGCGAAGCGGCAGTTGCAATCGCGACTCCCGTAGCCCCTAAACGCGGCGCTCCAAAAAGCCCGAAGATAAAAACCGCATTTAAGAAAATATTCAGGGTAAAAGCCATGATATTTAAAACCATCGTGACAGTTACCCGCCCTACGCTTCTTAACACGGCAAGATAAATCTCGATAATCCCCCAGCACAGATACGTTATCGCCATTACCCTTAAATATCCTGCGCCGATATGTATAAGCTCTGTATCGGGAGTAAAAATCTTCATCATAAATTCCGGTACAAGCAGCGCGAAAGCGGAAAATACCATAGATATTATAATCGAAAATCTAAGCGCGATTCCTTCAACCGCCCGTATCGCCTGTAAATCCTTTTTACCCCAGTATTGCGCGCAAAGAAGGGTAACTCCCGTACCGAGTCCGTAATATATCATAAATAGAACGCTGGCATAGTTAGACGCCAAAGATACTGCCGAAATAGACGACTGCCCTACATAATTGAGCATAACTACGTCTGTGGAACTGACCGCGGCGCTTAATAAATTCTGTATTACAATCGGCACTACCAGACGCAGCATCTGGGGATAAAATCTGCTCTTCATTAATAATTGCTCCGTTCTATGTATAACCAGATTTCACTTAATTCTTACTATATCATTTTTTTAAAAATTTTCATATAGTAAAATATAAATTATTGCAGATTATCTACGCCACTATCTATTAGGCAGCACCACCGTTATCTGAATGGTTTCCGTATCTGGCATGGACGCGGTTATTTTTCCTTTATGCGCCTCCACAATGGATTTGGCGATAGCAAGCCCCAGACCATATCCGCCTTTCTCGGAATCCCTTGACTGCTCAGTCCTGTAGAAGCGGTCAAAAAACTGTCTTAGCTGCTCGTCGCTTACTTTCTGCGCACGATTGCTTACACACAAAACTATATTGTGGTTTTTCTTTTCCAGTTTTAAAATTATGTCGTCGCTGCTTCCATCTTCGTTCTCCTTCGTATATTTAATCGCATTGTCTAAAATAATGCCTACCACATGTCTCATGCCCTCTTCGTCGCCATTATATGAAAGCATGGGCGTTATTTTAGTATCTATATGTCTTCCTTTACTCTTAGCAAGAGTCTGGAATGATTGTACAGTTTCGCTTACCACATCTGAGATGGGAAAATCTATCATTGTGAACTGCTGTCTGTTTTCGTCCATACGCGACAACTGTAACAAATCTTCTGTCAATGCACTCATGCGCCTTGTCTGCTTGCATATATCCTGAAGCCATTCGTTATCATCGCCTATATCCATTGAAAGAATTTCAGCATCGGCATCTATAATGGTGATAGGCGTCTTTATCTCGTGTCCGGCAACCGAGATGAATTGTTTCTGCTTTTCGTAACTTTCCGCCACAGGTGAAACTATTTTTTTAGAAAAAATCACAATAATTACCGAAATGAACAGTAAGCCCATAAATGAAATAATACAATTGATTAAAACCGAATTTCTAAAGGTACTCAAATTTCTGCCGCAGTCTAAAAAAACGACGCACGTGTCATTTGCGTTATGAACCTTTATATATCGAAAATCCCCTATAAATCCCCTGTCAGCCCTGCCATTTAACGCCAGTTCTGCATAATCCTCCGCCGCTTCATCGTCTATCATTGCTATATTTTCGGTATTTACGAATAGGATATCGTTATCTGCTGAGACAACTGCAGTAAAAAATCTTGCCTCGTACATTATTTCCGGAGACAGCTTCCTTGCGCCCATAAAGCCTTCACGCCAGTCATTCCAGTCCGCCTCAGCATTCCATTCAAGTCCTTCATTCCAGTCAGACTTTTCATTTTCGCCACTCCTTTCACTCAATTCAAGTCTGTCATTTCGCTCAAGTCCTTCGTCTTCCGGAAAAACTTTTTTTTCGGGCGGCATCATAGGTTTAGGCAACACTTCATTCCCCGCTATTTTCGTAATAACCATGTCGGCATTCTCTACCAGTTCCCTATAGTTTAAGAGACTGCCGGATATTACGATAATAGCAAGCAATAATAACAAAGAAATTGTTGATAAAATTATAAACTTTATTCTTAATTTTTTAATCATCTAATTTCCTTTACCTAATATATTTGCATTTCTCGCCTGTGTTTTTTTACTTGCTCAATTTTCCATAATTCACTTGACACTATCTAAGTTCTCAAGTGAATAACCGACGTTGCGCCGTGCCTTTATCCTTACGTCAGCTTTTAACGCTTCAAGTTTTTTACGCAGATATGATATATATGTCCACACCACATTGCTTTCAGCATTTGACTCAAAGCCCCATATTTTGTCCATAAACTGTTCCGCCGAAATTATTTGCTCCGGATTTCTCATAAGCATTTCTAACATCTGAAATTCTTTATTCGCAAGCGTGAAATTCCCATACGGTGAAGATAATTCAAAGGCTACGCAGTCAAGTGTGATATTGCCGAAGCGTAATTTTGAATCCGGCTGCATCGTCTTTAAACCGCTCCTTGTCATAGCGCGTATACGCGCCAAAAGCTCTTTTACCGCAAACGGTTTAGTCAGATAATCATTCGCTCCGCCGTCAAGCCCTTCTACTTTATCGTCAACCTCTGCTTTTGCCGTAAGCATCATTATGGGAACACTGTTTCCCGACTTTCGTATCTGCTTAAGTACGCTGATTCCGTCAAGTCTGGGCATCATTACGTCTAAAATGACTCCGTCATACTCATTCGTTTCCAAATACTCCAATGCTTCCACGCCATCAAACGCTGCATCGACAGTATAGTTATTCTTTTTTAATATTGTCACAATCGCTTTGGACAACGATGCCTCGTCTTCTGCAAGCAGCAGTCTCATATTAAATCCTCCATTCTACTCTGTACTCTCAGTTTGAGGAAAATGTCCAAATCCTTCCGGCAGCTCGCCTTCGCCAAATCTTTTAAAGTCCTCCGGCGGTTCGCTTCCGTCAAATTCTCTAAAGTCCTCCGGCGGTTCGCTTCCGTCAAATTCTCTAAAGTCCTCCGGTGGTTCGCCTCCGTCAAATTCTCTAAAATCCTCCGGCAGTTCGCTTCCGTCAAATTCTCTAAATCCTTCCGGACGTTCACCGCCATTAAAGCCGCCCATTCCGCCGTGACCGCCAAAGCCTCCGCGACCACCCATTCCACCGGGAGTTCCGAACCCGCCGCCATAAATCAGACCGTCCATCGTAACCTCAGTCGCCGTATCGCCCGTCATAAGCGTATATGACTCTTTATCAGCTATCTCCTTACAGCTTACCACCACAGAATTATAGCTTTTCCCTATCGTCCATTCCACAAGCGTATTTCCGTCTTTGTCAAGCAGAACAATATCGCTGCCTGCCGCGTTCTGAGTATTTGTATTGACAAGTATTGAACCCTGAGCCGAATTATTGCCAAAATTCTGCGCCATATTGCTCTGTCCTGCGGCTACAACAATGCCGCCGCTTATGCTGGCGTCTATGCCATAATCAAGCGCGCCGTCCTGACCGCCTGATGAACCCGCCACATAAACTTCGCCGCCTGTCACTGTAATATATCCGTTGGAATCAAGACCGTCGCCCTCGGCGTTAATCATGGTAACGCCGCCTGATATATTTATGCTGGCGTCGCTCTGCACGTCTCCCATCATACCGCCCTGCATTTTGTCTGCATTATCGTCCGCATTTTCACGCTTGTCGGTAGCGTTTATTCCGTCGTCTGACGCATTAAGGCTTATAACGCCGTCGCTTATATTTATAATTCTGCCTTCGATACCTTCATACGAATCAGCTATAATAATGCTGCCGCCTTCGATACATACCTCATTTATGGCGCTTATTCCATCGCTTTTTGCCCTTAGGTCATATACTCCGTCGCCAATATATATATTTCCCACAGAATAGTCGTCGTTATTTACAGAATGTATGGCGTCTTCCCCCGCATCTATTTCAAAATATCCATCTGCTATCGCCACGATGTCTTTACCCGAAAGCCCATGCGATAATGCGCTGATATAATACGCCCCGCCTGTTATTACAAGTTCGTCTTTTGACACAATACCATGTCCCGCCGGCGAGGATATAGTAAGGCTTCCCGTGCCCTCTATGGTAATGTCGTCTTTGGAAAAACTATTATCCGCGCTCAGAACTATATTATAACTTCCCTTGCCGTTTAGAGTAAGGTCGTCTTTAGAGAAAATGACCGCATCAATATTATTATCGTCTATCGCCGTAAAACTTCCGCCATTCGAGAGTATATTTTCGCTGCCGTCAGCCAGAGTGATAAATACTTTGTCCGCCTTTTTTACATATATCGCTGCTGAGTCGGCGCTGTTAATGTTTACTCCATTCAACACAAGCTGGATCTTCTGCGTCTTATCCGTATCGACTATTATCATGCCGTCGCTAAGGGTTCCGCTCAATATATAAATTCCTTCCTTTGTTATCGTAACAACATTGCCGTCTATCTCTACTCCCTTTGAGTTAGATGTAGAATTATTGTCGGCAAGTTCTACTTTTTCGCATTCCGATTCGTCATACTCCCATGACAAATCACGGTTGGAAAAAAGCTCCGACGCATTTAGACTTTGTGAATCTGTTCCTTGCGAATCCTCTTTCTGTGAGTTAGTTCCTTGCGAGTCAGCCCCCTGCGAGTTTACTTCCTGCGAAACTGTTTCTGCATTACTTCCACACGACGTTGCAAACAGACATATTGCTATTGCAAGTGACAAAATCTTTACAAAGTATATAAATTTTTTCACTTCTATTCCCCTTCCTTCATTTCCTACTTATTTAAGTATTACTTATTCACAATCTTTGGGCTGCATGAACTCATATGCTTCTACACTCCGTTCCGGTCGGTGCTAAACATGCGCCACTGGCGCATAGCACCCTCTTGAGGTCCTTGTAAAACGCAGACCACTGCAAGTGGTCTTGTACTTTAGTGAAAAAGACGCGAAGTGACTTTTGAACTTAGTACCGCTGCGATTTTACAAGGAGCGAAAGCGTACCTCAAGGGGAATCATATGAGTTCATGCAGCATTCAGCCATCATTAAAGCTCCACCGCATAATTATCCCGATTGGACAATATTATCTCCAAATTGCCATTCCTACAGCGCACCTCGTCAATAAACGCTTTTTCCGTATTTTTTTCTTTAAACGAGATATTATAAGTAAGCTTGAAAAGGCTCCCCATATTAGTGCTTTTCACATTAATAAGCTCACACTTGTTCGTATACTTGGCAAATATATCGTCAAATACATCATAATAATCCAAGTCTTCTGGAATCGTAATGTGCATGGTCTTATCCAAGTCGGCATAATGCTTTTCCCCAAATCCGATATGCGAATATACCATATTGATAAGCCCGATAGCTACTGCAAAAAGGAGCGCATACGCTATATACCCCATGCCTGCAATAAGCCCCGCCCCCATCGCTAAGAAAATGACTCCGATTTCTTTCGCCGTACCGGGAACAGAACGAAACCGCACCAGGCTGAAAGCCCCTGCAACCGCAACGCCCGCGCCTATATTGCCGTTCACCATCATGATTACCACGCACACTACCGCAGGCAGCGTGGCAAGCGTAACGATAAAACTTTTGGAATATGTAGACTTATACATATACATAACTGCTATTATAAATCCTATAACAAGTGAAGCAATAATACAAATCATAAATTCAGATACAGATATAACTTCCATGCTGCCTGTATCAAACAGCCCTCTGAAAATATTCTTTAACATTTCTAAATTCCTTTCTGCTCTTGTCTTGCGCTATAATTTTCTCATATGCGGTGCCGTATTTGGAAAACGACGTCTTATATATTTTTTCCTTGGCAAGCGTCTGCGCCAGCCAAAGCGGTATCGAATCGGATGTTTTTATTTCCATAAGCACCTTGTCATCATCTACAAGCTTATCTCCCCCGATATCAGCGGCAAGAGAAAGCTCGTCATTCCTTGCTAGAACATTCTCGTCAAATGTTATTCTGAAATCGCTTCTATCTAAAGAATAAAAAGCGTCCCGCTCATATGATAAGAATACTCTTGGCAATAACGTACTGTAAAATTCAAAGAAATAATCTATTTCCGCGCCTATCTGGGTTTTTTTAGGGAAGCGCCCCTCTGTAAGCCACTTGGACGCTTCTTCGTATGTAAGTTCTTCACGGCGCTTATATACCACGTCGTCAAACTTTTTCTTAATCTCTATGAACACCTCTCCCTGCGGTCCCACGCGCTTATAGCTTCTGATACGAAGCTTTTCTTTATAAATCGGCTTTTCTATAGAATTGCGCACCAGCCGGTAATTATCCGTGTCAAAATATATGTTTCTGATTACGGTATGCCCGAAATTATCCAGCCGCATATGCGGCGCCATAGCTTCAAGCACCGCCTCTTTCTGCTGTCTTGTAATAATGTACTTTATCTCGTATCGTTCAAATACTGCCTGATATGTCATGGTTTTCCTCCGTTCTTATTCAGTCTGTGAATTTATTTATGTAAGGCATTAACGCTGCCTACATAGCTCCGTTTTATTTGAGAAGAGTATAGGACGCGAAACTTAAACGAGACTTAAATTATATGTGAAGAATTTATGAAATTGATGTATAATGGATTTTATTTCAGACTTTGATAAGAAAACTGCTTTTTTCAATTACCATATGGCACCTGTTCCATAACTCGTCTTTGTATTGAAAATCACCTTTGGTTATGCTTTCCACTACAAAACCAATTTTCGTATAGCATTGTTTTGCTGCAATGTTATCTTCAAATACATTTATTCGGACTAAATCCACACCCGTTATGTTAAAAGCATATTGCAAGGCTAAGTTAAGCATTTCTTTACCGTAGCCCGCACCTCTTTTTTTACTGTCAACTATAACAAATTTGAGAAAGCCTGAATTATCATCAATATTGATGGAATAACAGAAAAAGCCTACTACTTTTCCATTGCTTTCCGTTGCCACATATGCACTGTCCGTCCACTCCATCGCACTTTTTCCTAAAAAATTATGAAGATTTTCCTTTGTAACAGGGTACGAAATAAGATTAGCGCACCACAAAGCATGGACTTTTTCATCATCAATCCATTTTTCTATGTATTCGTAATCTTTATCCTCTATATATGGTCTTATTCTCATATGTTGGCTCTCCTAATATCAGAATTTATAAATCTAACTTGCCGCTTAATTCCACAAAAGAATTTATTATGATTCCATCATAATCTACATTGTCTCTGTTATACAAAATTGTCTGAATCCCTAAATCATCAGCAACCTCAAGATTTTTTACGCTATTGTCTACAAAGAGACACTCCGAAGGACTTTTCCCTATTTTTTCTAATATCAAATAATTTTCTATATAATTCTTCATATGAAATTGTGGATTCTCATAACATAACATAGATAAAAAGTCATCAGAAGTGATTTCTCCATTTCCTGCCTTAGTAAAAAGTTGTTCTTCTTTAAATTGTTTTCTTAACTTTTCCCCATAATTTACTTTTAGATTTTCATTATATATATACTATTATCATATGTGTTTTTCTCTCTTTATTCAATATCATTTTTTGAGATTTTCCATTTTCCTCTATCGTAATAAAAATGCAATAAATTTCATACTCGAAGCAATTTACCTTTCTTCAAGCAAAAAACTGTATCTGCCTGCTCCGCCAGCTCCTTAGAGTGAGTAACAACAATAACGCATTTATTCATTCTGTGGGCGCAATCTTTCAAAATACCTGTAATTTCAGCAGCAGTATCTTCATCCAAATTTCCTGTCGGCTCATCTGCCAGAATAATCGGGGCATCTGCCACAAGTGTTCGCGCTATTGCTACACGCTGTTGCTGTCCACCAGAAAGTTTCAGCACATTCCGTTTTGTTTCATCTTCGGTCAGACCAAGCCTTTTTAACATCGGCATAACATCCTGTTTTGCTGTCAATCTTACATTTTCAACAGGTGTCATATAATCAATGAGATTATAATTTTGGAATATAAGCGAGACTCGATGGCGTCTATGATATTCAAGTTTATGCTCTAAAATACTCTCACCATCAAATAAAATTTCACCTTTTTGCGTAACATCAAGCCCACCAAGCAATGATAACAAAGTAGTCTTTCCAGAGCCGGATTCTCCAAGTATGGCATACATCTTTCCCGTTTCAAATACAGCATTTATCGCTGTCAATATCTTTTTACTTCTGTCATAAGAGTAAGATACATCTTTAATTTCAAATACAGACACTAGTGAAAACTCCTTTCTTTAACTCATTTTTGATAGAATCTCTCTCGGCTTCAAACGCATTACCGTACCCGATGATACAAGAACCGAAAACATGATTATTGCAAATCCAATCAAATATAGCCGAAACATATCATAAATATCAACTGAAACATGGATTTTCTCGGTTTCCTCGATTTCATCTGCTATTATGATATCAACATCGTCCAAATCAAGACCATAATCGTCTTTAATATTCCATACCACATTGTTATCAGTGCTTGAATTTTCTTCACTTGATGGACTTTCAATAAGTCCGTTTGCCAGTTGATTTGCAACTGCATTACTCGTAAAAAATGATATTCCAAAAGCTATTATGGCAATCATCAAAACCTCAACCAAATATTGACCGATAATTTTACTTTTGTAAATGCCAATAGAAAGCAGCACTCCTGTTTCATGGACACGGCTTCTTCCCCACATAGTAAGTATTAAAGCAAGAATTATTCCACTGACCAATGCAATGACCAAAATAATTGATGTAACCAAAAATTGTAGCTTTTCAAGCGGTGCAGCAGCTTGTTGATACTCTTTATTATCGGTCGTAAGCGTAAACGCCTGCCAATCAATTTCAGAATTTTCCTTTACTTCTTTGGTAATTTTTTCAAGGTCTGCAGGATCATCAACCGAAAATTTTGCTGACAAAAAGCCTACGGGAGTATCTTTAAAAAGCTTTTGCAGCGTATAATAATCCACAAAAATCTGATTTTCGATTTTTTCGTAGGTGGCAATGTTTTCAAATGCAGAGTCGGGGGCAAGGATTTTATAAAATCCGATAATATTCACTTTAACTTCAAAATCTGCCTTTATGGAAAAACTGTCTCCAATCTTCAAGCCGTTTTTGTCTGCTAATTCTTTACTTATTACGGCTGAATACTTTTCGGCATTTGTTATATGCCTCCCCTCAATCAACTGCAATCTCTGCGAGGTAAAAAAGGAATTGGTTTCACTTGAATAAACAGTCCTTGCATATACGGAATCATTTATCTCGCCCTTTAACGCAACATTTCCTTCAAATATTTCGATGTTTGCTTGAACATTACTTTGCGTATCTGCATCACAACTTTTTATTCCGTCCGTTTTCAAGATTAAATCAATCATTTCCTGCGTTAAAGGGCGCTCCGTATATAATGTCATTCCACCTTCACCATCGTTTATTACTTTGAAATATGGATTTTTTTCAGAAAATTCGGGTGATAGTTCAAATGTTCCCCCCATTGTTTGCCGCAGCTTTTTTTGCTCTGACTGTGCTGTTTTTCCAACCGAAAGTCCTGACAACACAAAAGTTGCCATAATAAGAAGGACAAAAAAGAGCAATATACTTTTCCCCTTTTTTCTTGTGACATATAAAAATGCTCGCTCGACTGTACTCATTTAACTACCTCCATTTTCTAAATTAATTATTTAGCAGACAGCCATATCATATCTTTCCAATATGGAACCAGTATGAAATGTATATGAAATTAGCAAAAAATTTTCTTTTCTGTCATATTCTACTTTAAGTTGATGGTAAACCTCATTCCCTGCGGTTGCTCCATCTGATTGAAAGAATAGGAAATATCCATTACTTGAAACAATGTTGCGACAATATATAGCCCAAGTCCGTTACCACCGCTATCACGGTTTCGGGCAAAGTCTGGACGATAAAACGGTTCGAACAAATGGCGTAGTGTTTCAGCAGGAATCGGCAGACATTCGTTTTCAATAATAAGTTTTTTAGCATTGAAATATACAGAAACTGTTTTGCCTGCTTCTGTATATGTTATCGCATTAGCAAGTATATTAGAAACGGCTTTCTCAAACATACGCTGTGGCAAAACCGCCATGCAATCCTCTGACAACTCAAGCGTAAATATAATGCCCTTTGCCTTTGCAATCAAAATATATGGTTCGCATAGAACAGAAAGTATTTCTGATAAATTAATTTCGACCTCTTTCTCATTTTCTGATGATATACTTAGCCGTGATGTTTCAAGAATATCATGTATCATATTTGCAAGCTGCTCTGTCATTTCTTTACATTCTGGCAGGTAAATGTCATAGTCTTTATATTTTCCAATACCAAGTATCATATTTTCTAAAGTAGCATTCAACGCCGTAACAGGTGTTTTTAATTCATGTGAAGCCGCTTGCAAAAAATCAATTTTCGATTTTTCACTTTCTATTACATTTTGTTTTTCAATTTCAAGATTATGAATTGCTGACAACAAACTCTGATATAAATGGTTAATGTTATCCGCTAACACGCCGATTTCATCTTTTGAACTGATATTGCAAAAAGCATCCTTTTCCATTTGCGCCATTAGTCCCGTTACTGCATTGATGTGCTTAATAGGAACAGTTATTTTTCTGGAAAATAGAAGAGAACAGACTACGGAAATAATAATGCTGCAAACCAAAGATAATGGCAAAGCATTTACGATTGTCTGCCTAACATAAGGCGCTACATTAAAATCTGTGCTTAAAGATATTTGCTCATTTGTCTTAATCGTAATATCCATAATTTCGTGTGGTATAAATACATAAAGCAAAAGATGGGCGATTCCAACTATAAAAAG
This sequence comes from Clostridiales bacterium, assembly GCA_023663185.1. Lineage (GTDB taxonomy): Bacteria > Bacillota > Clostridia > Lachnospirales > Lachnospiraceae > UBA3282. The sequence goes on along the minus strand of JAMPHY010000005.1, from coordinate 122,659 downwards.
CAGCAACCCTAAAGTATATAAAAAAGTTTTTGGAAATATCTTCATTTTCTTCATACGTCCACCTCATATTTATAACCGATGCCTTTGACAGTAACAATACATTCAAGCCGCAGTTTCTTTCTAAGATTCTTAATATAGGTATCAACTGTTCTGTCGATAATAGGATAACTGTCTCCCCATAAATCATCAAGTATCTGAGAACGGGTAAGTACCAGTCCTTTATGTTCTACAAGCAACTTCAGTAAATCTATTTCTTTTGGAGTAACATCAATTTTTCCATTATCATCCTTTGCCGTATAACCAGAAAAATCTACAATTACATTTCCAAAAGTCATCGTATTGGACATTATGCCTTTTCCGCTTCTTCTCAAAAGAGCAGTAATACGTCGTCCTAACAAAATCATCGAAAATGGTTTCGTTATATAATCGTCTGCTTGTTCATCAAAACTTGTAATCTGTGTATATTCATCTTCAACCGCTGTCAGCATAAGTATAGGGACAGAGCTTTTTTGTCTTATTTCGTGCAGGATGGAAAGCCCCGATTTTTTGGGGAGCATAATATCAAGTACAACCAAGTCAATCATACCGCTGTCAAATAATTGTAATGCGTCAGAACCATCGTATGCAGGAATCAAGTTATGTCCTGCTGATTTAAGATACTCACATATTGCTTCGTTTGTTTTACGGTCATCTTCAACAATAAGTAATGTAGCCATACAAATCACCTCTTTTTGAGTATAACATACTAATGTGGAATGAGTGTGAAATCATTCTATTCTAGTGAAGAAATTTAATGAGTGGTCTTATATCCAAAGTGAGCGTTATGAAGAAACACAAAAAACAACAATTCTTGACTAAAGGCGCATGGGAACAGTAAAATGTGAACCATGCGCTTTTTTGTGTCCAAAAGGATATACGCAAAAGATTACTCAGTGGAAATTAAAAAACTGCCTGTATGTTCTTTAGCTTGTATGATAACTTTATATGTTCCTGAAGAATTTATTGTTACCTCAAAATTTTCTGTTTGAATATCACTTGCGCTAAAAATCCTTTCTCCGTCGCTACTTGTTATTTCCATATTCAATTTTCCGCTCTCTGTAACGCAGGCAATATATAATACCATTGGATTTGAAATTTGAATGTCAAATGAAAGATTTTCAGCAGTTGTATTTTCATTTTCTCTGCCTATGCTGTCAGGCCAGTTATCTTCAACAACAGGTTCTATCTCCGGTAGTTTATTATCCATTTTCTGCAATTCGCTTTCCCTTATATTTTCAGCGCCTATGCCACCATTTGAAGAAACAGTATTTTCTGCCGTACAGCCTGTAAATAGAAAACAACAACTACATACAGACAATATAATTATTATTTTTTTCATAATCCTACCTCCATATAAATGTTTTTCATTTACTTAAACGATGCTGCCTTGCAAAAATCTTCATTTAAAATAAATTTATTTTTCCTGTCCTAACTCTTTTTCTGATATAAAAAACAGCCCTAGACATAACAGCTTTCAATGCCGTGCCTAAGACTGTCGTTAAAACCTTAATCATTATACGTCAAAATAAAATTATTCCGTCACAATATTCTGCAGCCATACTCCCTTTTTAACCAGAATAAAGCCTATAATGCACTTTATCCAGTCCGCTATCTGCACCATCGCGAAAATAACGATAACAGGCAGCAGCGTAAACCGGCTTAGCGAATAAGCCACGGGGACGCTTACGCACCAGACAAAGACGCTGTCGAATAAAAACGTAACTATCGTCTTGCCGCCTGAACGTAGCGTAAAATAAGCTGCGTGCATGAACGCCGCCTGCGGCATAAAAATCGCTTGTGCAATAATAAGTTCAGCGGCAAGCGTCTTAACGTCAGCAGTCGTATTATAAATCTGCGGGAAGAACGGCGCAATGCAGACCATCGCCGCCGCTACTATTATACAACTGCCAACAGAAAATGCAATTATCTTATTATCGGTATCCCTTGCCTCTTCCATCTTACCCGCGCCCAGAAGCTGTCCTACGATTATCGCCACAGCGTCGCCCATCGCAATAAAGACGACGTTGAATACGCCATTGATTGTATTGGCAATATTAAGCCCCGCTATAACGCTGAGTCCTCTTACGGAATAACACTGTATAAGTACTGCCATTCCCGCCGACCACAAGGTTTCGTTGATAAGTAACGGCGCGCCTTTTATAAAAAACTTTCCCACAAGATGTTTCGGCACTTTCAAGGTTTTATAAATTCCAACTATATAAGGATTCTTTTCCTTATGCGTATGCGTCCATACAATCACAAGCGCCGCCTCGACGTATCTCGATATGACGGTTGCAATCGCCGCGCCTATTACTCCGAGTGCGGGAAGCCCCAGCTTGCCATAAATCAGCAGATAATTAAAAAACAGATTGACGATGACGGCGGCAACGCCCGCTTTCATCGGTACTACCGTTTCCCCGCATTCGCGTAAGATACTTACATATACCTGAACCACCATAAATGCAGGCAGCCCCAGAAGCATTACATGCAGATAACTTATACCATAGTTTAATGTAGCCGCTAGGTCCCCGCCATCGTTGCTGCCGTTTAAATACAACTGAATCAAATTGCTGCCAAAAAGCAGTAATAAAGCCACAGCGCCCACTGTCAGTATCAGTGCCATCCAAAGTTTATAGCGGAAGGTATGCTTAATGCCCTCCACGTCCTTCTGTCCGTAATACTGCGCCGTAAAAATACCCGCGCCGGCGTGTCCGCCAAAGATACACAGGTAATATATCATAAGAAGTTGGTTGACAATCGCCACGCCCGACATCTGTTCGGTGCCAATCTGCCCCACCATGATATTGTCAAGCATTCCGACGAAATTCGTAATGCCGTTCTGCACCATGATAGGAACTGCGACGGCAAGTACCATCTTATAAAAAGCTTTATCGCCTATGTACTTTTTTGCAAACTTACCAGCCATTGATATAACCTTTCTAAATTATATGTAGTTCCAAAATATTACAAATTATCTTTTCATTTATAACAGAATTAAGGCAGCACTTCAACATGGTACTCATAATTTCCTGCCCCAAGTTCCATATTCTGATACTGCACATCCGGCAGTGAAACGGTTGCTGTCGTATTGGCAGGAATACTAAAACGGAATACCACTTCATTCCCTGTAAACTCCCAACTACTCTCAATTCGTCCATAAACACTTTCATAACTTCCTGAAGCATAGGTCAATCCTCCGCCTACCATCGGACATATATAAAAGTGTTTAAAACCCGGATTAGACTCATCTCTTTTTATTCCTAACACATCACTATACAGCCATTGCCCTACTGTTCCCAGCGCATAATGATTCAGAGAACCACGAATTTCATATGTCCCGTCATCAATATCATAGCAAGTAAACCATGCCTCTGTAAGCGTCGTTTGGTCATGGGAAAGTATATTGTTCCATGAGGGATATGTGTCCTGCTGTAAAATCCGATATGCCGCGTCAACATATCCATATTTACATAACATTGGCAATACGAATTGTGTTCCGATATATCCTGTATTCAAGTGATAATCATTTGCCGCTACTGCAGCATTTAAGCAGGCTGCGCCCTGTGCTTCAAGTTCTTCCGGATACAATCCAAATGCAAGTCCAAGCGCATATATTGATTGAAGCCAACAGTCAATAGAACCATCTTCATTTATATAATGCTCCTGCCATGCTTTCTTATATTGTTCATAAACTGTAGTATATTTCGCAGCAATATCGTCTTCACCAATATCTTCGCTCATCTTGGCTAAAAGCTTTGCCACATATGCGCACTGTGCAGTATCTATAATATCATCATCTGGCGTTGACATTGCATTGTGGTCGCCGTAGCCAGAATGTGAACGTATAAAATCATCACTTGTATCAACAAGATAATCCACATAGTTGCACATTGCATCCAAATTTTTCTTTATAATTGCAGTATCCCCATACTGTTGATAAAGTTCCCATACAAGTATGATACCTGCATCGCTCCAGCCGTTTGCATTGCTGGCTCCATCTGCGCTCGGTGCAATATCTGGAAATGCTCCATACTCGCTCTGTCCACTGATTATCATTTCTACATATCTTTGCAGATAATTATGGACATCGGCATTATACGCCGCTGTATTGGCAAATACCTGCGCATCTCCGGTCCAGCCAAAACGCTCGTCTCGCTGCGGGCAGTCTGTTGGCACATCAAGATAGTTACTGATTTGCGTCCAATATATACTTTCATACAGCCTGTTTACCTTTTCGTCTGAACATGAAAAAGTGCCAGTCCGTCTATTGTCTGTGCTGAGTACAATACCATTTATATCTTCAATAGGAATTGCCTCATCTATTCCCGAAATCTGCACATAGCGAAATCCCCGGCATACAAGACTAGGCATATAAGTTTCCTCGCCATATCCTCCAATGACATAATAATCTGTATTGTCAGCAGTATACAAATTTTCTGTATAAATTGTGCCGTAAGCATCATCACAGCCTGAAAGTTTTTCACTATTTATCGCTTCCGCATACCGAATAATAACGACCTGCCCCTTTTTACCATTCGTATTTTTCAATGTAATCTGACAGTTTCCATTAAAATTCTGTCCAAAATCATATACATATTGCCCCTGAACAGGTTCTGATACACTCAACGGGCTCAATGTTTCAATAGATTTTACTGCCGGGGTTTCTGCTGCTATTTTATAAAGCGTATCATATTCAGTAAATATATCTACAGCTCTCCACTTATCTTCCTGAATTACTTCCTTCTCAGCATCATAATATTCCCCCTGATACATATCATCATTACGGATAGGACCATCATCATTCACCTGCCAATTTTCATCAGTAACAATTACCTGACGAGTATCGTCCTCATACTGTATTACTAATTTAGCCTGAAATGCAAGGTCTTCTCCCCAATTATTGTTGGATTTATTATAGTTTCCATGACCAAGTACAGCACAAATAACATTTTCCACATCGCTGCTATCATTAATAAATTCCGTAACGTCATAAGTTCTGTAATATACTTCTTTAGTATAAATAGACCTCCCCGGCGTCAAGTATTCTCCACAGATATCATTTTCATTTAAGAATATCCTGTAATTTCCAAGCGCAGTAGCATAGAGTCTTGCCGATATAATATCGCTGTCACTTGTTTTTCCAAAACTTCGCTGCAATATTGGCGCCGGTTCCTCTACATCTTGCATAAGCATAAAACCTGAATCCGCCTCACACCAACCGTCTACTATTTTGGCATAATATGGAGAAAAAATATGGGCGTTTTCATTGTCAAACGTTTCGTTGCAAATGACATTATTTTCACTGTCAGTTATTATGATATTATCATAATAGGCATAAAAAGCTCCTCTTGTAGTCCACAACCCGATATTTCCAAGTTCCATGCCATTTTCCGTATAAGACTTATTCCAAACCTGCACTCCATCAATACTTGCTGTTACTGTAATTCCATCTATATCCAATTCAACATGATGTACAGCATTATAAAAATCTTCCATGCTGCCAAATATCTCTGAAAATTCTTCATTCAGCAAAATCTTATCGCCTGTATTCTCTTCTGTACCTAAGCACTCTGCAATATAAAACTCAATATTATCTCCACGAGTATTAATGCAGCACTTCATATATCTTCCATATTGATTTGTGTCCATGCCCCATACAAAACCCGAGGTCGTCCTTTCAAGCTTCACATCATACTCAATCTGGTAATCATTGATGTCAAGCCATCGTCCACTTTTTGATTCCTGTGACTTTCTTACACCAATCCATGAAGCGCCTTCCCAACCGCCATCAGCCACCCCTGTCTCAAATGTAGCTTTTTCATTGCTTTCTATGCAGTTTCCATCCTTATCCCACACATACACTTTCCATACATAGCAGGTTTCCGGTTGTAAAACTTCACCAGCATATTGTATTGCCACAGATACGCCAGTCTCCATCCGGCCACTGTCCCATACATACTCCTGTTTTTCCAGCTTCTCCTCAGTTTCCGACACAACAATCCTACATGCTGTCTGCTGCTGCCCTTCCACATCAGATATCATCTGCCAGCCAAACAATGGCGTCCGTTCTATTCCAAGCGGGTTCTCTTCATAATTTACCGTAAGCGCCGTAATCTCGCCTATATTTTCCTGTTTCTTGCCGCTGCAGCTAATCGCCCCCCCCGCAATTATACATAATGCCACTACTAAAATCAGCGTTCTTTTTTGAATTATCTGCCTCATTTCTTTCTCCACATCATAATGTTTCAATACTTCCGCCATGCTTTAAAGCGCAAAGCATAATCTACAGCAATTTCTTCCTCTGAACAAAATATAACGCCCCGACTATTACAAGCGCTATGCCTATACATATATTGGACGCTCTGGTATTGAAAATTCCCTCAAGCAAAGTTACAACTCCTGCAAGCGCAAACAATACGCCTGCCAATATGTTCATTGTCTTAATATTCATAAGTACCTCCACCTATTATGTTATTATGTTTTTCCACCAGAAGACAAATGCGCCTTGCACCACTTGTTTCCTTGTGGCTATTACATTGTAGCACATAGGTTATGAATATTAATTATCAATATTTTCCTTCTATAAGTATTTCCATTCATTTTTTTGAAATTTTCAAGCTTCTTAGGTATTCCTTCTGCTCTGGCGTAATGCGGTTGCTTTCAATCGATTTCTGAATCGCTTTATTGTGCGTCCAGATATCCAGCCGCCTGTTTTCTATATATGGCAGAACTTTCTCATACTGCTTTGCCAACGCCGTTGCAAAATACCATGCAATCATCATGTTTATATAATACTCGTCCGACCTGATTTCCGCTATCCTTTCAGTATACTTAATATCAAAGCTCTCGTCAAGAAAATGTACCATCAACATTTCTATGGCAAACCGTACAGTATATGTCTTATCGGAAGTTATCCATTCCTCTATATATGTAAGAAGTTCATCTTGATGTTTTTTGAACGCTTTCGGAGATAACTGGTCGCAGGTTGCCCAATTATCAATAAATGGAAGGAAACGGCATACCTCCTTTATACATTGCCCGAAGTCTTTAATCTCCGAGATAATAAAGGCATGAAGCTGGTTCTCATCATAATACTGATGTGGCAGCGCATTCAGGAATTCAGAGATATCAGCCCTTTTTATAAGCTGCTTCGCATACCCCCGCAGCTTTGGAGTCCTCACGCCTATTATGGTATCATAATCAACCGTCGGTATAAGTTTACTATGAAAATCTCGGTACTTTTTATCCTGCATTCTAAATAATTCGTTTTGTATTTCATTTGTCAGCATATATTCTTGTACTCCTTTTGCAATTATCTATTGTTCGGCTTTTGTGAAACTATAATTTCATAATCATCTATTATCCTTAATTCATGATAAGCAATATAACATTATCGCCTGCTGAACATAAAGCAGACATTTCTTAAACTCATATCCAGCAAAGTATTCGGAATTAATTACATCTTGTGAAACTTCTTCCCCTCTGTAAAACGGCGGACAAGGGTTTAGTATTGCGCCTTTGTTTGCTTTTTCCATAACTTCTTTTGTAACCCGACACCTTTTAAAATCATCAATCACCGCCGCAGGCAGCGAATCAGTGCAGACAATATCTTTTCCCACTATTGCAGTTTCGATGTCGTGGTATACGGTCAGCCCTTCAATCTCATAGCCCACGGGACAACATTGCTCTAATTCAAATCCTACCGTCTTAGATGCTTCTTTCCACGCCCTTCCTATATTTCCGTCTACCCCGCAAAAGAGAAACTTATATTTTGTAATATCGCCTTTAATTTTCGACAGCGCATACAAGTCTGAAAGGATTTCACAAGGGTGGTTTAACGCCGTCATTGCATTGATTACCGGAACTTTTGCATACTTTGCTATCGTTTCTATTATCCTTATCTCGCTATGCCGCACAATAAGTAAATCAGCCCAATTATTCAGATAGCCGACAACGTCCTGCAGGTCTTCTTTTTTATCAAGCGTCTCTGTGGAAAAAAGGATGCTCTGTCCGCCTAGTAAATATATTCCTTTTTCATAAGTAACCCTTGTCCTGATGCTGGTACTTGGAAAAAACATAACTGCGGTTTTACCCGCCAAATCTCCACTATGCTTTCCCTGTTCAAGTTCGTCTGCTATTTTATATATTTCATTTATTTCGTCTAGCGTATAATCGCTTAAGCTAATCAGATTTTTCATTGTAAAATTATCTCCATATCAAATACGCCACATGGTTATATGATGTCAGAAATAAAAGCTAATGTCAAGGCAGACTATCTTTTCTAATGGCAATATAAATAATGTTGTGGTAAAATTATATTTCGGAAATCAAGAAAATCAAAGTCAGTATTAGGGGAAATTTCATGGACAATATCAGAAAAGCAACAATACAAGATGCTTCGAGAATCGCAGAAATATTGATATTTACAAAAAGAATGAACTATAGGAGAATTTTTTGCAACGATAAGGTTTCCTTCGGAGAAATGCAGGTTCTACCTTTAGCGCAGGATTATATCAACAACCCGGAAAAGCTTGAAAACATCTGGGTATATGATGATGATTTTGTAAAGGGAATGTTTCATATAGAAGGCAACGAGCTTATTGAGCTATATGTAGACTCATTCTTCCAAAACGAAGGCATCGGTGCAAAGTTAGTCGAATTTGCAATTCAAACGTTTGATATTTCGACCTTATTTGTCTTAGAAAAGAATACTGATGCAATTCGTTTTTATAGACGTCATGGTTTTTCATTGACCGGTGAACGTCAACTTGAAGAAGGAACGAGCGAGTATGTTGTGAAAATGGAGCGGCATCGTTCCACACCATTTCCGCAGGCGCATTGAAAATACAAAGTCATAGAATATAAATAAGGTGTAAAGTCCATTGATTATTAGAACTTTACACCTTTTAATCTATCCCGCCTTTACAAACCCCTTCTTTATAAACAGAAACGCCACAGCACTAATCACGACATACACAATAACCGCCATTTCCAGATACGGAATCACGATGTCTCCAAGCGTATAACTCACATACGAGCCTATCACATTCTTAATATCAAATACCCTGACCGGAAAAAGATAATTGATGTGGTTCCATACGCCGCTTTCCCTGCTCATATCAAAAAACGCCGGCGCAATAATGATTGCCGCACCAATAACCAATGTTACAAACGAAGAGCGCAATCCAGCAGAACAGCACAGCAATACTAATGTTATCGTAACGCCAATCATAAGATTGACTGCAACTGCGGCGAGCAGAGTCTGCCCCACAGTGAGATTATACGGTATCACGGAGTTCCATAACTGTATCGGCAAATCAGCCCCCGGCAAACCTGCAAGCGCAGCGGTCACTCCTACCGCAAGCAACGCCCCGCCCGATAAATACCCCACTGTAAAAATCAGGGAAACTGCGATTTTATTAAGAATCATTTTACTTTTTCCATGCTTCGTCGTAAGCAAAAGCGACGCTGCGCCTTGTTCATACTCATATGAAAAAACTGAACTTACACATATTACAATCACAAGCTGCAGATACAAGCCCACGAAAGTAAGACTAAGCAGGCTATCCATAACGCTCATGCTCCCCCAGCGAAACGGAATGTTAGTGTTTTGCGCTTTTTTAATCCAGTATTCTTTCTCTATTTCTTTATAATTTCCAAAGGAAAAATCGCAGTTTAAATAATTGGAAATCTTCTCCATGCGCATTTCATAAAACCTTGCGCCGTCAGTTAAATCGACTCTGCCAAGCGCGCCGATATCCGTATTTTTCTCCCGCATATCCGTATAATTTTTGGAGACAAAATAAAATATATTGCCAAGCGGTCTGATAATTTCGGCATATGCCTTGTCGCTCTCTAAGTCCATACCATGACTCTGTATTTCGCTTATTAGCTTAGTTACATATTCCTCAGTGATTATATCGGTCTGCATTTTTGCCCTTTCCTGATTCAAGCGCAGCGCTTCCGCCCCCTCTATATAACTGCCGCTCTTTTCATCATAGAAACTCTCCTGCGCCAAATAGGAAAATATACATATGATAATCAGGGCGTACCCCAGCAGCATTGCCGCTACGTTCAGCCTGCGTTCAAATATTTTCTTCCACTCATATCGCATCATCGCTATTCTCTCCTTCATCATTTTCATGCAGTCAGCGCAATAAGTGCGTAGACCTGCTGAATAATTACTCTTCCTCAAAATAATACAGATAAAGTTTTTCCAAGTTAAACTCCGCCGCCGTATCTGTACCTGCCACTTTAAGATAATGCTCCCTTAAATTATTAAGCGTCCCCTGCGCGATAAACTGCCCCTGCTTCATTAGAAAAATCCAATCCGCAATTTCTTCCACGTCCGAAACAATATGCGTGGAAAGAATGACAATCCGCTCCTTACCTAAGTCTGCAATCATATTGCGGAAACGCACCCTCTCTTTTGGATCTAATCCCGCGGTAGGTTCGTCCAGCACAAGAATCTTCGGCTCGTTTAAAAGTGCCTGCGCGATACCGAGACGCTGCCGCATACCGCCCGAAAAAGTTTTAATCTTATGCCGCATCTCACTATCAAGCCCCACTTTGCACAAAAGATACTCGCTTCGTTTTCTCGCATATTTACGGTTAAGTCCTTTTAGCGAAGCGATATATAACATAAATTCCATCGCGGTAAAATTAGGATAATAGCCGAAGTCCTGCGGCAGATATCCTAAAAGTTCGCGATATCTGTCCTTCATCGCGCCAATCTCTTCACCATCAAGCCTAATCTCGCCGCTGCTAATCTCCGCGATTCCGCAAATCATACGCATAAGGGTTGTTTTACCTGCTCCGTTTGCGCCGAGCAGCCCGTAGACTCCTTCGCTTAACGTTACGCTCAGGCGGTCTACGGCAATTTTATTTTTATACTGCTTTGTTACTCTGTCTAATGTTAGTTCCATGTTAAAGTTCCTTTCTATAACTATTTGGCAATTACGAAGCTTCGTACCTAATAATGCTATTCATGACACACAATTTGCTCATAAGCCTCTAATTTTTTATTCAGGCATATAAACTGCCACACATCGAAGATAACGCCTGCCACACACGTTATACACCAGACTTTGAAACAGATAGGCTGATACCAGCCAAAACGCTCTGTGTCTGCGGCAATTACCAAAACTGCCATGAACAAATATACCCCTGCTGCCACATTTCGCAAAGTCTCGCCCTGACAATGCTGCATTAATTTCAAAATAATCCCCGTCATAATAATCATCGGCGTAATTCCATATATAAGCAGCCGTCCTGCATTCGACTCAAGCCGTGAGTGCAGACAGAAAATACATGTAAGCAGCATAAGAAAATGTACCGCGCATAAAGCCGCCATGCGTACCATCACCGCACTCCGCAGGGAATATTTCGTTGCGTACTCGATTTCCAACATACTCCTCTGGTACACTTTCATAACCTCTTCTACCGTCAACAGTACAAGCAGCGGAGTCAAAAGCGAAACTGCCATCAGAACTCCGTTTTGCCCGCTTTTTCCAAGAAGCGCCGGCACTCCGTTTAACATCACATAACAGAATACCGCAAGCCACACCGCCTGCCAGAATAGACAGTATCTTCCCAGATAGCCAAGCTGCTCTATGATAAAAGTCCATACGCTGCCTCTGGTATTCAGCGCAATATCGGCAGTATTTTCACCATGCAAGATTTCCTGCATTTTGGTTTCGGATTTTAACTTCATAAGTTCTTGCGTTTTGACTTCTTTTTCAATTTGCAAAAGTTTCTGAACATTGCTCTCTTTTTCTATCGGTACGATTTTCTTACTTGCAGACGCATATTGTCTTAATTTTCGCTTAATCTCCTTTTGTTCCATCGGCTCCTCCTTCCATTTCGGCTAACAGCTCCAGTCCCCTTTTCACCCTGTATTTAGCAAGCGAAGGGCTGACATTGAAAAATGCTGCAATATCACTATAGCGAAGGTTCTGAAAATACCGCAATATGACTGCTTCCCTAAACTCTTCCGGCAGACTCATAACCATCTGCCTGATAACAACCGTCTCTTCTATACACTCCCTGCTCTCATATTCGGGAATATCTTCAATAAGAAGCGGCGTGTGTTTCTTGTAATAGTCACGGCATTTATTTTTGGCAATCACATACAAGTAATTCTTTACTTTACCTTCATGGCGGTAATCTTCATAGTGCTCGATAAAACTCATAAAAGTATCTTGACACAAATCCTCCGCAGCGGCGCGGCTTGCCACATGATGATAGCAGTAGCGGAAAATTTCGTCATAATACTTCCGTATGATTTTCTCAAGCACATCATCACCCCCTCTATCCTGTATAACGACTGAATGAATGGAAAAGTCAAAAAAGAAGTTATTTTTATTGTAACAAAAAAAGAGAGCCATACGCCATCTCGTTGAATCTCTTTAAGTATTTATCTATAAAATCATACTACTCTACTATATCTTTTTCAAATCCATAAACCATTATGGCTTTCTGCAAGAAATATGGACGTTTTGCCCCATTTTAGTGAAAGATGGTGATTTACGTTGAAGATTGTGTTGTGAATAGAAAAGTAATACAATAAAAGAGACGGGATGATCAGTTCCGCCTCTTTATATATTATGAAAATATTTACCTACAAAGCGAAAAAACATCCCATATCTGGAATGCCTTTCTACCAAAACCCTATGGTGGACGACATTACAGCCGCCTTACATCCTCATGCACCGTATAAGGGAAATTACTTGGTAAAGTAAATATAACATACCATAAATAGTGTTGTCAAGTATATTGTATATTATTCATTCAATAATAATTTTGTGTTATGATTAGTCGAAAAGTCAAAAATTTTTCCTCCACAAACATATGGAAGTAACATTTTTACTGTTTTTATGCTTGTTTTGTCATGTTTTTCAAGATTTCTATAAAATGTATTAGAAATAAAATCAATTAATTGAATCATAGGATGATTTTTAGAATCTGTATATTTAACATCTACATTACGGCATAAAGGATTCATAACAGTAAAATGCTGTTCCAGATAATCAGCCAGTGTATATTTCGCATCTGTAGAAATGTTTTGTTCGTCAAGCAATATCCTTATATCTCTCGTATTTTTAGCGTATTTACTACAATGTCTAAACATATTGTCTAAATAAAGTTGTAATATGTAATTGAATGTTCTGGCATGATTTTTTATAAACTCATCAGTGGTATAAGTATTATCCAAAACAATAATACCTAATTCAAAATCATCCGAACAATTCCTTATAATACGTTCATAAATAGGCTCTTTTTTTGTTTCTGACAGTTTACTTCCTTTTATTTCTCCATTTTGTTCCAACATTGTTTTATATTTTGGATTTTGTATTAAAGACGCAATTCCTTTCTGAAAATACCTTTGCAGTCTGCTATACTTCCGTGTAAACAAAATAGCAACAACAAAATATCTATTATATGATATATCAGTCTTGGTTATACTGCCAGATTCGTCTATAAACACGGACAAATCTTCATAAACTGAAGTTTTTATTTCTTCCATAATCACTTCCCCACAATCATATATAATTAATTTCTATTATATACCATAAACCGATAGAATACTATTCAGAGCATATGTCCTTATTTCAACCGAAAATTATATTATATTTGGGATATGGCAGCTATTCAAGACATTTTCCATAAAAAATCATAAAACCATATACAAGTATTTCCTTAGATAAGCAGATATCAGAAAAGCTCATAATTAATTTAATGGAGCATACGGGATTCGAACCCGTGACCTCAACAATGCGAATGTTGCGCGCTCCCAACTGCGCTAATGCCCCATAAAAGAAAGTATATCATAGAAATTAAAAAAATCAATACAAAAAATTCAAAAAAAGACTTGCATTTTGTACTAATCTATAATAAAATAAGCAAGTGCAAGTTCATGGCTCGTTGGTCAAGCGGTTAAGACGCCGCCCTCTCACGGCGGAAACAGGGGTTCGATTCCCCTACGAGCTGTTGACTGTTTATAACAGCCCAACCCTAAAGAAAACACTGAAAATGCCGATGCTACGGTGATTACAGTGTTTTTTGTTATTAAGAAAGATGTCTAAAATCATAATGGTTAAATAAATCTGTGAGTCATTGCAATAAGTGTGATTATATTATGTAAAATTAGTAATTATACAACATCTTATACTTCTCTTCCAGTTTCAAATTGTCTTTTTCAACCGCCGCGATTCTTCCGTCTTTTAAGAAAATATTGTTATCGGAAATCGTACTGACAAAATCTAAAATATGGCTTGATACAAATACGATACTCCCCGCTTCCTGCGCTGCCTTAATAGCCTGCTTGAGCGCAATAATCCCCATTGTATCTATGCCGTTCGTTGGCTCGTCTAAGATTATCAGGGGCGGGTTCCCCATAAAAGCCGCAATAATCGCCGTTTTTTTCTGATTGCCCATTGAAAGTTTGCAAAACTCTTGATTTTGATAATCGCTCAAGCCAAACATGCTAAGAGCTTGCCCGATTTCTTCCCTAAAGCGTCCGTCGTATTTATAATCAGACGCCATATGTAGAAAATCCTTTAGCGTCAGTCCGTAAGCAAGCTCCATCTTATCCGGCATATACCCGATTTGCTTTCGATTTTCGTACTCCCTCGTATCGCAGCCATCAAGAAGCACACAGCCTTTATCTGCCTTTAATACACCCGCCATAACTTTAAGCAGGGTACTTTTTCCGGCTCCATTGGGACCAATCAGCGCAATCACTTCCCCCTTTTTGCAGGAAAAATCAATATCCCTGATTCCGTTTTGTCCATCATAGCATTTAGTCACGCCGTTTATCGCAAGCATTGATTTTCCCTCCATGCACATGCACTCTTTTTATACAGCCAAACCAGCATAAGCAGGCCAGCCGGCAGCAAAAGCGCCATAGCCAAAAAAATTATTTCACACAGTAAAATTATTCCTTCTTTATCCTTTCCTATGTTAAGGTAAATATAAATCTGCGCCATGTACCAAAATATCAATAGGTACGATAGCAGACAAAAGCTGACTGCTGCCGCTGTAAACTCTCCACCCATAATCAAAAAAAGCAGCAAAGGAACGGCAATATTGAAGCATATCCCTGCGGCAAAATGCACACGCAAATATTTGGAAAACGGAATCCCGATTTCTGAAAAATATTGGAAATTACCGCTCTCTTTTTTCCAGTAACAATCATTAAGTAAAATCAAAAATGCGTCCGCTAAAAGAAAAATAATGCCATGCAGCATATGTATCCTGCCACAATAGATAATAAAAATAAGCAGGATAATTTTAGCCGCTGTCAAACTTTTTGACTGATACAGTCTATAGATTGTAATTTTAAAGACTTCAAGTAATGGGTACTTTTTAAATATGTTATCTTGGAAAGAACCTGCAAAAAACTTGGAAACACATCTAAAAAAAGACCTGAAATTTATTCTCTCATTTATACAAATCTCAGCGTCCATCACACGACTATAAATTCCAACTCCTGAGTCCGCCATACTATAATAAATATAAAATCCAATACTATAAATCAACGTATATACCAGAATCAGCAAATACCACGGCATCACAATATCGCCGCATATTGCAAGCAACATGACAAGCGCATAGGCGTACCAGTTAAATTGTTGGAACATCGTGCAGATACACCCTGCCCGCTTACTAACCGCAAGCTGATAAAACAAATCCTTATTTCTATCGTACGCCCTATACACAATCCCTTTCGCCGCAACGCCAAAGGTCACAATATGAACCAACGCCAATACTATAATCACTTTATCGCTGCGAACAACGGGGTTATTGACCTCATCTAAATTAAGCGACGATACAATTTCAGTTACCCGTTCATATAGCATTGGCGCCACATACACAACCGCCACACAGCCTGACGCCATAGCCACAACAGCTTTTATTGCCACATACCTTAAATCCGTCAGCCTTTTCCAGATACCCAAACCGATTTTAAAATCTTTAAGCATCACTATTTTCCTTTTAGTTATATCCCCCACTCCAAAATAACCTTAAACAAATCCCCATCAATCTCTATCTTAAAAGTCCCACCTTGCAGCTCCGTAAAACTCCTTGCTATCGCAAGCCCAAGACCGCTGCCTTCGGTATTCCTTGACGAGTCGCCGCGCACAAAGCGTTCCGAAAGATACTGCGCATCGCCTTCAAGCTCCTGCGCCGATATGTTTTTGATTTCAATGCGTATAACGCTGCCTTCCCTTTCATTATACAGCAGTTTCTGCGCACTGACAAATACTCTTGTGTCATGCAGCGCATATTTAATGATATTTCCGTACAGGTTTTCAAAAATACGATAAGTTTTCTGCGAATCCAGCTGTAATATAACCTTCTCGTCCGGCATCGTGAAACGCACTTGCAGTCCCGCTTCTTTAATCTTATCTTCATTCTCCAAATACGCCTGCCGCACCAGATTGCAGATGTCCACAGGAACAGGCTCAAGGTTGATATTGCCGCTGTTTGCCCTGCTCACTTCAAACAAATCTTCAATAAGCACTTTAAGTCTTAGGGATTTCTGTTCCAATGTCGCGAGATAAACTTTTCTCTGCTCTTCCGTTATATTTTCATTTTTCATCAAATCAATGTAGGTGATAATAGCCGTCAGCGGAGTTTTTAAGTCGTGCGACACATTGGTAATCAGCTCGGTCTTCATCATCTGGCTTTTGACTTCCTTATCCACGGCGTTCTTAAAGCCGTTCTGGATTTCATAAAGTTCTTTTTTGGACGACTCAAATACGCCGAAGTCTTCTTCAAAAGTATTGTTAAGGTTTCCGTCCGCTATCGAACCTATGGCGTTTAAAAGATTTTTATACTGCATACGGACTTTCCCGATGTATTTCTTTATCAGATAATATAAAGCAAGCGAGTATATAATAATTATCGGTATGCCAAACCCCCAGAACCACAAAATAACACACAGCAGGCAGCAGTTAATGATAACCAGCTTTTTAATCTGTTTGTCAACGCCTTCTTCCAAATCGGCTCCCGCTATCTCGGCGCGGAATTTAGCATAGCCGCTTTTAATGTATAAAAACGCTTTTCTAAAACACTTATAAATCAGGCATCTTGTTTGAAGGTATTGCTTAAACCCGCGCATTATGTCGGACACTTCAAGGCATAAGAAGTACCATAACCCAAATACAAGCGCCATAACCCCGAAGGCTGCGGCATATTTTATATCGCCCCACAAATAAGCTTCTGTCCTCTCTATCCACGCAACAAAATAAATCACTTGGTCATCGCCATAGCTGAATGCAATAAAGAATAAGGCAATTATCGCCATGATTTCAAAAGGCGCTTTCCGCTCTCTTTTTCCTTCCAGCATAACCGGACAAAATATGGCAAGAATAAACGTTATAGCAAAAATCCCCAATAAGATTACTAAATATAAATTCTCTGCACTTGACCAGTGGAAACTAAAAGCCGTCGAAATCGGCAGCACAGCATTTATAGTTGAAGAACCAAGGTTATAATATCCTATATATCCGTCTTTGCCGCTTTTTATTAACTCCATCTGCTCACTTGTAAGTGCATATACGAAAACAGTGTCAGCGGGTTTTTTCTGCACAAACGTAAGCTGTTTGGTTACTTTTTCTTTATCCCAGTCATAAAGGTCATAAGTTACTGTTTCAGATTCGCTTCGCATAAGTCTTGTGTTGCTGCTTCCGTCCAGACTGCGTACAAGCTTAAGCAGTTTATCCGGTTCCTGTCCTTTTACGCTGATATTCTGAAGGTTGCCCAGACTGTCATAGTCCATAATAACATAGTAATCATAGAGTGACTCTATATTTTCGATAGCAGGGGTTTCTTTGCCGTCAGAGTCAGAATTTCCGTTTTCATTAGCATTTCCGGCATAGCCTTTAACCCTAAGCAGCTCGTCAATCGGAAGCGACGTATTTTTAATGCCCGCCCCCGTGCTTTTATCCAAGACATAATAGTCCATCAGTATTCCGATATCCGCCATTATATTCACGCGCATATCGTCAATTTTACATTTAACCATATCTGAATAATAGGAAATAATGTTGTTTAGTTCATCTATATCGGCAACTGTAGTAGTGCTGTCCTGCCAGTCTAAATTGTACTGTTTGTATTCTTCCACGGCATTATAATCGACGGTATTCTCGTCCGCGTCCTTTATAATAGTATCATAGAGTTCTTCAATCGCACCGTCCCTATTGCCGCCCTTATCCATTACATCTTTATACAGGACATAGTTGCAGCGAAACAGCAGGCTGACAAACGCTTCGTTCTCAAGCGTCTCCTTTCCTTCCCTTGCCCGAAACTGCGCCGCCTGTCTACTGAAATATGGGAAAAACGCCACAAACAACGCCGATGTAAATATTGTTATGATTATCCCTGTTAATAAAGCCTTATTATACTTTCTGTTAGATTTTTTCGATTTTATATCCAACTCCCCACACCACCTTTAAATATTTTGGTTCCTTCGGGTTGATTTCTATTTTTTCCCGAATCCTTCTGACATGTACCATGATTGTATCAGTATTTACCGCCTGTTCATTCCAGACGCGCTCATAGATTTCTTCTGCACTGAACACGCGCCCCGGATTTTTAACAAGAAGAAGTAAAATCTTAAACTCCATCGGCGTAAGCTTAACCGGCGCACCGTCCACAGTGACTTCTACAGTATCTTCATTAAGTTCGAGTCCGCCTATTATATAGACTTTTTCATTATTCTGCCTGCTGTCTACGGCGTCGAGATATCTGCGGTAACGCCTAAGGTGTGAATTGACTCTTGCAAGCAGTTCCATCGTTGTAAAAGGCTTAGTGACATAATCGTCCGCCCCCATGTTAAGCCCCATGATTTTATCCACTTCTTCGGATTTGGCGGAAAGCATTATCACCGGAAAGTCATAGCCTTTCTCCCGCACTTTCATCATCATGGTTATCCCGTCCATTCTCGGCATCATGACGTCCACAATCGCCAGATGTATCGTTTCTGCCTCGATTTTCTCTAAGCCCTCAATGCCATCTGCTGCCTGCGATACCTGATAACCCTGATTTTTAAGGTATATCTCTATCCCTTCCCGTATTTCCTTATCATCTTCTACAATCAAAATATGAAAAGCTTCCACTTATCTTTCCCCCTGTACTTATAGTAAATGGCAATTCCTTTAACTATAGCTTAATGCAGCCTGCCAAAATCCGCGCGGGCGACGAACCTTCTTATTCCGCTTACTCTTTCAGGATTCTGTCTATGGCTTTGTATAGCAGTATTATAATAAACTGCCGCACATTTAGCAATTTCTAAAGTCTCATATTTTCCGGCGGTCTCTAACGCGCCCCTGCTAAGATGCTCCAAATCCTGATTAAGAAGCCGGTTAAGCTTATGACTGTATTCTTCTTCGGATAAGCCTGTCATATATCCGTTTCTGCCGTTTACCACTATATCGCGTACTCCCGTCGCATTTACGGCAAGCACGGGCGTTGCCGCCGCCATCGCCTCAAGAATGACTATGCCCTGCGTCTCTGATTGTGAAGCAAAAAGAAACAAATCCGCCGCCTTACAGTAATTCTTAATCTCGTTATTCGCAACCTTCCCGACAAATATGATTTCGTCGCCTATACCAAGCTTTTCCGCCAGCTTTTCAAGTTCGCTCCTGCATGGTCCTTCGCCTACTATGGCAAGTTTAAAATCCGCGGCTGTCTCCTTTTTCCTTATGGCAAGTGAGCGCAGTAAAAAGTCGATGTTTTTCTCTTTCGCCAGTCTTGCCACCGTGCAGAATAAATATTTCTTTCCGCCGAGAAGTTTTTGTCGCAGGTTCTCCACTACGGTCTTAGCCGTGGTGAAATTGTCACTGCTAATTCCGGTAGGCAGGACAGCCACGCTCACGCTGCCGCCGATTTCTAAGAGATAGTCCCGCATGGACGGCGTAGGCGCGAATACCATATTGCATTGACTAATATAGTCATTAATATAGTACGGCACCAGATTTGCAAGAAAAGCTGCTTTAACATAGTGAAGGTACTGTTCATACCTTGTATGGTATGTAAAGCATAAAGGCACGTTGTATTTCTTAGACAGATACAGCGCCGTCCTGCCAATCAGCATAGGGTGATGGACATGGATAAGGTCGAACTTTCCTTCCCTGAAACGCCTTTCAATCTCCGTATCAAAGCTGTCGGGCACGGATACGCCGTTCACGATTCCTTTAATAAAGGCACGGTAGCGTACAACATTCTCATCTTCGTCCTGATTATCGTATTCGGGGGCAAATACCACCACTTCATGTCCGATTGCCCTAAGCCCTTCGCTTAAGCGTTCAATCGAGATAGGCACGCCGCCTATAAACGGTTTGTAATTGTTAGTCATCATTGCTATTCTCATCTCTTCTGTCCCCCTAACCCAGATAGTTCAAAACCATATCGCCGAAATAATAGCCGGCTCCCACGAACACCAGATTCCAAACGAACACGCCGAGCGCAGAGCTTATGGTATATTTCACAAAGTTCATTTTCATCACGCCCGCAGGAATGGATATCAGCGTTCTAATCATGGGGATAAGCTTGCTTATAAAAATCCCGACATACCCCTTTTGCCTAATCAGTTCAAAATTCCTGTCGATGGCTTCCTTGCTTTTCGGAAATTTTTTCAGGTACTTTTCAAGGAACAGACTGCCGCCCGTCCAGCCTAAGAAATAAAGTATCCAGCTTCCGACCACTCCCGCTAAGAGCGTAATAAGCATTACCGAGAGAAAATTGATATTTCCTTTCGCCGCCCATATTCCCGAAAGCGGCATTATTACTCCCGCCGGAAATCCGGGAAGGTTCATGTATTCAAGCAGTACGATTACAAAAATCGCAATCGCTCCGTATTTGGTGAAGTATAGTGTTATTGTGCTTATGTCCATTTTATGTTTAATCTCCTTTCTCTGTATTAAGTAATTGTAGAGCCACGTTGTACAATATAAATAACGTCTGCGCTTTCTTAAAATCTTCAACTTTCCATAAGCAAATGCACCTTTCCCACCAATATAAATTTAATAAATACATGAGGTTCGCTATGAACATATAGAGATAATAGAATAAAAAAAAGAAAAAGTTATGTATAAAAAACAAAACTTTTTCTTAACAAATCTAAAAGAATTGATTAAAGCCCATCAGATTCCCATTTTCGCCATAATGCCGTCTGCACTCACACCCGGATGCGTCAGATACAGGCGGCATATCTGCTCTGCAAGCTGTATGCTTATGCCGTTTTTTCTGGCAATTTCGTCTACCGGTATTTTACGGTCCGTATCTTTCATTACGGCAATGATTATCTGTTTAAGGTCTTTTGGTATGGCGGCTTCGTCTAAGGTTTGTTGTCCGCCGTCTTTTGATTGCTGATTTTCAGACATTTTATTTTTGCTATCTGTAAGCGGCTTTACAGGTATCTCAATTTTCTCCACATCATAAGAACCTGAGTCCGTTATATTAAGCACCGCCATCGTAACAGGCAGCACGAACCTTTTTGGACCGCAGCTCCCCGGATTAAGAAATAACCTTCCGCCCTCACGCTTTTCCTCATACATATGTGAATGCCCGAATATAATAATGTCAGCGTCGGGAAGCGTTTTAGGAATGCTCTTTCTGTTATGTGTCATGTAGAATTTTATTCCGTGCAGCTCAAGCGTCAAACTCTCCGGAAGCGCAGCCGCCCACTCGCCGTCAGTGTTTCCACGGACTGCGTAAGTAGGCGCGATACGCTTAAGTGAAGCCAGTATTTCCTGTTTATCGATATCTCCGCCATGCAGGATTGCAGAGCAGCCGCTTAGTATTTCGCTTACCTGCGGGCGCAGCAGTCCATGCGTATCGGAAATAATTCCTATTCTTTGCATTTATCATACTTCCTTCTTTATCGCGTCAACGTTTCCCGCAGTACCCGCATTTTCTGCCATATCCATACTTTCGTCGTCGCATTCTTCCACTTCATTTTTCACCTTTTTCTCCGACACATGCAGATATCTTCTAAGCACGCATAAAATCGCGATACTGATAACGGACACAAAATCTTCCAGCGTCGTGGTATCGTAAACAATCATATGGCGCGCTACCAGAAACAGCAGCACTTCGATAATATTATCTGCGTTCGGACGGCAAAGCATCTGTAAAAACTCGATTCCGATAACCAGTATAAAAATCTTTGCCAGATAGTCTTTAAACAAGGACATATCATCTAGCAGTTCAAAGAAAACATCGAAGTTTTTTAAAAGGCTGTACGTTGACAGCAGGATTCCCCCCAATACAAGCAAAGCTGCCGCCATCTCCAATATGTCGCAAATAACCAGCATGATTTTTTTATATTTCATAATCCCCGCTTTCATTATCGTTTATGCTCCTTTTTAGTATATGCTATATTTAATTGATAGTTTAGTGGTTATTATATTATCTGTCAATCGGTTTTGCCTTGAAAATTAATAGACTTTATCACTCAAGCATGTTATACTAAGCATAATACAGTAACTAATGGAGGTGACAAACATAATGAATGCCTTGCCAATAGAAGATATGAGCAAAACTTATCTTGAACATTCAATGGTCATCCATAACTTTGTCATAAAAATAGGCAGTCAGATTAAAGACAGTCTGTGTCGTGTATTTGGTGACAGTGTACAATATCAGTGGCGTGAAAATAATGATAACATTGTCATACCTGACGTATCCATAATCTGTAATATGCGTGATAGAAAAAATGTATCATTTACTGGAATTCCCCGCTTTGTTATGGAAGTTCTCTCTGACTCCACAGAAGAATATGACCGTAATGAAAAAATGCAAATATATTGTAAAGTAGGTGTGTCTGAATATTGGATTGCTGACTGGCGTAAAAAGCAAGTTGAAATATATATGTTTGACTGGAAAGATGACGATACGGCTTATCCATATCTTTATGAGACTATCACTACTCAAAACAAAGATGATTTGCAGCTCGTTATGTTTCCTAACTTCAAAATTACATTTGATGAACTATTCAACATTGAATAAAATTTCACAGGCGGCATGGAAACATATATGTCCATGCCGCCGTAATTTAAATTCTTTCTACATTACGTCTCCGGAATTAACAAGACCTGCCCGATATTCAGCAAATCGCTGCTAAGTCCGTTCAATCTCTTTATTTCATCTACGGTAGTCCCGAACCTTCTAGAAAGCAGCCACAAAGTATCCCCCGAACGCACGGTATATTTAAATGTTCCGGGATTTGTAGCTGGGGGCGGCACATTTTCCACAATTCCGAGATAAGTTTCATATAACGAGCGCCATGTGGCGTTCCCCACTATTCCATCGGGAGATAAGTTCATCATTCTCTGATAAGCTACTACCGCCTGCCGCGTCATGCTCCCGAAGATTCCGTCCTGTGATATAACTGGAATAGACGGATAAAATTCCGCAATCGCAGACAGAATATATTGCAGCGTAACAACGTCTGCTCCCCTTGAACCCTGTCTTAAGACGGCAGACGGCGGCACTGTGCCGATACCTAACGAAGTCCCTTCGCTGTCAAGTTCCGCCAGCCTTGTGACTGCGGCATACAGGCTTGATAATTTATACCATGTAGCCTTTCCAACGATTCCGTCCACCTGTAAATTAAAAATACTTTGGAATTTACTTACCGCCGCTCTGGTGCTTTCTCCAAACGTCCCCGCTGCGTCCGTGATAACCGGAATTGCAGGATAGTTTCTGCGTATCCTGCCAAGATAGGTCTGAATAGTCTCTACGTCAAGCCCGCTGCTGCCTACCCTAAGCGCAGTTCCCGGATATGAAGATAATACGTCTGTAATAACGTTGGTTTCCGCTATTTCCACATCGTTCGGATAATAATATCTAAGAATCTGCAGCGGCGTATACCCACTGTTCGCTAATGAAACCGTCCCCCACTGCGAAAGTCCGGCGCAGACAGCGCTGGTTCCGTTGCAAAAGGACGTAAAATACGGCGCGTTCTGTCCCGCCCTTCTTACATATTCATTAAAAATCTCGTCCACAATCCTGCTTATAGATTCATAAATCGTGCGCCCATATACAAAATATTGGTCATAGGCGGTGCTATTGGTAATGTCAAAGCTATACCCCTGACTCCTATACCATTCCGTAAAAACCCTGTTCAGCGCAAAGGTGATAATTGCGTAAATATTCGCCCTTAACGATGCGTCCGGCCACGTAGGGTATATCTCGCTGCTTGCTACATTTTTCACATAATCAGAAAAAGATACCCTGACATTAGAAGCATATGACGAAGGGCTGCCAAGATGTACCGTAATCGGATTGGGAATAGCCACATAACGCAGCACATACGGACGTATCGCCGGACCTTCCTGCGAGCGCCACTCAGGAATATCAATGGCAAAATTCCCCATCGTTATTTCAGTCACAGGTGCATTACTCCGCGCCGATGTAGACTGCAGCGGCTCAAACGCAAGCGTCTGAATCGCCGTTTCGCCGTCAAATATAGGAACCCCTATAATATGAAAAGACTTATACCCTTCCGCCTGCGCCGTTATATCGTATCTTAAATACGGCGTGCCTGAGTAGTTTGAATCGAGTGAAAGGCTTTTATCCACGGTTTCTAACGGAACCCTCTGCGTTTCCCCGCTTTCATCAGAAATAAGCTCATAGACGCTTCCGCCTTCATCATCAAGCACCTGAATATTGGCACCCGCAATCGGAATGGCATCCTGCGCAGTCCTCGCCTGTACAATTAAGTAACCAACCGCCATAAATCTGGATTACTCCCTTATATTTTCGCTTATTTCATTATATTCATGACTGTCATATAGTGATAAAAATTTTTAAGCATTCTGCTTCTCCGCCGCTTCTACCGACTCATATCCATACAGCTTCGCCGTATTGTTCATGATATCGTAGGCAAGATTTTTTCCTTCTTTGGCATAAGCGGCGATAAATCTTCCGTAAAGCACAAACGTATCATCGCCATAAGTGCCAAGCTCGCCCCTTAGGTAAGTCTCATATGAAGTATCGTATTCCTTATCTTCAAATGTGTGCAGCGTCCTCGCCCTTCCCGCCATTACCGGAAACTTCCCTGCGAAATCTTCCATCCAGCCCATCTGGATTTTAATTATTTCTTCCTGAATTTTTACTCTTTCCTCATCAAGCACGGGCAGCATTGCCTTAAGTTCTTCGTATTTCTTTGGCGCGGTGCTTTCCATCATGCGCGCATATTTCTCTGTTATAAGATTCCGCCCTTCTTTATCCGCCGTTTGTAAATCTTCCAGATAGCTTGCAAGCAACTCGTCATTCCATGTCATGTACTGGCTTTTACGCATAATGGAAAAAGTCTCAAAATCGTCCTGACAATCCGCTCTTCCGCCCTCGTTTACCACCTTGTCAAACTGCTGCCACTCAAGCTCTACTATTTTTTCAATTATTTCCGTGTTCATTTTAATGCTTTCTCTCCCTTCATACTTTTTCCAGTAACCAGAACTTATAATCTGAACTCGTCATTTTCACAATTAAGAATCCGCGCCACATACAATTCAAGAAAATTATCGCTTCCTTCCACTATTCCCTGTCCTGTCATTTCCTTTAAAATATATTCCGCCGCTTGCTCAAATAAGACAACCGCCTCATCATTTGTATTCACAGTATCCGAAGTATATACACCATTCTCCCATGCCCCCGCCTGAGACGGAAGTACGGCAAGCTTCTCCAATAAAGGCACTATCTCCTTTAGCTTCGCAAGCTTTTCAAGCCCCTTCTTCTTCCATTTATAGTACGGCGCATATCTCCTGTTCAAAAGATACATGATATCCATTATGCTCTCCATCGCTTTAGAGATGCACATCGACGCGCTCACATAATCCCGCCTTGCCATCATGCGCGGATAGTTGCTCTGCGCATACTGTGAAAAGTCGTGCATAGACTGCGCAAGCTTAATCCGCCATATCTCATCGGGATAATATGCCGCCAGCTTCTCCCTTATGCCTGTAAAAACGCCCAAGTCATCGCGGAACACTTCACCGTTTACCGCCTGCGCAAGCTGATACTCCTGCACTTTGGCATAGTCTATCGTAAAAGGCTCCTCGAATGAAATATCCTGTGCAAGCAGCCTGTTATAAAAATCCGCAACAGAACTTACTCCCCTTCTGCGCTCCAGAAAATCGCCGCTCATATTGCCGACTCCGCACTGTTTAACCAGTTCATCATAGGCGCACTGCAGGCTCTTTCCTATCTTAGCATAGTCTTCATCAATAAGCCACATGCAAAAGCCCGGCGCATAATCGTGGTCCATAGAAACAGCGTCGTCAAAACCAAAGCAGTCCGAACCCTCTCCGACCACTCCTACAGCTATACGTTTCTCATAATCACCAAACTGAGTATAAATCATATCTTTTCCATATTCTTCATAAAACTTGCGGCTGCGCTCCATATTGGATACCCAGATATCTTTGCCGCCCGCCGCCTTTACCGCGCTTAGATATTTCTCGTATACCCTGTTATAATTATCATTCCTGCCCGTATGCTTATAGACTTCCAAAAGCGCGCGTTGATAATAGGCGGCGGCGTTTATATAATCTTTTTCTCCATAATATACATCTCCCATTGCCGATAGCGCCGCGCCATAATGAAAATCCCTTCCGCCGTCCTCTTCAAATAGCGTAAGCGCCTCTTTTATATACTCTGCCGCCCTGTCTTTATCTTCCTTATTAGGAAGCTGTATCATTGCGGCTCCCAGATTGGCAAGGGTAGAGGCTTTCTTCATTTTAGCGCCTTTTTCTTTATCCACTATGCCAAGCGCAAGCAAAAGGACTTCCTTCGCCTTAACATAATCACCGATTTCTTGATATAGCAGCCCCCAGTTATTATATAGGCTTGCAAAAAGTGAATCGTCGCTTTCAAGGCATTTTTTATAGCAGTCTTCCACCATGCTAAAAGCATTCAAGGCATCATTATGTAAACCGAATGCCCTGTATGCGTTTGCAATGTTAAGCGTGGAAGTGGCATAACTTAATGTCTCCTGTAAGCCAAGACGCTCAAGCAGCTTCTGCAGCTCATTGCAATAGATAAGCGCCTTATCCTTCTGCGTCGTATCGCGGCATAAGCCTATCATTTCATTTAATAAGGTGATAAGCGAAGACGTGTCTTCCTCGTTCATGGCTTCCTTTATCTTATCAAACAGGAAATCCTCTACTTTATCCAGCGACACATTCCCGTACATTGCGTCGTATTCATTTAAAACTTTAACTATATCCATATATATCACTCTTTGCCAGTATGTTATTTGTTATTATTAACTATATGCTTTACAATGCTAAATACGATTGTAGTATTCGTATTTTGTGCATCTTTGATTTATATTATAAGTAGTGCCTTATTCAGCGTCAATAATTTTTAAGAATGAATAAAAAAGTCCTACTGTATTTCTACAATAGAACCTTTTTAAAATTAAAGTCATTACGGATTATTTAATTTTATCATTAATCAGATAAACTCTACATGTCCGTCATTTATGTGATATACCGCGCCTACGACCTTAACGCCGTTTTCATCGCCGTCCTTAGAAATATTCAGATTCTTGCGAAGCTTCTCTACGCCGTGGTTTACATTTAAGCAGCACGCCTTATATCCATCGCTTTCAGTGCCTATTGCCGATTTAATCTCATCGGTGATTGCCTTGATAAAACCGTCTGCATGTCCTTCCATTGCCGCTCCCACAGCTCCGCAGTTAGTGTGTCCGAGAACCACTACCAGCTTGCTGCCAAGATGTCCTGTTGCATACTCGACGCTTCCAAGCTGAAAATCGTTGATTACGTTTCCGGCTACGCGGATAACAAACAGTTCTCCGATACCCGTCATAAATATGCTCTCCGGTATTACGCGGGAATCAGAGCATGTAACTACGACCGCATATGGATACTGACCATTCTCGCAGGTATCTTTACGAATTGCGGGGGAAATATCGCCCGTACATGTTGATGCGCTCAGATACTTCGCATTCCCTTCTTTTAACTTGCTCATCGCCTCATCAGCCGAAATAGCTGCGGCATTTACATTGTGTGACATAATTTGTAACCTCCTTGTAGTATGTATTTTGTAGTAAATATACCATATCCATTCCTCAAAGTCCATCAAGATACACCGATATGACAACATAATTTTTCACATTCATTTACACACAGACAACTCCAGCCCCGTATCCTTTTCAAAATCTTTCGCCCACTCACTGTCGCGGTAGAAAATGATTGCCCCCTGCCCGTTGTCGCCGGTTACATAGAAACGCTCCTCATCATCTGTCTTATCAAGCAGTTCGTTCAATATCCCTAAGACTTTTTCATCAATCCAGTCATAATCCATATCCATAGTCCATTGATATTCTTCGCCGTTCCATTCCAGCACAACGTCAATGCTGCCTGTACCCTTATCCCAATCCACAGCTGACGTATCCTCGCGGATATTGCTCACACTGTTTATTGCGCTGCCTTGCGCAAGTGATAACATTCCTTCCAGTACTGTAATATAATCCGTACTGATATCCCAGCCTTCAAAATCAAACCAGAACACTTCATCGGAATATCCGGTGATTTCCCATTCATCATTACGAGCAGGCGCTCCTATCTGCGTCAAAAGCCATGTATACGGATATCCTTCTATATAGATACGCATGTGCTCATACTCGTCCATGCTATCCTGCGCTGCTTCCACAATCTCGTCGGATATCGTAAAATTATGTGACCTAAGAATTTTCACCTGTTCTTCAAGCGGAACATAATCCGGATAATCAGTCACATCAATCTCCTCATATTGCCCGTATGTTATATCATCGTAGCCATATGTTACCTCTTCATCTGCTCCCATACTCTCACTATTTATACTGCTGCCGTCTTTTATCCCCACTTTGATACAGCCGTAAAAAAACATAATGATTATAACAATATTAAACAAAATATATGCCCAGTAAGGTATATATTTAACCTTTTTCCCTACTGCATATGTTACATTCTTTTCCGCACATATCCGCTTAAGTTCTTCTCCTCGTTCATAACTTCCGAGCGCCTCTTTCAGGAACATCTGAAAATGCCTTTTATCTTCCCAGAAAAGATAAAAAGCTGTTTCACTCTCTATAAGCCATGAGAATTTATCCCACGACATATATATCCTGCCTTCTTTCGGATTGTTACATTCTATGCCTGTCTCCATTACGGATATATCCCAGTTTCCGTAAATGCTATCCTGCAGCATGCCTTTTTTCAACTGTTTCTTTATCCTTTTCTTCGGATTAACACTTACATTGTTTAAAATTGTCGTTACGAAGATTAACAGCAAAAATAAGCATGACATAATGATAAAGCTTCCGCCTGCAAGACACTCATACAGGAAAAGAACACAGTTTATGGCAAATATAATCCATAACACCATAACTTTATTATTTTTTCCCATGATTCCGGATTGGACAATCTCCGTCGTATCAAAACAGACTTGCTGCCATCTGCTCTCTTCAAGCCAAAAATTAACGTGGAGCAGTTCTTTTCCTTGTGTTTCCGGTGTAGCGTCCTCCGCACCATATCCGCCCATGCCGCCTGACACTTGTTGACTATCTGCCATCTGTTGATTGTATCCTGCCTGCTGGCTATCGGCTCTCTGCGCATTGTAAGTTTCCTGCTGATTGTACGTCGCCTGCTGGTTATATATACTCCTAACAAACTCGTCTACTTCCTGTCTGCCGGAAAATATCCGTAACGGCATTGCATACCACGCCAGCACTTTCTTCGACTGATAATGTCCAAGCATAAGCAGGTTCTTTGTCCGTCTTACTACATGAACGCCTCCATATGGCATTTCTTCACGAGCTGTACCGGACACAGTTATCAACACTCCGTTTTCCGCCCACACCGTCCGTGTCTTTTCAAAAAAACGCGCTTTCGCTATTTTATATGTACGCAACACTACTAAGCCAAGCACAGCAAATATAAAAAATAAAAAAAACACTCCTATCCAATGCATTACGGATATTTCCAAAACAGCTATCAACAATATTAAAAGCCATGTAATAATCTGCAGCCGTATCTGCTCTAACATAGACTTTATGCTAAATTCTATGATTTCTCTTTTCGTCAGACTAAAACTGTACTTTTTCATTAAAATATTTCCTCTCTATATTTATCTACATCGCAAAATCAAACAAACTAAGCTGATTGGACTCCGGCAAATCTCCCAAAAGCCCCATCGAAGCCATCTGCTCTATAATAGTTACGGAAACCTTCGTTCTCTGTCTAAAATCATCTTTTGACAGGAACGGTCCGTCCTTTGCCGCCTCCACTATCGCGTCCGCCGCTTTTTCACCCAGACCGTCGATACTTTTTAGCGACGGCATAATCCTTTTATCGTCAACTATCTGGAAAAGCCTTGACTTTGCGGTAAAAATATCAATAGGCACAAACTCAAAGCCCCTTGCATACATCTCCCGCACTATTTTCATATCCTTATACGAATCCTGCTCTTTCTGCGTGAGTTCGTCGCTTCTGCGCTTATAATCAGCCATTACCGAGTCAAGATGAGCCTTCCCCTGACACATCATCTCATATGAAAAGCCTGAAGCACGGATACTGAAAAACGACGTATAATACGCCAGCGGATAATTTATCTTGCAATAGGCGATACGCCACGCCATCATAACATACGCCGCCGCATGCGCCTTCGGGAACATATACTTGATTTTCTTGCACGACCAGATATACCAGTCCGGCACATTTTTTTCTAACATCGCCTCTTCCCATTCCGGTTTAAGCCCTTTTCCCTTACGCACGCTTTCCATAATGGTGAATGACAGCGCCGGATCCACGCCCATCTGGATAAGGTAAATCATTATATCGTCCCTGCAGCAGATTGCCGTTGATATCGTCGCTTTGCCCTCTTCAATCAAGGTCTGCGCATTTCCCAACCATACGTCTGTTCCATGCGCCAACCCCGCGATACGCACTAAATCGGTAAAGCATTTAGGCTTGGCGTCGATAACCATCTGCATAGCAAACTCCGTACCGAACTCAGGAACCCCCAGACAGCCCAGCTTGCAGCCGCCTATCTGCTCCGGAGTAATGCCGAGCGCCTCCGTAGATGCAAATAACGACATTACGCCCTTATCGTCGAGCGGAATCTTAGTCGGATCTATGCCCGTCAAATCTTGCAGCATACGAATCATGGTCGGATCATCATGTCCGAGAATATCCAACTTCAAAAGATTGTGGTCGATTGAGTGATAATCAAAATGTGTCGTCACAATATCGGTAGTCATATCGTTTGCCGGATGCTGCACAGGGGTAAAAGAATTGATATCCTCGCCCACAGGCAGTACGACTATTCCGCCGGGGTGCTGGCCGGTGCTTCGTCTAACGCCCGTACAACCCGAAACGATACGGTTAATTTCACATATTCTTTTTTTCTGCTCATGCTCTTCATAATATTTCTTCACATAGCCGAACGCAGTCTTATCCGCCAGCGTAGCTATCGTGCCCGCGCGGAAGGTCTGTCCCGCCCCGAAAATTACCTCTGTATATTTATGCGCCTTACTCTGATATTCACCGGAAAAGTTTAAGTCGATATCCGGCTCCTTATCACCTTTAAAGCCTAAAAATGTCTCAAAAGGAATATCAAATCCTTCTTTATTAAGCATAGTTCCGCACACAGGGCATGCCTTATCCGGCATATCACAGCCGGCTCCGCCGCTGTATGCTTTTACCTCTTCCGAGTCAAAGTCATAATAATGACACTTAGGACACAGATAATGCGGGCTTAATGAATTAACCTCTGTAATTCCCGCCATATTAGCGACAAACGAGGAGCCTACTGAACCTCTTGAACCCACCAGATATCCGTCCTCTACCGACTTCCACACCAGCTTCTGAGCAATAATATACATGACTGCAAAGCCGTTCGATATAATGGAATTAAGCTCCCTTTCAAGCCGTGCCTTGACAATCTCAGGAAGTTCATCTCCATACAGCTCATGTGCTTTTTTATAACAGATATCGGTAAGGATTTTATCGCTGTCGGCAATAATGGGCGGACATTTATCCGGACGCACGGGCGACATGGATTCTATCATATCCGCAATCAGATTCGTGTTGGTAATTACAACCTCCTGCGCTTTATCGCTGCCAAGATAAGCAAATTCCTCAAGCATTTCCTCCGTAGTCCTAAAATAGAGCGGCGCCTGTTCGTCAGCATCCGCAAAACGCTGCCACGACATAATAATGCGGCGGTATATTTCATCTTCGGGATCAAGAAAATGCACGTCGCAGGTAGCCGCCACCGGCTTATGAAATTCTTCTCCCAGCTTCACTACCCTGCGGTTTAACTCCATAATATCTTCCATAGAGTTTACGTTAGTAATTTTTTCCGAGTTAATCATGAACTTATTATTACCAAGCGGCTGAATTTCCAGATAATCATAAAAGCGCACCAGTCTGGCAATCTCAGCATTCGATTTTCCTTCTACCAGCGCGCGATATACCTCTCCCGCCTCGCATGCGCTTCCCAAAATCAGCCCTTCCCTGTACTTCTGTAAAAGACTCTTAGGGATTCTCGGTCTTCTGGCAAAATAATTCAGATGTGACTCCGATACCAGTCTATACAGATTCATTCTGCCGACATTGTTTTTGGCAAGAATTATCGCATGGTAAGTAGGCAGCTTCTTCACGATATCGGGATTGGAGCCGCCCATGTCGTTGACCTTCTTAAGCGTATCGTCGCCCCTATCTTCAAGCATTTTTATAAATTTAACAAAAATCTCTGCCGTAGCTTCGGCGTCGTCTACAGCACGATGATGATTCTCAAGCGAGACGCCAAGCGTCTTAGCCACCGCGTCTAAGGTATGCTTCGCCTGATTTGGCAAAAGGACTCTTGCAATACCGACCGTATCCACATAGGTAAAATCATGCGTCATTCCAAGTCTATCGCAATTCTCCATGATAAAACTCATATCGAAATTAGCATTGTGTGCCACCATTACCGCGCTATCGCAGAACTCCATAAACTGCGGCAGCACCACGTCAATCTGCGGCGCGCTAATCACCATATCGTCATTTATTCCCGTCAACTTCTCTATTTCAAACGGAATCGGCACATCGGGATTCACAAAGGAAGAAAACCTCTCGGTAATCTCTCCGTTTATAACCTTAACGGCGCCGATTTCTATTATCCTGTTATTAATCGGGGAAAAACCTGTCGTCTCTATATCAAAAACAACAAACGTCCCCCTTAAGTCCTGTCCTTTATCATTGGTAACGATTTCTTTTAAGTCGTCTACAAGATAGGCTTCCACGCCATATATGACCTTAAAAAAGTCCTGTTTATCCAGCTCTTCCTCTCCTGCTTCCTTCCTTTTTCCTTTTTCTGCTTTCCACAAATCTTCCCAGACATGATTGGCGTCGGGATAAGCCTGCAGTACGCCGTGGTCCGTAATCGCAATCGCCTTATGCCCCCATTTATAAGCCCGCTTAACAATATCCTTTGCTTCCGATACTCCGTCCATATCGCTCATTTTAGTATGACAGTGCAGCTCCACGCGCTTATTTATGGCGTTATCAGAACGCGAAGTCGTAAAGTCGGGAATCGCTTTTATCCCATAAATCGAACCTATTGTCAGCTCATGGTCGAACTTGTCTATCGTCGCCATGCCCTTTAGCTTCACAAACGCTCCGGGCTTCATTCTATCCGTAATTTCAGCGACTTGTTCATTAGCTGCAAATAGCTTAACCGTCATGGTATCGGTAAAATCCGTGATATCATAAATCAAAATCGTCCGCTCGTTTTTGATTTCACGCTTGTCAAAATTAATGACCTTGCCGCGTACAACTACATCGCCAATCTCGCCTATGACCTCGTCCATACGCATCGCGTCTTCTTCAAAATCCCTGCCATAGATAACGTCGGGATTGTCTGAGCGCTTAAACGGCTTCTTAAAGCTGTTACCGTCATTCCTGCCTTTTTTAAATGGTTTAATTGAACTGTCTGCATATTTATTTACACTGCCCGCAGATTTAGCGGAAATATCGGTGCCTGCGGATTTGGTGGCAGCAACATCACTTTCAGATTTATTGGCAAAACTATCACCCGCAGGCTTAGCGGCAATATCTGCATTTTCGGCAGTATTTCCTGCATCATTTAAAGCGTCTGCGCTATTGACTATATCGGTCAATCCGCCATTTCCCGCCCTGTTCCTTGCGGAAATCTCAGCCACCTGCATAGCAAATTTCTGCTCGTTCTCTTCGTTCCTGCTTTTCTTTTTCTCCTTATATACCGCCAGAATATCAACCGGCATGCCGCAGCGCTCAGTATAGATTTTTTCCAGAATGCGCAACAGTTCTTCGGATTTTTCTTTCGCTATAACGGAGTCTTCTATCGTTAATAAAAGCTTATTATCGTCAGGATATGTAATATCGGCGTTCTTAAAAAGGTTATACTCTATCGGCGAATATTCCTTAAGCTCCAGCAAAATACTGTCGCGGTAAATATTCATAAGTTTCTCCGGATTATACTGCGTGGACAGATTGTACCGCTCATATATGCGGATAGTCATAAAAGCATTAGGGAAAAACTGCTTCTTCATCTCACGCTCAACCCTGAATATATCTTCCTTCTGAATCAGCCTGTCGGAAGAAATATATATCCTTAAAAAATCTTTTCTCTTGGTCGCGGAAACCTTCTCCACCATGACCTGTTCAAACAAATCTTCTATTCCCGTATCCAGTTTTAATGTTGGAAAAACTTCAAAAAACTTTTTCGACATACTATCAACCGTACTCTTTCCTGTAATTATTTCTCCCAGTTAAGCAATTCTTCCTTAAGTGTGTTTAATAGCTCCGCTTCCGGAACCTTCTTAACAATCTCACCGCGCTTTATCAAAAGACCTTCGCCGTCACCGCCGGCTATCCCTATGTCCGCCTCTTTCGCCTCGCCCGGACCGTTTACGGCGCAGCCCATGACCGCCACCTTGATATCCAGCGGAATATCCGCCACCATCGCTTCTACCTGATTCGCTAAGCCTATCAAATCAATTCTGGTTCTGCCACATGTAGGGCATGACACCACTTCTATACCGCCTTTTCTTAAGCCCAGCGTGCGCAAGATAAGCTTGGCGGACTTAATCTCTTCCACGGGATCTCCCGTCAGTGAAACCCTTATCGTGTCACCAATTCCCTGATACAATATGATGCCAAGACCAATCCCCGACTTAATGTTGCCGCTAAGCAGGGTGCCTGATTCAGTTATACCCACATGCAGCGGATAGGAAGTTTTTTCAGCAAGAAGCTCATGCGCCTTTATGCACATCATGACGTCCGATGATTTGATACTTATGACAAGATTGTCATATCCCATATCTTCTATAATATGTACCTTGTCGAGCGCGCTCTCGACAATTCCCTCCGCCGTCACTCCATGATATTTCTCTATGAGTTCCTTTTCCAAAGAGCCGCTGTTTACTCCTACTCTTATCGGAATATTTTTATGCTTCGCAACATCTACTACTGCCTTTACTTTATCAGTACTGCCGATATTTCCGGGATTTATGCGTATCTTGTCAGCTCCGTTTTCTATCGCTGCTATCGCCATTTTATAATCAAAATGTATATCCGCGACAAGCGGAATATGAATCCGCTTCTTAATCTCCTTTATCGCCTGCGCCGCCTTTATGGTCGGCACTGTGACGCGGATAATCTCGCAGCCTGCGTGCTCTAAGCGTAGTATCTGCTCTACCGTCGCCTCTACATCGTCGGTTTTTGTATTGGTCATAGACTGGATTAAAATCGGATTGCCCCCGCCGATTATTTTGTCTCCGATTTTTACTGTTTTGGTATGTTCACGGTGCATAATCCTTGCCATCATTTATTTTCTTCCTTCCATTCTGCAATTTGCAAAAATAATTCTTCCATATCAATTAGAAAAATCAACCCTAATCATGCTGACAGAACGCCTGCCTTTATCTCTTTTATTATACCTCGGACAATATCTTTTGAAAACTCAATTTTCATGAAATTTTCTTTAATCAGTTTCTACCGCTGCCCCCTGTATATAAAACGTCCTCTCCTGCATTTGACCTGTTTCACTATTTGTCAGGCTTATATTGAGCGTATGTATATCTTCCCCTGTAAAAAGTTTGCGTTCCAGCTCAAATACCAGATTTCCTTCTGTCTTATAAGTGCTGTCATGGCGTATGACAAGCCTCTGCCCCTGCTTATTATATACTATCACAGGCAGCTCCGCTCCCCTGCCTTTTGCCTGAAGCGTGAAGCTGCCGATAAACATACTTACAAGCAGTATGCCTATTGTCAACAAGCCGACTGCTTTATTATCCGTCAACCATACTCTTTTTTCCATACTATATAGAAGCTGCCTGCGGTTCTGTCCCTCTTTATATCTCACATACTCCAAATCTGTTATTATATCTTCCACAGTCTGATACCGCATGGACTTATCAACAGCCGTACATTTTTTTACAATCCGTTCTAATTCCTGCGGTATATCGGCATTGACGCGCCTGAGTTCAGTGTGCTTTCCCCTGTGCCATATGCGCGCAGCATTATACTTTCTTATCTTCCGTTCTAATTCCTGTGCTACTCCAGCATGAGCAGATTTAACCGATAAACCATATTTCCTATTGCTATTCGGAATATCCCCCGTCAGCATATGATACAAAACTGCCCCAAAAGTATAAATATCGCTTCTTTCGTCCACCCCGTATTCAAAACTCTCTCCTTCTATCTGTTCGGGTGCGGCATATCCGATAGTACCCGCCCTCTTTTCCCCAGATTTGCCGCCATAATAATCTTTCAGGGAAAAAGCTGCCCCAAAATCCACTACTTTCAGGCTTCCGTCCCCGCACACCATGATATTCTCCGGCTTTAAATCCTGATAGACTATGGGCGTTCCATGTCCGTGGAGATAAGAAAAAAGCCGTAAAATCTCCAAAGCCCATTCGCATGCTTTTAGGACGGAAATTTTTCCTTCCTGCTCTATGATATTATGTAAACTTACCCCATCTATATATTCCATAACCAAATACCATCTGTCCTCATAGAAAAAATCATACACTTCTGTAAGCATGGAATGCTTCAACTCCCTTAGCATTTCCATTTCATTTCTAAGCACATCTTCTGTCTTAGCCTCTTCCGGCTCCTTCTGCGCCTTAATAGCAACCTGCCTGCATATATGCTTATCCCACGCCAGATACACTATGCTGAAACCACCTTCACCAATTTGCTTTTGCAACTCATATCTTCCAGCCAGAACCATATCGCTCCGCTCACATAAATCCTGCATGCTTACCCTCCATTCTTCTTTTATGCGACGAAATTCTGACGCATACCGCCGACATACTCCCGCTCTCTCCCTTACGTATGGCGGCTTCCCCGATTTCTTTAAGCCGCCTTCTGCACCTTTCCATCGACAACACATTCAGCGTCAAAATGCTTGTTATTCCTTTCGATGCCAAAATCCGCCCTATCTTATTTAGTGACGGAATACCCGTTATTGTATTCAGTTCCAGAATATCCGCTATCTCATGCTCTGAAACCCTATGTATAAATGTATTGGAACAAATTAAAAACATATCTTTATTTCTTACCATTCCCATCTCAAAATCCGACAGTGGACATTTTGTTCTGCCGTCTGCCGAAAATCTATATACATGGTTATCTCCATAATTCCATAGCAGATATTTCTTCTCCCACAAAATCAGCAAAGATACCGTCGTTTCTAAACTTACTACACATTCCTTTACTCCATAATCTTTTGCTTCGTGATATTCTACTTCATAATCTTCTGTTTCATGATATTCTACTCCGTAATCTTTTGCTTCGTGATATTCTTCTCCGTGAGCTTCAACATATTCGTACATTCTGCGCTGCGCCTTATATACTGCTCTCTCGACATGACGCTTTATTACAGACAGCGAATTTCTCTTTACAAGCGCTTCGGGCAGTCCATCATAGAACCATTCCATAAGTTCTTTCGTAAGATAACCGCCCGCATATTCTCCTATCTCACCCGTCCCATCACAGAGCGCCGCCATAAGCACCCTTCCTTGCACAGTCAACGCCTGCAGCACAAGCATAGAAGCTTTATTTACGCCGCTTGTCTTTGCTTCATTCCAATATATCGCTGTATCATAATACATATAATTTAATCCACCCCATTACTAATCCTACTAACCCTTATCCCGATATCCACGGCGAAACCCGCAAAGATTTTCAAGACTTCTTATAGAAAAACAATCAGAATTTCCATATTATTAAAACCAGTTCAACCCACAACGGCAGGGACACATATGTTCTTCCTGCCGTCACAACCCGAACTGGTTACAATAATACTCCAAAACCACACTTAATACAAGAATACAAAATACCCAAATTTTCAAGGGGGGATTTAGTAATTTATAATATCTACCGCACAATCCGCATTATATCATTATACATGACAAATACCATCAAAATCATCAATACCACAAGCCCCGCGAAATGCACCATACCCTCTTTTTCGGGCGGTATCGGCTTGCCGCGGATAACCTCTAAGAACAAAAATACCAGCCGTCCGCCGTCAAGCGCCGGAATCGGCAATAGATTAAATATACCAAGATTGACCGACAAAAGAATAACTATATTCATCATCGTGAAGATAACCGTGGAAGTTCCATATTCTTTCGCTTCTTCGTAATTATCCCCCACAAACTGCGCTATTCCAATCGGTCCGGACACATCTTCTTTTTTCGCCCTTCCCTGCAATAGCATTATCAGGCTTTTATAGGTCGCCTTTATCCAATAACGCACCTCGTAAGCTCCGTACTGAAAGACCTGCGCCGGATTACACTTTATCAGTTCTCCCGAACCCGTAAAGCCGATATAATATCTACCGTCCGCCTCGCTGTAAGCAGGGGTAAGCGTTATATTAAAGATTTCTCCGCCGCGCTCTATCTCTATTTCCATCGTTTCACCTTGATTTAGGGCTGATATCAGGCTTACTTCCCTGTATATGTGGACTCTTTCTCCGTTAATCCTGCGGATTTCATCGCCTGCAAGAATGCCTGCCGCTTCCGCTGCCGAATCTTCGGTAATCTTCTGCACCACCGGTCTGTCCGCCCCTGTAAAAGCAACCAATATCAATGAAAAAGCAAATGCAAGTATAAAGTTAAAAAACGGTCCTGCAAAGACAGTCGCAATCCGCGCCCATACGTTAGCCCTAACGAAAGAATGTTCGTCTATGACTCCCCCTTCCTCCGCAACTCCGTCCTCACCGTCAAACATGCACGCGCCGCCAAGCGGCAAAAGTT
Organism: Clostridiales bacterium; assembly: GCA_023663185.1. Taxonomy (GTDB): domain Bacteria; phylum Bacillota; class Clostridia; order Lachnospirales; family Lachnospiraceae; genus UBA3282. Next base: position 83,313 of record JAMPHY010000005.1, on the reverse strand, counting down.
TCAGGGAATATTTTGTCTCTCCTTTTTGGAAAGAAAACAGCGTCGGTCCCATTCCTACGGCAAATTCCACTACTCGTATGCCGTTTCGTTTTCCTATTATAAAATGCCCGAACTCATGCGATATTACCACTATGCCGAAAATAATCAAAAATAATATAATTGTCGCTATCACTTCATCACCTGCTTTATATGTTCATATGTTTCTGCTTCCGCCTGCAAGATTTCATCAACCGAAGGATTATTTACCACCTTATGATGTCCCATTGCCTCTTCAATTAGTTCCGTAATCCTTAAAAATCCAATTTTCTTCTGTAAAAACGCCGCAACCGCCATTTCATTAGCCGCATTGAACACCGTCGGCATACTGCCGCCTGCGCGCGCCGCCTCGTATGCTAATTTAAGTCCTGTAAAAGTCTCTATATCCGGCTTTTCAAATGTAAGCTGCGCTATTTCAAAAAAATCCACCCTTTTTCCCTGCATAGACCTTCTATCCGGATAAAACAAGGCATACTGTATGGGGAGTTTCATATCCGGCATGCCTAACTGCGCCATAATGCTGCCGTCAACGTATTCTACTGCCGAGTGTATTATGCTCTGTGGGTGCACCACCACTTGAATTTTCTCGATAGGAACATCAAAAAGCCAGCCGGCTTCCATCACTTCCAGCCCCTTATTCACAAGCGTGGCTGAGTCTATTGTCACCTTTTTACCCATAGACCAGTTCGGGTGTTTCAGCGCGTCCTCAATCGTCATATTTTTAAGTTCGTCTTTAGTCTTTCTACGGAAAGGACCGCCCGACGCCGTAAGTATTATCTTACTCACTCTCTGTCTGTTCTCTCCGTTCATGGACTGAAAAATAGCGCTATGCTCGCTATCCACCGGAAGAATTGGAACGCCGTGCTTATTAGCAAGCGGCATTATAATATGTCCGGCGGTAACAAGCGTCTCCTTATTCGCCAGCGCAATCGTCTTGCCCTGCTCAATCGCGGCGATAGTAGGTCTTATGCCAATCATGCCCACTATTGCAGTCACCAATACTTCCATCTCTTCCATCGTAGAGATTTCTATAAGCCCCTCCATGCCGCTTACCACCTTAGTATCAGTATCCGCAATTCTTAAGGATAAATCGACAGCGGCTTTCTCGCTCCACATTGCTGCTTTTTTCGGGTGAAATTCCCTTATCTGTTTCTCAAGCAGTTCTACATTGCTCCCTGCGGCAAGCCCTACGACTTCCAAATCCGTATTGTTTCTTACTATCTCAAGCGTCTGAGTCCCAATCGAGCCCGTAGAACCCAGTATTGATATTTTTTTCATTTAACGATTATACTCCTTGTTCAACCTGTGTGTATAAAATTAATTTTATATTATGCAATCAACGCCAGCCCGAAAAATATAACCGGCGCCACCATAATAACACTGTCGAAACGGTCCATAATGCCGCCATGTCCGGGAATCAGCTTTCCGTAGTCTTTGATTTCATAATCTCTCTTAATCCCCGACGCCGCCAAATCGCCTATCATTGAAATCAACGCACCGACTGCGCCTAAGCACATCGCGCCGATTAAGTCCATCTGCAACTGTTCCGGCGAAAACTTATTTATTACAAAATAAGTATACAGTCCAAACAGCAATGCTGCACCCACTACTCCACCGATTCCACCCTCTACCGATTTCTTAGGGCTTAACTTAGGAGTCATCTTATGTTTTCCGAACAGAATCCCGACACAATAAGCGCAGGTATCGCTCCCCCATGAACATAAGAACACTAACCACACCAAATATATTCCATACGACAAGCCCTCCCTTATGATAAAAAGAAATGATAAAAGAACCGGAGCATATATTATTTCAAAAAAACACGCCATTACTTTTCCTGCTTTAAACTTTGGAAAACTGAATACATATACAAGCATAAAAACAATTAAAAACATTACCATGCTGAATGTCAACACAAAATAAATCAAGGACTCGTCAAAATCACTCATCTTATAAACCGGTGTTTCATGCAATACATGATTTGCCTGAATCATTGCCATGCCTGCATACAATCCCAGATAATAAAGCACTATCATGGCAACCCCTGCTATTTCCAGACCGTTTATCTTCTTCTCCGGCGTATGCACCCCCGTCGCCTTCGTAAGTTCAAAAAAAGCAATAATGGAAATAGCGCATAATACTCCCGCCATCACATACCCGCCCGCAAAAATAACCGCAAAAGCAAGTATCACCAGCACAATCCCACTTATCAGCCTTGTACGAAACATTTCAATAACAATGCTCCTTTCGTATAATCATTATCTAAGCAATTACAAAATCCCTTATTTCATAGCATAAGTTGTACAATATATACAAAACAATGCAGGGTGCTCTGCCGCCGTCGGTACTTAGCGAGGTATTTTCGAGCTTAGTACCGCTACTGGCGGCAACGCAGCGAAAGCGTGCCCTACGTTGTTTTGTATATATTGTACAACGTATCTCATTAAAATGCCATTTCTCACTCTTTCACAGCCCCATATTTCCTATCCCTCTTATTATATGCCTCGATAGCTTTTTCCAATTCTTCTTTAGTAAAATCGGGCCATGCTATCTCTGTAAAATAAAACTCCGTATACGCAAGCTCCCATAAAAGAAAATTAGAAATCCGCATTTCATTGCAGGTGCGAATCAATAAATCAGGCTCCGGAATCCCATGCGTATCAAGCGCCTCGCTAAGCGTCTGCTCAGTGATATCTTCTTTTTTCAGCTCTCCTTCTTCCACCTTTGCCGCAAGTTTCTTTACGGCGCGCACTATTTCGTCCCTGCCTCCATAGTTGATGGCTATCTGAAAATGAAGCCCCGTATTATTTACGGTCGCTGCTTCAAGCTGTTCGATTCTGGTTCTAATATCTTCATCAAGACCTGTTTTATCGCCTATAACGCGCACACACATATTATTCTTTTCCGCCGTTTTTAAGCAGGTCTTCATATAATTTCTAAGCAGCTTCATAAGCGCGTCTACCTCGTCCTTAGGTCTGCTCCAATTTTCCGTGGAAAAAGCGTAAACTGTCAGATATTGTATACCCATCTTATAGGCATCTTCACAGATTACCTCTACAGTCTTCGCTCCCTGCGTATGTCCGTAATTTCTCGGCATACCCTTGCTTTTCGCCCATCTGCCGTTACCGTCCAGAATTATTGCTACATGATTCGGTATATTCACGCTGCCGCTCCTTTCACTTTTTATTCTATGGCAAAAGGGGATAGCAGAATACCTACCACTCTACAATCCCCTTCTCAATATTTTATGTTCTGTTATTAAACTGTCATGATTTCTTTTGACTTCTCTTCTACCAGAGCGTCAACATCTTTGACATATTTATCCGTCAGCTTCTGTAACTGATCCTCCAGCTCCTTTATCTCGTCCTCGGAAACCTCAGTCTTGGCAAGTTTCTTAAAGGCGTCCATTCCGTCGCGTCTTGCATTTCTGATAGCGACTTTATTTTCTTCGCCCTTCTTCTTGATATCCTTTACCAAATCTTTTCTGCGCTCTTCCGTAAGCTCTGGAAATACCAGACGGATAACAGCTCCGTCATTGCTGGGAGTTATACCTACATCTGACATCATAATCGCCTTTTCAATATTCTTAATCAGACTCTTATCCCACGGTGCAATCTGAATCATTCGCGGATCGGGAACGGAAATATTCCCCACCTGCTGAATCGGCGTCGGCGTTCCGTAATAATCCACTTTAATTCTGTCGAGCACATGCGGATTAGCGCGCCCTGCGCGGACTGCCGCCAGATCCGTTACTAAAAAGTCATATGCCTTTTTCATTTTTTCATCATATGTTTTTATTCTATCGTCCATTCCTAAAAATATACCTTCCTTTCTTTCGCGAATCATCGTATCCTATACCGTAACTTTAGTTCCCTTAAATGAACCGTTCATCGTATTTACAATGCTGTTCTTCTCGTTCAAGCCAAACACCCACATAGGCATTTTATTGTCCCGCGCCAGAATTGAAGCGGTCATGTCCACCACCTGAAGATTTTTCTCAATCACTTCATCAATCGTGATTTCATCATATTTCTTTGCCTCCGGGTGCGTCTTAGGATCAGCGTCATATACGCCGTCAACCGACTTCGCAAGCAGTATCACATCGGCGTCAACCTCCACCGCACGCAACACGACTCCCGTATCCGTTGAAAAATAAGGGTGTCCCGTGCCTCCGGCAAAAAATACTACCATATTCTTGCCAAAGTATTTATTTGCCCTGTCCTTAGAAAACAATTTAGTAAAAGAGCCGCATTCAAATGGAGTCAGAATGCTGGTCATTAAACCTACGGAGCGGAAAATTTCGGACACATAGATACAGTTCATAACCGTAGCAAGCATACCAATCTGGTCCGCTTTGGTTCTGTCAATGTTTTCACTGGAGCGTCCCCGCCAAAAATTTCCGCCTCCTATTACAATGCCAACCTGAATCCCGTCGTCTACGAGCTGTTTCACCTGCATTGCAACATCGCGCACGGTCTCTTCATCAAATCCGGTCTTTTTTTCACCGGCTAATGCTTCCCCGCTTAACTTCAATAGAACACGCCGCATCTTCAATATCCATGCTCCTTTCGATAAACTATATACTATTTGTCTTTCTTCTTACCCTTCTTGCTGATTTCATCAAAGAAAGATGTAGGGCTTACGTCTGCATAGCACTGTGAGCACATACCTTCAATAACAGCTCCATTGTTAATCTGAACTGATTTAGATTTAATGTTACCCATAACGATTGCGGAAGTATCCAGAATAACAGGACCGTGTACGTCGATATCGCCCTTTACCGCGCCTGCTACAACTGCGCTGTTAGCGGTAATGTTACCGATTACAACAGAGCTCTGTCCGATTTTTACGCTGCCCTGACTGATTACCTCTCCATTTATTCTTGCTCCCTCTGCATAAATCTCTGCAGCTTTGGAATTTCCCTGAATTCCGCCGGTAATATTCAGCTTACCAAGAATTTCAATGTTACCCATCACATTACCGATAAGTTCTAAAGAACCTCCAGAAGTAATGTCGCCTGTGATTGACATTCCCTCTGTTACAACTGCAGTCTCGTCTGATACAACTTTTGATTCAATACCCATTTCCATACTCATATTCTCTTCCATGTTATTCTCTTCTCCTTCATTCTCCCAAAGTGGTTTTGTTTCTTCCTCTATCGGCTGCCCCTGCTCTACACTTTCAGCAGCAAGCCCCATATCATATGTTCCTGTTTCCTGAGCCTCCGTTCCGGCATACGAAGCTTCCGTCTCCTGTGCTTCCATCTCGCTATACGTGATTTCCGTTTCCTGCGTTCCAACATCACTGTATGGAGCTTCCATTTCCTGTGTCCCAACTTCACTGTACGGAATTTCTGTCTCCTGTGCTTCCATTTCGCTATACGAAACTTCCATCTCCTGTACGTCCGGTACTGCGTCTGAAACTTCCATCTCCGGAGCTAGAGCCTCATCACCAGAAAGCTCCGTATTTTCTTCTGTCAGTACATCGTCCGTAAATCCTGCCTCTGTCTCCATAGCGGCAGTATCAGTAAGTTCCTCACCGGGTATTTCTAACCCGTTCTCAGCGCTGAATGCGTCTACCATATCAAGCATATCGCTCAAAGTGTCCGCATTAATAGCGCTCTCGTTTGCCAATTCATCATCGGCAGCCGCTATGTCAAGCTCGCCTTCCGGTTTAAGCTCATTCACGGCTTGGTTTAAGTCTTCCTTTAAATCCGAGAAAAAACCCATTCTATAAGTCCTCCATTTCTTATTCATTGCTTATATGTTGTATCAGTTCCGTATCTTCAGTAATCGGAACGATTATTGTGTCCTCCATTGCCTGTATTCTTTCTATCAATCTTGGCAATGCCTCTACCGTTGTATTTTTATTTGATGCGTCATGCATCAGTATCATACATTCATTGAATTTAGGTATCTGCGGTATACAGTTATTCAATATCGCGTCCGCACTGATATAACTGCTTGAAGCGTCTCCTGAGGCAATATTCCAGTCAAAATATGTGATATCCTGCTCGTCCAAATAGGCGATAAGCTCATTCATATCCACCGTACTGACCGTATTACTGCTGCCTCCCGGAAATCTGCAATACCTGCACCATACTCCTGTAGTCTCATACAAAAACTCCTGTAATCTGCTCAAATCCTGCGCATAACTTTCTACAGACTGATATATCTCATCATACTTATGACTGTATGAGTGCATTCCGAGCGTATGCCCCTCGTCCACAATCCTGTTATACACTTCCTTATACTTTTCGTCTTCCTTACCTACTACGAAGAAAGTCGCCTTCACATCATATTCCGCCAGAATATCCAGAATCCGCGAGGTATTGCCGCTGGGCCCATCATCAAAGGTTAAATACACCTTCCTAACATCGCCGTCCTGAATAGACTGCTCTGTAATATCCGTCGCCTGCGCTCCTGTGCTGTCTCGTTTAGAAACATTTACACTGTCTGCGGTATACACGCTCTGAAAATCTTCCGTCTCAGAATCGGGGGCTTCTTCTCTCGGAAGCTCTGCGCTCCTAATCGACGCCGCCTCCTTAGCCTGTGCCTTAAGCTCTTCCAGTTCCTTCTGCACTGTATGAAGCCTAATCCCCAGAAAAACGGAAAGTGCAGTAGGAATCAGTATCAACATACCTATGATTAAGATGAGCGCGCCCTTTGAAAAACCGCTCTTCCCACTATATGCCTGTCCCTCTTCCATTCCGTCACACCGGTCCCTGACTATTATAATATTTTTTAATTTTTAAGCTACCTATATATAATAACACAGATTGTCAATTACGAAAAGGAATTTTCAAAAAAACATTACGAAAATTTTTTAGGGAGTAAAAATTAAGCCATCAGGCGCATGGACACATATGTTTCCGTGCGCCTGATGGCTGAACAGTTACTTTCCTACTTTATACAACAGCTCGCCGTATATGGTGCAAGCTCCAAGCGGACAAAATAGCCCCTGTCGCTGTGGCATACCGGACATACGGGCGGAACCTCGGTTCCCCTGTAGATGTGTCCACACTCCATACACATCCATGCCGTCTCTACATCGGATACGAAAAGCTTCCCTTCTTCAAGCCAATCTGCAAACTGACTGAACCTATTTCCATGTACCTTCTCAATCTCAGCTATCTGCCTAAAAGAATCCGCTACCGCGAAAAACCCCTCCTCTTCCGCTTTTCTGGCAAAGTTTGGATATACGTCGCCGTGTTCCTCATATTCGTTGTGCTGCGCCATTCTAAGAAGCGACGCCGAATTTTTGGCAATGTCTACAGGATATGCGCCGTCAATCGCAATGTTTTCCCCTGCCATCTCATTAAGGTGCTTATAGAACACTTCCGCATGCTCTCTCTCCTGCTCTGCGGTAAAACGGAATACCGCCTCGACTACATATAGCTTTTCATCTCTCGCCTGCCCCGCCGCAATGGTATATCTGTTTCTTGCCTGACTTTCGCCCGCAAAAGCGCGCATAAGATTGTCCTTAGTTTCGCTATTCCTAAAATCCATATTAAAAAGCTCCTTTCGGGTTTAGATTATCTATATCATTCCCCCAAAGAAGCCTCTTTAATCATAACCCCAAAAGCAACTATCACATATCTTCCAAAAAACCTTTTATCCCTTTTTGCTTAAATAACCCTTTATAATACGCGAGTTCGTTCTGAATAAGCGCGTCAATGACCTGCATTCCTAAGAGTTCAACAGGCGCTTTATCGTCCGTCAACACTCTCTCGCCTTTTTCATAAGGGATAATCCCCTCGGACACCTTCGCAAGCATAGATTTAAGCTCTTCATCTTCAAGCTCTGCCCTTATAGCTTCAAACTCCGCTATGGCGTCAGGATTTTGCGTAGCAAAAAGTTCCCTGTTAGTCGAGCCCCGCACATCTACGGTATACACATAGTCAAAAACGTCCGCAATCGTATCGGAAAGATAATCGTTTATATTTCCGTCCGCGTCCGAATACATATTCATATTTACGACCATCACGCCGTTCTCATTAAGATGCTCTTTTACCAGCGTAAAAAACTCTATCGAAGACATCTGGAACGGAATGGTTATATCCTGATAAGCGTCCACCATAATAACGTCATATTTTCCCTTATCCGCCGCCAGATACGCGCGCCCGTCATAGGTAGTTACCGGAACCGAATCAGGCAATTCAAAATAATCTCCGGCAAGCTTGGTAATCTTTTCATCAATCTCCACGCCCTTTATAGACGTCGCCCCGTAATAATGTGCACACTGTTTCGCATAAGTGCCTGTGCCCATTCCCAAAATCAACATGTCGCCGTCCACTTTGCCGGACATTGGCGGAGCCGCCATCGCATAATCATAGTACATGCCCGTAGCTCCTCCGTCCTTTTTCATAATCGACTGTACGCCAAACAGCACATTGGTGGAAAGAATGACACTGTCGTCAGTTTCTTTCACTTGCAGATAATTATATATGGATTCCCCTTCATATAAAAGGTCGCTCTCCCAAAACGCGAAACGGCTGGAGGCTCCAAGTGCGCTGAATATAAGAAATAAAATAATTCCCACTACACATTGTTTCTTCTTTCTTTTAACTCTGATAAAATATATAAGCGCCAGAATTAAGAGAATACCTGAGAAAAGCAAAAATGTCACGGAAGTTCCCACCGCCGGTATCGTTACGAAGGTCGGAAGAAATGTGCCGATTATGCTGCCTATGGTATTAAACGCGCCAAGATTACCTACCGTCCTGCCGCTGTCGTCAAGGCTGTCCACCGTATATTTTACTAACGACGGAGTCACCGTGCCAAGCAAAAATAGCGGAAAGACAAAAATAATCATACACGACAAAAACGCCGCGCAAATCAGAAAATTATTACTGATTGTAAATACAAGCGCCGCTGAAATCGCTACTATTATATATTTTCCCAGAACGGGTATAGCGGCAATCCATACCGCCGCTATGATAATCCTGATATACAGTTTATCAGGATTAGGATTTTTGTCCGCGCTCCTGCCGCCCCAGATATTCCCAAGTGCCATCGCAATCATAATCGTGCCGATAATGATGGTCCATACAATCTGAGAAGAGCTGAAATACGGAGCAAGGAGCCGGCTTGCGCCAAGCTCCACTGCCATAACGGACATTCCCGCAAAAAATTCCGTAAGATACAAATAATATTTATATGCTGAAGTCAAATCTGCCTCCCTCTTCTTGCTTCTCCTGCGCCTTTATTTGAGTCCAGTCCACAGCGTTTATCTTCTCAAGCAGTTCTTCCACGGAGTCAGCCGTCACTCTTGTAGTCTGAGTCTTTTCATGACCTGCTATTTCCTGCGTCTTTTTCTCAAGCGCACTCTTTTCTTTCGCTGCTTTTTCTTCTTTTCTGTTCTCTCTGGTCTTTTCTATCCATTCCTTCTGCTTCTCGCCCATCTTCTCAAGCTCTGCGAAATACGAAACGCTGCCGTCTTTGCCGATGGACACTCCCATATGCTTAACTTCGTCTTTTTTATCTCCAAGCTTCTCCGACATATCCTTAAGCTGTCCTACGGAGTCCTCAAGTATTCCCGTATACTTAGCCTTTGCCTCTTCATCAGACGCCATCTCTTCTAATGTCTCGGTATCGATAAGTACGCTGAACTCCTTCGTTCCTCTGGAAAGATATTCAGCCGCCTCTTCGTCGTTCTCATAATCCGCCACGATGAAATCCATGTTTGAATATTTCTTTTTTAACTCGTCTAAGAGTTTCTTAGCCTGTGAACTAAGCTGCACCTGAGAATTTTTCTTCTCGGCTTTTTCCGCCTTGTCCTTATCCTTTGTCTCTTTAGCAGCCTTATTCTTCGTCGTGTTCGCATAAATGCTGCTCTGGTTGATGCCGTAACCGTTAATTTTGCTCATTGTTCGTCCTCCTTTGACTTTTGACCGAAATCCGTTTCTTTTTAAAATTAAGCAGACCTATTAAAAATATATAATGCCTTATTGTATATATCGGATAGTTTAAGGGATTTCTTTAGGTCACACACCATGCTCTTTCAGCCAGCGCATCGCCATATAAGCATAAACGGCACTTCCTGCGGATAAAGCGTCCTCATCGAATTTAACTTTTGGGTGGTGCTGTGGATAGATATAGCCTTTTTCTGCTGTTCCAGCGGCAAGCGCAAGCATTACGGACGGCACTTTATGGCTCACATAGGCGAAATCTTCCGAGCCCGCCGTCTTAGAAGTCTTGCGCCCGTCTGCCGAGCTGCTTAAATCTTTCGAGGAAAAGGCTTTTCCTTCCCCTAAAAGCTCTTTAGCATATTGATAAGCTTCATCAGTGAGCGTCTTATCATTTACAAGCGTAGGACAGCCGCTGCCAAACTCAACCTCCGCCTTTGCCCTAAACGACTGCGCGACGCCCTGTGCAATCTCACACATTCTCTGCTTAATAAAGGAGCGTGTCTCTTCGTCAAAAGTCCGTATGCTGCCGCCCATCACTACCACATCGGGTATAACATTGGCGGCATTTCCGGCGTTTATCGTTCCTATCGTCAATACCGCCTGCTCAACTATTCCAAGCTCTCTTGCCTGAATTTCCTGAAGCGCAATCACGATATGCGCCGCGACGGTAATCGGGTCCACTCCCATATTCGGCATTGAGCCATGACAGCCCTTGCCTTTCACCCTGATTTCAAAATAATCGGCTGCCGGAGCGCTGACTCCGGGCGTCGCCACAATGACCGCTCCTGCCGGAAAAGGCATTCCCGCCATAACATGAATCATTAACGCTGCGTCCACGTCTGGATTTTGCAAAACACCTGACTCTATCATATCATTAGAACCCTCAAATATCTCTTCTGCTGGCTGGAACATCAGCTTGATAGTTCCTTCTATCTCATCCTCATGCTTTTTAAGCAGACGCGCCGCTCCCAGCAACATTGCCGTGTGCATATCGTGTCCGCAGGCGTGCATTTTTCCATTCTTAGAAGCAAACTCCACGTCTGCTTCTTCATTGATGGGAAGTGCGTCCATGTCGGCGCGGAGCATAAATACTTTTCCTGCCTGTCCTGTTTCTGATTTTCCTGTTGTTTTTCCATTTCCTATCGTCGCGACCAGTCCCGCCCTGCCGCAAGGCTGCGGTTCGTATCCCATATCGGTAAGCTGCTTCTTTACATATGCGACCGTGTCCTGTATATCAAATCCTGTTCCGGGGTGCAGATGAAGGAAGCGCCTGTCGGTTATAATTGTTTCTTTAAGTTTAACGGCTTCTGATAATAGTTCTTCGTACATGTTGTGACTCCTTTCTTATGCTAAATTTTCTCAGAAAATATTATACCACAATCTTCTGTTTTATGTTACAATATCTGGGAATATTATATGAGAAAGTAATTGCGAAAGGAACTCGCTCATGAACATTCTAGCAAATTTAGAACCCAAACCAGTATTTCACTACTTTGAAGAAATCTGCGCCATTCCGCACGGTTCTTCTAATACCAAAGCAATCAGCGACTACTGCGCCAATTTTGCCAAAGCGCATGGATTAAGATATATTCAGGACGATTCTGACAACGTGATTATTTTTAAGGAAGGAACCGCATGTTATGAGCAGTCTGCTCCCGTTATACTTCAAGGTCATCTGGACATGGTCTGTGAAAAAGCTTCCGACTGCGACATTGATTTTAACAAAGACGGCTTGACGCTTAGGCTTCATGATAATATTATCACAGCGCAGGGGACTACGCTTGGAGCCGACGACGGTATTGCCATTGCCTACGCCCTTGCCATTCTGGATTCTAAGGATATCCCGCACCCGCCGCTTGAAGTCATATTTACATCGGACGAAGAAATCGGTATGCTGGGGGCTGCCGCCATAGACTGCTCTTCTTTGCGCTCACGCATTATGCTGAATCTGGATTCCGAAGAAGAAGGTTATCTGCTTGTAAGCTGTGCGGGCGGAATCAGGGTAAACGCCTCTCTTCCGCTTGAAAAAGAAGAAACTGTCGGAATATTGGTTGACATAAAATTATCCGGTCTGATGGGCGGACATTCGGGCGTGGAAATCGACAAAGGACGCGCTAACGCCTGTAAGCTGCTCGGACGCACCCTTTATAAGCTTAATAACAATTATACGTTTAGGCTGGTTTCGTTAAACGGCGGTCTTATGGATAACGCAATTCCAAGAGAAGCGTCGGCACAGATTCTTTTTTCCAAAGATACAGATATTACGGCACTTGAAAAGACGCTCCGTGAGTTAGTCAAAATCTATAACGCAGAATATAAACTGACCGACTCTGAAATTAAACTCGACATTTGCGATAAGGGTGCAGCTTCTATCTTAGCTATGACTGCGGACTCAACAGCAAAAGCCATCACCGCGCTTGTCAGCCTTCCTAACGGCATACAGCGCATGAGCAGCAATATCAAAGGCTTGGTACAGACTTCCTTAAATCTTGGCATACTTTCAACTACTGACACAGATGTCAGATATTCTTTTGCTGTGCGCAGCAGCGTGGAAAGTGAAAAAGACGAGCTGGTGGAACGCATAAAATGTCTGATAGAAGAAATGGGTGGAAACATAAGCTGCAGCGGCGCATATCCCGCATGGGAATACCGCGAAGACTCACCTTTGCGCAAGCTTATGATAAATATATACGAAGAGCAGTACGGCGAAAAGCCCATAGTACAAGCAATGCACGCAGGAGTCGAATGCGGTCTGCTCTCTGGCAAGCTAAAAGGTCTCGACTGCGTATCCTTCGGCCCCGATATACAAGGCGCGCATACTCCACAGGAAGCCTTAAGCGCAGACAGCACACTAAGGACATGGAACTATTTATTAGAAATCTTAAGGCGGCTAAAATAAAGCCGCCTTTTCTTCTTTCAAAACCTGAAACGCCATAAACGGCAGCAACGCCATAAACGGATAAACATACCTGATTAGCACACACGGTCCCGCCGCCATCGTCAACAAATAGACCATTACTGCCGCCCACGGAATCAACTGGCGATAATGCTTCTTTTTACAAAAGGCAATCCCGGCGAACACCATGAGAAAACAATATAAAGCAGGCGCAAATAAAATTTGAGCAGGCAAAAAACGCTGGTGCACGCAGTCTGTCGCTATCGCTTCGTATATGCTTCTTACTGCCGGCAGAAGATTTTCTTTCTTCATAAAATTTCCGGCAAAAACCGGAGTTGCGTCGGTAATCAGATATCCCGTCCTGTCGCGCCACCAATCCTGATATACAAGGCTATGTGACACATCTGTCATAAACCAGTCTCCCATCGTCTGATATAACGGCGCCAATAAATATGAGCCGGGGTATTTAGCTGCCAGACGCAAGTATATTTTCAGAAAACCAAGCGGAGCCTCCCTGAATAAATCATTATTGAAATACATCTTTACGCCGTCGGAAATGTAGAGGCGATAATTTTCCATGCCTTTCACAGACAGATAGGCGGTAAGCTGTTCCAAGTCCTCCGCGCTCATCTGTTCTCCGTTACTCTTATAGGCTCTGGCAAGCTGCTGCAATGGAATGCTTAACGCTTCCGCCGATTCGCCGGGCTGTGCATTTGTAAAGTATGTCAATGCACGCTCCGCTCCTAAGAAAATGGCTATGCTTATAAACGTGACTGCTGCAAGCCTTGTCCACAAATTTATGTTATTTTTAATCCGCAAGCTTCTTTCCAACTGCGAACTATTCTTAGGCTGCCGACTTTCTTCTAACTTACGGCTTTCTTCTAACTTACGGCTTTCTTCTAACTTACGGCTTTCTTCCGGCTGAGAGATTTCTTCTGACTGCATTTTTTTCTGCATTCTCAGATTATACAAGACCAGCGCTATAAAAATAATCAGCAGCGCAATCTCTATATACACGCCGTTTTTACGAAAAAGCATCAATGCTACATTCACTATGCAAAAGAGTATTAGCTCATTGCGCTTAAGCCCGTCTTTACTCTCCATCGCCTGAGCAAGCATAAGGAAATCCAGCAAAAATAACGCCGTAAAAAAAGTGTCCTTCGTAGTGCTGACTGCCATAAGCGAATGCACCGGAAACAATATACACCAAAGAAGCGCCGCAATAAGCAGCCGCCTCGGAGCCTTACGCCGAATCAAAAATGTAAACCCATAGGCAAACGCCCCCGAAAGCAATACCATCTGAAGAAAAGCATAAATTGCCATGCCGTCTAAGTTTAAATGTAACTGCTGTTGTAAAAATTGTCCGACATCATAACACGCACCCAGAAACAATGTATGTGCAAGCGGGTGGTGATTATTGAAAGCATGCTGCGTATACTGTAAAAGCTGCGGCTCGCCATCATAAGAATAAATCGCCGGAAAATACGCCAGATAGCACGGAAGCCAGCCTATTAAAACCGCCGCCCAATAAAAGCAGGGACGCGAAAGCAGACCTAAATGCTTTTCATCAGAATTGACAAAACGCCGCCCGCCGTACCACATAAAATACAGCGCCGCCGTTGTCAAGATAAACGTCGCAACTGTGGCGAAGGCAAGCAACAGCATATTTTGGGGCTTTAGCAGATATGCCTTTCCTTCCGACGCCAAGCCTGTAAGAACCAGCCCCAGCGCTTCACAGACTGCGACAACAATGCCGCAAATTCCAAGCAGCTTCTGCTTTCTCAACTTCGCGGGCATTTCTTTTATAAGCTCTTTTGCTAAACCTTTTTCCAGCTCTTTTTCCTGTTCCTGCATCAAATGCTCCTGTGTCTGCACATAATCAGTGCAGCTCTAATACAATTTTAATTCTCAGTTTTCAATTTCTAATACAATTTTAATTCTTATTTTCAATTCAATCTGCATTTTACCACATTGGCTGGAATGTGTATAGTATGGAAAATAGAATAATTGAATAGCTTTACATCTTTTAAATAATCCGTTATAATGATTATAATAACAAACAACGCATATATTAAAAGGATGGTGATTATATGCCAAGTTCAGCAGAAATCGCAAAAGATACAATTGAACAGTTTAAGAAAATTCAAAGATATATGACGGTAGCAAGAAAAGAAAATGCTACTGAAACATATGCTGAATTGAAATCAGAATATCTTTCCTTAAAAGCATTATTAAATGTCATAGGAGTGAACTTGATTGACATTGATATAATAAAAGAATAAACGCTAACGGCTAATCAGTAAATAAAGGTGTAAAGTCTATTGAGTCATTAAGATTTTACACCTTTTTAAGAAGCAGTCTTACTTCCCTGCCATCTGCTCTCTGGTTAAATGTTCTGCCATAAGTTCACTTCCCCCTTGAATTTAACTACATCTTTAATTATATTTTACTGATTTATCATCTGCTTTGCAATGAAATTTTTAATAAATCACAAAAGTATAATGTGCAATGCTAATCATGGATTTCTTTCTGCATAATCTAACCATTCTCTTCAATCCACTTATCCAATTTTTCCTGACATTTCTTATACCATTGTTTACACATAATATATTGTTTACCATTAATCTCCAAAACAGGTTTTGCCCAATAATATGTACACTCTTTATCATATCCCCATTGCTGCAAAATACGAACTGATGAATTTACTTCTTTCAATAGCGGGTAAGAAATACCAAATTTATCATTACACCAATACTTATTCAAAAAATTCTTCAAATCATAAGATTTATTCTTATCATTAAAATATGCTGTAAAATATTCTTTGGCATATTTGCCTATTTTCATTCCTGTGCCATCTTGTCCGGTTTTATCACCATCTGATTTTTTAAAACTGCTGTCCTCATGCAATGATGTATAATCTGAACGCAAATAAATCTGCACTGACGTAACCGGTATATTATATTTATCCAGCATTTTTACAATTGTTTTGCATATACAATCAGCATTACGAGCAGTTTCTATATATACATTGCTTCCCGAAATTCTTATGCCATTATTCATATTATTATCAGTGTATGCAAAATAAGTTCTGCTGCTTCCCTGCATATTCGTATCCCTAGTGAATGAGTCAAATATTTCTGAATCCCTTTGGTTAAGCAATTCACAAATCATGCGCAAAACCTGTTTCCAATCTCTTACATAATATTTTTGACCTTCTAAGGAAAATGCTGCCGGTCTTTTATGAATAAAATTCTCAAACACCCCATGCGCTACTGTCTCGTCAACACGACAAGCTTCATAATCTTTAAGTTTCTCTTCATTTCCTTGAAATATATTTTTCTCAAATCCAAAACATTTTTCAATTTCTGATAATTTTTCTTTTAATTTACCAACTTCTTTACCCATTGAATAATACTCGCCAAGCTTGGCATAATCATTTTTATCTATTGATTTCATCATGCCTTCAATAGCGCTTTGAGTATTTTCAATACTGTTTAATAATAAACCTATGGCAGAATAAATCTCTTTTGCATGCTCTGGGGTTTCTTTCAATAAAAATTCGACAATCTTCTGCATTATTTTGCCACCTAATACTTTTATGAGTCACATATCTATGAGTTATATTTCTGTTACCTATTATATAGAATAATTATTGAAAAGTAAAGGAGATTTCTCTATGAATTATGGTAATTTGCATTTGCGTATAAATGAATTGCTTGAAGAAAAAGGCATTAGCAAGAATAGGATTTGTAAAGACCTTGATATTCCACGTACTAATTTCAACAAATATTGTCGCGACGGCGTTACTCGTTTTGACACTGGACTAATTTGTAAATTGTGTTGGTATTTTGATATAGACGTAAATGATTTGATTGAATATAAACGCCCTTAATAACATTTTCGTCCCACATATAAATATATCAGATATACTATTTCAGCAGCATAATACTACCGCATTAAATACCAACTATCCCGACATAAAAAAGACACCATCACTCATATTTCTACAAGTAATGGTGTCTTATTATCTCTTATTTTTACAGTTCTAAGAAATACTTCTTAGTTCCCTGCCATCTGCTTTGCCACTTCTTCGGCAAAGTTCTCTTCCTTCTTCTCGATTCCTTCTCCGGTCTCGAAACGGACAAAAGATTTGATGGAGAGGTTAGCATTGTTTTCCTTTGCTACCTGCTCGATATATTTCGCTACAGGCTGCTTTCCGTCCTCAGCCTTTACATATACCTGCTCTAAGAGACATACTTCCTTAAGCTCTTTGTTGAGACGCCCTGTTACTGCGCCCTCGATTACCTTTTCAGGCTTGCCTGCCATCTTAGGATCGTTCTTAATCTGCTCGGCAATAATCTCTTTCTCATGCGCCTTGTATTCCTCGGATACGTCCTCCGTAGACACATACTTAGGTGAAAGAGCTGCAACCTGCATAGCGATGTTCATCAGCGCTTCTTTAATTGCATCGTTTACGACATTGGTAGCTGCTTCTACGATAACGCCGATTCTTCCGCCGCCATGTACATAAGTAACTACGCAGCCATCATTTGCGGTAACTTTAGCAAATCTTCTGATATTTAAGTTCTCACCGATTACTGAAATCTTCTCAACCAAAGCTTCTTTTACGGTCTTAGCTGAATCTAAATGCCAGCTTTCTGCCAGAAAAGCGTCCAAATCAGCCGCATCTGAATTAACTGCCTGTGTAGCAACTGCTTCGACATACGCCTGAAAATCTTCATTCTTTGCGACAAAGTCTGTCTCTGAATTAACTTCTACAACTGCTGCCGTCATATCATCTTTAACGGCTACGCGGCAAAGTCCCTCGGCTGCGATTCTGCCTGCCTTCTTTTCAGCTTTTGCCTGTCCGTTCTTTCTCAAATATTCTACCGCTGCCTCCATGTCGCCGTCAGTCTCTCCAAGAGCCTTCTTGCAATCCATCATACCCGCACCGGTCATTTCTCTTAATTCTTTTACCATTGCTGCTGTGATAGCCATCTATATTCCCTCCTGTATAATCAAATTTTATGCCTCTGTTTCTTCTGATTCCTGTGCCACGATTTCTTCGATATCCGTTGCCGGAGCTTCGCTTACCTCTTCCGTTGCAGCTTCTTCTTTTTCTGTATATACTTCTTCACCCTGATTTGCCTCGATAACGGCGTCAGCCATCTTGGATACAATCAGCTTAACGGCTCTGATAGCGTCGTCGTTGCCGGGAATGATATAATCAAGTTCTTCAGGATCACAGTTTGTATCGCCGATACCGATTAAGGTAATTCCAAGCGAATGCGCCTCCTGAACACAGATTCTTTCTTTCTTAGGATCGACTACGAAGATACAATCCGGAATCCTTGTCATTTGCTTGATTCCGCCCAGATTCTTCTCTAATTTATCCCATTCTTTCTTAAGTTTAATTACTTCCTTCTTAGGAAGTACGTCAAATGTACCGTCCTCGGACATTGTTTCTATAGCTTTTAATCTCTCGATTCTAGAACGGATTGTCTTGAAGTTAGTCAGCATACCGCCTAACCATCTCTCATTGACATAGTACATACCGCAGCGCTCTGCCTCTGTCTTAACAGCGTCCTGCGCCTGTTTCTTAGTACCGACGAAAAGAATGGTTCCGCCCTGTGAAGCTACGTCAAATACTGCCTTGTACGCTTCGTCCACTTTACCTACAGACTTCTGTAAGTCGATAATATGGATTCCGTTTCTCTCTGTGAAGATATAAGGAGCCATCTTAGGATTCCATCTTCTTGTCTGATGTCCGAAGTGAACACCTGCCTCAAGTAACTGTTTCATTGAAATAACGCTCATGTTTCTTTCCTCCATTTAGTTGTTTTCTCCCATATGTCTTAACGGCATACCGGCTCGTCTGCTAACCCCTTATCATTAGGGCACCGACAGACAATGGACATATGTGTTTTTTTGTACATGGCATAAATATCCACGCACGCTTAATTAATATATCATAAAAAAAGAGCTTATGCAAGCCCTTTTTCCGTTATTTCACTGTTATTCTGTCACTTTCGCACCGGTAACGATTTTTGCCATCTGTTCGTTGGTCGCGCCTACCGGGATAGTGTATGTTCCTGCCCTGATTTTCTTATCATAACCATTCTCACACAAATATGTGTCAAATTCCTCTGCGGACTCAACCGCGCCTATCTGTGCAAGCTTCTTGCTGACCGTATACGAGCCCTCTCCGCTGGATATGATTAGCACCTTAGGAAAAACTACAGGCTCATCTTGTGAACCCGCTTCTGCCATGCCGTCATCGTCCTGCTCTTCGTCGCTGCTACCACCTTCGTCTAGCGTACCAGCTTCCGCCGCCTCAACCGTGCTTGCGCCGGTCCATGAATCAGGCAGTAAAGGTTTGGCAGGCTGTGGCTCTGTATCGCCTTGTCCTTCCGTTCCCGTTTCGTTATTATCTCCATTTTCACTACCATCAGTCTGCAAGTCCGTATTGTTATCATTCTGCAAGCCCGTATTATTATCAGTCTGTATGCCCGTGCCGTCGTCCTGCCCCTCGCCTAAAGAACCATTATCATCCTGTTCTTTATCCAAAGCGGCTTCATTGTCTTGATTTTCATTATTCAAACCGTCTGTCAGCACCGTATCTTCTATCATTCCAAGCTGTTTAGCCCGTGCGATAATCTCTTCGTTGGTCATTTTATCATCGCCCGCATTCAAGATACACATTATAACCGCCGTTACGACTATTCCCAGTCCCAGACCTCTTAAATAGTATTTTAAATTAAGTTTCATAACCCACCTGACGCTTCATCTCTCTACAGCAATATATTTTATGGTTAATACTCCTTACAATCAATAAAAAATTATCCCTCAAACAAGTCTATAACAAACTTAACCTCGCCTATTCCAAGCCCTAAGTCTTTAGCGATTGCCACATCGGATTTACCCGCCTTATGAAGTTCCAGAATCCTCTCATTACTGTTTCTGGTGTTATCGTTTATATCCGTCAATACGTCGCTGCTGCTTTCAAAGCGGATATCTTCGGGAAATATTTCTTCCATATTGGTCATATCCGCCAGCAAAGCTTCCATGTTTTTCGCCGCCGTCATTTTGGAATTATCGTCCTGTCCGTCGGCAACATAATCATAATCGCTGTCCGGATTATGCACCACTTTTACCCTCGGCGGAGTTATCGGAACAAAATCGTCCACATCTACCGAGATTGCCTCTTTTACGGTTATCTCTGCGTCTTTGACTTTCTGTTTCACTTCTTCAGCAGTTTTTGCCGCCTCCGACATCGTAGTTTTTATATTCTCATGCTTGTCGTTGAGCATATCATATAGAAAAAGCACTTCTTTATGATTTTTATTAATTTCCTCAAGAACCGTGTCCGAATACTCGTTGATAGCCATTATCTTCTCATTGGAAAGTCTTTCCATCGAACGCTCAGTCTTTTCTATGGAGTAAGTTATCGACTCGTCAATAATGTCCGAAATCTGCCCTTTAATATTTTCCAACTCATTATCGACAAGCTTCCTGACCTCGTCCTCGCCTATTACCTGAATGTCCTCGTCCACGTCGCCTTTTCTATCAGGCATAAAATATCCCAGTGCCAAAATAACCACGCCCACTATGATTAAAAGTATCTCCATAGAGTCACTTTATCCTCCGTCCTATTCTTATCCGCTTATATCGAAATTTCCCACTCGCTTTAGCAGCACTTTGCCGTCCGGCTCCTTATTCTCCTTCTTCTTGCGGTTCGCCCCGCCGTCTCCGTGATATTCGTTACTGCCCTTGTCCTTAGCGTCAAATTTCTTATTATAATATTCCGGCTGGCTGCCGCGGTTCACCTTAGTAACCTGCGACTCAACCTGCTTGGAGAACTGCACGCTTACATTCGCCTGCTCTACCGAGCCCTTTGTATCTTCATGGTGTTTAATGCTTGTAAAATCCTGTGCTCTGGTAATCTGTCCCTGCAGCTCAATCTGTCCGATTGCCATCTATAATTCCCCCTTTGCCATTCAGACATACATGTAAACATGTGTAAAAATTCATACTATTATATGCCGGTCAGCTTGACGTCGCCGCGCGATTTAATAAACCGGCAATATTGAGCGGATTTCTGCACCGTCATTGAGACGTCGCCTATACAAATTTTGGTTCCGGGGTACACCGTATCGCGCACGATAACGTTAGCGCCTTCCTTACCCTTCATCTGCCCCTGAATCGCTTCCACTTCCTGCGTACATTCGTTGACTAACGCCGCTTTCTGCTGATTAGCGGCTGCCAAAGTCTGCAAATATTGAAGCTGCTCCGGAGTAAGCTTCACTCCTTTAGCAATTTTCTGCTTAGTCGATATCAAAATCTGCTGAATAGACTGTATTGCCGCATTCTCTTCTTCAATCTGCTTCTGCAGTTCCTTAAGTCTTGCAGCAAGCCGCGGATCGTTACCCACTTCCACTATTGTATCGGCTCCCATCGGAGAACCTAGCGTCTTAACGTTGATACTGCTTACCGCGCTTGCCTTTCCGCCCGTGATAAAGCCTTTTCTTCCGTCTACGTTAATTTCCGTGCCTGCCGTAATCGTGCTGTGGAGAATTGACTCGGAAGCAATGTACCCTTCTGCGTCCGCCTTAACATTTTCCAGAAACTTAGAAATAATATTGCCGCCGGCTTTCAGAACGCCCCTTGCCATGCCGTTCATACCTCTATTTATAACGATATTTCCGGCTGCTTCAATATATGCGCCCTCTACCACGCCTCTTACTTCTACGTCGCCCTTTGCCTTTACTTCAAAATTCGTGCATACGTTTCCGTTTACCTGAACGCTGCCCTCATAATCTATATTTCCCGTTGAATTATCTACATTCTCTACAATAAGCACATCGGAAACAAAGACGCTGCCCTCTACAAGCTCCACATGTCCATTGACTAATGAAGTCAATTCTGTCTTATCTTCCGATATCGCTATATTATTACCGTATTTTAACGCTTCCTTCTTAACGTCACGCGGTTTAATGCGCTCTCCGGTAATCTTCGTTCCGTATTCGCCAAGCGTCTCCGGGAAAAGTCTTGCCAAAACGTCGCCTTTATTACAATGATTAACTATGTTCAAGTGGAAGAAATCCACACTTCCGTCTTCGTTAAGAGTCGGTTTCGCCTTATTATCCGTATTGAAATAATATTCGATACGGGCGTCCGTGCCATGTACAGGCTCCGTCCCCTGCGCCACCAACATATCCTTACAGTAATCGCGCGCTCCCCAGAAGCACTCTTCTATAGCTTCCTCCAATATGCCATGCTTTATTCCCTTGAGCTTTAAGTCGTTAATAAGCTCAGCAGCCGTCATTTCCTCGCCGCCTATCGAGGGCGCATAAAATCTGACATACGCCTGCATAGCGTCCGGCGTTACTATAAATTTATAACATTCGCGCTCCTTAAGAGTTGTACGCCGCTCAAGTAAACAAACGGTCTCCTCCTGCGCCGAGGCTTCTATTGCCTTATATAAAGCGTTTTTATCATAAATAATGTTCTTAAGCGCCAAATACTCCACCACATCATTTACCATAAGCGCTGCCCCGCCATTAGTCGGCGGAAAAAGTTTAATCCCTGTCTTACCTTCTTCATGAATCAATCTGAAATATCCGTTCAATGTAATCCTCCCATTTACGCCCGGTCTGTTAATATTCCCATATAGTTTCCAAGCTTAGTCCTCATCTTCTGCAGCGCCCTCGTATGAAGCTGTGAGATTCTGGACTCGGATACTTCCAGAATGCTGCTTATTTCCTTAAGTGTCAAATCTTCATAATAATATAAAACAATAACTTTCTGTTCCTTCTCCGTTAAAAGTTCAAGCGCCTGCGCAAGCATTTTTTTCAGTTCTTCTTTCTCGATAACCTCTTCCGGTCCGTCGAACTGCGCGCTGCTATTGTACCCGCCTGAACTGTTATTGGGTATCTCGCTCCCCTGCTCCATAAACTCATTCAGGGAAACGATATTAGTCACCTTCATCTGTGACTGCCAATCAAGATAATCTTCGTTGGTAATTCCTAAGTTCTGTGCTATCTCCTCATCAGTAGCGCTTCTTCCGTATCTGGTTTCAATCTCTCTGATTGCCTGATCAATTCTTTTCTGTTTCTGCCTTATGGTCCTCGGAATCCAGTCCATCTTACGTATCTGGTCAAGAATGGCTCCCCTGATACGAAGGCTTGCATATGTTTCAAATTTGACGTCCTTAAGCGCATCGAATTTATCAATCGCGTCAATCAAGCCGAAAATTCCGTAGCTGACTAAGTCCTCGTACTCCACATTATAGCCAAGATACATACTCAACCGCCCTGCTACCAGTTTAACAAGCGGAGCATACTCTAATATGATTTTTTCTCTCACCTCCGGAGATTTTGTTTTTCCATATTCATCCCAGAGTTTTTTTCTGCCTGTTTCATCCATGTGCGTTCCTCCACTTTACATTGAACTTAACCGATAGAAATTACGGGATTTCCGTATCTCCACTACTCTGCGTAACGCCCTCGTGCGTATTAGCGTCAAAAGATTCGTCCGGTTCTTTCTCGATTACCTCTCCCTCTTCTAACCGCGCCGCTTCAATCTGTGCTTCAAAGCGGTCAAACATCCACTTCACCAGTTCTCCCGCGATATAGAAGACAATAAGCACGCATAACAGAATAAGCAGCATATCCTTAGCTTCATAGCGCTGAACAAACATCGTGATACTTACAATAGCGCCTGCTGAAAGCATTATAAGAGGAGGAATAAGCTTTCTTTTCTTAGCCCT
The DNA here is from genome assembly GCA_023663185.1 of Clostridiales bacterium. GTDB lineage: Bacteria > Bacillota > Clostridia > Lachnospirales > Lachnospiraceae > UBA3282. Next base: position 59,703 of record JAMPHY010000005.1, on the reverse strand, counting down.
CTCTTTAGCTTCTCTCTCTTCCTCTTCACGAATCTTCTTCTTTTCGGGGTCTATAATCTCTTCAACATCTGTAATAAACTTTTGATTCTCACTTGGAGTATCTTTTTGAATTTCTTTTTCCGCGTCCATTTTTACCTTCCGCCGTACAAAATGATGAAATTATATAACTCTCTCCGGTTTTCCTACTGCACGTATGACAAAATCACCGGTCTCCGGATAGAAAATAACGGTTCTTCCAAAATTTTTACCGGTATCCTCCGCCAAAATCGGTATCTTGAGCTGCGCCAATTTTTTCTTAACCGCTTCTACATTTCGCTCTCCAACGCGCGTAGCCTCTGAATTACCACCCTGAAATGCAAACATCTGAGCGCCTCCCGCAATCTTTGCGACAAGCCTCGTTCTGTTTGCGCCCTTTGCTACTACCCTTTTTACCAGTTCTTCAATGCCGGTATCGGCAAATTTAGGGATATTTGTATTGTTTCTGATTGTTGTACTATCAGGAAGCATAATATGCGCCAATCCACCTATTTTAGTCATAGGATCGCGTATCGCGATTCCTACACAAGAGCCCAGACCAAGAGTTGTAATACCATTAGGGCTAACACATACATTTAAATCAGCCATGCCGACTTTAATTACTTCAGCCATATCCTGAATCTCCCACCTTAACTACAAGTATTCTTAATTTCACATACCTAATGCTGACAATATCTTACTATAAGATTCCATATCCGGAATAAGAATAAAATATCCGTCAATATCCACATCATCAAAAAACTTCGTCTGAATCAATAATATCCGGTCGCCCAGCGCGCCAAATTCAATCGCAGGCACACTCAAAATCGCCCCCGCCATATCCACGGTCAAATCCGGAATAGACGGGAAAATCTTAAGATTCGTAAGCGACGCAAGCGAATTAAGATAAGCGCCCGTAATAATATTGCCTACCTCTTTAAGCGCTGACAATTCCATCTCAGAGAAATCGTCGCCTTCAAGTTCCATTCCCATAAGTTTAGACACAAGATGCCTTGCGGAAGCCTTCTCTACAAGAAACATTATGCTTCCCGTAATATCGCCTTCAACGCCCAGATAAATGCCTGCCATAATCAGCTCTTCACCGCCCATAGCGTCGCCTAAGTCTTTAAATTCCAGCAGATTTACCTGAGGCACTCCCATATCTACCTTGCATTGAAGCATCTGCGCAAGCGCCGTAGTCGCATTACCCGCTCCAATATTACCAATTTCGCGTAATATATCAAAATGCTCATTGGTCATTTCGTCAAAATTCATCTCACCCACTAGTCAATATCCTCCTATGAATTTTCGGGGACTATCAAGCTCAAATCCAAAAGCGAGATGAGTCCGTTTTCACACTTCCCTACGCCTGAAATAAAATTACTCTTATCATCTTTGGCGTCATAAGCCACTTTTTCTATCTGGTCCATTTCCAGTGTAACTACTTCTTTTACTTCGTCTACTATGATGCCTATATAGCCGTGCTGCTCCATCTTGATGATAATAATTCTACTGGACTTAGTCTCTACATCTGCTTCAAGCCCCATCTTAGTACGGATACTCATTACCGGAACCACTTCGCCGCGCAGATTGATAACGCCCTTAAGATAAGATTCTACCTTAGGAACCCTTGTGATATGCTGCATACGCAGAATATTATCCACATACTTAATATTTATACCATATTGCTCGTTGCCCAGCTTGATAACGATATACTGAACTGCTTCGCCGGTTGTCTTTAATTCTTCCATTTTATTTTCCTCCCTGCGTCTAAATCAATGTGTTAGCATCTAATATTAATGCAACTTCTCCGTCGCCAAGAATTGTTGCGCCGCTGATTATCTTGCATTTGCTGATATATTTACCCATTGATTTAATAACGATTTCCTGCTGTCCAATCAATTCGTCAACAACCAGTCCTGCCTGCTTGTCGCCCTTCTTTACAATTACGACGATCAGATTTTCCGAAGGGTCTTTGCTGCTCTCAATATCCAGAACGTCGCTTAAGCGGATAAGCGGAATTACAGCCCCTCTTAAGTGGATAACTTCATTGTTCTGTACTAACTTCACTTCGCTCGGACTGGTATCCTCAAGAGTCTGAATCGAATCTAATGATATTGCATATTTCTCATTGCCTACAACAACCATAAGCGCCTGAATAATAGCAAGGGTAAGCGGCAGCCTGATAGTCCATATGCTTCCTTCTCCAAGCTTACTCTTTACTTCCACTTCGCCGCTTAAAGATTCAATCTTGGATTTTACAACGTCTAAGCCTACGCCCCTTCCCGAAACATCGGATACAGTCTTAGCGGTTGAGAAGCCTGCGTTGAAAAGTAAGTCAATAGTCTCCTTCTCGGACATATTCTCCGCCTGTTCAGGGGTTATAATGCCACGATCAATAGCCTTATTCTTAACAGCATTCGTATCGATACCGTTACCATCGTCTTTAACTTCAATAACTACGTTATTACCGTCCTGATATGCGTCTAAGAATATGGAGCCTACTTCCGGCTTTCCTCTTTCCTTACGTACCTCCGCCGACTCAAGACCGTGATCTGCCGAGTTACGTAAAAGGTGCATCAGCGGATCGCCGATTTCATCAACTACAGTACGATCAAGCTCTGTCTCTTCACCGGACATATACAATTCCATCTTCTTATCCAGCTTCTTCGACAAGTCGCGAATCATTCTGGGGAATTTGGTAACAACGCTTTCGATAGGAACCATTCTTACTTTCATGACTGACTCATGTAAAGATGTAGTAACGCTCTCCAAATATTCAATCTGGTCGTTTACCTCCGTATTAGTGCTTCCTTCTGTCGAAGCAGACGCCGATACAAGCGAGTTTTTGGCAATAATAAGCTCGCTTACCAGATTCATCAGATTATCAAGTTTCTCAATATCAACCCTTACGGTTCTATTCACAACCGGCTTGCCTGCCGCCTGTTTCTTATTATTATTCTTATTCTGTGAGTCAGCCGGTTTGTCTTCCGCTTTTGCCGGTACATTCGACTCTGCCGCGGGCTTATTTTCTTCTATACTTGTACTCTCTGCCTTCTGCTCCTTTACTTCCGGCGCACTTTCTGCAGGTTTCTCTTTAGCCGTTTCCTCTTCGGTCTCATTGATAGCCGGAGCCTTATCCAGATTATAAACTCCGCCCGTAACCTCTTCAATTTCAGATACGTTTCTTGCGTCCGTCAATATTTTATCAAGCGGACTGTCGGAAACGATAATCATGCTGAAATCCAAATCAAATTTTTCGTCTTCAATATCCTGCGTAGCAGGTTCGGAATAAATTATTTCTCCGTTTTCTTCAACAGCCTTAAATACAAGGAATGCTCTCGCCGCCTTCAAGATACATGACTCCTGAACTTTTACGGTCATACCATAGACATTATTGCCGCGTCTTAAGGCTTCGGCAAGAGTCGTAATTTCAGTATCGCCTAATTTAAGCGTCTGCCATTTAGCTTCTGTGCCGGTATCAGCGCTTCCTTTTACCTCAGCCGCCTTAGTTTCAGACTTATCCGGCTCCGCCTTCTTCTCTTCGCCCGCCTTATCGCCCTTCAATATATCATTGAGCTGCTTAATAAGCGGCGCATTGTCATTGGTGCCTTCGTCGGCGCTTTCCCTGATATTAGTATTATACTCGTCTAGAGCGTCTAAGCATTGGAAAAGAATATCAATCATATTTGCCTTGACCGTGATATTCCCGTTGCGGACTTCGGAAAATACATTTTCCATATCATGAGTTAAATTCTGCATTCTCTTATAACCCATAGTGCCCGCCATACCTTTTAAGGAATGTGCAGCACGGAAGATTTCATTAATCGTATCCATGTTGTCCGGTTCTTGTTCCAATGAGAGAATTTGCGTATTCAAATTCTGCAAATGCTCATTTGTTTCATCAAGGAAAATTTCCAAGTATTGGCTTACATCCATTTTACTTTACCCCCACGTTCGTTATAATCTCCTGCGCAATCTGATCAAGTGGTACAACTTTATCTGACAGTCTTGATTCCACAATGCTTCTGGGCATTCCATAGACCGCGCATGTACTTGCTTCCTGCGCAATAACATACAGTTTCTTGTTTGGTTTCAGATTCATGATACCTTTAGTGCCGTCAGCGCCCATTCCGGTTAAAACCACGCATACAATCTGGTCATAGATACTGTCGCACAGGGATTCATACATATAGTTTGCACACGGCTTCACGCCTTCCCTGCTCGGTTCGTCCGAATAATGTATCACGGACTTACCCGACTTCTTCACTATGTTCAGATGTTTGCCGCCCCTTGCGATATATACCATTCCCGACTCAAGCACGTCATCTTCCGCCGCCTCCTTCACACTTATCGGGCTTAGGAAGTCAAGACGCTCTGCCAAAGACTTAGTAAAACCTTCCGGCATATGCTGTACTATGACGACAGGCGCGTTCAGATTGGCTGGCAGTTTAGTAACCAAAGCCTGCAACGCTTTAGGTCCGCCCGTAGAACTTGCAACCGCCACAATTTTGCTTCCGTGGACTACAGTCTGCCTATCCTTAGGCGCTTCCGCCGCCCTAGTCTGCGACGTTAAAGCAGGTCTCTCCGCCGTCCTAGACTGTGACGCTGCCGCCGGCTTCTCTCCTGCCTGTTCATGCAAGCGCCTAAATGTCTGCGTATTGGATTCTACAACCGCCGCTAACGCAGCCAGAAGATTATCCTTAAAATCCCCCAATCTACTGCTGATTACGCTGCCCGGTTTCTGAACAAAGTCCATCGCGCCAAGTTCAAGCGCATCGAAGGTTATCTTCGCACTCCTGTCCGCACTGGCACTGATAAGCAGAATCCGCGCCTGAATCTTACGGGATTGGAGTTCCTTTAATAATCCCAATCCGTCCAGCCGAGGCATGTTTATGTCCAAAACCACGGCGTCATACTGCTTTGCACAAAGTAACTCCAACGCTTCTATTCCGTCAGCCGCCTTATCCTGTACATGATATCTGTCATCACTCTCAATTATATCACATAACACCCTTCTCGTGAGTGCAGAATCATCAACTACTAAGATATTTTTCATTTTCTAACACACTCCTTTCTAATAAATCATGGAGTACCTGCAAAAACTCATCTTACTCCGCATTCCTTTGCTTTTGTATAGATTTTCTCTCTGCATCAAATATATACTTAACAATTTCTTCACGATTGTCTTTATCCATATTTACATATTGTACCCTATGTTCATATACGCCGGGACGGTTTTCAACCTCTTTCACGGCAAGCACCTTGCCAATAAGATTGAAATTCTTGCTTTCCCCCGATATCCATAAATCGTATTTGCACAAAATCATGCTGTCAACTTCATAAGCATACGCCGAGACAAAGCGCAGTCCGCCCCCACTTATATCCACGATAATACTTCTTTGCAGCGGTAATTCTGGCACAATAAGTTTATCGTTTTTCTCAACCGCTTGTATTTCGGTCTCCTCTAACGTCCTTGAATTCATTTCCAAAGCGCAGCTAAATCTATAATATTCTCTTCTCTGGTACTTTCTTAGGTTGCTCGTAAGTTCAAGCAGAACCGAAAAGACATTATTATTCCTGTATCTGTCCGCTACCCTTGCCGAACACTGATAAAGTCCTCCGCTCGTATAGAAGAACACATTGTACTCTCCGTCCACCGGCAGCAGCACAAGTTTGGATTTGACAAAAGGCATTGAAACCTCAATCCTCTCATCAGATATAACGTCTATAACCTGACTGTCATAAACCTTATTTTCCCCATTTTCTTCTTTCAGCCTGCGTATTTTCTGTAATTGAATCTTATTTCCCGGTGAGATATATTTTGAAAGCATTATCTCCATCTAAAATCATTCCTTTCTATTATCTATCCGCACGTCTATCTTTTTGACATGATATGCGAAAAGAACGCCGCCATTCCACGCTTATTCAGGTTCTTATTCAATTCCTTATTCATAAGTTTCGCCGCAATCAGCTCATAAGCCTGCGCAGACCTTGAATCCGGATTCTGTATCGACACCGGCATCTGCTGCATTACCGCTTTAGCAAGCTGCGCATCCTGTGGTATCATGCCAAGATAGGTAATCGGCAGTTTTAAATACCTTGTCACAACCGAATTGAGTTTTTCAAAAAGGTCTTTACCCTCTTCGCCGTTTTGTACCTTATTGGCAATCACCTTAATCTGTGAAGCCTCTCTCGAATACCGCGGGTGTCTGTTCAACGCCTTAAGCAGAGAATAAGAATCCGTAATCGAAGTCGGCTCCGGCGTAGTCACAAGCAGAATTTCGCCGCTTGCCACCAGAAATTCTAATACCGCGTCCGAAATTCCGGCTCCCGTATCCACGATAATCACGTCCGCCATATTGTCAAGCTCAGACAGATTTCTGATAATATAGTTCAGATAATCCGTACTTAAATTAGACATTCCTGCAATACCCGAACCGCCGGATATAAAGCCTACGTCCATCGGTCCCCACGTAATTATCTCGCTGATGTTCTTCCCCTGATAGATTAAGTCATACAGATTATGCTCCGGAACGGCGCCAAACATAATTTCAATATTGGCGAGTCCGAAATCCGCGTCGAGTATAATCACCCGCTGTCCCATCTTCTTAAACTGTACAGCGAGATTGATTGCCATATTCGATTTACCCACGCCGCCCTTGCCACTTGTAACGGTAATGACTCTTGCCAAAGGTCTCTGAGGCTGGCTGCTTGCTTTTATTATATTCCTTAATTGTTCAGCCTGATCCATTTTTTACTCCTTCCTTTGTTCGTCTGTCTACTTCTTTCCGCCGAGCAGACTCTTTACCGTTTTTTGTGGATTAAAGTGCTCAATATCGTCCGGTACGTTCTGTCCGTATGTTACATAAGAAAGCGACGCTCCCGTATACAACTTCAAATTCAGCAGATTTCCCAGCGACGTCGTCTCGTCTAACTTGGTAAAAATAAGTTTATAATCTGTAATTTCCTTATATGCGTCTGCAATATTAATCAAATCTTTATACTTGGTCGTTGCGCTTAAAACAAGAAATACTTCCTTATCTGCTTTATCGTCAACCGAGTGAATGAATTTTCCCATATTTTCCTTCTGTACCGTATTCTGATAAGAATGTCCCGCCGTATCCACCAGAATATAGTCATATCCCTTAAAATCGGTAAGCGCCTGCTCTACTTCTTCCACTGTATATACTACGCGGAACGGCACCTCAAGGATATTGGCATAGGTACGTAACTGCTCGGCTGCCGCAATTCTATATGTGTCCGCAGTAAGCAGCGCCACCCTTTTCTTCTCTTCAACCTGAAACTTTGAGGCAATCTTCGCGATTGTCGTCGTCTTGCCTACTCCCGTAGGTCCTACGAAAAAGATTACCTTAACGCCTTTATCAGAATGCTGGATAATTGAAGGCTTGCCGAATTTAAGAATCATTTTCTGGTAAGTATTCGCCAGCGCAAAATCAAACGGCGTATTGGGTTTATTGTTCTTCTCTATTTCTTCGATTATCTGACCTGCATAAGTCTCATCGACTTCATTCTCTAGCATCGTCGAATGCAGAAGCTTCATAAATTTATCGGTCTCGGTAGTCTCCTTCTTTTCTTCCTTCTTCTCCTCTTCGTTTTTATCTTCCTCCGGCTTCTTAAGCTGCTGCTCAAGCAGGGATTGAAGACTGTCGAGCTTCTCTTCGATTACGTTATTTTCTTTTTTATCGGCGCGCTCGTCCGGCTCTTCTTTAATTATATCAGAAGAAGCCGTATTCTGTCTCGCCTGCGGTCCATTAAGCGCCGCCATGCCCGCGCCCATATTAGAAACCACATTATTAATCGCAGATACAGCGGCTTTCACATCATCAGAAAGCGTGTCCTCGCTAGCGTTACGGCTCTCTTCTTCTAAAGCGACCGTCACCTCCACAAGCGGCGCTTTAAAAAAGCTAAAAAGCCCCTTACTTTTAACATTCTTCACATTCATCACGACAACATTGGCGCCAAGCTCCTTCTTTGCAAGCTCTGTTGCCTCTGCTTCTGTTTTACCGGTAAATTTCTTAATTATCATTATGCTGTCACCATCCCAACGGACTGTAATTCAATATTGGATTCCACTTCATTATACGATACAACTACTAAGTCCTTAAAATAATCTTCTGTCAATTTCTTAAAATATGCGCGCACAATCGGCGAGGTTATAATTATCGGCATCTTCCCGACGTCCTCAAGCTTCTTAGTCTCAGAGGCAACCGAATCCATAATTGATTTGGTCTTATTCGGGTCTAAGGTCAAATATGCGCCCTGCTCCGTCTGCTTCACGCTGCCCATGATTTCCTGTTCTACCTTCGGATCCAATGTCACTACGCTGGTAGTTTCGTTTGCAGGGAAGAACTTATTAGATATAGCACGCTTAAGGCTCTGCCTTACATACTCTGTCAATATATCAGTATCCCTCGTAGTAGCCGCATAATCCGCTAACGTCTCAAATATTGTCAGTAAATCTCTGATAGAGATACCCTCTCGTAAAAGATTTTGCAATACCTTCTGAATTTCGCCAAGTCCCAGAAGCTTAGGCACAAGCTCCTCCACCAGTGAAGGATTGGAATCCTTAAGGTTATCAACAAGGTGCTGTACATCTTGCCTCGTAAGCAGCTCTGCAATATACTGCCTGATTATTTCCGTCAGGTGCGTAGCGATAATCGAAGGCGGATCTACAACCGTATAGCCCATACTCTCCGCACGCTCTCTCTGTCCTTCCGTAATCCAGATAGCAGGCAGATGGAAGGAAGGCTCGAAGGTAGGTATACCGGTAATTTCTTCCTCGACATATCCCGGATTCATCGCCATATAGTGATCGAAAAGAATTTCTCCTTCACTTACCTGAACTCCCTTAATCTTAATAATATACTGATTAGGATTAAGCTGTATATTATCGCGCAGACGTATAATAGGAACAACTGTTCCAAGCTCTAAGGCTATCTGCCTACGTATCATTACGACACGGTCTAGCAAATCGCCGCCCTGATTGACGTCCGCAAGCGGTATAATACCATAACCGAACTCTAATTCTATCGGGTCCACCTGCAGCAGAGACGTCACATTCTCAGGCTGCCTGATTTCCTCAGCCGCCGCTTCCTCAGTATCGACTTCACTCTCTATCTCGGCAGTTTCAATAGTTCCTGCAATAATTCTTCCTACTATTATAAAGCATATGCCAAGCCCCACGAAAATAACGGGATTAAGCGGCGTTACAATACCAAGAAATGCCAGTACTGCTCCTACCAGATAAAGAACCTTAGGCACGCCGAACAACTGGCTGATTAACACCGTACCGAAATCCGCTTCCTTAGAACCTTTGGTAACGAGAATACCTGTCGAAAGTGAAATAAGCAGGGACGGAATCTGGCTTACCAGACCGTCGCCAATCGTCAGAATCGTATACTTATCGACTGCTTCCGCTAATTCCATATTCTGCCTGAACATACCCATTAATATACCGCCAACTATATTGACAGCCGTTATAAAAAGACCTGCCGTAGCATCTCCCTTAACATACTTTACAGCACCGTCCATAGAACCGAAGAAGCTTGCTTCGTCCTGAATCTTCTGACGCTGCGCAGCCGCTTCCGCATCTGTTATCGCGCCGGTATTTAGATCAGCGTCTATCGCCATCTGCTTACCGGGCATAGCGTCCAGCGTAAATCTCGCCGTTACCTCAGCCACACGCTCCGAACCTTTATTAATAATCATAAACTGTACTATAATCAAGATAATAAATACGATAACGCCGATAACAAGGTCGCCGCCGCCCACATACTGTCCGAAGGTAGACACGACATTGCCAGCGTCGCCTTTGGTAAGAATAAGTCTGGTAGAAGATACGTTCAGGGCGATTCTGAAAATCGTGGTAAACAAAAGAATCGTAGGATAAAACGACATCTTAAGGACTTCATTGGCAAACATACAACTGAACATAACGGAAAACGCTACAGCCATATTACATGCAAGCAATACGTCCAAAAGACCTGACGAAATCGGGACAATCAGCATAATAAACGCTGAAAGCACATACAAAACTACCCCTATGTCAGCCTTTTTAAGTCCCTGCATATCTTCTCCTCCTTTCTATGTATACTTTGCACAATCTCATTCATAATCTAACAAATTTCCAAATTACAATTATACCTTACCCTGCAGATGATATACAAACGCCAGCACTTCCGCGACTGCCTGATACAGCTCAGGCGGCACTACCCCGCCAATTTCCACATTTGCATACAACATTCTTGCAAGCGGTTTATTTTCTACTATTTCAATATGATTTTCCTTAGCTACGTCCTTAATCTTCTGCGCCAGATAATCCGCGCCCTTAGCAATCACATAAGGAGCGTCGTAAAGCTCCGGATCGTATTTGATGGCGACCGCATAATGCGTCGGGTTCGTAATAACTACGTCCGCTTCCGGCAGTCTTTGCATCATTCGTCTTCTGGAAGCTTCCATCATACGCTGCTTCTGTTTACTCTTAATCTGTGGATCACCTTCCTGATCCTTGTACTCGTCTTTTACTTCCTGCTTCGTCATCTTCATATCTTTCTTGAATTTAAACTTCTGATATATAAAATCAGCAGCCGCGATAAAGAAGTAATAAAGAGCAATTCTAAATCCTAAGTTAATCACCAAATTTCCGATTATCGCAATCGACTCATATAAGCCCCTATCATATAATAAGAAGATACTCGGCGCATTTTTCTTAAGATAAGAATAAACCGCGTATACAATAATCAATATCTTTGCAATAGATTTAACTAACTCCACTAACGAGTTAGGCGAAAAAAGCCTTTTAACGCCGCTTATTGGATTTAATTTACTGAACTTCGGTTTCATCGGCTTAGTCGTAATCTTCCACTTTACCTGCAAAAGATTGGTTAAAAAAGCAACCAAAAAACCGATTATCAGTATAGGCGCAATCAACGACAGTACAGAAGTAAGACCGCGGATAAAAAGCGCCCGAAACGTAAGCGACTGCAGTTCCCCATCATACAGCTTAATATACTCTGGTATCTGGGTATATATATTCTGGAATAAGGCGATAAAAGTCTCGCCCATATTGCCTACCCAGAATTTTAATATTAGAAAAAGCGCCAACAGCTCAAAAGCATTAGTTACTTCCTTGCTTTTTGCCACCTGACCTTCATTTCTGGCGTCGTTTAGCTTCTTACTGGTAGGTTCCTCGGTTTTCTCACCACCGGGACCGTCTTTCGCAAAAAACTGTAGATTGTATTCCAAAATCATCTTAGATCATTCCCTTAACAAAAGCCTCTATCACAGCCTTCATTTCCCTGAATATAAAATCTCCCGCTCCCGGCAGCATTCTAACCGTAAGAAACATAATCGAAAGCCCGACCAGCACTTTAAGCTGTAAACCTACCACAAACATATTCATCTGCGGCGCTACCTTAGCAAGTATACCCAGAATACAATTCAATAACAAAATCACACAGAATACGGGTAAACATATTCTAAATCCTATGGTAATGTAATCGCTCATAAAAAGTATCATCGTTTCCACCAGCGAATCCGTCCTAAAGACCGCCCCGCTTATCGGTATCAGCGTAAAAGTATCAATTAACGCTCCAAGTAAATACCTGTACATACCCGAAACAATCAACATCAGCGAAAACATATATTGATAAAGGACTCCGCTAAAGGTCGCGCTCTGGTTCGTCGCGGGATCAAGCAAAGATACCATCGTAAGCCCGACTTCCATATCCGCGATATTACCCGCAAAAGCCGCAACCGTCATACAAAGCTGCGCGCCCCAGCCAATCAGAATCCCCGTTATTGCCTCTTTCATAACTATAACCGCGTATTCGCTTACAGTGTTATATACCACTTCAGTATGGTCAATATACACAAACAACAGATAAGCAATAAAGATTCCAAGTCCTACCTTTACCCTTCGCGGCGTATTATTCAGACTGAAAAAGGGCGCTGCAAAAATAAAACATGTCACACGCACCAATATCAGCAAGAAAAACTCTAAATCAGCATAACTAAAAGTAACATCTATCATAGCGCTGCCTTATCTTATATATAAACTGAAATTCTCCCACAAGCTCTGCATAAAAGTAACCATATTATTAAGCATCCAATGCCCTAACAGCATCAACGTGATAAAGATGCCAAGAACTTTAGGTACGAAAGTAAGAGTCTGCTCCTGAATCGACGTAACCGTCTGGAAAATACTTACGGTAAGACCTATGCACAATGAAACAATAAGCACAGGCGCCGCAGTCTTAACAATAGTAAAAAGACACTCTGATGCAATCGCAGTAATATCATCTATTGTCATATAAATCGCCTCCTTTAACTACGCTAATAAAATGTCCGCACAAGCTGCCCGATAATCAGGTTCCAGCCGTCCGCTAATACAAACAAAAGGATTTTGAAGGGCATAGATATCGTAGTCGGCGGCAGCATCATCATACCCATTGCCATAAGGGTAGAGGCGACCACCATATCTATTACGATAAACGGAATGTATATCAAAAATCCTATAATAAACGCGGTTCTAAGCTCGCTTATAATAAAGCTCGGAATTAAAACACTCATCGGGATATCGTCAAGTTCGCCCGTCCATTCGCTGCGGCTGATTTCCATAAACAAGCCGACGTCCTTCTTCTGCGTATGCGGATACATAAATTCGCGCAACGGCTTTGCCGCCGCCTCAAGCGCTTCTTCCTGCGTAAGCTCGCCTGCCTCAAACGGCGCTATCGCATCTGTATATATGCTCGCTATCGTCGGCTGCATAATAAAAAATGTCAAAAAAAGCGCCAGTCCAATCAGAACATTATTAGGTGGCGCCGTCTGCGTATTAAGCGCTGCCCTCGTAAAATGCAGAACTATAATAATTCTGGTAAACGAGGTCAACATAACTATCAATGACGGTGCAATAGCAATTAAGGTAAGAGTAATCAAGATTCTTAAGGCGCCATTCAGAGTACCATTACCGTTGTTATATGTAACCGTCACCGTATTCGCGATATTCAATTCCTTCAAATCGTCGGCATCTTCGGACGAACCGGGCTCTTCTAAATTAGTCCTATCCTCTGTCGTACCAGTAAGATGCCTGTTTATCTCGGTTCTGTCAGTTGCATATGCAACATTTTTTGTACTGATAAAAGCTATTACAAACAACATGCCTGCAAGGAACAGCAGGCCCTGAAACTTTTTCTTCATCATTATCGCCTACTCATTCTCATTTCGGTCATCTGCTTTTCCCAAAGAACCTTTTTTCTGTACCTTTTCCAACAGTTCTTTAAAGCTGAATTGTTCAGCCGCCTCTGCAGCGTCCGCTATTTCAAGCTGGTCCTCAGATAACTCTGCTAACATTGTAACAGAATCTTTGCATACTGCTACTGCCAAATATTTCCGCCCAACACGAATAATCTGAATATACTTATTATTACTAAGCCGAATTGCCTCAAGCAATTCAATGTTAGCATTGTTAAGCTTACCCTTCTGGTATCCCGCAATCCATTTGGTCGTCCAGTAGGTAATCGCCAATACAAACACAAAAATAATAAGCACAGTCATAAACTGCAGATAAGAATCCGTACTATTCGCAGCAGATATCAGCATTTAACCAACTACTTTCTTGACAGCTTCTAATACACGGTCTGCCTGAAAAGGTTTAACGATGAAATCTTTGGCTCCGGACTGAATTGATTCAATAACCATTGCCTGCTGTCCCATAGCAGAACACATAATAACGGTTGCGCCCGGATCAGACTCTTTAATCTTCTTAAGAGCCTGTATACCGTCCATCTCCGGCATAGTAATATCCATCAGTACGAGATCAGGCTTGAGTTCATTATACTTCTCAACAGCCTTGGCGCCGTTTTCTGCTTCTCCGGCAACATTATATCCGTTCTTTGTCAGGATATCCTTAATCATCATACGCATGAAAGCTGCATCATCACATACTAAAATATTTTTTGCCATATCATCTTCTCCTATAACATATTATTTTGATAATATTTTACTTTATACATAAAGTTCACATGAGTGCCTTTATTACTTAATTATTTCTGTTACTCTGACACCGAAGCTCTCTTCGATTACTACTACTTCGCCCTTAGCTACGAACTTACCATTTACAAGTACGTCGATAGGCTCGCCGGCTATCTTATCAAGTTCTATGATAGTACCGGGGGCAAATTCCAAAATATCTGAAATGGACTTTGCCGTTCTTCCTAGTTCTACGGTAACTTCGAGCGGAACATCTTTGATTAAGTCGATGTTTTCCTGCGGCTGCATTGGGTTAAATCCGCCGGCGAAATTCTGGAACTGCGCAGGCTGGATATTCATGTTAGGCTGCATTTGCGGCATTGCCATCTGTGGCATCATCTGCATTTGTGGCATTTGCATCTGCGGCATCATCTGCATTTGCGGCATTCCCATCTGCATTTGGCTCATATCCATCTGTGGCATTTGCATTTGCGGCGCTGCCTGTTGGCTCATATCCATCTGCGGCGCTGCCATTGCTGGAGCGGGTGCAGGTGCCGGTTCTTCTGCCGGTGCTGATTCTCCACCACCCATCTGCGATGTTAAGAAGGTAGAACACAACTCCTTAGCAAAATCCACCGGATATAGCTGCATAATCGTCGAATCTACCAAATCGCCAATCTGCATATGGAAAGCTATTTTAACAAATGTTCCTGCAAGGAATGGCGATATGTCGCCGCCCGATTTAAACTCCGTTAAATCTACCAGACTTGCTTCCGGTGGGCTGATATCTATCATCTTGCCAAGCATCGTGGAGAGGGAAGTCGCCGAAGAACCCATCATCTGATTCATCGCCTCGGAGATTGCACTCAAGTGCAGCTCCCCTAATTCTCCGTCAGTATTGCTGCCGTCTCCGCCCATCATCAAGTCTGTTATTACTTTAACATCATGTTCCTTTAAAATCAAGATGTTTGAACCATCAAGACCAACTGTATATTTGATTTGTATAAACACACACGGTCTTTCGTATTCCGTCAACACATTGTCCCAATTAGCCAATGTTACGACAGGCGTTGTAATGTTGACCTTATTATTTACAAGAGAAAACAATGTCGTCGCCGAGGAGCCCATGCTGATATTGGCAACTTCGCCAATGGCGTCTTTTTCGATATCGGTCAAAAGACTATCATCGATATCAGGTGAACTGCCAGCCGCCGTATCAGATGCTGAAGGGCCATCGTCAGATTCAGAGACGCCACCGCTTAGCAGTGCATTTATTTCATCTTGTGATAACATTCCGTCCATGCCTCTATACTTCCTCCTCTCTAAATACAGACGTTACTCTAACTGCATATTTGTCCTTATTAGTACCGGGCAGTGCAGTAAATTTCTTAATATTGCCGACATATATATTTAAGTCGCTGTCAACACTGGTATCCAGCCGTATGATATCTCCAAGCTGTAAGTTGACAAAATCATTTAACGACACTTTACTCTTTCCAAGCACGGCTTTGACAGGGATATCAACCCTTCTAATCATAGCCTCGATGAAATCATTATACTCTTCATCGTCCTGCTCCTGCATGTTAGCATACCAGTACTTAGTATTCAACTTATCCATTACGCTTTCCAGTGTAAAGAACGGCAGACAGATATTCATCAAACCTTCTACATCGCCAACCTTTATATTCAAAGTGACGATTGCAATCATATCGTTAGGCGCTATAATCTGCGCAAACTGTGAATTAGTCTCAATTCTCTCTAAAACAGGACTTATATCTATAACGTTCTTCCACGGTTCCCGCATAAGCTGGATAAATACGACCATCATCTTTTCTATAATAGTCATTTCTATCTCGGAAAATTCCCTATTTTTTTCTAGCGGCTCTCCCTGCCCCCCTAGCATTCTGTCAATCATCGCAAAACCTAGATTAGGGGCTAACTCTACTAAAATCGTGCCTCCTAGCGGCTGGAAATTGACAATGCCAAGTATCAAAGGATTAGAAAGCGCATTGCTGAACTCCGAGAAAATAACCGTCTCTGAACTCGTTACAGTCACCTGTACGCTTTTTCTTAAATAAACCGGCAGATTGGTAGATAACAATCTTCCGTAATGTTCAAATATAATTTCCAAAGTACGAAGATGCTCTTTGGAGAATTTCGTAGGTCGTTTGAAATCATAGTTCTTAACCTGCTTCTCGTTGGAATCCTGCATCTGATCCGCTTCTAATTCGCCGCTGCTTAGAGCTGCAAGCAAATTATCTATCTCATTTTGAGAAAGTACCTCGCCCACGAAAATTCACCTCCTATGAATTATTATACATCATATGATGGGCTATTGGTACAAAATACTTCCAAAACCTACATCAAAAATGAAATCGGAGTCATACATTTTCTGTACTTCCGCCAATATCTCTGCCTTAATTGTCTCTTCGTTGCCCTTTGCTTCTTCCATAGTGTAGCCGGCAAATATAGTATTAATCTTATCTTTAATCATTTCCTCCTGAGCGGACAAGTCTTCGCCAAATTTCTTATAGCCGTCGTTCTTCGTATTAATAGAGAAGCTTATCGACGCCATGCAGAAGTGGCTCGTCGCCTTAGTATTGCCGTCCGAATCAACCACTACGCTGTCTCTAAGCGGAATAGTCATACTCTCGGAAATACTGTAAGAAGCAATATTCTCCATCGGAACTATTTCTTTTACGTCGCCCGTATTTTCCTGAGCCGTCAGCTCTAAGTTGAGCGCCGCCGCGATATCCTTCACTAAGTCTGTCGAGGCTTTGATATTTCCGACTAAGGTAAACATCATTACTGCCGTCAAAACGATATTCACTACCAAAAGCGCCAGTATAATAATTGAAATAAGATTCTTTTTCATTATAACATTTTCTCCCCTTTATTTGTAGCTTTTTTTATTAGTATGAACTCAATGATGTATATATCTTGATTTCAACACGCCTGTTCATCGTCCTGCCCTCCGGTGTAGAGTTATCCGCAACCGGCATATACTCGCCGCGTCCTGAATGCTTCACCATCGCAGGATCAAGATTCGTTATCTGTAACAAATAATTGAATACCGACAGTGCACGCCCTGCGCTAAGCTCGTCGTTATTGGAATACTTCGCGCCCGACATCGGTACGTTATCCGTATGCCCCTCGATTTCAATCGTGCTCTGTGCATAACTCTCCAGTATGACTCCTACCTGATCTAAGACCGGCTTCGCCGCCTCTTTAAGTTCTACGCTTCCCGAATCGAAAAGCACTGAACCCTTAAGGGTAAGCTGTACATACTGTGAAGTAAATTCAATATCTATTTCATTATTCAGATTGCTCTCGTCAACCGCTTCCTGCACTTTCTCTGCAAGTTCTTCCGCTTCTTCCAAACCCGCCTCTTCCATCTTCTCCATCGCTGACTCTAAATCTTCGGGAGTCACTTCACTGTCGGACATCTTACCTGTACTATTGATAAACTGGTCAAGTTCATTCAACTGACTGACGCCCATTCCGGGAAGCACGCCATCACCTATCGCGGTGGCTCCGGCGGTAAATATACTGAATGTCTGGTTAAAAGACGCCGCAATCATTTCAAACTTCTGAGCGTCTACCGTAGACATGGAAAACAGCAAAACGAAGAAACAAAGCAGCAGGTTCATCAAATCAGCAAATGTAGACTGCCACGCAGGCGCACCCTTCTTGGGTTCGTCCGGTTTCCTTTTAGCCATCTGCTTCACCTCCGCCCTCTTCTTCAGAGCTTGTTCTATCCTTAGGTGCAAGGAAAGATTTCAGTTTTTCTTCAATAACACGCGGATTTTCTCCTGCCTGTATAGACAGAAGACCTTCTATTTCTATTTCCTTCACCATCATTTCATCAGAGTTCTTGCTCTTTAACTTACTTGCAACAGGCGCACATATCCAGTTTGCAAGCAGGGAACCATACAAGGTAGTCAACAGCGCGACCGCCATAGCAGGTCCGATAGCCGAAGGATCGTCCATGTTCTGAAGCATGTTTACCAGACCTATCAGCGTACCAATCATACCCCATGCAGGACCCATGGAACCTAAATCTTCCCAGAAACCAATCTTAGCTTTATGTCTGCCCTCTACACTGACTAATTCCGTCTCCATAATCGCACGCACAAGTTCGGGATCCGTACCGTCTACGACAAGCAGTATTCCTTTCTGTAGAAACGGATCGTCTATCTCTCCCGCTGCTTCTTCGAGTGAAAGAAGTCCTTCCTTACGTGCTACATTAGATAAATCTATAATCTTCTGGATAATCTCCGCCACATTCATATTGGAGGTTTTAAAAATAAGGGCTATACTCTTAAGTCCGCCAAAGAAATCATTCATCGTATAACTTGCAAGAATACAACAGAATGCGCCACCGAAAGTAATCAGTGCCGAAGAAACATCAAGGAAATTGCCAATAGTTGCGAAATTAACTCCTGCAGTTTTATCGTATACAATTCCAAATATAACCAGTATCAAACAAATAACCAAGCCTAGAATTGAAGCTAAATCCATAAAAACCACCCACTCACAATAAGTTTACATTAATCTGCAAAAATATCCTTTCTATATGATTTTACTAAATTTTTTATCTCTTGTCTACTTTCTTTTACAATTATTTTACGTCCGGTTGTAAAGGTCATGACTGTATCCGGCGTTTCTTCGACTAATTCTAGCAAATCCGGATTGACTAAAACCTTAACTCCGTTAATCTTTGTTACTTCTATCATGCAGTAACACGCCCCTTTATGTATGGCTTGAAACATTGCCTTATCTATTCTAACACAAAAGCATAAAAAGAGGAACAAAAAAGTTCCTCTTTTTATTAAAATGTTTAAGAAAATTTTTCCAAAACTATCTCTTGAGATTAACAAGCTCCTCAAGCAAGGTATCGGAAACTGTAATAATTCTGCTGTTTGCCTGGAAACCACGCTGCGTAGTAATCATTTCAGTAAACTCCGAAGACAAATCTACGTTACTCATTTCCAGAACACCGCTTTCCATCTTGCCGTCGCCCTCGGTAATATCCGAACCTATTCCGTCGAAATCACCGGAGTTCATGGTTGTCGAATAGAGGTTGTTACCCTGTTTGGAAAGACCTGCCGCGTTAGCAAAGTTAGCAACCGCAATCTGTCCTAATACTTTCGACTGGTTGTTATCATAGTAAGCGGTAATAGTACCGTCCTGACCTACTTCCACGCCTGTCATTTCTCCGACTTTTCTACCAGCGCCGTCTCCGTTCTCAGCGTCGCCGCTGGTCAAGGAAGCCGTAGTCTTGCCGCCGTTGTTGAGGTTAAGCACCTGTGAAAAGTCGATATCAATATCTGTAAAGTGCGTAAGCGCTATAGTCTCGCCACGTCTTGAAGTAGCCGATTCGCTGAAATCCAGCACTACCGAATCAGTATCCGGATTACCAACATATGCGAATTTACCGTCGTCGGTGTTGAATACCAGTTTGTTGCCGGTGAATTCATATTTCTTGGTAATCTGAGCCTGACCATCAGGCGCTACGGTCTGGAATGAATAGCTCGTATTGTCTGTCTTGCTCAGACCATATGCTTCTAACGGATCGCTAATATCTTCTCCTATGAAATAATCCTTATCAAGATGATAAGTCGCTTTCTTTAACGACTTAAAATCCTGCGTGAAATCCATCTCAATCGAGCCGTCCGCATTAACTGTTATGTCGTCAACTGTTACATCCTTAAACGACTTCTGTAATACCTTCTGCCAATCTTCCTTTACAGGCGGATTTTTAAGAGTTATTTGATTGCCGTCCTTATCCTGTCCATAGTAGCAGTAATTGGTAACGGTAGTACCCGCATTATTAGTTACTTCCGCCGCATAAATAAGGTTAAAGTTAGGCGCCTGCAACTCATTCTTGGTAAGCTTGATGGTTCCCTTAATCGTTACATTCTCGTTTTCGCCAATCTCATAAGTATTGGTTCCCTTAACTACAGGCGTTCCGTTTAAGTTGGTAATACTGGTTGTAGTCGCCGCATTGATGAGCTGGTTGTTGGAATATCCATCAAGTATATTTGCCGCATTGTATTTCATCGAATACTTAGCCGGATTGGTTCCATCTGCCGGAGTATATTCCGCCGTTTCAAGAAGCTGATACAACTGTGTAGTTTCAATTTCCTGCTTGGTTCCGAATGTCGCAACTTCGCTGATACTGCTTAAGTTATATAAAGTAACTAAAGATACGCCGTCAGAATCCATAATATCATCAAGCTGTACATAATACTCGCCGTCGCCGTCAAGATTGTGGATACTGAATTTAGCATTATAGGAATAACCAAGATTATCATATAATGTCAAACTTACAAATCTTCCCGATGTGCTGCTGGTATTAGGATCATGCTTATCAACGATACCTGTCATAATCGCCTTAGAGGTAGACTCCGGCGGATATGTCAGATTGGTTTCATTCATAATTCTTAAAGCAGATACGGTATTAGGAATAACCTCTCCCGACTCCTCATCAACCTGCCAGCCCATAACCGTATAACCGGTTGAAGACATAACCAGATTGCCCGCGCCGTCAATGGTGAAAGAACCGTCTCTTGTGAAGAAGTTCTGTGAACCGTTGTTTACAATGAAAAAGGAATCGCCTGTAATCATAATATCAAACGGGTTATTGGTAGACTGTGCAGAACCCTGCGTCGTAATTGACGTAGAGATTGCTGCGGTCTTAGCTCCTAAACCTATCTGTCTGGCGTTGATACCGCCTCTGCCTGTTGCAGCGTTAGCGCCTGAAGCTGCCTGAGTTGTCTGATACAGCAAATCGCTGAATACCATTGACTGTGATTTGTAAGATGTTGTATTTACGTTTGCGATGTTATTACCAATAACATCCATTCTTGTCTGGTGCGTCCTAAGACCTGCTACACCAGAGAAAAGTGATCTCATCATAATGAATGACCTCCTTATTAGGTGACGCGCCCGTCTCGTTCCGTCTGTCATTCGGGAACATAAGCCTCCTTAAAGGTCCGGCTATATAATAACGGCTCCGTCAATATTTGTGTATACGTTTTCGTCTGCGTCTGTCTGATCCATTGCTGTAATTACCGTGTTATTCGGTACATTTACAATAAAAGCAAGCGAATCGACAATAACTAATGAATCTTGTATTCCTTTCGCACCGGCTCTCTCCGCTCCAAGATTCAGGCGTTCTACCTGCTCTTTAGTAAGCTCGATGTTTCTGTCAGCCAGCCTGTTTGCCGCATGTTTGGAGAACTTCACTTCTTTAGTTTCCGTTCCTAACGTCTTCTGCGATAAGATATCCTGAAACTTAAGTCCGCCAGATGTATTATCTTCTGGAATACGGCTGCTGCGGTTATTTTTTAAATACTGCTCCTGTACCTGCCCGATGGAAAGAAATTGATTATTCTGAATCTTCATAACCCTTCTCCTCCTTGAGATTACTGTGTATCCTTACTCTACAGCTTCTGTTTTGCTTCCTGCGTCGTTATCTTCATCAGTATCTTCGCCATCTTCGGTCTTGTCGTCCTTATCAGTCTTGTCAGCGCCTTCGGTCTTATCAATATTCTCGCCTTTTTCCGCCTCGTTAGCCTTGCTCTCTTCATCAGCTAATTTAAGCTCTTCGATTCTGTCTA
Organism: Clostridiales bacterium; assembly: GCA_023663185.1. Classification (GTDB taxonomy): domain Bacteria; phylum Bacillota; class Clostridia; order Lachnospirales; family Lachnospiraceae; genus UBA3282. Next base: position 38,071 of record JAMPHY010000005.1, on the reverse strand, counting down.
CGAGCTTCTTAAGACCTGATACATACTCGTCTGTGATGAACTTCTTCTCATAATCAGACATGTTCTGGTATGTTTCGTTCACCTTCATAACTGATTCTGCATCTTCAAGAGTCAGAAGCGCATATGCCGTAAGCTTATTATAAGCATTGATAAATTCTGCTCCCTTAGCATAAGCATCCAGATACTTCGTATCTGCTACGGTAGTCAAATCGTCCATTGAATACAATTCTCCGTTGATGGACAAATACGCCTTATTACCTTCATAAGTCACATAGTCTACATTTCCCTGTACCGTAACCGTCCTGCCTGCGCTGTCCGTTACGTCCATAAGCACTGTCTGACCTATCAAAGTTGACGCTCTTGCTAGTTCCAAAGAAGCGCTCATGTTCTGCATCTGCTCAAGCTCTGAGAATGTAGCGTACTGTGAGATATATTCCGTATTGGAAGTAGGCTCCAAAGGATCCTGATATTTCATCTGTGCTACTAAAAGCTGTAAAAACTGGTCTTTGTCTACTGTAGAATTGCTTTTTTTGCTGCTTTCTTTAGCTAAAGACGCCGCTGAGTTAGACTCAACAAGTTTACCGTCCTCTACTTTTCCTATCATATGTTTTACTCCTTTCTACGCCGTGTAGTCTACCGTACTGCCGTTCTGTGCCATCATCTGAGCTGCGAGTCTTTCATCGTCTTCCATATCTTCGGGAAGCTCTTCCATATTAAGCTCGTTTAAGTTGATTTTCCTGCGGTTCTTCTTAGCAGCTGCGCCTTCGTCGGATTTCTCTTCATTTCCTGCGAAATTCTGATTAAAACGATAATCTGCAACAGCGACCTCAACTGCGTCAACCTTTAAGCCCTGCTCGTCAAACTGCGTTCTAAGCTGCACTAACTGACTTTCGATAGCTGACTTTACCGCCTCGTTCTGAGTCGTAAACTGTGCCGTAATTATACCGTCTTTTGCCGTAAGCTGTATGTTTACATTGCCGAGACTTGCCGGGTGAAGCTGTAATTCTAACTCCTGTACATCTGCTTTAAGATTAAGCTTGATATACTCGCCAATCTGATTCATGATGTCGTCTACGTCAATATAACGCTCTACTAACGGCTGCTCCTGAAGCTCGCTCATTATCGGCTGCTCTATGGGAGTCTGCGGCAACATATTTGAGGCGTTTCCTTCACCTTTATCCTGCCCCTGAGTCTCTCTTCCGGACTGTCTGTTCTCGGTTCCCGACTGAATTTCAGCCTTTGCCGTAACTTCTTCCTTCGAGTTCTCCTCACCGGTAGCATCATCAACCGCTACTTTGACTTTAACAGTCTCGCCGTCCTTATGAACCGTCACGGTATAGTCTTTTGAACCGTCCAGTCTGTCGGGTTCTAACTCGTCTGTCTTACCGTCCACATTAGCTAATGCGTCCTGAGTCTGAATATTCTGCGGAACTTCTTCCGTATCAACCATCTCAGACTCTACCACAGCCATGTCAGCAATCAGGGTGTTAAGCTCTTCTTGTGTCAGTCCTAATTCCGTCTGTAAATCTTCAAGAGTTATTGATACCTCTTCTAAAAGATTTTGCAAATGTCCGTAGAGTTCACCATCGGTTAAAATAGAAAGATGGTCCTCATTTCCCGATATTTCTACCAGAAGCTGTTTCATGTTATCGGGATCAAGTAACTGAAATGCGCTTAAACCAAGAACCGTCATCGCTTCTTCTACTTCTTCGGGCGTAACCTCCATCTCCTTAGCAACTTCTTCGACTAACTTCTCTCCCGCTTCGTCCATTGCTTCCTTCTGCTCGTCAGTGACTTTGCTATCAGAAGCTTTGTCTACGGTCTTGTTGTCTTCCACAGCCTTGCCCCCGTCATCGCCTTCTACGGTTTTGTCATCAGCCTTTTTCGCCGCGTCATTCCCGCTGTTTTTCGCCTCAACAGTATTCTTTGCTGCACCCTGAGACTCTTTTACCATGCCTGCCTGAGTGACTCCGGTTGACATAACAGTGGTATTCATGGCTCCTTTTGCCGTAGCGGAAACCGTAACCGTCTGTGCGCCTGATTGGTTCTCAGACTGTAAATTCACACGACTCATTACCATGCCGAAGCTATCGTCCGCACCATCTTTACGGCTATCCGGCATGCCTGCTGTCTGTGTTGTCTGGTTCGCAATAGCTGCGAGCACATTCAAATTGTTGTTTACAGGTAAGCTTGCCATTTACCTTCCTCCTTCCTTTAGTTTTCAAGGTTCTATGCCTTTCGGCTTTTTATATAAAGCGTGTAATCACGCAATATATCTACACAAAATATACTACATTATATATATCGTTAATTCAGGCGGTTTTGTTTAGCCTAATATACTAAAAAACTTACTATTCATAGTCGCCGTGGGTATGAACTCATGCCGCACCCTCACCCTCACATTATGATTTATTCCGGATCCATTATCCTCGTCAGCCTCGCCGCAAATTCCGGATCCATAGCCGCCAGTATATTCCCTCTTGCGCTTGTACTAAGCTGCATAAGTATCTTCGCCGCCAGCTCCGGATCTCCGGTCATATTCTCAAGTATCCCTGCTGCCGCTGCCGGCTCCATGTCCGCAAAAGGCTGCGCGTAATTCTGCAGTTCTGTACTTACCTGCGCCTGCTCGACTACCTGCTTATACAGATATTCCGCATAAGTCGGATCGATTTCTTCATAATATTTACGATACTCTTCCGCTCCCGGTCCGTTCTCTGCATATATTACTTCCTGATAGAACTCTGTCCTGATTCTATCAAAATCCACCTGTGCGTCCTCAAATGTCCTAAGCCTCTCAATTTCCGCCCTTTGTTCTTCTATGGTCTGCGCGTCCACGCCGCTTAGCGACTGCGCCCTCTCAAGTTCAAGCTCAAGCTCCGTAATATAATCAACCGCATCTCTTAAGCTGGTATAGCCGCCATAGGATTCTTCATCATTGGTTGTAACTACATTTTCCTCTGGAAGCAGCTTATTGATTACTGGCACGTCCTTGATTACAGGCGCGAGTATATTAGAGCCGAAACCGCCCACGTCCAGCTTGATAAGTACGCAGAGTATCGCTATCCAGATAACCACGATGATAAGCGTTACGAAGAATACCGGCAGTCCGCCCGCGTCTTCATCAAGCTCCGCCTCCTGCGCCGCAATTTCCTTTGCACGCTGCTTTGCTTCCTTTTTCTGCGCTTTCTTCTCGTTCTTTAATTTATTTCTTTCTTCCTTAAGTCTTTTTTTCTCCGCATCGGTGTCTACAACACTATTTAACATATCCGCCATTGTAAGCCGTGCCCCTTTCTATCATGAGTCCTTCTGCCCGTAAGTATAGCTTACCAACTCATCTACTTCCTTGCTCTCCTGTGCGTTAATCTCATGTACAAACTCTTCAAACGCCTTTTCCCGCAGCTTTTCCTGCATCTTGCGCTCTTTCATTATCTCTTCTAACTTCACTCTGGCGGCTTCCACAATTTCTTCCGCCCGCTTTATATTAAGCTTCTGCAGCTCAATAAATTCGTCCATTCTCGCCAGCGCATATTCATTATCGCGAAGGCTCTGTACCTTAAGCGTCTCTTGACGCAGCTTCCTGCCTTCCTCCAGATAACCTTTTTTCCTATTATAGAGTACGCTAAGCTTCTCCTCTTCTTCCATGAGTCTGCGCTGCGCCTGCCCAAGCTCCATCTTCGCCTGAGTCTCCATCTGGTTCTTGATATTCAGTATGCTCTGCATTCTGTATACAAACTTCGCCATATATTAAACTCCCGACTGCCTTATGCAAACAAGCCCTTAAGAAGTTCAAGTTCCTGCTCGTAGTCCAGTTTAGTGTCTACTTCCTGCATGAGATAATCATTTACCGCATCTATTTTTTCTATCGCATAGTCTATGTTCGGATTGCTTCCATTCTTATATGCGCCGATATTAATAAGGTCCTCGGCTTCATTATAAGTTGCAAGCACATTTTTTAACTTGCCTGCCGCTAACTTATGCTCTTTTGGCACTATCTGGCTCATACATCTTGATATACTCTGCAATACGTCGATTGCCGGGTAGTGATTCTTATGCGCTAACTTCCTGTCTAACATTATATGACCGTCCAGAATACTTCTCGCCGTATCGGTAATAGGTTCGTTAAAATCATCACCGTCTACCAACACCGTGTACAGCCCCGTTATAGAGCCTTTGTCTGAACGCCCCGCGCGCTCTAAAAGCTTAGGCATCTCGGAATATACGCTGGGCGGATAGCCTCTTGATACCGGCGGTTCACCGCTTGCTAAACCTATCTCCCTCTGCGCCATTGAGAAACGGGTAAGCGAGTCCATCATAAGCAGCACGTCCTTGCCCTTGTCCCTGAAATACTCCGCAATCGCGGTGGCGGTCTGCGCCGCTTTCTTTCTCTCCATTGCGGGCTTATCGGAAGTAGCGACTACTACAACCGAACGCTTCATGCCCTCCGGTCCTAAGTCTCTCTCGATAAATTCCCTGACTTCCCTGCCTCGCTCACCTATCAGAGCGATTACATTTATATCAGCTTTGGTATTTCGTGCAAACATTCCCATTAGGGTAGACTTTCCCACGCCTGAACCTGCGAAAATACCAATTCTCTGTCCCTTGCCTACTGTCATAAGCCCGTCTACCGCTTTAACTCCAAGCGGAAGCACCTCGTCTATAATCTCCCTTGCCATAGCGTCCGGCGGCGGAGCTTCCATCGGATAATTTATCATCTGCTCATCGTCCATATCCACATCTTCGCACCTGCCAAGCCCGTCTAAGACTTTTCCTAAAAGCGCGTCGCTTACATGTACCGACAACGGCATTTTCATATTCTCAACTATACAACCGCTTCCTATGCCCTCGGTTTTCTCATAGGGCATGAGCAGAGTCTTTCTTTCTTTAAAACCGACAACTTCTGATATGATGGGAGCTAGCGAATTGTCCTTCGGATAAATCCTACACAAATCTCCGAGCCTCGCCTCCGGTCCTGCGGATTCTATCGTAAGCCCGACGACGTTCTCCACACGTCCCATACTTTTAAAAAAGGTATCGTCCATAACCGTACCGTATTTTGAAAAATCTATAGACACATTTACCATAATTTATCCCTCAAAAGACAGTAGTTTAAGTTTCCTTGTAAGCTCGTCAAGCTGCGTACCCACGCCGCAGTCGAATATTCCGCCGTCCGTCTCAATCAGACATTCATTTTTACGTAAAGTAATGTCTTCGACTACTTCCAATACGCCGCGTCCGCCGACTGCGCCTTCCGCAAGCAGCTTCTTCTGCATATTGACATAAGGATAATCGTCCGCAGATACATGCACAATAAAAGTTCTGCTACTTTCCACTTTTCGTAAGGTGGATTCAATTAAATGTACCAGAATGTTTCTTTCGTTTTCCAACTCAGTATTAAAAATATGATTATAAACAGCAGTAAGCGTATCAATGAACTTAGGTTCAAGTTCGTCGATTAAACTATTATACTCTGCTTCCAGTCTTCTTCGTTCTTCCTCAAGCTCCCGCCTCATCATATCAGCCTGTTCCTGAGCTGAGGCAAGACCTTCATTGTATCCCTGTCTCTTCGCATCTTCGAGTACAGACCTTTTCTGCGCTTCTATCTCCGCCATCGCTGACTGTTTCATCTGTTCAATCTCGGCTCTCGTCGCTTCTAACTCAGCCTCAGCCTCGGCACGCAGTTCTTCCGGCGTGGGACCGCTATTCAATTCTTCCGACGCTCTTAAAAGCGCGCCGTCTTCACCGTCTCTGTCATATAACAGTGCATCTATCTGTTCGCCGCCGATTCCGCCCGTGAATCCCTCTTCCCCAGAGTCGTCGTTAGAAAGTGCAGCGCTTCTTCTGCGCTCTTCTTCTCTGGCTTCCATCTCTTCACGCCTTTTCTCCATAATCGCGTTGCTGTCGATAACCCACTTATCGTCTTCCTGTACTGCTACCCAGCCGGCTTTATATATATTCGACCTAGACAATTATCTCGTCACCTCCACCTCTGGAGATAACGATTTCTGCAGAATCTTCCAGCTTTCTGATGATATTTACAATCTTCTGCTGAGCTTCTTCTACATCTTTCATGCGGACAGGTCCCATGAACTCCATATCTTCCTTAATCATAACGGCAAGACGTTTAGACAGGTTATTGAAGATAGCGTTCTGTACTTCCTCATTGGAACCTTTAAGCGCGATTGCAAGGTCACTATTATCAACATCACGAAGTACACGCTGTATCGCCCTGTCGTCCAGAAGCAGAATGTCTTCAAATACGAACATCTTCTTCCTGATTTCATCAGCAAGTTCGGGTTCTTCGATTTCCATAGTCTCCATGATATGTTTCTCTGTACCACGGTCTACGGTATTCAAAATTTCTACGATTGCATCTACACCGCCAATAATGGTGTAATCCTGATTCGCCAAAGACGCCAGTTTAGATTCCAAAACTTTCTCGACCTCCTTGATAACATCGGGACTCGTTCTATCCATAACCGCAATGCGCTTAGCTACGTCCGCCTGCCTATCGGGAGAAAGCGCTGAAATAATGAGCGCTGACTGCGCGGGAGCAAGGTATGACAAAATAAGCGCAATCGTCTGCGGGTGTTCGTCTTGAATAAAGTTAAGCAGCTGTGAAGGATCTGTCTTTCTTACAAACTCAAACGGCTTAACCTGCAATGACGCCGTCAACTTACCAATTACGTCTTTCGCGCGTTCAGAGCCAAAAGATTTCTCCAAAATCTCTGTAGCATAACCGATACCGCCCTCCGCGATATACTGCTGAGCAAGACATACTTGATAAAACTCGCTCATAACTTCTTCTTTCAGCTTCGGCGTAATCGTTCTGGTATTTGCGATTTCCAAAGTAAGCTCTTCTATTTCATCTTCTTTTAGGTGTTTAAAGATTGTCGCCGACCTCTCTGGTCCGAGCGCAATTAGCAGTATAGCAGCCTTTTGCACTCCGGTGACTTTCTCATCAGAAACCTTTTGCATTACTTTTACCCCCAGTCCTCATTTAACCAATTTCGCAGCAGATTAGCTACTGCTTCCGGATTTTCATCCACAAATTTATTAATGAGCTTAGCAGTTTCTGTCTCTTCTTCCATAGCAATGTCCACTAACTGAGTATCTGGTGTAGACTGTAGCAGGTTTTCTACAGAAAGCTCTTCCTCTTCGTCTTCATGTTTCTCGCCGCGCATGCTTCTAAGTACGACAAACGCAAGCAGTCCAAGAATAACTATGATTAATACAATCTGTAAAACATCTGTCGCTTTGATTCCCGAACCTTCGTCGTCAAAGAAAACATTTTCCGTATAGGCTACCAGTGCGATATTGCTTGCGCTGATACCTGACGCCTGCGCAACTATATTTAACAAATCCTCGTCCACTTCCATCTTGGTACGCGACCTGTTATTAAGCTTATATTCTTCCCATGTAACGCCGTCTAAGAGCCCCTGCGCCCTGACGTCCTCTTCATTTATTACATTATAATTTATCGCCGATACGGATATCGATGAACGCGAATAATTAATATTGCCTGATGCACTCTCAGTAGTAGTAATCCTCTCATTCGGCAGAAAGTGACGGCTGCTCTCTGTTACCGACGCCGTAGATGTATTGCCGTCGAGCAATTCATATGTAGTATCGTTATCATTGGAGTCGGTTCCCGGAACTCCGCCGATACCGCTCTCATTCACAGACTCATATAAATCCTCGTCTGCCAGCACGCCCTGATCCTGTCCTTCGGCAGGCGTATACTCATGATATACCTCTGTGGTATTATCAAATACCAATACAAGATTAGTAGCGACCTCGATATTATCAAACTCATTCGTACCCATCAAAGCCTGTTTTACTTTACTGGTGACAAGGTTCTCAGCCTCCGCCTTTACGGATAACTGCCCCGTAGCAACGCCTGCAATCGAAGTTTCCGCCGCGCCTGAGAACAGCAGCTTGCCTTTGTTGTCAAGAATCACGATATTGTCTGTCGTCTTATTGCCAAGTCCCGCCGCTACCGCGCGCGCGATACCCGCCGCAGTCTCCGAGCTTATTTCCGAATTTAACTTAAGGGATACTGTAGCAGAAGCCTCCTCCTGCGAATCAATCAGCGTTCCCGTATTTTCAGGAACATCAAGCATAACGGTGGCGCTGTCAACTATGTCAAGCGGCTCTAAAATGTCTTTTATCAGGTGTTCTTCCATGTATACAATATAGCGCCTCTGCCTGTCGGACTCGGTAGATGAAAAACCGCCGGTTTCTACATCGTCAATGCTAAATCCTGATGTAGTAATGCTGTTAGAGCTTAAAAGCCATATAGCGTCCGTCTGCTGATCTTTAAGTATTCTAAATGTCAAGCCATCGTCCGAAGCCTCATATCTTAAACCCTCTTCATCAAGCAAATCCCTGACGCTTGCCGCCTGCGCCGCGTCCTCGCATTGTTTTAACAGCACATACTCCGGTTTCATAAGCACACTTACTATAACCACAACTGCAAGTACCGCAGCAGAAAGCACTACTACAATCAAAGTCTTCTGCTTCGAGGTGAAACGGTTCCACCAACCCAATATTTTATTGCCTAATTCTTTTAACTTCTCTATTATACCATCCACGACTGTTATTTCTCCTTACGTATTCCTTATACGATTGATTATATCTGCATCTGCATAAGTTCTTTATAAGCGTCTAATAACTTATCCCTTATAGCAACCGTGTACTGCAGCGCCGTGTATGCCTTCTGCAGCGCGATTGTTAAGTCATGGGTATTTTCGGTCTCTCCAAGAGCCCACTTAATCTCCTCATTTTCTGCATCCGAAAGGAAGCTGTTAGTCGTATTTATATTATCAATAGCAGTTCCCAAAAAATCATTAAAGCTTGTATCAACATATGTATCCGGTTTGGTAATAGATGAATTTTTTGCAGCTTCTTTTACCGCCCCAGACGATATATTGCGAATTGCAGTAATATCAAAATTCATTTCACATTCTCCTCTGACTATAACTCTCTATTATCTAAATTTTAACTGCCTGACGGCGCGCCACTTAACTATTCAGTATTTCAAGTCCCTTAGTGGCAATATTCTTGCTCGCCGAGAACGCCGTAGAGTTCGCCTCATAAGCGCGGCTTGCGTCAATCAGGTTCGTCATCTCCGTTATCGTAGAGACGTTAGGATAAGTCACATAACCGTTTTCGTCTGCATCGGGGTGCGACGGGTCATATACCATATTCATTTCCGTCCATGTATCCTCATAGACTCCTGATACCTTAACACCGGTTCCTGAATAACGGTCTCTCGCCGTATTTAACACATGGCGGAAAGGCGTCTGTGAATTTTTCTCCTCAAATACTACTACTTTCCTGCGATAAGGCGTGCCGTCCTCGGTACGTGTAGTATTCTGGTTAGCTATATTGCCGGCGATTATATCCATGCGGTATCTCTCCGCCGTCATGCCGGAAGCATTAATATCAAAAGAAGTAAATAATCCCATATTTCATTCTCCTTTATTAATAATTCGCTTTTATTTCATAAATCTCCCTTATTTCATAACAAGCTGTAAATTCTTAAATTCCTGCGCTATGCTCATTTCCAAACCCTGATATGTAATCTGGTTCTTCGCAAGGTACACGCCTTCCGTATCTATATCCACGTTGTTGCCATCGAGACGATACGAAAAGCCCGAATAGTCCGTATAACATATCGGATTCAGGCGGCTTAATTTGATATTCGCCACTCTGGTATCCATCGGCGTATATCTGGAATTCTTTAAAGCGTGCGCAAGCTGGGACTCAAAATCGACGTCCTGCCTCTTATATCCCGGCGTATCCACGTTAGAGATATTGTTAGAAATCGCGTCATTACGCAGCCATGATGCGTCCGCCGCTTTATCAAGCACATTTACATAGTCATATACATTTGTGTTAATCAATGCGCTCATTGTATCCCTCCTTCATATTAATATTTATTTCAACAAAAACTTAATAATCAGTAAAAACAATTCCACTGACAAGTACCCTAACATAATTCCTTATAAATTATAAGGTCAAATTAGAAAAAAAACAAGGGCAATGAATAAAAAACAAAGAAAAATTTTAACTTTTCTTAAAAAAATTACATAATTTGACAAAATATAAAAGGACTTGTAACCGCAATAACTACCGCCATGTTATAAATCCTTTTATCTTAGACCATTCCATTGTCTTTATTCTATTGTCTTATTACCTAAACTGTTCCTTAAGCTGCTCTACCTCGTCATATACGAAATCATTAACAACCTTAATATATGTGCCCTTCATACCTGACGAGCGCGACTCTATAATGCCGGCGCTTTCAAATTTACGAATAGCGTTTACAATGACTGAACGTGTAATTCCCGCCTTATCAGCTATCTTACTTGCTACCAGAATACCTTCCATGCCGTTTAGCTCATCGAAAATGTGGGTAATCGCCTCCATCTCCGACTGGGAAAGCGTGCTTATTGCGGATTTGACTACCGCTATCTTACGATTTTCTTCTGCGCTCTCCTCATTCACAGCCCTTAGCATCTCAAGCCCTACAACCGTCATGCCGTACTCGCAAAGTATTATATCGTCGATATCATACTTCTTGTCGCACTTGTATACAAAAAGCGTCCCCAATCTCTCGCCTGAAATCTCAATCGGGGAGATAATCGCCTCAAACTTCTTCGTATCAACGTTCTCAAAGCCTAACGTCTCCAGATTGACATTCTCCTTAGTTGAAAGAACTGAAAGCAGCCTTTCGTTCAACATCGGGTCGATAAATCCTCCTACATGGTCGATAATCAGCTCGGTCAAGGATTCGACTTTATCCAAGTCCCCTATACCAAGCACCTTCCCCTTTCTACTTATTACTAACACATTTGAATCGAGAATTTCTTTAAGAATATCACAGATATCATTAAAAACAACCTTGACCGAACTGTTATTATGGAGAAGTTTACCTATTTTTCTGGTTTTATCCAGTAATTGTACACTACTCATTTTTTTGCCTTTCGATTTACTACCAAAACATGTAACATGAGTATATTGTAACACCTTTTTTTAAATAATACAATATTTTTTCAAGAAATAAACCTGAAATATCTTGAAAAGCGTAGAAAATTATCCATTTTTGGAAAACTCAGGCTCTTTTGCGTTTTCTACATATGAACAATCCTCTTTTGAGCATACCAGCTTATTCCCTTTTTGCAGCATAATAGAACTACATTTAGGACATTTTTTATCCACGGGCTTCTGCCATACCATAAAATCACAGTCCGGATTGTCTATACAGCCGTAATATTTCCTGCCTTTTTTGGTCTTTTTGATTACAATATCCTTACCGCAGTTAGGACATGCGACGCCTATCTTTTCATAATAAGGCTTGGTGTTCTTGCAGTCAGGGAAGCCCGGACAGGCAAGGAACTTACCGAAACGACTGTACTTAATCACCATCTGCCGTCCGCAGTATTCGCACACCTCGTCGGATACCTCGTCCTCAATATCCACCTCACCAAGTTCTGCCTCCGCCTTTTCCACTGCTTCTTTTAAATCGGGATAAAAGTTAGAAATAACCGTTTTCCACTTGACATTGCCCTCTGCGATTCCATCTAACAGCCCTTCCATCGCCGCCGTGAAATTCACGTCCACAATCGTCGGAAACGCTTCCTTCATAATATTATTTACTGCCTCGCCAAGCTCTGTCACATATATATTTTTATTTTCTTTTACAATATAATGCCTTGCCAAAATCGTCGTGATGGTAGGCGCGTAAGTGCTCGGACGCCCGATTCCAAGTTCCTCTAAGGCGTGTACTAACGAAGCCTCCGTATAATGCGGCGCAGGCTGAGTAAAATGCTGCTTTTCTTCAAAAGATTCAAAATTCAGCCTCGTATACTCATCAATTCCCTTGACTAGAGTATTGCTCTCTTCTTTCTCATCTTCATCACGATAAACCTTAAGAAAACCGTCAAACTTAAGCTTGGACGCCGCGACAGTGAAACGCTGCCCCTCCGCGTCGATTTTGACAGAAGTGGTCTCATATATTGCCGACGCCATACGGCTTGCCGTAAAACGCTTCCAAATAAGCTGATAAAGCCTAAACTGGTCCCTTGAGAGCGAATCCTTCACATCATTGGGAGTCCTGTCAATATCGGTAGGACGGATAGCTTCATGCGCGTCCTGAATTTTCTGCGAAGTTTTCTTCTTATCCCCGATGACATTCACGCTGTAGCGGCTGCCATAATTAACTGAAATATACTTCTTCGCCATAGCCTCGGCTTCGTCCGAAACTCGCGTAGAATCGGTACGCAGATATGTGATTAAACCCACAGTGCCGTTACCCTTGATATCTATGCCTTCATATAACTGCTGCGCTAGGCGCATCGTCTTCTGCGTAGAAAAATTCAAAGTCTTGCTTGCTTCCTGCTGCAGAGTCGAGGTTGTAAAAGGAAGCGGCGCTTTCTTCGTCTTTTCGCTCTTCTTAACCTCTGTCACCTTATATTTGGCGCGAGATAGTTTACTCTCTATCTCCTTTAATTCCTTCTTGGTGGAAATTTCCTTCTTTTCATAAGGAGTGCCGTAATACCTTGCCACCAGCGGCTTCTTCTCTCCCGGAATCGAAAATACAGCGTCTAAAGTCCAGTATTCCTCCGGAATAAATTCATTAATCTCCTCTTCCCTGTCACAGATAATCCTTAAAGCAACCGACTGCACACGTCCCGCGCTTAAGCCCCTCTTTACCTTCGCCCAAAGCAGCGGAGAAATCTTATAGCCTACCATACGGTCAAGACAACGCCTTGCCTGCTGCGCGTCTACTAAATCCATATCGATTTCCCTTGCGTTCTTCAAAGACTCCTTAACGGCGTTCTGGGTAATTTCGTTAAACGTAATACGATATACCTTTTTGCCCTCTAGTTTAAGCGCCTGCATAAGATGCCATGAAATTGCTTCGCCCTCACGGTCGGGGTCAGTTGCAAGATAGACTTTATCCGCCTTTTTCACCTCCTTGCGAAGTTCGGCAAGCAGCTCGCCTTTGCCCCTGATAGTAATGTATTTGGGTGCAAAATCATGCTCAAAGTCAATGCCCATCTGACTTCTGGGCAGGTCGCGCACATGACCGTTACTCGCAGCCACTTCATAATTTGGTCCAAGAAATTTTTTAATTGTCTTCACCTTCGCCGGTGATTCCACGATTACAAGATATTTCGCCATATTAGTTCCCCTGTCCATATATATATGCCTTTAAGTTATATATTTATTAACGCACACAACTATACACCAATTTTTTGAAGGTTGCAAGGGAAAAAATAAAAATGCAGCAAACCGTTTTGTAAAAATTCAGTTCGCTGCTTTATTGTTTCTGTTATTAGGTTGTGGGCACGGTCTATGCCTTGTTCTATGCCTTGCAGTATCCCTTCAGCTCTGCCTCTTTCTCTAATCCCCTGCGATAAATTACACATGTCGCTCACATCCTCTCTTATTCTATCGTCTACCGAAATACTATACTCTTTTTCCATTATCTCTAATTTCTCGCTGGCAATATATAAAACTTATTTATCCAACCATATTACCAATAGCTTCTTCAACAACGGCATTTAAACTTTTTCCATGTTCAATCGCATATATAGCAATATTTCGGTGTAATTCCGGACTAATTCTCACATTAAATGTTCCCTTATAGGACTGTTCAGGCTCCACACCGCGTTCTTTGCAATACTGCAAATACTCGTCAATTACATTTTGAAAATCCTGCTCTAATTCATTGACAGAACTTCCCTCATAAGATAGTAAAGATTTTATCCCAATAACCTTTCCGAAAAGGCAGTTATCTTCTTTGGAATATTCCACAGTCCCATTATAATTTTTATATGATAACAAATTGCTCATAACAAACCATCCTTTTGCAACTTCTCTATAACCTGCTCTAACACATATCTTTTCAATACTCCGTTTGGATGCGGCTTATGAAAATTTATTACTTCATTACTTCCATCTTTAATAAATTTCACCCCTGAGCCAGTTTTGCTCTGTTTTAAATTATATCCAAAATATGACAACAACGCTTCCATTTCATCAAAAGTAAAGTCTTTAGGTCTCTTTAGCAGCCTATCTATTAATTTATCTTTCTTGCTCATAAAGATTTCTTCCTTAATTATAATGTATCATTTCGCCCAATAATATGCAACTATTTTTAGTTGCTATTTTCATTATTTTATCAAGCAACTCACTATTCATTCTATCTCTAAGAAAATCTGACAGAAACTGTCTGAATGTGCGTAATACGCAACCATAGAATTTTCCTGATATGATTATCATAATTGATACAGTTTTATTTGTCAATCACTTTTTTACTTTTTTCCGCAATCCATTCCATATAAGCGGACTCTAAAAGCTTAAAGTCGCAGCTATTTCTTACCAACCCCGGCTCCACTCGATTTACTACACGCTCATAAGTTACATTAGCTTGCTTTGCTATCTTATCTCTATTCCTTCGGCAAAAAGCAAGCTCTTTCCTAACTCGCTCACCTTGCACAGAAGATAAAGCATCACGAACTAACAGGCTTAAACAATTACTTGGAACAGGAACCATATATCGAAATCTTAATGTTCCTAAGTAAGAACTCTTTTTATCTTTGCCCTTAATCAACATATCATCTTGCTTATAGTGTAATTTTGAGGATACTGGTACAAAAAAGTTGATATCATTGATTTGTAAGACAGTACCATAGAAAAATTTTGTATTCCCGCTGGCATATTCCGTATTAGGAATACATGTAAATCCTCGCACTGCTTTTTCTCGTTCTTTCAGAAACTCCAAATAATCGGAACTAACATAATAGAAATCAAGTTTCATAATCTTTCTCTCCTGTTCATAAAAAAGGGCAAGCAATAATGCCTACCCTTTTTTGATTACTTTTAATCTCGCATTTTACAAGCTGCGAAGCACTCACGATAGTTAATCTCGCATTTTACAAGCTGCGAAGCACTCACGATAGTTATATCTCGCATTTTACTGGCTGCGAAGCACCACGAGGCAGGTGTGTAATCAAACACCTCAGACATTTTCATGTCCGATATTAGTATAGCCCAATACTTCAAGTTATGCAACTACTTTTTCCCGTAAAAACCTATAGTAAAAAACTATAGCTTAAACTCCCTAAACAACTGCTCCTGATACTCAGGGTTTTTTAGGGCGTTCTGCAAATCGTCGGTGCGGTTTTGTTCAAGAAGGATAAGCGTTAGTTGGTTGGCACGGTCTATGCCTTGTTCTATGCCTTGTTCTATTCCCTGTTCTATGCCTTGCAGTATCCCTTCTTCTCTGCCTCTTTCTCTAATCCCCTGCGATAAATTACACATATCGCTCACATCCTCTCTTATTCTATCATCTACCGAAATACTATACTCTTTTTCCATTATCTCTAATTTCT
The DNA here is from genome assembly GCA_023663185.1 of Clostridiales bacterium. GTDB lineage: Bacteria > Bacillota > Clostridia > Lachnospirales > Lachnospiraceae > UBA3282. The sequence goes on along the minus strand of JAMPHY010000005.1, from coordinate 22,667 downwards.
CGCTGACTGGCAATTCCAATGACAAAAGTACATTTAATAAACGATGCAGCTCATATCTGTCATCATGCTCCGGAAGTTCATTCGCTATACCAATCAGGACGATATTTAACAGGTCAAGCCCGCCTTTCCACTGATAAGAACCAAGTAAATCGTCCTTTTGCGCTTCAACATTGATGATAACCTGTGAAATACCGTCTTTCATGCGCACATAAAAAATAATGTCAAAACGAATAAGTCCTTCATTAATCTCTGCATTTTCCGTATTCAATCCGACAACACGCTGCCCGTTTTCCAAGCCATCGGAGGATAGTTTTCTTCCTATATCTATATTAGTAAGTCCCGGTTCTACCGGAACCACGCTTATAAAAGGCTCGCCTTCTATGTAAGATACCACATCTTTCGGGTTCATACCCTTAAACTCATTAACAGTCTTTACCAAAATATGCGCCAAAATAATCTTGTTTCCCAATAGGCGCTTTGCCTTATCGTCATACTGCGCATCTTCATCGGCTGCGCTTACTGCATTTTTTATCTCTGTGTTTATGTTAGTCATAAAACCTCCTTTGTGAATTTATAAAAACAGAAAAATTTCCAAAAAGGTATATGACTATGAAGTTATTATACCCTTTAAATCCGGCTAAATCAATTGGAACTTTTTATCCCTCAATCTCTAAGAAAACCTGACAGAAACTGTCCGAATGTGCGTAATACGCAACCATAGAATTTCCCTGGTATGATTATCATAATTGATACAATTTTATTTGTCAATTACTTTTTTACTTTTTCTCGTGAAACCGAATCGTCACCGATAGGCGTTCTCTCTGCTCCCAGCTTGAAGAACCTCGACTGTACGACCACATAGATGTCCGCATTAACCTTATCTCCTTCATTCATAAGCGATACGACCGGAGCCTCTATCTTGTAGACCTTACCGGGTACAAGGTCAAGCCCCGACGCAACCGGAACGGATACAAGTTCCGACGACGACACCGAAGACACAAGCACACCTCTGCCTTCCGATATATATTCATTTACATATCCTACTACATCTTTATCCCTGCCCGCAATCAGATAGCTCAGGCTCTGTCCGTCCAGACCTATAAATACCATCTGATATTTATTGTTAATGTCGCTCTGTTCGCCGGAGAAATATGCCTCTGACTCAGTTTGTACATTAACCTTGATATGAGTGCGACTCTGAAAATCAATTATAGTTTTTTGAAGCTATAGCTTAAACTCCCTAAATAACTGCTCCTGATACTCAGGGTTTCTTAGGGCGCTCTGCAAATCATCGGTGCGGTTTTGTTCAAGAAGGATAAGCGTTAGTTGGTTGGCACGGTCTATGCCTTGTTCTATTCCCTCTTCCCGCAACGAGTTCTCATATTTTTTGATATCAAATTTTTCCAAAAGCATCCCAACTACCTCCGCACGATTATTCCTTAGAAATTCTGATAAAATATCATGTTCAATGCAGTAGTCTATGGCTGCATTCAAGGCTTTTTGCCGATTACCGCCCTTAGCAACGAACTGCCTGCATATATCCACAAACTCTGCATATTCGCCAAGCACTCTACATTTTTCCATCAGCTCTTTATTATGTCCATAATTAATGTTGAGCATACGCACAGACAGCTCTACCCCTGCGTCGCATTTTCTTTTTTCAAAAGCATCTGACAAGCGCAACGTCTGTTCTTCCGGTATACCCTTCTCTCCATTGTAAAAGACAACGCATTGTGGCGTAGGCAAGGTGATGAGCTTCGTGCCATAGAGACTTTCTTTCGCCTCTTCAACAAGTTTCTGGTATTCACCCGCCAGATAGATTAAAAACCTCACCGGCATATTGGGGTTCAATGTGCTCTGGTGCTCATATAAATTCAGCGTACCTGCCACGATAAAAGCAAGGTCATTCTTCATTACCATATAGACCGCTCCTTCGAGTGTAACTATCCGGAGTGCCGAAGCGTCATGATAATCTGTTCCGTTCAAGGCATTGTACAGCGCAAGAAGCGCTTCTCTGTCTTTATCAAACAAAAGCCTGAATACCCTGTCCTTTATATTTCTGCTTACCCTTATTCTTCCAAGCCAGTACCGCCAGCCTGACTGAAAAATATTTCTCCCCTTTGCGCCTTTTTCATTCTGCATATATTATCCTCCCGTTTACTATCGGCAGGATATAAGGATATAAAATCCAGATACATAGTTAGATTTCAGATACAAAATCCGATTTCTTGCACATCGCGGTACATCTACTCGCACCTTTGCACACCTTCTCATTCCTGCCATATTCATATAATCTCTAAGAAAATCTGACAGAAACTGTCTGAATGTGCGAAATACGCAACCATAGAATTTTCCTGATATGATTATCATAATTGATACGATTTTATTTGTCAATCACTTTTTTACTTTTTCTCGTGAAATTTTACAAAATACTCTAAGCGTGATATACCTTTTGAAAAACTTTATAAAAATTTTATTGCATTAACTCTCGTCAGATAATAAAACGTAAGTAGAAAGACATGATTAATTGAAGAAAAAGTCATAATATAATCTATATGCAGATTTTTGCCATACACTAACAAAGGAGGTGTGTTTCATGGCGACTTCAAGCATCACGAAAAATTTTGTCATTTCTGGCAAGGAACAAGTAGAAATGTTTGTCAATGCAATTGAAGAATCTGCCAAAAACCGTCCTGATCATATACCTGTATCAGCAAGGGAAATAAAGGGAGAAACTGAATTAAGAGAAATGATGAAGTTACGAAAAATTAAAATAAAGGAGAAAGCGAATGCCGAAAAATGATAAATTTTTTTCGGTCAATATCCGTGAATTAAAAGCGCAATAGAATTTACTAAAAAGAACCAATCTGTTACATATCTTGTCGTTTCGGCAGAAGATGTTCAATTACTTGGATATTTCACCATTGCATTAAAGCCACTAACAGTAAGGGGCGAAACCGTAAGCAATACAACCAAAAAGAAACTTTTGCGAGTCAGTGAATTTGACAAGGATTCCAACACTTATACCATGTCTGCATATCTAATTGCTCAACTTGGTAAAAATTTCGCAGAAAATGATGGAACAAATATTAGCGGAGAAGAATTCTTATCATTTTACCGTGGCAATCACTTTGCAAAGTTTGATACCAGACAAGCTACCTCAAGCATAGACAAACCACACGAATTAATACAGCTTTTAAGATTGCTTTAATTTTAAAAATAAAAATAAGGACACTCACATCTTCCGTGAACGCCCTTATTTTAAATATCTTATATTATCAAGCAAATAAAAACTGCTCTGCTCAATTATTCAAGCAAGAAAAGCTGTGCTCTGCTCAATATAACTGAATCGCTGCCAATAGGATGCCTATCCTGCCCAAGTTTGATGAAATGCGACTGCACGACGATATAAATATCCGCATTAACTTTGTTTTCATCAGTCCTAAGCGATACAACCGGAGCCTTTATCTTATATACCTTACCTGGTACGAGATCGCGCCCCGACGCAATTGGAACAGATACAAGCTGGTTCTCCTCCACCGTCCATACCTCAGATGTAAACTGCGTGGCATTTACAACCTTACCGCCTACATCTATCGGAGTTCCACTGACATTATCCTCATAGTAGAAAGCAAGCGTCACTTCTTTTGTAAAAGCAAGATTAGGCTCAGTTACTTTGAAGTATACATCTACGGTATCGTCTAATACGCCGTTACTGTCTATCACGCCCTCATCCGTCTCTAAGTCCTTAATTTCCTCATCATAAGGAATACATATGCTTTCGGTATCCGCGGCGTCGTCTGACAGACCTGCCACAATCGTTACCTTAGGATTCTTAATTCCCACGCTGTAGGCTTCCATAAGCGCATTGACAAAAAGCTTGCAGTCTGTAACACCGGCTTCGCTATCCGAAGGCACAACTCCGGAAGAGCCGTCAAATTCATAAGGATAGTTAGTTGCACCTATATAAAATACATTTCCTTTACTATATATATAGTAGTTATTTGCCGCATCTTTAGCAGAAACTCCATAGCTGGTATCTTCATCAAACAGACCTGAATCGCCTAATGTGTACCATGCCGTTACGTCAGCTACCGTATCCGAAGCGCCGTTAGAAGACAAATCCAATGTATAATCTGTCATATTTATCTGCTTATTAAGCGAAACTCCCGAATCCACCTCATACGGATAATGCGAAATCGCACCGTCATTTATCTTCGTCGCTGTTAAGAAGCCCCAGTCAGCGAACATATCCGCTTCCAAATTACCGTATTTATAATAGCTTACACCCGACGGCTTATTTCTGCCGAGACTATTGTAAGTCTTTGTATCCTTCTGCCCCAGAAGTTCTTTGGTAAGCAGCATTCTGTCTGACGTCGCCGCCGCACTTGAAACCAATACTCCCCTGCCCTCTGAAATGTACTTATTTACATACCATTCTACACTGTAGTCGATAACAGGCACATTCAAATTGCAGGCAGGACCAAATCCCAATACCAGCACATCAGCGTTGGAAAGATACTCCGGATTGAACTTAATTTCCTCTGCAAGCTGTCCAACAGTCATGGTCGATATATCCAATTTCGTATTAGTCAGCAGTTCCGCATTCTTTAGATAATATCCAAGCATAGCCCGGTCGGACATTAACTCATATGCTGCTTCCAGGTTAAAGCTTGCATCCAGTTCTGCAGAATCTCCGCCTATTATCTGTATGACACGTATAGGCATCTTAGTTGCATGAACTATGTTGAAATATCCGGTAATAGCATCCCTACGATATCTGTTTTCCGCATCGGATATTTCTAATTTCCACGGAATACTGCCCCTCTCTGGAGTAGCAAATTCCACTGTAAGCAGTCCGCCGCCGATAGCGATACTGTCACCGGTTATTTCCTCTAAGGCATCAAATCTGCCGTCTTGGTTCATATCCAGATAAAAATGCGTATCTATACCGCCGCCATACGACTCTCCGATATCGTTCGTAACCTTATACGGAATATAACCGCGGTATTTTCCTTCTACGTCAGCAGAAATTGTCTGCACAATCTGCCCCTGCTGGTCATCATTGTAATTTAATTCGGCTATCGCATTATCCCAATCAAATACAATCCTCGGTCTGTAATAATTAATCTGTGATGCAAACTCCACGTTATAAGTGTGCAAATCGTAAATAGTGTAAAGACACCATCTGTAATCGTCGCTTGATAACGCAATTTTCAAAAATTCATACATCTGCGATGACTCGTCAATATATTCCGTATTGATATCGCCTACGCCCGCATCTTTCGCCGTTTTATCATTAAAGAAGTCATTTTCGACAACAACAGGATATCCCGCCTGCATAAAGTCAAGCAGGGCGTTTTTCTTCTGAGGCGTTATGTCTATTCCTTCATAACGCTGCTCACCGTCCGCAATATCGCCCACGCCGCTGTATACCTTGCCGTTCATGCCAGAGTCGTTATATACGGTACTCTTATCTTCATAATTCAGATTCTGTCCGTCCAGACCTATGAATACCATCTGGTATTTATCATTAATATCGCTTTGCTCTCCTGAGAACTGCGCTACAGACTCAGTTTCCACCTCAATATCTATAAGCTGGCGGCTCCTTAACAGCTGCTGACCCGAACCTGCCGCACCCGGTCTTCTCCAAAAGAAAATCGTATGATCCCTTGAATCCTTCCTCGTATTAAGGTTAGATTCACCTGTGGCCGGCTGGAGTTCAAGCACTGTGAAATTCCTAAAGTCGCCTATAAAGCCGTTGGCGTAATTAATTATGTACTGAATCGCCATAGCCCTGCTGGGCGGATCAAGTTCCGTGCCATTCTGCCTATTCTCCATATCAATGGCGGCTTTTACTTCTTTATAGCCTTCCAGAGACTCTGTACCATCTTCTCCAAATGGAGTGTTAAAATTAGCTCTATCCTTAAAGATACCGGTTGGCGTAACATATACATTCCTGCTCGCCCAGTTTTCACTCTCATAAGACACCACACCATATTCATCAGAGCCAGAATTCATCAGCATATTCTCAATCTTTTCGTCTATGTCTTCGCCCATGTCGAAAAAGAATGAATCTAAATCTGTCATCTGTAAAATGCTGCCAAGTTGCTGATAAATTCTACCCTTATAATTCTTGTCCTCCACCGAGCCGCCTTTTGATACGGAATAATCCACAATTACAGGCAGCATATCATTGACAGTACGGTCAATAATATCGTACATAACCCTGGAACTGATATCTTCGTCGCCAGATATGCAGCCGAAATCTTCAATATATATTAAATCAGCATATGCGACGTCATCAGGCGTTACTTCACCCGCTGTTTTCACATTTATCTGAATATTTATTCCGTTGTCGCATAGCGCATATTCTTTTATTAAATCCTTACTATAGCAGCGGAAATATGTAGGCGCGCCATAGACAAGAACCTTATCTGCTGTATCTGTATTGTCCATTGTTATCGTATGGGTGCCGCCCTGACCTACATAAACAAAGGTGTTTTCATCAGGTATATCGTCAATTGTCTGGTCATCACCATCTTTAACCTCAATGCCGTCCGCAAGCAGCATAATCCCTTCATCTTCTTCATCAGCGACTTCCCTATACTCATACTCTCCATCTCCGGGCAGATAAAGACCTTCCAGCAGTTCCTCATCGTTCTCAGCGCTTACATGCTCAAACTCTACTATTATATATTCTTCTTCATATTCTTCATCTTCTCCGGTTTCTATATTGTATCCTTCCGGAGCGGATTCTTCAAACTTAAATTCGGGCTTAGGACCTGGATCTTTCAGTCCGCCTTCACTTGTGCCGTCGCCGTCTTCACTTGTGCCGTCGCCGTCTTCACTTGTGCCGTCGCCGTCTTCACTTGTGCCGTCTTCGACTGTATCTGTGCCATCTTCAACTGTACTTGTTGTACCTGTGCCTTCGCCGTTGTCGCCTTCTCCTTCACCTGCACCATCCGTTGTACCTGTGTCGTCGCCGCCTGGAACCGCATCTTCGCCGGTGCTGCCTGTATCTGTACCTGTGCTTCCGCCGTTGTCGCTTTCTCCTTCACCGTCCGTTGTACCTGTGCCTTCGCTATCGCCGCCTTCTGTGCTTCCGCTCTCTTCATCCAGCGTCTCATTATCTTTGCTTCCATCATCGACTGAGTTCTCACTGTCTCCGTCTGCTTCACCTTCACCTAAAGACGTAGTCGCCGGTTCTTCATTCGAAGATGGAGTTGTTTCAGTTAAAGATTCATCCAAATTCTCAGCAAGTGCTTCCTCATCAGCAACAAATTTCATCCAGCCTGAATGGATTATACTGGCCCTGGTTTGATCGCTGACCGTACTTTCACTGACTGTAACCGAGGTATCTGTACTTTCGCTGACTGTAACCGGGGTATCTGTACTTTCGCCTTCAATTCCGTCAGCTTCGACTGTGCTTCCACTTTCGTTTCCGCTGCCTTCGACTGTGCTTCCACTTTCATTTTCACTTCCGCCGCTCTGTGTCTCACTGCTTTCACTTCCACTGCTCTGTGTCTCACTGCTTTCACTTCCGCCGCTATTTATCCAAGCCTCATTATCAGCTTCCCACGGCGCCAGCACTTCTTCTTCAAATCTCTTTTTTGCTTCCTCATATCTCTCTATATATGCTTGAATCTCAGCCTTTCTCTCATTCCTACTTTCAACAATCGAGCCTATCGTTCCGCAATTAATATAGTTGCCATTCTCATCCTGCTTATAAACATAAGTGTCATTGTCTACAGTATAAGTACCATCCTCAATAGTCTCGTCATTAATTGTAACAGGTTCCGTATTCTTAAGCTGGTATCCTTCAAGCAAAAGTCCGTCTGCTGCATAATATGATGCAGACTCAAAAGCAAACATCTGCAGCGACGAAGTTTCTGTCTTGCCTATTTCTGACACCAACATATACTCACCGTTGCCATCTTCATCTTCTTCAAATTTCGCATATACAACAGTGCCCCAATAGTTGCTTTTGTTATCTTCGCCCTTTTCAATATCCTCCTTAAGACTCTGATAAATAGATTCATCAGCATCATGAATTTTAATCCAGCCGTTTCCGCCTGTCAGACTTTCTTCATAATTAAAATCATCATCATTCGTAATGCCGTATTTCTCCAATAGTTTAACTATCTCATCCCCTCTGCCTTTATCACCACTGCCTTTATATATCTTTAAATTATACTTATCATCATCAATAGTAAATTCATCATCTGCGGCGGCAGCATCCTTAAAAAGCGCCTCAAGCTCCTTTACAATCGGCGCCTGTCCGCTTGTCAGATAGCCTATCGTGCCGGGATAATCCATTCCGTTATCCCCTGCCACAATATCCAGAATGATAAAAGCCTCTCCGCTGCCGTGGTCTTTTAGAGCCTGATCGACGCCGCTCAATCTCTCCGCCTCAACGGGAACCGATATTTTCACAGCATTCCAAATCAACGTCGCTGTTATTACAAGAACAAGCACTGACGCAATCGTTGACATGATAAGTTTCTTACTCACTTTCGGTCTCGCTATGTAATTTCTCCTGGTTCTTTTTGGTTTGTTCATTTTATCACCCTATTTCCTAATACTGTATGACTATTGCTTCTCTATTTGTTTAGATGATTTAAATTCCCATGACCTTGTGCCTTCTTTAATGGTCAATATCATTTCTGTCTCTTGGTTTTCTCCATTCTTTTTACAAGTTATTGTCAAAGTATATGTTGCCGTTGCCGCATCATACGAGCAGATTGCATTCGTACATTGTATATCCCATGTTGCCTGATTATCTGTTGTTTTATTCATATATCCAATCCACAAATTATTCGGCGTAACTTCCTGCGTCTTACCGCTCTTTATGGTATCTAAATTAAAGCCGAAAGTACCGTTGTCTGTACTGGTAAACGCCGAATCCGACGGCAGCGGCAGATAAGCGTACACAGCCTTATCCATCGAAAACATTTTTATTTGAGCGTTACCGTTTGTCTTAATCTGCGTAGTATTGCCATTCTTATACTGCTCGTCAAGCTGACCTCTTTCTATCTTAGTCCATTCGCTTCCGCCGGGATACCACTTAAACTTTCCTGCCGACAGTTCTACATCGCGATTCCAGAAGGAATCATAATATTGGGCGAAAAATTCTATTTCATATGAACCCTCCGACGCAATATACCGACATGTAATATCGGAAAGCTTAAAACTCTTTCCACTGGAGCTTCCGTCTTCATAAAGCTTAAGCCACACTTCATTTTTATAATGCTGTAGCGAAGTGTCTCCCAGATTAAAATATTTGGTAAAGCCGCTCCAGCTTGTATCGGTGGGCAGCGGGAAATATGTTACGCCTTTGCGCAGGCTGTTCTCAGCATAGACAACTAAATCACTCATATTGCCGCCTGCTACCGTAATATTAATTGTACTGTTTTCCCTTTTATAAGTCTGCAGTTTGTAATACTGGTCTTTATAGTTATAATTAGCCCAATATACATTAAAGCTGTGGTCAGCGTTCGGTGTATGCGTATACGTTACATACGGAACACAACGGTAGTTTCCGACAGCGTTCATAGTATTATTCTGGTCTAACGATATCTCCACTGCCGCATCGCTGCGGGGTTTAATCGTCATCGCTCCGTACTGCGAATTGCCTATGTTATAATTTCCGCTCTCATCAAAGCCGTACATAAGCTTCCATTCACCATTTTCCTGCCTGTATACATTGTAACGGATTCCCTGAACTGCCTCAGGTCTTGCATTACTGAGGCTTTTTACATACTGCACCATCTTTTCACCGGCATTTGCAGCTGCTTTTACCGCATACATTGTATCAATATTTAAAGGGCTATCCGTATAATCATCACCCTTATACTCATATGTAATAAGCGGCGGATTCAGCTGAACCGTAACCTTATCCGAAGACGGATATTTGCCTCTGTATGTACCTGTGGCGTCACAGTTAGCTATATAATCATTTACGACGTCAGTTACCAGTGCATCACCCACATTGAAATGAGCCTGCGGATCAATAAGCTGAATCGAAATATTATAAGTCTTATCCATATCGTCTAAGGCAAATAAATCGGGCGTAAGCCATGTATCGGAGCCGTTAGTGCCATAGAGCATTATTTTATCCTGTTCTGACGCGGCTGCGTCCACCGGCCTGATTCTTGCGCATACTATATAATAACCCTGACCTGCCTTATTAAATCCCGGAACATTTATCCCAATAGGGCTTGAATAACCGTATCTGATTGGTCCGCCCACTGAAATATTCGCTTCCTTGTTATCTTTCACTTCCAGCGTAATACTTTTGGTCACAGGCGCCAGCGTACTGAGTGCGCCGGGTGAGGCATACAGCCTGTTATAGTCATTTCCCTCTACGGACAATAACGACGTCGCCTGTATCGTCACCTTCTGACCGGGCTGCGCCCCCGCGGCAATGGTAAACATAGCTTTGCCGTGGTCGCTTGAAGTCATTGTACAGATATTGCCGTCATTTCGCGTTATCTGCCATACGTATGCAGGCTTTTCATCTTTTACCACGTATTTATCTATGGTTACAGGATCGCCGCACTTATCACAGGTAACTCCAAGATATGGATTGCCGCTTGCCGTAGCAATTATGGTAATCTCAGAACCTGCAGAGATTTCATTCGGTTGGTTTTCCGCAACGCTGTCAATTTTAGAAAAATCTATATCCGTAACCCTCTTGACATGAACAATCGCCGTAGCCGTACCATGCTCTCCGCTAGAATCCACTGCATTTGTCGTCACCTGAACCTTGAAGCTTGCAGCCATCTCCGCTGAGGAAATATGTATAACTCCATTCTTCTCGTCCGTAAACACTGTATCCGCTGCCGTAGGATTATTAGCCGTATTTTCTGTATCCGGCACAATCGACCAGGTCACACTCTTATCAATAATATTTTTACCCTCAAATATCGGCGTAGAAAATCTGTAATCCTCATTCGGCTCCAAAGTTACCAGCGGATCTTTAAGTCTTATCTTAAGTTCAACGGATCTGTTGACTTCCAAATCAATATTGTTTACCAACACCTTATTGCGAATGGTAATGTTATTGGAAGTCTTAAAAACCCTGTTATTATACTCATATTCTATCGAAATGCTTACGACGCGTTTCTCTTCCACTTGTGAAAGATCCACATTGAAGTCCTTAACAAACTCCGCCAGCACGACTCTGTCGCTCTCAGGGAAACTCAGTGAAGAAAGTTCCGCCTCTGAAAAATAAAGCCGTTCTTCATCTTTATCATAATAAATCTGGTAGTTTTTATTGCCATTGCCTAAGAAATTGCCGTCTTCGTCCGTGGCCGCCTCGAAGACCAGGTTGCCTTCCGCGTCTTTTACCTGATTGCCGTCAGCGTCTAATTTAATCTTGCCTTCGCCATTATAAATGGTAAGGCATTTATCTTCTATATCCTTCGTAAAGTCGGCGTCTTTAAGCACCTGCTCGGAATCGCTGCCGTCAGCCGTATATCCTACATAGTTCACGCTTCTGGTAGTATCAATGATCACATCTGAAATCTGGTTCATGGCAAGCTGTGATTCCTGCTGCACTACGATTTCCGTATTTGACGCCGCATAGCTTTTAGAGCTTGAGACTATGAATCCCGTAAGCGCCGCCGTAACGATAGACAATATAACCATGCCGATAAGCAGCTCCACTATCGTAAAGCCCTTCTGATTATTCATGCAGTTTCCTCTTTCCCTTAATTTTCTCATGATACACCATGCCTTTCCGTGACCTAATATCAGTTATCCACTCCTGCCGTAACACTGACTTTTCCGGTCAATCCGACTAATTCGATTGTATATTTGCGGTTTCCGCCCGCCACTATAAAGCCTGTATATACATCATCTTCGCCCGTCGCACCCGGTTTTTTGCTGGGCTTAAATGCGCCGGAGCTTCTATCAAAAGCTATAAAAATTGACTTTGTACCATCTAATTCATCATATGTGCGTGTACCGCTGTTGCTGCTGTCTTTAGTATAGGAGACATACACCTTCGCATTGCTGATTTTTTCAGCCTCTTTGGACTGCCAATCATCGCCCTCTTTAATCCACTGTCTAGCATAAATACACTGATTGGATGAATCTCTGTAGATTTCCAGCGCAGCGTCGCTTTTTCCCATGGCATTGACCTTACACTGTGAAATCGCATTTTTTATATCATTGGCGCAGGTCTTGGCATTAGCGCCGAACACCATATAAATCGAGAAAAATACTCCCCCGCTCAATATCGCCATAATTGCAATTACGATTATTATTTCTACCAAAGAATAACCCTTATTGTCCTGTTTCATGATTAACCTCTTCTATTTCTTAATCCAGTTAGAGTAACGTACAATCTGCGACAGGTTAATATCCAGCGTTCCCGACGCGTCCACTTTAGAAGTCTCTGTGACTTCTTCGGAAAGCATTCCGCCGCCATTCTTAAAAAATCCCATCACCGTATTCGGACTGCCTTCTTTAAGCGGGGTATTAAGCACTTTATAGACATTAGTCTTATCCCTGTTTATCACAACATTATTAGCGATTGTCACCTTGCCCTGCGCTATAATCAAGCCGGTAAAATTATTCGTTATGGTCACATTCCCGCCGGTCACCACACTATCAGGGGCAAGGGGATTATAATTCTTGTCTATCGCCACGATAAGCCTTATCTTACTGTCTGTGGGCGTATAATTCTCTTTAGTAGTCACAACCGCTTTGTATCCGTCCGATGTCGTAACTACAAGATCTCCGCCGGATATCAGCGAAGCGTTGTCCGGATCATTGAAATAATCATATACCTCCTGCCATCTGATTATACTGTCAAATACATTCTGGTTTTCCCCTGCTATGCAGTCCTTCGTCAAATCCCTGCAAAGCGAGGTATAATAGCTCTCAATTTCCGCCGCATAGTTCATCACCTGCGTCTTATCCCATGTATTATCAACCTCTTGAGAATTATCCTCGTTTATCTCTATATCCGGATAACCAACCGTCGGAGCGCCTGCACCGGCTCCGCCGCCTTCACCTTCTTCTTCCGCCGCATTTTTCATCGCATATAAAGCCGGATTCCCCAGCACATCGCTTACTACGCTGTTGCCTAGTATCGTATACTTTGTGTTCTCAGCGCCATACTCGCCAAGAATGATACCGCCCGTGGCGTATTTGTCGAAATATTTGTCAAGCGTCTCTTTATTGGTAACAAAATTATAATACTCTTGGAAATATTCGGCTGCTTTATCCTCATCCATAACCAAATAATAGTATACTAAGACCTTATTCTTATCTTCCGTGCTATTATACTGCGCATACACTTCACGGATATTATCGCTGCCAGTCACGCCGAAATAACTGAGCGGCTTATTACCCAGTTTATATACCGGCTTGTTAAAAGCAATTCTTTCAAAAGTATGTTCCGAATCCGCCGCATAGTCTTCTTCATATTTATCCAGCTGCGCTTTAAGTTCTTTATTCAACGGATTCTGTCCAATTAATGACTTGTCGTTGTCCAGCACGCCTATGCACTCCGCCGGAACCAGATACGCAACCTGGTCTCCCTTAACCGCTATGGACTCGCCCATAAGTATAGGCGGATTATCCTTGCTTTCATCAAGCAGCGTGCTGCCCTTATATTTATGCTGTCCTATATATGCGCGTCCCGCTAACATCAACTTCGTAATGTTGCTCATATCCACCGTGGCGCTGTTGCCATTTATCAGTATGGCGCTGCTTTTATCCGCCGACACGCTCTCCCCTGCATTAAGCCCTGTGTATCTTTCACTTCCGAAGCCGTAATATTCACCTTTCAGTGTAGCCGTGCTGCCCGTCCCCGCAAGAATCAAATCGTTCGCTACATAAGTCTTGGCGTCCAGACTCAAAGTTCCACTGGTAATATCAAGCCCCGCCGCATATACTTCATTATCGGAATTGGTCGAACCATGGACTATAAAGCCCGCAGTCGGTCCGTCTACTTTGATATCTCCCTTTGAAATGACATGGCTGCCGTTGTTGATTGTCAAAGAAGTTGCCGTGCGCACGTTAATTCCGCCCGTACCGTCGCTGTCCCCGGCATATACGCTGCCGTCTATGGTAGAAGAGCCTAACGTTGATACGATTCCATTATTGGCAATCAGCGCATACTCGTATAAATCATCAATGTTGGCATTCTGGTAAAACACCAGCTTAGGTACGTCTATGCTGATATCCGTATTGACAATCGACACATAGCCGTTTTCGTCAGTATAAGAAACCCTGATATTATGCAGTACCAAAGTGGAATTATTGACAAGCTCCATCGTAGGCGGATATGCAGGGTTATCCCACTCAGCCAAGTCCACGCCGTTATTGAACAAATCCGCATCAATATAAGACTTAAGCACATCCCTGTTATAATAACCGCTGCCTGCGGAAGATTTCAGGCTGCCGACCAATGCGTCCAGATAGCTTGTAGTAAATCTGGCAAAGCGACTGCCCTCGTCTCCGTCGTTATCCCAGTTCTGCATAACTTCCTGATAACTGCGGCTTATGGCGGCAGACGCCTCATGCTGCATGCCCGCCATTATCTGCTCCACAACCGTCTCGGAAGAATAGAAACTGTTCTTATTCCTGATATCAGCAAATTTAATCATATAGTTCACATATGACGCCCACATGATCGTACTTGCCAGTATGGATATCAGCGCAATCGCAATAATAACAAGAACAATCGCCGAACCCCTGTTATCCTTCCCTAACGCCCTATTCTTTTTTTGCCGGTTTGTTAAATTTTTTCCGTTTTTCATCAGTTATTCTTACTTCCTTCTATTCTCACCATACGCTGTGATTCAGGGAAATCCTCGTCACATGCGCCTTGTTTATAGATACTGATTTCTATGTCAAAAATAACCTCAGTTATTTTATCGCTCCTTATGTTAGTTTCGCCTGTCCCCCGGAACTTAGTTCCTGCCAGCCCGAAGACGTTTACGCCTGAACTGTTTCCCAAATCTACGCCATTGAGAAGATATTTCACATGGGACTTAATATCGCCATCTTCTTTTTCCACTTCGTAGGTAGGCATATTTCCTTCCGCAGGTCTTGTCACGCCGCCCGCATAAGTGGAATTAACCAGATTCATACCCAGATTAGTCCTGATTGCGATATTTTTTACATCATTTGACGAATCGTTAATATTCACATTTACCTTATACTGTTTCTCTGCAATATCAAGCTGCGAGTCCGACAATACAGACTGCTGGTTTCCGTCGGCGTCAAGCTCGCTTGACATCTCGACCTGTTTCACGATAAATACCTGAAACGGTCCGCCGGAATTATTGTTGATGACTATATTATCCTCTTTAGCCTCATAGCACGGATAATAGAAAAGGTAAAAATTACCGCTGGTTATGTCCATGCCGCAGGGAGCGTACGGATCGGAATCATCTCCCGTAACTATAATGGTCTTCTCCGTTCCACCATATGTACATTTATATTCAATCTTAATCGCAGCGTTACAATAATCGACATCTATTTCATTGCCGTCCTCATCCTTTTCCTTCTTAGTTCCCGTATGATTTATATCAAGCGTAATGGTGCGCTCCACAATTCCGCCCATGTTTTTAAAATTCTTAAATGAAAATTCTTCGCCGTCCGGCAGCGGCAGCGCGTCGGGATCTGTAAGCCCGAAACTATCCCTGATTTTAGTAAGCGCATTTTTAGTCATGTCCGTGCTCTGCACATAGCTGCCGTCCCTGCCCTTGATTACGCTGCCCGGCTGTGCCAGTCCGTAAGAGGTGTTCAGCGCATTATCATGCTTATTGTTGGAATCATCGCTTTTTAAGTTTCCTTCCTTATATACAGACGCGTCTAACTTAATCAAAGCGTCATACTCCACGTTCTGGATCCTGATATCCTTCATCGTGAAATAATATATGCCTGCCGCCTCGTCCGTCTTAACAGTGTCTATAGCGGTGCCGCCTCTTATAAGCGAATTGTCTATCACATAAAACCCATCCTCCGGATACGCAAACTGCGCCTTAAGCTCGTCAATATTATACGCCTTCAATCCTTCCATAATATCCTGTGCCACCGTCGTTGCACGCTGCAGCCTTCTGGAATTACCGTTCATGCGCGACGATGACATAAACGAACGTGTAAAGGGAACAATGATAATCGCAAGGACGATTACCGCAATAAGCAGCTCTATCAGCGAAAAACCCGCGTTACTATTCAGTTGTTTCTCTCTACTATGCTTACTCATATCAATACCTACCCCTGCTATCCTAAAACTACTTTATCTTGAAGTCATATCGCCTTAAAGCTACCTTACTCCGTAGCCGCTTCTGTGCCTTCTCCTTCTTCCGCACCTTCCATATCCTCAACATCAGGCAGATTACCTTCACTATTTATCACAATCGTCCCGAAGATATTATCAGTTCCTAAGAGTACCGCCGAGAAGTTAGGCTGTACATACTCCTTGTCCTGATCGGGCACCAAATACATATTTAACGTCGTCGAACCCACCAAAAGTCCCGTCGAAGTATCGAAAGACGCCGTAAGTGAGTCAATCGCTACGCGGTTCGTCTGGTTGCAGATATGCTGTATGCTTCTCTTAAGTCCTTCATATGAAACCGTATAATTATATGTAGCCTGCCTGTTACGCAGCATTCCCGTCGTATCGTTTGAGCCGTTAGTCTCTGTCACCGCCGTGTCCGCCGTCGCCTCGTCCTCAACGCCAAGCACATCTCCTTCGCCCAGACCATAAGTATACTCACGCTCAGGCTGCGCCGTATCCACCGTAAACTCCACATCGCTTATCAGATTGATACTGATACTGTTAAGCTCCATCGGGGAGATAATCTCCTGATTAATTCCCAGAAGGATAACGTCTTCTTCTCTGACGTCTACCGGAAATACCTGATAGATATCGTCTATCGCCTTAAGCATTCTTTCCATCTCAGTCTCGTAGAATTCCTTATTATCCTGCTTATTCTGCAAATCATTTATCTGCTGCTGTAATTTAACATTCTGCGACACCAACGCCTCGGTTTTTTCCTGATAGCTGTCAAATACATAGAAATAGGTGAGCACTACCGCCAAAACTCCTACGACTATCATAATAATCATAACATCTCTTTTTGATACCTTCATCTGTGCTCCCCCCTATTCTGCCGCGGTCTCGTCCGCATCTATGCCAATGTTAAGAACCGGCATATACAATGCTGTAACTGAAAATTCCACCACCGACGTACCGCTTTCATCATCGCTTTCCGTCTCCGTTATCGAAGCCACCGTAACGCTTGTCGGAATCAGGCTCTTAAAGGTACGCATCTGCTCTACCGTCGCCGCCGCCTCGCTCTTGGTGCTTACCTGCATGGAAATAGTGACCTGCGCCCTGTTAGCATTAAACGACACCACGCTTACGTCAGAGGGAAGTTTTTGCTCCAACTCGACAAAAAACTCATACAGCGCGTCATTCTGGCTCTGCGTCGCCGCGTACATCGCCTCCGCCGTATCGTACTCAAGCTGCACGTCAAGATAACCGTTATACACTTCCATAATCGGCATCATCTCCGTAACCGTATGGTTAAGTTCTACATTCGTCACTTCCGCTTCCATATATGCAAGTATCGAATAGCCCGCCAGACCGCCTGCCGCCGCCAGACACGCCACTAGGAAAAGAGCACCGATAACGATAAATTTATTGCCATCGCCCTTAGCCGGCGCCGCGCCCTCGCCTTTTTTACCGGCTTTACCGCCCTTGCCTGCCTTAGCCTCCTCGCGTTTCTTAAAGCCTACAGAGCCCATCGAGGCGCCGATACACGCCAGATATTCTCCAAAGAATTTATCTTTGAAAAACTTTTCCAAATTCAGACCGCTTATCTTCTTAATATATCTGACCGGATAATGAACCTCCCTGCCAAGCAGCTCCGCCATGCCTAAGAAGTTCGCGCCCATACCTGTAATCAAAACTTCGTCTATCTGGCTTTCCTGATTTCTCGAAGCGTAATAATCTATAACCCTGACAATACCGTTGACAAGCGAAACCAAAGCGTCTGTAACGTTTCTCTGCGCCGCCTCTTCCACTGAAAGCGGTGCTCCCGACTCCGACATGCTATCGTCTTCCGAAAGGTCGATACATTGGTACTTCTCTACGATACCTACCGCCTGACGCATACTTCTGATATTACCCCACGCCACGCTCTCCATAACCGCCTGCAGTGCCTCTTCTACGCCGTAGCCGACATTTCTCGTAAAAGCAATCGTCTGGTCTTTAACAACCATTATCATCGTCGAACGTTCGTCTATCTTGGCAATAAGGTGCGTGCCCGTAGCGCACTCCTTCTTAACTACCTGATACAAACTGTTGCCGACATAATCAATCGAGACAACTTCCATTCTCATCGCTGACGCAAGCGCATAATACCCTTCCAAAATCGACGCCGGAACCGCCAGCACGAGAAGCTTATACTGCTGTCCAGCCTTTTTATCCCCCATCGTCTCCAAGATAGTGTACGCCAGCTCATACTCGGACAAATCCACGGGGAAATAATCCGAAGCGTTAGCCCTTACCACATCTTTTATTCTATTCTCTTTTACAAAAGGAATTACAACTTCACGGGTAGCTATCTTCGTCGAAGTTATGGAAAAGACTACTTTTCTTGTTTTGATTTTATGCTCGCGGATTGCGTCGTTAATCGCCTGAACATAATGTGAATCAACCTGAATCGCCCCGTCATTCATAACTCCTTCTACCGTCTGTACGGTAAAACTCTTAAATACCTTAGGGGTTTTGGTATTATAGGATACTTCACAGACTCTTGTAAGTGAATACCCTATCTCAATACTGAGAACTTTGCTCGCCATAAATTTGTCTCCTTTTAATTGCGGACTTTTCATTTGTCCTGTCTATCTATCTGCGCCGCTTATTAAGCTTCCCGCGGTCTTGCCGCATTCTGCGCAATAAACCTGCCGGTATTCCAAGCAGGTGTCTATTCTTCTTCAAGTCAAAATTCAAAAGCGTCGTTAAAAAAATCCGAAATACCAGTCTAATATGCGGTTACCCCACAATGCTGCGATGAATACTCCCATGGAAAGATATGGTCCCATCGCAAGAACATGGCTCTCACCGCTTATCTTCATTCTTGCTACATGTATGACTGCTCCAAGTATGCAGCCTATGACAAATGCTAAAATAATCAGCTTCCAGCCTAATACCAGTCCGCACGCCGCCATCAGCTTAACGTCGCCGCCGCCGATACCCCTGCCTTTGCTGGCGTAATAAATTACGGCTAGAAATGCACTGACACTAATGAGGCCGATTAAGTAATTCAGCCAATTAGAATAATCGGTTATTACTCTAACCAGCCCCAATGTCAGTATGAAAATATTGATTCCAAGCGGAATCTCATAAGTCCTGAAATCAATCACGCTAAGAACAATCAGCGCCGATGCAAGCAGACAGTAGAGTAGGGATTCTACGTTTGCCCCATTAACCAGCACGATTACCACATACAAAAGCCCATTCGCCGCTTCCACCAGCGGATATTGTACGGACAATTTTGCTTTGCACTTGCGGCACCTGCCCCCTAAGAAAAGGTAGCTGAAGAGCGGTACTAAGTCGTACCACTCCAGCTTGTACCCACACGCCATGCAATGCGACCTTACCTTAACAATATCTTCCTTCTTCGGAATCCTGTATATACATACATTCAGGAAACTCCCGATTACAATCCCGTACAGGAATATGATTATGTAAAAAAGTATTGTCATCAGCATGATGTAAAATCCTTTGCATTGTTAATGTGCATCTAATTCTTTCATTCAGTTTGGCTTTAAATTTAAGTAGTTCATATCAAGTGTTGTAATTGACTGTTGTAGTCAAACACCATAATGCTGTCTCGCGGTATTACCCGCTATGCTAGTGCTGTGTGGCACATGTGGTGTTAAGCGGTAAAGCTATTGGCTTACTGCTGTGGCACTAACATTATGTAATGCTATAATGCTACTATCATTCTCCGTCAATTGCAGATTAAGGAGTAGTAATAACAGCTCCAGACATATCAACTTGACCAGCAGTAACAGTTACTGTCCACATCTTAAGTGAAGTATCATAATCCAACGTATATACACCGCCAGAGTTCTTATATGCAGTAGACTGAACC
Source organism: Clostridiales bacterium (assembly GCA_023663185.1). Classification (GTDB taxonomy): domain Bacteria; phylum Bacillota; class Clostridia; order Lachnospirales; family Lachnospiraceae; genus UBA3282. The sequence goes on along the minus strand of JAMPHY010000005.1, from coordinate 2,532 downwards.
TTAGACGTAGCTAAAGTATTTGAATCTAAGATACCATTAGTAGTAAGTATTGTGCTTAAATCGCCACTAGTAACAATATAATCAGGCTTAGATGAAGGACTAATTGATACAGTATACGTTTTGCTGTCGTCTAAGCTAATGTCAGGATCAGCCGCTACAGTCTGCATAGCATTGATGTACTCAACGATAGTGTTCTGATCTGATGATACTCTTGCCTTCTCAACATAACGAAGATACTGAGGTGCAAGAACTGCGATGAGGATTACCATGATGGCGATAACGATAATCAACTCAACCAATGAAAAACCTTTGTTATTCATTTCCTTTTTCATAGTTATCTCTCCTTTTCTTATAAGAAATATTTTGGTGTACCTAGACACCTTTTGTTTATCTTAATCGCGGCTGTTCCCTACATCTTCGCCAGCCACGGTTAATTCATGGGGTTCCGGTTTCCTGTTTAAGCCCGTCGTGCTTTTAACAACGTATCTATCTCATCAAGACTTACATCTGGTGCATTTTGTCTTTCCTTCGTATAATCTCCGTCTCCTGTATCATACTGCTGCATAAACCGCGCCATTCCTACCGGTCCAAGAGCTTCCGAAAGTGCCTGTATTCCAGCTTTTCTAACTTCTAGCGGGTTATTTATATTAAAGTCTAACATTTAAGTTACCTCTTGTTCTTGAGTTATCTCTTAAGCCATCTCTTATATTTTCCAGCAGCTTCTTTCTTAGCTGTCCAGAATTAATTCCGCCTTCTGTTCTCATTCGTTTTTCAGATTTCATCAAATCCGACCTGACCTTTTGCCATGCAGCGTCTTTCCTTTTCTGTCTTGAATATTCCATTACATTATCAACATACATCTTATATTTCATCTAACACCTTTCTGAACTCCTCAAGCGTATATGCTTTTACATTTGGATCCCTAGCAATCCTATTTCCTTCCTCTATCGCCGCCAGTGTCACTTCATTTGGAATATCCAGTTCCATAGAAAATGGTATTCCATTTTCCCGAATTGTTCGTCTTAAAAACAGATTAACCGCCATAGCCATAGTTAATCCGAGGTCTTCAAATATGCTCTCTGCCGCCTCTTTCACTTCTTTATCAGTCGGTATGTTCAAATTTACTGCTGCTTCCATACTACTCATCTCCATTTTATTTATAATACTATTATATCATATCCAGATACATATTTCTAATTCTATTACAAAAAGGTGTAATAAGGCAAAGCCTGTCAACAGTTGATATACTCATATAAAGCATCTTTTCCACCATCTAGTTCATTATCACATGCTTCGCATAAATATTCATTTGTTTCAAAGTATAATCTTGTTTCCTCATCTGACAAAAGCTTATATAGTTCCATTCCCAGCAGCATTTTATAAGCAGCTTCATAATCTATATTTTGCCTTTTCATTAAATGCTTTGTTAATGCTACAACACACATTCCTGTTGTGGTCACAATCTTGCTTTCTTTCACAGTGTTATATCTACTTTCTGTATTTGTGATACGGTGCCATGATACAAGGTTGTTTTAAGCTTGTAAGACATATTGCTCAATCTCCCTTACCATCTCATCATCTGTCATACTGTCAAATACATCAGGGCATTCTGCAACATAGTTTAATATATCGTATTGTTTATCTAACATCAAAAAATCATCTATTGAAATATTATGTTTTTCGCAATAATTTTCAGTTACTAAATACATAAGAAATATTGTATTGTTCAGTCTCTTTTCTGACATATTCATATCCTTTATATTTCATTTATTAAACAACTCCGAATGTGTACTGATACGATATAGCAACAATATCAAAACATCATCTTCCAATTTATATACCAATAACCAGTCCGGTTCAATATGACATTCTCTGTATCCTTCATAATAACCGCCTAAGCCATGATCACGATACTTTATGTCTAATTTTTCACCCCTTGCAATAATATTAACCACTTCATTAAGTTTATCAATATTTTTCCCTTGTTTTCTCGCCAGTTTTAAATCTCGCTTAAAATGAGCCGACATTTTAATTTTATATTTCATCTAACACCTTTCTGAACTCCTCAAGCGTATATGCTTTTACATTCGGATCTCTCGCAATCCTATTTCCTTCCGCTATCGCCGCCAGTGTTACGTCATTCGGAACGTCCGGATTCATAGGAAACGGTATGTCATTTTCCCAAATTGTCCGCTCTAAAAACAAATTTACTGCCGCAGTCATGTTTAACCCTAGTTCTTCAAATATGCTCTCTGCTCTTTCTTTTATTTCTTTCTTTGTCGGTATGTTCAAATTTACTGCTGCTTCCATACTTCCCATCTCCATTTTATTTATAATACTATTATACTATATCCAGATACATATTTCTAATTCTATTACAAAAAATATTGGTACGCTTGGTAATATCTGTTATGTTCCTCTTCCCTACAACGACTCCGGCAAATATGCCCTGTTTATTCAGCTTCTCTTTCTAGTTTGTCCAATTCTTTTCTCATAAACTCTTCTAATTGTGCCTTGTTTGGTAAATGAAGC
>JAMPHY010000054.1 GCA_023663185.1 Clostridiales bacterium | reverse complement strand
AAAACTATTTTGGAAAATGAAAATATTTTCGTCATGACAGAACATAGGGCTATCCATCAGGATATCCGCCCTTTGCATGTACTTATCCTAAATCTTATGCCGACCAAAATCATTACGGAAACCCAGCTTCTACGCAAGCTTTCCAATACTCCGTTGCAGGTGTCGGTTGAATTTCTGCAGACGGCAAGCTATATACCGCAGCATACGGATTCTAATCATATGGAATCCTTCTATACCACTTTTGACAAAATTAAGGCACGTAAATTCGACGGTATGATTATAACCGGCGCGCCGTTAGATTATGTCAAATTTGAAGATGTTACATACTGGAAGGAATTATGCACCATTATGGAATGGTGTAAAACCCATGTACACTGTACCCTGCATCTGTGCTGGGGGGCTTTCGCCGGTTTATATTACTATTACGGACTTGAACGCTACGACATGAGCGAGAAACTCTCCGGCGTCTACGCACACAGAGTATTAAAGAAAACTTCCCCGCTCTTCCGCGGCTTCGACGATATCTTCTATGCGCCGCAGTCACGCGCAATGGGAATAGCAGCAGATAAAATAACATCTGTTCCCGAATTAGAACTTATGGCAATTTCCGATGAAGCTGGCGTAACTATTGTTAAAACCACCGACAGCCGCCATCTTTTCGTCACCTGCCACCCCGAATATGATTCGGATACGCTCGCCAAAGAGTATTACAGGGATTTAGAAAAAGGCATGAACCCCAAAATCCCTGCCAATTATTTCCCCGATGACGATCCTTCAAAAGCGCCGATTGTAAACTGGCGTTCTACGGGGCAGTTGTTGTATTCGAATTGGTTGAATTACTACGTATATCAAACTACACCGTATGATGTGGGAGAGATTGAGTGAGAATTAAATCTCCAATTTTATTAAAAGCATCTGGATTTTTATTTCCAAATGCTTTTACTACCTATAAGTTTTAACTTATTTCATTTATCTCCATAATGATATCGGCAAGCCAGAATATATATATTGTCTTCATCTATCCTATAAATCAGTCGGTCTTTATCATTAATCCTCCTACTCCAATAACCTGATAAATTTCCCCTCAATGGTTCAGGTTTTCCTATTCCTTCATTGCCATTCCCGCTAATATCATTAATCAACTGATTAATTTTTTTAAGTGTCTTTCGGTCTTCAGTCTGCCAATAAAGATAATCTTCCCAGCCAGTATCTGTAAATATCTTATTCATCATCTTCTACCTCAAATAATTCACGAGCAGAACATTGACCATTCTCTAATTGTGCTTTGCCCTTCATCAACCAGTCATAGTTTTCTTTATTTCCCATAACATAAATATTTTCCATAAGATTATTGTATGACTCTTCTGATATCATAACTACATTCTTATTATCTTTTCTTGTAACAATCATGGTTTCATAATCATCAGTTACTTTATCCATATACTTTTTCATATTATCACGAAGATTTGTATAATTTACCGCCAACATAATGAAATACCTCCTAAATATAAGTACAGTTTTCTGTACTTATATTATACTGTACAATTTTTTGTACGTCAATACTTTGTTTCCATTATTATTATTATATTATATACATATCTTCTTATACATCATGGGGTAAAAATGGGGTATCTCTTCCATTCTCCCTTTTCCCAGCTTCTTCAATCAGGCGACAGATTTTCTCTAAAACTGTTTCAAAAGGGTAAAAGACCGCAGCAGGTATCTGCGTATCCTGCGCCGCCGTTCTCCTCATTTCATACATGACGTCGCACAAGCCTCTGGCAAGCATTTTCGCCTCTCTAAGCTCGTCTAAACTTTCTAACTCCACATCTATGACTCCTTTCCCTGAGCGCTGGTATAACAAAACATTTTACGTTCATTATAACCAAGAAAACAATGCTTCACCAATAGCAGAAACCGTATTTACAATCCCCCTGCCCACAACCTTTACGCCTTCCCATGCTGTTTTGGCAATTCCTGCCGCAGCTTTAGCAACCGCTTTTCCTGCATTATAAATACCTTCACCTATCTTAGAGCCTGCAAAATATCCAACCATACCGCCTACAAATCCGGTTGCCACACTAAGTACGGGACCTGCAACCGGAACCAAAGCTGCCAGCGCAGCTCCTGCAGCGGCTCCTGCGGAAGCGCCTTTCGCCATTACGCATATTCCCCCGACCATAGAAGTTGTCGTCCGCCCCATATTGTCAATGCCTTTTGTCAAAGACAATTCACCAGTGGCAATCTTCCAGAGTATCTTCGCATTTTCAATTCCCACACTTGCGATATTGGCTATCACGCCTGCCGGAGTCCCTTTAGGAATAAAGCTTATAACCTCTTTCTCTACGGCAACTTTCAATGTTCCTGCAGTTACCACCTTTACAGACGTATCCGCCCCTGTCCTTATTGCGCTTTCCACCAGCTCATCTGCATCAATAGGCTCTCCCTTTAATGCCTTTCCTACAACATTTAAACCGGTTGTCACAGCCATTGATTGTAAAGCTAAGGCTCCGGTCTTTTTCCCTATATCCATAACCATTTCTTTTGTCGGATAAGGTAATTCCGGCTTAATGCCTTCTTCCTGTACGGCAGTCTGGATTTTTTTCACATCTTCTTTTGTAAAGCTTTTCCCTACTGCTCCAAACGCTTCGATATGGTCTGTTATCGTTTTATCAGAACCTATTGCTTTAAAATGCGCCTGTACCTCCTCTAACTGCTCCTTCGGCACAACAATACGCTGGTTATTGTAATTTCCCCGCTCTATTAAAGTAATTGTAGCCTTTGCGTCCTGCCCGAATTTCAACTGGTAATTCTGGTATTTTCCGGTCGAAATGTCTGTTGCCCTGACGTCAACGGAATTAGCCGTATATGCTTCACGTACTTCTACTTTAATATTTTTCCCCTGCACAAATCCGCTTAACTCAGTGGTGGCGGAAATCATATGCTCCGCAATGTTTCCGTCCAGATTGGGACTCATTTTAATCTGTCCGTCTGCAGAACGCTTTAAGGCTTCCTCCAGTTCCGTATTTTTCTGGTAGAGCATGTCATCGATTGACTGTAACCATTCCCCATACTCATTTACAGCCATGCCAGCCGACGCCTCTTCCAGTTTTCCGGCAAGCCAGCTCTCCTTAGACACTCCGTTTTGCGCCGCTTCATTCACCGATTTTAAATTATCATCATATACCTTTATCGCCTCAACAATTTCCTTAGCGTCCTGCTTTGCTTCCTGCGGTGAAATAATGTCAGTCAGTTCCCTGTTAAATAATCCTTCCAGCCATTCTTCATCTGTCATTGAAGCATCTTTTTCCTTATAAGACTGCAAGTTCTTCTTAAACAGTTCTTTGACCGCCAGTGCTTCTTTTTCCGTGATATATTCTTTTTCCATTATACCGTCTGCCATCTTGTATTCTCCTATGCCATGTTTCATATTGACGCATTTTTAAATTTTCTCTTTTCGTATTCCTTTTCCATTTTTTCTATGGACTCTTTCATCGTTTCAGAAAGGGAATGCGTGCTGCTTATTGCGTCGAGGATATCCTGCGTCTCTAAGGCGTCTTTGCCATCTGCAAATGCCATTTCGACCGCATCTTTTACCACGCCCTCAATGTCAGCCCCACTAAATCCCTTTGTCTTTCCTATAAAATTTGCAACATTAATATTTTCAAAATCTTTCAGCCTGCGTTTCTTAATATGTATCTTGAAGATTTCCGCCCGTTCCTCTTCCCGCGGAAGCCCCACATAAAAGATTTCGTCAAACCTGCCTTTACGCAAAATCTCAGAAGGCAGCTTCGTAATGTCATTGGCTGTAGCCACTACGAAAACCGGACTTTCTTTTTCCTGCATATAGGTCAGGAAATTACCAAAGAGCCGCGTCGTCACGTCTGCACCGCCGCCATTGCCGCCTATTCCGGCAAATGCTTTTTCCAGCTCGTCAATCCATAATACGCAGGGGGAAACCGCTTCAGCAAGGGCAATAGCCTGCCTTAGATTTCCTTCGGACTCGCCTACATATTTTCCCATCAGCCGCCCCATATCCAAACGCAGCAGCGGAACCTCGAACAAAGCCGCAGCCGCCTTAGCGCTCATGGATTTACCACAGCCGGGCAGACCTGCAATCAGGACGCCTTTAGGCATATCGACTCCATAGGCTTTTGCCCTCTCCATGTCCTTATAGATTTTGGCTTTACGCACAAACCACTCTTTTAAAATATCAAGCCCGCCTATATCTTCAAATTTTTCTTTTAACGGTATCATTTCCAGTATTCCGGCTTTTCTAATCATCTGCTGTTTTTGGTCGAAAATCAGGCGTAAATCTTCTTTTGACAGTTTTCCGCCGTCTGCATAAGCCAGCGCTAAAATGTTATTTACCTCAAATTCCGTCAGCCCTTTAAATGCAGTCGCCATCTCTTCTAAAAGGCTTTCCGGTATTCCCTTAAGCTTATAGTCGCTTATAAAATCAAGAATAACCTGCTTAATCTCGTCTTTTTCCAGATAGTCCATTTCCAGTATCGTAATGAACTTCTCTAAGTCTTTCGGAATGACAAGGGTATTGGACACTATAATTATCGCTGCGTCCGCCCCGCTGCATATCATTCTTGCGAGCCCTTTCAGTTTTGAAACAATGCGGGGATTTTCAAGATAAGGCGCTGTATCTTTTAAAAGGATAAGCTTTCTATCAAGCATTCCCTGAATTTTTAACTGGTCTAACATCATTTCCAGTGTACAGCCTTCCATCATTGGCGCTTTGGTTTCAAAATCGATATAGCCGTTGGTTTCATTCCATTCGTATATTTCCCTTTTGGAAGCGGAAGCGGCAGACGTAATAAGCCCGTCAATTTTCTCTTCCTCAAAAGTATTTATGTATATGACAGGGAAACCTGCGTCTATGTACCTGATTAAGTTGGTTTTTAGTTTTTTGTTGTTCATTTATTGTCCCCTCTACGACTTCTTTCTACTAATTTTCCATTGGTTTTAATGAAAAAACTCATATTTATTACATCATCTACTATATCATTATCTAGCATTTGTCATCATATCCATAATGCTTTAAAATTTGTTCAAAATTCGCCTTAACTGAAGTCGTCTGCAATTTAACGTCTTCCTCTCGATAGTACACTATCCGAATAATCCTAACTATATCCAGTATTTCCTCGTCATCGATTTTCCATAACTTTACCAAATCACAAATAGACGCTAAATGTTCTTCCTTATCCGTATCATCGACGGCAAGTATCATCAAAGCCCAGAATATAAATCTATATATTACGCCTTTCAACATTTCCTTACCTCTAGCCAAGATATAGTCATAATCTGCATTCCTTTCGAAAATAGAGAAACTAACAAAAGCGTTTAAATGATCTGCAAATTTTTTAGCTGTCTTGACCTTGTATTCCATATCACCATGGCTTAAAAAATCTTCTCTTTTTTCATCTTGAATAATCCTGTCGGCAAAGTCCATTATGATTTTCCCATAATCATTTAGCTTATTACAATCATAAATCAATGCCAGACCAATCCATATAGAATATAGAAAATCATCGCCTTCTTCAATTTCTTCATCATACTCTTCCTCGCCATACTCTTCTTCGTCATACTCTTCTTCGTCATACTCTTCTTCTACAGTATCCTTCAGTAATATCCAACCATTCGCACTTGTACAAATCTCTTCAAAAAATATTTTAAATTTCGCTATTTTTGCATCATTACTCATATTGTTTTCCTCCATCTTTTATCATATCTACTATTACAAATTACTTATATATTCGTCCGCTAAACCTGCTATCCCACTGTTTAATAATTTATCATACAAGTCCTTTGCAGCCGTTTTATCCTTTGGCGACAACATGAAATTCCAATAGGAATTTGAAGTATAGCTTCCGTGTCCCGAACCGGAACTATGGCGCTGCGCGGGTTGTCCCTCTTCTTTAGGGTTTAGCGCATCTAAGATTTTCTGGTATTTTTCATCAAACCTCACATTTTCAAAGGAAATATCCATTCCGTCAAAATCTACCTTTTCCTTTGCATTGATAACTACTACCGGATTATTTACCCCGATATAACGTATTCCCTTTTTTCCTGTGGGAACGGAAAATTTATCCCCGCATAAATAAATGACTGTCTCGCCATCGTCCAGCAAATCATACACGTCGTCCTGTTCAAAGGCAATCTGGTTTATTACGTCATAATATTTCCTCTCATCTGTATATTGTCCGAGAAGTTCTCTTCGGCGGTTTCTCTCCACCGCGCTTTCCATATCCGCTGTATCTTCCTGTGTATATTCAACATCAAAGATATCGCAGATTTTCCGGTTTAACCCTGCATCATTTTTATCCAGCCCTGCTACTGCGTCCGCAAGTCCGTCCTCGTACCTGTCGCGCAGCCACGTTTCCAGTTTTCCGTCAGACAGATAGGATAAAACCTTTTCTAACGAAAAATTTTCCTTTAACTCTTCTAAAGTCCTTACCTCAACTCCATTTTCCATCTCTAATGGAAATCTGATATTCCTTGCCATTTTTAGTCCTCTCTTTCTTATAAAATTATAAAAAATTTATTTTTCCTTTATTGCACCGCCAGTTTTCCCCTATATCACTCCTTTACTTTTTATGTATTTGTCAATAAAGCGTATGAAGTATTTTACATTTCCACATACTCCGTAATGCTTTCCCCCTGACCTCGTACCCACATGTCAACGCCCTGTCCGAAGACCTCAGCTTCTATTA
>JAMPHY010000053.1 GCA_023663185.1 Clostridiales bacterium | reverse complement strand
GACTTGAATAAAGGATTTTTGTAATGTGATGTTAAAAAGAAGTGTCAAACACCCGAATATGAGGAATATTTAAATAGGGTAAACAGATGTATCCCGTGGCGTAAAAAGTAGCGGAGTATGGGGCGTATGACGGTCTTGGTTTTAGGCCTATTGTAATAAATAAGTTGAAGAAAGTTGATATTGCTTCTGGGGCTATGGTATAATGAGCGCAAAGGAAAAACAAGCGACGCGAAGCGGTATTTGTTTTTCAGAGGAATCCAATGGCCATTTTTATGAAGAAAGGATAATAGCGCGCCATGTACAATCCACAGCTTGAGAACTTTATACGCGCCGCAGACGCGGGAAGCTTCAATAAAGCGGCGGAGGAATCACATATAACGCCGACTGCAGTGATAAAACAGATTAATTCTCTTGAGGCAGAGCTTGGCGTAACCCTGTTTGCGCGGACGCATCGAGGTCTTAACCTGACCCGCGCCGGCGAATCTTTTTATAAAGACGCAAAATATATGATTGAATACAGCCGTAAGGCAGTAGCGCGTGCGCAGGCGGCAATGCAGGAAGAAACCAGCGTTATTCGTATCGGCACATCGCCCATGACGCCCGCCCAGCTTTTAACAGATTTATGGCCGCAGATTCATCAACATTGCTCAGACGTCAGTTTCCAGCTTGTGCCGTTTGAAAATACGCCGGAAAATGCACGGGAGATTTTAAGAAATCTTGGTGAGCATATTGATGTGGTGACGGGGATTTTTGATGAAACCCTGCTTGATTTGCGAGGGTGTGCGGGATTTGAGATTTCAAAAGAGCCAATCTGCGCTGTCGTCTCCATTTACCACCCGCTTGCGCAAAAAGATAAACTGACGCTTGATGATTTGCATGGTGAGAATATCATGGTTATCCATCGCGGCTGGAGTCGTTTCATGGACGAGATAAGAGATATGTTTTTGGAAAAGCATTTACCGGTCAATCTGGTAGATTTTGATTTTTATGATGTGGATATTTTTAACCGGTGCGAGCAGCAGAAAAGCGTCCTGCTTGTAATAGAAAAGTGGTCCTGCGTCCACCCGATGATGAAGGCTATTCCGATAGATTGGGAATATGCGATTCCTTTCGGCATACTTTACCCGCTAAGTCCTTCCAAGATGCTTGAAAGGTTTTTGGATGCACTAACGCAGGTCGTAGCTGAAAATTAAGCGGACCTCCAGTTATAACTTTTGGTATATACCGCAACACTAATCGAGACTTCTCGCGGAGCCTCGATTTTTTTATAATTATAGAAAATATCATCAAAGAGCGGAAGAATGTGGAGCATTCTTCCCAAGATAATCACGTAGTGATTTTCTTATATTATAATAATAAAAAATTCCCACGCATGAAGGAGGAGAAATTCATGAAAAAATTAACAACTGTAGTATTGGCTCTTAGTTTGATGTTTGCTATGACAGCCTGCGGAACAAACGTTACGCCGGACGATAATGCGCCCATTGTTACACCGCCGTCATACGAAGCAGAGGGCTCAGAGAACATAAACAACACAGAGAACACCGAAGTTGAAGCTTCCGCTACATTACAAGCTTCGGACAATGCAGGGAACGAAGCAGCGTCCGTGGATATGGGAGAAACTTCCGGCTCGGTTGTTTATTTCACGACGGATATCTCGGCGGAAGGAATGATGTCGGCTTATGAAGCTCTTGGCTGGACTCCGACTGGCAGCGTTGCCGTGAAGCTTTCTACCGGTGAGCCGCCCGCAAGCAATTATCTGCGTCCGGAACTGATTAGAGATTTAGTGCAGTCCGTAGATGGAACAATCGTTGAGTGTAATACAGCTTACGGCGGTTCCCGTGCAGAGACAGAGATGCACATGCAGGTAGCAAAAGACCATGGTTTTACGGATATAGCAGATGTTGATATTCTTGACGCGGAGGGTTCTGTGCAGCTTACGGTAGAAGGGGGAAGCAATCTGGAAACGAATTATGTCGGCGCTCATTTTACCGATTATGATTCCTATGTTATACTTTCACATTTTAAAGGACACGCTATGGCGGGCTTTGGCGGCGCCATCAAGAATATCTCTATCGGGCTTGGTTCAAAAGAGGGCAAATGCCTGATTCATACCGGTGGCAAAAGTCATACAAGTCCGTGGGGCGGAGACCAGACCGCATTCACGGAAGCAATGGCGGAAGCGGGTAAGTCTGTCTCAGATTATCTTGGAAACGGTGAGCGCATTATCTATATCAACGTCCTCAATAATATTTCCATCGACTGTGACTGCGACGGAAATCCTTCTAAGCCGGATATTCATGATATCGGCATTCTTGCGTCCACGGATCCTGTCGCTATCGACCAGGCGGCTATTGATTTGTGCTTTGCCGCAGATGGAAGCGAGAGTTTAAAGCAGCGGGTGGAAAGACAGAACGGCATTCACACGTTGGAGCACGCCGAAGCGATTGGACTCGGCAGCCGCACTTATGAACTGGTGAATATTGATGAATGAGATAGTTGAGATTATCTGCAGAGAATTTGTATATGTAAGTTATTATTTTATGGTGCAGCTTAGGCAGATTGTCGGATATTGGGCGCTTGGCATGGTTATCGGTTCTTTAGTATCGGTTTTTGCCAAAGATGCAATCCACGGAGCTTTTGAACGTATCAGAGATAAAAAATGGGGAATCTGGGGAGTAATACCTGCGAGTCTGCTTGGCGTGGCTTCTCCGCTTTGCATGTACGGCACCATTCCTATCGCCGCCTCGTTTTCACGGCATGGAATGCGTGACGACTGGCTGGCAGCGTTTATGATGTCAAGCGTACTTTTGAACCCGCAGCTTATTATGTACTCTACGGCGCTTGGAACGACGGCGCTGATGATTCGCATTATTTCCTGTACGGTCTGCGGTATTGTCGCAGGGCTTATGGTGCATATTTTTTATAAAAATGCGACGTTTTTCAACTTTGAAGGCTTTGAGCCGCGTGCAAGCCATGATACGAATCCGAACCTGTTCTTAAGATTTATTTTTAACTTAGGACGGAATATCAAGGCGACGGCGCTCTGGTTTCTCGTGGGTGTATTGCTTTCAGCGCTTTTCCAGCGCTATGTTCCGGCGGAAGAATTTGCCGAACTGTTTGGAAAATCCAACGAGGGCTTTGGAATTTTGATGGCGGCAACCATCGGCGTACCGCTATATGCCTGCGGCGGCGGTACAATTCCACTGATTCGCGAATGGCTCTCAATGGGTATGAGCATGGGAAGCGCGTCGGCGTTTATGATTACCGGACCGGCAACTAAGATTACCAATCTCGGCGCATTAAAAATCGTGCTGGGAATTAAGAGATTTATCCTTTATATTGCTTTTGTCATGGTATTTTCACTTGTGACGGGGCTGATAGTTAATTTTGCCATATAACAGCCGTAAAAGAAAAGCAAAAAAACGGTATCTTTCGCGAGAAAAAAGTCGCAAATATAAGCCGAGGTAAAAAAGAATATAGAAAGAATATAAAAACTTATCAAGGAGGAACAAAAAATGAGTAATCAAGCGTATGTAACACTTAACAATGGAGTACAGATGCCGTTAGTGGGTATCGGCACATTTCTTCTGACGCCGGACGAGGCGGAAAATTCCTGTATCAGCGCCTTAAAAGACGGCTATCGTCTGATTGATACAGCTAATGCTTATGTGAACGAAAAAGCGGTAGGCCGCGCCATGAAAAAGTCCGGCGTGGCAAGGGAAGAAATCTTTCTTGAAACGAAGCTGTGGCCGTCCTTTTATGAGGAGGAAGACGCGGTGGAGAAAACGCGGGAGCGTCTTGATACGGAATACATCGACCTGCTTTTGATACACCAGCCCGCAGGAAATTATATTGCAGGATACAAGCTGATGGAGAAAGCATATAAAGCAGGCAAGGTTAAAGCAATCGGACTTTCCAATTTCACGGCAGATCAGGTTAAAGAAATACTTGCCGTCTGTGAGGTGAAGCCTGCAATTTTACAGACAGAGGTACACCCCTATTCACAGGAGAAAGAGTTAAAAGAGTTTCTTAATAAAGAAGGGATTGTAATACAGGCGTGGTTTCCGTTAGGGCACGGCGATAAGGCGCTTAGGCAGGAAAGCGTATTTTCAGAGCTTGCTGAAAAGTACGGGAAATCCAATGAGCAGATTATCCTACGTTGGCATACCCAAGCGGGCAATATTGTAATCCCCGGTTCCAAGAATCCTGACCATATTCGTGCGAACTTTGAGATTTTTGATTTCGCCCTGACAAATGAGGAGATGGCGAAGATTGCAGCATTAAATAAAGACGAGCGGTACTACCATAGTACGCCTAATTTATTGGAGTCATATGTTAAGACAGTTCCGCCTGTAGACGAGCAGAAATAAATATCGGAGTATATACGGCAAAGAGGAGAATAAAAATGCGAAAAAAATTGACAACGATATTGGCATCAGGGATACTTTTGTGCCTGTCTGCGTGTGGAGTGCAGTCTGTTTTGCCGGTAATAAAAGAGAATCCTATATATGATAAACTGAGGGAAGACGCCAAAGCAAAAGGTGCGGTAGTCTTGATAGCGAACGGATTTCTGACGGAAAAATATGGCTGCCGCCGATGTAAAACTCTCAAAAGAAGACGTAAGGGTTTTGGACGATGAGTTAAGGAAGATGGAAATGTCCGAGGTATTCGGCGGTTCTAAGATTGTAAGAAATGTAGATTAAAAGTAGTTGATGGGAGGTATAAGTATGGAATATGTAACATTATCAAATGGAGTAAAAATGCCGATTTTGGGCTATGGCGTATATCAAGTGACAAAGGACGAGTGTGAGAGGTGCGTGTCTGACGCACTGGAAGTCGGCTATCGGAGTATCGACACAGCTCAGTCTTATTTTAATGAAGAAGAAGTGGGAAATGCCATTATAAAGAGCGGCATTCCGAGAAAAGATATTTTCCTGACTTCTAAGGTCTGGGTGGAGCATTACGGTTATGATGAAACTATAAAATCCGTAGAAGAATCCATGCGCAAGCTGCAGACAGATTACCTTGATTTAATGCTGCTTCACCAGCCATTCAATGATTATTATGGTGCATACAGGGCTTTAGAGGATATGTATGAAGAAGGTATGCTCAAAGCTATTGGAGTTTCTAATTTTTATCCTGACAGGCTGGTAGACCTTGCATCTTTTACGAAGATTCCGCCGATGGTAAACCAGATTGAAACCCATGTGCTGAACCAACGCATAGAAGATAACACATGGATGAAGAAATATAAAGTAGCTCATGAAGCATGGGCGCCTTTTGGCGAAGGACGCGGAGGGCTGTTTGAGAATGAAGTGTTAAAGGGAATAGGTGAAAAGTACGGAAAGACTACGGCACAGGTAATGCTGCGCTGGAATATCCAGAGGGGAGTTATCGTACTGCCTAAGTCCACGCATAAAGAGAGAATGGCACAAAACATAGATGTCTTTGATTTTATGCTGACCGAAGAGGATATGGCGGCAATTACGGCGCTGGATACAAAGACAAGCTCCTTCTTCTCACATTATGATCCGAACATGGTGGAATGGTTTGTGAAGATGGTTGAGGAGAGAAAGACGAAACATGACAGCAGCGCAGAAAAGAAAAACTGGTAGACGGACTAAAAGGAGAGAGACGTTATGGAAAAAAGGATCTGTTTAATGATAATAACAGCATTATGCGCTATGCTGCTTACTGCGTGCGGAAACAGCGGTGGACAATCGAGCAATAATAGTACGCAGAAAACGTCGCAAAATAGAAATACGCAACGCTCAGAGTCAGATAATCAGGCTGCTGTAACAGTTTTGGTAGTCTATTATTCAGCATCAGGCAATACCAGAGCGGTAGCGGAAACGATTGCAGAGTATACGGGCGGGGATACCTTTGAGATTGTTCCTGTGAATGAATATAGCAACGCAGATTTGGACTGGACGAAAGAGGGCAGTAGAGTTAATTTGGAACATGAAGACGAGAGCTTACAGGATATTGCACTTGTTTCCACAACGGTTGAAAACTTTGATTCCTACGATATAGTATTCATCGGGTATCCTATATGGTGGCAGAATGCCGCATGGGTTGTCAACAACTTTATAAAAGACAACGATTTTAGCGGGAAAACGGTGATTCCGTTCTGTACTTCATCTTCTTCCGGTTTGGGCGAGAGTGGAACACATCTTGCAGAAATGGCGGGCACGGGCGACTGGCAGGAAGGAATGCGTTTCAGTGGAAACGCTAAAGAAAGCGAAGTGATCGAATGGCTTAATGGGCTTGATTTATGAAGGGAACGACAGGCGGTGTCACAGACTATGTCTGCACATGGATTAATGAAACAGAATGAGACAGGAAATATTTATCAGCCCTCTTCAACGGTGGGAGATGTAATAAGCGATTCCTATTTTACAGACTTCGGTCGGCTTTTGTTTCCGGTAGACCGCTTAGTGCCGGAAGATATGACATTGGAGGAAATCAGCAGCAGCGGCGTGTATGTCTGGTATAATTACATTGATGCTGATAAGACCGTGGAAATCCGGGTGAAAAGTTTGCCGTGGTAAATGCCGGCGGCGGTTTCATGTATGTTGGAGCCATGCACGACAGTTTTCCTCATGCGTTGGAACTTTCTAAGATGGGATACAACGGTTTTGCCCTGATTTATCGCCCTGATGATCCTTATACGGATTTGGCGCAGGCAATCAGTTTCATCTATGATAATGCAAAGGAGCTGGAAGTAAGTCCAGAAGATTATTCCTTATGGGGCGGCTCGGCGGGCGCAAGAATGGCGGCAACGCTTGGCAATGAAAATTATTTGAGATGTATAGCGACAGAACAGATATTCCGGCAGCGTCAGCCGTCATTATGCAGTATACCGGATATGCGGAGGTATCTGAAAAAGATGCGCCGACCTATGTGTGTGTCGGCGCCAGTGCCGGCATTGCGAATTGGAAAACCATGCAGTCCAGACTACAGAACCTTGAGGCACTCAGCATTCCTACGGAGTTCCATGTCTATGAAGGGCTTCCGCACGGCTTCGGTATCGGAACCGGCACGGCAGCAGAAGGGTGGATTAACGACGCAGTGGCATTTTGGGAGACACAGTGCGGGCAAGATTGATAATAATTAGAGCTTAATTACTATCTTAGTGAGGTAAAGCAGTTGACAACATGGAAGATGTGTGATAAATTATAGGTAATGAAAAGCTTCAGTGCTTTTGCGGCGATAGAGAGGAG
>JAMPHY010000052.1 GCA_023663185.1 Clostridiales bacterium | reverse complement strand
TGCGACAGGTATTTGAAGCAGTCAGGTATTCAAAGGACAAAGAGAGGCTTAAAGCAGTTATGGAAGAAAATAAAGAGGCATACAGTAATATAGACATCGAAACAAAAGAAATGCTTGAAGTAGTGGCGAATATAAGGATACCTGAGAAATTTAAGAGTGATGAAAATGGAGAGGAGAGATACGATATGTGTAAGGCGTTTGAAGATATGAGACTTGAAGGATATGAAGCGGGCATAACTGCTGGAAGAATGGAAGGCATAGCAACTGAAATGGCATCTGGCATAGAAAAGCTGGTAAAGACCGTCAGAGATATTGGGGCTTCAAAGATGGTGGCATGCAGTCAGTTGATTCAGAAATATTCTTTGAATGAGAACGAAGCCAACGAAAAGATAGAGTTGTACTGGGTAGATTAAAGTCATATATTTAGCTTTTGGATAGTTATTTACTGTAAGGTATATAACACTTAAAAGTTTAGTCATTCGGAAAAATTGAAAAAAGAATATATAAATTAATTAGGTGAAAATAAAGGTGAAATATATGATTAAACGTACCCCACCCCCAATAGCCACAGACAAAGCACAAATCCTCACAGCAATCCAAGCACTATTGGATAAAGCGGATACGGGAAAGCCTGTGATTGTAGCAATTGACGGACGCTGTGGGAGCGGGAAGAGCAGCTTTGCGAAGCTGATTAAAAGTACATATGCGTGCAACGTTTTTCACATGGACGACTACTATCTTCCAATGGTTAAGCGTAAGGAAAATTGGGAGAAACTAATCGGCGGCAACATGGATTTTGAGCGTTTTAAGGAAGAACTTCTTATACCGTTAAGGCAGGGCATGGCGGTTATATACAAGCCGTATGACTGTCATCTTGGAACATATAGAAGCTGTGAAAAAATGGAACCATGTGCGTTGACAGTGGTGGAAGGCAGTTATAGCACCCACCCGTTGCTTGCCGATATGTATGATATGAAAATTTTTCTGACATGTTCCAAAGAAATTCAGACAAAACGGCTTAAGGAACGCGAGAAAGAAAACTATGCCGCATTTGAGCAGAAGTGGATTCCTATGGAAGAGAATTATTTTAAAAGTTATAATATACAACAAAACAGCGATATTGTTCTGGAGACCGGAGCATAAATCCGGAATATCCGATAGAGCAGGTCGGGAAAGGGGTATGGTATTAAATGAGGGCATTGATAATTGGGGGTACTGGAACGATAAGCAGCGCGGTTGTGGATTTGCTTATTGAGAAGAAGTGGGAGATTTATGTGTTAAACAGGGGAACCAAACCGGTTCCGGAAGGAGTTACCCACATTGTTGTGGATATTAATAAGGAAGAAGATGTGCTTAAAAAGCTGGACGGCATGACTTTTGACGTCGTCTGTGAGTTTATCGGATTTGTTCCGGCACAAGTTGAGAGAGATTATAGGCTTTTTAAAGGAAAGACAAACCAGTATATTTATATCAGTTCGGCGTCGGCATACCATAAGCCGTCGCGTAATTACATTGTGAATGAAGGTACTGCGCTTGCCAATCCTTACTGGCAGTATTCAAGGGATAAGATTGCTTGTGAGGAATTTCTGATGAAAATGTACCGTGAAAACGGCTTTCCTGTGACTATCGTAAGACCGAGCCATACTTATGATGAAAATAATATTCCCATAGGGGTGCATGGAAAAAACGGTTTTTGGCAGGTCATTAAGCGTATGCAGGAGAATAAGCCCGTTATTATTCAGGGGGACGGTACTTCGCTGTGGACGCTTACGTTTAATACAGATTTTGCGGTAGGTTTTGTAGGGCTTATGGGAAACGTCCACGCCATCGGAGAAGCGTTCCAGATTACCAGCGACGAAACTCTAAGCTGGAATCAGATTTATGAAACGATAGCGCAGGCGCTTGGCGTTGAGCTGCACCCATATTATGTGGCTTCGGATTTCTTAGACAGCGTGGCGCCGGAATATGATTATAAAGGCAGCCTGACGGGTGATAAGTCGGTTTCGGTAGTATTTGATAACAGTAAGTTAAAACGTGCGGTTCCGGAATATAAGCCCGATATCAGTTTTGCAAAAGGCGTCAGGATTGCGCTTGATAATATTCTCAAGAACCCCGAATGTCAGAAGGAAGATATTGAATTTGACGCATGGTGCGATAAGGTTATTAACGCGCTTGAGAATGCAAAAGCAGAGTTTAAGAAAGGGTAAGGTAAAAAGTATGATTACAAATAACGTATATGGTAAAGAATTATCACTGCTGGGCTTTGGCGCAATGAGGCTTCCGCTTAAGGAAGACGGCTCTATTGATGAAGAACAGGTTTTTGCAATGGTTAAATATGCGGGCGAGCATGGCGTAAACTATTACGATACAGCGTATCCTTATCATCAAGGAAATTCAGAAATCGTAATAGGCAAGGCGTTAAAGCAGTTTCCAAGAGAGAGCTATTGTCTGGCAACAAAATATCCGGGGCATCAGATTGCGAGCAGCTATAATCCGGAGGAGATTTTTGAGAAACAGCTTAAGAAGTGCGACGTTGAATATTTTGATTATTATCTTCTCCATAATGTATATGAAAATTCCATACAGGTCTATCGGGACTCCAAATGGGGAATTGTCGATTATTTTGTCAAGCAAAAAGAATTGGGACGAATTAAGCATTTAGGATTTTCCAGCCACGGCGATGTCGCTATGCTGAAAGAATTTCTGGACGAATATGGAGATAAAATGGAGTTTTGCCAGATTCAGCTCAATTATCTGGATTGGACGCTGCAGAATGCAAAAGGAAAATACGAGCTGCTCACAGAGAGAAATATTCCAGTATGGGTTATGGAGCCGGTTAGGGGTGGCAAACTTGCTTCATTGGATAAAGAAGCAGAAGATAAGCTTAAGAAGCTGCGTCCTGACGAATCGGCTGCGGCGTGTGCGTTCCGCTGGCTGCAAGGGCTTCCTAATGTAAAAATGATTTTGAGCGGCATGAGCAATATGGAGCAGATGGTAGATAACGTACATACTTTTGAACAGGCGAAGCCGCTTAATGCTGAGGAAGAGAGCGTCCTTATGCAGATAGCGGAGACTATGAAGGATTCACTTCCCTGTACCGCGTGCAGATATTGCTGTGACGGCTGCCCGAAAGGGATAGATATTCCCAAAATGATAGGATACTATAATGAAATGAAGGTATCTCCGTCTTCTAATGTAGGAATGTCGCTTGACGCAGTTGATAAAGAACATCTTCCTTCCGCCTGCATAAAGTGTGGAAAATGTACGCATAGCTGCCCGCAGAATATAGACGTTCCAAATGCGTTGTCAGAATTATCGGAAATGGTTGCCAAACTGCCACGCTGGGCTGATATATGCAAACAGCGTGAAGAAGAGGCGAAAAAATTGGCATTATCATAAATGGTGGCTAACTAAAAACGTAAATTATGCAGTGTAATTGTGAAGGTAATGAGCAGTTACGATGGGAAAGGTATCTGGTGCAATATGTATGATAAAATTGACCTGCTCTTAGATAAACTGAAAGCGGATTCGGAAGAATACAAAAATCTTGAGATACCACAAAGCATTGATGAAAAGAAGAGGATAATACGCTCATTAATGAATATACGCATGCCGCGGAGCGCATCAGAAGAACTCCTAAGCCTTCAAGACGCTTATCTTAAGCAGGAGCTTCAGGATAAAGGAGTTGTCGGGATAGCTGACATTCCTACGGTAAAAGAACAGTACGGAAGCGTTTTTCATGGTGCAGACAGAATATCTTTATGGCAGGGGGATATCACAAGGCTTGCTATAGGTGCGATTGTTAATGCGGCTAACTCACAGATGATGGGGTGTTTCGTGCCGTGCCATAGATGTATTGACAATGCGATACACAGCGCGGCGGGAATACAGCTTCGGGAAGAATGCAGTCATATCATGAACAAAAGGCGTATACAGTACGGCGGACAGTATGAAGAGCCGGTTGGAACAGTCACTTTAACCAAAGGACATAACCTGCCATGCGAATATGTTATTCATACGGTAGGACCGATTGTATATGGCGGGCTGAATGACTCGCTTTGTCAGGATTTGCGGAATTGTTATGAAAATGTTTTAATGTGCTGCGCCGAAAATAAAATTAAATCCGTCGCATTCTGCTGCATTTCCACGGGAGAATTTCATTTCCCGAATGAGAAAGCGGCTAAGATAGCGACGGATACGGTTATACATTTCTTAGAAAATGATAGCGCAAAATGTATAGAGCGGGTTATCTTTAATGTCTTTAAAGATTACGATAAAGAAATATATGAGGAAATCTTTAAATCCAAAAGTTAGCCTTCGGTAGTTGTCGGAACATTAACACCGTTTGTACGCCTGAATCGTACCAGTCCCGTGCGGTTCAGCGCTACCATAATAGTAGGAATTAGAATTAGCTGCACTATGATACCCGGTATGGCATTAAGAAATGCACCAGCCATAAACATCTGCCATGTAAAGCTTCCGCCGGATATGCCAAGCAGAATAATCTGTACGACGCCCCAAACGGCGCGCCCTGCTATCATGGCGCCAATCATCGCGCGATAGAGCGCGCGTATACATTGCCAACGGGACAAGCTGTAGATAAGCCCTGCTACCAGACCATAGGTTGCAAGTTCAAACGCCATCGAACACGCGGACGGAAAAAGCTTAGGCATTCCAAAAAGCATGGAGCGCATAAGCGGCAGCATGAATCCGACGACTGCGCCATATTTCCAGCCGCAGATAAGACCGCATAAGAATACCGGAATGTGCATAGGTAGCAGCATACTGCCAATCTGCGGGATTTGTCCGGTTAAAAACGGCAAGACCAGACCTAAGGCAAAAAACATTGCGGATAAAGTTAAATTTTTTGTGGTTTTTTTAAGATTTTCGTTCATTTGATTAAGTTCTCCTTTCATTTCATTTACTGTTAATGGACTGCAAACAATAAATCCGTGTTTTGTGAGGATTTATTGTCATAAATAAAAAGGTATACGGCTTCTCTTCTGAGAAAACGTATACCTTCGTGATATACATAATAAAATTTTATGGAATTTATTTTACTTTTCAGTATCAGTTAGCAGCATGATTAGTATGCAATAATTGAATGTTTCTACATTCTTAAGCCAGCTTCATGCTGGTGATTAATTATAAAATATTTTACATAAAATAATCTGTTTGTCAATAGATTAATTACTAATCTCTTTAATCTTATCAATAGCACATTGTACAAGCTTCCCCATTGAAAAATCGGCAACGCCCACAATGATATTGTCACAATGGTTAAATGGGATAAGCACCCGCGCTGCACTGCTCTGTGCAACTGCCGCCGCCATTTTAGGAGTGACTTCGCCAAACATGGAATCGGCAATGACTATCCCTATCGGACCGACAATGATGTCAGCGTTGCGACAGCCGACGATTACGGCGTTTTCGCCTGTCGCGGCATGGTCTGCTCCGGCTTTAAGCATAACGGAGGCAGCAGTACTGTTGGTGCCGACAGCGGTAATAGTGGCGTTCGGTATATTCTGTTTTATAGCGGTCACAAGCTGTTTTCCTGCTCCGCCGCCCTGTGCGTCGATTACTAATATATTCATAATATATTCGTGGCGCTCCTATTTTTTATTCTTTTTACTTTCGATAAGTCCTTTTAATTTTAAAGCTTTATCAATATTTCCTTCAACTTTGAGTTTTTGCAGAGTAACCGCCATAATAGGATCAAGCTTGCCTGTCGCAATTTTTAACAGGGTTTCGGCTTTACATGTAAAAATGGCGTCTCTGTCATAATATTCATACGGCTCTACATACAGCTTGCCGTCCTTTACCTCCGCGTAAAAAATACCTTCTGCTTCGCCTGTAATATTGAACTGATACGCCAGATGTTCATTTACGCCGCTTACGTCCGCACTCATGAACTCAGATTTTATGCTCGAAAATAATTCCTCGTATGTCATTTTTATCCCTCCATTTTGCAAGTATTTTACGAAAAAGCGAAGTTTCCTAACTTGCGCTTTATATATATTTATAGTATCATTTAGGCAAATGTAGGTCAATATTATTTTTACTGGATAAAGATAAGAAAGGAACGCCGAGCGTGGATAATAATATAAAAATCTCGATTTTAAATTATGAGAACAAGCTGCTTGAATACAGGAAGCAGTTGAATGATTTGATTTATGAATACAATAATCAAAAACTTGATAGCTCAGTATTGAATTATAAAATTAATTATTTGCAGACAGAAATTAATTATATGAATAATCAGCTTGATATGCTGAAAAATGAAATTAGTAATATGGCACAAATGCAGCAAGCATCACAAATCCCGCTGCCTCAGTTTGCCAATACAATGTATAAGCCTGAGCTCTGTGCAGAGCCAGAATTTCAAGCTGTGACAATGCAACAGAGTAACATGACACAAATGTCACAAATACAACAACCACCGCAACTACAAGCAACCCCGCAAGCTAAAAATAAGAGCAAAGATTTAGAGAATGTTATTGGCAAATCATGGATGGGTATATTTGCTTCGGTACTAATTTTTATAAGTTTTATTTTATTTGCCACTTTGCTTGCGCCGTTTATCACCGACACAATAAAAATGGTAGCGATGTATGTAGTGAGCATTCTGATTACAGCATTTGGCTTGTTTAAACTTAAAGCGCATAATAATAAATTATATCTGGCAATCAGCAGTTGCGGTATTGGTGCGGTTTATATATCTTTTCTTCTTACTAATTTCTATTTTAAGGCAATCGGGGATATTATGCTGTATGTCCTGATTTTAATCTGGGCGGTATTTGTCTGTTATTTGTCAAGATGGAAAGATAGGATATTCCAGATAATCGGTCAGTGCGGTATTACGATTGCGTTGTTATTCGGCATTATTCTGTGCATAAATACATATGATGATACGAAATTATTGCTGCTTAGTTTGTTTTTTGTAGTGACTGCGACTGTTTTCTATATGAGCAGTTACAGTAAGGAATTTCATAAAAATATCGTAAACAATATATTTAACTGTATTAATGTATTTCAGTTGTGGGCGGGGACTTATTTAAGGCGGTCTGCGATATATGGGCAAGATGAACTAACGCAGCCTAAAAGCATTTTTTCAGACTGGACAGCGTATTCGACGCAGATAATAGCGGGTATTCTGCTGGTGTTTTTGATATTACAGTTCGTGCTTTTCATGACGGCGAAGCTTAGGGAGAAAAATAATGACTTTGCTATCTTTATGATTCTGAATACAATACTGACAATGCTGTTAGTCAATAATATGACATATATGTCATCACTATGTAATAATATCAGGGGTGTCATTTTCCTGCTATTAGGCGCGGCACTGATAGCTGTAATAGAGAAGAAATTAAAAAACGGCGACGACGGCAGGATTGGGGTACAGATTTTTACTTTTCCGGTATTTGTGGTATCCGTATATATGATTACATTTTTTCAGGACCACATCGGCGTATCGTTTGTGATGCTTCTTATTATGCTGCTTGGATATTATAAAAATGATAATGTTTATAAATATGAGAGTATCCTTATGGCGCTGGTGTACGCCTGCCTTTTTGAGATGAAATATCCTGCGGAACATTTCATACTCGGTCTGCTGTTTTTTACTGTGCTAGCTGTGTGCGTATATAAAATAAAAGAACAATATAATTGCAAGTTTAAATTATGTTCATATATGGCTGGACTCTTCTTTATTGTTGTAAGCCTTGTGAACGTGCTTGCCAATACTAACCTGCACTATGATATTTCTATGACAATTATGCTCAGCGTTATTGCAGTTTTAAATATATGCGCGATGAAGAGCGGATTTGTAAAAAATTTTCAATCGCAGCAGATAGAAAAAGAGAGTCTTAATGTAACGAGAATTATCAATGCCATACTTATGCCGATTGTCCTATTTTCAGTTATGGGAGTGGATAATGAAATCTGCCATTTTATCCTTGTTTTGCTGGCAATTTTGATATTTATGGTTAATATAAAAAATCTTGTTGCGCAGAATGAAGGGCTCTTGCCGGGGATATACATAGGGGCTAAGCTTACCGTACTGCTAGTCGTCATATTGAGTTCTTATGAGGCAGCCAATTATGTAATAAGCATTTCGGCGTTCTTGCTTGCGATTATAAGTATCGTAATAGGTTTTAGATTTTTCATTAAGTCATTTAGAATATACGGACTCTTTCTTTCAATGGTAAGCGTGGCAAAATTGATTATGATTGATATAAGTTATGAGAATACATTAGGACACGCCCTAAGCTTCTTCGTCTGCGGAATATTATGTTTTGTAATCAGTATGATTTATCACATGATTGACAGAAGAATCCAAACATCAATCTTGAGTTTCCGCAAAATGCAATAAAAAAGCAGACGTACATTTATCACCACC
>JAMPHY010000051.1 GCA_023663185.1 Clostridiales bacterium | reverse complement strand
ATAATCTTAAATTATCTTTATTTGATCGAATTCAACAGATAACACTTGATTATCTTTTTTATAATATCACACCACCCTTAATTTATCACCACCACATACTCTCTTATTTCTACAAATTTTGTCAAAAATTCAACAATTTTTCTTTTTTATCTGTGCTGTTACTACTTCCCCATTTTTTCAAATTCAGGCTCTGTCATTTAGCTATTTTCCTATCCGCCAATGCCTGCACTACCATCTGTACACACTATTTATTTTATTACACGGATATATCATTCAACTAACGAACGATAAAACTGCATTTCTTCCTCGGAAATTTCATAGTAAAAAATCAGAAATTCCTCCGGAATGGGAAATGCCTTAATGCTTTCTTCTGCTACTGCCATCTTAATAATATTTGTGTCTTCATATAATGTAATGGTAGTATTTTCCTCTAATTCCTTGTCTCCCAAACGTGCGACAGGATATTTATATGAAACCAAATAATATTGTTCTTCTATTCCCTCTAAGCCCTTTTTCAATTCGTCTTGGCGTTCTTCCTCCACGTCTAAATCATGCCAAAGCGAACATTGGAT
Source organism: Clostridiales bacterium (assembly GCA_023663185.1). Taxonomy (GTDB): domain Bacteria; phylum Bacillota; class Clostridia; order Lachnospirales; family Lachnospiraceae; genus UBA3282. The sequence goes on along the minus strand of JAMPHY010000051.1, from coordinate 7,914 downwards.
ATATTGGTATAACTGTTCTTTGTCACTGATTGTTTTTATAAGCTCATTATTCTCTGCTGAATATATTTTGATTTCAGCTAAATTGTCCAATTCCTCTATAGTATATTTTCTTTCCTGTCCTGCGGAACACCCTACGCAAACGCATAGTCCCCAAACCAACAAAATTCCAATTTTAATATAGATTTTCTTATTCATCTTTATCCCTGCTTTCTATAAGTAATTTACACGTTGTAACTAATAAGCAACAAAACAAAATGATAATAGGCGCATATGGACTCCATGCGTTTGTTACTATTCCAATTAAAACCGCAACTATTGTAATCGGCAATGCTATGTATATCCAACGATACCTTTTCATACGACTGCTTTTAGGAGTTTGTTCTGTGTTTTTAACGATAACGCCGTCAATGTGCATGGACATTCCCGCCCATATGATAAGCGCTAACCATGTTGTATCGGCTATCCATTCAAAAACATGACAAGCTATCTGTCCGAAATAAATCATTATAAATTGTCCTATTTCACAACTAGCAAAAAGGATAATTATTCCCACGATAATTACAACTGCATATTTTTTTCTTCTGCTTTCCATTTGTTTCTTAAATTCCTTAAATACCATATCATCAAATGCAAGGCGTTCCTTTCTGATTTCCTGATATTGTCTGGTCTGTAAAAAATTCCAGATAATAATGATTACCCCTGCTATCGTGGTAAGCCAATAAAGAAAAGACATTATCATGTTGTGATTATCAAAACAATCAAAGATATTCGCCAACATAAATAGGCTTATCCCTACTGTAATCTGCTTTACATTCTGTCTGCTGTACGCCAGATATCCGTCCAACATCTCTTTACTGACATAATACCCGTTTTCTGATGTAGATTTTTCTTTTGACACGTTTCTTTCTTCGTAATCCTCTTTTAGCAGATAGTCCGTTGACACTCCGAATAGGTTACTTATTTGTACTAATTTTATTACTTCGGGTATTCCTTTATCATTGACCCATTTCCCTACTGCCTGTCGTGATACGTCCAGCCTTTCAGCCAAGTCCTCTTGTGTCATACCGTTATCTTTCAACAGTGCTTTTAATTTTTGTCCTAATGTCATTTATATCCACCTCCTGCCCACATTCTACTTTTAAGCAATAGATAAAAACAACCAATCTATAGTTTCATTTTGTCAACTTTGCGTTTCGTTCACTTATTTTTATCGTCATTTTCTGCACATCGTATAATTTTTACTATGTATCACCTGAATATGTTTTCTTGATATATGATTTAGGAAATGAATAGGTCTTAGACACTTTGCCACCCTTGTTATATTGGGGTTACAGTTTTACACTAACTAATACTCAACAATAAAATAGTAGAAAAATCATTCATTTTGCTATTGTGCGCCACTGTCAAATATGCTATATTATAGATATAAAAAGGGAAAGCCATAGATGCGGCTACTCTCCGGATATATCAAACTAACACATAATGTCAGCCGTCAACTATTGGGAGTAGTTGGCGGCTATTTCCGTTTTCCCTTGAAAATTGTGTAGCACAATCCTATCAGGGCAACAATGAATATTCCAGTCTGAACTAAATCAGAATATGTAATCATCATTGGCAACGCCCTCCTTTCTTTCGTCTGGAGGGGTTAGCCCCTCCGAAATGGAGGGCAGCCGCCCGGCTCTATGGCTTCCCATATCTAAAGTATAACATATTTTTCCTTATAAGGCAATTATAATATGCGGTTTTTCATACTCATTTGATATGTTATAGCAAATTCGCCAAAATATATGCCACGTGCTGTTTCTTCAACAAACAAAAATAATCCACCAAAGCATAAATAATATTGACAACCCGCCAAAATCAAAGTACTATATAATTATGATACACTACCGCGGTAGTATGCAAATACTAGAACCACAACACCTAAACACTCAATAACACATCAACACCCCAAAATAACCAAACCCCGAAAGGAGCAAAACAACTATGAACATTAAACTTTTTGATTCTGAACTTAAAGTAATGAGTGTACTTTGGCACGAAGGCGACTCCACGGCAAAACATATCTCCGATGTTTTGAAAGAAGAAGTCGGCTGGAATATGAACACCACTTACACCTTGATTAAAAGGTGCATAAAAAAAGGCGCGATTGAACGCTCTGAACCTAATTTTATGTGCCATGCCCTGATTCCGATAGAAGATGTTCAGGAAGCCGAAACCGACGAATTGATTAACAAAATTTATGACGGCTCCATTGACAAGCTGTTTGCCACCCTATTAGGCAGAAAAAAGCTGTCCACCGAACAGATTGAAAAATTGAAACAAATTGTAGACAATTTGGAATGAGGTGAGCGTAATGAGTTTGCTGCAAATGAGTTTATCCGGAGCGGTTTTAATTATTGTAATTGTGATTATCCGCGCGGCTGCAATCTATAAATTTCCCAAAAAGACGTTCCTTGCCTTGTGGACATTGGCGATTTTAAGGTTGCTCGTTCCTTTTTCGGTTCCATCTATGTTCAGCGTGTATACATTTATCCGCAATAATATGTCTATGCGCATATTTTCCGAAGCAAAAACAAGAAATATTATACCTGCTATCCAACAAGGAAATCCGTTTGCCGCAACACAAGGAGCCTCGCAGTCTGCACCAAATACACTGTTATCTGCACACCTTTGGTCTGTTGTCTGGCTCATTGGAATAATGCTTTTTGCCGCATTTTTTGTCGTATCCTATCTGCGCTGCCTAAAAGAATTTCAGACCGCTTTACCTGCCAATAATGATTATACAAATCAGTGGCTGGAAAAGCATGTTTTAAAACGTTCGCTTTCAATAAAGCAGTCCGATAGAATTTCCGCACCGCTGACTTATGGCATTTTTCACCCTGTTATTTTAATGCCTAAGAATACCAACTGGGAAGATGTTGAACAACTACAATATATTCTTTCACATGAATATGTGCATATCTGCCGTTTTGATGCCATTACCAAACTGATTATGACAGCTACGGTATGTATTCACTGGTTTAACCCTATGGTTTGGGTGATGTATCTTCTTTTTAATCGCGATATTGAACTTGCCTGCGACGAAAGCGTGGTGAGACAGTTCGGAGAAAAATCTAAATCAGCATACGCAAAAGCGTTAATTGACATGACTGCAAGACAAAGTGGCTTGTTTCCTTTTTCCAACAGTTTTAGTAAAAACGCTATCGAAGAAAGAATAAAATCAATTATGAAAACAAAGAAAGCTACTATGGGATTAACCGTTGGCAGTATTGCTTTGATACTCGTAGTCGTTGCATTATTTGTGACTTCCACCCGTAATAAGCAAATGGTATTTGTTTCCGGAAATTTATATATAAGCACCGAGCAGGATGTTTCTGAAATGGTTCTGCATGAAGCGGAAATTTCGGAATACGACTCAGCCTATATTGGTGTCATTGAGTCTACTGTCAGCAGGTCAAAAGAGCCGACTACAGAGCTTCAATCCAACTTTGGAAATATCGGCTCCGAAATAGTATTTAATGGCAATGGCATTGCCATCAATCTGAATGAAAAATGGATACAGTTTGAAGCACAAGACGTTATCACTCTGCCGCCAAGTACCCTTACGCAATTATCAAAAAGCATTTCATATAATAACGGCAGCATACAGTTCACGATACCTGATAGCGACGATATTTGGAATATTCAGATATACGGTCTTATAGATATAGATGGTAACAGTGGAATGAGTGTACACTATTTAACCGATGAAAACGAAAACAACAGTTGGGAGCGTGGCAAAACATATTCTTTCGACGTTTCCAGCGGCGGATATACTGAGTTGTATTTAGATGCCACTAATAGTTTGGGAACTCTTTCTGTAGACATTATGGAATTACTCCCCTAAAACTCTTAAAAATCTGTCACACGACTTTCACCCCTTAGAAGTCTGCTCCTTAGTTTTATCATTCAATACCGAGTTCTTTATGGAAATACTGTAATGTTGTGTATTTAAATTTTTGTATATTGTATGCGCCCTTGTATCCTTTTGCATACTTGATATAGCCTTTCACATAATTTTTAAATTCCTTTTCAATTATATGAAATCGCGCGTCTAACTCACTATATTCCTTATTATTGATTATCGCCGGCTCCCCGATATATGTATTGTCATTTACAATAACCGCTTTTGTATAATCAAGACCTGTAACGCTGTCGGTATGGCGTGTTGATGTTCTGAATTTGTAACAATTAGAATGTTTTACATTTGTTCTAAAAGGGATAGCAAAAATATTTTTCTCTATTCTTATCAGTATTACAATATACGGACGATTGTTTTTGTTCTCAATTTCGGGATATTCCACCACATTGTATTTTGAATAAAATGTATCAGACAGATAATTTAATGAATATTTGCCCATGTTAAAAATTCCTTTGTTTTATTTAAAAACCCTTGCGCCGAGACGCAAGGGTTATCTTCCGTTGGGACTTTTTTTTGGGAAGGTGCTACCCTCGCACCTAATCTTTGATAGGGACTTCTTTTTGAAAGGTGCTACCCTCGCACCCAGTCTTCAATTATATTGTCGCAGAAACATTGAATTTTGTCAATATCTACGACAATAATTGAAAATCTTTAATATTATATGTAATAACGAGTTCAATATTCTACTGTGGCATGACAATTCCGAATTTCACCCTTTTATAATCCGCCTAATTTCCTGACAAAGCTTATCGGTATCTATAGGCTTTGCCACATGTCCGTCCATGCCTGCGGCAAGACAGGCTGCAATATCCTCAGCAAAAGCATCGGCGGTCATTGCTATTATAGGGATATTTTTAACATAATCACGTGATGATTTGCGGATTTCCATCGTAGCTTCCTTACCGTTCATAATAGGCATTTGCACGTCCATCAATATAAGGTCATACTTGCCATCTTCCGCGTTTTGCATCATTTCCACGGCTATCTTTCCATTTTCGGCATGTTCGGCGCTCATTCCGTACATGCTGAGAATTTCGCTTGCAACTTCCCAGTTAATATCGTTATCTTCGGCTATAAGTACATGCAATCCCTTAAGGTCCTCGTTACTGCTTTCTGCAACGACCATGCTTCCTTCGTCGGCTTTAAGTACATGTTCTATCTTTTCTGACAAATAGGACTTAAACAAAGGCTTGCATATAAATCCGTCCGCTCCGCTGCCTTTTGCCTCTTCTTCTATATCCGACCAGTCATAAGCAGTTACAAGAATGATGGAAGTATTTTCTCCTACAATATCGCGTATAGCGCGGACAGTCTGCGCGCCGTCCATTTCCGGCATCTTCCAGTCAACCAGCGCCACAGCATAATCCTTGTCTGCCTCGCGGCGTTTTCTGACAAGTGCAAGAGCTTCCTCGCCGCAGCAAGCTGTTTCTGCTTTTGCTCCCATTTCCTCTACAACGTCCTGCGTGATTGCAAGGAATATTTCATCATCATCTACAAGCAGCATGTCTATCGGCGGCAGCGTATAAATACGACTGTCGTCTTCACCCATAGGCAGTTCCAGTTTAACCGTAAACGTAGTCCCTTTATCTTGTTCACTCTCGCAGTCAATCGTACCGTTCATCAGCATAACCATCTGCTTCACTATTGCAAGTCCAAGCCCTGTACCCTGTATTTTATTGGTACGGCTGTCGTCGGCGCGGGTAAAGGCGTCAAACATATGCTTCATATATTCCTCGCTCATGCCGATTCCGTTGTCGCTGACTACATATGTAAGTTTGACGGTTTTATTATCTGTATGCTCCTCGTACAAATCAAGTATAATTTTACCGCCCTCCGGCGTATATTTAACCGCATTGCTCAGAATATTTATAAACACCTGACTGATACGCAGCTCGTCCCCATAGAGCGTCTCACAGTCTATACTATGAATATGCACATCAAATTTCTGCGCCTTAGACTTTATCATAGGACGCACAATATTGACAAGATTTTCCACTACTTTGCGCAGCGAAAAGTTAATCGGCGCGAGTGTAAATTTGCCGCTCTCAATTTTGGAAATGTCCAGGACGTCATTTATAAGCGTCAAAAGATGATGGCTTGACAGTGTTATTTTATCAAGGCAGTCGTCTAGTTTTTCTTTATCGTCCGTATGTTTTTTAGCAATATCCGTCATGCCGACGATGGCGTTCATCGGGGTACGGATATCATGGCTCATACTTGATAAAAAGTTGGTCTTCGCTTTATTTGCCGCATCCGCCATGTCGAGTGCATTTCTAAGCGAATTTTGCATTTCTTCCTGCTGCTTGTTATATATGTGGGATTTTCTAATATAATAAGCAAACATAAACGCAAGCACAGCAAAAAATATAATAAATACAATGGCAATAAGATATGCGTACTGTTTAAAAAAATCCGTAAGCGTAGGTTCTGATTGTTCAATGCTCGCATATTGCATCAATGTAGACGTTATTTCCTCACTGCTGATCAGATTAATCATTTTGTCAAGGATTACAGCTAAAATTCCATTATCCTGCTCTACCAGCATGCAAAGTTCCTCAGTTTTATCAAGATAGCTTACTTTAAGTTCATTAGCCTTGTCATAACCGCTTAATTGACGCTGGATTATGCTTGAATAGGCAATAAAACAGCCGACCTCGTCATTATACACAGCATCGAAGGTATCATGAAAATTATCATATTCCATTACAGTCGCATTCGGATAATTGGTGGGAAGATAGTCCCTTAATCCGAGTGACATTTTAGGTGCGGCTAAGGTTGAGGTAATATCGCTTGTGTATTCACCGTGATAAACTAACATCATTCTATCGGTGACAACGGCTTTTGTCTGGATTAAGCCCTTACTCTCGCTAAGCCATGTGTCTGAATACATCGGAAACCCTATATCAATAGTATGGTCTTTCAAGGCATTCTCCATATCCCAGACATAATCGAAACACACCGGGACGACTTCTATACCTGTAAACTCTTCAAGCTGGTGTATAATCACGCCCGCAAGTCCGACAGGATTGCCGTCATCGTCCTGTCCCGAAAATGGAAGGTGATAGCGCGTATATCCGAATGTCAACGTATTTTTTTCAAGCAGCCATTGCTTCTCTGTCTCGTTTAAATCCTGTAAAGACGCCTGACTGTAATATTTCTGTTGCAATTCAAGCGTAAATGTCGGGAAAATTGTATCTACCTGCGTCATTGCATAATTCAAAGAATTAATCAACGAAGCGTCCGACATTCTAACGGCAAAATACCTATTATCCTCCAGTCCCATATCCATTGCTGAAAAATACACTTTACCAGCAAGAGCGTCCGACGTTTTATACGCACCCGCCATAATATCAATCTCGCCGTCTATAAGCATTTGGCATATTTCTTCTTTACTTCCATATACGTACTCATATTTCCAGTCCGCAAACGGCGCCAACATCTGATAGTAATCATAAGCGTAACCCGACTTTCGCTCATCATCGGAAAACCCGCTCTGAAACGCCGGTTCACCATCATCATAATAACCTACCCGCACCGTAGTAGGTATTATGCCAATCGTCTCCATACCGCCATCGGCACCTTCCGACGCTTGTCCTGTCACTTCTGGTTCTGCTGCTGCGGCAGTAGATGTATTTGTAAAAAATGTAACTCCCACCGCCAGACAAAGAATAAAAGCGATAATCTTTAATCTAATTTCTTTCATAAACTTAACCTCCATTACCTTGATTAAGCAAAAAAGAATCCACCTCAGCCGTCAACTGAAAACATGGATTCTTACAAAAGCAGTGCAGGTAGCCGGACTTGAACCGGCACGGAGTTGCCTCCGAGAGATTTTAAGTCTCTTGTGTCTGCCTATTCCACCATACCTGCTTAAAATATAATGAAGCTATAACGACCCGGATGGGACTCGAACCCACGACCTCCGCCGTGACAGGGCGGCGCTCTAACCA
>JAMPHY010000050.1 GCA_023663185.1 Clostridiales bacterium | reverse complement strand
ATACAACCATTTTTAAGAGAGACCGTGAAAACATCAAATATTATAAGCGAATGTGCGTCCAAGAATTAGAATGGTGTCAGACCAACAGTGAAGTGATTTGTAATAAAGCAAATGTCCTGTACAAAAAGTATATCTCCAATGAGCCATTTACAGGCAGGAACCGCTGTCTGAATTTTCCAAAATTAGAGGCAGAATGCGAGAAATATAATTCAAAAATAAAGAGAGGAACAAACTGATTTTTTGAAAAATAAAAAAATAACAGTTGACTTTTACTACATAATCATATAACATATCAATTACGTTGTATAAAAATAAAATAAAAGGAAAGGAGGCAAATTTATGTTTGTAACATTTAATAAAAACAGAAATTACAATTTAAAATCAGACAGAATAAGAAGACATGAAATTACCTCCGCATATTTTGGGCAGTGATATAATATTATTTATATTGTTGCTTAATAGATTGGTATTTAAAGCCGCGGTAGTTTCTACCGTGGCTTTTTTTGCGTGCTGTTACGGCTGCGTGCTGCCGGTCATGTGGAGGAGAGGGGGATGGAAATGAAGAAAATATCAACTTATATTTGGGAGAAACGCGTGCCGTATTTTTGCGCGGTAGCCGCGCTTTTCATAGCGGTAACGCTGGATATGATGGGACCGCGTTTGACAAGGCATATAGTTGATGATGTAATTGTCGGCGGCGACATAGGGAGGTTAAAGTATCTTTTGCTTGGCTTTCTGGGAATAGGCGTAGGAAGGTGCATATTCCAATATGTAAAAGAATACACCTTCGATTGCACGGGCTCTAAGATTGCTTCTGAAATGCGGCGCGATTTGTTTGTCCATATACAGTCTTTGAGTGCGGATTTTTTCGACAGGACCAATACGGGAGAACTGATGTCCAGAGTCAAGGACGACATAGATAATATATGGGATAGCCTGTCATATGTAAGTATGCTGCTTATCGAGGTAGTATATCATACCGTCATTATTTTAGCGAGTATGTATATGTTAAAGTGGCAACTTGCGCTGATTTCGACGGCGGCGATGATTTTCTGCGGTGCGGTTGCGGTTATCATGGAAAAGAAGTTGGATAATGTATACGAGCAGATTAGTGAGGAAAATGCGGTGCTAAACACCGTGGCGGAAGAAAATCTGGCGGGAGTGCGTGCCGTAAAGGCTTTTGCAAGGGAGAAATTTGAGATAAAGAAGTTTCTTGCGCATAATAAACGGTATTATGACTTAAACATGGCGCAGTCAAAGGTTTTCGTAAAATATTATCCGTATTTTTCGGTTATTACGAAGATAGTGCCGCTAATTACTATTCTCATGGGCGGAAAGATTGTAATCGACGGCGGCATGACTTTAGGAGAAATGACGGCGTTTGTGGAATATTCTTCCAATATCGTCTGGCCTATGGAAATGCTGGGCTGGCTGACTAACAGTTTTTCGTCGGCGGTAGCCTCCAATAAAAAGATAAAGAAGATTTACAATGAGACTTCCAGCATTAAAGAAGTGGAAAATCCGATTAAGCTAGATAAAGTTGAAGGTGGAATCTGCTTTAACCATGTTTCTTTCCATAAGGCAGATATGCACGAAATACTGCATGATATTTCTTTCACGGTCAAGCCGGGAAAAACGCTTGGAATTATGGGGGCTACCGGCGCGGGTAAGACTTCCATAGTCCAGCTTTTGCAGCGTATGTATGATGTTACGGAAGGAAGCATTTCTTTAGACGGTGTGGATATCAGGCAGCTTTCGCTAAAGCAGCTTCGCACGAGCATCAGCTATGTAATGCAGGACGTGTTTCTTTTCTCGGATACGATTAATGAGAATATTATACTCGGAAAGAAGAACAAGATTGATTTCGCGACGGTTCGCAGGGCTTCTAAAGATGCGCAGGCAAGCGAATTTATCGAAAGAATGGAAGGGCAGTACGAGACTGTAATAGGAGAGCGCGGCGTAGGACTTTCAGGCGGGCAGAAGCAGAGAATCAGCATTGCGAGGGCGTTTGCTAAAAACGATCCCATTCTTGTAATGGACGACTCCACTTCGGCGCTGGATATGGAAACGGAGCATATGATACAGGAGACGTTACATACCTTACAGAATACGACGAAAATCATTATTGCGCACAGGATAAGCGCGGTAAGGCACGCCGATGAAATTCTGGTACTGGAGAACGGAAGTATAGCTGAGCGTGGAACCCATGAGGAGCTTCTTGCAAAAAAAGGTCTATACTATGAGACGTATCTGGCTCAGTACGGAAATAATACGGAAAGTCAGGGGGTGTAAAAAATGGCGGTCAATTCTTATAAAGAGGACGAGACAAGTACAGAGCGCAGTAAACTTTTGACGATAAAAAGGCTGTTTGCGTATCTTGCCGCGTATAAGTGGCAGATTGTGCTAGTGCTTTTGATTATGGGATATGGCGTGGCAATCAGCCTCATCAATCCGCTTATCATGGAGTCAGCGATTGACGATTATATTGCGGTGAAGGATTTCGGGGGGCTGTACAAGCTGCTTATCATGGCGCTTGTGCTGAATCTGGCGCTTGTCTTTTTGATAAAAATACGAATGTATGTGATGGCGAAGGTGTGCAACAGCATACTTTTGACAATCAGGCAGGAGCTTTATACACATATTCAGAAATTGGAGTTAAAATTTTTTGACAGCAGGCCCACGGGCAAGATTTTGTCGAGAATCATAGGCGATATTAATTCGCTTAAGAATATTCTCTCCAACTGCGTTACGACGCTGATACCGGACGGCTTGACCGTAATTGCGGTAGTAGTCATAATGATTTGGAAAAATCCCAAGCTTGCGCTTGCGTCGCTCATAACGATACCGTTTATGGCTGTGGCGATAGTATTTATCGAGATGAAGGCGCATCCGAGATGGATTATCCACCGCAAAAAATCGGCAAATCTTAATGCCTTTGTGCATGAGGATATGGCGGGAATAAGGATTATTCAGAGTTTTAACGCGCAGGGCGAGACGATGGATACTTTTGACAGGCTCATCGACGAACACAGAGGTTCGTTTGTAAGCGCTGTACGCTTAAGCGATTCATTTGGTGCGGTAATAGATATTTTCTGGGCGCTTGGCTGTATATTCCTGTATTTTACGGGGATTGTGATATTAAAAGCGGATAATATCTCTGTCGGGACTTTTCTCGCTTTCGGCACATATTTGAATATGTTCTGGCAGCCGATTAACAATATCAGCAACTTTTACAATCAGCTGGTAACGAATATTGCGGGGGCGGAGAGGATTTTTGAGATTCTTGATACCCAGCCTGCAATTACCGACGCCGAAGATGTGGAAGAAATGCCGGAAATCGCAGGAGAAGTCACATTTGAGCATGTGAGTTTCTCTTATGACGACGAGGTGAAGGTTTTAGACGACGTAAGCTTTAAAATCAAGCCGGGTGAGACAATCGCGCTGGTGGGCGCAACCGGAGCCGGCAAGTCCACGATAGTCAATCTTATCAGCCGTTTCTACGATGTGCAGCAAGGGACGGTGTTGGTTGACGGAAAAGACGTGAAGAAGGTGTCGATTGAAAGTCTGCGCAGGCAGATGGGAATTATGACGCAGGATAATTTCCTCTTTTCAGGGACGATAAAAGAAAATATACGTTATGGAAAACTTGACGCGACGGACGAAGAGATTATAGCGGCGGCGAAGGCGGTCAATGCGCATGATTTTATCATGAAGCTTGATAAGGGCTATGATACCGAGCTTTCCGAGCGCGGCGGAGGTCTTTCGATAGGGCAGAAGCAGCTGCTTGCATTTGCAAGGACGATGGTGTCAATGCCGAAGATACTGATTCTTGATGAAGCGACGTCAAGCATTGATACGAAAACGGAGATTTTGGTGCAAAACGGAATCGAGCATCTGCTTCAAGGCAGGACTTCATTTGTAATTGCACACAGGCTTTCGACTATTCAGAAAGCAGACCGCATCTTTGTGATTGACAATGGGAAGATAGTGGAAGAAGGCAACGTGAAGGAGCTGCTTGCGAAAAAGGGGGCTTATTACCAGCTTTATATGGCGCAGTTTTCGGCGTAGGTAAAGGTTAAGTCCGCAGGCACACGGATACATATGTTTTCGCGCAGAGGTCCTTGTAAAACGCAGACCACTGCAAGTGGTCTTGTACTTTAGCGAGGTGTTTTCGAGCTTAGTACCGCTGCGATTTTACACGGAGCGAGAGCGTACCTCAAGGGGAAACATATGTATCCGTGTGCCTGCGGACTTAACTACTTGCGTTGCTGCATACGGTAGTGTCCGGGGGTGATTTTTTTCCATTTCCGGAAGGTCTTGATAAAATGGCTGCAGTCGGAAAAGCCGGTTTCCTGACTGATATCTATAAGGGAAGAATCTGTGAAAAGAAGCAGTTCTTCCCCTTTTTCTACTCTTACAAGCTCTATGTAATCTTTACAGGAGCGTCCATACAGTTCCTTGAAGCACTTGGCAAAATGCGAGTAGCTCATATGGCACATTGCTGCAAGGCTTTCTACCTTTATTGATTCGTTGGAGTGGTTGTCTATGTATTCGGTAATGTTCTGAATTGACGCTTCGGTTTCAGAGCAGACCGAAAAAAGCTCTCTGATATATAGACCGTTATTCTGCCATATGCGGATTATTTCAATCAGCAGGGAACTCAGTTCGCTATGGATGCGCACGTCATATCCGTAGTTTTTGTTATTTATTTCGCGGATACAAGTTTCAAAACGTTCCCTTACGGGAATACTGTTTAGACTTTCGGCGGGGAAAAGTACATTTGCTTCTGGGGATTTTCTGGCGTATTGCAGAATAGCCGAAAGCTTGGGAGTATAGACGCTGTTTATGGCGAGTCTATTGGCGTCGAATTTAAGCACCAGATATTTAAGCGGCAGGTGCGAGGTGGCATAGATGGCGTGGACGTCTCTTGCATGAAAAAGAAAAAGGTCGCCTTCCGATACATAATATTCTGTCTGGTTGCTCTCAACTAAAGCGGTTCCTTCTATCATATAGATTATTTCCACATAATAGTGCCAGTGCTGTCTGACGGGAAAAGATTCCCGTGTCGTATCAAAAAGAAATGCCTCAAAGGGCGTATTGAGAATATCGCTGTATTCGTATAGATAGTTCATATTAAGCGCTCCGTTCCAGCTTGTTTAGTGAATTATTTTTATATTTATAAGAGATTTTTACAATTTTTGTGTTTTTTCATTATAGCATGTATAATATAGAATTGCTATAGTATTTTGTGGAAAGAATTTGAATAGTTCAGTCCGGCGACATGAACTCATATACTTCCACTTGAGGCACGCTCTCGCTCCGTGTAAAATCGCAGCGGTACTAAGCTCGAAAATACCTCGCTAAGTACCGGCGTTTTACAAGGACCTCAAGAGGTGCTATGCGCCAGTGGCGCATGTTTAGCACCGACCGAAACGGAGTGTAGAAGTATATGAGCCCGTGTCGCCTATACAATGAACTGTTACATCTGGTAGTAAGGATTGTGAAGGGAGATAAATATGGATTATATAAAGGGAATGACTTTTGCCGCATTTGCGGGGCGGGGGTGTCTGGAGCGTAAAGAAGCATATCAAAGCTTGGATTCGCTTATAGAAAGAACAGGCGTCAATTTTATTACGCTGGTTCCGAATGGTATTCAGGAAACGCCGCAGTCGGAAACCATTGACTATCATACGAAGGCGACTATGTCAGACGAAGAATTGATTAATATGGTCAATTATATTCATAATAAAGGACTTAGAGTGGCGCTTAAACCTACGGCAAACTGCAAAAATGGGACTTGGCGCGCACATATCAGCTTCTTCGATAAGGACGTTCCGTGTGAGCCTAAGTGGAGCAACTGGTTTGCATCATATACCGACTTCCAACTGCACTATGCCCGTATTGCACAAAATACCGGCTGCGAAATGTTCATTGCAGGCTGCGAGATGGTTATGTCTGAGCACAGAGAAGTTGAATGGCGGAAACTGATTGCCGATATAAAGGGCGTATATTCGGGGGTGGTTTCATATAATACAGATAAATATCAGGAAGACAATGTGACATGGTGGGACTGTGTGGACGTAATATCTTCAAGCGGTTATTATCCGATTAATGACTGGAATAGTCAACTGGATAGGATTGAGAAGGTGGTAAAGAAATTCAATAAGCCCTTCTTTTTCGCGGAAGCGGGCTGCATGTCAGTTGAAGGCTCCGCCAATGTGCCGAATGACTGGCGTATAAAGGGTGAAGTGAATCTGGAGCAGCAGGCTGACTGGTACAGTACACTATTTGAAACCGCCGGAAAGCGCGACTTTGTTCAGGGATTCTGCTTCTGGAGTTGGGCGTGGAAACAGTATTCGTTAAAGGCGGCTCTAAAGGACGGCGGATATGACATATACGGAAAGCCGGCAGAAGAAGTTGTGAGAAAGTTTTATCAGGGTAGGCAGTAGGAAGTCTGGGGAGAGTTATGGAAAAAGTAAGGGAAAAATATGATTATAAATTGCAGCAGGAGAATGATTTAGACGAGAAGGAGCAGCAGCTGCTTGAGAATTTTAAAAGAAACCAAAACCACTCGTTAGTAACCCTGCTGGGACTATATAAAGGGCATTATCTGGAACTTTTTTTGTCGATTGTCTTTTTTGCGGTTAAGCACTCGCCTGTGTGGGTGCTGCCGATTGTAACGTCTAATATCGTAAATATTGCGACAAATCCGGACAGTAATGCGGGCAGGAAGATTTTGACTAATGTAGTCATTATGGTGCTGCTGATTGCGCAGAATGTATTATCGAACTATTTTCATACGCTTTTCTATGCAAGGTCAATAAGAAATGTGGAGCGCGACCTAAGAAGCTCGCTGGTGCGTAAATTGCAGCAATTATCAATTACATACCATAATGAAATGCAGTCGGGCAGGCTGCAGTCTAAGATTATGAGGGACGTTGAACAGATAGAAACGCTGTCGTCGCAGATTTTTATTACGGTCTTAAGCATTATCATGAATGTGATAGTTGCGCTTTCGGTAGTTATAACCAAAAGTCTTACGGTTTTCATGTTTTTCATAGCGACCGTACCGATAGCGGTGTGCATTATGGTAACGTTCAGGGGTAAAATCAGGCGTTATAATAAGGCTTTTAGAAAAGATATGGAAGAAACGTCGGTTCATGTCATGGAAATGATCGAGATGATTCCGGTCACTAGGCGCATGCTTTAGAGAAAAAGGAAACCGATAAGATGGACCATCAACTGTACAATGTGGCGAAATCGGGGCTGCGGCTGGACATGGTTCAGTCCTACTTTTCTTCGATAAGCTGGGTGGCTTTTCAGATTTTTCAGGTGTTGTGTCTGGGATTTACCGGATATCTGGCGAGTCGGGGGAAAATCAGCGTAGGCGAGGTGGTTATGTATCAGACTTATTTCAGTTCGATAGTTGCGCAGGTCTCAAATGTGATAACTTTGCTGCCTACGATAACTAAGGGACTGGAATCTGTTGATTCTATCAGCGATATTATGCTTTGTCATGACGTGGAAGAGTATAATAATAAGAAGAAAATGATTAATCTGCGTGGGGAGATTAACTTTGTAGACGCCGGATTTAAGTATAAAGACGGGGACGCGCCTGTTTTTGAACATCTGAATCTGAAAATCAAAGAAGGCGAGACGGTGGCGTTTGTCGGAGAGTCGGGAGCGGGTAAGACTACTATATTAAATATGGTTATCGGCTTTTTCCACGCAACAGAAGGCAGGGTGCTCATTGACGGACAGGACATGGAAACCCTTGACCTTAAAAGCTACCGCTCTGATATTGCGGTTGTGCCGCAGACGCCTATTCTTTTCACGGGGACGGTGCGGGAGAATATTACATATGGTAAAGACGATATTTCCGATGAGCAGCTTATGGAGGTTATTCGTGCGGCAAATCTGGAAGATGTCGTTAATCAGCTTCCAAACGGCGTAGATACGATGGTTATGGAGCATGGCAGCAATCTTTCCGGCGGGCAAAGACAGAGGGTTTCGATTGCCAGAGCTTTTATAAGAAATCCTAAGATTCTGATTTTGGACGAAGCCACGTCCGCGCTTGACAGTATTTCAGAAGAAAAGATACAGGAAGCCACGGAACATCTTGTAAAGAATAGGACGACGCTGATTGTGGCGCACAGACTTTCTACTATTAAAAATGCGGACCATATCGCAGTAATCGGCAAGGGCGGACTGCGTGAGTACGGTACATATGATGAGCTGATGGAGAAAAAGGGCGAGTTTTATCAACTGCGGCAGCTGCAGATGTAGAGATAACAAAGTTGTATCAAAATTCAAAAAATAAAGAATAGTTGCGTTTTGGCAGGAAATGGCATTCCATAATATAGAGTGAAAAGAGAAGATATTATGGTCATATTTCGGAGTTCATACAGCAAGAATACCCAAGATAATACCTAAGATAATACCCAAGATAAGAATTTGACAGATAAAGAAAAACGAATACTTAGTATATGTAAAGCAGGAAAGAGTAAACAAGAAATTGCAAATCTTATGGGATATAGAACGATAAAGGGCATAAAGCCTGAGATGGAATCCTTATTGAATAAAGAGAAGTTGAAGATGTTAATCCCAGATAAACCTAAAAGTAGAAATCAAAAGTATATTGCGGCTAAGGGAGTTATAAACTATAAAAGACTTCTTAATCAAATTAAATACAAAACAGCCACAGCATATCCAACCAAAAGGCAATGCTTGAGGACTATGCGGAAAAGAACGGTTTTACAGGCATACGCCACTTTACCGAAATGTAAACCGCTTATTTGATACAAAGGGAATGAACAGAATATCGGGAAAACC
>JAMPHY010000004.1 GCA_023663185.1 Clostridiales bacterium | reverse complement strand
TCTTCATGTCTGAACTCGTCATTTTTTAATTCTATAATTACATTGCAGTGAAGTAGTCTATTATAAAAAATTAAGTCAACAAAATAGTATTTATCATCAATTATAATCCTTTTTTGACGTGCCTCAAAACAAAAGCCCTCCCCAAGCTCTAATATAAATTCCTGTAGGTGATCCATAAGCGCCTGTTCAAGTTCAGATTCAGATACCGCCTCTTTTGCATCCAATCCAAGAAATTCAAAGGTAAATGGATCCTTAATGGTAAGCACACATTGTTTATCTGTATTTATTGTTTGTCTTAACAGCAATGCAGGATCTTTACCGATTCCTACTCTCACGAAAAGATTTGTTTTTATCTGACGCCTAAGTTCCCTAACATTCCAGCCACATTTTATGCACTCTGTCTCATAGAAAAAGCGTTCAAAAGAATCTTTTATTACCATAATTTCCCGAAGATGAGAAAACGACAGCCCATTTATGAGTGTTTCGGGATTTGTAACAAATTCGTGCGGCATTGTCGCACTTTTTTCAATTTCCGGCAATCCAAATAAGTGCGACACCGTCGCGCCAATCTGCGGATACATCGTGTAAAACTGCCTGCACCATTTAAACAGAGTGGAATTCATACCTTTCTTATCAATTCTTTTTTCCAGATTTTTCAATAAATTACTTCCATATTCAGCCCTGTCTTTTCCATCCTGCTCATATTCTACAATATAATAGCCTATACACCAATTTCTCATAGTCATAAGCTGATTTACAGCTCCGTTGGCTGCATTGCTTGTCTTTGCACTTATATCATTTATTGATAGAGCTAAAGCCTCAAAAGACTGTTCTTTTTTCATTATATAAGTCCTTCTGTTTTCTTGTATCCGTTTGTCACCTACACGTACTATCCAACTTCATCAGGCAGCAGGAGAAAGCTCTTACACAAATTTTAAATCTCACTTAAACTGAGCCGACATTTTAATTTTATATTTCATCTAACACCTTTCTGAACTCCTCAAGCGTATATGCCTTTACATTCGGATCTCTCGCAATCCTATTTCCTTCCGCTATCGCCGCCAGCGTCACTTCATTTGGAATATCCAGTTCCATAGAAAACGGTATGCCATTTTTCCGAATTATCCGTCTTAAAAACAGATTAACCGCCATAGCCATAGTTAATCCGAGGTCTTCAAATATGCTCTCTGCCGCCTCTTTCACTTCTTTATCTACTTGTATGTTCAAAGTTACTTGAGTCGCCATATTACCCAGCTCCATTTTGTATAATTCTATTATACCATAACCAGATACATATTTATAATTCTGTTACAAAAAATATTGGTACGCTTGGTAATATCTGTTAATCTGCGTATACTGTATCATATTGCTGAATAAACCGCGCCATTCACTTTCCATAATGCCATAGGAGCTTCTCCAACCTATTAACAATTTCCTGCTTCTCAAACAGGTATTCCGGATGATACTTTCTAACACAAAACTCCTGCAAAAAACGACTTCCTGAATCTGTCAGGCACATAGTATTTTCCAAGTATTCCTTTACCCTCTGTTTTGTTTCATCCAAATCAAACTTCTCTCGTTTACGCTTCACCGGAATCAATTCTGTTTTAATTCTATACCATGTAATCTCATCAATTGCACTTAAATCTATTTTTTCAGGTACTTCCTTATTTCCTATCGCCATATAAAATACTGCGCATTTGCGGAGCATATCCCTTTCTTCGCTCCCGTTAAACAACCCATACTTAACCATATTATCTACATCATATAAATCTCTTGGTGCAGCCCTGTCAAGAAGCGCCTTTATCTTGCTTCCAAAAATTTCTGTTCCGTCAACAGAAAGAACCTCAAACTCCTCCAATACCCCTCCTGTCTGAACCTTTCTATAAACTAACGGATAAATATGTACGCGCATGGAATAATTTATCTCAATTTTTATATTATCATTGATTCCCGCCGTATTATTATACATAAAAATCATACTGTCCAAAGAATGACTCGTCTTCGATTTACCGGATTTTTGATACCCTTCGGCAGTCATGTATTTTTCCATATCCTCTACAATAAGCCTTCTGTCTTCCAGCATTCCTTCCCTGTCTGTTTCCTTACTGTAATCAAGGTCTATATCGACCGATAATCTGGGCAGATTAAAAACGGTCAGATTAATAGCTGTTCCGCCTTTCAGTGCTAGACAATCCCGCATTAGCGGATTACTGTTAATATACTGTAATACTCTTGCCAGACGGTATACCTTCTCCAATGTATCCCTTACAAACCCTTCCTGCGCTGCGGTCTTGCTCAACCATTTTTTATCAATCCACACTTGCCATTTATTCTCCTATTATATGCAGCAAATCTTCAGGAACCATCAACCCCCACTTGCTGTTATATACCATACAGTTTTGATTTTCCGGCTTTATAAAATAACGCTTGCTCTTTCCTTTCTTCATACTGCAAATCTCAAAGAAACGATTGCTCAATTTAAGGCTGTCCTTAAAATGTTCCAGTATATATCCTGTCTTCTGGTATAATACAGCCTTGCTGGAAAGCTCCAGATACCTAAGCAGCTTCTCCTCCGACAAAAAAGATATCATCTCCAAACTTCGCAGAAGTTCTTCCAGTCCGCCTATACGGTCAAAATCGCCTATATAATCCACTGTTGTCCGTTCCGGATCGGTGACACGCACCCCCTGTTGTTCGATAATCCCTTCCTGAAGGCGTGACGCAATATAAACATAGTTGATTCCTTCATATTCAAAATCGGCAAACGCCGTATTGCTGGATACATGCATCTCATAAGATACCTGATTTGTATATCCATAATACTCAAATGCAGAGCGGTGCGACACATAAGCTGTCGGCGTTATACTGTTTGCAATCTGATAGCGCGTTGCTGCCGGCATACCGCTTTCCATACTGATAGCCACATACAGATTTTTCTTTACCTGCTGTACATATCCTTTTTGAACGTACTGGCGCAGCAATGATTTCGCTGTATTGCAGTTTCCACCAACCATTTGCTCTATATCTTTGAATGAAAAACATCTTTTATCCAGCATATTTTCATAATATTTCACAGAAGCCCCTCCTAGTTTAATTTTACAATGCAAGGGTGTATTTTTCAATCCTTTTGTGAAAATTTTAAAATTACTTTAATCAGATTCGTTTTTACACTCTTTTATGCAAAATTTAAACTATATTCGGCTCCATTATGTATAATACAACCTTACCACCAAATATTTTAACACACCTGACAAATTATGCAATAAATGCGTCATAATACTTCATTAATATCTCGTCTGTCGTATTGTACTGGTTTGTTCCTATAAAGAAATCCGTCAATTCTTCAATACACGCCTGCAACTCACCACATCTATATTTATTCTTAGGATCTTCACAGCTAAGCTCAAGTAGTTCCTTTGCTTTTTTATAGAAATTAACTTTTTTCACTTCATCATTTCTATTTTTATATCGGATAGCTCTGTTTACCTCGCTGCCGATATTGGAAATCTGCTCACCAATCCCCATTTCAAACCATCTCAAAGTTCTATCCATTTATTTACAACCTCTACGATTTTACTTCGTGCTTTCGGATCCGCTACGTCTCTGCTAACTCTTGGGAACCCCGCTTCACGATTTCTCGGCGGATTACAGCGTGCAGTTCCGCATTTATGGCAAGCAGTTCTTTCTCTATATCCACCACGCATTTCACCATATCTTCAAAGAAAACTTCGCTTTCCCCTAATTCTTCCAGAGCGTTCAACTTCTCCTTCGGAATTTTTTCTGTTAATATCAGCATGGTTTATTGCCTTTCTATTTCCAGACTTTCTCTATATTTCTTCTCCAATCTGTCGCATACAGCATTAAAGTCTTTTGTCTTTCCTTCTTTTATCTGTTCTAAGCCAGCCATTACAAGCTCGCGGACTTCTTTTTTCTGTTCTTCTAAAGCTTTCTGGTAATCTTCTCTTAATGCTACTGCCATAAAATCAATCTTTCCTACTTTTACTATTCAAGTCGTCCGGCGGCATGAACTCATATGATTACTCTTGAGGTCCTTGTAAAACGTCGGTACTTAGTGAAAAAGACGCAAGCGGCTTTTGAGCTTAGTACCGCTACGTTTTGCATGGAGCGAGAGCGTACCTCAAGTGTCATCATATGAGTCCATGCCGCTCCACTCCACTGAACTGTTATTATAAATTATCAAGTGCTGAGTACATCGTAACCATAGGCGCCAAAACCGCCCCAATCAGCAATCCAACAATACCCGCCAGCACAATTATAATCATCGGCTCCATAGCCGCCATCAACGACTGCACCGCCAACTCCACTTCTTCTTCGTAATAATCCGCCAGCCTATCCAACATCTCTTCCGTAGAGCCCGCTTCCTCACCGATACGTATCATATGGTACACCATCGGCGGAAAAATTCCCGAAGCCTGTAACGGCTGCGACAACGGCGCACCGACCATAATCTCCTGCACCGCATTTTTTAACGCCTCTTTAAACCATATATTCGTCATCGTATCCGATACAATATCAACTGCCTCTATTAACGGCACGCCCGCGCTAAGCAGAGTGCTCAACGTTCTCGCCATCAACGCCGACGCGCTTTTTGTAACCAGATTCTGTATCGCCGGTATCTTCAACTGCAATTTACCAAAAAGATGCTTGCCCACGTATGTTTTTGCAAAAGCCTTGACCGCAAGGACAATCCCAATAATGACGGGCACGAGTATGTACCAGTACGATTGTATGAAATCACTCATGGCTACGACCGCAAGCGTAATGCCCGGCAGCTCCGTATCCAACTGCTCAAACATTTCCATATATGAAGGGATAACCACTACCAACATGACAACAACTACCGCCACAGCTACAATCGCTACAACGATAGGATAAATCATCGCTTTTTTAATAAGCGCCTTAGTCTTAGCCGAGCGTTCAAACTGAACCGCCATACGCTCCATTGAGATTTCCAAACTACCGGAAGCTTCACCGGCTCTCGCCATCTGCACCATCAGCTCTGTGAATACTTTAGGGTGCTTCGCAAGCGAGTCGCCAAAAGTCTCGCCTTTCTCAACGTCCGCCCTAACGGCATATAACGCCGCCTGCAGCTTTTTATTCTCAGTTGACTCAGCAAGCATGTTTAGCGCGTCGATAATCGTTACGCCCGCGCGCGTAATACTCGCAAACTGCCTACAGAATACGCCCAAGTCTCTAGGTGTCGGCTTGCCCCCGATATCGATGTTGATGTCCTTAGTCATAACATTCTGCTCGGTCACTTCGAGTACAATCAAGCCCTGATTTTTTAACTCTCTTACAACTTGGTCTTCGCTGTTGCCCTCTTTTGAGCCTTTTATCTCTTTTCCGCTTTTATCAATGGCAACGTATCCCCAATCCGCCATGAGCGAACCTCCATTATCTCTTATTTGGTATTTATTATGTGATTATTTTTACGCTTGTTGTTTATGTTTTATAAATACACTATGCCGCCGGTTGCACCGCGGCTGCATAATTGTTATGTTTACTTGCCTTATGTCTGAATTTCCAGCTAAAATATGAATTATAATTTAAGATTATTATACGACTTTTATCTCAAAGATACAAGATTTTTAACCGCCATTTTTTCGTCATATTCCACAAAAATCGTCAGCGATTTTTTACTTTTTTGCATAATTACAACTGATATTAAATCAATTTTTTAAGATTACACCCGCTATCAAATCATTTTCTTGGCATTACGCATGTTATTAAATCGGCGGTGGGGTATTGCCTTATAATACTTCTTCACTTGTTCTCTTGATACGCTGCTGTAGACTTCGTTTTGTATAACAGCCTTATTATACGGGCTTTTCTATTTATCTATCCTATCATAATTCTCATCTATATAGCACTTATATATAGCGCTTCTTAGCTCTGTCAATTTAGTTATGATTGGGCGTTCAAAATTTATTGAAATAAATTTATGTTCTATAGCTTTGTTAATTATTTCACCATATACATCAAAAATATTTTCTATAATTTTTTTAATTTCCCCATATAGATTTCGATTAAAAAATTTTATTATTTCTGCGCTCCTAAGGCAATCATATAATATTGGCGTCATATTATTATAAAGTTCTTGAATATCATCTTCATTAATACGTGTTTGCGTCATTTCATATAATCTGTCACTGATACGATGTATCTTTTTATCTTCCGTTTCCAAAAAATCGTCAATAACGGCCTGTTTGTACAATTCCCGAAATTTAATGTTTAATTTCTCTTTTGTTTGTTCCTCTCTATCACTATTATAGTTCTTAACAGTCACCTTTATAGCAACCATTGCACAAATGGCAGCTATTGCATTTGATACACCGCCAATAAAGCTCAGTAATATTTGTAATCTTTCCATATATTAATTTAAGCCCCGCATAACATAATCATAATCATTATCAATATTTTCCTTTAAACTACTGTTTAGCTCAGTTCCATCAGCATATTGAAAGGTATAATTCTGTAGAAATTTATCTCCCATAATCTTAATACTGGACTCAAACATTCCTCCAAAAAAAGACGGGTTAACACCCCATGTGTCTATAGGTAACAAAACTGTTATTTTGCCAATTTGCTCTAATCTATCAAGTTCGAGCTCTTTTCTCGCTTTCACCCCTGTATCTCTATCTGTAAATATTCTTGCGCCAGCTTCTTTATATATTGCAATGTTTACACTATTCATTTTATACCTCCCCTTCTTCTTTCATAATATATCGGTTATCTAAATAAATTCTTAATGAAATTACTGTTCCCGGAAAATTTTCTTTTAATTTTCTGACAGCAGCATTATCCGCAGGTTCATATATATTATTCTCTTTATTAAATGCAATAATCCGCTTTTCTCCACTCCCAAATGCTGGATCATTCTCAAATTTTTCCATTTTCATATTATATTGACCATCAAATTTAATATATGTACTACCTGATATAATGGTCATTTCCGGCATCTGCCCATCGTCGCACCTTCCTATTAAATTCAATGTTTCTATTAAAGTTACCGTGCCGGTTCCCCTGCCCGTATATCCCTCTATTTCTTTATTTCTTAAACGGCTTATTCCCTCTTGCAAAGCAAAGACTGTGCATGCCATTTCTTCATCCCATTTTTCAGAAAAAAATTGGTTATGCTTTTCTAAGTAAAATTTCAATCTTTCCTTTGTCTCTTCACTGGAATGATCTTTCAATCCCTGATAAATAGTATTTCCCAAATTCAAAAAAAGCAGTTGCATCTCTCCATATTTTTTATTACGATTATCCTCATAGTGCCCTTGTGTATACCATGTTGCATGTTCTCCACCATGAATTTCGCAATTACCAAGAACCTCGCCTAATAATGTTACCAGCAATGATATACCTTCGTTCCTCAACTTCATATTCTGATGCAATAAGCACTTATTAAAATATTCTGTCAATTTTGTTGCTATTTTTCCCGACTGCCTTACATCATTACTGCACTCACCTGATACCGTTTCAAACTTTTCTACATTATTCTCATCATACCCCAATAAATAATTTGCATTTATATGATACGGCAATCCGCTTGCCAAAAATATATCTCTAACCATCGGATCCTTCGGAAAAGTTCCCGCCAATATCAAGGGATTATTTATTTTCTCTCTATACTCTATTGCTACAAGCAAAATAATGTCCATAATTGTACTTGCTGAAAGCCCCAGAAATTCACAAAAAGAGTGGTCAAATTTAATTTTGTCCACATTCTCACACATACAAACAGTATATAACTTTCTTATCAAATTAATTGTTCTATCTGGTTGCTCAGAAATAGAAAATCTTTTAGGAATACGTACAGATACCTGCCCCTTTTTATCATTTAAAAACGATAATGCAAAATTAGCGTTTTCTAAATGTTTCATTACTTTTCGATAATCCGAAATAAAATTCTTCTTTCGCACACTTACTGTTTCGCTTACTATTTCCCTCACTTATTTCTTTTGTACCCTTTCCTTATGCCACTGGCAAAATAACTTCTAAACATATAATAATCCTATTAATATATTATAATAAAATATCTCATTTATCAATATCTTGATTATTTTATTCATATTTTTTATTCATATTTTATAATAAAACTCACTTCAGTCATAAATTCTACATAACTTGAAGTGAGTTTTATTTAACTATACTCTACGTTTTTATAGAATTAAACCTATTTATAATTGACGATCTTCCCAAAGTCCGCCTTAAGCGACGCGCCGCCGACAAGTCCGCCGTCGATGTCAGGCTGTGAGAACAACTCGTTTGCATTTCCTGCATTTACTGAGCCGCCGTACTGGATACGTACTGCTTCCGCCGTCGCTGCATCATAAATCTCTGCGATACAGTCACGGATTCCCTTACATACCTCTTCTGCCTGCTCGGTAGTAGCCGTCTTGCCCGTACCGATAGCCCAGATAGGCTCATAAGCGATTACCATGCTTGCTGCCTGAGATGCGCTTACACCCTGTAAATCAGATTTAATCTGCAATCTGATCCAGTCCATTGTTACACCCATCTCTCTTTGCTCCAAAGACTCTCCGCAGCAGAGTATAGGCGTAAGCCCTGCTTCAAACGCCTTCTTTACTTTTTTATTGAGAAGCGCGTCGTCCTCTTTGAAGTAGTCTCGTCTCTCGGAATGTCCGATGATAACGTACTTAGCGCCTGCATCTTTAATCATTGCTGCGGAAATCTCACCCGTATATGCGCCTTTTTCTTCAAAGTACATATTCTCGGCTCCAACCTCCACATTTGTGCCTTTTACAGCCTCTACAACCGGAACGATGTCAATTGCCGGTACACAGTATACTACGTCTACGTCATCGGATTTTACCAAATCTTTTAATTCATCGCACAGAGCAACCGCCTGAGTTGGAGTCATATTCATCTTCCAGTTGCCTGCTACAATTTTCTTTCTTGCCATTTTCCCATTCTCCGTTTCCTATTATTTATTATGCCTATTTATCGTCCGCTGCCGCTACGCCCGGAAGCACCTTACCCTCAAGGAATTCGAGTGATGCGCCGCCGCCTGTAGAGATATGGCTCATTTTATCTGCAAAACCAAGCTGATTAACAGCCGCCGCACTGTCGCCGCCGCCGATAATGGTGGTTGCATCGGTTTCTGCAAGTGATTTTGCTACTGCAATCGTACCAGCGGCAAGAGTAGGATTTTCAAATACGCCCATAGGTCCGTTCCATACAACAGTCTTAGCAGATTTTACCGCATCAGCATATAACTTGGCTGTTTCAGTACCGATATCCAATCCCTCTTTATCAGCAGGAATCTTATCAACGCTTACAACCTGAACGTCGATAGGCCCATCAATCGGATCAGGGAAATGATCTGCAATCGTAGTATCTACGGGAAGAAGCAGTTTCTTGCCTAACTTTTCTGCTTTCTCCATCATTTCTTTACAGTAATCAAGCTTTTCATTATCTACAAGTGAATTGCCGACTTCCATTCCTTTTGCTTTCAGGAAGGTAAATGCCATACCGCCGCCGATAATGAGCGTATCGCATTTTTCCAAAAGGTTATTGATTACATTCAGCTTATCGGCAACTTTTGCGCCGCCTAAGATTGCTACGAAAGGTCTGACAGGATTTTCAACTGCATTGCCTAAGAAGTCGATTTCTTTCTGCATGAGGTAGCCGACTGCATTCTCTCCGCCTTTTGCGGTGATAAACTTAGTAACACCTTCTACAGAGGCATGCGCCCTATGTGAAGAACCAAAAGCGTCGCATACGTACACATCTGCAAGGTCAGCAAGCTCTTTACTGAATTCCTCACCGTTCTTGGTCTCTTCTGCGCCGCGGAAACGGGTATTTTGAAGCAGTACCACATCTCCTTCATTCATAGCAGCAACAGCTACCGTAGCAGCCTCGCCTGTTACACTGTAATCTGCCACGAAGTTTACTTCTTTGCCAAGTTTCTCGGACAGTCTCTTTGCTACAGGAGCTAAAGATTCGCCCTCGTTAGGACCATTCTTTACTTTTCCTAAATGGGAGCAAAGTATAACCTTGCCACCGTCGTTAATCAATTTTTTAATTGTAGGAAGCGCCGCAACTATACGGGTATCGTCTGTAATTTCTCCATTCTTAAGCGGCACGTTAAAGTCGCATCTTACAAGAACACGTTTTCCTTTTACGTTAATGTCATCTACGGATTTCTTATTCAACCCCATTTTAATTTCCTCCTTACCATAATAGAAATAAAGTCCGGCCCAAAGGCCGGACCTTATAATTCAAAACTCCAATGCTTTTAACATCTGAACGGATTAACCTAATTCAGCAAAGTATTTGATTGTTCTTACCATCTGGCTTGTGTAGCTGTTCTCATTGTCATACCATGAAACAACCTGTACAAGATTATCTGCGCCAACCATTGTCTGTGTTGCATCGAAGAGTGAGCCATATCTCATACCGATAACATCGGAAGATACGATTTCTTCATCATTGTATCCAAAGGACTCGTTAGCTGCCGCTTTCATAGCTGCATTGATTTCTTCCTTTGTTACTGTCTTCTCAACTGTTGCTACCAGAATAGTTGTAGAACCTGTCGGGGTAGGAACACGCTGAGCGGAACCGATAAGCTTGCCATTCAGTTCAGGAATAACAAGACCGATTGCCTTAGCTGCGCCTGTGCTGTTAGGAACGATGTTGACAGCGCCTGCACGTGATCTTCTTAAATCGCCTTTTCTCTGAGGTCCGTCAAGAATCATCTGATCGCCTGTATAAGCATGGATTGTGCTCATGATACCTGATTTGATTGTTGCAAGGTCATTAAGAGCTTTTGCCATAGGCGCCAAGCAGTTTGTTGTACATGAAGCTGCTGAAATGATTGTATCGTCTTTTGTCAGAGTTGTGTGGTTTACATTGTAAACGATTGTAGGAAGGTCATTTCCTGCCGGAGCGGAAATAACAACTTTCTTTGCACCTGCATTGATATGAGCCTGCGCTTTATCCTTAGATGTGTAGAAGCCTGAGCACTCTAAAACAACGTCTACTCCGAGCTCTCCCCATGGGCAATTATTTGCATCGGGCTCTTTGTAAATCTTAAGAGTCTTTCCGTCAACAGTGATGGAATCTTCACCAGCAGAAACTGTCTCTGCTTTCTCATATCTGCCCTGTGAAGAATCATACTTCAACAGATGCGCTAACATCTTAGGACTTGTTAAGTCGTTGATTGCTACTACTTCGTATCCTTCTGCGCCAAACATCTGTCTGAATGCAAGACGACCGATACGGCCAAAACCATTAATTGCTACTTTTACTGCCATTTTTGTTTCCTCCTACTATTAATGAATTGATTTTATATATTTTTGCCAGACTGCATATTCCAGAATATTACAGAATGACAAAATTTTGTCAACAAAGTTATTGTACCTAATCTGTCCCAAAAATTCAAGATGTAAATCGTAAATATTTGCTTATTTTTATAAAATGCACTATACTAGTGTGAAAACATACAGGTTTTACAGACATCGTCGATGTCTTATGCGCATAAACAGCAAGAAAGGAGACATTATAATGCCTATTAGCGCCGATTACCATCTTCATTCGTCTTTCTCCGGAGATTCCGATACCCCTATGGAAGAAATGATTTTAAAAGGGATAGAGCTTGGTTTGACTAAAATGTGCTTTACGGAGCATAACGATTTCGACTATCCCTCCACCCCGGAGTTTCCCGAAGGTTTTTTTGAATTAAATCCGGACTCGTATATATATGATTTCCTGAAATATAAAGAAAAATACGCGCCGCAGATAGAACTCTGCCTCGGCGTTGAACTCGGAATGCAGCCGCACCTTTCCAAAATAAACGCCGCCTTTGTCAAGGCGCATGATTATGACTTCGTTATCGCCTCGTCACACCTTTGCAATGGCAAAGATCCTGCCTTTCCGGAATTTTATGAGGGAAAAGGACAGCAAAAAGGCTATCTTGAATATTTTGAATCAATCCTTGATAATCTTAAGGCTTACAGCAATTTTGACGTATACGGACATCTTGATTATGTCGTCCGCTATGGTCCGGACAAAGACGAAGGATATTCTTATGCGCAGTACCGCGATTTTATAGATGCGATTTTAAAAAGAATAATATCTCTTGGTAAGGGAATCGAAATAAATACGAAAGGACTCTCCTGCGGGCTTCGTGAGGCTAATCCGTGCGGCGACATTATACGCCGTTATAAAGAGCTTGGCGGCGAAATTATCACCGTAGGTTCCGACGCCCATGCCCCGAATGCCATAGCTGCGCACTTTGAGCGGGCTGCCGATATTTTAAAGGAATGCGGGTTCGACTATTACTGTACCTTTAAGGGCAGGACTCCGGATTTCCATAAGCTGTAATAGTGCCCCCACCGAGCACATAACCGTCTTCATAAAATACCGCTGCCTGTCCCGGCGTAATCGCCCTGACAGGCGCACTAAAGCTGCACTTCACCATATCTTCTCCGACTTTTTCAATTATGCACTTTTCACCTTTATGCGCATAACGTATCTTAACCACAGCTTCCCGCGGCTTATGCAAATCTTCTATTCCCATGAAATTTAACCGGTTGCAAAATAAAACATCTCCATAGACGTCTTCCGCCTCGCCAATGACCACCTCATTACTCTCAGGGCGTATCTCTGTGACAAAAACAGGTCTCCCCATAGCAATGCCTAGTCCTTTTCTCTGCCCTATCGTATAGTGGGTAATGCCAAGATGCTCTCCTAA
This sequence comes from Clostridiales bacterium, assembly GCA_023663185.1. Taxonomy (GTDB): domain Bacteria; phylum Bacillota; class Clostridia; order Lachnospirales; family Lachnospiraceae; genus UBA3282. Next base: position 193,060 of record JAMPHY010000004.1, on the reverse strand, counting down.
TACCTCGCCGTCTTTTGAAACAAATTTGCCCTTCCCCGACACTCTGCCTGCCGCCGCTTTATCTATATATGAAGCGTAATCATTGTCCGGTATAAAGCATATCTCCTGACTATCCGGTTTATTTGCAACCGGAAGCCCTGCTTTCTTTGCAATCGTTCTTATCTCTTCTTTGGTATACTCACCGACAGGCATTAAGGTGTGCGCAAGCTGATATTGGGTAAGGTTATATAAAGCGTAGGTCTGGTCCTTAAGCGCCGTTACGGAATTTTGCACGGCAAATCTTCCATTCGGAAGTTTAGAAATTCTTGCATAATGACCAGTAGCAATATAGTCGGCGCCAATCTCCAAGCTCCTTTGCAGCAGAGATTCCCATTTCACATAACGGTTGCAGGCAATACAGGGATTGGGCGTCTGACCTTGCAGATACGCTTCCACGAAATAATCGACTACGTTTTCTTTAAATTCTCTTTTGAAGTTCATGACGTAATGGGGAATATTCAGTTGTCCGGCTACCATCTTGGCGTCATCAACCGCCGACAGCCCGCAACAGCCGCCATTTTGTGACTGCACTTCTATGTCTTCGTCCTGCCATATCTGCATGGTAACACCGATTACATCGTACCCTTGTTCAATTAACAGATATGCCGCCACCGAGGAATCCACCCCGCCGGACATTCCCACTACTACTTTTTTCTTCATAAATTATATCCTTTCATAACCTGTTCAGATAAAATTTATTATAACAAATCATCTCAATATAAAAAAGATATAATTGCAACAGTTCAGAGCTTAATATGAACTGCCGCTTTAGTTCTTTTATAAAAATTTCACGCATACTATGAAATAATTAAGGACTTAGCCGGTATTATATGAAGCATAAAAATCCTCTCTTAATCGGAACCGTTATCCTTACTGTCACCGGACTTTTAAGCCGTTTCATAGGCTTTTTTTACAGAATTTTTCTCTCAAAAGTATTCGGAGCGGAGGGCATGGGTATATATCAGCTCACCTCGCCTGTGCTTGCGCTCTCATTCTCGCTCACAGCAGCCGGTATGCAGACCGCTATCTCTAAATACGTCGCAAGCGAAACCTCTACCCATGATTATAAATCATCATTCCGTACTTTATGGGCGGGCTTTGTCATTGCTATGAGTCTCTCTTTTGTCTGCATGGCGTTTATATACAGATATTCCGATTGGATAGCAGTCACCTTCCTGATGGAAGAACGCACCGCCTCCCTGCTTCGCATTATATCGCTTTCAATTCCGATGGCTACGGTTCACTCCTGTATCAACGGGTATTTTTACGGTATCAAAAAAACTTCAATCCCCGCCCTTTCACAATTATCCGAGCAGGTTGTACGGGTTGGCTCCGTATACATAATCTATTATATATGCTGCCGCCAAAACATCACCCCCACGATAAGCTTCGCGGTTGTGGGACTGGTAATCGGGGAAAGCGCCTCCATGCTTGTCTCCACCATCGCCATTATATGCCGTTCCTTTAAGCTTTTCGGTCCTCATGCGCATACGCAGATTTTCAAGACTCCGCTTAGCTCAATGACTATGTCATATAAAAGAATCTCCGAAAATCTGCTTAAACTTGCCATGCCGCTGTCCGCTAACAGAATTATAATCAATATCCTACAGAGTATTGAAGCGGTTTTTATCCCAAACAGGCTGATTGCCTACGGCTTAAGCAATTCCGACGCCCTCGGAGTCTATGGAGTTCTTAACGGCATGAGCCTTCCGCTTATTCTGTTTCCGTCCGCTATCACTAACTCTATCTCCGTCCTTCTGCTCCCGATAGTATCCGAAGCAGAAGCAAGCGGCAACAAACACACTGTAACCAAAGCTATTCTTAAATCCATCAAATACTGTATGCTTCTCGGTTTTGGCTGCACCACGTTCTTTTTATTATTCGGGCGTATGGCGGGCATGCTTCTATATAACAGCCGCCTTGCCGGAAGCTTTATTCTGACTCTCAGCTTTATATGTCCCTTTATGTATGTGGCAAGCACCTTAAACAGTATCTTAAACGGACTGGGAAAAACACATCTTACTTTTATATACAGCATAGTAAGCCTGTTAGTTAGGCTGGCATTTGTATTCTTTGCCATACCTATATGGGGCATTAAAGGCTATTTGTGGGGAATGCTCGCAAGCCAGATGGTTCAGACGCTTCTGTGTACCGTCTCTGCGCTGCGGATTTCTGTGAAAATGCGGTGATAGTTCAGTCCTGCAGGCAACGGAGCAGGCAGGCAACGCGTTTGACAGAAATACTTGCGAATATCAAGGCAATGTACTATAATAACACATATGTCTTTATTTTAAGGCACATAATGCAGAATAATTTACACAGACAAAGGAGTAAAGATAAAATGTCTTTTATTTATGTCAACCAATTACCGACGCCCGCCGAAATACGAGAGCAGTTTTCAGTTCCTGCTCATCTTGCTGAATTAAAAAAGAAACGCGACAAGGAAATCAGCGACGTTATTACCGGCAAGAGCAATAAATTTTTGGTTATTATCGGACCATGTTCAGCGGACAACGAAGACGCTGTATGCGACTATATCAGCCGTCTTGCCAAAGTCAACGAAAAAGTAAAGGACAAGTTGATTTTGATTCCGAGGATATATACCAATAAGCCCAGAACCACGGGCGAAGGCTACAAGGGAATAGCAAGCCAGCCCGACCCCGAAAAAAAGCCCGATTTTACCGCGGGACTTATTGCAATGCGCAAAATGCACATACACGCAATGGAAGAATCGGAACTGACGGCGGCGGACGAAATGCTCTATCCTGATAATTGGGGATATGTCGAAGATATACTCTCATATGTAGCAATAGGCGCACGTTCCGTTGAAGACCAGCAGCACCGTATGACAGTAAGCGGCTTCGACGTTGCCAGTGGTATGAAAAATCCGACCAGCGGCACGCTTTCCGTTATGCTGAACTCCGTTTATGCGGCGCAGCACCCCCACTCTTTCACATATAGGGGATATGAGGTTCAGACCACGGGCAATCCACTGGCGCACACGGTACTGCGCGGCGCAATGAATAAACACGGACAAAGCCTTCCGAATTATCATTATGAAGATTTAATGCGCCTGCTCTCTCTTTATAATGAACGCGACCTTGTCAATCCTGCCTGCATAATCGACGCTAACCATAACAATTCAAATAAAGAATACAAGCAGCAGATTAGGATAGTCAAGGAAGTTATGCACAGCAGAAAGTTAAGCCCCGACATTTACAAGCTGGTAAAAGGCGTAATGGTAGAAAGCTATCTTGAAGAAGGCGCCCAGAAAATCGGTGAGGGAGTCTACGGCAAGTCCATTACGGATCCTTGTCTTGGCTGGGAAGATTCAGAAAGACTCATTTATGATATTGCGGAGTATGAATAGAATTATTAAATGTGAAACAAACTGCCGCATATGAACTCAAGGCAATATTAAAGCTCATCCGCGAGGGTGAGCTTTTGCATATACTTCTCTTAAATGGTTGTGATTAAGATTGGCGTAAACCTGCGTCGTGGAGATATCCGAGTGCCCTAACATCTCCTGAACACTCTTTAAATCCGCACCGTTCTCTACAAGATGCGCAGCAAACGAATGCCGCAGCGTATGTGGCGTTATATCCGCCTTAATATCAGCCTTCTTTGCATAATATTTAATCAGTTTCCAGAAACCCTGTCTGCTCATGGGTTGTCCCGAACAGTTGGCAAATAAAATGTTCGACTTCTTATCTTCTATCATCGACTCCCTTGTACCGTCAAGATATCTGCCAAGCGCGGTCTTTGCCGCTTGTCCAAAAGGAATCACTCTTTCCTTATTAGCGTCCCTGCATATAACGAAGTCTAACTGCATATTCACATCGGACACCCTGAGCGTTATCAGCTCTGTTACACGGATTCCGGTCGCATATAGAAGCTCCAGCATCGCTTTATCGCGGATTTCTTTCGCTGAATTTCCGCTTGGCTGTTCCAAAAGCCTTACCACCTCGTCGGGAGACATAATCTCAGGCATCTTCTTCTCTATTTTAGGGGATTTAAGCTGCCCGGACACATCATCATTAACAATCCCCTCCTCAAGCAGATAATGGTAAAATGCTTTTATCGAGGCTATGTTCCTTGAAATCGTAGCATTGGCAAAATTACCGTCCTCTAAATACTGCACATAGGAAGCCATATCCTGCGCCGTTACTTTTCTGATATCCTTTATACCTTTTTCATACATAAAATGCTGCAATTTCTCTAAATCACGCTTATAAGATAACTCTGTATTGTTTGAAGTTTTCTTTATATTATGTAAATAAGATATGAATGAGTTAATTTCTTTTTCCATAGATGAAAGAAGCCTTTCCTAAAATGGTTTTATGTTAATTAAACCAGCGTATTACTAATATTATAATCAGATTTTTTAAGAAAAGCAAATGGATTTTTCCTTATTTTTCGGGCATTTTCATCACATTTTTACAAAAGCACAATATCTCGTCATTACATAATTTTATGTCTACTATATATTGAAAAATTTTTAAAAAATTTTTATTATCAGATGAAGTATTTTCGGGTTTACATAACTTTCGATTGCACAGCCTAAAATAATTATAAGAAGGATTCCTAAAAGTTTTATTCCCTTTTTCAATACAAACTGTTTCCCCGCGAAGTAACGTTCTTCGGGAACGCCATATTTTCCATATAGTCGCTTATTGCAGTCAATGCTCCATATAAACAGAAGTATGTAACCGGGTATAAGTACAAGCCCTTGCGGAAAAATACTTGCCGCCATAAAAAAAAGCCCTCTTATTCCATACCGTACAACCGCTATGGACAGTATGCAGCCTGCGCTGACTCCCAGATAACATACATACCCATATATAATAGGAAGTCCGATAAGTGTGGAAGCAAGCAAGCCCACGGTCAATATAACAGAAATCCTGTGTTTCACAATATAGCCGAATAAATAACTGCCGTCCAACTCGCTGTTTTGCAGCCTCTTCATCATCACGGCATTTAGCAGTCCGTCGTCATTAATCCATACATCATGTTTTATATTTACAAATAAAATTCCCAAAAACAGCCCTATCATAAATAAATACAGCAGATAGTAGCTGCTTTTCCCCTGTTGTCCCGATATCATGTATACGCCTTCCTGTAACTGTTCAGTATATGTTAAATAGTTGTGTTTTCCTAATATACAATATATGTTAAGGTTTTCCGGCATATACGCAAAAAAGGCGCACTTCCTTACAGAAATGCACCCTTCATAACCACGGTATCAATCCTAGCATCAGCAATATTTATTTTTATACGCCATCAATGACGCTATCGTCTTGCCGTCTTCAATCTTGCCTTCATAGACCATCTGTGCAAGCTCGTCAATCGAATATGTCTCTATTCCTATAAACTCGTCTTCGTCCAGATTTTGTACGCTTGGCTTTAAATCCGTGGCAACATATACGTCTATTTTTTCATTACAAAAGGCAACGGTAGTGCGAATCGTAATAAGCAGTTTGAGTCTGCCCGCTTTATAACCGGTCTCTTCTTCCAGTTCCCTTGCAGCCGCTACATCAGTCGGCTCATCGACACTGTTAAGCCCGCCTGCCGGTATTTCAAGCGTCTCTCTGTCAAGCGCGTTTCGATACTGCCTTACCATAAGAAGCTTGCCCTCGTCATTTACCGCTACGACTGCCGCCGCACCCTTATGCGCGATAAAGTCCCATTTTACGACATTACCGTTAGGCACTTTAATCGTGTCCTGATAGTAGTCTATAATTGCGCCCTTATGTACAAGCGTCCTGCCCAGACGTTCAAATTTCTCCATCTCCATATCCTCCCCTTACCCTAACAACTTCTCCACACTCACCAGCTTAACGCAAAGCACGAACAAATCTGTAGCCGCCGCCATCTCCTCTGGCGTAGGGAAAGTAGGCGCGATACGGATATTGCTGTCTTTCGGATCTTTTCCATAAGGATAGGTAGCACCCGCCCCGGTAAGCGTCACGCCCGCCTCTTTACATTTTGCCACTATTGCTTTCGCACAGCCTTCAAGCGCGTCAAACGAAATAAAATATCCGCCGATGGGCTTAGTCCATTCGCCTATTTCAAGACCATTAAGCTCTTTGTCCAAAACGCTCAATACCGCCTCGAATTTAGGTCTGATTATATCGGCGTGTTTCTGCATATGAGCCATCAGTCCGTCTATATCCTTAAAATATTTTACATGGCGAAGCTGATTAACCTTATCATAGCCTATGGTACGCACCGTCATGGACTCCCTTACATACTTAAGATTTGCCTCTGACGCTGCCAGTCCTGCAATTCCGCCGCCTGCAAAACTTACCTTTGAGGTGGAGCAGAACTCAAACACCATATCAGGATTTCCAGCTTTTTCACACTCGCTTAAAATCTCAAGGATTTTATCCTGTTTATCCGGATACAGATGGTGAACCGCATATGCGTTATCCCAGATTATCCTAAAATCCTTTGCTGCAGGCTTCAAAGCGGCAAATCTTTTTACCGTTTCATCTGAATATGAAACGCCGCTCGGATTGGAATATTTAGGCACACACCAAATTCCCTTAACAGTCTCGTCTTCATTTACATATTTTTCTACTAAATCCATATCCGGACCTTCCGCAGTCATAGGTATAGTAATCATCTCAATGCCGAAATACTCCGTAATCTTAAAATGCCTGTCATATCCCGGAGCCGGACATAAAAATTTCAGCTTATCCAGCTTACTCCACGGCGTACTGCCCATAATACCATGCGTCATAGCATGTGATATTGTATCGTACATAATACTCAAGCTTGAATTTCCAAATACAACTACATTCTGCGCAGGAACTTCCATCATATCTCCAAGCAGCTTCTTTGCTTCCGGAATGCCGTCCATAAGTCCATAATTCCTACAATCTACTCCATCTTCCGTCTTAAGATTAGAGTCTGTGTCAAAAACATCTACAATCCCCATTGTCATATCAAGCTGCGCCGTAGACTGCTTTCCTCTGGACATATCCAGCTTAAGCCCTTTGCTCTTAGCCTTTTCAAATTCCTTCTCAAGTTCATTTTTCAATGATATAAGCTCTTCTTTGCTCATTTCCTTATAAGGTTTCATAATTATCTCCTCCATGTCGTACTGCATAATTGTATACAATCATACACTGCCAACTATTCTACTACATAATAATTGCAAAGACAAGTAAAAAGAAAAAAAAGCATTAAAAAACTCTGCAGATTTCTCCACAGAGTTTTAAATACTATTTAGCGTAGTCGATAACTCGGCTCTCACGGATTACATTTACCTTAATCTGACCGGGATATTCCAGTTCAGCTTCAATCTGCTTGGAAATATCTCTGGCAAGCAATACCATATCGGAATCTGTAATCTGTTCCGGAACTACCATAACACGAATCTCTCTACCAGCCTGAATAGCAAAAGATTTATCAACGCCTTTGAAATTGTTTGTAATATCTTCTAATTGTTTAAGCCTGCTTGTATATGTTTCTAAGGTTTCCCTTCTTGCGCCCGGTCTTGCCGCAGAAATAGTATCCGCTGCCTGTACCAGACATGCAATCAAAGTCTGAGGTTCAACGTCACCGTGGTGAGACTCTACTGCATTAATAACAATCGGTGACTCTTTATATTTTCTACAAAGGTCAACGCCCAACTGAATATGTGAACCTTCCATTTCATGATCCACCGCTTTACCTATATCATGCAGCAGACCGGCACGTTTCGCCATTCTCACATCTAAACCAAGCTCTGCAGCAAGCAGACCTGATAGCTGTGCCACCTCAATTGAATGTTTTAATGCGTTCTGACCATAGCTGGTTCTGAACTTCATCTTTCCAAGTAATCTGATAAGTTCCGGGTGAATGCCATGCACGCCTACTTCCAGTGTTGCGGCTTCACCTTCTTCTTTTATCATTACTTCAACTTCTTTTTGCGCCTTTTCTACCATTTCCTCGATTCTAGCCGGGTGAATACGTCCGTCTACAATCAACTTCTCAAGCGCAATTCTTGCGACTTCACGACGAATAGGATCAAAACCTGATAAAATAACGGCTTCGGGAGTATCGTCAATAATCAAATCAACGCCGGTCATGGTTTCGAGGGTTCTAATGTTACGCCCCTCTCTACCGATAATCCTTCCCTTCATTTCGTCATTGGGGAGCTGAACAACAGATATCGTCGTCTCGGAAACATGGTCTGCGGCGCATTTCTGAATCGCCGTCACTACATATTCCTTTGCCTTCTTATCTGCCTCTTCCTTCGCCCTGCTCTCCATTTCTTTAATCATTACAGCAGTTTCATGTTTTACTTCATCTTCAACAATTTTCAATAAATAATCTTTTGCTTGTTCGGAGGTAAGACCTGAGATTCGTTCCAGTTCCTGTAATCTTTGCTCATTAAGTTTTGAGATTTCTTCGCGCTGCTTTGCAAGAGATTCCTCTTTTGCAATCAAACTCGCTTCCTTTCTCTCAATAGCATCAGCTTTTTTATCAATGTTCTCTTCCTTCTGCTGAACCCTGCGCTCATATCTTTGAGCTTCTGCACGACGTTCCTTGATTTCCTTGTCCAATTCACTCTTAGAGCGGATTGTCTCTTCTTTTGCCTCAAGCAGCGCTTCATGCTTCTTGGTCTCGGCGGTTTTAAGAGCTTCATCAATAATCTTTCTTGCTTTCTCGTCCGCATTCCCCAATTTAGCTTCAACTATCTTCTTATGATAGTTAGTCGCTATAACTGCAGTAACCGGAATCGATACAACCAGCGTAATGACTATTGCTGCTACTATCCATACCCATTGCATTTACAGGAGCACCTCCTTATTTAGTTTTCATTGTACATATCAATAATTCCTGTGGAATTAGTAATCAAAAATACAACATACTAATTCTACAACTAAAATTATGTTATGTCAAGCAGAAGTGCTCTGCCGATTACATCGGAACGAAATCCCCTGCGCAGCAAAAAGGCGTACATCTTACGTTTTTCTTCAATAGTAGCCGAATCCACATGATAATTTTTTTTAATAAGAAGCTTATGTATCATGCCAATTTCATCAATCTCTTCTCCGTCTTCTTTTAACTTGGCAAATATTTTAGCAATCAACTCCTTGCCTATCCCCTTACGCATAAGGTCGTTTTCTATCCTCATTCTGCTTTTGCTGCTCATATTATATTCAATAAAATCCCTCACATATCTTTCATCATCGATATAGCCGTAGGATTCCACATAGGCAAGCGCTTCTGCAACGATATCTTCCGGATATCCGCCCTGCTTAAGCTTATCCTCAAGCTGTTTGCGGGTATAATTTTTGGATTGAAGCAGATTCATGCTTCTTAATTTAGCCCGCTTAGGCAGAATTTCATTAAATATACTTGTATAAGCGTCTTGTGTAATTTCCTCGTCCTTCCGTATATGAAGGCGGCTTAATTCACCCTTATATAATACAAAAGCAGGTCCTTCGTCTAAAACAACCTTATATCTTGATTTTGTAATAGGCGTTATATCCGTTACTGTCATATTTTGAGAATTTCTCCGTTAAATATTTTATTCTGTCATGCTTTATTCTGCCATCTTTTCTTTAGATGTTTTCTTCCGCTGCCTTTTCTTTAGACGGCTTCTCTTTAGGCGCCTTTTCGCTTGACGCTTTATCATTATTATCCTTAATAGCAACATCAAGGTTGAATAATTCCCTTACCTTTTGCTCCACTTCACTGCAGACTGCGGGATTATCTTTAAGATACTGCTTCGCATTCTCCCTGCCCTGTCCGATTTTATTACCTTCGTAAGCGTACCATGCGCCACTCTTATTAATAATTCCGTTATCGGCAGCTAAATCCAGAATATCTCCTATCGTGGAAATACCCTCGCCGAACATAATATCAAACTCCGCTTCCTTAAACGGCGGCGCTATTTTATTCTTAACTACTTTTACCCTCGTCCTGTTGCCTATTACTTCTCCGCCCTGCTTGATGGACTCGATTCTTCTTACGTCCAGTCTGACGGACGAATAGAACTTAAGCGCGCGTCCGCCTGTAGTAGTTTCAGGATTGCCGAACATAATACCGACTTTTTCACGAAGCTGGTTGATAAATACCACGGTGCAGTTGGACTTACTTATTACGCCCGTCAGCTTACGAAGCGCCTGCGACATCAGCCTTGCCTGAAGACCTACATGCGCATCTCCCATATCTCCGTCTATTTCCGCCTTCGGTACAAGTGCGGCTACGGAGTCTACAACTACTATGTCTATTGCGCCTGAGCGCACCATCGTCTCTGTGATTTCCAATGCCTGTTCTCCGTTATCCGGCTGCGAAATATATAAGTTATCTACGTCAACGCCTATGTTCTTGGCATATACAGGATCCAGCGCATGCTCTGCGTCAATGAAGCCCGCTATTCCGCCTCTCTTCTGTACTTCCGCAATCATATGCAGGGTTACAGTAGTCTTACCACTGGATTCAGGACCGTATATCTCTACAATTCTTCCCTTCGGGATTCCGCCCAAACCCAGCGCAATATCCAGACTTAACGAGCCTGTGGGAATCGTCTCGACATTCATCTGTACCGAAGGATCGCCCAACTTCATAATTGCGCCCTTACCAAACTGTCTCTCTATCTGCCCTATTGCCGCGTCCAATGCTTTTAATTTTTCTTCTTTTTCCATCGTTCAATCTCCTTTTGTGGTAGAACATTTGTTCTTGCTTATTATATAGAATAAAACAAATGTTCGATTTTGTCAACATTTACTTTTTTATTTATTTTACATCTTTTAAAGTCCAATAAACAACCCTTTATACCTCCTTTCCCATATAATTTTAACTTTTGCTTTGAATTTTTGGCGAAACGCCGGATATGCAAAGCAGAATGAGTTATGTAAACCTACTCGCGTGTCTGCTTGAAAATGGGGTTCTTAAGCATATTCACAAGCAGAGGCAGCACCATCACCACCCACACGACCGGCTCCGATATTATTACTCCCATATATCCTATCACAGGTGCGAGCAAAAAAGCAATAACAATTTTTACTTTCCCGAAAATCTGAAAATCTCTCATAACAATTCAGCCCGCAACCCCCTTCTCAAAAACGGTCAACGGATTTATAATAGAATAAATTAACCGACAAAGGAGAAGTAATGAACGAAAAATTCTATTCTCTGCCGAAAGAGAAACAGCAGAAAATTATAAACGCAGGATACAGAGTATTTTCGCAAAATTCCTATAAAAAGAGTCCGATGAACGAAATAGCCTCCTGCGCAGGCATAAGCAAGTCGCTGTTGTTCCACTATTTTCACAATAAAAAGGAACTGTATCTTTTTCTATGGGACAGGGCTTGTAAGATTACTATGGAATATCTTACAAAGTACGGCTGTTACGAGCCGGACGACCTTTTTGAAATGATGGAGCGCGGAATGCGGGCAAAAATTTATCTGATGAAAAACCAGCCCGATATGACGGCGTTTGTCATCAAGGCGTTTTATGAAAAAGACGCCGAAGTCAACCGCGAGATACAGGAAAGCTACCAGAACTATTTCCATATAAAAGCATATGACGCCCTTGCCAAAGTCGATACCGCCGCCTTTGTGCCGGGACTTGATTTAGGGTATATGTATAAGGAAATGTATCTTGCCTCGGAAGGCTATCTGTGGGAGATATACCAGCGCGGCAGCGAGCTTGACGCCGGGAGACTGGAACAGGATTTTGAAGAAATGTTGAAGTTCTGGAAAAAAATCTATCTGATAAATCCGCAGGCTGAGAAATGAACAAAGTTATTAGTGAACATGTAGATAGGCTTAGACAGATTGGGTCGCTACACGGCTGAGAAAGGAGTAAATTATTAATGAACGCTGTTGAAATAAACCACCTTACTAAATTTTACGGCAAATCAAGGGGCGTTACGGACTTAAGCTTAAACATTCAAGAATGCGATTTCTTCGGCTTTATCGGACCTAACGGCGCCGGCAAAAGCACAACTATCCGTACCCTGCTTGGACTTATTGCGCCGACTGACGGCAGCGCCAGCATATTCGGAAAAGATATCCGCAAGAACCACAAAGAACAGCTTGCCGATATAGGATACATGCCCTCGGAAGCAAATTTTTATGCCAATATGAAAGTCCGCGACATAATAAAGTATTCAGCCGAATTAAGAAAACGCGACTGTGCGGCTAAAGCCGCCGCCCTCTGCGACAGATTGGAGCTTGATACAAATAAAAAAATATCCGAGCTTTCACTTGGCAACCGCAAAAAAGTCTCTATCGTCTGCGCATTGCAGCATGAGCCGAAGCTCTGCATTCTCGATGAGCCGACAAGCGGACTTGACCCCATTATACAGCGGGAATTTTTTGCAATATTAACTGAGATAAATGCGCAAGGTGCGACGATTTTCTTATCCTCGCATATCCTCTCAGAAATACAGAAATACTGCAGGCACGCCGCCATTATCAGAGCCGGAAAACTGCTGCTTTGCGAGCGGATTGAAAACCTGACGCACACTAACGCCAAAAATGTTACGATTTCGGGAGTATCAACGCCGCCTAACTTAAACAATATCCGCAATGTCAAAATCGACAGCGATACCGTAAGCTTCATATACAGCGGCGAACCTAAGACTTTAATGAATGCGCTGGCACTGACGCCTTTAACCGATGTAACTATCAGCGAGCCGGATTTGGAAGAAATCATTATGCACTATTATAAGGAGAAAAACGATGACAATTCTTAAACATGAAATAAAACAGAACAGAATTTCACTTGCCATATGGACAGGCGTTATCGCCTTTATGCTTGGCATATGTATCATTATCTACCCTGAAATGTCAGGACAGATGGGCGAAATCGGCGTCGCTTTTTCCAATATGGGCGGTTTCTCGGCGGCGTTTGGCATGGATAAGATTAATTTCGGTGAATTTACGGGCTTTTTCGGCGTGGAATGCGGCAATGTCTTAGGGCTTGGCGGAGCGTTTTTTGCGGCACTTATAAGCATCATGGCGCTGGCAAAAGAAGAAAAGGAGCATACCGCAGAGTTTCTTCTAACTCACCCCATAAGCCATGTAAATATCGTCTGCCAGAAACTTATTTCGGTATTTGTACAAATTCTTATTTTAAATGCCGCCTCGATATGTATTACCGCTATATCCACAGTTATTATTGGCGAATCCCCTGAGATAAAGCCAATGGCAATGATGTTTGCGGTATATTTCATCATGCAGCTTGAAACTGCGGCTGTCTGCTTCGGCATATCCGCCTTTATCGGCAGCAACGGCTCGCCGGCAGGACTTGGACTCGGTCTTGCCGCTGCATTCTATTTTATGAATATTATCTCAAACTTAAGCGAAAACGCGGCATTTCTTAAATATATTACGCCATTCGGATATACCGACAGCGCGAAGATTATCACTGACGGCAGTATCGAAATGAAATATCTTGCTGTAGGGCTTATTATCACAGTGGCAGGAATTACGGCGGCGTTTGTTAGGTATGAGGGGAAGGATATAGCGTAATAGTTACGCTGCGAGTTTAGGCAAAATTAAAAAAACAGGACTCCATGCCTGAAAAGCGGTAAGTCGTCCTGTTTCTGCTTATTTTACCTAAACTCTGACTATTCTAATAAAGTTTTGTAGCTGTCTGTTATATTTTCCGCACTTTAGAACACCTTCAAATACTTCTTATAATCATGGTATGTAACTGTTATCCAGCCGTAGCCGTCTCCGTAATTTACGCCGATTTCCATACCCTGCGGCGTGTAGAAGATAATAAGATTATCTTCTGATTTAAGCAGCTTCGTAATTTCTTGGTCGCTCATGCTGTCCAATGAGTCGCTAACGCCGTTCTGCTTCTCGCTTCTTTTTCTAAAATCCACGGAAAAATCGTCGTCTACTTCAAGAATATCTGTATTCTCCATAATTACACCGCTATTCATATCAATATTGATACAGTAGACATATACAGCTCCAAAGTAGTTGGATTGAGTCTCTTCCTGAAAAGCAATACTCAAAACACTCTCGCTCATATATGTCACATAACCGGTAGCATTTACATAGAAATAAGAATTGCCGTCCTCGTCCATATACTTTGAATACATATCTTCATAATAATCCTGAAAACTCGTTGCCTCTCTTTCGATACGGGCGTTCAGCTTATCAAGGTTCGGTACGTCGTCCCCGACGATAACCGGATAATCCACATAAATTGATACATCTTCATCATCAAGCTCATACTCAAAATAATCCCATTCAATAGAATACGAGAGATTATTCTTTAGGTCGTCATGAAATTCATAATATTCATCATCATCATAGTCGCTATCGTAATCATCATCTTTATAGTCATTATCGTCATCATCGCGGCTGTCTCTGCCACTCGTACTGCTTCTGTCATCATCAGCGCCACCGCCTATAAAACCAGAGGTCAGGCTATAATCGTCAGCAGTAGTTGATGCCGTATCATAAATTGATTTAAAGGCATTATAGACTATTGCCAAAAGTGCAATCAAAAAGATAAACACGCCCGCAATTACAACACCGATAATCACGCCGTTACTTTTCTTTTTCGGCGGCGTCGCATATGGGCTGTACGGATTATAACCGTTGGGGTTATAGCCATATTGATTACCGTATTGGTATGGATTTCCAGTTTGATTGTTTCCATACTGGTACTGGTTTCCAGTTTGAGTATTTCCATACAGGTATTGGTTTCCAGTCTGATTGTTTCCGTACTGGTATTGGTTTCCAGCTTGATTGTTTACATACTGATTACTTCCATACTGATATTGATTTGCTCCCTCAGCATTATTTACATATTGATTATTTCCGTACTGGCTACTTCCGCATTGGTACTGATTTGTTCCATCAGCATTATTTCCAGCCTGATTATTCACATATTGATTACTTCCATACTGATATTGATTTGTTCCATCAGCACTGTTTACATACTGATTATTCCCGTACTGGCTACTTCCGTATTGGTACTGATTTGTTCCATCAGCATTGTTTACATATTGATTATTTCCGTATTGATATTGATTTGCTTCGTCAGTATTGCTTCCAGCCTGATTATTTCCGTATTGATATTGATTTGCTTCGTCAGTATTGCTTCCAGCCTGATTATTTCCGTATTGATATTGATTTGTTCCGTCAGCACTGTTTACATACTGATTATTCCCGTACTGATTACTTCCGTACTGATTACTTCCATACTGGTACTGGTTCACTCCATCAGCATTATTTCCGTATGTATTATTCCCGTACTGGTACTGGTTATTATCATACACTACATTATCAGCCTGCGGCGCGGTTTGTTCTTCTGCGGCGTTTCCTAACTGTCCGCCGGAAAATACCCCAAGCATACTTTGATAGTCCTCTTCCGTGGCAGAGGCTTTATAAACGTCCTGCGACGTCTGTGACTGATAGACGTCCGGCGTAGTGTAAATCGAATTTTCAACTACGGGTTGGTCTTCCTGCGGCGTTTCATTCTGAGTCTGTCCTTCCGGTATAATATCTTTGTTTTGTTCTTCCATTCTAATAACTATGCTCCTTCCTTAGTCCGTTTTTCTCATTCTTATTCAACAGTTATTCAACACAATCCGCAATACTATTTTTGCTCTCCGAAAGTCACTTCGCTATAGTATGCTAAAATCGACTCGCGTAACATCGATAACGCCGCCGAAACAGTATTCTCACGGATTTTCATACGATTGCCGCTGAAATGGCACTCTTTCACTTCTATGCGTCCACAAACGTTACATGCAATATATACTAGTCCTATCGGCTTTTCATCGGTGGCGCCATCAGGACCTGCAATCCCCGTTATACTTACCGCTACGTCAGTCTTAGTGAAAATAGCCGCCTTCTTTGCCATCTCCCTTGCGGTTTCATAGCTGACCGCTCCATAATTCTCAAGCAAGGACTTCTTAATTCCCAGCACCTTGCGCTTAGACTTATTGGAATATGTGATATATCCGGTCTTAAACACTTCAGAAACTCCCGGCACATTAATCAGCCTTGCCGCAAGCATTCCTCCCGTACAGGATTCCACCGTGGTAATTGTAAGGTTATTTGCCACCAACAAATCAACCACCGCTTTTTCCAAAGTAATATCTTCCTGCGTCGTATAAATGCTGTTGCCGAAACGTCCCTTAAGCTCCTTAACTATCGGCTTCACCAGCTTTTTGGCTTCTTTTTCGTCCTCCGCCCTTGCGGTTACTCTCAGATGCACCTCGCCGGTCTTTGCATATGTTGCAATCGTCGGGTTGCTCTGCTCATTTATCAAATCTTCTACCATCGACTCCGCTTTACTCTCGCCTACACCACAGATTTTAACGGTCTGTGAATATATAATCCCCGGCTCTAATGCGCTTAAATACGGTATGATGGAATTATCAAACATAGGTATCAGCTCATTTGGCGGTCCCGGCATCAGAATAACACGTTTACCGTTTTCATTCATGATGATTCCCGGCGCCGTACCGTTCGGGTTATCAATTACTATACAGCCCTCCGGCACCATCGCCTGCTTCCAATTATTCTCCGTTATCTCAATGCCTCTACTTTGGAAAAATTCTGTAATGGCTTCTTTACTTGGTTCATGCAGATAAAGATTTTTCCCCAGCGCCTTAGCCGCCGTCTCCTTAGTCAAATCGTCCTGTGTAGGACCAAGCCCGCCCGATAAAAGAATTATATCGGCTCTTGAGAGCGCCGTCTGAATCACTCCCAGCAGGCGTTCCTCGTTATCGCCCACCACGTCCTGATAATAACACGACAATCCGAGTCCCGCGCATTTCTCCGCAAGATAAGCCGCATTAGTATTTACAATGTTGCCAAGTAAAATTTCGGTTCCTACCGAAATAATTTCCACTATCATTATGTCTTATTCCTTTCCATAAAAACACGGTGCCTTATTATTGGGTTTCCTTCATAACATCTTTATTTTTAACCAGATAATCAATTAATGAGATAACCGTAAGCGCAAGCGCCACCCACATAACGATATCGGTTAAAATCTGCAACGCTTCTATGTCTGCAATCATCAGGCAAATCATAATCATTTGAAACGTAGTTTTGAATTTTCCAAAATAGCTTGCAGCAATTACTACTCCGTTATCGGAAGCAATCAGCCTGAAACCGCTGATTATAAATTCTCTTGAAATAATGATGATAACTATCCATGCAGGCAGCACCGACATCTCCACCAGACATATAAGCGCCGCGCAGACAAGCAATTTATCTGCTAAAGGGTCCATAAACTTTCCAAAATTAGTAACCAGATTGTATTTTCTGGCAATCTTGCCGTCCAACAGGTCTGTCAGGCTCGCAATAATAAAAATTGCCAGCGCAATCCATTTATCAACTGTAGTTATGTCAACCAACATAAACAATACAAAAAACGGAATTAAAATCACTCGAAACATTGTCAATTTATTTGGCAGATTCATCTTCTAACTCTCCAATCAAATCATATTCATAAGCTCCGGTAATCCTGACCTTCACAAAATCTCCGCTCATAAATTCCCTTTGCGTATTAATAAACACAAGTCCGTCTACGTTTGGCGCGTCCTTATATGTCCTCGCCACATAGACGTCATCTTCCGCCACTTTTCCCTCTATCATGGCGTCCACACAGACTCCTGTCATGGACTCTGCCGCATTAAAAGCAATTTCCTGCTGCAACTCCATAAGCTGTGCTTGACGTTCTTCCTTAACTTCTTCAGCAATCTGATTCGGCATATCCGCTGCCGGAGTGTCTTCTTCCTGCGAATAAGTGAATACGCCCAGACGGTCGAACTTCAGATTCTCTACAAACGCCATAAGCTCTTTATGTTCTTCCTCGGTTTCTCCGGGAAATCCCGTAATAAGCGTAGTTCTGATACAGATATCGGGTATACGGCTTCGTAGCTTCTTAATTATTTCTTCTATCTCCTGCCTGTTAGTCCTACGTCCCATTCTCTTTAAAATATTATCACAGCCATGCTGTATGGGAATATCCAAATAATGACAAATTTTCGGCTCGGTCTCGATAGTGCTAATCAGCTCGTCGTCAATCTCCTCCGGATAGCAGTACAAAAGACGAATCCATTGTATCCCTTCAATCCTGCACAGTCTGCGAAGGAGTTCGGATAACATCTTTTTTCCATACAAATCGACTCCGTATGTAGTCGTCTCCTGCGCTACCAGAATAAGCTCCTTAACGCCGCCGTCTGCAAGAGTCTCAGCTTCTTTTACAAGGCTTTCCATCGGAATGCTTCTGTACTTTCCGCGCACCTTCGGAATAATGCAATATGTACAGTGTTTGTCGCAGCCTTCGGCTATCTTAAGGTAGGCAAAATATCCACCCGTAGTTACTATACGCTTGATATCTGTAAACGGCTCCTTGTCAAGACTGTTATATTTATTCAGTCTGCAAGAAGCGTCTTCCACAAGCAGTCTTTCAATAACACCTGTAATTTCATCAATCGCCGTAGTGCCGATAATAGCGTCTACTTCGGGAATTTCCTTCTGTATCTCCTCTTTATACCGCTGAGCGAGACAGCCCGTTACAACAAGTGCTTTAACCTTACCGCTTTTTCTAAGCTCCGCCATCTCAAGTATAGTATCTATACTCTCCTGCTTCGCGTCATTAATAAAACAGCAGGTATTTATGACAACTATGTCAGATTCTGTCTCATCATCGGTAAACTCGTAGCCTTTTTCGGATAAAAGTCCGAGCATCATTTCCGAATCTACCAGATTTTTATCACAACCCAAAGAAATAAAAAATATTTTATCGCCCATTTGCTTAACTTTATTCTTCTTTGTTATCGACTGCTTCTACAACAGTTTCCGCCGCTGCGTCAGGATTTTCGTCCGAAGCAGAATCTGTCAAAGCATCAGGATTTTTATCCGAAGCAAAATCCGCCAAAGAGTCCTGCTCTTCGGTATCCTCTTCCAAATCTTCCAACTCATCCAAATCGCTGAAATCGTCGATTTCATCATCTCCTAAAATCCTTATTTTGCCCTGATTCAGCTCTTCAATTGCCGCAGATAACGGTTTCCTGCCGTCATAATTACTTACCAGCACATCGTCGCCGGAAATAATCTGTCTCGCCCTCTTAGAAGTCGCCATTACTATAGAATAACGGCTGCTTACCACAGGTTCGTTGCCTTCTTCAACATCTTTGTTTACTACCTTCATTAAATCTGCATATGATGGATGTAACATTTTTTCTCCTTTCGCGTAAGCCCTTAGCTTCGCACCAAAATTTTATTTTATCATTAATTGAAAATTACCAAAATAATAACGCTTTTATTCCGTATCTGTATCCGCCTGCGCGCTATCTGTCCGCGCCCTGCCCGCGATTGTATCCGGAAGCAGCGCGGATAACACAATCTGGTTATTTTCCATAATCAATACTGCCTTCGTCTTTCGCCCCTGTGTTGCGTCAATCGCTGAGCCTGTTTCTTTAGCCTTCTGCACAAGCCGCTTTATCGGCGCGGAATCGGGACTGACTATTGCTATGATTTTCCCCGTATTTACAACATTGCCAAAACCGATATGAATTAATCTTCCCAACAGCTATTCCTGCCCTTCTTATTCAATGTTCTGAATCTGTTCGCGGACTTTTTCTATTTCGGTCTTTAGGTCGATTGCATGATTGGATATTTCCAGATTATTAGTCTTAGAAAGAATCGTATTAGCTTCCCGGTTCATTTCCTGAGCTATGAAATCCAGTTTACGCCCAATGCTTCCGCCCTGCACCAGATTATCCCTCGTCATTTCAATATGGCTTCTTAAGCGCACAAGCTCCTCGTCCACGCAGACCTTATCTGCATAAATAGTCACTTCCATAAGAAGTCGGCTTTCGTCTATCTGCGCATCTGACAAAAGCTCCTTAACCTTATCTTCAAGCTTCTGCCTGTACTCCGTGATGATTTCTGGTGAACGCTTTTCAATAAAACTTACATGTTCAAGCATTCCGTCAAGTTTGGCAATCAAATCGTCCCTCAGATTTTCACCTTCTTTGATTCTGGACGTTACGAAGCCTTCCAGCGCGCCTTTTAGCGCCTTATCAAGCAGCAGCCAAAGCTCTTCTTCATCAATAGTCTGCTCTTCCATGCTGAATACTTCGGGATATCTTGACAGCGTGGATACCCTTATGTCGTTATCCAGCTCGAAGTCCTTCTGCATCTGCTCCAAGTACTTCATGTACTCGGCAGCCACTTCCTTATTATACTTTACACATATATTGGACTCGGTAAAATCTTCATAGGTGATAAAAATATCCACCTTGCCCCGCTGTATATAATTCTTCAGTTCATTCCTGATTGCCGCTTCAAAAAAATTCAGCTTCTTAGGCATCTTAATAGATACGTCCAGATATCTGTGATTGACAGATTTAATCTCTACTGTAATTTTACGTTCCGCTTCGGCGATTTCATACCTGCCAAAGCCCGTCATACTCTTTATCATAAGCTGTCCTCTTCCTCATATCGTTCTTTTGCACCCAGTCTATAACATTATAAAATAATACTCCGCTCTAGTCAAGCTTGCCATTTTCATAATCTGGTTATACAATAATAGACAGTATCATAAGTAGGGTGCTATGTCGCCGTCGGTACTTAGCGAGGTATTTTCGAGCTTAGTACCGCTACGAGCGACAACGCAGCGCAAGCGTGCCCTACGTTGATACTGTCTATTATTGTATACTAATTATAGAAAGGCAAAAATCATGGCATTCGATGGAATCACCATTGCAAATATAACTAAAGAATTAAATGATACCCTCACAGGTGGGCGTATCTATAAAATCTCCCAGCCGGAGAGCGACGAGCTTCTTATAACGGTTAAAGCAGGCGGCGCGCAGTATAGGCTTTTGCTCTCCGCCGACGCTTCGCTGCCGCTTATCTATCTGACCGATAAAAATAAGCAGGCGCCCATGACTGCGCCGGGCTTCTGTATGCTGTTAAGAAAACATTTGCAAAATGCAAGGATTCTCGATATCACCCAGCCTGAGCTTGAGCGCTGCGTGAGAATCCGCTTAGAACATCTTAACGAAATGGGCGATGTCTGTGAGAAAACGCTGATTATCGAAATCATGGGGAAGCACAGCAATATAATCTTCTGTAACGAGCAGAACATTATAATTGACAGTATCAAACATATTTCCGGCATGGTAAGCTCTGTAAGGGAAGTCCTGCCCGGCAGGGAATATTTTATTCCCAAAACACAGGACAAGCTCAATCCGCTTGAGCTTTTACAAGACAGCGCTTTAGATTCCGACCATCTTTCCAGTCGTGAAAACGGCACATCGGCAAAACGGCTGTTCATAGACAAACTTTCAACCATGCCAATGCCTGTGCATAAGGCACTCTACTGCGCTTATACCGGACTCTCGCCAATCGTCGCACAGGAAATATGCTATAGGGCGGGCATAGATGGCGATATTCCCGTAAACGCACTGGACGAAGCTTCACTTGACAAAATTTATGTAAACCTAATCTCGCTATTAAATAAAATAAGCGACGGCGCATTTGAGCCGAATATTATATATGAAAACAACTCTCCACTTGAATTTGCCGCAATCCCGCTGACTCTCTATGCCGATAAGGAAGTTCGGCATTTTAATACGATAAGCGAAGCCTTAGAGCGCTATTATGAAGAAAAAAATATTATTACGAGAATCCGCCAGAAATCCACAGACCTGCGCAAAATCGTACAGACGGCGTTAGAGCGCAATGTAAAGAAGTACGATTTACAGCTAAAGCAGATAAAAGATACCGAGAAACGCGATAAATACCGTATTTACGGAGAGCTTCTTAATACCTACGGCTATAATGTCGTCCCCGGCGCTAAGTCTATGGAAGCGCTTAACTACTATACAAATGAAATGATAACGATTCCGTTAGACGATACCTTGACCGCTACGGAAAATGCCAAGAAATACTTTGATAAATACGGCAAATTGAAGCGCACACATGAAGCACTTTCTAAATTGACTATAGAAGTCAAAGAAGAGATTGAACATCTTGAATCTATCTCGGCGGCTCTTGATATTGCCATGCACGAGGAAGATTTGGTGCAAATCAAGGAAGAGTTGATTGAAAGCGGGTATATACACAGAAAAGGCGGCGGGAAAAAGGTTAAAATCACCAGCCGTCCGTTCCACTATATAAGCTCAGACGGCTTTCATATCTACGTAGGTAAAAATAATTACCAGAACGACGAGCTTACCTTTAAATTAGCGACCGGCAATGACTGGTGGTTTCATGCCAAAAAGATTCCGGGCTCTCATGTCATCGTAAAGGCGGAAGGCAAAGAGCTGCCCGACCGCACGTTTGAAGAAGCGGCGAAATTGGCGGCATATTATTCAAAAGGAAGGGAACAGGAGAAAGTAGAAATTGATTATCTGCAAAAAAAGAATGTGAAAAAGCCAAACGGCGCCAAGCCGGGATTTGTCGTATACTATACCAACTTTTCTATGGCAATCGACTCCGACATATCCCACTTAACGCAGCTTGATGATTAAAGAGTTTTTTCGGTAAATAAGGACTTCACATGGTCGATTTCCGCCTGTGTAGCCTTTGCCGCAGGCACATAATAGGACTTCTCCCTTGCGAGCTGATAGAGTTCCTCCTGCGACTGCTCACAGGCGTTTCTAAACTGCTTCAAAGTCTGCTTTAACTCTTTATTTTCCGTCTGCGGTATCATTTCGCCGAAACGCACGAGTTCGCCGTTGATTCCCGTAAGTGTGTCTGCTACCATTGTTTTTTCCTGCATCTGCATATTACATAACCTCCATTCACTTTCTTAAGATTTAACCTAAAAACTGCATTAACTGTTCTTTGTTCTGCATCGCGGATTTTGCGCCTTTTTCAAAGAACTGCTTAATCTGCGTATCGGTTGCGCATTCCGCATATTCCTTCATTTTGCAGTGTGTCACGTCATATCCGCCCATAAGGTGACGAAGATTCTGTAATTCAAGTTCTGATAAGTTAGCCATAGTATACCTCCTGATTGAATTTGCGACATTTAAAAAATTGTCAATCTTATTATGCCGTATTTAGAAGGTATTTATTCATGGTTGATGAACGACTATATAGGTACATAAAGCAAATTTTTAGTAACAGTCCATTCGTCTGTGGACTAAACTGTTACCATTTTTACTTTATTAAATGGATTTTTTTAGCGAGATGGACTAAAAAGGCGCCTTTGGGGAAGCTCTTTAGCTCTTCCTCATTAACTACGCCGAGTTTGATAATTAGAATGAAATAGACTGCTGCTGCTAAAGCGATGGATACGACAACAGAAATCCTGTTTTCTTTAATTAAAAAGAACATACCCTGATAAACCCCATATGCTACTGCTCCCATGATGATTGAGGCAAGAATGGGTTTTAAATAGGTCTTTTTAACGTCCTGCTTGTAGCTTAGATATTTCATGACGGAAAATTGATTGAGGACGCACATCATCAGTGAATAGGCGATATTGGCACCTGCCAGCGCATACAGGTCAAGGTCTGTATATAAAAGCATCAAAACCAGAATGACTACCTGCACGGCTAAAGATACCGCTGAATGAATTACTGGGATATTGACTTTGCCGATTCCTTGCAGTACGGCGTTGGTAAGGGTGGAAAGTCCGTATAAAACAACAGTTATTGCAAGCACGCGCACCAGTGCCCCTGCGGTGTCAAGCGCTTCTTTTTGCGGATATATAAACTGCACAATCGGTCTTGAAAGTACGAATAAACCGACTGCGGCGGGAATGGCAATCAGCATAGTCATATGAATTGCCTGTCTTACCTTATCCCTTGTCTCATTCTCTTTATGCGTCGCATAAGTCGCTGAAATCCCCGGTATCGACGCAGAAGACATTGCGGATGCAATCGCTATGGGGATATTTATAATGGTAATCGCCTGCGTAGAAAAAATCCCGTAGCTAATCGCGGTCGTCGGCTTATCCACGCCCATCATATCTATCATGATACCCTGATAAATATACATATTCACTACCGTAGAACAGTTATAGATAAATGTGCTTAAAATAAATGGAGTAACAGTTGTTATTATAACCTTAAAAATCTCGCTATAACTTTCAAGTATCGGCGTATGGTCGCGCTTTATTCTCTTTTTGATAATGCTGCCATTCAGTCTGTACATGCCGAACATGAATAAAAGTGCGATAAGAACTCCCGCGCCCGTACCGATTGCGCTTCCCGAAGCTCCGTATATCGCCTGAGTAGTCTCGCTTTCACCAGAAACCGTACCGATTAACAGATATGCGGCAAGAATACTGACGACCGCATTTAAAATCTGCTCTAAAATCTGTGAAAGTGAAGTATGGAGCATTGAGCCGTGCGCCTGAAAATATCCACGGAACACGCCGAGTAAGCCTGAGAAGAAAATCGTCGGCGCAAAAACACGCAGCACCGGAACCGCCCCGTCCACTTTAACTAGAAACGACGCGCCCAAGAACGTAAAAATAGAAAAAACTCCCCCCACTACTACTACATAAATCAAGGCACACTGAAATACCCTCTGGGCATTTCGATATTCCTTATAAGCCAATCGCTGCGCAATGACTTTTGAAATGGCAGAGGGTATACTATACGATGAAATCAATAAAATTATAGTGTAGATATTGATGGCATTGGTGTAATAACCGTTTCCTTCCAAACCGATAATGCTGGTCAGCGGACTGCGGTATAACAGACCTATGATTCTTACAATTATGCCTGCCGCCGCCAGAATACCTGCTTGAAGCACAAAGCTGTCCTTCTTCTGTTGTGCCATATCTTTCTCCATCTTCTTTGAAAATGTATCAGCCAATCAGCCAATCATACATTTCCTGATATTTCTTAGCGGACACCTGCCATGAAAAATCTGCCGACATTGCTCTGTCCACCATCTTGTTCCATTCCCTTTTCTTATCATAATAAATGCGCTCAGCATAACGTATGGAGGATAACATTTCATGAGCATTATAATTAGTGAAGCTAAAGCCCGTACCCGTGCTTTCATATTCATTATAAGGCTCTACCGTATCCTTAAGTCCGCCCGTCTCGCGTACAATCGGTATCGTGCCGTATCTAAGCGACATAAGCTGACTTAAGCCGCAGGGCTCAAATAACGAAGGCATTAAGAACGCATCGCTTGCTGCATATATTTTATGCGATAACGCATCGGAGTAGTAAATGTTTGCCGACACCTTTCCATGATATTTCCAGTCAAAATGCCTGAACATATTCTCATACTGCTCCTCGCCGGTTCCCAGCACGACAATCTGCACATTATCCTGACATAATTCGTCCATAACATATGCTATTAAATCAAAGCCCTTCTGTCCGGTCAGTCTGGAAACAATGCCTATCATCATCGTCTTGTCGTCCTGATTAAGTCCGAGCTCAGCCTGCAGCGCACGCTTATTCTTAATTTTCTCCTTGCGGAAATTCGCTGCATTATATGCAAACGCAATATTTTTATCCGTCTCCGGATTAAACTCCTCGTAATCAATACCGTTGACAATACCGCGTAAATCATGCGCCCTTGCACATAATAGACCGTTTAGTCCTTCGCCGTAGAACGCCGTCTTGATTTCTTCCGCATAAGTATCGCTTACCGTAGTAATAGCGTCCGCATAAACCAGCCCGCCTTTTAAAAGATTGGCATCCTTATAAGCTTCCAGTTTATCGGGTGAGAAGAAATACTGCGGAAGTCCTGTAATCTCCCTGACTTCCTTAACGCTCCACTTGCCTTGAAATTTCAGATTATGGATTGTCATAACCGTCTTTATGCCGCGGTAAAATTCACCGCCCTGAAATCTTTCCTTAAGATAAACCGGAATAAGTCCCGTCTGCCAGTCATGGCAATGGATAAGGTCAGGTCTGAAATCAATTACCGGCAAGATTGACAACGCTGCCTTACAGAAATAAGCATATTTTTCTATTTCAAATAAAGCATTGTCGCTATATGGCTTGAATCCGTTGAAAAATGACTCATTATCAATAAAATAATATTTAACGCCGTCAACCTCAGCTTCGAGAATGCCGACATACTCGTTTTTCCAATGGAAATCCATATAAAAATGTGTCTTGTATTGCAGCATATCTTTCATCTTCTGAGACATACAGGTGTATTTGGGAAGAATTACTCTTACATCAAAATACTCTTTATCAATACATTTAGGCAGAGAACCCACAACATCTGCCAAGCCCCCTGTTTTAATAAACGGAACTCCTTCTGACGCAACAAATAGAATCTTCTTCATGAAATAACCCTCCAATATTCTTTAATAGAATCACTTTCCATGAAACAGCTTCCGCGACGCTATTTCTACAGAAGCGGCTTCCTATATAGCCGCTTCTGTTATTATACATCATATTTTCCGTTAATAAAAGGATAATTTTAGATTAATTATGATAATTACGATACTGCAGACGGATTTTATCGGCAATGAGCGCGATAAACTCAGAATTTGTGGGTTTTCCTTTGCCGGTATTAATGGTATAACCGAACAATGCGTCCAACGTCTCCATTCTCCCTCTCGACCACGCCACCTCGATTGCATGCCGTATCGCGCGCTCCACCCTGCTCGGCGTCGTCTGATATTTAGCCGCTATAGTCGGATATAGAATTTTCGTAATTGAACCAAGCATTTCCACGTCCTCGACGGACATCATGATTGCCTCGCGCAGATATTGATAGCCTTTAATATGTGCCGGCACGCCGATTTCATGTATCATATTAGTGACGTCCCTCTCTAAATCATGTACGACGTTTACATTTTCCGAAGCCTTTATTTCCACGGCTGCGGCTTCTTGTATTTTAGACGGCACCGTTATCATAATCTGAAACGCTTTATCTGTACTCATTAGGTTATCAAGAATCTGCTGCACTTTTTCATTGTCTCTTGTAACAGTTAAGTTTAATTGTTCCATAGAAAACCTCCATTTTATTACAATTTTCCGGCATTACGATTTAGAAATTACATATTGTCCAATAATTTCTATTTTCGTGCTACCATTATTATAAACAACTATGGGGATTTTTGGAATATTCAGTCATCGCGGGGATTTCTCTCCTGCCTATCGTACAACTATTATTCAGTTTCCTGCATTATTCTTTAATATATTCAATTCTAAAATGTGGTTTTCAACTTATAATATTTCATTACTTGTTCTTTTGACACATTCTTATAATCTTCGTTCCTTATAATTGCCTGATGCACCGCATCAATGCTCGGCAACAGTAGGCTCAGCGAGAATACGAGCGCACGTAAACCCTCTTCTCTGCCTTCTGCCCTGCCGTCCTCAATAAGTTCTTTAAGCGCTTTGCACATATCCACTTTACCGTCCTTTCCATAATAGTCTTCTTTCGCTTCTATCAGCTCTGTCGCATTGGTATACTGCGCCACTACCTCGTAAGCGTCTTCTTCCATGCTTTTATACGCCTCGTCACCTTCCACAAGGTTCTTAAGCGCAGCCTTATCTTTTGAACACCGTATGAAATCAAACACTTGCCTCACATCTGTTTTAAATATGCTTGTGTCCGTTAGTTTCCTGATTTCAATTAGATTTACCTTATAGTCCTGAACCATATTTATCATATTTTCCGGTATGTCCGTAAAATCTATCATTTCATGCAATGACTCAGGTTCGTTCCATTCCTCTTCCCCGGAATAAATAATAAGCGTTATTACAGGGTTCAGGCGGTCTTTCTTTCCGAAGCCGTATAAGTATTCGCTTCCTCTAAGGTCTTTTAACTTTTTTCTGTTCTTCCTGCGTATCTTTGCAGCCTGCTTCTCATACTCGCCTGTATCATACGACATACTCCTTAGCGGCATGGAATAATCGAGGTTCTCTTGATTTTCAATTCCTATAATCGCAAAGTTCACTCCAAACGCTGCTTTTCTTAGGGTATCGCGTATCTTTATGCCTCGGTTTAGTTTTTGTAGAAATCCGGTCTGCGTGTCCAATTCTTTCAGGTCGTCCCCTGTTACCATCTGCCGTCCTTTGCAGCAGACTCCGTTAATAATGTCGGCATACCTATCGTTATCCGCAAGGTATCCCTTCCAGCCAATGTCTTTGTTCAATTTTACCTCCTGTGTTCCGCAGGAGTGTCTCGAAAACCCCTGCTTTTTGTTATGTTTGGTTGTAAGCATGGATTTTCCGAATCTGTGGCTGATATCGTCTCGATATGCCAGCCGCCAGTTATATTGCCGTTACAGCAAAAGAATTCGTTTAGAACACAAAGCAGCGTTAATGCTGTTTTGTATATAGAAAATATATGCTAAACGTAGAATAACATACTTTTATTCTAAATACAATACCCCTTTTATATTTATTTCATACATTCAGATAATTTTATTAAAGTATTCTTGCATATCTATGCTATAATAAACTCAGTCTCAGCAGACTGAACAATGGACACAATTTTTATGCTTCATATTGCAATATGAAAAAGGGGATTATCTATGAAGAAAAACATTATTTTAAAGAAACATTATATATCAAAATGTGCGCTGCTTCTTATGTTCGTCCTGCTCACCGTCTGGATTATGGGACTGCTTACTTCTTTTACTCGGACAAAAACGGAAGCGCTTTACCTTACGCCGTTAATTGCCGATTCTAACGGCTGGGATATTTATACGATAGAAGATGGCAGCCGTAAAGAGCTTATCTCAGAGGACATTATAAATCTGGAAACAAATAAGGTTTTTTATCTCTCGCGCACCCTGACTATAAATCAGGAAAATGCAGGATTTACCTTTCTAATGTTAGATATTTTGCGTCCCTGCGCAGTATTTATAAACGATGAGCTGCTCTACACCAACTGCCCAACAGACGATATGCGTATTGACAGAATAACTTTTCCGGACAATTATACCGCTACGCCTTCCTTGCCGGGAGAATGGGTACGCTGCTCTCTGCCTGCGCATTTTGCTGGCAAAAAACTCACGATTGCCACCGCGCATACAGATTCGGCGTATGGTTTCATGCCCGCCATCAGTCTGTCCTCAGCAGCGGCGGAAGCTGACTCCCTGATAACCGGCATAAGCAGGGAACTGATGCCTGCCGCCGGATTCGGCATACTCGCAATTTTACTTTTCGGTATCTGGATTTTTGCATTTTTTCAGGGAATCCATGATTATCCGTCTCTGTTGCTTATTCTGGCGTCCTTGATTCAGATGCTTTCCCATTTGCGACAGTTTAGCTTTATCTCTCCCATAGCCTACGCTATGGACAGTCCGCTTGCCGTATT
This sequence comes from Clostridiales bacterium, assembly GCA_023663185.1. Lineage (GTDB taxonomy): Bacteria > Bacillota > Clostridia > Lachnospirales > Lachnospiraceae > UBA3282. Next base: position 163,813 of record JAMPHY010000004.1, on the reverse strand, counting down.
TATCCCCGTAATCGAAGTTATGCTCCCTCTTATCTGGCTGCTTTTACAGATGAAGAACCGTAAAGACCGCCGTATATTCGGCTGTATTCTCGCAGTCTCGACTTTGGTTTCACTAATTTCTCCTATTGGGAATCTGTTTAGCTCTCTTTCTTTTTACAGTCCTTTTTTGGAAAAAAGAGCGGCGTTGTTTTTCCCGCTTGCCGCGCTGTTTGTTTTCGCCATTCGGGAAGCCTTGCGGCAAAAGAACCGTATCTTTATCCTGTTATTATACGGACTTGGTATCACGCTCTGCCTGATTGCCAGCCTGTATCTTATATCTATATGCGGACAAGGATACTATGCCGCTCAGATTGCCAATGTTTTCAGGGAAATGAGTTATCCTGCCATTACTCTGTTTTTCTACTGGTGTGCCGTGATATTATTCGTACTCTCATCAATCCTTGCCCTGTACCAGATTATAAGGCATATTGCAGGGCTGCGTACAGATTTAGCCTTGCAGACAGAACGTGCAAGGCAGCTTGATAAACAGCTTATATCGCAGAAGGATTTTTATGAAGCAAGGCTTTCCCATGAAAATGCGCTCCGCGCCTTACGCCATGACATATCCGGACACCTAAATACCTTAGCTGCGCTGCTTGATGATAATAAGCCCGCAGAGGCAAAGAAATACTTGGACGGCGTCACTAAATACCATAGGGAACAGAACGTGAAAATTTTCAGCAATAATCCATATATGAATGCGGTACTGCAAAATTATGCGGCAAAATGCAGCGCGCAGCATATTGAATTAATCTGCAATATTGGCATCGGAGAATGTGAACTTCCCGCCACGGAGCTATGTTTAATCTTAAATAATGCTTTAGAAAACGCCGTGGAAGGCTCCTTAACAATGCCTGAAAAAGAAAGAGAAATTATAGTACAGGCGAGTATTCAACAGAATTTATTTTTACTGCGTGTAAGTAACCGCTTTGACGGGCAACTGACTGTGTCAAACGGTCTGCCTGTTTCGATAAAGGAAGAAGAAGGGCACGGCTATGGTCTTTCCAATATCATGCAAGCCGCCGAGCGCAGAAACGGCTATATGGAGTATCGTGTCCAAAACGGTTATTTTGTGCTGGACGTGGCGTTTGAGGTTCCGTGAAAAATCATCGTGAAAAATTATCTTAAAAAACTATTTACAAAATCTCTTATAGCTGATATATTAAATTTAAGTGAAAAACATTTGTGGCTGCTTTCATGGCAGTCATGACATTCCGGCGTTTCGCCACATTTCACAGTTTTATGGTAACTTAAAGTAACTTGTTAGCATTTGCAATGCTTTTAACCATTGCAACAGAAAAAAGAAAGGAATTTTATGTCAGAAAAAACACTTAAGAAAGAGAACACAGCTTATGATGGCCGTAAACTGTGGGATGAGATTTTAAAGGCCATTGTTGATACTATGCCAGAGCAGTTATTTCCGCTATTTAAAGAGGTTTACGGAAAAGATTACCCGAAGGGAACTTCTATTGTGCTGTTAAAAACAGAGACTTCTACCTTTTGGGAAAGCGCGGAAGAACCGCCATGTTCTACCTTTATGGATATCGCGCTTCTGGTAGACGGTACAGATTATTATCATTTGGAATGCCAGATGGAGAACGATCACGAAATGGTAATCCGTATGTTTGCCTATGACGTGCATTTTGCAATCACCTATACGAAAAACATAGATGGTGATGCCGGAGAAATAACGCTTAAGTTTCCTCATTCAGTGGTGATTTATCCCGATAAAAACAGCAGGATTCCCGACCATCTTAAGTGCCGCATATTGTTTCAGGATAACAGCGAGCATATCTATCAGATTCCGACTGTCAAAATCCAGAGTTATTCTTTGGAAGAAATCAGGGATAAGCATTTGACTTTGTTCCTGCCTTACACAATACTTCGTTTCCGTATACAAAAAAACCGCAAGAAATTTACCAAAAAAGAATTGACAGAGCACTTGAGGGAGGTTATATTAATTTTAGAGGAAGAAGTATCAGCAGGCAATCTTACACAGTTACAATGCCGCGACTATACAAGATTGTTACGGCATGCAGCGAAAAGGCTATTCGTGGAACAAAGTGAATTGCAAAGGGAGGTCGATAATGTGACAGAACGGTTGATTAGGCTGCCTAGTGATGAGTTCAGGGAATGGCAGGAAAAACTTGAGGCAAAACTTAGAGCGGAATACGAAGCGGAATATGAGGCGAAGATAAGCAAGCAAGAAACAGAAAACGCCAAGTTGATGACAGAAATCCAGCGTTTACAGAAGCAGCTTCAACTGGCAGGAATTAATTAAACTTAAGGGGCTATCGCTTTAACGATTGAAATCGTGAAGCGGTAGCCCAAAACAGAATATTTATCACTAATCCAAATAATAAGAAGCCTTCAACATCTCTGTCAAAAGCTTCTCTTTTGTATCTTATTTATGTGGTTTGTTTAACAATGCTCTCTGGTTATGCACTCTTATTCTCAGCAAGCTCCCTGACCTTATCCAAAGGCAGACCTGCGTATTGCGCAATCTTCTCAAGAGAAAGCTGTCCGTCACTAATCATCTCAAGTGCATTTTCAATTCTTGTAGCCAACTCGGTCTCGTCTCTCATTTCTTCCATTACACGGCACATAGCTTCCACTCCTTTCTCATCTTCCTTCAAATACCGCATTTTCTTCGCAAGTTGCGAATAATACATATCTTCCGCCTTAATACAGGAAAAGTCATGCATGAGTTTCTCCAGCTCTGTTTCATTCCCCTGTTTTGCTCCATTTACATATATAGTATGCGCTCCATCGTCCACCGGAATGTACTTTCCTTGTACAAAAATATACCTCTCTATTGGATATATCGGCTCATCAAGCCCGATTACATCACTTTCTGTAATAAAAATAACATATGTTTCCGGCAATTCCTCCGGTTTCTGTCCCGGTTTTAAGATTGAGGCATCTAAAAGGCTACTATTATGCCTTGCTCTCTTAAATCCAGCGCCTCGGTCATCCCGCTGTACTTCAATGTCTATTTCTGTCCCATTATCTTCTACGGCATGGACATCTAACCTTACCGAACGACCATTCAAATTTTTAAGCTCATGCTGTGCATGGACACTTTTCACTTGCAAAGTTGGTTTATTCAGTATGATGCGTAAAATAAACTCCGTATCCTCTATATTATCCCTAAAGAAAGCAGATAAAAAATCATCGTCCATAAGCCGGAAACCACGCAGTCTCTGTAAATCCTGTTCATGCAGCGCTGCCTGTCGTTCATCGGAAGAACCATAAATATCATTCATTGGTAATTACACCCTCCTGTCCTTCAATAATATTATACATTTTTCGGTCACTCATTTCAATTCATTTGTAAAAACATCTCCTCAATAAAAATCCCATACCCCTTTGTGTAATCGTTTACCAGCACATGGGTGACTGCGTCCGCCAGCTTTCACTTCAAAAGAAGCCTTCAATATATCTGTCAAAAGCTCCTCTTTTGTACCTTATTCACAATCTTGTTTCATCATACTTTCTGCTTTGGTCTTACAAGTTCGGCAAACTCTCCACCCAGAGAAGCAATAATCGCACGATTCTTCTCTATACTTTCATTGATTGCATCCCAATCCGTCACATACTTGCTTGTATCAAGTGAACCAGTAAAATAGGGCGGAATTGCAAGATCGTCCATTGTAATACATTCTTTATCATCTATTTTACTCATACTGCACCTCCTTATTTATAATATAATCCAACCTCATGGCATCTTCTCAGAAAACCTAATACAGCTTCATACATTTCCTCAACATTTTTACTTTCTCTACTTCTCTTGTTACACTCATTATACAGTATTCCAGCCTTATTTTCATCATAATTCTTTTCTTTTTTGAGATAATGTATAATTCCTTGATTAGATACAACTACCATATATTGAATAGCTCGATATTTCATCAATGAATATATATCTGTTAAAGAAAAAGTTTTCGTTGATGGATGATTGTGTAATACAACAATTATTACATCTCCAACACTGTGAAGCAAATGGTAGGAATATGTATCAGAACATATATTCACATCATGCTCTGTTCCATAAGCAACACCGTATTTTCCTATGTCCCCTCTTTCCATATCCCAAGTAATTGCCACCTCATTACTGTCATTTTCATTTCATCTTTGTACTTCCAAAAAATTTCTACCTCTCCGTCCGATGTGCTTCACTGCAATTCCCGTTAAACTCTGAACATTGCAGATTATAAAAAACATGGGCTGTCTGCGCAGACAGCCCATGCAAAAATGTACTTTCATTTTAGTTACGCCTGTTGTTCCGGTTCTTCCTGCTCCTTGCGCCTCCGGCGAATGACAAGCCAGATTATCAAAATCGTTACAATAATGACTGCTAGCCAGATAAAGCAGCATATACCGAGGAATGTCGGACAGATGTGACAAAGTCTGCACTTTCCATTACCGTCTGTATCCGCTCCATCGGTCTGCTGGTAAGCGATCGCGTAGCTGGAAAACAGATCGGTACTGATGGTGATGGTCTCTTGCGCAGCGTCCGCATCTTCCATAAGGGTATACGCTCCTTCATGGGCGCGGATGATGTAGTACGCCCTGCCGTCCGCCTGCAATTCTTCCGGTATGCCAACCACGACGTCTACCGGTTCGCCCGCCTTTGTGATGGCATTCCAGTCGCCGTCACCGATCCTGATGTACATCGAAATGTCTATGTACATACCGAGTACCAGACCGGGAATCTCGTCTTTGTACGCTTCGATGCAGTTCTCGATAGTCTCTTTGTCTGCCTGCGGCACGCTCCCCGAAATATCCTTCACGTCAATGCGGATCTCGATGGTCTCGCCGCTCTGTACAAGCTGCATCTGTTCTTTTGTCAATACTGCGTTCGCCACGGCGATGACGTCCTTCACGCCTGCCGTCCACTTCTGCTCTTTGCAGACAACAGTTACTATGACTGTGCCTGCGGGATTGCCGTTTTCGTCATGGATCTGGAAGATGGTTCGCGCCGTCGTAACGCCGTTTGCAGCATCCGTCATAATGGCATAGTCTCCCGCCGTGCCTTCCGTCTGTCCGTCTGTGCCGTCCGTCTGTCCGCCTATGCCTTCCGTCTGTCCGCCTGTGCCGTCCTCTGATGATCCGCCCGGTGTGCCGCTCGGAATGACGATCTTTCCGTCCTCGATGATGGCAGGCACGACCGTTTCTGTCACGCCCGGCTCTTTATCATTTTCACCATCCGGTGTCTTACCGCTGCCGTCGTCCAGCGTTTTATCGTCGTCATCGCCCAGTTTCCTGTCGCCGCCGTCGTCTAGCGTTTTATCATCGCCATCATTCTGCTTCCTGCCGCCATCGCCCGGTTCCCGTTCGTCCGCAGGCGATGTATCATCGGCGGGTGGTGTGTTGTCCGTAGGCGGTGTGGTGTCCGTAGGCGATGTGGTGTCCGTAGGCGGTATGTTGTCGGTGGGCGGGTTATTTCCGGGGTTATCGCCCGGCGTGTCATCGTCACCGCCCGAATCATCGCCGCTGTTACCGCCCGGTTCATCGCCGCTGCCGCCGCCCGGCTTATCGGGCTTGTCCGGGTTATCCGGGTTGTCCGGTTCATCGGGTCCCGGCGGTGTCGGGGCGGCTGTCTTCTTCACGCCCTCCACGGTCACAGTCTTAGCCGCCGTAATGTTTTCAATGGTATAGGTTCCGTCCGCAGAAAGCGTTACCACCACGCCGTTTACTTTGACGGCAAAGTTTTCCGTCTTCTCATACCCTTCGCTCAGCTTAAAGACAAAGGTAAAGCTACCGCCGCTCTTTACCGGGCTTACGCTGCCGCGCTGCGCGGTCAGGCTGTAGCCCGTGCCGCCCGCAAGCGTCACGGTATATCCTGCGGCATAGCCCGCCGCATACACGGTCGTATCCTCTGTTATTTTTTCCGTGTAAAAATCTACGGGCGTATTCCCTTCTTTATCTTTACACCACTCGCCTACCAGCAGGCTTCCGTCCGCCGCCTTCTTTGTCGGCACAGCCGGGACCGTATCGAGCAGCCGCCCATAGTAGACGTCCGCCGTCTGATATACTTTATAGCGGTCTGTATCTGTTGTGCCGTCCGCCGTCTCATCCTCCTCCATAAAGGTCACGGCGAGGGTAAAGTTATCCACCTCCACGGCTGTTTCGCTGGGATATCCGGCAAAGTTTTTCTTCGCATTGCTTGCGGCGACGCGCACGGTGTAGCTCTGCGGCGCGTCAAGCCCGCTGATTGTGCCGCTTGCGTCCGCCGTCTTTTTCTCTGCCAGCCAAGTCTTGCCGCCGTCTGTGGAGACTTCGTAGGTCGTGCCAGCCGTCAGACCTTTTATCTGCGCCAGTTTATCCGGGTTCGCGTTTTCCCTTGTGATGCTTATACCCGTAAGGTTCTCCGGCGCGGCGGGCCTTGCCGGAATATCGAGCTGCTGCGTGTCGCTGGCGCACCATTCCCTGCTGTTGCCCATCCTGATGATGTGGAGCTTCTGTTTAAGCCACTCATCTTTCACAGGGAGCGTGCCGCCCTCCGCCGCAGTAAAGGTCTCGGTGATTCCTTCATAATCAGCCTCATCATCATCTCCGCCGTTCTCTTCACCGCCGTCTCCGCTGTCGTCTCCGCCGTTCTCTTCACCGCCGCCGTCTCCTTCGCCGCCCTCACTGTCGTTTCCGTCATTCTCCGGGACGTCGTAGGAGATTTCATATACCGCGCCCGCCGCAATGCCTGTCAGCAGTTCTTTTTCATAGTCGATCTCTGCCGCCGGCATATCGTAAGGTTTGGCAGGCGTCTCCTCCACGCTCACTTCTGCGGGAAGGCTCTTGAAATTCTTCTCTTCGAGCGCTTTCTGCCGTATCTGGTATGTGCCAGCCGCCAGCCCTGTTATCTGCGCGCCGCTCACGACTTTCCATGTATCGCCGCCGTCCGCCGAAAACTCATAAGCCGCTCCATTGACCGTATCGGTCACTGTAATCGTTCCGTCCGCTGCGCCGGGGTAGCTTGCATTCCCCGCTGTTACAGAAGGCGCAGCCGGGCGCGCCGGGATATCCAGTTTCTGCGGCAGGCTGTCCATCGTCCGTTCCCCGTCACCGGACAGTACGATGGTATTGTCCTGCGTACCGAACCAGCTTTCCGTGATCTCCGCCGCGCCTCCTGCGCTGCTTAGGACGCCCGTTTCGTTTATGACATATGCCGTATTTGCTTTTAAGCCTGTGATCGTCTCCGCCACATAGCCGATCTTCGCATTCGGGGTATTCTCTTTGCTCTTTAAGTCGATGTTCACCATCTTTACGGCGGTGTTGCCCGCCTGGTCTGCAGCGGTCACGGTCACGGTGATCCGAGTCTTCCCCTGGTTCTCCGCCGCCTGCAGCGCCGTTGCCGGGATTGTGAAGGTGTCCTCCCTCACCATCTGGGCGTTATAGGACGTTCCCGCCCCGTCTTCACCTGTGCCGGTCCTCTCGCCCTTTTCACTTGTGCCTGCGACCTCCCAGGACACTTTTGCGATGCCGGAAGCAATGCCCGATGTGGTCACACTGCCGTCCCCCGCGCCGTCGTCCGCGACTGTTACCACAAGCCCCGGCGCGCCGTTGTACCTCTCGTCGCGAAGCTGTGTGCCGTCTGCCTGTGTCGCATCGTTTTCCGAAGGATATCGGTCCGCCAGTATGGTGATCTGCGGCGCGTTGTTCTCGACGATTACGCCGCCTGCACCGCTGCCGTCTGTGCCGATGGTCTTTTCAGCCGCCGCATTTCCGGCTTTATCGCTGCCTGTGATCTTCACTGTACCCTTGAAATCGGGTTCAATGCTGATGGTCGCCGTGTAACCTGCGCTCTGGCTGCCGCTTATCTTCGCGGTTCCCGTGATGATATTCAGGCTATTCCCTGTATCATCTGTACTGCCGCCCGTACCGTCTTCTGTACTGCCGCCCGTACCGTCTTCTGTACTGCCGCCCGTACCACTATCTGTATCGCCGCCCGTACCGCCTTCTGTACTGCCGTTGCCGCCTGCCGTGTCGCCGGCGGGAGTCAGCGTATATTCCACGCTCTCCACGCCGCTACCGTTCTCGGTGATGGGTATCGTGATGATAAGGCTTTCTTTGCGGATAATCCAGTCCCAGAGGCTCTTATGTCCCTCTTCATAGGACGCATTGCCAAACTCCAGCGCCGTGCTGTCGCGCTTTGCCGTAAGTGTCGTCTCTGTCTCCTTGCCTGCCGCATCCTGCGCCTTGAAGGTATAAGTGTGCTGTCCTTCCGAAAGCTCCGTATAAGTATACTGGAATCGCTTATTGCCTGCGGCGTCCGTGCCGTTTTCCGCCGCAGTAGTATAGTCCGTAATCTCTTTATAGGCTGCTTCGCGGTCTGTCTCTCCGTCTATTTTTACAAAAAGCTTTGTCACTTCCTCGTTATCGGAATAGGTCAGTACGATGGCGGGATTTTGATACCAGCCGTCTTCGTCCACCGCTGCCCTGCTATCCCCTGCGACAAGCGTCGCGTCAAGGGACGGAGCCTCGTCGTCCACCCATTTCGCATAGAGGGTAATGCCGGGCGCGTCTGCGGTCACGTCCACGCCGTTTTTATCGTTGAGCAGATCCGCCGCGGTTCCTGTTCCCGCTGTGTTTCCTGCGTCTGCCTGCGCAAAATTCCATTTGGTGCTTAAGGCGTTCTCACGATACCAGCCTTCAACGGCGTAGCCGTCTTTTACCGGATCGTTCGGGCGTTTTACGGTATCATTCCATGCAAGTCCCGTAACAGATTCTATGCTGCTGCCGCCGTTCGTGTCAAAGGTAACGGTCAGTGGCTTCCCTTCCTCGATCTGCGCAGGAGTGTACTGTCCGTAGGGCGCACCGTCGTTGCTGTCCGTCGTATTCGCCACCGCCCTTAAGCGCACTTCCATCTCGCAAGCGGGCAGTCTTGTCATGCTTTTGCCATCTCCGCCAATGTTAGTAACGGTTGTTATTTTATTATCAGCAACCGCCGTCCACTCCGTCCATGTCTTGCCGCCGTCCGTGCTGCTGCGGTATTCCATCGCCGTGGTAAGATGGTGCAGCATACCGTCGCCCTTATTCTTGATGGTCTCATCGGTCTTCGTGATAACGGGTGCGTCCGGGCGCGCATTGAGCGTAATCTGCACTTCGTCGCTGTCCAGTATGGTATTTTCGTCCGTTGTCTTCCTGCGGACTTTTACGTCGGAGCCAAACCACTCCTCTTTTATGGCAATGCTGCCATTCGCGTCCGCCGTGTCCGCCGTGCCGCCCTGCGCGTCATCCGCTGCCCCGCTGCTGATGATATAGTCTGCACCTACCTCTAATCCGGTCAATTTCTCATTTACGTAATCAATGACGGGCGACGGTATCGCCATCTTGTCTTTGATATGGAGCGTTATGGTCTTTTTTGTCACGTTGCCCGCGTTATCTGTAGCGGTAACGGTCACTTTAACCTCGCCTGTCTGTCCTTCGAGTCCTGCGATGGTAAAGCTGTGCGTGGTAAGCGGCTGGTAGCTGTCTGCGCCTGTGCCAGAGCTGCCTGTGCCTGTGCTGGAGCTGCCTGCGCCTGTGCCGGAGCTGTCTGTGCCTTTGCCGGAGCTGCCTGCGCCTGTGTCGGAGCTGCCTGTGCCTGTGTCGGAGCTGCCTGTGCCTGTGCCGGAGCTGCCTGTGCCTGTGCTGGAGCTGCCTGTGCCGAGGTAGTTCGCCTGCACTGGATTCATTGGATTGTGTTCGCCGCTGCCATCAATCGTCCACTCGATTGACGCAAGCCCAGCCGTGAGCGCACTTTCCCCGCTCTTCGTCTCCCATGTATCCGTCACTGTCACAAAAAGTCTGGGCGCGGAATTATAATAACTGTCGTTATCTAATGTAACGCCGTTTGCTGCGCCTGCCGCCGCGTCCGTCGCTGTTACGGTCGATGTCGCGTCGCTTACGTTTCGGTCAGCCTTGACGCTAATCTGCGGCGCGCCTTTTTCCACGATTACGCCGCGCAGGTCGCCGTCCGCATTCGAGCCGATGTGCATTTCGTCGGACTCATTGCCCGCATTGTCTGTCGCTTTGACTACAACCTGCCCCTTAAAGTCCGCAGGGATAGTAATCTTCGCCGCGTAGCCTTTCGTCGTACTGCCGGAGACTGTAGCGGTCTTCCATTCGCTGCCACTCGCGCCGTCTGTGTCCTCGACCAGCTCATATTCCACGCTGCCGATTGCACCCGCACCGCCGATACCGCTGCCTTTTTCCGTTATCGGAATGGTAATCGTAAGGCTCTCTTTGCGGATTATCCAGTTCCAGAGGTTCTTATAGCCATTTTCAAAAGAGGCTTCGCCAAATACCGGCTTAGTCGTATCCAGTTTCGTCGTTACCGACACTGTTTTATCATTTCCTACGGCGTCCTTCGCCATAAAGGTGTAGGTATGTACGCCTTCTTCTATACTAGCGCCTTCCTTCATAGCAGGATAAGTCAATTTGTATGTCGTTCCTGCGCTTGCCCCATCTCCGATACCGTCTCCGCTAAGTTCCACATAAGCGGCGCTGTCCTTTTTCACATACAGTTTCGTCACGCCTACGTTATCAGAGAAATTAAGGTCTATCGCAAGGCTGTTATGCCAGCCATCATCGGTAATCGTCGTGCCGCTGCTACTGCCTGCGCCGCCGCTGCTGTTGCCTGTGCCGCCGCTGCTGCTGCCTGCGCCTGCGCCGCTGCCGCCTGCGCCGTCGTTGCTGTTGCCTGCGCCGTTACTGTTATCGGTAAGGGTGGCAGTCAGTTCCGGCGCGACAGCCTCACGCCAGCCTGCGTAGAGGGTGACGACATAAACGCCTTCTTCCATCTTACAATGGTCCTCATATTTATCGCGGTCGTCACCGAGTATCTCCCCGACGATCTGCGCATTCGCCGTACCCGCAAAACGCCACGCCTGCTCGGTGCTGCCGCCGGGTACATAGTCGTCTTCAGATACATACCAGCCCATGAACTTATAGCCTGTCCTTGTAGGCGCGGTCGGCGCGGTCAGTGTGCTCTGGTAGGTTAATAACGACGTATCTTCGGGTTTCCCCTGTGCTTTAACCGTACTATCATTGTCATTCAGATTATACTGTACCGTAATCGTACCGGCGCCCTCACTGACCGTCTGTGTGCCTGTCACGCCATGCGGAAAGCCGTCGTTCACCGTATCGGAGCTGTTCGCCTGTGCCTTGACGCGCAGGGTGATATTTCCTGCGGGAAGGTTGGTGATGGTGACATTGCCGCTATCATCAGTCGGCGCGGTCGTCCATGCCGTACTGCCCGGCGTCTGATATTCCCATGTCCGATTTGTATCGTCCGAACTGCCGCTCATCGTCAAGGTTATCTTCGCATCGCCCGCCTCTTTCAACAGCTCCGCAACAACTGTCGCGCTGTTCACCGCGTTTGCGTCCGGGCGCGCGTTAATGGTAAGGCTCTGCGCCTCCGAGTCAGTTGTGTATGGCGTTCCGTCTACTGTTATCCCTTTCTTGACAATCTGTATGGTCGTGCCGCAGAGAGACGTAATACTGCCAAACGTCGTTTCAAAAGGAATCCTGCCCTGTTCGTCCGTAGTTACGGGGTAGGAGTTGCCGTTAATGGTAATCCCATACTCCGCATTTGCAACAAGGTGCGAGATAGCGTCCGCCGGGTAGTCGCAGACTGCCTGCGGAGTCTGCTCCTGAACGGTTCCGTCGTCTTTGCGGATTTTAATGGTCACGCTTTTCGTCGTGACGTTTCCGAGTGGATCTGTCGCTTCCCATGTAAACGTGTTTTCACCCAGATATTCCTCCCCTACTTTTCCATCCTTACCTATTGCTATATGGAGTCCTAAGCTAGCAGCCCATATGGAACCATTTCTAATTTCCTTTCCATTTTTCAGCATACGGTAGGACGCAAAAGAAAAATTATCCCCAAGCTTATAGTCAAAATATGGATTCGTTTCAAACTCACTTTCCGAATACCATCTGTCTTCCGGTTCCTTACCTAACAGCTTAATATTACTAATCGTCGGCGCCGTGGTATCTACCATGATCTCGCCGATGGCCGTGACTGCTGACTGGTTGCCTGCCTTATCGTAGAGTATGATATCCGTGATTGTGCCGTGCCAGTCCTTCTCCATCTCAATCTCCACGATTCCCTCGCTGCCCTGCCCGGTCAAATCAATTTCCTTCGTCTCAGTTGTTAGCCCCTGACCCTTAGAGTTGAGTCTCGTCATTGTATAAGTAAGCTTCCACAACCCGCTGGTCGCGTCACTGACAGGAATGCGGATTGTCGGTCTTTTGCCAAACATCCTTACCTCTGTGCTGTCAGTTTCATAATTGTCTACAAACTTGCTACTACTTATACTACTATCGGTATATGTATCTTTCGTCCTATACCGTATAACCGGGGTTACCGTGTAGGTAATGTCGCCGATTGTGGGCGCGTCGGGGTCGTAGTGTAACGTAGTGGTGAACTCACCCATGTTACCCTCTGCGTCCCATGCCTGCACCGTATAGGTATGTGTCCCCGTCTGGATCTCATAGCCTTCCCATAAATTTCGTGCAAAATAAATACCTTGTAGCCACTTATTACCTATAGCCATACTTGTGGTATGCAATATTCCTTCTTCCTCTGGTAATTCTACAACATTCCCATCCCACAAGACAATGTATTTCTCAATCCCTTTGTTCTCGCGAAATTGAAGTGCGCACCTTGTTGTGTTTGCATTATACCATCTAACACCATCCACTGTGTTATAACAAGGTTTACCATTATTCCACACGTCAAGCTTATACGAAATCGGCGCCTCCACATCCCGAAACCGTCCATAATACGTGATATCACTCGCTGCGGTCTTTGGCACCGAAGTATACCGCGCCCCGCTGTAGTCGGCTGTCGTATACCAGCCGTCAAACACAAAGCCTGACACATCTGTCGGCAGCGTCGGTACGGGCAGTTCCATTTCGTCCCCGTAGATGTAGGTTGTTTTATCAGTAGGCGCTTCATAATCCGCCTCGCTGTAGGTAACTGTGGTTGTGAACGGCTGCGGCACTTTCAGCACATAATCTACCTCATAGGTAATCGCCGTCCACTTCGCATAGAGCGTCGTGTCGGTGCGTATCTGTGTCTGTTTTTCAAAGTCAAATTCATTCGTACACGCCGCGTCGGTGTACCAGCCGCCGAATGTATAGCCCGTGCGGGTGGGGTTATTAGGCTTTGTCAGCTTACAGTCCACCGACGTGCTTGTGGACGTGCTTGCCTGTTTCGTCCACACAAGCTGGTCCGCCACCGCGCTGCCGCCCTGACTGTCGAAGCTCACCTTGCGCACATAATAACTCCAGTAATATCGGCTCCCCCATGATATAGGGCTGAGATAGATATAGTTTGTGCCGATGGTCTTCGTGGTATAGGAAACCGTCTCGCTCTTTGTGCTAGGTCCGGCATGGGCAGCAAGCGTCCCGATGGAATCGGTCTGACCTGTGGCGGTCAGCTCACCGCCGGAGGGACCGTAATATACGGTAATGCTCATATTAAGCCCGGACGATGCCGGCTGGCTTTCCGCCGGTCCGCTGATCGTCCCGCTTCCCTTATTGGAATCTTTCTTGATGGGTACAGCAGCACTGCTTTCACTTCCTATGCTGCCGTCCGCTTTCATCCAGCCCGCCGTCACATTGCCTGCCTGATCAGTCACCTTGCAGTAGAGGTAATAAGTACCGTTGCTGGTCAGGCTGCAGACCGCGCTGCCGCTTGACACCGCCGTGGAGCCGAGGCTTGTGAGGTTTGCCGGAGTGGTGTTTTTATCCATTGTAAAGGCGTACTGCACGGACTTCACGCCGCTGGCAGATTCTTCCGCTCCCGCTTTGTCCTCGTATGTAAGGGTTACGGGTACCGTGCTGTCGGTATACCAGCCGCTTGTCTTGGGCGTTGCATTGACTTGAGCGGTCAATATCGGTGCGGTATTGTCGATCCCTTCTACTTTTATGGTATATTCTTTGCTCTCATTGCCCACTTGGTCGGTAAGTCTGACCTTATAGGTTCCCTGCTTGTTCACGGTAAAGCTTGCGGTATCGCCGCTTGCATTTACAGTCGTCCATGTGCTGCCGCCCTCGCGCTGATACTCTATTTTCGCAACGCCGCTGCCGCCTTTGCCTGTCACGCCTTTTTCATCATACAGTGTCGTCAGGTTATCGGTGATACCGCTCACGCTTACGCTCTTTGTCTTCGCATAGCCTGACTGCGTGACCGTCAGCGCGGAAAGCGTGGGCGCTTCTTTGTCGATACAGTTTACCACGAGGGCTGCCTGCGCGGAATCGCCGTTTTCATCGTAAACGCTCACCATATAGACGCCGTTCTTCGATACGGTTATCGTGCCGCTGTCGCCTGTTCCTTTGTCGGTCAGGTTCGCGCCGCCTGCATTGACCGTGCAGTTACCCGCGCCGCCGTTTGTCAGCTTCCATGTAAGCGTCGCGTCGCCGTTCGTCTGTCCGGACGCAGAAGGGCTTGTCTGCGTCAGCGTAATCTGTGGTTTCGCGCTCGCCTCAGGCTCTTTAATGACCGTGTAGTCGGCGGAGCGTGCTGTGGTCGCGTTGCCCGCATTGTCCGTCACTTTGATATGGAGATATATTTTCGTCTGCGTCGTTTGCGTCGCGGTATAGGTCAGTTTGTACCTGCCGTCCGCGAGTTTATCCGTATCCGTCAGCGTCGTCCATGCGCTGCCTGCCACGGAAGATGAATTTGCAAGCGTGGAGAAAGCATACTGCACCGTCTTCACGCCGGAAGCCGGCTCCGATGCGCCTGCTAAATCCGCCGCCTGCGCCGTCATGGTAAGTTCATGGTAGACGGGCGACGCAGCCCCCGCCTCCGTACTGCGCGCCTCGGTGATTGTTGCCGTGGGCGCGGTCGTATCTATTTTTTCCACCTTCACAGACTTGGAGATCACATTGCCGTAGCTGTCCGTCAGCGTGACCGTATAAGTGCCGTTCTTCGTGACCTGCAGATATTTCGTGCCGGACGCGGTCGTAATGCCCTGCGTAGAAGTCTGCGGTCCGTCAAAGGTAAGCGTCGTGCCGTTTGTCTGCGCACCGTCATACTGCACCACGATATATTTAGAAGAGGTCTTCCATACATCAGACACATCCGCAGAGTTTGCAGAGCTTTCCGCGCGCACGGATACCCCTGTGATCGCCGGCTGCTTAAAGGTAAACACCTTATATTCATGGGTGGACGCGCCCGACGATGCGGTCGCTTTCACGTGCAAATACCACGTTTCTGTCTTTCCCGCCGCGCCGCAGTTTCCTGTCAGCGTCGTGCCGCTTTTCACATCCTGCCAGCCATAAGCGGGCATAGTGGTGTCCTGTGTCCACACATACTGGATAGACGCCGCCCCTGTCGCCGTAACCTGTGCCTGATGACGAGGCAGGGAACCGCTTGTCTTCGCCGTAATCGTCACTGCCGGCTTGGTCGCGTCCACTTCGATATTCGTATTGCGGCTGGTAAAAGTGGAAGCCGTACCCGTCAGATTGCACATATCCTTGATATTGCCGCTGTTCGTGATACCGGTCACTTTGAGGGCGCTGCTGCCGCTTAAGCTTGCCGTAGAAGACACCGTTCCCGTAAAATACAGGACATTCGTATCCGCGCCGCCCGCATAGGTAAGCGTCCCTACATTTGTATTGACTGCCACATTGGTCAGACTGCTGTTCGTCTTGTCCACGATCTCGTCAAAGACAAGCGCCACGGTGATCGGGTCGCCCGGCAGATAGGCACCGCCCGCCATCGGCGCGACGCCAATGCAGGTCGGCTCTTTCTCATCATACACGAGGGCATAGCCGGTCAGACCGTCTATGTACCAGATATCAGTATCTCTTCCGGTAGCCCCGAAATAAAGATAACAGGTATCGTTAAGCCCCAGCTTGACATAGGTCTTGTTATTATAGTTAGATGGCGTGCCGGAACTGTTGTAGGGCATGCCGGAACCTTCCTCGCCGCCGGTCCGGGTGTCCGGGAAATTGTAGGTTCCTGCGGCACCCTTTTTCTCTAGTTGGAAATTACACATCCAGAGCTGTCCGGCTATCCCGGAAATCAATGCTCCTTTTTCCCCGCCATCAAGGTCATAATGTGTATCCTTTAACGCCTTTGTCCCGAAATAGGCGTACTCATAACCGTCCATATCCTCATACGCCAGCAGCACATAGCGGTAATACCAGCCGTCCGCCGTGGCGTTCAGGTAGGTTTTCTGGTTGGCGCCTGTATAATAATCCGAAAAATTGGCGCTGGTATTATAGTTTTTCTCTTTATAACGGTTGGTCAGGAAACTTATGTTTGTCTGTGTTCCGCCCTGCTTGCCGGTCGTATCCGCGATCCGCTTCACGTGCCCTCCCGATGTCGCCGAGACTTCTATCTTTGATTTCTCCGTGGTATAGATCGTCCTGTCGATCGTATAGCTGCTGCTCTTCGACATCGTCCGTGTCTGGTATCGACTACTTTGGTCAATCCCTCCGCCGCCTTCCACCCGGTAGATCTCTAAGGAATACGTCCTGTCCGCATTGGCGTAGCTGGTCGTCGTCCTGCCGCCATAGGCTGTGGTCACGCCTTTCTCCGTCACTGTCACCGTCTTGCTGGTCTCGCCGTCTGCGAAGGTAAGGGAACCTGCCGCATGGGTAAAATGGGTGCCGCCGATGGCGGAGCCGTTGACGGTACGGTAGTAGACGGTCTGTTTCCCGTCCGTGCCGCCCGTGCGTGTGATGGTAAAGGTACTGCCGGAAACGCCGCTTACGGAGAATGTGCCGTAGGCGGGTATGCCGCTGCCGAACCTCTTGCTGTCACTGTAGGCAACGCTTGTTTTTCCATCCGCAGTCACTTTGGCGTAAGCACGCGCATAATATCCCACGCCATAGACTATTCCTGCGGCGTTTGCGGAGAGTTTGCCGCCTTTTGTCTTAACCACGCTTGCCGTTTTCGCGCTGCCGTTGTTTACGTCTAACGTCGGATTTTCTATAACGCCCCACACGAAGCCGGTTTCCGTGATCGTGCCGCCGCCGGTGTTCTCTAAGACCGCGTTTAAGGTATAGCTGTCCTTACTGCCCGCAACTGCTTTTGGCTCTCCCATCGTCAGCTTGATCGGGTCAGGCAGTATCGTGATGGTACAGCTTTTCGTTGCTGTATTGCCGGCAAAATCAGTCGCCGTCACGGTAATGCTCTTTGTGCCCGGCGCAGCGCTTATGTCCGCGGGAACGGTATATTGAAACGGTTCCTCGGCAAGCTTCCTGTCATCTGTGACCGAGAGCGCCGCCGCAAACAGTTCCTCCACCTCTTCTAAAGACTGTCCTTCCCTGATCGTGATCGGTTCGTAGGTAATGACCGGCGCCACCTTGTCGATATTATCCACCGTCACCGTATATGGTATGGATTTAGTGACGCCATTATCCTTATAATTCACGGTAAAATTGTAGGTACCGTTTTTCGTCGCTGTCTGACTTGCCAGGGAAATGCTGATATTCGTATAGCCCGCTGCATCCGCCACCTTCGGCGTAATCGTGACGTTTTGATTCGTCAATGTGTCCGGGGAGAGTATGTGAGTGATCTTCGGACCAAGCTGCACCACTCCATCTTTAAATATAAAATCCATAGAGTCCGCTGCCAGAATGCCGCCGTCACTCTGGCTTTTTAACAGCCCCTGTACCGTATATGTGCCGTTCTTGGAATTCTTCGGCATGGTGATGGTAAACGTATGTGTGCCGCCTGAAACGTTCGCTTCCTGATAGCTGCCCACGATATAGCCTTTGCTGTCCGTGATGGAATATTCCGTATCATATTTCGCACCCGCGTTCGTGCTCTTAATCACCGTCTCCGCCTGAATTGCCACCTGTTTGCCTTCCGCCGCCGCGGAGGTCAGGCTTATGAAAAATTCCTCTATTCCAACACGCGAGCCGCCGTCGCAGACAAGCTGCATCCAGTCGATGCTTATCATCCAATTTTCATTCTTCACAAGCGGTGGGTTCTCATCCCAAAATTTGCTTTTGTCCGTACAGTCCCAGACTTCTATCCTTATGGTGTTCTTTCCTTCCTTCAGGCAGGATAGCGGCACCTTGTAATAAGAGGTATTCCATAGTTCGTCAAGCCCCGTCAGCGTGCCTACACGCTCTCCATTGACAAACAGCTTGTCATACTCAGCAATATTAGGAAACCGGTCGTCTCCCTGCCAGTCCACATCATAGGTACGCACGGCGATATAGCAGCTCTGGGTGGGCAGCTCTCCTTTCGGGATAAAAATATTGGCTTCGATCGGCATGCGACTGTCCGTTTGCCGTATATACTGGTCAATATCGTCGTCCGCCACTCCCGTGCCGGCATTGTTCTCATTATCCTTTGTCGTCACATAGGTGCCCGGATGGATTACTGCGGCTGCCCGCGCCGCTGCCCTTCTTTTGCCGCCCGCCGGTGCAAGGGAAGGGTCCTGCGCCAAAATGTCCTCCTCCGTCAGCAGTACGGGATTATCCTGTATGCCCGCCATCATGTGCGCGTACTGCTCCGGCGTCAGCTCCTGATCGCCCACAAATGCAGAATATACTTCCACGGTGATTTCGGGCAGCTTGATATCATCTGAGAGCAGTATGCCTTTTTCCCGCAGTTCTTCTTCCGGTAAGATGGGCGTGAAGACATAAACCCCTTCCGTCTCGCTGTCGTAGGCGGGGGACGCCTGCCATGTAACGTTCTTGATTTCTATGGTCTCTGTTGATAAGGTCTGCACCGCAATGCTGCCCGTCGGGTTTTCCGACTGGTATTGTGGCAGCGTAAAAGAGCCGCTCTCGATAGTGAGGGGCGAAACATCGTCCGCGCCGGGTTCTTCCTCACCTGTGCCGTCGTCCGCGCCGGGTTCTTCCTCACCTGTGCCGTCGTCCGCGCCGGGATTTTCTTCCCCTGTGCCGTCGTCTGCACCGGGATTTTCTTCCCCTGTGCCGTCGTCTGCACCGGAATTCTCCTCCTCTGGCTTCTCTTCATCGTCCGCGCCGGGATTCTCCTCCTCCGGTTTCTCTTCATCCTCCGCAGGCTTCTCGTCCTCCCGGTCCGCCGCTTCCGCATAAGCCTTTAAGGTGTCCGGCAGGTCCAGCTCGGAAATGTCCGTCCCGGTCTCCACCTCCTGCATGGCGGTCTCTTCGTCAAGCTTGGCAAAGCCCGTGACCGTCACCGTCCCCTCTACGCTGCGAATGTCCGCCGCCAGCGCCGAGATTGTCGTCAGTATATCGGGGTATGTCGTCACCAGCAGGCATACGCTGAGTATGACCGCCGTGATCCGTAGTCTTTTCTTCCTTCTTGATTTTAACCATGCGCGTTGTTCATCCATTTTTGTGGTCTCCTGTCAACTCGTTTTTTCAGCCATATCCCGCAGACATTATCTGTACTTGACAGATTTTATTTTGCAGGATATACTATTCAGAGTTATAATAACATAACCACCCCTGAACATCTCAAGTGGTTTTTCATTTTTTTGCTATTTTTTTAATTTTTCCACAAAATTTTTATAAGGAGTTTACATCATGGATAAACCAATTAACGAAACTGACTACAGCTTTTTTACTATCAATCAGGCTGCCCATGCCTGCGGCATTTCCCGTTCCAGCCTGATACGCTTGGAGGAAAAGGGGCTGCTTGTGCCTGCCCGGACAAATCCGGAAAGCAGATACCGCTATTACGACAATAATAACATCACACGGATTTTACAGATTCAGAAATTTCAGTACATGGGATTCAGCACGGAAGAAATTGGCGCCTATTATGCAAGCGGCGGAATGGCACACGACCTCCTTGCTGTTTTGGAGCAGAAACTTTCCCTGTTACAGCAGCAGGTTGAGGAAATGCGGCTGCGCTCCCATGCGGTGCCGGATAAGTCCGTATCCATCATAAAAATTCCGAAAACGGTCTGCTGTATGCAGCGTTTCCAGGGAAGCTCCATACAGGATAAGTACGTTGCCATGTACGAATTTTTCCATGAATGCGTGGAAAAGGGATATGTCCTTTCTTCTGAGCCGCTTTCGATTATAAATGAACGCACAGACTATCTGGAAGGTCGGATTTCTTCTGCGCCCTATGATTCTTATATCTGTATTCCCGTCCTGCCAAAACAGGCGCCGGAGGATGCGGTCCGCATTCCCGCCTGTACTGCCCTTTCGGTGCTGTTTTATGGGAATTATGACAAGGTGGACGACGCCTACCTCTATCTTGGAGAGCAGGTAAAAGAGCGCGGGCTTACCCCTGCCGGATATGTCCGGAGCATCGCTCTGGTCGCGCCTTATACATCGCTGGAGTTTGATCCGGGCAGGTATTGCTCGCAGTTGGTGCTGCCGATTGAGGAAATATAATCTGCCGCCATAGCTTGAGGCAGGATAAAGCTCCTGCCTACTGCACCAGCATATTTTCAATAAAAATCCCGTAGCCGCTGGCGGCGTCGTTTACCAGAACATGCGTAACCGCGCCTACAAACTTACCGTTCTGTATGATGGGGCTGCCGCTCATGCCCTGAATAATACCGCCTGTAAGCGCAAGCAGCTCATTGTCTGTGATTTTTAGCACCATTCCCCGATTAACATTGTCGTTTTCCAGATGAAGCTCCGTAATCTCAATATTATAAAGCTTGGGTTCTCCGGTGACTGAACATATAATCTGTGCCGGTCCTGTCTGCACTTCCTGCTTTAAGGCAATCGGAATCGCCTCATACGCCGTCTGCTGCACGACTTCGTCCTTGCATACCCCGAAAATTCCTTCCGCCGTATTCTGTGTAATCTCACCAATTATATTATTGTTATTATACTCTATATATCCGGTCAGCTCTCCGGGCGAACCGTTCTCCCCTCTTGTAATCCCTATGATTTCGGTTTTATATAAGGTTCCTTCGCCAAGCAGCATCAGTGTAGAAGTATCCACGTCGTTAATTCCATGCCCCAGCGCTCCGAATGTATCATCGTAATCTACATAAGTCAGTGTGCCGATACCCTGCGCATTATCCCTTACCCAGATACCGAGCTTCCATTCGTCGTTCTGGTTGCTCTGCGGTGAAATTTTCACTTCCGTAGTCTCTTCGTTTCTAAGAAGCGTCAATATAAGTTCATTTCCTGCCGATTTTTCTATAATTGAAACAAACTGTTTCTTATTTTCTATTTTTTCTCCATTCACTTCCAGAATATAGTCGCCCGGCTGGAGAATATATTTTGCCGGTGAGATTATCTCTCCCGCCGGATTTTTAAACTCGCCTATGCCTACGACCAAAACTCCCTGCGTCTTTACATATATGCCTATGGGAATGCCCGACGGTATCAGGGTTTTATCCTGAATAACCTGAATATCCACATCTTTATAAGGAAGTATTCCGAACAGCTTCAAATTCATTTTATAGTTATCTATTCGGTTGGCTTTAAGCGTCACTCCCTTGCTGAAATTGACATGCAGGCTCTCTACGCTCGTCGAGACGCTTTCTACCGATTCCTGCTGATATATTTCACCGGAAGCAGGAACTTTAAAATCAAGCTCCTGTTCAACTCCGGCACGAATCATAATCGTGGACGGCACCTTTTTCCAATAATTCATGTACACTGCCGCAGCCAGAGCCAATAATCCGGTCACGAATAGTATATATAAAAATCTGCGATAGTTTTTCAATTTATAATCAGTCATATCTGTACCGCATTCCTTTCCATAATAAAAAAGAACATACATAAGTATGTCCTTTTTAGTATGTGAGAAAACTTTAATTTTAATTATTTATTGTTTTGTTTTTCTTGCCAAATCTTTCATTTCTTTGGCATTATTCAACACATTTTCTGTAATTGAGGCGCCTCCGAGCATTCTGGCAAGCTCTTCCACGCTTTCGTTCTCATTAAGTTTATGTATCTTTGTCTTAGTGCGCTCTTCTTCCACGGATTTCTCAATCTGGAAATGCGTGTCCGCCATCGCTGCAATCTGTGGCAGATGTGTGATACATATAATCTGGTGTTTCGCGGCAAGAATACCCATTTTTTCAGAAACCTTCCATGCGGTCTTTCCGCTTATCCCAGTATCGATTTCGTCAAAAATAAGCGCGTCGATATCGTCCTTATCCGCTAATACAGTCTTGAGCGCAAGCATGATTCTTGAGAGTTCGCCGCCGCTTGCCACCTGCGAAAGCGGTCTTAAATCTTCGCCGGTATTGGTCGATATCATAAATTCTATCTTATCATAACCATCTGCGCCGATTTTATCTTCTATGGGCTGTACGCCTATTTCAAATTCCACGTTGGCAAAATTTAAGTCAATAAGAGCTTCTTTCAATGACTTGGACAGTTCTGCGGCATTTTTCTTACGAATGTCGGATATCTTCGCACACAACTTAAGAAGTTCATCTTTCAGCTTATGTTCTTCATTTATAAGCTTCTGTCTGTATGCGTCATAATCCTGATACTTTTCCAGTTTTTCCTGAAGCTTCGCCTGATATGCGGCGATTTCTGCGATTGAATTGCCATATTTTGACTTTAAATGATTGATTAAATCAAGCCTTTTCTCTATGCGGTCAAACTGCTCCGCATCAAAATCCAAATCGGACAAATACTCCGCCGCCGCCCTGTTATAATCATTAAGCAGGCTGTCAATATCAAGAAGCTGTCTTTCAAAATCTGCTAAAACTTCGTCGTATGAAGCGACGCTTCTTATCTCCCTTATAGCTCTACCGACCGCATCAGACGCCCCGCCGTCGTCATTGCCGCTTAGCTGATACGCCATCGTCATTGCTTCTTTAATTTTCTGCGCATGCACAAATTTCTGGTACGATTGTTCAAGCTTAACATCTTCACCGTCCGTAAGTTCCGCTTCTTCTATCTCCTTTGATTCAAACTCGGCAAGCGAAATCTCGCGTTTTCTGGTTTCTTCGTCCATATTGCTCTCAGATAGCTGATTTAACACGTCCTTATACTGCGTATAACATTCTTTTAACTGTTTTTTAAGCGGATATAAGGCTTCGCCGGAATAATTATCCAAAATCTCTATCTGCTTATCTGCACGCAAAAGCGACTGATGTTCATGTTGTCCATGAATATCAATCAATATTTCCGCTAGTTCTTTAACCTGTTTTACACTGACTGTCTCGCCTCCGACCTTGCAGACTGACTTGCCGGGCATAATCCTTCTTTGCATTATTATCGTGCCGTCGTCTTCTATCGGCAGCTCCATCTGCCTTATCCTGCGAATCTGTTCTTCTTTCTCCGCCTGAAATACAAGCTCCACTAAGGCATAATCTTCCCCGGTGCGAATCATTTCTTTATCGGCTTTTGCGCCGAGTGCAAGATTCACCGAACCGATGATAATTGACTTGCCCGCACCCGTCTCTCCTGTTAGTATGTTGAGCCCGCTGCCGAAATATACTTCCGTTTCGTCAATCAGCGCAAGATTTTTCACATGTAAGCTTATTAACATATATTTTTATAACCCCTTTTATTTATCGGTTTTATCTATTGATTTCTAATTGATTCTATTTATAGTTCTAATTTACCGCTTTATTTACAGCTTTTTTATTGATTTCATTAATCATTGTTATTTATCACTGCCGCTCATTTTCTTATGAAGTATTTCCAGAAAGCTTTCGGTATTAAGCTTTAATATCCCTGTCGTCTTCGAGGCTTTTTTTATGACAACTCTGTCGCCTGTTGTCAGCGTGACTTTGTGCGTCCCGTCGAAACTTGCTTCCACGGTCTGCACGGCGTTCTCTTTTCCATTAGGAATTACGATGGTGACTTCGTCTTCTGGTGAAAGTATAATGCTTCTGGTGTTGAGCGTATGCGGACAGATGGGCGTAAGCAGAATCAAATTTGCGCCCGGCTCCGCTATCGGTCCGCCCGCAGACATATTATAACCTGTCGAGCCCGTGGGAGTCGCCACAATGATACCGTCTGCACTATACCAATTTAAAAATCTTCCGTTTACATAAATATCAAATTGAAGAATCTGCAGCGGTCCACATCTGGAAATAACTATATCGTTGAGGGCAAAATTATTCACTTCACTCTTTTCCTTATGATATATCCTGCCGTCCAACATCATGCGGTATTCTCTTGTATATTTATCTTCCAGAAGCATATCCAGAGCCATTTCGACATTTCCTATCTCTACTTCCGCCAAATATCCGAGCGTGCCGAGATTAACCCCTATAAGCGAAATCTCATACTCTATCATATCTCTTGCCGCCTTAAGCAGCGTGCCGTCTCCACCCAGAACAACTACGCATTCCGCTTCTTTAGGGACTTGGGTATGTTCTGCCATTCTGTCAAATACCACGCAGGATACTTGTGCGCCTCTGACTTTCAGATATTCTGTAATTCTGGCGGTATATATGCTGTCGGGGTCTTTTGCTCTGTTTGTAATTAGGAAAAAATTGTTCATAATTATAGCTAAACTCCATCTTTGATATTTTTGTTTTCTTTTCGCAGTTGTTGGCTGGCATGGACTCATATGCTTCCTCTTGAGGCACGCTCTCGCTCCGTGGAAAATCGCAGCGGTACTAAGTTCAAAAGCCGCTTACACGCCTTTTTCACTAAGTACCGGCGTTTTCCAAGGGCCTCAAGAGGAAGCATATGAGTCCATGCCTTAATTTAGACTGTGGTGAGCTGTTTCTACGATTTCTGCTACCTTTATAGCATTTTTTTCAGCCGCGTTAGCTGCACCTATAATTATATTCTGTGGTAGTTTTTCCGCTTCTGCCTCTGTAAATTCAGTTTGCGGCACTTTCTTCGCTTCTGCTGCTGTAAGCGCATTTTGTAGCAACTTCTCTGCTTCCGTCTCTGTAAGTGCATTTTGCAGCAATTTCTCTGCTTCCGTCTCTGTAAGTGCATTTTGCAGCAATTTCTCTGCTTCTGCCTCTGTAAGTGCTAGTATATCCTTTTCTATCTGCTCTCGTTTCTTAAGATACACAAGGTATTCGATATTGCCTTCTGGTCCCTTAATTGGTGAAAAGGTAAGCTGCTTAACCTCAAATCCTATCATATCCGCATAGGTGATAATCTTGCGAATGACTTCTTCGTGAATTTCCGGTTCTCTTACGACTCCTTTTTTACCTACCTTTTCCCTACCTGCTTCAAACTGTGGCTTGATAAGGCAGACAATTTTCCCCTTTTCTTTGAGAAGATTTCTCGCCGGAACCAGTATTTTCGTTAGGGAAATAAAAGAAACGTCTACGGAAGCGAAATCCAGTTTATCGGCTATGTCTTCGGGCTTCATATAGCGGAAATTCGTCTTTTCCATGCAGACAACCCGCTCATCGTTTCGCAGTTTCCACGCAAGCTGTCCGTGTCCTACGTCTACGGAATAGACCTTAGACGCTCCATTTTGCAGCATACAGTCCGTAAAGCCGCCTGTAGAGGCTCCGATATCCATACACACCATGCCGTTTAAGCTGATATGAAATTCTTTCATTGCTTTTTCCAGCTTAAGACCGCCCCTGCTGCAATATTTCGGCGTTTCCCCTCTTACTTCGATATGTATCTTGCTTTCATCAAACGCCGCGCCAGCCTTATCTTCACGCTGTCCGTTGACAAAAACGCTGCCTGTCATTATTATGGCTTTTGCCTTCTCCCTCGACTCGACAAAGCCCTGCTTCATGAGCAGTATATCCAGTCTTTCTTTCATATTTATTGCCACGCTTTTTATTTTTTACCTGTCATTTCGATATACTCAATCGTAATCTTTTTAACCACTGTGTCCGCATCAATGCCAACTTCCTGCTTTAACAGTTCGACATTTCCATGCTCCACATATTCGTCCGGAAGCGCGATACACAACACTGACGCTTCGGTATGTAATGAGTCCACATATGTCCTGACTTTTTCACCAAACCCGCCACTTAGGACATTCTCTTCCATCGTAACGATTAATTTATGTCCTTTACATGCTTTCTCTACTGCTTCCTCGTCGATGGGTTTAATAAATCTGGCGTTTATAAGCGAGCAGGAATATCCCATTTCTTTAAGTTTTTCCCGCACTGAAACCGCCGTTTTTACCATGCTGCCGACTGCGAAGAGCGCGATATCCTTTTCTTCATAGATGATTTCACTCTTACCGTATTCCATTTTCGTCCTGTTATCCGCAAGTCCGTCATAGGCTTCCCCGCGCGGATATCTTATCGCCATCGGCATTGAACTTTCGACTGCAAATTTAATCATATCCGAAAGCTCCCACTTATTCTTCGGCGCCATTATGTGCATATTTGGTATTGAGGAAAGGTAGGACAAATCAAAGATACCCTGATGTGTCTCGCCGTCACTTCCTACAAGTCCCGCCCTGTCAATCGCGAATACCACCGGCAGATTTTGTATGCAGACGTCATGAAGTATCTGGTCGTAAGCTCTTTGCAGGAAAGAAGAGTATATCGCCACGATGGGCTTAAGTCCGCCCGCCGCAAGTCCCGCTGCAAAAGTAACCGCATGTTCCTCTGCTATTCCCACGTCGAAAAACCTCTCCGGATACATATTTCTAAAACGTTTTAAACCGGTTCCGTCCGGCATCGCCGCGGTAATCGCGACTACTTTTTCATCTCTTTGCCCTAATTTACACATAACCGTGGAAAAAACATCGGTATAGCTTGCTTTTGAATGCGGATTGCTCGGTATGCCGGTCTCTATGTCAAAAGGCTCCGCTCCATGAAATCTTGCGGGGTGTCTCTCCGCCGGTGAATATCCTTTTCCCTTCTGCGTAATAACATGGACAAGCACAGCTTTCTTTATCTTTCGCGCTTCCTTGAACATTCGCACCATCGCATGAATATCATGTCCGTCTACCGGACCTAAATAGGTAATTCCCATGTCTTCAAAGAACATTCCCGGCACAACCAGTTGCTTAAAACTGCTCTTGACGCGGCGAATCTGCGATACCAGCTTATTTGCCTGCTTGGATTTGCCATTCAGCGAATTATATACGCCTTCCTTTAAGCCAAGATACATATCCGTGGTTCTGATATTATTCAGATATTTAGAAATGCCGCCTACGTTTTCGGAAATCGACATGTTGTTATCATTAAGAACAATAATGAAATTCGTATCCAGTCTGGACGCATTATTAAGCGCCTCATACGCCATTCCGCCTGTAAGAGAGCCGTCGCCGATTACCGAAACAATCGTGTTGTTACCGCCTTCAAGGTCTCTCGCTCTTACCATGCCAAGCCCCGCGGATATGGAAGTGGAGCTGTGTCCAGTATCAAAACAGTCGCAATCGCTCTCTTTACGTTTGGGGAAGCCGCTTATTCCGCCATACTTGCGCAGATTGGCAAAGCCGTCCCTTCTTCCTGTCAAAATCTTATGGGTATATGACTGGTGCCCTACGTCCCATATAATTTTATCTTCGGGCAGATTTAAGAAAAGATGCAGCGCCATAGTCAGCTCTACGGCTCCAAGATTAGAGCCTAAGTGCCCGCCCGTCACGCTTATGGTCTGAATTAAAAACTGTCTGATTTCTTCTGCAAGCGCATCATAGTCCTTTGCATCTATTTCCTTTATATCATTAGTTTTCTCAATTTTCTCTAAGAACATAGTATTTCCTCTACTCTTTCACAGTATTACCGTCTATTTCTTACGGTAAATCAGCTCTTTAACCAACTCTTCCAGAAATAAATTTCTCTGCGGAAAGGAAGTAAGAATATGGACTGCCTCGCCGGATAATTCCGCGGTTTTTTCCTTCGACTGCTCTATTCCATGTATAGTAACATATGTTATTTTATTATTTTTCTCATCGCTTCCTACAGGCTTACCTAAGACTTCCGTACTGCTCGTCACATCAAGAATATCGTCCTGAATCTGAAAAGCGATACCTATATTGTAAGCGCATTTCTCAACTGCCTTAACCTGCTCATCGTCAGCTCCGGCAAGTATAGCGCCTATCATCATAGCGCTCTGTATAAGCGCCGCGGTCTTATGCTCATGTATAAAAAGAATAAGTTCTTCCGTTAAGTCCGTCTGCTTATCTTCCGACTCGATATCGACGCACTGACCGCCAATCATTCCATATATTCCTGCTTTCTTAGCCAACACTTTAAGCGCAGACGCGGTTCTTTGATATTCTTCATATGTCCCTGCTCTATCAAACGCCCGACATGCCGTTTCAAAGGCATAGTTTAGCAGCGCGTCGCCTGCAAGCACCGCCATACCCTCGCCATACACGACATGGGTAGTTTTTCTTCCACGCCTATATTCATCGTTATCCATCGCCGGAAGGTCGTCATGCACAAGCGAATAATTATGAATCATCTCTATTGCCGCCATAAACGGTTCTATCAGCTCTCCACTTCCGCCAAACATCTTATAGGTTTCTTCCATAAGCATTGGGCGCAGCCTCTTGCCGCCTGCCGTCACCGAATAATTCATCGCTTCGATAACCGTCTTTTGCAGCCCTGCTTCCTTAGGTAGAAAAGCGTTAAGCACTTCTTCCATATGTGCGGTTCTATCCTTTAATTCTTCCTCAAAGTTCATCAAGTTCATCTAATTCTCCATCTTCATTTATTTTTAAGACCTTTTTTTCCACCATGTCGATTTTCTCATTACAATATTTAAGCAGCTTCATTCCCTTTTGATACTCGCGGAATGAGTCTTCCAATGTGATATTTTCGTCTTCTAAGCTCTCTATTGTATTCTCTATCTGCTCAAATGCTTCTTCTAAAGAAAGGTCTAAAGCTTCATCATTATCTTTTTTTGTTTTACTCATGTATTATCCCTCTTGATAAGATTATTAAATATCATGCGCTATTTTATGTTTATCCACAACTTTCGTTATAAACACCCCGTCCTTAACATAAACATCAATCCGCCCGCCAACTGACACCTGCTCTACCCTATTAACAGTCCTTCCCTGAGAGTCCGACGTATAGGAATATCCTTGATTTAACTTATCAAGCGGCGATAAACCTTTCATTTGCTCAATATACAGCGCAAGCCTGTGTTTCTTATCTGCAAGCCTGTTCTCCATGCAGTTTTGCAGGCTTTCTTCCAAATTCAACATATATGTGCGCTTTTCTCTGATACGATTGAACGGGCTTAAATATTTAATCCTCATTTGATAATTGTTAAGCCTGCTACGGTATGCAGCTATATTATTCCTGCACAAGTGCTGCATGGTATAGGCGTACTCGCTTAAACGCTCGTTAAGCTGTTCTATATCATATACGGCAAGTTCCGCCGCTGCGGACGGAGTAGGAGCTCTAAGGTCAGCTACAAAATCCGCTATCGTTACATCAGTCTCATGTCCAACTGCGGAGATAATAGGAATAGGACAGTCAAATATTGCCTGTGCGACAGCTTCTTCGTTAAACGCCCACAAATCCTCAATGGAACCGCCGCCCCTTCCGACGATAATCGTATCCACGTTATAGCGTTCCATAGCGCGTATGCCGTTCACAATGCTGTTTACCGCCATATCGCCCTGCACAATAGCAGGATACAGAATAATCTGCACATAGGGGTTACGTCTTGACGCTATTTGAATAATATCGCGGACTGCCGCTCCGGTCTGCGCTGTGACGACTCCAAGACGGCTTATATATCTGGGTATGGGCTGTTTGTACTCTTTAGCAAACATGCCGCGTTCCTCTAATTCCGCCTTAAGACGCTCATACCGTTCATACAACGCTCCCGCGCCTGCCTGTTTAATCTCCTTAGCGTATAACTGGTATTTTCCGTCCCTTTCATAGACGTCAATAGTGCCTTTTACGACTATCTGCTGTCCTTCTGTCATTTTAAAGGAAAGTCCGCTTCTATTGGAAGCAAACATAACACATGATATTGTTCCTTTTCCGTCCTTTAAGGTAAAATAGATATGTCCCGACGTATGATATTTGCAATTACTTATTTCACCCTGAACTGAGATAGACTGCAGCATAAAATCCTGAGTGAACATATTTCTGATATATGAATTGACCTGACTTACCGTATATACATTCTGCATTGCGACACCTTTTTATGCAAATTTCGCCAAAACGCCGTTGACAAAGCTCGAAGAAGCATCCTGCCCGAACTTTTTCGCCAGTTCTACCGCTTCATTGATTGCTACGCCCGTAGGCACTTCATCATCGAAAGCGATTTCATAGACGGCAAGCCTGAGTATCGTTAAATCCACCTTACCCATTCTTGACGTAACCCAGTTCTGCGCCCGCTCATTCAGCATATTGTCTATTGTTTCCAATTTTTCTTCAATCTTATGATATTTGGCGGAAATATACTCTGCGTCCGCAGTATCCGCCTTACATTCATCATCGAAAAAAAACTTCTCCTGCTCCGGCATATCTTCAAGATTATTAAACTCTATACGGAACAGCAGTTTAAATATCTGCTCCCTTAATTCTCTTCTGCTCATGCGAACCTCTGCTCAATGTTATTTGTACCTGTTATTTTTCCTTAGATACGCTTACGCCTGCAATACGGATATTTACGTCGGTCACTTCCAGACCTGTCATATTCTCAACCGCATTCTTAACCTTTGCCTGTACTCTCTGGCATGTGGCTGGAATATTATAGCCGTATTCTATTGTAATCGCCAAATCCACTTTTACTTTCTTCTGCAAAACTTCCACTCTTGCGCCTTTTGTAGCGTTTTTGACGCCAACTCTGCTAAGAAGCTCATGCGTAACGTTTCCTGCCATTGAAGCGACGCCTTCTACCTCTGTCGCCGCCAACGCCGCAATCATCGCTACAACGTCGTCCGCTATCTTGACCGAGCCGACCTTTTCATTTTCATCTGATAGATAAGTATTCTTTTTAGCTTCCTGTTCCATATACACCCTCCATTCATGTTTTCCACTTCGCATAATCGTTTGATTTTGTCTAAGTATAACAAAATTTATGTTTTTTGCCTAGTACCGCATTATATAAACTTTTATAACCAAAAGCTCATGCTGCATTGTTCGTCGCTTGCAGTATATGATACAACGCCGTCCGGACAGTCAAGATACTTAAAAATTTCCTGATTGTCGATAAGCTTCTCATACATTCTATCATATATTTCTAAAGACGCACATTTTAAAGTGACATAAGCGCTTCCCTTATTATATCCGTCGTCAAAAATTCTGCTAAGTTTATCCTCGTCAACGTCTGCAAAATAAAGCCCTTCCCTTACATAATAATTCGCTTCCATCGAAGTACATGCAGGCATATCCACGACATTATCTATTGTATGGGTTTTATCTATCTGCTCCGTTGTGACGCACAGATAGTCATAATTTATCACCGGCACCTGCTGCTTAGGGAAGGCTTCGTCGCCGCTCTGAGTCCTATAAGAAGCGTCTCCCCATGTCGTATCGACATAATACCAGTTTCCATCTATCTTTACCAGATTCCAAGCATGTCCTTCTCCCGACGACACTTTGCCTAAGACCAGCGTCGCGCTTATGCCGGCTCTTTGCAATAAATACTGCGTAGCCTTAGCATATCCCTGACATACGGATTTACCGTCAATGAAAACAGAGCAGATATTCTGACTGTCCTCGGCGGCCGAATCATATTCTGTATGCTCAATCAAATATTCATAGATATATTTAACAGTCTCATATTCATCGGCTTCCTGCGGTATTCCGCTTAAACATTGGTTTACATAACCATCTATCAATATCTGCTTTTCTTCCGCTGCCGCCCTATCCATGATATAGGTTGCCGTAAACGTAAGCTTTTTGGGAATATCCGCTAAAGTATAGGTGGTATAGCTGTATCCATTTACATAAAATATTTCGGGATTATCGTTCAAAACACACTGGAAAATACGCGGCACCACATCGCTATTAAGCGTCGAAAGCTCCGTATCCTCTTCAAATTCCAAAAGTGAATGTAAAATCTCCACATACACTGTCTGCTCTTCATTAGTCAGATTATTATAAGCATAAGCGTCTTTAAGCCCTGCTTCAATGGCATACTTCTTATCTTCCGTAAGCTTTTTGCCAGCGAAAGCATTGTCACCGTCGTCCATCTTTGCCACGTTTTCCCTAGCTACGAGAATCCCTTCATCATCACTGACCTGAACCTTGAACCCGGAAGCTATAAAACCGCCGTCAACTTCTCCGGTTTCCTTGTTCATATTCGCAGCATAAATTAAACAGCCGCCAATCACCATTACGCATATTAAACTGCTAAGCCGTGACAAAAAAGACTTTCTCATAATAGTCCCCCATTCTTACTCAACCTGCAGGTTGGATTGTAAACACAATTTCACAAGTTAGGGCTAGTGCGCCTTAGTTTCTGCCAAACTCAGAAAGTATCAGTCCTTCGTTCCGCTCCTGTGTCATTTTAACGCTCCACGGATTGACGAAAAGCAGCAGCGGATTGCCCTTTAAGTCCTTGATTTTCTTCATATCCGAAGTTCCGCTCAGCTTGTCCAAATCGATATCCTTATTCTCAATCCATCTGATATGCTCATACGGAAGATTATCCAGCCTTATCTCTACATTATATTCATTCTCAAGTCGATATTTCAGCACGTCAAACTGTAAGACTCCGACCACGCCTACGATAATCTCTTCCATTCCCGTATTAAATTCCTGAAAAATCTGAATCGCGCCTTCCTGTGCAATCTGTGTGATTCCTTTAACAAACTGCTTTCTTTTCATGGTGTCAAGCTGGCGCACTCTGGCGAAATGCTCCGGCGCAAACGTAGGTATTCCTTCATATCGGAAGTTTTCCTTCGGTGTACATAAAGTATCGCCTATTGAGAAAATTCCCGGATCAAACACGCCGATAATATCTCCGGCATAAGCTTCGCTCAATATCTTGCGTTCGTCAGCCATAATCTGCTGCGGCTGTGAAAGACGCATAACTTTGCCGCCCTGAATATGCTTCACTTCCATATTGGCGTCATATCTGCCTGAGCATATACGCATAAACGCCACTCTGTCGCGGTGCGCCTTATTCATATTCGCCTGTATCTTAAAGACAAAGGCGGAAAACTCGTTTTCCACAGGATCAATCAGTCCCGTATCAGCCTTGCGCGGCAGCGGCGTAGTCGTCATTTTCAGGAAATATTGCAGGAAAATCTCTACGCCGAAGTTTGTAAGCGCCGAGCCGAAAAATACCGGCGTCAATTCTCCCGCGCGAACCTTGTCTAAATCATATTCCGCACTGGCTCCGTCTAACAAATCTATCTCATCTAAAAGCTTCGACTTAAACTGCTCGCCGATATTGTCTGTCAGTTCTCCCTCATCGCTAATCGGAATGCGCCTTGAGAGTCCTTCTTTCGTTCCTTTTTCCGTATCGGAATATGTGATTACACATTTATCTTCCCTATCATATACGCCTTTAAAGCTTTTACCCGAACCAATCGGCCAGTTCATAGGGCATGTTGCAATTCCAAGCTCCTTCTCTATTTCGTCCAAAAGTTCAAACGTATCGTTCGCGTCCCTGTCCATCTTATTTATAAAAGTAAAAATAGGTATATGGCGCATAACACATACTTTAAATAATTTTCTGGTCTGCGCCTCAACGCCCTTAGAAGCGTCAATCACCATCACCGCTGAATCCGCCGCCATCAAAGTTCTATAAGTATCTTCTGAGAAATCCTGATGCCCCGGCGTATCCAAAATGTTAATACAAAATCCTCCATACTGAAACTGCAGCACGGAAGAAGTAACCGAAATACCTCTTTCCTTCTCGATTTCCATCCAGTCTGAAACCGCATGTCTTGCTGTCGCCTTGCCTTTAACGCTTCCGGCAAGGTTAATTGCTCCTCCATATAAAAGAAACTTCTCTGTCAATGTCGTCTTCCCTGCGTCTGGGTGCGAGATAATGGCAAATGTCCTTCTTTTGTTAATCTCGTCCGCATATCTGCCCACGTTCTTATCCTCCACAAATACTATATTCTCATAAGGTTGTCCTATTCCTATTTTATATCATCTACGTTTATAGCATCGATGTGCCGGCAAACTCCGGTTTTATATTAAAATAATCAAGCACCGTAGCCCCGATATCCGCAAAGGTGTCCCTAGTGCCGAGATTAACAGGCTCTACCCCCGCTCCGTACATAATAAACGGAGTATGCTCTCTGGAATGATCCGTAGACACTGTGTAACCGGGATCGCAGCCGTGGTCCGCCGTAATCATCAAGATATCGTCTTTACGCATTTTATGGCAGATTTCCGGCAGTTTATCATCAAAATAAGCAAGCGCCTTAGCATAACCGTCAATGTCATTGCGATGTCCGTAAAGCATATCATAATCGACCAGATTAACAAAGCATAAGCCTTCAAAATCTTTATCCAGATATTCGAGCGTCCTCTCTATTCCCTCTTCATTCCCGCTTGTATATACAGCTTCGGTTATTCCTTTACCTGCGAAAATATCCTTAATCTTGCCTACCGCTATCACGTCCTTGCCACTGCTTGAGAGTTGGTCGAGCATAGTAACCGAGGGCGGTAAAATCGAAAAATCATGTCGGCGTGGCGTTCTGGTATAAGGGCCGCCGTGCGAACCGATAAACGGACGCGCAATAACCCTTCCAACACCATGCTCTCCTTGAAGAATATCGCGCGCTATACGGCAATATTCATAGAGCTGCTCTATCGGAACTATATCTTCATGCGCTGCAATCTGGAATACGCTGTCTGCGGAAGTATACACGATTAAATCTCCGCTGTCCATATGCGCGTCTCCGTACTCCTGAATGACAACAGTACCCGAATACGGCTTATTGCAGAGCACTCCCCTGCCGGTCTTTTTACTAAATTCGTCTAAGACTTCCTGTGGAAAGCCATTAGGATATGTCGGAAGCGGCTTCGGGGAGTATACTCCCGCAATCTCCCAGTGTCCGATAGTAGTATCTTTGCCTTTTGAAGCCTCTTTCATACGGGCGATTCTTGCGCTAAAGGCGTCTGTTTTCTCTCCACAGTCCACTCCGTCTATATTGAAAAGCCCCATCTTCGCCATATTCGGCATATTAAAATAGGAGCTGGAAGACACGGACCTGATTGTACTTGTGCCTTTGTCACCGTACTGTGCCGCATCTTCCATCTCACCTATGCCAAAGCTATCTAATACAATAAGAAAAACTCTTTTCATCTTTTGCCCCTCTCTTCCACAAATGCTGCTTGTTTTTCCTTTATGCTTATTGCTAACGCTCATTATATCATAAATGTTTAAAAGTTGCACCTAATTTGATGTTGAATTTACCGTACTGATTACAACAGCTTCCGCACTTAATCCTGTCTTTCTTGTAACAATATCTTCTATCTGCGCGCGCTGTGCCTCTGTAAGCTCCGGCATATTGATTACTACGTCCACGCTTTCACCGTCGATACTTACAATAGAGTCCGTAAATCCTTTGGCTTCCAGCAAAATCTCCGCCGCCGTCTCCTTTTCTGCAATATCCGTCATTACAATCATGCTGTCTACGGCTGCCTGCTTCTGATCTTCGCTGATATTCTCATTGTTTATGAGTCCTAGAAGTGTTTCCTTAATCTGCGCCCTAGTCTGTTCCTTCTGTAATTTGGCGCCATATAATGTAGTCAGTCCAGACGAAGCGGTAAATACTGCTTCTCCCGGCACTTCGCCATTGTCTATACCTTCCGCTACGCTTTCATCAAGCACGCCTGAACTGCTCACTTCCACGTCGCTGTCCAGACTAAGTATATCACTGGAAGACTGCTCTATGTCTTCTTCCGAAAGGTCAAATAATGTACTGTAATCAATCTCATCATCTGTCAACGACATATTACCTAAGTCGTCCGTAGCTATACCGCCGTTCACCGTCAAAATCTCTTCGTCCGTCACCTTCGTACCTGCAAAATTCAGGTATCCTGCAACTGCAATCATAATTGCCAGCGCTGTAATCATTACCTGATTTTTCTTAATCATATTTTTCAAAGCATTCTCCCCTTTATTTAGTATTTGTTTTCATCTTTACTACTCTTATCTTATTCGCGTCAATAGCAAATAATACCTTAATTGTCTCAATAATATTAAGTTTCACGGTATCTGAGCCGCCGCCCTGCGCGATAACCACTACGCCTTCCACTACAGGCTGTATAACTTTACTTATGTACGGCACATTCTGACCTTCTTCATTTACCGTATATATAGTAGACTCATTCAGATTCTTCTCAGTAACCCTGCGGCTGCCGCCCTCTGAATCCGTCTCTATTGTCTCTTTCGTCTCTTGCGGTATATCTTTCTCCGTAACTCTTTCTTCTGATTCCTTTAAGGTAATTAAAACTTCGACTTCGCCAACTCCGTCGATTTGTGATAAAGATGCCCTAAGCTTCTCTTCCCAATAAGATATATAAGATAAATCATAGTCTGATGAAGGCACTTCGGCACTTCCCTGCACCGTCTGATTATTATCCACTATATCATAGTCACTGTCCTGTTTATTGGACTTCTTGGTAAAAAAATTGGAATCTGAACCTTTTTCTCCTATTGGTATCGCAATAATACACAACAGTATCCCGCATAAAACCATAATCAAAAGCTGGTCTTTGCGCAATTTAGTACCGCCTGTTATTTTACTCGCAAGTTTCTTAATCTGCTCCGTAGACTATCACCTCCATATAACTTTCTTCCATACCAAGCACGCCGCAGAACCTTTCGCGCAGGATATCCGTTATTTCATCTTCCATAACATTTATCTGCATGTATTCATTGCTATTGTATTCTTCATCATTCTCATATATATCACTCGTTATCTTTTCAACTTTATCAATCTGTATTTTGTCTACGCTGCCTATATTTCCTGTATTGGCTGCGTCTCCTGCGTTGGACGTTGCCGCATCAATGCTTCCTCCATTAGTACGTTCCCATACTATAACTCGTATCTTATTAATATTGTATTGAACTGCGCCTTCATCATTCTCATAGTCTTTTACAAGTTCCAGCTTAACATTGGTAACTGTATAGGTTTTTCCGCCAAAATCAGCCGCCTGCGCGCTGTTTAATTTAGATTTAATTTCTTCTTCCATGCTTTTTGCGGCTGTTTCTGTGGCGGAATACGTACTTTCAAACTCTGCTGTTTCTCCATATATGCCAAGTTCCTGCTCGATATCCGCCAACCTCTTTCCCCAATCCGCCTCCATTCCATTCACTATTTCATATATAGGGGACAAAAACTGCAACAGCACCATTATCCCTACTATGAGTTTCATATATTTGGCATACTTTATATCCGGTGCAAAGTGAATCACAGCCTGCGCCGCAATCATGAAGATACCGATTTTCTTAATCAATTCCACTAATGTATTCATTACATTCCCCGATTTGTTGCGCAAGCCATTATAGCTATACTTATGATAAACAGAGCGATTGACGACAACGAAATCTTAAGCAGCATCAGGCTGCCGTCGCCTACGCGGTTAGCGCAGTTCGTCAGTCTCTTATCGCTGACAATTCCGACTAAAGCAGAACCTGCCTTGAGAACTCCTGATAATAGCAGCAGTTTAATAATGGGAATGGCGCATATAAATAGCATAACAAGTGTAATATATATTCCGATACTGTTTTTAATAAGTACAGCCGAACCCGCCACCATCTCAAAAACCCCTTCTGTGAGATTTCCTATACCCGGAATAGCGGAAACCGCTTTTTTCAGCGCCGAAGTCTCCAATGCGTCTATTATCGGCGATATCATAGACTGCATCATTCCCAGACCAGTTACTATACCGAGTGTTATTTTAATACAGCCTCCTATAACTTTGTGTATAAGGTCCAGTAAAAGATTTAATTTTTCTTCCATCCACACGCCGTTGATAACGCTAAGCAGGACGAAACAGTACACCATCGGCATAATCAATAACAGATATAATTTATTAATTATATAAACTGCCATCAAAAAAAGCTGATAATACGACGCTGCCGAAGCCGCTCCCGACGCGGTTCCAATAGTCAGGATATACGCCGGAATAAACAGTTGTATAAAAGTTATAAGTTGATTTAACATTTCTTTTACAATCGCTGCCGCATTTCCAAACACCTTTATCAAGACTGTAATCAGCATTAGGTATATAAAGTAAAATGCAATATCCGACACTTGATGGCTTTGTAATACGTCTGCAAAATTAGAAAACAGCGCCGCCGTAATCCCCAGCAGCAAAATCATTACAAAAATCATTTTTATCTCGCCAAACTGCGCCTTAACCATATCCAACAGCCCTGAGGCAAGCATTGACAGTGCGGAGATAATTTTCCCTTGTGCTATCAAAGATAACACCTGTTTTCCATCGAAGCTGTATTCGGGAAACATGGACTTGAACGTATCCTGTGCCAAGTCGAAATCATTCTCCTGCCATATGTTTTCACCTGAATATGCGTATGTCTCAACAGGGTGCACTAGGATAATAAATGTAAGTGTGAAAACTGCTGCTGTTTTCTTTCTTATTTTCATAATAATGCTCCTTAGCCTGAGGATTTGCGCCCTAAAACATATGCAATGCCTACATAAATATTGCATAACATATGTGATTTCAATCTATTACCCTGCCAGTTCATGTATGCTCTGCATTAAAGCAAACAATACCGGCATTCCGATTAACAGAATATACATCTTGCCCACCGTCTCTACTTGTCCCGCTATGCCGATATATCCGGCGTCCTTACATATAGACGAGCAAAATTCGCATACATACGCCGCCCCTACCGCTTTAAACAGGATTGAAAGATACTTAAAATTTTCGCCCAGATAAGTATGCAGGCTTTCCATGCCGTTTAATATACTCGTAAAGTAATTTACGGAATATGTCAGTATAATAAGGCACACGGCAAGTCCGATATAAATGCTGTATTCTGCTTTATAGCTTTTTAACGGTACGGCAAATAATACGCCGATAAGACCAATCAGTACGATTTTAATAATATCCATAGTGACTTCTCCCTGCCTGCAATTAACTATTCGATTGAAAATAAATCCTGAATCATCATAAACAAATCATATATATACGGTACAATCCATGTAAGCACCAGAATCAGTCCGGCAAGACTGACTAAAAAGGCTTGGTCTTCCCTGCCGCTGTGCTTCAATATCTGATTTAATATTGTTACCAATATGCCTACTGCCGCAATCCTAAAAATAAGACCAATGCCCATTTTATAACCTTTCTCCTATATCAGCCATATTGCCAGAAACAAGCCTGCCATAATGCTTACGCTCATAATAACTTTGACTTTATTCTTATATTCCGCTTCCGCCTGCGCTATGTGGTCAGTAATCATATCAAGAGATTGTCCGATATCCGCCGCCTGCGATGCTTCGTCCATGATACCCATATGGTCCGTCAGATTGATAAGTATGTCCTTCTCCTCTATCTCAAGCGGCATATCTTTCATACAATGCGTAAGGCTTTCTTTCCAGATATCTTCCAATGCGCGCCCGTCATTTGCCTCTAACTGTTTAAAAATCCCTAAAAAAGCGTCATTATACGGTTCTGTGCTGTTTTCAGAAAATATCAAACAGATTTCCGGCAGAGTCCTTTTGCCATAAGCCATCTCGCCCTGAATCCGCACAATCATACGTCTGATTTCCCGCAACCTGACTATACGCTGTTTTTCTTCCGAGGCTTTATTGACTCCAAGCCCTATACAACCGAACATAAGCATAATTATACCTACAAGTCTGAGCATAGTTTCCTCTCTCTATCATATATGCCAATTATGACGCACTTGTCGTTTTTCTTGCCAAGCAGCATGTACCTGTCAAAAAGCTGCTCTTTAATAACGGACTTCATATACTCTTTGCGTTCTACTTCTTCAAGGGAAAAACCATGTATCGTGGCAAGCATTTTACAGCCGCATTGAAGCGCCTGATGTATCGCCTCTACGTCTTTAGCGCTTCCTAATTCATCAACAGCAAGGATATCTGGCGACATAGAGCGAATCAACATCATCATTCCCTCACTTTTCGGGCAGGCGTCCATCACATCTGTGCGCGTCCCGATATCGTTCTGCGGCACTCCTAAGAAACTTCCCGCAATCTCAGAACGTTCGTCTACCAGCCCTACGTTGCGCCCTTTTCCATAGGCATTTCCTTTAGAAAAGTTTCTCACTAAATCTCTTAACATCGTGGTTTTACCGCAGCCGGGCGGTGAAATAATCAAGGTATTTAAGACCTCTTTACCCTGATATAAATAAGGAAGCGTTTTATCCGATACTCCTTTGATTTCATGCGCAATACGGATATTAAGATAGCGAATGTATTTTATATTTCTTATCTGCTCACTATTCTCCAATATAACCTGTCCTGACAGTCCGATACGGTGTCCGCCCGGAATCGTCATAAACCCCTGCCTTATCTCATCTGCAAAAGCATAGATGGAGTAATGGCACACATGGGTAAGCACCGCTTCCAGCTCCTTTTCACTACTGCATACTGCCCAAGACACATCGTTTGTCAACTCTCCGCTGCTTTTAAGAAACCACTCCTTATTGTCCATGAGTATCATAACAGGCTGATTGACGCGCATTCGTATTTCCTGAAGGCGTTTTGCCTGCTCTGCCACTTTCTCCCATCTGCTGCGCATGAAGTCAGGAAAAATATGTAAAATTTCTTCTTTCTGCATATCCGCCGCCCCCTTATCTCAATATATGAAAAGAAGGCCAAGTTATGACAGAATTATTTATTCCCATTTTTTATTTTTCTTTTAATAACAGTTCAGCCCACAAGTACATGAACGCATATGCCTTCATGCTCCCGTGGGCTGAATTATTAACTAATACAGGGCATGGCAGCCGCCACACCCCGCATTTACCGTTGTATAATGTTATGATAAGAATTATTTACTGCATAGCCGGAATAACCGCGCCATTAAAGTTATCTTCAATAAACTTCTTTGTTTCATCGGACTGAAGCACGCTTACGAGCTTTTTGATTGCTTCGTTGTCTTTGTTTGCCTCTGTTACCGTGATGATGTTAGCATACTCAGAGTCCTCGCCTTCTCTCATCAGATAAGCCGTAGTGTCAATATTTGCTTCCAAAGCTCTGTTGACATTTACGAAATAAGCGTCAAAATCCGCTGACGAAGGAATGATGTTAGCCTGATCCATTTCCACGATTTCGATAGGAATAAGATATTCTTCAATCTGGTCCGCAGATGCGTCAATCGCAGTCATGTCCGGGTTAAGCTTCACAAAGCCTTCTTTTTCCAGAACCTTAAGCGCTCTGTACTCGTTAGACGAATCATTAGGCAGGGCGATAACCGCATTTTCGGGGAGCTCGTCCTTAGACGCATACTTATCGGAAAAGCAGGCGTAAGGCTCTACATGAACGCCGCCCATGCTGTAAAGGGTGACTCCCATCTCTTCTTCAATACTCTCCATCGCCGGTACGTGCATGAAATAAGCGAAGTCGATATCACCGTCAACCAGCATGTCATTCCATGTAGCGTCCCATGTCGTAGATACGATGTCCAGTTCAATTCCCTGCTGCGCAAGCTGCTCAGACGCCGAATTTAAAATCTCACTGTGCGGCGTAAGGTCGCAAACGCATTTAAGCACTACTTTGTCTCCCTGCGTATCACCTGACGCAGTTGTTTCTTCCGCATTGCCGCAGCCAACAAGCAGCGTAGACGCTGTCAGGACTGCAAGCAATAATGTTGCAAGTTTCTTTTTCATAATTTTCCTCCTCTTAGAGCTTGTATATTCATTTAAGACGCATACGCGCCAGAAATGTCAGATTAAATGCCTCTTCTTTAAAATTATCTTAGAGATTGTATCCCCTACAAGCTGAACCGCCTGCACAATCACAATCAAAACGACGATAGTTGCAAATAAAAGGTCATGCTGGTATCTGGTGTAACCGAATGTAACCGCAATATATCCGATTCCACCGGCTCCGAAGCTCCCTGCCAATGCCGTCATGGAGATAACGATTACCACCGCATTCGTAAAAGCGCGAATCAACGACGGCAGCGTTTCCGGCACCATAATGGTAAACAGGATACGCGCATTGCCGCTCCCCATAGCTTTTGCCGCCTCAATTTTTCCCTTATCAATCTCAAGCAGACTGCTCTCAACCAACCTTGCAAAAAGCGGTACGCAGCTTGCAATCAGCGAGATGATACAGGCGTTGGAGCCGTAGGATTTCCCCACTAGCGCCCTTGCCACCGGCAGCATTACGATAATGATAATAACCTGCGGCAGCGAGCGAAAGCAATTAATAACAGCCCCTAAAATACTATGTACTGCCTTGCATGGCACAAGACCTTCTTTACTCGTCATTACTAAGATAAGTCCGAGCAGGATTCCGAAAATCAGGACAAAAACCGATGATATCGCCACCATATACATTGTTTCGCCTATGGCGGGGGTTACTTTCTCCCACACTTCCGCGCTGAAGGAATGCTTTAATACTTCCCAAAAAGAATACTTATAAAGGCTCATTCCGTTTCCTCCTGCCACTTATCGCTTCTGAATTTATTATACACGCCGATAAAATTTCTCGCCGTCTCGCACTGAGGATTCATGAAGATATCTTTCACAAGCCCCTGTTCAAGCAGCCTGCCATTCTCCATAACCGCCATTCTATGACAGGCGTATTTGATTACTTCAAGTTCGTGCGTAATAAGAATAATGGTAAGCCCCAGCTTTTTATTTATTTCTTTTAAAAGGTCTAATACGGACAGAGTAGTCTGCGGGTCCAGCGCGCTGGTCGCCTCGTCCGATAAAAGCACGTCGGGACGGTTCGCCAAAGCTCTCGCAATGCCGACTCTCTGTTTCTGCCCGCCGGAAAGTTCTCCCGGATAGGCGTTCTTTTTTTCCATAAGTCCTACTAACGTAAGCATTTCTTCTACACGCTCGTCCGCTTCTTTACCGTTTATCCCCGTTAATTTAAGCGGATATGCAACGTTCTGCGATACCGTCATGGAATCAAATAGATTAAACTGCTGAAAAATCATGCCGATTTTTCTGCGCTGTTCATTCAGGGCTGCTTTGCCCAGACTTGTAATCTCCATCTCACCGATTCTGACCTTGCCGCTGTCAGGCTCTTCTAAGCGGTTCATACATCTGACTAAGGTGGACTTTCCGGCGCCGCTAAATCCTACGATACCATAGATTTCACCTTTTTCTACCGAAAGGTCGATACCCTTTAAGACCTCTATCTTCTGCTTCTTATTATAGAAGGTTTTATATAATTGTGATACCTCTATAAACTTCTCGTCCATATGCTTTTCCAATCTTCGCTCAATCTAATATATGTAATGCCGTCTTCTAAGTTTTTAACAAATATATACTATCCTACATCATGCGGCGTGTCAAGTTCTATGATTTCTCCACTTTCTCCCCCAACAACTGTATATTAGCAATCCACATCTCATCATCTTCCGCATAGGCTTGCTCTAAATATTTCTTCAAATATGGCTCAAGCGCTTGTTTATCAATAGTTTCAAATATCTCCATAGTCTTTTGAAAAGTAGGCCAGTTGCTGTCTTGTAATAATTCAAATAAAATTGGAAGTCCTCTGGTTCTATCCTCTTGGGACATTTCTGCCAGAATTTTTAAGTAGTTGAACCAGCAAAATTTAGAAGAACACTTCAACAAATTAAAATATTCGTTCAAATCAATACTTTTATCATCAGA
Organism: Clostridiales bacterium; assembly: GCA_023663185.1. Taxonomy (GTDB): domain Bacteria; phylum Bacillota; class Clostridia; order Lachnospirales; family Lachnospiraceae; genus UBA3282. The sequence continues at coordinate 120,313 of JAMPHY010000004.1, read as the reverse complement.
AATGGTCTTAGCTATCTCACTAATTTCGTTGTCGCTGATGTATTTATTATTGTATATATCATATTCTTTTCTTTTTAATAATTTATCAATTTGATGAGGCATTTTATTTATCTCCACAAGTTCAAAATTCCCTGCTTCCACTCTGATAAAAAGGTCTGTTCTTTCTACTCTTTCAAAGGAATATCTCCTACATACTCCTCCTGCGTATATAAAGCCATTCGTGATATATTTGTATACATTCCCTCTTCATCACGGGCAAACCATATCACAACATATTGCTCCCCTACTTGATAATAAGGAAATATAAGACCGGAGCCTCTATCGCCATTAGGCTTGCCTATTTCATTTTCTAAGTCTTTGTATGTTGTATCAGCGTCTAAATCGTAAAAATAATCAATATCAATATCTCTGTCAATATATTCATATGTTGCAAACAAGCCTCCTACCATTATTGCTTCAGGATACTTATTTTTACTTTCCAGCAAATTCTTATTTACAATAATAATTAAGCTGATTAGAACTATGCCTATACAAGCTAAAGCAATAAATATTTTATTTTTCTTCATCTAAAATGTTCTCCGTCTTGCTTAGTAATATGATAGTATTGACTGTATACTCAGGCAGGCTTGGTTATCTGTACTTCAAGTCCGGTTTCTTCGTGTATGTAACGGAACAGCTCGTCTATCTGTTCATGCGAATAATAGCCTAACGCATATCCTGTTCTTTGTCTGCCTTTTGGCTGGAATGATACTACCGTTGCATCTTCCCTGACTTTGTTATGATAATATATCACTGCATATAATTCTAATTCTGAAAGCAGGATTTCATCTTCTTTATATTTCCAGCCCTTTTTCATTATTATTCTGCCACGCCTTATGATGACTTTTCCGTTTCCATACATAATGCAATTCTGGCGGTATGCAATAATAATGCCACGCAGTACATATAAGTTAGCTACAACTGCAATAATCGGCACGGCTATTAAAAGCCCTGTATGCTTATGTCTTACCAGCCATGCGCATATCCCCTGCGCTATAAACACAACATTTAATCCTATCCAATGAGGCAAAATTGATATTATCGTTCCTTTGGCATGTAATGTATTCATATCTCCCCCTTAAAATATATATAGTTTACTACTTCCGCTTCCATGCAGGCTTAGCCTTCTGGAATTCAAGCCCTGTTTCTTCATGTATGTAATTTAAAAATTCTTTTATTTGTTTGTGGGTATGGTATGACATTTCATAGGCTAATTTTTTTCCATCTTTTAACTGAAAAAATATTTCTAAATTATATCTATCCCTCATTCTTGCACGGTCATATTCCAGCTCATAACCTAAAACCTGCCGTGATACACCATATGTTTCCAATTCGTCAAGTAAAAATGTATCTTCCCTATTTTTCCATTTTCCCACTGGTGTACCTGTACCGTTTACACATTCTTTACTAACGCGCCTTAAGGTAACTCTCCCATTTCCATATGTAATACTTTTTTGACGATACATATATATGCCTCCAAGAACTGCCAGTAAATTAAGCAGAATGGCAAAGATTGTCATAAATATAAAACCATCTACGTTCCCTTCCGGCAAGTCAACAGCAGCGCCCAAAACAAGAATACAAGCACTGCATATCCCAGACATACCAAGAAACAATATAAATCCAACTTTTGCATGTAATGTTTTCATAGTTTTCCCTTAGCCCATCACATATATATACATCAGGTTATCTTCATTATAAACTACATAAATCGTTATCTCTCTGGTCTTTGCCGCTTTCCCTTCCATGAATTTTGAATAAACGGCTTGAATATCACTGTTTTTAAGTTCGATTTCAAAATCATGCCCCTGATAGTTGAGTACGGAAAAGCCGGGCAGCTCCATAATATTTTGCTTAAATCGTTCCTGTAAAATATCTGAAACAGTTTCTTCGCACCCACTCTGTACCTTTAATTTAATAAAAGCCCTTTCTTCTTCAGATATATTATATTTACCTTCCACGCTGCCCTCGACTGACTCAATGCAGTTATTCCATTCAATATCTAATAGGTTTTCTGTATATTTGCATAAATCTTTGTATTCGCTTTTAACTTCCCGCTTTGTCATAAAAGCTTTGGGGTACAGCCAGTTAGGTAGTATCGTATCCCTGAGTATCGGATATACCGGATACCATTCAACTATATAATAAGAGTCTATCTGCTCTTCAAAAGCGTCATGATTTACTTTTCCTTTGTATTCTACTTTGCATAGGAATGTGTTTGTATAATCTTCATCATATAGCTTCATCTGCGGCAGTATATTTCCATTTGTCAGGTCTATATCGACACAGGTTTCTTTAGGGAAATAACCATTTTCGTTTCCCACCTGCAGCCAGCCAGTTCCTGTATAGTGTACTTCTTTCACTAATATAAAAGGTGCATAGTCACTAAATTCACTATCTTTTATTGCATATTTTTCCGGAATCCAGTTTGCTATGATAAATAAAGCGGTTATTAATATTATTAAAACTAATATACATATTATTATTCTTTTATTTTTCATGGTTTTCTCCATCTTTAGATATGCTTGGTCTTAGATTTTGTAAAAATATCTCATCTGTTTTCGAGTTATAAAATTTTTATGTAATCCTCGTACCCTAACTCAACAGCCACATCATAAACGCTTTTTCCCTCATTGTTTCGTATGCTGGTGTCTGCGCCTTCTTCAATTAAAAAAGTACAATTATCAAACATTTCTCCACGAATGGCATAAAAGAGTGGAGTCTCGCCGTTAGCGTCCTGCATATTCAATAAATCCGTCATTGTTCTTTTGTCATTATTGTATAATCTGCCAAAATAGTCTATATCCATATATTCAGCAGCTACATGCAAAACTGTATTTTCATACTCTGTCCCTACGTTACTTCTTTCGTCTGCACCATGTTCCCATAAATATATGATGGTTTTTAATAGTATTTCTTTTGAGCCCTCAGTACAATTATCAAAGCTGCATGCAAAATTGAAAAGCAACCCTGTGCCGTCTATATCTGCCCCATGCTCTACCAATAATTTTACTTTTTCATACAATCCCTTTTGCGGATTACGGCATAGACATCTAAGCGGTGATTCCGAAAATGAAAAACTCTTTTTATTTGGATTTGCCCCTTTATTCAGCAATGCTTCAATCACACTTGTATCAGTTTCTTTCCAAATGGCATAATATAAAGGATATCCCTTCATATTTGAATACTGCGTCAAAAATCCTTCTATGTTATACAAAGGTCGGCATTTATTAAGCATATTAACATCGGGCATCTTCTCAATGCAGGCAATTATTTCCTCTGTGTTGCCTTCATCAACGCTCTTGTAGAATTTACTTACCATATGGTGACAATAGCTGTGATATCCGACAACCGCCAATGCAATAACTAAAATCAATATACCTATTGCTTTTGCTGTTCTTTTATTTTTCATGCTTTTCTCCTTTTTAAATGTACTTGGTCTACATATCTAGCATTTCCTTATGCTTAATACGGATAAATGGGAAAGAAAAGGAGAAGACTCCCGCAGGTTCTTCTCCAGTCACATTCTCGCAAGTTTCTGCAACGTAATCATTATAATTATCTTACATGACGTATATCTTTCTGTCAAGAAATTTACGGCTGGTTATCTAAGCTATGAAAACATTCGCCCGGTTTTTACATACATAATGTCATACAATTCCGTATTCTTTGTAGAGTTTATTTCTCTCTGTAACGTCTGCCGCTGCCTTCTTTGCGTCTTCTGTTCTGCCGTCGGCAAAGAGCAGGTTTAACAGCGAGGCAAACAGATTTTCGCCTTCCTTTATACCTTTCCTTATTCCAGCCTGCTCTCCTTCTCTTCTAATTCTGTCAGCTATTTCACACATAGTATTTACCCCTTCTACTGTTTCAGTTCCATAACATACATCTGTTTGTCATTCTCTGGAATTTCCAATACTGTCATAGCCTGTTCTAGTGTCATATGCGCGTTTTTTATCAGGTTCTTTAGGGAATTTATAATGCTCTCTCTAATTCCTTCCTGTTTTCCTTTCCTTATTCCTTCCTGCTCTCCTTCTCTTCTAATTCTATCAGCTATTTCACACATAGTATTTACTCCTTCCTTCTGTACCTTAAAATATCTTACACGCTCCACTATTCTTGGAAAATTCTTTGTTATGTAGTCAGGTTTCGAGTCCTTGAAATATTCAAGCAGTTCATTTATCTTGGCATCGTCCGTGTAGTATTCAAGATTAAAATATATCTCCTGCAGTCCATTGTCAAGTGACATGGTAACGTCCTGCTCGTCTGCTTTTCTGGGTGATTTATAACGTCCTCTTTCAGCGCCGATAAAATCTCCTTTAGATATGTATACTAGCGTCACATCTGGCAATTCATTGTAGGGCTTTCCTTTTTCCAGTATACTCATGTCTATGCTCGATAGATAATATCGCACTCTCCTAAACGGCGACTTTTCTTCATACATCTGTATCTCGACGTTGATAAGTTTTCCACTTATGTCCTCTGCGAAAATATCCAACTCTACCGAATGGTTTTCTAGGTTGCGGATAGCATATTTGGTCTTTACGTCCTTAATGACGATTTTGTTATCCTGCAGCAATATCCGACACAATTCCTGACATGCTTCCCTGTCCTCAAATACCTTTCCTGCGAATAAGTCGCTTGTTAAGTTAAATTCCCCTGCCTGTTTTCTTCTTTCTTCATAAGTCTTTAGTATTGTTTCTTCTTCCATTTAATCCCCCTGCCTTTCTCTTGGTTATAATTTTGCAGGAGTGCTGCCATAATAAGCTATGGTATTGGAAGATAGAAAAATCACATCATAGGCTGTGTTTCCATCATTTACCGCAATCCTGCCAAACAAAATTGAATCTCTGGCAGAACTGCCGGAATCATGTAACTGCAAACGCTAATATGTTATGATACAAACATATGCCGCAGTTGTCATGTATAAGAGTCAAGATTTGTTTTATTTCGTATATAATATCATAGGATTTGTGGTAATGCAAGAGGATTTTACTTTTTCCCCTTCTTCCACTCCAAGATTTCTTCCAACCTCGCCTTGACCTGCGCTTCATCTCCCTGCTCTGTGGGGAAATAATAGCGGCTGCCCTTCATGGATTCAGGCAGACATTCCATATGCGTAAGCTTCTCTTCGGTATCATGCGCATACTGGTATCCCGCGCCATAATCTAACTCTTTCATGAGCTTAGTCGGCGCATTTCTAAGCTGCAAAGGCACCGGCTCCGCAATATTGTGCTTTACATCTTCCTTACACTTCTCGCACGCTGCATACAGTGCGTTGGATTTGGGCGCCATCGAAAGATATGTAACCGCATGCGTCAGATGAACGTCGCATTCCGGCATTCCCAGAAAATGACACGCCTGATAAACAGAGACTGCTACCTGTATGGCGTTGCTGTCCGCCATTCCGATATCTTCACTGGCGAAACGAATCAGTCTTCTGGCAATATAAAGCGGATTTTCACCGCCTTCAAGCATTCTGCACAGCCAATAAATAGCTGCGTCCGCGTCACTGTTGCGCATGGACTTATGCAGCGCGGATATCAAATTATAATGTTCCTCGCCTGTCTTATCATATAAAAGTGATTTCCTATTAATGCACTGTGAAAGTCCTTCGTCGGTGACTACGATACTGCCTTGTGCGGTAATTTCACCATTTAAGACCGCCATTTCCAATGTATTAAGCGCAGTTCTGGCGTCGCCATTAGCAAAAACCGCGATTGCATGAAGCTGCTCGTCCCTAATCTCTATTCTCTGTCCCGGAAAACCCGCCGGATTATGTATTGCATTATCAAGGAGCCTGACTATTTCATCTTCTTCCAGCGCCTTCAATACAAATACTCTACATCTGGAAAGCAGCGCGGCATTTACTTCAAACGAAGGGTTTTCAGTGGTCGCTCCTATCAACAGAATGCTTCCCTTTTCTACGAATGGAAGAAATGCGTCCTGCTGTGCTTTATTAAAACGGTGAATTTCGTCTACGAAAAGGACTGTTCGTTTACCCATTCTGCGACTTAATTCTGCCTGATTCATCACGTCTTTAATTTCTTTTATGCCGCTCGTAACGGCGCTGAAATTAACAAAATCCGCCTTGGTTCTTCCTGCAATTATACTCGCTAACGTAGTCTTGCCGACTCCGGGCGGTCCCCAGAATATCATTGAAGAAATCTGGTCTTTCTCAATTATTTGTCTAAGCATCTTACCCTGTCCAAGCAAATGCTCCTGCCCTATGAAATCTTCAAGCCGCTGCGGTCTTAAGCGGCTGGCAAGCGGTATCGTTTCTTCCCTATTATCAAACAATGTCATCTGTTCCATATGCAAACTTCCCTTTTATAATATCTTACGGCATCTCCCTAATTTTCTGCCGCACCTTAAGCAGCAGCCCCGGCGATACGCTAAGTTCATCAATCCCCATTTTGATAAGCCTCTCGGTCACTTCAAGGTCAGCCGCCAGTTCTCCGCAGACGCCTGCCCATTTGCCCTCTTTATGAATTGCTTCTACCGACATCTCAATTAATTTAAACACAGCCTCATGGTGCGGATTAAAAAACGGCTGCAGGTTCTGGTTCTGTCTATCTATCGCCATCGTATACTGGCTTAAATCATTCGTCCCGATACTGAAAAAGTCCACTTCCTTCGCCAGCTTATCGCTAATCAGCGCGGCGGCAGGCGTCTCTATCATTATCCCTAACTCCACATCTTCTTTGTATGGTACGCCTTCTTCTTTCAGTTCCTTTTGTACCTGTGAGATTATTTCCCTTACCATCTGTATTTCTTCCAATGAAATTACCATCGGAATCATTATCGCAAGATTGCCGTAACAGCCCGCACGGTACAAGGCGCGAAGCTGTGTCTTAAAAATCTCGGTTCTTGTCAGGCATATCCGCAGCGCACGGTATCCCAGCGCCGGATTTTCTTCGTCTTCCAGCTTAAAATAATCGGTCTTTTTATCTGCACCTATATCCAGAGTCCTAATTATAACCGATTTAGAGTCCATCTTCTCAAGCGCTTGCTTATATGCTTCAAACTGCTGTTCTTCCGTAGGAAAATCGTTATTTTCCAGATACAAAAACTCGCTTCTAAAAAGCCCTATCCCTTCTGCATCGTTCTCTATAGCGTTGTCCACGTCTCTTAAATTTCCTGCATTTGCATACAGTCGTACTTTCTTTCCATTTTTAGTCACGGTTTCTTTACCTTTTAAACTTTGTAGCTTTTTCTTATTCTTATCTATTTTTGCGACTTTTTTCTTATATTCGTCGTAGGTTTCTTTATCCGGATCTACATAGGCGACTTCATTCTCGCCGTCAAGAATAACCTGATGCCCGTCATATTTTTCCATACAGAGCGTCTGTACGCAGACAAGCGCAGGTATTCCCATGCTTCTTGCCAAAATCGCCGTATGTGAGTTTTCCGAACCCTGCTCTAACATAATGCCTAATAGTTTATCTTGGGAAAATTGGAGAGTATCGGAGGGCGTTAAATCCCGCGCCGCCAGAATAACGGGCTCGTCTGACGTATTTTCGTCGTTGTTTTCGTCCAAAAGTAGCTTAATAAGTCTGTCTGAGACATCTTTCACGTCCACGGCGCGATTTTGCATATATTCATTATCCATGTTTTGAAACATTCCGGCGAACTGCTCTCCAACCATGCTGATAGCGCAGGCGGCGTTGATTTTTTCCTTGCTTATTTTCGTCTCAATCGCTTGACGGTACTCGGCGTCCTCTAGCATCATTTTGTGCGCTTCAAAAATAGCCGCGTTTTTCTCCCCGACTTCTTTTAAAGCTTTCTTATAAAGCTTATTAAGCTGGGCGACGGCTTTTTTGTTAGCTTCCCGATAGTTCTCTATCTCCTTATCGGAATCCTCAATCTGATATTCCCTGATTGTAAACTCCTTTCCGGCATAATAAGAAAGCTTTCCTATGCAGATGTCCTTATACACGCTCTTTCCATATAGAGTAACCATACAGACCTTTTCCTTTCCATACTGCACAACTATAGACGTTTGTTTAGTTTTACGCCCATTACCTTAGTGTACATTATGTCCGGTACGCAGGGATTTATTCGTAATTGTTCAGTACCTTCACAGTTACCTTTATTCTTATTTTGACAATAAAATCCTATCGTTATCAAGCTGCTTTCCGACGCAGATTTTAAACTGTTCCAGCAAATCATTGACAGTCAGTTTATCCCTTTTATCCCCCTGCACATCAAAAACGATACTGCCGCCGTCCATCATCAGTGTGCGGTTTCCCATCTCAAGCGCCTGCTTCATATTGTGAGTTACCATAAGACAGGTTATTTTTCTTTCTGCGACGATTTTCTTAGTGAGCTTCAACACCTTATCCGCCGTCGTCGGATCTAACGCCGCCGTATGTTCGTCAAGAAGCAGTATCTTCGGCGTTACCATAGTCGCCATCAACAGCGTAAGCGCCTGCCTCTGTCCTCCTGACAAAAGACCTACGGGCTGCTTCATTCTGTCCTCTAACCCCATATCAAGCAGCGCTAACTGCTCTCTGAATTTCTGTTTGTCCTTGTTACTTATACGGCTGAAATACGCATGCCGCACAGTTGACGCGCGCAGGTACGCTAACGCCATGTTCTCTTCTATCGTCATATTCGGGGCAGTTCCTTTAAGCGGATCTTGAAAAAGATGCCCGATTACCTTACTTCTTATATGCTCCTTCTGATAAGTAATATCCTCTCCATCTAAAACAATCTGCCCTTCATCGACATAAAAGTTTCCGGTAATTGCATTAAAAAGCGTGGACTTACCGGCTCCGTTACTGCCTACTATCGTAGCGAAATCGCCCTCCGCCATTTCAAGACTGACATGACTTAACGCTGTTTTCTCGGTAATTGTACCGGGATTGAAGGTTTTGGAAATATTTTTAATCGTCAGCATAATTTCCACCACCTTTTCTATTCATTCGCACAGCTATGTTTTTCTGCTTATAGAATAAAGCCTTATTTTTTATGTAAGGGAACGAAATCGCTATCGTCACGATAACTGCGGACACGCCTTTAAGCGCCTCTGCTGGCACGCTCATTCTAAGAGCCGCCGCCACGATAAAACGATATATGCAGCTTCCTAACACGACTCCCGCCACTTTTCTTGGAATACTGCCCTTTCTTCCAATCAAAGTCTCGCCAATCATCAAGCTGGCAAGCGCGTTAGTTACCATTCCTGTACCCAGATTAATGTCGCAAGAGTTCTGATACTGCCCTAAAATCGCACCTGAGAGCGCCGTTAAAGAATTAGCTATACATAAGCCCACGGTAATCATTAACAGCGGGTTAATGCTGGAAGCACGCACCATAAATTCGTTATCTCCGGTAGCGCGTATGGAAAGCCCCAGTCTTGTATTAAAAAACCATGTCAAAAATATCCCGACCACAATAACAATCGCCAGCACAATCGCCGTTTTATACCAGTCGTTGTACCATGACGCATCTATCTTACCTTCGGCAAGGCTGAATATCCTTTCGCAGCCGAACAGGTTTACATAAGATGAATATCCCATCACCACGATATTAACCGTATAAAGTCCCGTATTAACTATTATGCCCGCCAGAATAGACGGCACTCCGAGTCTGGTCTGTAAGAAAGCGGTAATAAAGCCGGAGCATATGCCCGCCGCGGTCGCAGCAAAAAGCGCTAAAATCGGGTGTCCCGCCATCGTTACCACAGCGCCGACGGCGCAGCCTAATGTAAAGCAGCCGTCGGTGGATAAGTCCGCAATGTTCAAGATACTGAACGAAATAAACAACGCCAGCGCCACCAGCGAATAAATACAGCCTAATTCCAGCGCTCTCTGCAAAATTGATAATGTAAATATGGAAGACATAAATATACCGTCCTTAAATTAGTTGTGTTTTATTCAAATTCTTTTGCCGTGGTAATCTCGATAAGTTTATCGCACATACCGTTGAACATGCTGTAATCAAGCCCTATCGCTGCCGCCGTTTCAGTATTGACCGTCGCTATACCGTTATCCAACGTCACTACCGCCGTACTCTCAGGCGAAGCGCCATTCACCAGAATATCCACTACCATATCCGCCGTAGCGACTCCGAGTTCTTCATAGTTTACGCCGTATCCTAAGAAAGCGCCGTTTAAGGCAAAAGAATCCGCGCCGCAGTAGTGTGGAACGCCCGCATTAATGAATTTTTCATAAATGGCAAGCTCCGCCGTCATAACGTCGTTATCGGTAGGGGTAAAAACTGCCTCTACGCCCGCCGCCACCAGCGCGTCGGCAGCAAGAGCAATCTCATCATTGCTGGTGCCTGTCTTTTCCACTACTTCCACGCCCTTATTCTCGCAGTACGCCTTCGCCGCCGCGATTGCCGCCGTGGAAGAGTCCTGACTCTTATTATAGAGCAGCCCCACTTTGCTTATATTAGGATTAGCCGCGAACATCAAATCAAAAATCGAATCCGTGTCCAGCGAGTCGGAAGTTCCTGTTATGTTAGAGCCCGGCGCTTCCATACTGTTTACAAGTCCTGCACCCACAGGATCTGATACCGCCGAGAAAACAACGGGGATAAGCGAGCCGTCACTACGCGGACTTTCCGCAGTCGCATTCTGCATAACCATAGCCGTAGGCGTTGCGACAGGGACGATAATATCAACTTCTGAAGCAATCAGCTCCGTTGCAATCTGGTTCATGGTCGTTGCGTCCGCCTGTCCGTTGTATGTATATTTCGCATAGTCGAAGGTAACTCCAAGCTCCGCTCCCCTTTTATCGAGCTGCGCTTTCACAGACGCCACAATCTGATTGAGCGAAGCGTCGTCAACATATTGGACTATGCCTACCTTGTATACATCTCCTGTTTCTTCGCCGTCATTAACGACAGTCTCGTTGTCGGAAGACGTATTGCTGCCTGTTTCTGTGTTACCGCAGCCTGTCATAGCTGCAACAGTCGTTACCGCTAAGAGTAACGCTAATAATCTTTTTTTCATAATGTTTCTCCTCCTTCTTTCACTCTATATATTACATTTATATTGGGTGCTTTTCAAGTAAAACCGCCAATTATTCATAAAATTGTGTAGCAGTTCAACCGTACATTCATAAGTTGCCGAAAATTGTCCATACTACTTTTGCGAAAAATATGGTATTATATAATATATGTAAGTTAAAATAGCTTGAATAGCAAAAGAAAGGTACTCATTATTATGAAACTTGACATGCACTGTCATACGAAAGAGGGCTCTCCTGACGGTAAGACGCCGCTGCTTGAAAATATCGCCGCGCTAAAGGCGAAAGGATATAACGGTATGCTTATCACGGACCATAATTCCTACAAAGCATACAAATACTACAAAAAACTTAAAAATAAACCAAAGGATTTCACTGTGCTGTGCGGAATAGAATATGATACGCTTGACGCCGGACATATCTTAATCATCATGCCGACAGGACTGCAGCCCCGTATTTTTGAACTCCGCGGGCTTCCGGTAATTTTCCTGATTGAACTCGTGCACAGAATGGGCGGGATTTTAGGACCGGCGCACCCCTGCGGCGAGAAATTTTTAAGCATTTTCAATACTAAGATTGGAAAACGGACACAGGAAAAACTAATGACAAGGTTCGACTTCATAGAAACCTATAATGCCTGTGAAGACGAAAACGCTAACGCACATGCTAAAGCGCTTGCAGTAAAATATAACCTTCCCGAAATGGGCGGAAGCGATTCGCATAAGCCGGACAGCGTCGGTTTTGGCTATACGCTTTTACAGAAAAATGTCGCAAATGAATCGGAACTGATTAAATATATAAAAAGCGGCTCCCCTGTAACCTCCGGCGGAACCCGATATTTCTATACTACTAAGCAGAAATTAGGCAAAGCCAACAATATCCTTGTATACTCTTTCTGGTTCTATAATAAATTTATGGCGTTATTCAGAAGCAAGCCAAGAAAAAGGGAATTAACCAAAAGTATCCTGACAAGACAGCCAAGATACCACAAGGTAAAGTATATCACTTTATCATAATAATAGTTCAGCCCGAACGCATGCCCGCATATGATTCACTTGCGGCACGCTCGCCTGAGCCTAATTGATGCCTTGCCGTCTGTTTTTGTCGGTATCATCAGATACCACGCTTTTTATATCATTAAGAGTATCATTGAACGTCGTAGAAACCATATCGGGATTGTTGCGAATCATATCGCGTTCGTAGAAATCCAACAATTCCTTATAGTTTCTACGTCCTTCCATATATAAGGTGTATCTGGCGCGGAGTTCGGCAATCTCTTCGCGCACGCCGTCCATATATACTCCCGGCGCATTTTGAATTGTCTCCTTTATGCTGCTAAACCGCTGCCCGATACCGTCTATCAATTCATCGATTCTGGAGCCGTGTTCCTGCCGCCTCTGCTCCTTTTCGTCATTATTAAAAGCGGCGATAACGTCCAGACGTTTCTGCATTCTAAGCAGCTCTTCTTTTACCCTTTGTACCTTAGCAAGAATATTGCGCAAATCTATCGCGGCTTTGAAAGAAAGCGCAAAATCGGCTACGATATAAACCGTCGTCAGAAAAGTTATATACCCCAGCGTTCTATGCGGAATCGACAGCGCCAAACGCTCTATCGGGCTATGCACCACCCTTGTCATCATGATTGTAAAAAATCCCCATACAACCGTAGACCTTAAACATATCTGTCCCTGAAAATTTAACCTTCTGCCAGAATAATCCCAATATCTGACCTGAAAAAGCGTCTCCATCAAAACGCCCGTCACATATTCTAAGGCGGTCGCGCCCACGCAGCCGGCAAAATATGTGAGAATTACATTATCCCGAAACGGCATTGAAACCACCAACATCATGGTAGCGCCGCTTCCATATAGGGGCAGAAACGGTCCGCGCATGAAGCCGCGGTTGATAAGCTTTTTACTTTTTAAGGAAACCCACGCCGATTCAAAGCACCAGCCCATGAAGGAGTAGAAATAAAAGAAAAAAAGCCACTGGGACATATTATAGTGAAACATAAACTGTTACCTCTTCTTAATTGTATATTATATTTTATCATACACTCGCAAATTCGCGCTTACCCGAATATCCCAGCGGATATCCGCTCTTTGCCTTTTCGCGTTTCGCCTGATTGTCCATAAAATATAAACTTTCCATAACCACGCACAGTCACGGCGTCGTCATTTTTTAACTGATAGCTGTTATTTTCAAGCCTAATTCCATTGACAAAAATCCTGCCGGACTTAAAAAGCTCAAGGCTCACGCTCCTTGAAATATTATAAAGCTTAGAAACAATACCGTCAATCCTTAAGGAAGATACGGCAACAGAGACTATCCGCGGCTGCGCCTCTTCAAGTTCTTCCGCATTTTCGCGGATTCGGCATTTTATATTGGTATGCTTCACTTTATTTAAGTTTTCTATTAAATATGGGGCAATACTCTGCTGACAGAACAAAATTCCGCCTTTTTCCTGCACGAAAATATCCCCTATCGTACTTCTTTCTATGCCAAGATTCATAATCGCCCCTAAGAAATCCCTATGGGTAAGCGCCTCGGCAAATTTAGGAGCCGCAGGAAGCATTTCTATGCGCGCAATCGGGTATGCTTCCTCATATCCCAGATTTTCAGGGCTGCCGAAACGTATAATCTTTCTGTCGCAAATAGGCGAGCCGCCCTCCATTCCATAGCCTGCATAGGCAACTTCTCTTGCCACGGAATGAAAGACCTGCTGCTCCGAAAGCCCCAGAAACGACGTAAAGGTGTATACGCCTCTGCTATACGACTTTTCCGCCAATTCTAACAGCCTGTTTTTTAATTGTAATAAGTCCTTATCAGTTGTAGCGGTCATGAATTTCCTTCCTGCCCTTCATTATTATATACCCTAATCCGACAAGCGCAAGCCCTGCAATAAGCAAAATCACGGCTTCAAATATGCTGATTGTTTCCTTATAGAATATCGGCAGTATTTTCTCAAGCTGTTCAGGATAACAGGATATCAGCACACTCATGGCGTTATTGGCAAAGTGCATAATCATCGACGGATAAATGCTTCCAGTTATGTAAACCACATAGCACAATACCAGTCCGAGCAGCCCCGTGGGAATGAACTTAACCAGACTCATATGGTAGGCGCCAAATAACACAGCCACTATGCCGATTGCCGTCCTTATGCGGTATCTGCCCTTCAGCGCATGGAATATCATTCCTCTAAAAAGCATTTCTTCACAGATTGCAGGAGCTACGGCAATTACGAAGAATACTTCTAATATGTTATTGTCAAGCAGTATAGAAAACGTCGCATTTACTCCTTCCGCGCTGCTTGGGAACAACTGTACCAGCGCCGCTGAAATCACTATATTCGTAAAGAATAAGCCTATTCCCATAATTAACGCGCCCAGATAATTTTTAGCCTTTGTTTTATGAAAACCGTATGTCATGCCTATGTCCTTTTTAGTATAAAGCACGATAAACAGCGGAACGCCAAGCAGTATAAGCTGTGTCCCCAAGACTCCGGCAAGACCAAACTTTAATTGCAGCAGGCTGCCTGCATAAAGCACCAGCATAATTGTAAGCGCTACCACAAACCATGCGTCCGCCGTCGTAGGTACGCCGCCCTTCTTTAGATTGCTGCGCCTTTCAAAAAGCTGCATACCGCCTTTAGCGTCGCCAAACAGAACCGATTCGCTGTCATAAATTTTACTTAAGAACAAAATTGCAAGCACCGCATAAGCAACGTTACTAAACAGCACAATCCCGATTGCCGTATAATCGACTTTAAAAACCAGCAAATTTTTAATCAAAAGGCAAATATTCGCCACCGGAACCATCGCCATCGTCTGATTAAGCTCTATGTTAGGGATAAAGCCTATATAGCCTATAAACATCACCACCAGCATAAGCGGAGTTATATAGTTGTTCGCTTCCTTATAGCTCTTGGCAAAGGCAGTCACACACATGGTAATCGCGCTTATAAATAACGAGAATGCAAAAATTGCCAAAATACATACCAAAATTGCCGGTACAAACATCGCTAAGTCAAAAGCCTGAGTATCGGTCTGCATTTCCAATATCTTATACATATACGCCGCAATGCCGCCCATCGACAGAATATTTAAAAGCGCCGATATAATGCCTATTACTGCAACCGTCAGGAATTTGGAGATAATAAGCTGTCTGTTAGTCACAGGCAGGGTAAGAATTGTTTCCAGCGTCCCCCGCTCGCGCTCTCCCGCCGTAGTGTCAATCGCCGGATACATGGTTCCCATCAACAAACTTATTACCAGCATAAACGGAAGTATGGAGCCCATTATGCTGCCTAACGACTGCTCGTTGCTCGCTATATCCTTATTCTCGTAAGCGACAGGTTCTAAGATTTCATGTACGTCCAACCCTGCCTCAATGATTTTCTCCTTCGTCAGTTCTTCCCTGTATTCGTCAAACGTATCCATAACTATATTCATCGCATAGTTTGAATTGGTGACTGATGAAAGATAATAAACGTCGTACTGCATCTTACCATTCTCAAGCCTGCCGATAATGTATGCGTCAAATACCTCATCATTAAGATACTGCTCATACGATATAGCGGAATCAAAGTAATTTATGTCGCTTATTTCAAGCAGATAGCCTTCTTCTATATTATCCACATTATCTACGCCATTTGCACTCTCCGCATTATCTGTATTATCCTTGCTTTTACCCATTAGCTTCTGTAAAAAAGCTCCGTCATCGCCGTTCACTTCAACCGCTATACGATAGGTCTGCTCCTCCATGCCGGAAGAAATCATTGCCGCAATCTGCATTGCCCCAAGAAAAATCAGCGGATAAAGGATTACCGGCACTACAAGCATCATAAGAACGGTCTTTTTATCACGAAAAACGTCCAGAACTTCTTTCTTAATTAACGCTTTAATAATTTTCGTATTCATAAATGTTTCCTGTCCCTTTCTATAAGCTCTTATCCGCGCCATAGAGTGCAAATTCCTCATCGCCCTCTTTTACTATTAAATCCGTAAATACATCTCGCAAAGTCTCTTTACCGGTCTGTGCTTTTAAAGCTTTTGGCGTGCCCTCGCTGATAATTTTCCCCTTATGAATTAACAGAATTTTGTCGCAAAGAAACTCTGCCTCTTCCATATAGTGAGTGGAGTAAAGTATCGTCTTTCCACGCTCCCGCTCCTTTTTCATAAAATCAATTATTGCCGCGCTGCTTATTATATCCAGTCCCAGCGTTGGCTCGTCAAATATATATACCTGCGGATCATGCACAAGACATCTGGAAATCGACGCGCGCTGCGTCTGTCCTGTTGAGAGCTTCTCGATTCTGTTATCTATAAAACTCTCCATTGAAAGTACTTCGCAGATTTGTGCGACCTTTTTCTTAATTTCTTCGTCGCTCATTCCATAAATTTCACCCAACATCTGCAGGAGCTCCCTAGTAGAAAATCTTCCGTACAGTTTAGTATTGTTGGACAGATAGCCTATGTGCCTCTTCACCTCTATATCGTCGGTAATGTCCCTGCCGTCTATTCTTATTCCCACCTGCCCGCTGGTAGCCTTCATAAGCTTCGACATTATACGCAGCAGCGTCGTTTTACCCGCTCCGTTCGGTCCCAATATCCCGACGATTTCACCTTTGTCCACCTTAAGCGAGATACCGTCCACCGCGTTAATATCCACTTTTTTATTCTTCTTTTCATTCTTGGTAAATGTCTTTACCAGATTGTCGGCTATAATACAAGTCTCGCTCATCTTATTTATCTTGCTCCTTTCTGTCGGTTTTTGCGACGTTTTCTTTCATCATTTCATCTTCCAGCTCTTCGGCATTTTCTTCACGCTCAATCCGTCTGCGGTATTTGTGCGCGCCGTAGCTGAGACCGGCAAAACACGCCGTAAATATAGCTACAAACATATATACTCCCGTCGCTATCGAGCCTGCCAACTTACCATATTTTTTATAAGACGTACTAAAATATACAATTCCCACAATCAATCCGGCAACTATACTTGTATACAAATTAGACTTCGTCGTAGGTGAAAGCCATCTGTCCCAGATACCTTTTTTGGCGCAGCCGATGGCAAGATACAGCGCCATGCACATAAACACAAGCCACTCGCCTATAAGATATTTCCATTCGCCCTGTCCATATATAATAATCTGCACAAGCAGCGCGATAAAAAGCCCAAAAAAGCCAATCCAAAAACCTGTGCTCTCCATTCTCAACAGGTTTTGCTCCTGCATTTCGTCCAATTTATTCTTTATTTTCAGGTTTTCTTTAATTTTATTGCGGTTTTTCATTTCCGTCCTCTCCTTCCTGTTCTTTATGCTCTTCCTATTCTTTATGTTCTTCCTGTTCTTCCCAAAATAAGTCGTCCAGCGTCTTATCTAATGCGCGGCAAATGGCGCGGCACAGATTGATTGTCGGATTGTACTCTCCTTGCTCAATCGCATTTATCGTCTGCCTTGATACTCCAACTGCCTGCGCAAGCGCTTTTTGCGTCATATCCTTCTGCGCTCTTGCGACTTTAATCTGTATATTTCTTGCCAATACCAAACCACCTCCGAATACTCATATCTCCGCTTTATGCTATAGTAGCATATATATTGTTGTATGTCAAATATATTTTACTTTTTTTAAAATATTTTTTACAAAATGTAAAGCCTTCAAAAATTGAAGGCTTTTTTGTTTACCAGAAATTCTATGTTATTTTATCAATCTGAACAAAAGGATATTTTCCATATGTACTATCTTCGTTCCATTCTTTAATATTTACCACATCTACCTTTTCAATCAACTTAATACCTGTATTCATATTCCGTTGTAACGCAAATGGCAACTGCGTCTTCATTCGCTCCCTTAATCTCTTGCGCATTGTGGCATCACCATTTGCTGTTTCTACAACATAAATGTATTGAATCGGTTTCGACTTACCTAACAAATATAAATAATGGCATGAATCATAGAATTTTCGTATAACTGAATGAAACTTACTGTCAGCCATCGGGTTAAAAGGCTCTGTTTTATAACTCAAATCAACTGCTTTCTTTATATTTGCATTTTTATATTCTATCACCATAATAGTTTCCATATCTTCAATAACAAAATCTGCATCGGAAAGCTGTACTTTTGCGTCATGATATACTTGGTGCATCTGATTTGTCGCCCATAAAGCTCGGGAACAATCCAGCCTATATTCTCCATTTTCATCTGTAAAAATCTTCTCCATCACCAGTACCTCATATATCGTATACTTCATCTAATAGCTTATCATCCGCCAACATAATATGATTCGGTTTCAAATCTTCCAGCTTATACGCCGAATCTCCATACACTTCCGGCTTTTTCTCATCTTCTTCGATTGAAACCAAAGATTTTGGAACAACCTCCGACTGTCTTGCTGTTCCCATATAAAGATTATGAAACATCACCTGTTCTGTCTTTGTTCGTCTGATTTCCAAATATTTTGCAAAATTATAACTATGCGTTGCAACAAATATCTGAACCCCATTTTTTTGCAGTTCAAGCAGAATGTTGGCTACAAGCGGGTACAATTCCGGATTCAAATTTGCTTCCGGCTCGTCCCATAATAAAATAGAGCCTTTTTCCAATAAACCGTTACGAATCAGCTTCCATAACAGTCCAAGCTTTCTCAAACCTTCCGCCTCAAGCGAAAAATCAATCTTTCTTCCATCTTTCTTCAATACATAAAATGTATCTTCTTCCTGTATTACCGTTCCATCAATCACATCGCTTATTTCACCCAGAATCGCCTTGCATGAATCCGGTATTTCTCTTGCCTCCGGAAGAGAAGCGTTTACAATAATATCAACTTGTGTACCATCAAAAGGCATACTATACTTCTGATTCATTGCTAAAAATCCCTTAGCATGAGAGAGCATCTCAGTTGTAGGTATAAATACCGACGGAATGTTAAGCCCAAGCCAATCATCAAAGTTAAATATTCCGCCATGAGATAAACTATCCTCAAATACATGCGTACCATCGGATACCTTATAATAACAATATCCCTCTTTATTACCTACATTTTTAAGCGTCTCTGAATTTTTTATATTATTTGAAAAGAAATCCAACAATCTTTTTGTTTTTCCCGGATTTGTTTTTTCAAAAGACCACTGCGTTGCAGCATATATCATCTTAAGAATTGTTGTTTTTCCCACGCCGTTCTCGCCAATCAGCACATTAATTCCGTCACAAAAACCCAAATGGAATGCCCCCAAATACGGATTGCCCTTTCTTAATCCATCTTCATTGCAATTTATCTTATTGTTACTCTGTTGTCTTTGAAAAACCATTACATTTAATATCTGAATTGACTTGATTGCCATATTAAAACAACCTCTTTCTATATCTTTACCTATAAATCTGCTTTTATTGTTTCCCTGATTTTAGACATAACACACCTAATTATGTTTATTCTATCATAAACAGTTTACTTTTCCAATTCATATTTGCCGTTCCCATAAAAAAAGCATAAGCTCCTCTCGGACACTCATGCTTTTTATCCTTATTCTTATGAAAAACTAATAACCTCTTCCTTCGGCTTCTTCGTCTGCTCTACGCTGATTGCATGGAGTACGGGACCTTCTCCGTTGTAGTCTTCAAAGTATTCTTTGGATACCTTTGCCGTCACCTTCACCCACTGCTTATCTGAGAGCGTACTCGTCTTATCATACTCGCAGGCAAAGCCCAGAAACGCCATGTCTTCGGCGCAGCAGGTCATTGCCATTCTGCCCGGCACGAAATATCCTTTCGGAAAATTCTTCGGTATCAGCACCATCGCCGTAAACTGTACGGTTTTGCCCTCATACCGCCCTATATGGTCTAATGAATCAAGATACCATATGCCGTAGCCCTCGTTATCAAGCTCCAAAATAGGCGCTTTCAAATCATACGGCAGGTCGTCTTCCATAATCTGATTGACTTCTCCGTTGGAATCCTCAAATACAATGTCCGCCTTCTGATTAATTGCCTTGACGTTTCTCTTATAACTGCTTAAATCTTCCACTCCGTCGCAGCGGTTGAAAATAATCAGCTCGGATTTGCGAAGCATTTCCGCAAGCAGCGATTTCATATTCGTAAAATACATCGGAAACGTAGACGCGTCGATAGTCGTGATTTGCTGCTCTATCGTCCAGTGCCACGGCAGCTTCATATTTTTATAATTCCACATACCGTTATACTCAATAATTATGCGCTCCGGCTTATGTTTCTTCTCCAGCTCAATCAAATGCGCAGAGTTAAAGTCCTCTTCCTCATCAATCAGCTCTAAAACCGTTCTGCTGTTTTTAAGAAGATTGTCGTCATACTCAATCTCCCCTTCTTCGCATAGAATCAATAAAGTCTTACCCTTAATCTGAAAATAAGGCTGCGAGAGTGTATAGCAGATAAATTCGGTTTTGCCGCTTTCTAAGAATCCGTTAATCACATATACAGGTTTCATAATTCATCACTCCATTAGGAGTATAATACCACATTTACAAAAATAATCAATCGGTTTCAGGAAATTTCTCAACACTGGCATGTAGGTAAATTCTCAACTCTGATGCTGAATGAAACGCTCTGCGGCAGCTCGGCATTTATCGCTATATCTCCTTTTTTAATCAGGCTTTTCACCTGATTTACTGATAAGTCCAAGACTTCTGAAATTTGCTTTTCCAGACGAATTTTTAATTGATACGGATTACTTATAGTAACCGCAAGCATATCATCAGAACTGTTATTTTCCATAGTTTCATGCCGCTTTACAAAGTCGTAGTTTAATTTTTCCCAATCAATATTTGCTCTGTTTTTCTTAAATAACTGCATGTTTTTACCATACATTTGCGCAAACTCTTCGTCATTATCAAGAAAACGCCGATATTCTTCTTTGAGAATTGAAGAAACCTTACACCGCTCATAAATTGAAAGATTAAGGGTATGTTTGCATTTCTCGCATTGGTAAATCAGCCAGATATCCAGTTTATTGCCATTAGCATTGATACGGAATTTCTTGGTATTCTTAAAATGCGTCTTTCTTCCGCATTTAGCGCAATTCCAAATCACCCAAAACGAGTCCTGTATGACAATTTCATATTCAATTTTCTTTAAATAGCTCATTTGCATCTCCTGTTCATTTTGCAGTATGATGCGCAGGCTATTACATCCTTTATTGTTTTGTTATATTTGCAATAGCCGCGCTATGCAAAGTAAACGGGTGTAATCATAAAATATCATTCTCCTTTCCTGCTGTAATAATCGCCGCCGTATCGCGCTTATGTGGTTAAGAATATCATAATTTTAATATCACACACTACCTTACAGATTTTTATAAAAAAATATGAGCCAATACCAAGTATCAGCCCATATTATTGTTCGCCTATTTTTCAAGAACATCTCTGTATTCTTATGATACGCTGTACGCTTTTTTCCGACAGATAATATTTTCCTGCTAATTCCGAAGTTTTGCTGCCAGCAAGATAATCCCTGTAAATCTGCTCATCGCGCAGTAAAAGTTCCTGCTTAATCTGCGTGCCTTCTCCCCATGCCTGCCTATGCTCCGGCTTGCGCGGAATATAAATATTTTCTCCGTCAACATACTGCTGTATCAGCTCTATTACTTCAATAGGCAGAATTTCTTCTGCTCTCATATAGCCCATGTCCGCCTCCTAAATCAATATTTTTCAGGAATGGCATCGGCTATTGTTTTGACTGCAATAGCCGGTGCTATGCAGACATAACATATCTTCTCATATATGAATCCTCCAATTTTATTATTTATAATTTAGTACAGTCAGTGTTGCAAATGTGCAGACCTGCCAAATAGTTACATCATTTCTTCTCCGTGCTAAACAGCTCCGCAAGCTTATCCTCCTTCAGCTTAGAGCCAATCACGCAGATTTTACCGGTAACGTCCGGCTTGCCTTCCCTGATATCGCACTCTTCCGGAACATAGTCAAAGTATACCCACGTTCCGTCCTTGTCAGGAACCATGCCTTTGGCACGGAGTACAATGCCGTATTCATCTTCTTTATCAAGTTCATGCAGCCTCTTCTCAATATCTTCTTTGGTATATGAAGCGGGCGTTTCGATACCCCAGCTTGTAAATATCTCGTCTGCATGATGGTGGTGATGGTCGTGTCCGTGTTCATCGTGATGGTGATGGTGCTCGTGTTCGTCATCGTGATGATAGTGTTCATGCTCGTGCTCGTCATCGTCGTGATGGTGATGGTGCTCATGCTCGTCGTCATCATGGTGATGGTGCTCGTGTTCGTCATGGTGATGGTGGTGCTCATCGTCGTGATGATGATGTTCATGCTCGTCATCATCGTGGTGATGGTGTTCATGCTCATGCTCGTCGTCATCATCATGATGGTGATGCTCATGTTCGTGCTCATCGTCATGATGGTGATGGTGCTCGTGCTCATCACGAAGCGCCATAACTTCTTTCATCAGCTCCGCCTCTAAGTCCTTTGCGCCTTCTATTGTCTCTAAGATATCTTTTCCTTCCAGTTCGTCCCACGGAGTCGTAATGATAGTCGCCTTGCTGTTGTGCTCCCTTATCATATCGACGCACGCGGACAGCTTTTCTTCGCTCAGCTTGTCGGTTCTGCTCAGAATAATAGTTCCGGCATGTTCTATCTGATTAATAAAAAACTCCCCGAAATTCTTAATATACATCTTGCACTTGCTCGCGTCTACCACAGCAACGGCGCTGTTTAGCGCAACGTCCTCATTCTGCATCGCCCCCTGAACAGCCTTCATAACATCGGAAAGCTTGCCTACTCCCGAAGGCTCAATCAGTATTCTCTCAGGCGTATATGTTGACAGCACTTCTTTTAAAGAAGCCCCAAAATCTCCTACCAGTGAACAGCATATGCAGCCGGAATTCATTTCTTTTATTTCAATTCCCGCTTCTTTAAGGAAACCGCCGTCTATTCCTATCTCGCCAAACTCATTCTCTATCAGTACCACCTTAGTATCTGAGAGAGCCTCTTTTAAAAGCTTCTTTATCAAAGTAGTCTTGCCGGCTCCGAGAAAACCGGATACAATATCAATTTTTGTCATTTTAGTAACCATGCTCCTTTCTCAACCTGCGAATTTGTGCACTCAAGCACAAATTTGCGTGTGAAAAATTTATTTTTCACACTATACCCCTTTCATATTCTGTGCAACTGCATGTCTGCGCGACTGCGAGACGTTTTAATTCCATATTCACAATTTCCTGTTCGTTTCATATTTTGCTCCTATTTTTTAAATCTGTCAACTCCAAATAGCTCAAGGACTCAATGTTTATCGGGAAATGTAACTCAATATGTATCTGTAAAATCATCAAGATATCCCAGCTTATGTGTCAGCCCCATATAAGAATAAAATATGACCGTGCAAATGCCAAACATCAAAAACAACTGCACTGTATTCAGCTTCAGGGCGAGCGCTGAACACAGAAACGCTCCCACAGGCATTGACGCTTCCATTAAAGCTGCATTCAGCCCGCTCACCCGCCCCATCATATCTTTTGGGACGGTGTTCATCATACAACCGCCGATTACAACATTTAAGACTCCGCCGCCCACGCCCACAAAAAGCATACTAAGCGTAAGCAGCGCCACCATTGCCGCCACGCCTTTAAGCTGAACCGTAACATACATGCAGACAATGGATATCCCCATACCTACGCCGGCAATCATGCTTATCTTTGATTTGGCGTAAATCAAAAGCTTAGGCGCAACTGCTGCCCCCGCCATCATGCCGACAAGCATCAATACCTTAATATAAGACAGCATTTCCGGTTCCATTTTCAGATAATCGTAGACAAACGGCGTCTGAAAAACAGACAACGGCATAAGCCCAAAATTGATAACAAGTCCTATAATGCTGACAACCTGAACTGTCTTATTCTTTTTTAAGAAAGCAATCCCTTCCGTAAAATCCATAAAAATACGGCGGATATCAAGCTTTTCTTTTCCATGGACATCAATCACCCTGATTGCCGCAATCACTGCCGCTGAAAGTGCAAATGTAACAGCATCAATCCAAAGTACGCCCGATAGCCCTATCCATGCAATCAAACCGCCGGCAAGCACCAAGCCGACCAACTGGCAAGCCTGCGATAATGAATAGTTCGCCGCTTTTCCAAGTGTGTAACAGTCCGGAGTAAGCAGCAGCGGCATAAAAGCATTACCGGCAGGCATTCGGAACGCTTCGACGACAGATGTGCAAATCGTCAAAACTGCAATAAGAAACGGCGTAAGCCGCCCGCCTGAATATAGGGCAACAAAGACTGCCACGATTGCAAAACGCAGAATATCCGTCAAGACCATAAGTTTTTTCTTTTTCATGCGGTCCGCCAACGCTCCCGCAAAAGGCTGCAAAAATACCGTAGGCACATAATTAAGCCCCATAATCAACGCCATCAGTGACTCGCTGCCTGTAATTTCATACATAATCCATGAATAAGCTATGACGTCTAAAGAATCCCCGAATCTGCTGACCGCGTTTGCCAATAATAGTTTTAAATACTGCTTCTGTGTCAATAATATCCTATAATTTCTTTTTTCCATATGTACCTTCCCTTTCTAATATATGTTAGTTTTGACTAACTACAAATTTTAATAAATGCGGCTGCATTAGCATTACGTCAGCAGCCGCTAACTTCCACTGTATTCTACTGCCTTTTACTGTCTCTACTGTCTTCCCCGGTATTCTCCCCTATATTCCGTCTGGTATCCGTGGTTCGCCTGCGGCCTGTAATCATTCGGATACATAGTGTCTGCATATACGTCCGTCTGTAACTGCTTTACCATTGCAAATACCCGCTGGTAATCCGCAATATCACAAATTGTCAAGCCGTCGTGCGAATGTGACTGTCTTGAATTATATCCCCCATGATTGCATACCGTTACCACATCTCCGACTCCCAGCCATTGATCGAATATTCCCCTGTGGATATTGATGTGTGAAAGGTCTGTAAAAGGCTTCATTTCGTAGTTATATGAAAAAGTCCCCCCTGAAACATAAATGCCTTTGTCCGTAATTATGTATTCGGTATTTTTATACCTGCGGACGCACAAAAACACTCCGCCTAAGTAAATCCATACAGGCATCAAATGTATAAGCATGAAAGGCAGTATAAATCCCATACCGGCAACAAAGACACCGGAACCTATAAGACCTACAAAAATAACAAAAAAGTCAATTATCGCCCAGATTAAAGCAAAGGGAAGCATCGGGTTAAAAATGCTTTCCAGAATAAAGCACTTTTTATCGGGCTTTCCCTTCCATAAAATATTTTCGTTCGCCCCTACCATAAACTCTAAATCCGTAACCACCAGACATTTTCCTCCTTCTATAGTGCTTTTATTATCATAAAATACGACATTATTTTACCATATGCGGTTTAGAAATACAACTGCAACCTTTCTGCAAAGTGGTTCGTGCAAAGTAGTTATAAAATCCTAATCACGTCTAAATCGCAAGGCACAAATATATTTCCCTTAAAATTCATCATTGCCTCTTTTGTATATCTTTCTGCACGATTTTCCAAATCAGAGTCCTCTGTGTGATATAAAAGCAAATTTTTAACCCCTAATCTCTCTGCGGTCTCTCCCACATCATATGCCGTGCTATGGTGTTTTTCGTATGGGTGGAATATCTCTTTTTCACTTCTTAAACAAAACGCCTCCGATAACAGCCAGTCTGCATTTCTTACATACTGCTCACTTGCTGCATGGCAGGGTTCGTCACCCAGACAGACCATACTCAGCTTTTTATCGTTATCTTTGAAATACGCCTTAAATCCTAACTGCTTTTTCTTGGTGGAATTAATATCTATCACGTCAAATTCCATTTCACATTCTTCTATCTTGTCCCCTCCGCATATTGAAACAAATTGAATATTATCGCTGGGTACATCAGGCAGCATAAAATTGCAGCTATATTTTAGATAATCCAAATTCTCCTGAAACCCATACACCTTAAAAATGCCGTTGTATTTTCCCTGCTTTATTAATGAATTTATCTTCCTTAACACCCAAATACACCCGATGATATGGTCTGTATGGGCATGTGTAACGAACAAGGCTTTAATTCCCGACCATTTGACACCCGCTTTTTCAACCTGCGTTAAAATCCCATTGCCCCCGCCTGCATCAACCATAAAAGAACCACTGTCGCTCTCCAAAACAAAACATGTATTGTAACATCTTGTTACCATTGCATGCCCTGTTCCCAACATTATTAATTTTACCATTTTTGCACCTACAATCCTAATTTATACTTGACAAAACTGCCATGCACCTTTAAAATATGAACTATAAAGAAATGAGTTTTTCGACCGTACAGCTATTGCTCAAGCGGCTTGCTCGTTTCTTTTTTTGTCCTTAAAACATCATACAGATACAATTTCCCATCTTTTGCATGTCGCACCAATATCCTTGCTTTGAATACATTATACCTCTCCAGTTCCATATTATCATCATAAACAGGAATTGCAAAGCGTGTGTCATACCGATACCAGCCAAATTTTGCATCTGTATTATGTTTCTGCGCATAGTTTTCTGCAAATGTCTTATTTGTAGCAATTTCTATCATCTCTTTAATGGCACTCACGGAATTTGCCTTTGCATACATATATGCGCCCCGTAATGCCTTTGTGTCTTTGGAATGTGCAAATTCGTCAGGAAAATCCGTACCTATGTATACAATGTCTGATGTTTCCGTAATCTCTGCACACTCACCAATATATTCCTTCAAGCAATCCTCAACAACATTCCAGTCCACACTCCTTCTTCCTTTAAAACGCAAATCATTGATAACCACAATACTTTTATCATCAGCGTCTTTTATAATATTAACTTTCTTTTCCATGTAACTGCTCCTTACAAAATTTCTTTTATCTGACGGCTACATTGTATCATATTCATTCATATAATTTCAATAAAAAATTTACTAAAAAGCAATTTTGCATTATGTTACTCATTTTACTAATTTTATAACATTTTCAGCATATCTGCCGTTTACATTCGCTAAAATCTTATGTACTTAATTTCATATACTTTTAAAAATCTCCAACAAAGGACAGATTACTATTCCTACAATGCTCGCTTTTAAGAAAGTGGAGGATGCTTTTTCCGGAGAAGCAAAGAAAGCTGGATTTTCTACCGAAGAAGAAATGCAGGACTATATGCAGGAAATCCGAAAAGAAGTAAGGGGATATTAGCGGGATATTAGTTTGAGCCAGAACCACCGTCTATCTGATAGCCCTGACTCATTTTTTACTATATACTCCGTCCCTGATACTGTATCGTTACAACATATACTGTCTTGCGTGCTTCATCAATGCGGAAAATAGCGATATAATTGTCGATTAGCAACTGTCTATAACCTTTTCCGGCATATCTTCCCTCGTTGCGTTCTTGATGAGCTTGTGGAAAAGTGTTTAAATTTAATATGGCATTTTTAATTCTATCAACTTGTCCTTTCGCATTTTCAGGAGCCGCTTTCTCACTTGCGATATATCCATAAATATTATCTAATTCGCGTATAGCTTTAGGATTGACTTTTACCTTGTATTTATCCAAAGTGCTTTTTCTCCAATTCTGCAAAAACTTTTTCTGCATCAACTGCTTCTGCTCCGTTTGCAATCTCTTGCTCAGATTCATAGATAGCTTGGTCAATGCGGTTCATTCTTGCAAATTTATCATATAATTCACTACTCATTACAACCAAATCACTATATCCATTTTTTGTAATAAAAATAGGTTCCTGTTCCTTGTGTGCAATATTGGAAATCTCAGTTGTATTGCGTAAATCTTTAATAGGCATAATAAGTGGCATGATGTTCACTCCCTTCTATTGCATAATTATAGCATAATTTTGCGCAAGAAACAATGAAAATATACTACATTGCTCGCTTTTAAAAAAATAGGGGAAATCTCTTCCCCTATCCCCTATGCAGATTTTCATTCATTTTTTTAATTGTATGCCTGAATATTGTATACTGTATAATCCATACAATCACGAAGATAGCGGCGAATATCCCGAAATAACTTAAAGCCCCCTTCATGCTGTGTTCCATCCAGAACGTAACATAAGCTATCGGCATCATCACCAAAGCTACAATCAGGAAATAAATTCCGGTCTGCTTCGCAATCCCCCAATCTTCTATTTCCCATATAACCGAGCTTCCGCCAAAGCCCATACCCAGCACTCCGCACAAGACCGCCTGTAATATGACCGCATTTATCTCATTCCCCATCACATCGACAAGCTCCGGTACGCACGGCGAATAATACCCGCCCGCCCATATCAATGAAATTATTATTGTTATAAAATACCCTATAGTCACTCCAAGCGGAAATCCTGATAAGCTTCGTAAAAATATTTTCTTTTTCATATAAACCACCATGCCCTTCCTTTAAAAAGCCTATATTCCCAATATTTTTTTGATTTTTGCCACATATCTTCTTGAGACATAAGTTACCGTGTTATCTGTTAATTCAACGCAGATTGTCCCCGTAAAACTCAAATCAAAGTTCTTGACCTTTTTTAAGTTGACGATTTCTGAATGGGAAATTCTGACAAACTGCTGCGAATTCAGCCGCTCCTCTACTTCATACAGCCTAAGCCGCAGGACATATTCCCCGCCGCTTGTAACGGCAATGACCTTGCCGTTATCGGCGTAGACTCTGAATATATCATTTTGCTCCAATACGACGATTCTTCCTTCTTTATTTCCCGCAATAATATTGGGCGACTTCTCCGACAGTTTTTTAACAATCTCGTTTACTTCATCTGTCATCGAAGCCGTCAGAATAATTATTTTAGGTTCGTTGTATGAGTCGTCTATTTTCACTTCAACCTGCATTATACCACCCCTTTGATTATCATTATAAGGCGGCGCTAAATGTTTTCAACAGATATGCGATAGATGGTCTATATTGACATACAAATGGACATTAACTACACCGTGATTTTATAAGACGCTTCAAAACTCTCCCCTGCCTTCAGATGCTGTCCCCATTTGCGCTCTTCCCATGTGCCCGTAAAATCCTGTGCATCACATCTGCCATACCACGGCTCTATGCAGACAAAAGGCGCTTTCTTTTTCGGTGGCGACCATATGCCAAAAAGCGGCGCATCGAAGCTTACCGTCAGATACGGACTGCCATCAGGCTTAACCAACGCCACCTTATGAGCCTGATTATTCTCTATCACAAGCGCATCATTATCAAACAAATCCTCCGTAATCCAGAGATATCCGTTTTCAAGCAGATAAACGTCAGTTTCTTCACTCATAAGACCGGACTTCAATATTCCCGTCTTCACTTCGTCAGCGTCAAACCACAATCTGTAATCTGACTGTTTAGCGCCTTCGGCAAGCGGACATTTGAACGCGGGGTGTCCGCCAATCGAAAAATACATCTCTTTATTAGAAGGACTGCTTACCCTCCACTTTACGATAACGCTGCTCTCATCAAGCTCATATCCAAGCTCTAACAAAAACTCATACGGATATTTCTTAAGCGTTTCTTCATTTGATTTAAGACAGAACCAAATCTCTTTATTGGTCTGACTTTTCAGACTAAATTCCATATCTCTGGCAAATCCGTGCTGCGACATTTCATAGGACTTTCCTTCATGTATGTATCTGTTGTCCTTAAGAGCGCCTACTATTGGAAAAAGTACAGGCGAAGTGCGTTTCCAAAAAGCCGGATTTCCTTCCCACATATACTCTATCCCTGTAGTAGAGTTTTGCAGAGATTTCAGTTCTGCGCCCATACTGTCTACCTGTATGGTGATTTGTTCGTTTCCTATCTGGAATAATGCCATTCCTGCCTCCATTCCGACGGCGTTACAGACCGTCTTTTAATTCATGCTGTAAAACCAGCGTTTCTGTGTGGTATCTGTTTCTTGGAAGTTCATTGGCAAGCTCTTTTAATCCATATGAAAGCTCGCTGACTGCGTTCCTATAATTGCTAATTTTTAAAATCTCTCCCACTTTGAGAGACTTTGACGTACTGATTACCGGGGCAAAGAAACAAATCGCCTTCCCCCTTTTATTTATTACAAATTCGCTATCTTTTAGCAAATAACATTCCATCGCTATTATGTAGCCTTCCGGCAGATTTTCCGTCGAATTTCCGGACAGATTTTCCGACATGGCGCAGCCTTTTTGCTCCCACAACTGTTTCTTATCTTCTATTTCATTGTCATTATAAGCCGCAAGCCCCATTTTCCATGACACGCCGAAGCTTTTATTCTTTTCCGTCCATTCTCCAATAAGCGCTTTCGCCTCTTTATAAACATTATTCACGGTATCTGCTATTGCTTCCTGAGATATGGTTTCCATCTCCAACATATTTTTCAACATGTAATCAGATTTCTCTGAACATTCTATTTTAACCTGATTGTCAATCAAATATTGTAAGAATAAGGCAGAGTCGCACATATTATATTCAAGTTTACATAACTTTTTGTACTCTACGTCATACAACTTTAGATAATTTCTGTTTCCGCCATTTTCCAGCGCAGTACGGCAATATGCAATATCACTTAGCGCAAATTTGCGCCTTTTCCCAAAGCAGTTGGTATAACAAAGCGCAGTATCTTCTATGAGCAGTTTTCTGTTTTTTGCGCCCATGCACAGCCATGCGCCTGCAAGAATACAGACCGCCGCCGTCAGATATACCAGCAGATAATATATAATCTCACCTTTGGCGGATTTAGTCGGAACTACCGTAACGATAACGCCATACGCTATCCCGCACAAAATCACTCCGATACCGCTAATCCACTGTGCCTTCCCTTCTTTTACTTCTATCTTTATCACTCTGTTTCGTACTCCTTTTTAAATCCTGCTCTGTCCAGCTTGCTGGCAGTATGAACGCATATGTTCTCCTGAGCGGTCCTTGAAAAACGCCGGTACTTAGTGAAAAAGACGTGAAACGGCTTTTGAACTTAGTACCGCTGCGTAACAATAAGAATGTCCGCGTAGCGTGACATTCGTTTGTTTATTCACTGGAGCGAGAGCGTACCACGAAGGAGAACATATGCGTTCATGCTG
The DNA here is from genome assembly GCA_023663185.1 of Clostridiales bacterium. Classification (GTDB taxonomy): domain Bacteria; phylum Bacillota; class Clostridia; order Lachnospirales; family Lachnospiraceae; genus UBA3282. The sequence goes on along the minus strand of JAMPHY010000004.1, from coordinate 89,243 downwards.
CCTGTGAACCACTCTACTCCTCCCAAGCCAGCTCCTCAAACACCTCTATAATAGTCGTCAGCGGTATGCTCGCTATCTCCCCGTCATACGTCCCGCCGGAAATCATTCCTATCAGATTGCCTTTGGCATCAAACGTACCCCCGCCTGACATTCCGGGCACTCCATAACCGTATCCGTATATCATATGTTCGCCAAACTCGTCGATATACTGCCACATATTCCCCACGCTGCCAAGACAGTATATCATGCTCTCGTCCACATCATATATTCCATCTTCATTTCTAGAATTAGCGCCCACGCTGAATATCTCGTCGCCCTCGGACATATTTTCATAAATTTCCATATCCACATGCGCATACTTAAGCCGCTCAAGCAGAATATAATCCAACTCCTTATTTTCCACCGTTAAAAAGCCTACGTCATGCTCATCGGATATGCCAAGAATCTCAGCGTTTGCATAATATCCCATAGGGAAACAGACATTGCTTATCTGTTCGTCCCAATAATCAAGGACATGCTTATTAGTCACTATTATAATATCCTCTGTGGTAATTTTCCAGATAATTCCGCTTCCGTAATTATTTCCCATATCTATGCGCACAATGCTGTTTTTCACATCTGCATACGCCTTATCGCAGTCCGCCTCTTCAAGCGGCTGTATCTCCAGAAAGCCAAGCGAAAGCATCCCTTCAAAGATATCCTGCTCCGTCACCGTCTGTATAAGGTGCGGCATATTCGGCTCACGCGCATACACAGGCAGTACAGACATATTTACAGCAAGTATTAAACTGATTACCGAAAACAAGATTACAAACCGCTTCCTACGCAGCATATATGTCCTCCACGCCCGCTTAACAAATAGTTTATTATAGTAAAAAAAGAGAAAATGTATGTATCGGCATCTTCGCATTTACCTACATCATCTCTTCACTATTATGTGCCATTTTGCCTAAAATTATATTACATCTAAAGATAAACAATGTCAAACTAATCATATTTTGCATACTATAAATCATATACGGCATGAGCTTATATGTTTCTACACTCCGTTCCGGTCGGCGCTAAACATGCGCCACTGGCGCATAGCGCCATGAGTAGCACACTTTCGCTCATATCCCTAATCCACGAATAATAACATAATATGTCTTAATCTCCCCTAAGGGCAGAGTTTAGAAAGGAGAGTCCATGTATCCGACAGCAACCATCGCCATCGTAGGCAGAAGCCCCGATACCGTCAATTATGAAAATGCGCTGCACAGTCTGGGCGCAAATACCGTCACTTCCCTTGAACCCGCGCAGTATAAAGACTGCGACGCCCTTCTTTTGCCCGGCGGCGGCGACATAACTCCCGCTTTTTTCGGACAGCTTAACCGCGGCTCTAAATCCATCGACACGAATCTGGACATTGAACAGTTTCGCGCGCTTGAAATGTTTATAAATGAAAAAAAATCCATACTCGGCATATGCAAAGGACTTCAGATTATAAACGTCCACTTTGGCGGCACTATCCATCAGCATTTAAGAACTGCAGAGCGCCACAGATACAATGATGGCGACCAGTTTCATTATGTATATCATATCGGTGACGACAATACAGACTTTTTCTATCAGCTTTATGAAAACAGCGCCTACGTCAATTCAGCGCACCATCAAGGCATAGACCGCCTCGGCAAAGGGCTTATCCCCGTATGCCAGTCCAAAGACGGCGTTGTGGAAGGTATTATACATGAGAAACTTCCGATTATGGCGGTGCAATGGCACCCCGAACGACTCCTTGCAGGCGGCGGCTGTGAACTTCTATATTATTTTTTAAGCATATGCTCCAAATAATTTTTACCTTCGTCCCACTTGCTTTTTTGCGTTTTCTTTCTTATTTGAAGCTCCTCTTTGGCGTGTTGTGAAATCACATCGAACAGGTTCTTAAGCATATTGCTCATCATCTGCTTAGTTTCCGTATCGACGTTTTTGACCGCTTCCAAGATACCCTGAATACTTCTTTTCCAGTTGGCTGAAAAGTCTATCAGATTGTCCGCCTCCGACGCTTTTACTATCTCATAGAGCGTATCCACAAAAATCCGCATCTGCTCCTGATTAAGCGACAAAATCCACTCGTTAAGCGCCTTATCCCTGAACATCGCACTGGAATAAACGTCTTTTACGATTCTGAAATCATCTTCGTCTACCAGCCACGAATACGGATCATGCTGCATTAACCCGATATATTTGCTCTCCACTACGCGATAGCTGCCCTCGGAATACAAAATCAGCCCTACCAGCGAAGAATGCGGTATCGTCCTTCTGATTTTACTCTCAATTTTATTATATCCGCACTTTTCCAGCACTTCCGGTCTGAATCCCGGTCCGTCATGGCAAAAGATGGTTTTAATCTTCTCCTGCACCTGCTCCCCACAGTTCATGGACGCATATATCGCAAGGTTTCCGCCCTTAGAATGCCCGCCCACATAAAAAGGCGTATCAATCCCTTTAGCCACGCTGCACAAATATTCCACACTCATTACCTGCCCCGGAACAGGCTCGGAAAAAGCCAGATTCAAATCTTCCTTCCAGCCTACAATCTTCTCATCAGTGCCACGATAAACCACATAAAAAATATCGTCCGCCAACTGACAGGTTACGGCTGAAAACTGAGTTTCTTCTTCATCATTTATCTGGTTTACATAATTATTCAATTTCATATTACCGAAACGCCTGCTTTTCGCCATTACGTTAAAAAGCTCCGTATTGCTCTCCCTGTAACGCTCATCTGCATAGAGCATGTTATAATTCTCATGCGCCAGCAAATACTGCATATCCACAGCTTCCTTCTTTTCATCGACATTAGGAACCAGACCGTCAAACTTAAGATAGGCAAACTGCGACAAGACCAGACTATCCACCTCGTTTAACGGCTTCTCATCTAACGTATAATCGCCGTATTCTTTAATATATTTAATAATCGTTCCCATATGCGCCCCCCGTCAACTACTATTAAGATATCTTCTACTATCCACAATGTTTAGCCGACATGAACTCATATACTTTCATTTGAGGTCCTTATAAAACGCAGACCACTGAAAGTGGTCTTGTACTTTAGCGAGGTCTTTTCGAGCTTAGTACCGCTGCGATTTTATACGGAGCGAGAGCGTGCCTCAAATGGAAGCATATGAGTTCATGTCGGCTTCTAACTGTCACATCCTCGCTTCCAAATGCTCAATATTCTTAATCAGCACAGACACCGTCCCGTCAGGATTGGTAATAAATTCCACACTCCTCGGATTCTTATACTGCTCCATCGGAATCTTGATTTCAATGCCCGTATCCGTATAAAGATGCTGGCTCTGATATTTCTTAACGGTATTTTCGCTCTGCGGCTGCACTTCTTCCTTCACCATGTTATACTTTTCCATTTTATCCTGAAAAGCAACTTTCAATTCCGGTTTTTCTTCAAAAATTTTCTCCGCTATAGTTTCGACGGTGAATCCGCCGTTCTCCTCTATTTCCTCCTGAATAATGCGCTTAGCCTCCATCTGCTTCGCAAAACACTCAGTCTCGTCATAGCCCTCTCTCTGCACGCTGTCTACCGCCCTGCTCACTATGGAAAGCTTGGACTTGTGCGACATATGGCTGCTGCATTTTAAGAAAAGGAAAGAAAAGTAATCCGTCTTTTCACCGTTGACCTCATACTTTTTCTCAATCACCCACACTGCAAGGTCATCAAGCCTGATAATCGCTGCTTCGGTAAGCCGCTGGCTCTCAGACGGCAGAATCGATTTATGCCTGATAATCTCGTTGCTGTTTCCGTCAGAAACAGGCAGCGTCCTATGCGTATACAGGGATTTATAATTCATCTTAAGCAGGGCAAGATACTCTTTGTCATCGTATTGAAAACGCACAATCACAAGGTCCGCCGCCGGAATATCTATATTGCTGTTCATAATTTCATACAGAAGCTGCGCGATATCCTTGCTTATATCTATGAACGAATCATCAGAATATTGCTCCAAAATATGATAAACTTCGGACTCCTCCTTATAGAAACGGCACTCCTTCGCATCGTCGCCAGAGCTGATTTTAGCGATATGCTCCTTGATAAAATCCGCAAATTCCGAACCATACTCCAACTCTGTATCCGAAAGCACCGGCATTCCAACCGTAGAGTCCATGATATGTACTATGACTTTCTTTATCCTGATGTTTTCTTTTTGCATATTCTATCCTTCCATTAACAAATAATTTCAAAATTCATTATTCACAGTAATATTATTTACAGCCATTTATTCACAATCTTGGGCGGCATGAAATCATATGTTTCTACTTGAGGTCCTTGGAAAACGCCGGTAGTTAGTGAAAAAGCTGCTTTACGAGCTTTTGAACTTAGTACCGTTGCGATTTTCCACGGAGCGAGAGCGTACCTCAAGCAGAAACATATGACTTCATGCCGCATTCAAGAATATTACGCATTACATTTAGCACTTCTTCCACGTCCTCGACGAAAACAATATCATCATCGGCAAAAGCTCCAGTCTTCCCGTCAACATGTCGAACATCAACACGAGCTTGGAAAACACAGAAAATCCGTTGTAATTGCAGGCAGGACCTACCGCGTGCATACCCGGACCGGTATTATTCACAGTCGCTAAGACTGCGGTGACATTCGTCGTCGAGTCAAACTTATCCAACGATAAAAGTATGAACGAAACCATGCAGACTGCCAGATATATTATCAGATACGATTTTACGGAGCGCACCGTCGCATCATCTACCGCCCTGCCCTCCAAATGCGGCTTTTTAACTATCTGTGGGTGCGTTACCCGCATAAACTCATTCTTCATATCCTGAATCAAAATCATAAATCTGGATACCTTAAAACCGCCACCGGTACTTCCGGCGCAGGCTCCTATAACCATTGAAAATATCAGCACGGCTTTGGCAAACTCCGGCCACATATCAAAATCAGCGGTGGAAAATCCGGTACTGCTTGCTAACGACGCCACCTGAAAAATCGCGTCTTTAAAGGCAAGACCGATACTGTCATAATATCCCCAAATGCTAAATGTAATAAGAGCCGCTTCGCCCAAAATCAGCATAAGATAGACTCTCGCTTCCTCATGGAACAAAGCTTCCTTCGGCTTCCTCGCAACCACCAGCAGATAATATACGTTAAAATTCATGCCGCCAAGTATCATAAATATTGTCAGAATAACCTGTACTGTGATGGTATAACTTCCGGCGCTGCTGTTAAGTACGCCGAACCCTCCTGTTCCCATCGTTGAAAACGACAGTACAATCGAGTCATAAAAACTCATGCCTGCTGCCTTTAACAGCACCATCTCTATCAATGTAATTACAATGTATATACAATATAAAATCTTTGCCGTCGTCTGAACCTTCGGCACAAGTTTTCCCACGGTAGGTCCCGGACTTTCCGCACGCATAAGGTGCATATTGTAGCCGCCTGAGAGCGGAAGTATCGCGATAATCAGCACCAGCACTCCCATACCGCCTATCCAGTGGGTAAAAAGCCGCCAGAACTGTACGCTTTTGGACAGACATTCCACGTCCGTAAGACAGCTTGCCCCCGTCGTCGTCAGCCCCGAAATCGTCTCAAAAAGCGCATCAATAAAGTTCGGAATCTCACCGCTTATAAAAAACGGCAGCGCTCCCACAATACTAAGCAGAAACCATGCGAGCGAAACCGTGACGAACCCTTCCCTTGCATAAAAAACCTGACTTTTTGGCTTCCATAATCTTTTTCCTATCTGCGCGATTATAAAACAAGCTGCCATTACTATTGCAAAGGCAAACCCCGCCTTTTCATGATAAACGACCGCCACCAGACAGGGCAGCGCCAGAAAAACCGCAGCAAACTCAAGTACCCGAAATAATATATATCTTATAATTGAAAAGTTCATATCAATGACCGTGCCTTTCCATAAATGCAAATGTGCAGACTTGCTGAATAATTATTTCAAAATATCCCTGATATCATTCAAGCCCGTGATGGTTGTTACCACAATTACCATATCTCCCGCCTGTATGACGCTTTGACCGCCCGGAATACTGATAGTCCCTTTGTGGTTAATCGAGCAGACAAGGATTTTAGGCTTAATCGGCAAATCCTGAAGCGGTATGCCAATCACAGGAGAATCCGCTTTTACAATGAACTCAAGCGCCTCTACCTTATTATCATTCAGACGATACAATGTCTCAATATTGCTGCCTATGGAGTTGTCCATCGCACGCACATATTTAATAATGTTTTCGGCAGTCAGATACTTAGGATAGATAATACTGCCAATGTCCAGACTGTCTATAATTTCATCATATGAAATCCTATGTACAAGCGTAATCAGCTTCGCATTGGAGATACTTTTTACAAACAAAGAAAGCATGATATTCTCTTCATCAAAATTCGTCAGGGCGACAAAAGCCTCCATCTGCATAAGCCCTTCCTGCATAAGTAAATCCTTATCAGTACCGTTTCCGTTTATAATCTCAGCCTTAGGCAGCAGCTCGCTCAACTCGTCGCAGCGCGCCTTGTCAATTTCGATAATCTTAATCTTAATGCCGATTGCCGTAAGCAGCTGCGCCAGATAATACGCCATCTCCCCACCGCCAATAATCATGACGTTTTTGGCTCTTGTTACCGCTGCGCCAAGCTTCTTAAAAAAGCCTAACGTCTTCTGCGGCGTACCTAATATCGAAATCTCATCTTTAGCGCGGATAATAAAATCGCCATTCGGAATATAGGTATCTTCCCCACGTTCCACCGTGCATATAAGAACATCGGCTTTAAGCTTCCCCGAAATATTCTTAAGCGACTGGTCGCAAAGTATGGAATCCTCTTTTACACGATATTTTACGATTTCCACCCTTCCCTTCGTAAAAGCGTCAATCGTAAGAGCTGACGGAAACTTTAAAAGCCTTGCCATCTCCTCCGCCGCTGCAAACTCCGGATTAATAATCATCGACAAGCCCAATTCTTCTTTAATATAGTTGATTTCCATATTGTAAATGGGATTTCTGACTCTGGCTATCGTATGGCAGCCGCCGGCTTTCTTCGCAATCAGACAGCATAAAAGATTAAGCTCGTCCGAACCCGTAACCGCAATCAGCAAATGCGCATGCTCTACGTCCGCTTCCTTTTGCACAGCGAAACTCGCGCCGTTCCCCACCACGCCCATAGCGTCGTAGCTGTTCACCAGATTTTGCAGTCTCTGATTTTCTATATCAATAATTGTAATATCATGCCCCTCGGAACTAAGCTGCTCCGTAAGAGCCGCGCCTACGTTTCCGCAGCCCACTATAATAATCTGCATCTGTTTGTACCTTCCTTAACATATACATTTACGGCTCACACCGATACCGCCTTAGTTATTATATTCCTTCTTTTTACAATACGCAATCTCCAAAAAACTAAAAAATTCTTAATATTTCCCTTCATAATCCGTTCCGGTTTCCGTCTGAAGCAGCCGCACATACTTATCCGGCTGTTTCTCCATCTTAAGCATCGTATCAAAAGCCCTAAGCAGCATTTTATCCCCATTCTGCTTCATATCGTAATGCCCCCTGTCCATCTGCGCCTTAAAGTGATCCATCTGCCATACCATGATATCGACTACCGTATAGCCTGCCACCTTATACTTACACAGAAAATTACTATTTTCCATATAATACACAAATTCATTATAGATGTCCTCAGAATTAATCAGCAAATCCCAGAACCCTTCTAAGAACTCATTATCTTCCCCCGCATACTGACACAAGGCTTGCGCAAAACGCCACGCCATATCCTGCTTATTCATACTAATTACCATGCTCCTTTCCTGCACAATTTCCAATACCCATGTTCTGTTTTTCCCCTGTCCCCCATATAAATAAAATAACAAACCTCATACGGTGACTTACCTTGCAAATCATACAGGCGGCAAACAACTTTATCTGGGGAGTCCCACTTCTGATTATTCTTTTGGGAACCCACATATATTTTACCTTGAAACTGCATTTTCCACAACGCAGGATTATATATGCAATCAAACTTTCACTTGGCATGGGCGGCAACGCGGAAGATAAAAACCTCTCTCCGTTCTCAGCCCTTGCCACCACCCTTGCCGCTACCCTCGGCACCGGCAATATCATCGGCGTCTCTACCGCCGTCGCGCTCGGCGGTCCCGGCGCAATCTTTTGGTGCTGGATTACCGGAATTCTCGGCATGGCTACCGCTTATAGTGAATGCTACTTAAGCGTATTATTCCGCTCGAAAAAAAAGGACGGCTCTTTTGTCGGCGGTCCGATGTATGTGCTGCGCAATGGTTTACATAATAATAAGCTTGGCGCTGTATACGCGCTGTGTACGCTTGCCGCAGCCTTTGGCGCCGGCTGCACTACGCAGTCCAACTCCGCTACGCAGGCGGCGACTGCATCATTCCACATATCCCCGCACATTGTAGGCATAATACTTGCAGTCCTTACCGGAGTCGTCATCTTAGGCGGGGTAAAAGCAATCGGCAATCTATGCGAGCGCGTAGTCCCTGCTATAAGCTTCGTCTATCTGTTCGGCTGTTTTCTTTTATTATTGTTATACCATAAGCAACTGCCAAACGCTTGCCTATGGATTATTAAAGACGCCTTTTCCTTCTCTTCCATAATGGGAGGCTTTGCCGGCTCCACTTTACAGCTTGCGCTGCGCTACGGCATAGCCCGCGGGCTTTTTACTAATGAGGCAGGCATCGGCACCTCGGCAATCGCGGCGGCGGCTTCCGGTGTAAACGAGCCGAAACATCAGGCGTATGTCTCCATGACCGCAGTTTTCTGGGATACGGTAGTAATGTGTCTGGTTACAGGACTGGTAATCGTATCCAATATGCTCTATGATCCTTCTTCCATACAAAACGTGCCCTCGACCGGCTTGACTTCGGCGGCATTTGCACATCTTCCTTATATAGGCGACGCCTTTTTATCGGTTTCACTGATTGCCTTTGCCGTCACCACCCTTATCGGCTGGTCTTATTTCGGTGAAAAAGCAACGGAATACCTTATTGGAAGTAAAGGTATTCCGTGTTATAAACTGCTCTATATTCTGATGATATACATCGGCGCAATCGTTCCCATGAACATTGTCTGGGAATGCACCGACCTAATCAACGGCATTATGGTTATCCCTAATGTGCTTGCGCTTTATCTGCTAAGGCAGCATATTAAGGCGTAAGGGCGTTTACTGCCTCTGCATCTTCTCCTGTGTCCTCTCAAGATATTCCTGCGCCTCTTCACTCCCTAAATCTGCCGCTTTCTGATACCATTCCATTGCCTTATCATAATCAGGCAACTTTCCTTCTATATTACTTCCATAGCTATTTTCATAATAATCGCCAATATATATCATTGCCTCTGTATCGCCTGATTCTATGAACCATTCCAGTGTCGCATCATATCCGCCTAAGATATCCCTTAAGCCACTGAATCCTCCCCAAGAATCGCCCGACTTTATTGTTTTGACAAACCATTCGATAGCTTTTTCGCTGTCCTGAGCCACTCCATCGCCATCCCTATACATATAACCGATATAACGCATTGCCTCTGCATCACCCAAATCCGCGGCTTTGGTATACCATTCGATGGCTTTTTCGCCGTCCTGAGCCACTCCATTGCCAAACTTATACATGCTGGCGATAGAACGCATTGCCTCTGTATCGCCTAAATCCACGGCTTTAGTATACCATTCGATGGCTTTTTCGCCGTCCTGAGCCACTCCATTGCCATACTCATATATACTCCCAATCAAAACCAGACCGTATGTATCGCCTGAATCTGCAGCTTTGGTATACCATTCGATAGCCTTTTCTATGTCCTGAGCCACTCCGTCGCCATCCCTATATATAACGCCGAGCATAATCATAGCCTCTGTATTTCCTAAATCCGCGGCTTTGGTATACCATTCAATGACTTTTTCCATGTCCTGTTCCACGCCATTGCCCCAATAGTACATACTGCCAAGATTATACAGACCGGACGCATCCCCTAAATCTGCAGCTTTGGTATACCATTCGGCGGCTTTTTCTATGTCCTGAGCCACTCCGTCTCCATACGCATACATATCGCCGATAGCGCACATTGCAGATTCATCTCCTGAATCCGCGGCTTTGGTATACCATTCAAGCGCTTTTTCTGCGTCCTGTTCAAATCCCCAGCCACGCGCATACATATCGCCGACATCACTCATTACAGACGTATCTCCTGAATCTGCTGCTTTAGTATACCACTCAAGCGCTTTTGCCTCGTCCTTCTCCACTCCGTTGCCCCACGCATACATATCGCCGATAGTACGCATTGCGTTTGTGATAAAAAACTGCTCGCCGCCTTCTTCCACTACTTTATTATAATATTCCAGTGCGGTTTCATAATCTCCCCCACCGTATGCGGCAATAGCAAGCCCATAATATCCTTCAACCGCGCCCTTATCTACCGCTGACTGAAAAAGTTCTTCACCTTTTTGCGTATCTTCTTCTACGCCCTGCCCATAATAATATAATACTCCTAAAGCAACCTGCGCATAAGGGTTGTCCCCGCTCTGCTCATAATATTCCTTTGCCGCCGCCTTCGCCTCTTCATAATCCTGCTCAGGATAGCTGTACCAGTCGGCAAGCAGACCAAGATAGAAATTCGCATCGGTATTTCCAAGTTCCTGCGACTTTATGAAATTCGCATAAGCGTCCTCAAGGTTAATCTGCGCACCGTCCAGCCCGTAAAGGCTCTTGCGTCCCGCCTCGTAATACTCGTCCACTTCTTCCTGCGCCTGTGTTTCCTCGCCCTCTTGTTCCTGCGTTCCTGTTTCTTCCTGCGTGCCGGTGTCAGTGCTTACGTCCGCACCGTCTTCTGTTGCAGTTGTCTCTACAACTTCCTCCGTGTCTGCATTATTGCCGCATGCCGTCATTGACATGACAATGCACAACGACAGAACTGCCATAAGTAATTTTTTCTTCATTTTTCGTCTCCTTTTACTGTATATGTTTTTATAACGAAAAACAGTATACAACGTTTCACCCCCCCGTCAATACTTTTTAACGAAAAATTTTACTTTTACTTTCTCAAGTCAAAAAAACGCCTATTCCTCATGCGATACCACCAAATCCCTAAATACTGCTTCTTTTCCCTCACTATCTACCGCATAAAGTCCAATCATAACTCCGGTAAAGCCGCTTGCCACCTCCGAAGACAAGTATCTCGTATCGGCGTATCCAAGCTCCGTATACTCTCCCTGTGCGCCTTCCCTCGCCGCATAAAAACGGTATCCCAGCGCATCGGCAGAGATTTTAAGCGCTGCGCTGCCGTCCTGCACCTTGAGCGATTGCATTTCTTTGCTGACGCAACCAATCGTATACCGCAATACCACGCAGCCCTCATCATTCAAATATATATCATAATGATGCTTCTCGTCCATGAAAAGCGTTACGCCAGCCTCTTTACAGTTTCCCTCCACCTTACACTCGATTTCCATCTGGAACTCGCTCTGCCTAATCGCCGCAAAGGAAGGATAGCCAAGTCCAAAAATATCGTCCGCTGACGCTCTGATTTTCAGGTAATCTTTACCAAATTCATAAAGGCTTGCTCGGTATTCCCTAAGGAAGCACCAGTCCGCTTTAAGCGATAAATCCGCAAAAGTCTTACGGAAAGAAAGTCCGTTTTGCTCTCCCACAATGTCGGGAAGCTCATATTCCAACTTAGCCGTGCCATCGCCCATATAAAACCAGCCGTCCTGCCATTTAACCGGAACAAGACAGACCTCACGCCCCAAATGGTGATAGGTCTGCCACTTATCTATCTGGCGGAACGCCAAATGTATAAACCACCAGTTTCCGTCTTTATCTTCTATCACGTCGCCATGCCCCGTACCTTGAAGTTGATAGCCGCCCAGATTACGATTAGTCAGCACAGGATTTTTCGGGCAGGACTCAAAAGGTCCCCACATCTTCTCACTTCTGGCATAACATACCATATGCCCGTACTCCGTACCGCCCTCTGCGTCCAGAATATAATAATACTTGCCGAACTTATATAAATGCGGCGCTTCTATGTACCTTCCGCCATTTCCGTACCACAGCGGTTTGGTTTCGCTAAGTTTCCTGCCGGTTTCTATCTCGATTTCACACATTCTGATACAGCTTCCGCCGTTATCGTCCTCCCCATTGCTTATAAAAAAGCTTCTGCCGTCCTCAAAATACAAAGACGGATCAATACCGCCCTGCTCCACATATACAGGCTCCGACCACTCGCCGTAAATATCGTCTGTATATACATAAAAATTCTTATCAATGCTCACATTGGTAGTCACCATATAAAATCTGCCGTCGTTGTATCTGATTGTAGGCGCATAGATTCCGCCCGTCGTCTGCGCGCCCTTAAGCTCAAGCTGGCTCGTTCTGGTAAGACAGTGCCCTATCTTCTTCCAGTTCACCATATCCTCGCTCTCAAACAGCGGCACTCCCGGAAAATATTGAAAAGTGCTGCACACCATATAATATTTGTCATTTGCGCGGCACACGCTGGGATCCGGATTCATTCCCCGCACAATCGGATTTTTGTATTTCATGCTCTGCCTCCTTGTAATAAAAAACTTAGTTTATCTTGCGCTCGCCTATTTTTCTCCGCACCACGATAAAGCATGCCACATGCGTAAGAAACGTAATCAGCCAGCTTATCGGATAGGTCATATAAAGCGCCGTCACATTATGGAACTGTTCTAATCTAAAAATCGTAAAAATAAATACTAACCTGAGTCCGCACGCGCCAATCAAAGATACTATCATAGGCATAATGGAATATCCCAAGCCCCGTAGCGAGCCTACCATAACGTCCATCATGCCGCAGAGCGCATATGTCGTGCATATTACCCGCACCCTTTTCATGCCTGCATCCATAACTATCCTGCTTGTCGTATACATGCTAAGCAGCGGATATCCGCATAATGCGACGATATTCCCAAGCACCGTTCCCACGACCAGTACACACGCCAAAGATGTGTAGAGAATTTTATTTATCCTTTCATATTTGGCGGCTCCCACATTCTGACTCGTGAAGGAAATCGTCGCCTGATGAAAAGCGTTCATCGCCACATAGACAAAGCCCTCCAAATTGGCGGCGGCGGAATTGCCCGCAACCACCGTCTTGCCAAATGAATTGACGGAAGACTGAATTATTACATTGGAAAATGAAAATAGAATCCCTTGAAAACTAGCCGGCAGTCCGATACGCAGTATCCTGAAAAATTTGTCCTTATTTATATGAAGCTCCGATATTTTAAGGCGTATTTCCCCCGCCTGCTCGCCTATCATACATCTGACTATCAGAAATGCCGAGATACACTGAGAAACGACCGTCGCCGTGGCGACGCCCGCTACGTCCATCTTAAATACGATGACAAACAACAGATTAAGAAGTACATTAATAACTCCTGCTATCGAAAGATAGTAGAGCGGACGTCTGGTATCCCCCGTCGCCCTCATAATAGCGCTGCCAAAGTTATATAACATCGTCGCAGGCATTCCCAGAAAATATATGCGCAGATAAAGCGCAGAAAGCGGAAGCACTTCTTCCGGCGAATCCATCCAGATAAGAATCTGCTTCACACCCACCAGACCGATTAAGGCAAGAACAATTCCGCTGCATATACTAAGAAGCATAGCGGTATGCACCGTCTCGGATAAATCTTTTGACTGCTTCGCCCCAAAATACCGTGCAACCAGCACATTCGCCCCGACCGACAAGCCCATGAAAAAATTAACCAAAAGATTAATCAGCGATGATGTAGAACCCACCGCCGCTAAAGAATTATCGCCTGCAAATCTGCCGACCACAATAATATCCGCCGCATTGAACAGTAGTTGTAAAATACTTGAAAACATCAGCGGCAATGTAAATAAAAGGATTTTACTGAGTATCGGCCCGCTGCACATATCCATTTCGTATTTTGCATTTTGTGATTTATCTGACATGTATATCTACTTCCTTACTTATCTTTCTTCTTACTTATTCTTACTTATTCTTACTTAATTCATTTATTCTTAATTTATTTGTTCTTACTTATTTATTTGTTTGTTCTCGCTTGTTTATTTTATTTATTTGCTCTTAATTTACACGCTTAAACCCACGGTTTACGCAAACTTTCCTTCCAGCGCTCTTTTTGCGCCTCATACTGTTCGTTGAGCCAGTCCGCTGCCTGCTCCACTCCTTCTGTACTTAACGGCACATCTATATGCTGCTTTTCTTCCACCGGCGTCCGTCTAATTCCATATGGCTCCGGCCAAATTGTCACCCTGATTTTCTCCCCGTCTTCAACTTTTACCTTCTTAAGCATATAGCGCATTCCTTCCATGCTGCCGGAATACTCTTCTTTCTTAATATAGTTAAGCGGGTGGAATGTTGCTTTATCAATCATGATTTTAAGCTACTCCTCATATTGTACTACTTTTTTCCGTATATTTAATCATATTTCACAATTCTGATATTGTCAATTCATTTATCCACACGACAGTTAGGACAGTTAGGGCTACAAGTCCATGTACGCATATGTCTCCATGTACCTGTAGCCTTAACTTAGTCCATAACTAATCGGCGGATTTAACAGTATAATTCCTTTGCACCACTTACACCACTATAAAAAATATATAAAATAATAAAATTATACAATAAATTTATAGCAAATTTATCCAAATTTTTATTGACACTTACACTCGAAAATTGTAAACTGTTCTTAAACAAATTTCAACGAACACTTTTGCTCGCATAGAAAGGGCGGCGTTATCTACATGGCACAAGCAAGAGACACTTTAACCGGACTACAAAGATACGAAGATTTTTTAATAAAATTGGACAAAGAAATTGCCAAGATGGGCGACCGGCGCATTGCCGTTGTTTACACCGATATCAAGCATTTCAAATATATTAACGACACATACGGATATCAGCGCGGCGATATGCTGTTAAAAGAGTTTGTTGAGCTTGCGACCAAAAATAACCCAAATACGATTTGCGCGGCAAGAGTTTATTCTGATAATATAGTAACGGCGTCGTATTTAAGCGAAAACAGGTCTGACAACGATTTCAGGGATATAATACAGCAGACCAATCTCGACTTTGAAATTAAACTGCAAAGAAAATATCTGGACGCAAAGTTAAAATTGTGTACAGGCATCTCCATCATTTCTAAAGATGACAGAAGGTTAGACGCTGCAACAGTCGTATCCAATGCCAACTTAGCGCGAAAAGTCGCTAAAGAGATGGATAATGAATGTTGTGTTTTATTCAACCACCAGATGCTTGAGGGTATTAAAAAGGAAGTTGAGATTACCTCCAGTTTACCCGACGCTCTGCAAAACGGTGAATTTAAGGTATACTATCAACCAAAAATGCAGACTGAAACGCTCAACATAATAGGTGCAGAAGCGTTAATCCGCTGGCAAAAACCGGACGGCACCTTTATTTTCCCTGATGAATTTATACCGTTAATCGAGCATAGCGGTCAGATAATCGACTTGGATAATTTTGTATACCGTGAAGTCTTTAAGTTTATCAGCAAACGGATTCGTGAAAATAAACCGATAGTTCCGATTTCCGTCAATGTATCGAGGATTCATTTGCAGAAGCTTGAAATTCTTCCTTATATAAAATCGCTGTTTGACGAGTACCGGATTCCGCCGGAAATGATAGAATTTGAGCTGACGGAAAGCATTTATATCGAGAATACTGATAAGGCGCTTCAATTAGTTGATGGTTTTCATGCGATGGGCGCGCGAGTATCTATGGACGATTTTGGCTCCGGCTACTCTTCCCTGAACCTTTTAAGCAAGCTGCCGATAGATATTATCAAACTTGACAAGGTTTTCTTAAAAGACAGTGATGATGATGAACACCTTAAAGAAAATGATAAGGTTATTATCTCCTGCGTGGTGGATATGGCTAAGAGGCTGCAAATCACTTCTCTTTGTGAGGGCGTCGAGACTTTAGAGCAAAGCAACTATCTGTCTGAGATAGGCTGTCAGATACAGCAGGGCTACTATTTCTCTAAGCCGATTTGTCAGGATAAGTTTGAGAGCTTTATTGACAGCCATATGCCTAAGTCGGATTTAGTGATGTAAGTTAATAACTGCACAATCTGTTTAATGGTTGTTATCAAATTGAATAAAATATTTATAGCTGCAATTCACTTGTATATGTGAACTGCAGCTATTTTATTGGCTCTCCTATGCTATTTTCTTTTCCAATTCTTCAATTCGCCGTTCTAACTCGTCTATTTTTTTAATCAATAATCCAACTGACTCACGCTCTAACTTACAAGCATTAATTTCATGCTGCATTTCATCTAGACGCTTTTCTATTCTGTCAAAGCGTCCGCCTACCTCAATAAAACGTTTATTAATTCTTTCTTCCATTCTTCCCATTTCATCAATAATAGTATTTATCATCAATTTCATTTCATTATCCAAACTTACCAGCTCCCATCTATATCAATATCTTAAGACTTTCTCCCAATCGGAATGACAAGACTTGAACTTGCGACCTCTACTTCCCTAAAGTAGCGCTCTACCACCTGAGCCACATCCCGAAACATATTTATTATAACCAACTTCATTTAAAAAAGCAAGCCCCTATAAGCTTAAGTTCTAAAGCAGCAGTTCGTCTGCAGGCGGCAGAGAGACATGTGTTTTCCTTGCGGTACGCACTCACTTCGTAAAACATATGAGTCCCTCGCTGCCGAGCCAAACTGTTACTTCAAAATACCCAATTACCGCTTGTCTTACTTAAGATTAGCTTTGGCAAGCTCTGAAAGACTCTTAAATCCTTCCGCATCGTTTACTGCCATCTCAGCTAACATCTTTCTGTTAATGTCAACGCCTGCATTCTTAAGTCCATACATAAATTTGCTGTAAGATATTCCGTTCATTCTTGCAGCCGCGTTGATACGTGCAATCCATAAGCGTCTGAACTGGCGTTTTCTTTCTTTTCTGCCGGCATATGATGAAGCTAACGCTCTCATTACGGACTGTTTTGCTACTCTATACTGTTTTGATCTTGCACCTCTGTATCCTTTTGCAAGTTTTAAAACTCTGTTATGCTTTTTCCTAGCGTTCATACCGCCTTTAATTCTTGCCATTTCTTTCTTCCTCCTTACGACTCTCTTTCAAAATATCTGCAAACGTGAAATCTTACAAATAAGGCAATATCTTTTTCATATTCTTTACATTCGTTGAATCTGTAATAGCGGGTTTTCTAAGATTTCTCTTGGTCTTAGAAGATTTCTTAGTTAAGATATGGCGTTTATAAGCTTTATTTCTCTTTAATTTACCCGTACCGGTTACTTTAAAACGTTTTGCTGCTGACCTGTTTGTCTTCATTTTTGGCATTTCAAAAACTCCTCCTAACATTTAATATATTCATGAGATATCAAGGGATATCGATTATTTTAAACTGAACAAGCTTATCGCTTTTCAGCTAAAAACATAGTCATACTACGCCCCTCTACCTTCGGCGCTTTTTCAATAACAGCTACGTCTGCAAGCGCTTCGGCAAAATCATCAAGAATGTGTTTGCTGTTGTTCATATGCGTCATTTCACGCCCCCTGAAACGAAGCGTAACCTTCACCCTGTCGCCTTTTGCAATGAACTTTCTTGCCGCATTCACTTTCGTATTTAAATCATTGGTATCAATATTCGGTGAAAGCCGGATTTCTTTGATTTCAATGACTCTCTGCTTTTTCTTTGCTTCTTTTTCTTTTCTGGTCTGCTCGTACTTGTACTTACCGTAATCTACAATCCTGCATACAGGCGGATTAGCCGTCGGCGCGATTTTCACCAAATCGACTCCCGCTTCCTCAGCAAGCTTAAGCGCCTCCTTAGGAGACATAATTCCAAGCTGTTCACCGTCTTCGCCTATTACCCTGACTTCTTTGTCCTTAATCTGTTCGTTAATGAATAATTCGCTAATAGCTTTACCCTCCTCACAATTTTTCAATAGAACAAAAAATGGATAGCATAACTATCCACCCAACCCTATGTACAGAACAATTCGGACATATTTATACCGAAATTATGCACATACATATAATAGGAAACATATTTCCTATCATTATGAGTTATGAACTCATGCTGGCACAATCGCCGCAAGGTGAGAGTGGATACTCTGCTTGATTTTATGTGTAAATCCCCTTACACGTATGATACTCTATCATAGTTTCTGTGTGCTGTCAAGCGGAAAATTTGAAAAACTCCAAAAACTCCCAAACGCCCAAACGAAGAACTCTCAACCCCCTCAAAAGAAAAACTCCCAAAACCAAAACTTCAAAACATTCAACTTCTCAACTCTTAACTCAACACTTTGTAACCTTTCATGCTTTCCTGTCATCCATACTCTCTAAATCTTCTGCTATGCGCTCTAAATGGTTCGATATGCTATTAAGTGCAGTTTTCATAGCCTCAGGTGTTAATACGTCCGTTTCTTCTCGGTTCAACTGATTTCCAAGCCCGGATAACGTCATTGCAACGCCACCAAGCTCCACCGATATTGAAAATAAATCTCTGCTTCGCATACAGCTTGCCCCCTTAGTATTTTAAAGTATGAATGTGACGGTAATATGTGTATTAAATATCCCTTTATTGATATGGTACACCATTTGAACGTTTTTTTCAACAGTCAAGTGTGGAAAAATGTTAAAAAAAGATATTGTATTCTGAACAAAAGTATGTTATTCTACGTATAGCATATATTTTCTATATACAAACAGCACAAACTCTGCTTTGTATTCTAACCAGAATCTTTTGTCATGATGACAATATAACTGATGGCTGGCATACCGTAACGGTATCAGCCGCAGATTCGGAAAATCCATGCTAAAACCAAACAGAACAAAAAGCAGGGGTTTCCGGGACAGCGGTACTCCTGCGGAACACAGGAGGGCAAGAATTGAACAAAGACATCAGCTGGAAGGAATACCTTGATGACAACGACAGGTATGCCGACATTATTAACGGAGTCTGCTGCGGCGGCAGACAGATGGTAACAGGGGACGACCTTGAAGAACTCGACACACAGACAGGGTTCATATGGAAGCCGCTGTTTATGGTGGTAAAAAGACACAAAGAAACGAATGCTCTAAACAAGACGAAAAGTTCCAAAAATATGGGCAGGGGGATAAAGATTCGTGATACCCTGAGAAAAGCCGCGTTCGGAGTAAACTTCGCGGTTATAGGTATCGAAAATCAGGAAATTACCGATTATTCCATGTCCCTAAGAAATATGTCATATGACGTGGGCGAATACGAGAAGCAGGCAGCCAAGATACGCAGGATGAACAGGAAGAAACGTAAAGGATTAACCGCGGGCGAATACTTATATAGTTTCAAAAAGGAAGACCGACTGCACCCTGTGGTGACACTTATTATCTATTCGGGTGAGGAAGAATGGTCTGGTCCTGAGTCGCTGCACGAGATAATAGATTTTACGGACATACCGGAAAGCGTTAAAAACATGGTGCAGGATTATAGGATTAACCTAGTGGAAATCAGGAAGCTGACGGACACGAGTATGTTCAAAACTGACGTGCGGCAGGTATTTGATTTCATAAGGTGCTCTGGGAATAAGGACGCGCTTAAGAACCTTATCGAAAGCGACGATACATATAAGAGCATGGACGAAGATGCCTACGACGTAGTAGCACATTATACAAATGCAACGGAACTAATAGACGTAAAAGATGATTATTATGGAAAGGATGGCAAAGTGGATATGTGTAAGGCACTTAAAGAACTTATGGAAGACAGCAGGAAAGAAGGACATGAAGAAGGCATTGAAATAGGTCTGCGTGCCCTTGTACTTTCATTGAGCCTCCTGCTACCGAGCCTTGACGCAGTACACCAGGCAGTCATAAAGAACGAGGACTATAGGAATGTGTCAAGGGAACAGGTAAAGAAATATTATAGGTGATTTTTCAGAAGCCACTCAAAGGGCTGCAGTACGACAGCCCCTTTTAAAATTATGTATGCTTATAATATAACTTGCCCATCTTTTGTTACAGATGAATCTATCAATTTCATAAAATAAAAAGGATCAAACATTAAAAACATAGACTCTTTACTCAAATCCCTATATCTAAAGGAATATTCCAATTCATTGCAATATTGTGTACAAATATCCAAACCTTGCTTAAAAAAAGAAGGATTATATCTTTGCAACAAACTACATGCCATATGCATCGCAATTTCCTCATTTATCCATGTTGCAATTTGCATTATTTTTTCATTATCATTCTCTTCAATCCTCATCCAAAAAGGTTTCAATTTTAAAATCCAAAAACATTCAAGCCCTATTATAAGCTTATATTCATTTGCTTTCATTCCTTCATGAAAAATCCTAAAATATAATCCTCTCATATCCACACGTATGATGACATCTTTTAAAGCTTGAGAATTATATTTTACTCTCTTAGGGTCTATTTCCGCAATCAAACAGTACTGTTCTACTATTGATGCATATTTTCTCATTTCAGCTTCTATATATTCTTGCGGTGGCTCCTCGTACCTTATATTTACTTTGTCCCAACGTATTTTATCCATTATTTCTCTCCCTCGTATATAATGTTCTAAAAAATTGTAATAATTCAGGATTCGAAATAATCTCTTCTCCGCCTTTGATACACGGTTCTAAAGTTTCAAATTCCTCAATAGGAGAGTTCGAGTCGCACTTTAAGATGCTCGCTTTACATTGCCTTCTAATTTCGTGTACATCAACTCCCATTATTTGCTTTTCCATTAAAAAACTCCTCCCTGTAAAATCTATTTTTTAGTTAAATACTTTTTCTATATCAATATAATTCTGCAAAAACAGTTTTGATTCATCACTTAAAAAAAGCTTTTCGTCAGTTTTTTCAAAATATTTCCGTCCATACTTTATTATTAAAACCAAACGTATAACTTTATCTCCCGTCAAATGACCTCTATAATCATCAAATGCCTTCTCACAATGCGTATCTTCAAATATTGCATTTAGTCCTCTCATATTTTTTATTTTAAAAACATTTAACAAATGTTCTACCGTTTTATAGTCATAAAAAATCAGCCTCTTATTAATCTTTATTTCTAAGTATTTTAATAACATTTTTCTTCCTATAGGACAACTTAAAATAAATTGTAGCTCCCTTTTTTTCTCAGCTTGACTTTCTTTGTCATACTCATTAACCAATTCGTTAATTTGATAATCTAATAACTCAAGATTTCCAGAAAGCAAATTTGTTCTA
Organism: Clostridiales bacterium; assembly: GCA_023663185.1. GTDB lineage: Bacteria > Bacillota > Clostridia > Lachnospirales > Lachnospiraceae > UBA3282. The sequence goes on along the minus strand of JAMPHY010000004.1, from coordinate 67,962 downwards.
CGCTGTATTTCATTACTGATAGACATTGGTGTTGCAATCGCCTTGTACTGTCTATCATGAAAAACTTGAGCCCACGCATCCTCTAGAACAGTCCTGACCTGTACCTCACAGAGCAATTCTTGATACTGTTCTTCTCCAGTCACAATTTTATCTTCTTTTAATTTTACAATATAATGAACTGACAAATACCCAATTCGATCAGCAGCTAATAAGTCAAGCTTATTTCCACTATGTTCTTCAATTACATCAAACAAATCTCTTATTATTTTAGATACTTCCTCAATATCCTCAAGTAAATACGTAACAATGCGGACACCCGATAAATCCATTATTTCGGATCGAAAATCACTATATTTATAAACAATCTCCCCATCTTCATTTAATTGCATTTTATTACATTTCTTCTCTAAACTTTCTACATCCTTTCCCCTAGAACTAGAATAGGCTATAAAAATCTGCCTATCTTTTAGCGCTTTTTTTATCATATTAAGCACGCAGGCAGCAAATTCATTGTATTTTTCCCAATCACGTTTATAATTTTTGATATAAGTTTGTCTTCTTTTTTCTAAGCTATTTTCCATAACCTTCGTTTCCATTTTATAAAATTCATATTTTAAATTTATTATTCTCATTTTATAAACTATATATGCTTTTGTCAAGAAAAGCTTCATTTTAGATCAAAGTACTGAAAAAGTTATTATTATTAAAGCAAAACCGATATCCAATTTTACAAACAGAACCCTTAAAAGCTTAACTATATTTATTATATAATACGTCATGGGTGTATTCCACTACCAAAATTGACACATTTCGTGCTTTTTTTGCTATATTGTGAGGCAGTGACATAAGTAAAGAGTGCGATTGTTCCGCCTTTTCTATATACTCATTATTGTCCATATTCCATATTTTTCTACTTCTTCTTTCCAACCTTTAAGACTATCTTAAATCAAAGAATCCTTATCATGCTCACCACCTTACAGATGGTTTCTTATCAATATAACCAGACAGTTCATGAAATACTGACATTTTTAAGCATCATAGTTAATATATACTATTAGACTGTTATCCTCAGTTTATATTCCATAAAGCTGCGGAACAAATCTGGATATAATCTTTTCTGCTGCCAGACAACACATAATCGTTATAAGCGCTACCGATATTTCAATTATAAAATTACATTTTTCGAGTTCTCTTTGAATAAACGGAAAAAGCTTTAAAAACATAATAGGATATTTGTGCATAACAAGAATAGCCAATGTACGTTTTCCGATATATTCTGCCAACAACCATCTTTGAATTGCATACGATATATATATAATTCCTCCGCTTATCCATAAAACATTAAATATAAACAGCAAAATATTTCCAAAATTATCCACTCTGGCATTTGCATGCCCATTCATATATGTTCCTATAACTGCTATTGTTATCCATATAACAAACCATAATCCATTTTTTCCAACTATATGCAAATGTATAATTTTTCTGTTCTGCCCCCCCCAACTTCTCAACAATAATCCAATTCCAAAGAAAAATGACATAAAGATTGCGCTTTCCATTTCAAATGGAAGTATTAGATTCCACTGTAAAATGCTTTCCGTACATCCAAATAATACGAATATTGCCATAACTATATAATATAGTCCCCATGCCTTTTTACCGGAAAGTCTATACATTATTTTTAGAATAATAAACCATATTCCCTGCACACTGATTAAACATGGTATAAACCACAAGGGACTGTAATATTCAAAAAAATCTGTTTCAGAATTTCCATAAAGCAAACCGATAATATTAGGAATTATTGCATAGTTCCCAGCCTCTTCTAATTGTAGATGCGATACAATCACGCCTTCCATAAAATAATATATTATTATACTAATGCATCCCCACACGAAATATGGAAAAAACAACTTTCCCAATATATTTTTCAGGAACTCTTTAACCGCCCTTTTATCAAAACACAATAATTCGTCTGTTCCATTTCTAATTCTGCAAAAAGTCATTCCGGATAAGATAAAAAAAATAGCGCTATTAAAAGAAAAACAAAACCAATGCAAAAAGCCATTCGATGTATGACCTAAGACAATAAATAAAATGCTAAACCCTTTGGCAATATCCAGCCATTCAATTCTTTTTTCCATATTATTCCCTTTATAGATTATTTTAAATATAGATATTTATTTAATATTCTATGTACAACAGAATCCAGCAGTCTCGGCTCTATTGATTTTAAAATATAAATACAACCGTCTATACGGAAAAGCAAGGTGCTTATAGTATAAATTACTGCGCCCAGAACTATCTGTATTATAAGTAACACTATCGGCGGAGCATTAATGACAAATGTAACCCCATAACATATAATCCCCATAACACAAGAAAGCAGGATACAAGGTATGACATCCCTGATTTGTTCTCTGTAATGATATCCTATCAGTTTTCTTATAAAGTACATATGGATTATCAGGCTTATAATTTCTGTCACTACATTCCCAACTGCTATAAACAAGACGCTTTTATAATAAAATACCGAAACACTGACCAGACTTAGCGCTATAACATTTAAAAAAATCTCAATCTTTAATACAATACCACTTCGCCCCATTGCTAATATTGCCTGCATGCAGGTAGATGTCATAGGACGCACCAGATATACCAACGATAAAATCCTAAGATATTGAACACATGGAAGCCATTTATCAGTAAACACTACTCGCACAAAATTATCTCCAACTGCGATTAATCCAATCATCAGCGGTGCCATCAAAAAAATTCCTTCCTGAATGGAAGTACGGCATACTGCCTTTACTTTATTCTTGTTATCCTGTTCACTTGCCATCAGTGGAAATATTACTTTGCTTATTGATGAGATTATATTTGCAACAAACACATTCGGTAGCTTGCTGCCTTGATGATAAAACGCCAAATCATCAGTACCAAACTGTTTTCCAATAATCAAATTTCTCCAATTTATTTCTAAAGAAGATATAAGTGTTGAGCCCAGCACCTTCCAGCCATACGACATTAATATGCGTGCCCTTTGGATAGAAAACATCAGTTTGGGCCGCCAGTCACCTGATAAATACAGAATTACGGTATCAATCACTGCATTGCTAAGATACTGCGCCACTAATGCCCACTCCCCCGCGCCTTTATAAGCCATAATAATACCTATAAACGCCGATATAATGGTTCCAATCAATGTTGATATAAAGAATTTCTTAAACGCCATTTTCTTCTGTATACGTGCGTGTTGGATAGAATTAACCCCTGCAACCGGAATTCTGAGCCCTAATACCCTCAGCAGAGTTTTAATTGCCGGCATACCATAAAAAATTGCAATATACGGAGCCGCCAGGAATATCACTATGTATACAAATAATGACATAACACCACTGCAAATTAAGACTGTATTAAAATCTATTTCTTCTGCATCCTTTTTCTGTACTAACGCATTGCCAAATCCTCCGGTTACGAAAACATCACCCACCGAAATAAATATCATGACAATTGAAACTACCCCATAATGCTCCGGTTCGAGCAGGCGCGCCAATATAACAGACACAATTAATGATACCAGCTGTGCTGTTATCCGCTCAGCATAATTCCAAAAAAAACCGCCCAGCACATTTACTTTACTGCTTTTGACTTTATCATCCTTTTGATTTTTCTTCCAATCCTCTTCTTTGTGCATTATCCGACCACCTTAAACCAGCTAAATTAATCCTATTTTTTATTACACTCCACATTTTACGCCACATCGTTTTGTAGACATAACCATCATACACAGTCTCTTCAATGCTTCCAAAACGCTTTTTATACTCATAACTGCCCCCCCCGAGATAAATATGCCGCTTTCCTTTCCTAATCATTTCTTCCAAAAAATATACATATATCTGAAAACCAACCGAATATTTTTCATACTCTGCATCATAACTTAAGTTTTCCAGATAAACACAACTGCACTGCTCACATGAAAATAAAACTGCCACTATCTTTCCATTTATATTTATTGTGTAGGCATCACTCACAAAATAATTTTTTATATATTCTTCGGGAGACATGTGGTAGTCTTTTCCATGCGTCTTATATTTAAGTTCAAGAAATATGGCCGCGATATTATTAAGTGCTTCAACACTGTCATAATGCATGTATTCCACTGTCCCAACATCATTTAACCTCCGCTTTTTACGCCTATATTCACATCGTTTTTTGCTCAATCTCATTAATAGACTGTCCGATGTGTCGGGAAGTTCTATCCTGAAATGGTTACCTTCCCTGATATGCCCATGATAATTATTTCTGCTCTTTTTTAAATATATCCTGCTGATGTGTCTGTCCTGCTTAAAGACAAAGCGAACCAACAGGTTGAATACTTCCTGTGGCATATCAACCAGATATAATCCCAGATACGCCGTATTATTTTCAATCCTATATGGTATTGACCATTCATGGTTCCCTTGTAAAACATGTATATACTTCCTTGTACCATACACCATGTCAAAGCGGTTGTATATAACATCCGGATTTATAATATATGTTCCTTCTAAAAGTTCAATGTTTATGCTTTCCACTAATATTTCATCTCCTTCAATTCTGACAAATAAAACTCTCTCAGCGTTATTCCCACATAACTCCGGGATATATATTGGAAAAATGCTTCCAACTTCTTATACAAAAGCTCTATCGACTCAATCGTCCTATATTGCGGGCTGCCTCCCGGCATTAGCTGTGACGAATGTGTAAAAAACATCAAGTAATCATCTCCGGCTTTTGAGGATATACTTATATGGTCTGCAATGTTTTTTAGTCCGTGGAGTCCCATGCGGTTTGGATTGCACCATAAATTCTGCCCTTTCCATACGCGATAAAAACTCCTTGCAATATTTCTTACTGATAAAGTGTCCTCAAAAATCAATGAATGTACATTTCTGACAGTTACGGGAACTTCCAGTATATTTGTCCCTTCAATAATATATGGATTTTCAGGGAAACCGGTATAATCCGTCCCGCCAAAATCCCTGGTCATGCCAATACTTCCCTTCCAGTTCTCATGAGGGGTCACGGAACAGTCCGCCAAATAACCATATTTATCAAGCAGCGAAAAATACCTTGAATCTGTAGCCCAGCGTCCCGCCCTGTGCGAAACCGGCACAATACCTGTTCTTTGCTTAATGGTTTCGGTCATTTTCACAATTTTTTCTTCCATAATTTCATCAGGATACTCTATCAGGTAAGGTGCGCCTTTTTCCTGTATGGGCAGCTTATAAAAGGGCGGCGTACTCCATGCGTGAAGGTGCATTCCCAATTCCCCTGTGCCAGAGGCCTCTACAGAAGAAATAAAATCAACATACCCGGCGTCCTGCATCATTTCATAATTACTAAGCCAGACAGGTTTAAACCCATATTTATTACACAAATTCTGAAATCGTGGAAGATATTTTACATTTTCCGTTGTTATTTCCCTGCCGGGCTTCCAGCTCCACTGGTCGTCGCCTTCCGTGTCAATTGTTATAATGAAGTATTTCATTGTATTTGACCTCTGTATATTTGTTCCAATTTGTTTATAATTACATCTGCGCCGTAATCCCCTAAGCGATTTGATGAAATATTCTGCGGCATATCGTCATATAGTATGGCATCTTTCCAATGCTCAGTGGAATCATCAAGCGACAGCGCATAAACATTCTTATTTATAAATACTGCGGACGGAATATTGCGCGAACACACACACTTTACACCGCATGCCTGCGCTTCTAATACTGCAATAAGAAAGCCCTCATGTTTACTTGGAAATACGCAGACATCCATTGCATGATCCAATTCCGGTATGTCTGAGCGGTTAGATAAAATTAAATATTTATCTGCAAATCCCATATCATTAAGTTTCGCTTCTATAGCAGCTTTCAGCTCACCCTCTCCAATCATCAATAAAAAGGCGTTCGGTTTCTCCTTTATGACGGCTCCAAATATTTTTATAAGAAAGTCATGATTTTTCACCTCTACGAATCTGCCTACGTGTCCTATGACAAACGCGTCCTGCGATATTCCCAACTGTCTTCGCATATCTTCCTTAGAAACTGCAGGATTGCGGAAACGCTTAAGGTCAATCATATTATGCAGATAAGTTATATCAGGGCTCTGAAACATCTCTTTCATTTGCGCAGCCGCCTCTTCATGCAGTCCTATTAGCACAAAGTTGCCACGTTTTAGGAAATATTTTACTGCTGAAAATTCTTTCCTATATTTTTTAAAATAAATTTCCGGCACAGAATGGCAGGTATATATAATCCGGATTCCGGCGGGTATAAACCTGCGGCATACATGCAATATATGCAGAAGCGTCAAATGCACGTGCACAATATCCGGTTTTTCTTCATTCAGATACTTTATCAACCGCAAATAGCCATATGCCGTAAATGCTCGTTCAATAATAAAGCATCTTTTTTTGTTAACAGCCGCTTCTAACGCCACTAAAGGAATTTTATTTGCTTTGACAATTTTTTCATTACTTGCCTCAGGCAAATCCCTCCCTACCAAAACTCTTACATCATGCCCTTTTTTCTTTAATGCAACCGCATAATCGCGTACCAGAGTCTCTCCGCCGCCATTTCCAAGAGTCGGCACAAACTGTATAATTTTCATTAACCACACCATATACCGGATTCAAACTATGTTTACACAGGGAGTTTAATCATTTCTCCAAACTTAAGCTCATACTCAAACGGTTCAAACAGCGCCATTCCTCCGCCGGGATAAAAAGTAAGCTCGCCAAAATATATCTTTTCGTTTACTTCATAAAAATCGACTCTAAGAAAATAATGCCCATTTGACAATACCCTTGCCAACTCAATCATTTTTTCAAAGTGTTCCGGTTTCGGCGGCAATTCTTCAAATTCTTTATAATCAGTTCTATAGAAACCTGCTTTTTGCCAATCTAAAGTCACATAACTAATCCTTGCTGTCCTGTGGTCTTCCAAGCCTTGTGACAAATATAAAAACTTTGGCTCCCCATGAAAACAATAAAATTTATAATCCAATAACCCCTTCTTTTCTTTATCATTTATATCTTCCAAATATTCCTCTGCAATTAATTTAGGCTTTATATTCTTATAAGACTGCTGCCTGCTTGGATAGAAATAATTAACTTTTAGATGGTGTTCCATCATTTTACTGCTCTTTTTCAAATCAAGTCTGGTTTTATCCCTGCATACGATTGCCCCCCCGAATCATGATTGCATTTCAACACAAACTTATTAGGAAGCATATCAAAATTTATATCTTCAAACCGTTCCCACACGCCTAATGTCGGAATTATGTATTCGCTGCCTATTAATTCCGAAACGTACTTTTTTGCCGTGCATTTATCCACCATTCTTGTATAGATTGGATTTCTGTCATTTAATTTCAGCCATTGCAATTTTTCAGAAAAAGTCACAGGGTTTTCGATATTCAATTTTTTACCGGTTATTATCCAATACCGTAAGGAAAGGTACATTTCATCGGAAAGCCAGTTAAAAATTCCCGTATTCATAAAATAATTTGGAACTATCCGTGGGTTCTTAATAATTCTCTTTAACTTACCTATGTATTTTTTCACTTATATCTCTCCCATCTGATTAGGATTCTCAAGGTTAATCACCTGATAATTTTATTTACCCACAATAGAGGCATACAAGGAAAATACTGATACATATAGTCCCATTCCCCGTATCGCATACACCTTATCCCCCCGCCATCGCATAAAAATCAACAAAAATCTTATCATGCGATTCCTGGCTTTTACTATAAGATATATGCCCTATCTGCTTTTCAGGCATTATTGTCTTATATCCCAATTTCAATATTTCTGCAATAAACTCCAATAACAGCCTTCATTCTATCTATTAGCCCCGGATGCTGGATTCCATAACCATCTTCCAATTAAGACATAATACCGTAATGTCAAATATTTTTCATCAGAAAGCCAATCCAAAATGCCTTTATTCATAAAATACAACGGTATTATCCGCGGGTTCTTTATAACGCTTTTTAACTTATCAAAATATCCTTTCACTTGTATGTATCTCCAATCCAATTTAAACTCATATAATACATAAAAATTAAATATCATCTTAATCAATACTACATGCATCTATATCGGCCTAAACGATTTCTATTACACTCTTAATAAAATCTTCCCAAGCCGAATATATCCGATTTGGATTTAATGTTTCTGTAACTTTTTTTGCGTTATTGCCAATATGTTCAGCAAGTTCTTCAGAAGATAATAGCAAATCCATATAATGTGCCATCTGCTCAACGTTTCCCGGCTCAACTAAATATCCGTTTATGCCGTGCTGTATCAAAAATCTGGCTCCACCACCCGCACAGTCCGTGGCAACACACGGTAATCCAAGCGCCATAGCTTCAATCAAAGCGTTTGGCATTCCTTCAAAATCTGATGGCATGACAAATATCTTTGCCTTTTGTAGTTCATCTTTTATGTTCTCGGTAAATCCTGCCAGCTTAACATTATTTTCAAGATTAAGTTCCTTTATAAGTTTCTCTAAATTACTTTTTTCCGCACCATCTCCAAAAATAAAAACCTTATAATCATGATATTTTCTTACAATTCTCGCATATGCTTTTACCAACAATGGAAAATTCTTTTGACTTGACAATCTTCCTACTGCCACTATCCTATTTTCCTTAGTAATTTTTTCACAATCTAGAAGAAATTCTTCATTTATGGCATTGGGAATTATCATTGCCTTGCTTCTTTTATTTATGTACGGCACATACCATTTATAATTTTCTTCTGTTTGAAACACATATCCATCGGCTTTATTGGCTAACATTTTTATCATTATTTGTATGTGTCTTGGACAATAAATTGGATTACATCTTTCTGAAGCTATTACCTTCCCCTTTATATGTCTTCTGAGAGAGAGTAACATTACGGTTGTTATCGGAAGCATTACAATAAAACAATCTGCTTCCTCAGTTTCAATATATTTTTTTAACCTTAAATACCGTATTAAAAAATTATATATCAATGATTTTCTCTCATACTTCCTAATTAATGCATATCGTTTAACATTAGTATGCAAAAAATGTGTACTTTTCTTATCTGACATGGTAAGAATATTTACCTTCCAGTTCCTTTCTACCAAATAATTTGCCAGATTACAAACCACACGCTCAGCGCCTCCTTCGCTCAAGCCTCCTATAAAAATCGTAATATTATTCTCCTCTTTCATTTTCCTATAAATACCCTATCATTCCTTCCACTTACTTTCCTTATACCTAGCTTCATTTATTTTTGCTACAGTCAATAAAACAGGCTTCACCTACTTAATTAATATCACACTACATCTTTCCAAAAAATGATGAGTACAAGTCATGAACTGTACTCCAAATAATAGCATTGTTATACTAAGCATCTTCGCTAAGGCATATTATGAAAACATGTCTTCAGGAATTTTAATCCAATTCCCTAATTCCAAATCCCAACTGTCAGGACTGAATTCTTCAGACCCGGAGCCCGGATAAAAAGTAAATTCACCAAAATAAATTTTTCCATGTATCTCATAAAAATCTATTCTCACAAACGACATACCCACTGATAAATTTTCTGCAATTCTGATCATTTCTTCATAGTTCTTTGGTTTTTTGATTTCCTCACTACTGGCTGGATAATGTCTTTCAAATGGAAGCCTTTTCCAATCCGTATCAAAAAATGTTACTTTTAATCCACTACTTTTTCTTCTCTCAGTGCATGTAAAGGAGCACTTAACCTGTGAATTGAAACACATCAGCTTATAGTCAATTAACTCATCAGACAAATCATTTTGCATATATTTTTCAGCTATGATTTGTCGTTTAACATTTTTATATACCCATTCCCTGTTGCCATAATAAAAGTTCTTTTTCAGTGCCTTATTTAATTTCTTTACAGCAGCCTTACGGTTCAAACTTTCCTTATCCCTACATATTATTATACCGCCCGAATCATGTGTACATTTAAGCACGAACTGATCTGGTAATTTATCAAAATTAATGTCATTGGCATTTTTCCATGGTCCACCAACAAGCGGTATGAGATACTCTTCACCCAATTTTTCTTTTATATACTTCCTGACGGCATACTTATCTACCAGCACGGTATATAATGGGTTGCGGTCATGAATTTTCAGCCACTGGAGTTTTTCGTTGAATGTTTGAGGATTACTAATATCTAATTTTTTACCAAAGTTTATATAATATTTTATCTTTAAATACTGTTCATCCGGCATCCAGTGAAGCCATCTGTTGCAAATGGCAATAATAATTTTTCGCGGATTCATTATGCAATCTTTCAATCTGTTCATAGCCATCTTCCACATACCTCATTAAATCAACTTCTTCAAAGTATCCTTAATTTCGATAAAAGCTATACGGAATTACTGCTGCAACATCTGCCCTGCAAATAATACATATATAATAGAATAATGTTACAGCGCATACTCCACATATTATAAAATACCTTGTAGATATATTTTTAACTTGTCCAACTGTATTTGGCACTGCTAACAATGTCACTGCATCAAAATAAAACAATACTCTTGCTATAATCGGCATTACAAATGTAAAACTGGAAATCAGCAAGCAAAATATCGAGAAATGCATATAAAATCTTGACTCAGATGCTTTAAACTTTTTACAAATTATAATCATTAATATAATAAAGGCTCCAAAAATAATACATGAGCCAATGGCTCCATTACTGACACTCGAAACCGTTGCTGTATAACGCTCCTTATATGTAATAAGTGATAATAATCTGTCTCCAATTACAATGCTTAATATACATCCCATAAAAGAACAAATATATACTTTATAGTTAATCTTCATACGAGCAATAAAATACATAGGAATAACTATTAGTACACTTTTATGGATAGTTGATGCCGCCAATATCACAACCAGAAATTTAATCGGCTTTTTCTCTTTTATATAATGATATGCGAGCAACGCAATCGCTGCTGCAATCTGTTGTCTGATGGTATTAAATGTCCGGACATACATTCCTAATGTTATATATAAAAAATAACTAAATGCGGGATTATCTGAATTTAATTTAATCTCCCTGCTAAATACATAAATCAGGAAAAAAGAAACTACACAAATCAATAATCTAGGATTATCTGAAAGCATATATAAAATTTTATTTAATGCGGCATATCCTATTTCTGTATCATTTATTTCCGCAACTTCAGCCAGATTATTCCATTCAGTATTTCCAAATATTGCGTAACGCCTTATATAAGTAGGCAGATCACTGCCGACACTTTCCGAACGAAGCGCCAATACAAGAAAGAGCCATGTACCAATCAAAACATTATAGGTATTTTTATACTTATCCGAACCTAATACTAATTGTAAGACTGGCTGCAAAATAACAATTAGGATAATCGTAATAATATAAATAGTCATATGTATAATCCACTCCGGACGGAAACTTTATTCTCCATATATATGTTCATAAAATTTTTGATAATTCCGGCTCATTACCCTGCTGTCGAACCTTTCTTTTATATAACCGCTGATTACCGCCCTTGAATATTTTTCATAATCATCAAGATACTTCTGAATCTTTTCAGCCAGCATATTTATATCCCCGGTATTAAAATATTCTATTCCCATAATATCAGCTTCAAATATTTCTCTATGCTGTGGGATATCTGACAGTATCATCGGCAGTCCGCATGCACCGGCTTCCAGAACCGAATTAGGCAGTCCTTCTGATTTTGACGCCGAAATAAAAAAATCTGCTGCCTGCAAATATTCAAAAACATTATTTTTATTCCCTAAAAATTTTATATATTCAGATTTATATTTTTGCAGTTCTTCCCATAGTATTCCATCACCGATAAATATAAGCTGAAAATCTTCCTTTTTCGGAAATTTCCCTACCGCATTTATAATTGCCATAGGGTCTTTACGATTTATTAAACTACCTACGACAATAATTATTTTTTTATTTATAGGCAATTTCAAATCTTGTCTTATTTTTAGTCTTTCTTCTAAACTTTTTACATAATAATGTTGAATATCAACGCCATTTTGAATTGCGAAAACTTTTTTGTTTAAATGCTTTATGTACTTATCCTGTAATGCTTTTGAACAGCAAATAGGATTTTTCATTTTTTTAATTGCATTTTCATGCCACAGACTAATTAAAATCCCCTTTATTTTTCCATATTGTAGAATATAGTCTTCGTACACATAATTTCTAATTGTGGAACATAAAGGTATATTAATCCTAATCTTACTCATTACGATATCCGCCCTGAGTCCGCTTGTATGAATTAAATCCGGTGTAATTCTTTTTAACGCTTTTTTCAGTTTTATTTTGCCGACAAAAATAAGGGCTATCCGACTCAATCCCAAAGTTTCAACTTTCACATTATCGTCTTCAAATTTCTGCTTTTCACTGTCTTTTGCTTCTTTGGACAGTGTAAGTATATATGGCGTAAATTTTTCCCTATCCAAATTATGAATAATACCGTATAATTGATTGGTCGGACCGGTACTTCTTAATGTTGATACAATATATAATACCTTCATAGTTAATCCCTTTAAGTTAAAACCAACTTTATTTATGATATATCTTTCATAAATTCATTATTAAAAAATGGCTTATTCAAATCACATTCAATAAAGTCATGATTGGTTATCTGTTTTTCTTTTGGCGGCGGCTGTCTCCAATTTCCATATAAATTTGTCAAATACTTCTCATAATCTTTTCTTGGCATTCCTACGTCAACAACATCATCCCACGGAATAAAACCCTGATGCCTTACGGCTCCGAGCATAGTTCCGCCAACTACATAATATCTTTCACAGCACCAACCGGAAGAACCCTGAATATTCGAACGCGCAAATCAGTAAATTCAAAGTTTTATTGAAAATAGCTTGGAAATCAGCTATAATAAGAATTATCATAAGATTTATCATAGTTCACTGCATGTTATGAATTCCAAACTATTCTTATCTATATTAGTTTACTTTTCATAACTTGTCAATAGTTTTTGCGTTTTTCCAGAATAAAGCATAAAAAAGAAGCTGAAGCACTATTTTAGTGCAACAGCCTCATTTTCTTAATCCATTTCTGCAAGTTTAAGCCGCTCCTGTAAGCGGCGGTTCTCTGCCGCCAGCCTGGCGTTCTCTTCCTTTTGTCTGGCAAGCTCATCTTCCTGCCTGACAAGCTCATCTTCTTTCCTGGCAAGCTCCGTTTCATATTTTTCCTTCATTTCCCTGTACTCATCACTGGGTAACCTGATCAGCCGTTCTGTCACATCACTGACCTCCCTCCATAATTCCTTTTGTCCCGCGAACACCCTCTCCGCTACATGTTGGATCAGCTTTGCATAGTCATGATACTGCATCGGTGTAAGATTTCCTGCGGATACCTCCTCCTCTAAAATCAATATAACTTTCTCCAAATGTTCTGTCAATTCTTTTTTTGTGAACTTTTTCTTTTGATTTTTCCGTATACGGAAACGGAGTATTGTATAAGGCAGGAACAGCGTCAGATGCTTTTCGCTGATTTCTTCCAACGAATAGTTCTGGATTCTGACGGTCGGAATCTGGTAGATATGCTCGCTGTTGTCCTGAAACAATATGCGGCACCTAAGGCGGTCGGGAATCCTACTGTTTTCTGCGGGATAAATCACCACGGAATTGGGGAATCTTATTGTAATTTCTCCGTCTTTAACAGTACAATGGGAGTCCCTTTCGGGTAATCTTTCCCGTAAACCTCTTTAAACAACGGGAATAACTGCTCCGGCATGGTGTCAACAATGGCCTTTAAAATCTCATCCCACAGTTTACGGCCATCATAAACTGCGTTTTCTTCCATAGATGTTTCTTTTAGCATAAAATTATCCTTTCTACTTTTTTCTTCCGCTGCAACGGTTAAAACATTGCAGGCGCTAACAAGTTACTTTAAGACTGTGAAATATGGCGAAACGCCGGGATTTTATAGCCACCATGAAAGCAGCCACAAATGCTTTTCACTTGAATTTAATATATCAGCTATAAGATACTTTGTAAATAGCTTTTTCAAATTTTCAAAAGATAAACCGGGATACCGTCAGGCTCATTTCTTTCTGGCAGCAAAATGTTCCCCTTTTCGTGTGATCATTCTGATTATTTTTCAGAAATATTTCCTGCTTTAGACATCCTTTCTTCTTGTATTTTCTGGACAAATTTTACCGTTTTTCTATAATCATCTACCGTAATGTCCTGGATTTCACATGCCTTCGTCAATGGTATATTCATTTTTTTCACTATATTGTCAACAGCTAATATTAGCCGCCGTGAATCTGCATACTGGTCAGCTTCATTCCATGCTTTATTCCATATCTTATCTGATTCCATTTCTAATATTACTCCACCCATAATATTTTTCATCCTTTCCTTATAATCTTCATTCTCTTTTCCCACATAATCTAAAATTCTTTGAGCCAGCATGGCAAGGTCATGATACAGCATTGGTTCATTTATGGAATCTCCTTCTGCAGTAAGCTGCTTCCTAATATATTCATATTCATTCTCCAGCTTATCCAGAATTTCATTATTTCCATCTTTTATATCCTTCTCATACCGTAGCACATAAAACGGTATTAGTATCAGAAGCCTTTTCCGAAATATATCTTCTTTGGAAAAATTCTGCGCCTGTACCACCGGTACTTCATACATAACCTTTTCCCCATTTTGCATAATAATATACAGTTTTAAGGAATCTCTCTTTTCTATCTCCGGCCTTACGCATATCAAACAGGACTGAGGAAATTGGAAACTAAGGGGAGCCTTGCTCCTTTCCCCAGGCTTCTTTCTTTTCTTCTCCATAGTTCCTCCTGTGTTTTGCAGGAGTTTACTGTGAAAACCCCTGCTTTCTATTAAGTTTTGTTATTAGCATGGGATTTTCAAAAGAGAATCCGTCATGAACGCAGCCGGTCTGACCGACTTACGCATAGAAAATAACTGATATATATAGTTTATCATATTTGTATCTGGAAATGCAATAACGGACTTATAATTTTTTCATATTCGCTATATTTTCTTAGTTTCTTGAATAACCTTTGTTTTTTCTAGCCCTCATTATGTACTGCCCTTCTTAATAATCTATCCGATAAAACTTTCACAGCCCCAACCGGAAGAATTAAAAAAGATAATTCAGCTAACGAAATAATAATAAAATCGATAACCGTACACCCTTTTCTCTTTAAATGCCTGGCATACACATATATTGCGCTCTTAAAGTTCTGCCAGCTTTTCCTTCTTGCATAATTATCTTCGTTTGCCCGGTACAGATATAAGGACTCGCCAATATTGACCGCATAGCAGCCGTTTGACAACATTTGTGAAAACAAATCAAAATCTTCTTTTCTTTTAAGATTTATATACCCGCCTGCTTCTGTTACTTTTGATTTTCTATACATAACCGTAGGATGATTAAACGGCTGCCGCTTTCTCATGAATTTCTTGATTTCTTCATATGTTTCCGGCACTATCCTTGATGTCCTGACATTATCAGGCGTTCCATAAAATTCATCAATATTACAGCCGCAAACCGCTAAATCCTGATACCGTGCAAACATCTCCAGTTCACGCTCACACCTTGTTGGCAGCGAAATATCGTCAGCATCCATTCTTGCCACGAGTTCATTCCTACAGTATTCCAGCCCTACGTTCAAGGCATTTGCCAGTCCGCCGTTTTCTTTAAGCCTGACAACAGTAAACATGCTTTCATTTCTTTCATACTTTGATATTACCGTGTTTATTTCCTCTGAAACATGACCGTCTACCACTAATACAAACTGTTCCGGCAAAACCGTCTGCTGCAGCATACTATCTACCGCCTGTATCAGATAATCCGGCTTGTCATTCTTATAGACGGACATTAATACGCTGTATATATATTCTTTTGCTTCCATCAACTCTTCTCCGTAATCTCCAATCCAGCTTCTATTCGCATCTGACTCCCTGACAGGTTAAGCTCAAGCCATGCTTTCCTTTTATGCCTGTCTATCTTACGGATATAACTTTCCAATCCCGTAAGCGGACCTTTCGTGACATGGACAACTCCGTTTTTTATGACTCCCGTGGAAATATCCAGCGTGTTCTCACGGACTCCCATATGTTCTAACAGTTCCTCTTCGCTTTCCTTAAGCGGTACAATCTCATCTCCCGTGCCAAGCATCTTCACAAGTCCAATTACATTGCCGAGACTTTTATTCAGTTCTTCCGCATGGCTGCTTATCATAAATACATATCCCGGAAACAATATCTTCTCCTGCGTATGCCATGCGCCCTGGTATCTTTTCATTTCTTTGTAGTGGGGAATGAAGCATTGCTCTAATATTCTTTTATCTGCAATCTTGATACACTTGTGCTTAATCTGTTCCTCGGTTCCAAGCCGCACCTGCGCTATGTACCACATGGCGTCACCTCCATGCTAAAATAGCAGTACTTTATTAAGCCTTCCGCCAACATTTTATACGGAAAACTAAAAAGTAAACGTTTTATTGAAAATAGTTCGGAATTCAGTTATAATAAGAGTCACCACAAAACCTATTATAATTCGCTGTATGTTATGAATTCCGAACTATTTTATTAATATTAGTTCGTTTTTCATAATTTGTCAATAGTTTTTGCGCTTTTTGTTCTATGAAAACTTTTTGTTTTGCGTTGTGTTTTCATAGAACAAAAAAATTTTTCACTTTATTTTTGGAGGTATTAAATGACAAAGTATGAAAGATATGTTCAACTAAGAAATTCCATGAATTTAAAAGACGCCGACGTCTCACGTGGAACTAAAATCGCTAAATCCACATTTTCAGATTGGAAAAACGGTCGGAGCGAACCTAAAAACGACAAGCTGCAAAAGATATCTGACTATTTCGGTGTTAAAATTGACTATTTTCTTGACGATAACGTGGATTATGACAAATTTACGGATATCCCAATTAATAATGACGTAAAAGAAATAGCCCTGAATATTCAGCACAACACGTCTCTCCGTCTGTTATACGATACAGTAAAGGATGCCAGCCCGGAAGAAATCCAGACATTTATCAGAATAATAAAGGCTTTCAAGGAAACTCAGCGTGTCTGAACAATATGCTTTTACAAGGAAAATACGAATTCTTTGGATAAAACTAAAGAGGTGGGATTAACCACCTCTTAAATTTATACTTTTAAACTTACAACGCATATACTCATAAAGAATACTCTCTACGTCATAATTCGGAGCATATTTTCCCGCTATTTTGCAGATACGCTGTACTTTTTCTAAACTGTCAGTTTCTAAATCATCCGCAATTTCTTCAGGTGTCTTTCCTTTTTTCCAATTCCGCCGTAAAGGCATCCTGCGGCGCCAGACTGTCAAAATATTTTAAGGCGGATTGTGGTGTCCGTTTTAAAATTCAAGTTCAGAATAATCAATTCCAAAACTTGACAACTTTACTTTTGCAACTTTGATTTGATAATCAAGTTCTTTATTCTCACCTGTTTCATGTGCTTTAATTCTCATTAAATCTACATACCTATTAATAGCGATTTCTTTTTGTTCTTCTAAACTCATATCTGCTACCATCCTTCCACCGCCTTTTTGATTGATAGTATTTATCGATACAATCTCATTATAGTGTATTACATAAAATATGTAAAGTCTATTCAAAAACTCAGTCCGCAGTTGTACTATATAATCCTACGCACAACCGCGGACCATACTTTTACTTTTACGCCTCTCTAAACGTCGCGCACTCCGTCTCTTTACAATCTGCCGCTCCGCAGCCCTTGATGTCAACGTGCTCCGCGTAACACTTATAATTACTGTTGTACTTACAATTTGCCGCCTCGCAGTCAATGCTTATCGTCCTGCTTGGGTGGGAAAGCGAACTTGTATACGAATCGTCTCTCCTCTGAACGAAGCTCTCACAACATGTATCGTCACAATCGCACGCATGTTGTCCGCCTACCATAATATCGCCCTTACAACAATAACACTCCTGATTATACCCGCAATTTTCCACGCCGCATTTTAATTCTGCCATAATAACCTCCTAAAATGTCCATTTTTAACGTCTTAACACGCTATTAAGGTTATTATTTCCTATATTAAAGTATTTATTCAGAAGTGCTGCGGCGTTTCATATTATTCAGCCGCATTTTCTTCCTTGCGGATTTCTTTGGTTCTTATTTCTTTACAAATCTGCTCGATAAAATCGCCAAGCGGCTTGACGCCCTCGTCTCCTGCAAAACGGCTTCTGACAGAAACAGTGCCTTCCTCTTCCTCCTGTTGCCCTACTACCAGCATATACGGAATCTTCGCCAGCCTTGCCTCACGGATTTTGAAGCCAATCTTCTCGGAGCGGTTGTCAACCGTCACGTCGATATCATTTCTTGCCAGTTCTTTTCTGACTGACTCGGCATATTCTTCATATTTCTCGGAAATAGGAAGTACGCGCACCTGTTCAGGACACAGCCATGTCGGGAATTTGCCCGCGTATTTCTCTATCAGCCATGCTAAAGTCCTCTCATAGCAGCCCATAGAAGTTCTGTGTATGATATACGGACGCTGCTTCTCGCCGTTCTGGTCGATATAATACATGTCGAACTGCTCCGCTAAAAGAGCGTCCCACTGAATAGTAATCATCGTATCTTCTTTGCCGTATACGTTCTTAGCGTTGATATCTACCTTCGGTCCGTAGAACGCCGCTTCGCCGATATCTTCCACGAAGGAAATATTTAACTCTGTCAAAATCTCTCTGATATGCTGCTCGGTTTCGTTCCATACCTCCGGCTCGCCGATATACTTCTCACGATTGTCGGGATCCCATTTGGACAAATGGTAAGTCACGTCCTCTTCCACGCCAAGCACAGTCAGACAATGTTTGGCAAGCGCCATACAGCCTTTAAACTCTTCTACCATCTGGTCAGGTCTGACAATCAAATGACCTTCGGAAATCGTAAATTGGCGCACTCTGGTAAGTCCGTGCATCTCGCCGGAATCCTCGTTTCTGAATAAAGTCGAGGTCTCGCCATAGCGAATCGGCAGCTCTCTATAAGAATGCTGGCTGTTTTTATAGCAAAAATATTGGAACGGGCAGGTCATCGGACGAAGCGCAAGCACTTCTTTATCCTTTTCCTCGTCTCCAAGTACAAACATTCCTTCTTTATAATGGTCCCAATGCCCCGACATCTTGTATAAATCGCTCTTTGCCATAAGCGGAGTCTTGGTCCGCACATATCCCCACTCTTTATCCTCAAGGTCCTCTATCCAGCGCTGCATCTTCATAATCATCTTAGTGCCCTTAGGAAGCAACAGTGGAAGTCCCTGACCGATTACGTCCACCGTTGTAAATAATTCCATTTCGCGTCCGAGTTTATTGTGGTCTCGCCGCTTTATATCCTCCAAATGTTCTAAATACGCCTCAAGCTCTTCTTTTTTCTGAAAAGCCGTGCCGTAAATACGCTGAAGCTGCGCCTTATTGGAATCGCCCCGCCAGTAAGCCATCGACGATGATATCAGCTTATACGCCTTAATATTTTTCGTACTCATAAGATGTGGTCCCGCGCACAAATCTACGAATCCGCCCTGATCGTAGAAGGAAATCTCCGCATCTTCCGGCAGGTCTTTTATCAACTCCACCTTATAAGGCTCGCCTTTTTCCTCCATGAAGCGAATCGCCTCTTCGCGCGGCAGCGTAAATCGCTCTATCTTATGCCCTTCTTTTATAATCTTCTTCATCTCGGCTTCCAGTTTGTCCAAATCTTCTCTGGAAAAAGGCTCCGCGTCAAAGTCATAATAAAAGCCTTCGTCAATAGCCGGTCCGATTGTTACCTTAGCACTCGGGAACAGTCTTTTAACCGCCTCTGCAAGCACATGGGAAGCAGTATGTCTGATAACTCTAAGCCCGGCAGCGTCGTTTGCCGTCACGATATTCAGCTCGCAGTCCTTATCTATTATAGTTCGCAGATCTTCCACCTTACCGTCTACTTCTCCGGCACATGCTGCCCTTGCCAGTCCTTCTGAAATATCCGCAGCAATTTCATATATGCTCATAGGCTGCGCATATTCTTTCGCCGAACCGTCTTTTAATGTGATTTTCATTGATTATCATACTCCTTCCTGCCACATCGGCATTTATTTTTACCTTTTTTTGAATTTGGTTGACATAACTTGTCTTTATCTGTATGAATGGGACTATCGTCTCCATTATCAGTACCGTTTCCATTACCATTACCATTGCCGCTGTTATTGCCGTTATTACTGAACATACTTATGTTTACGCCATGCGTCAGCGGCGCATTTATCAGACCGATTGCGATTCCCGTAAGCAGCAGTATGATGCCTACCAGCCAACATTCCCTCTTGCTTACCGTAATTTCACCCTGAAAAAATTTTACGGAAGCTTTCTTTAATTCCGCCGCCGTTTTTTTCACAAATGCTATTGTCGTTACCATATACCGCATCTCCTTTTTATACTAATCCTGCGTCAAGAGAGTGTCCTCTATTATCTGCGCAGCATGGGCGATAAGCTTCCTGCACGGTCTGGACGCATAGAACTCCGGCGTCCTTATGGAAGGCTTCGCGCTCTCTTCCATGCCTTCTATGCCAAGCAGCTCCCTGCATATGATTGTCCCATGCTGTGTCCTAAACTCAGCGCTCATACGCCGTACAAGCCCGTAAATATGCGCTTTTGCCTCTTCATTTTCAGGGTCGTCATTGCCTTCCTTCAATCCCGCAAGCATCGCCATCGAAGACACCACTCCGCAGACTTCACGCATACGCCCGACTCCTGCGCCCATTGCGCTTGACATTTTCAGCGCCGTCTTCATATCCATGCCAAATAAATCGGCATAGGCGGCAAATACCGATTGTGCACAGTTGTAGCCGATCTCAAATAAAGCCACGGCGTCCTGCACGCGCGTGCCATTTAGTTGTCTGGCATCTTCCGCTTCGCTGCTTACGTCGTTTTCCACTTTACTGCTTACTTCGTTTTCACGCATTTCTGCCACAACATTTCTTATATTTTTTTCCACTCCCGCATGGACAAGGATCGTTAGGATATATTTTAGCTTCTTTGCGGATTGTGGTGGAATCCTTCTGCTCCCTGTAAAGAGTCTTTCTGGTATCTTCATCAAAGATATCGTTCCACTCTTCCAGATTATAGAGCCAGTCCGCATCCGCCGCTACCATATTTTTATAAAGCAGCGCTTTCTCAAATCCAAGATTTACCTTAGTATCCTCTTCCATTTCCTCAATCGGATTAGGAGTCTTCAAGCTGTCGTTGATACCGTCCAAAAAGCCTGTCATTGTCATAATATCAACATCATATTTTTCAGCAAGCTCCTTTACCGTTCCCTCTACCACTTCGTCGGGATTTTTCAAAAGCTGCATATAGATTTCTTTTTCTTTAGCGAAGTAATCCGCCCATATTTTCTGCAAAGCCGCCCTGTCGGTTGTCTCAGAATATGCTTTTTCGCGCCATTTATCCAATAATGTCATTTGTAACCATGCCTCCTTCTTTATACTCCGTTAGTATATAACATTTTAGGGAAAAAGTAAAATTATATTTATCTTTTTAAAAAAATTCGGAAAAATTTGTCACGCTGAATAAACCTTGTAAATAAGGTAATAATGATAGTAGTCAAAAGATAATGAAATACTTATCCTCCCCTAAAAGAAAACCCCAAAGCTGCAAAGGCGCAGTTTCGGGGTTTTCTTATTGTACCGCAGACAAAATAAAATTTAGTGGTTTACGATTTACTTAATTATAAATCACCTTCATATACAATCCACTCTAATTCGCTGATATCTTTCTTGACAAAATTAGGCATTTTATCTGTATTAATAGTGACATTCTCTACTATAGAACTTAATTCCATATAGGTATTTATCAGAGCCTGATTATCTTCCGAATACTGCCTGTCGTCAGGTAAGGTTAAAAGCAATACATATTCTTTATCTCCCTGTTCATACAAGCCAAATAATTTATCCCAATCCATAATAACCAGCGGATTTTCCGTATATTCAATAAGCTCTAAGCAAAATAAAATTCCACCCAGCCCTTCATCTGCATTTCCTTTCTCACACACTAACAGCCTGTTAAAACTACTATTATCGCTTTCCGTCTCAAAAACTATCTTTTCTCTATATTCATCAGGCAATATTATTTCAAGACCTGTGGCAAATTTTATAACGTTATCCTCATTAGTTTCTATTTTCCAGAAGTTCTCTGCTGGAATGACTTCTGTATCTTTGGCACAACCTGCTATAATAGCAGACAACAATGTAACTAATAAACAACTCCATACTTTTTTCATAACATCAATCCTTTCTTACAGCAGCTTAAATATCGCCTAACAGCACATCGTCCCAGTCTCCGCCGTAGTAATCATAAACCATCTGTATATCCTCGATATACCAGCCTTTCGGCGTATACGAACAGTCTATGCACATACCGCTGTCTGTCTGTGCGTCCACCAATTTAATTACACGCAACATCGTCTTTTTATCCTTCTCGATAATGGCTGCCCCAAAGCAATCCTCATCTAAAGTAAACGGCTGCTCGGCAAAAATACCGATATCCTCCGCATAAGGATAGTTCTCCCAACCTCCTATCCATTCCGGCTCCAAATCCGGATTTTGTATAAAATTTCTGGGATATTCCACTAATTCAGGCTTTCCCGCCTTATCTGTCTGCACATGTAACACTGTGACATCTCCTACACCGTGATTGCTCATCCATGCAATTTTTACCAGAACAATATCGGCGGCTCCGTTCCCGCTCAAATCGCCTGTCACGAGATATGAGTCCCAACGCTCAGGATAATTTATCCACATCTCCTCACCGCTGCTCAAGCGTACACTTACACTCGTTTCTACCAAATCCCAGCCGTCCGGATTATTATCCGATACAAGCACCTTGTCTACTTCTCTATCTCCGTCTACATCTGTCCTTACTTCTATACCATTCAGTATAGGAATCCTTCGTCTTACATATATTTTTGCGCCGCTCTTAACTTGTATCATACTTCCAACCAACATTATAAAAATACAGGTTACTCCAATAAGCAAAAAACCTTTCTTTTTTCTTCTGTTATCAAAAATACCGGCAAATCTTCGTTTTAAAAAATTTACCCCCTGTACATATCCGGTAGAGAGTGTACTCCCTTTGTATTGTTTTTTTGCCACCCATGACATAATTACATCGCAATATTCTTCTCGATATTCTTTCGTTTTGTCGAATATAATCTCCTCGTCACAGGCAATCTCTATATCCTGCTCCGCAGTTTTCCTCAACAGCCACACAAACGGATTAAACCAATGAATGATATTCACAACAAGAAACAGTAGTTTCCAGCAAATATCCTTATTTTTACAATGAAGTATTTCGTGCTTCATAATAAAACCTAAATCTCTTTCGCTTTTGACTTCATCTGGCAGCACCACAACATTCTTTAACACTCCTGTTGTAAATGGTCCTGCTGACGAATTATACAGAATATACAATCCGGGAATTTTTTTCAGTCCATATTGATTAGATACCTCTACGAGAACTTTTCGGATACTTTCGTTGCCGCATTCATTTCCCCATCGCTTTATTTTCCTTTTCATTCGCCAATAGCCAACCGTATAGTAACCTGCCATAAGAATGCCTATACATACCCATAAAATAAAAGCCATGTCTGCTAAAGTGATTTCCAGTCTTGATACAGCCTTAGATGGATTCTGCCTTGAAAAATCTGTTAAAGCTGTTTGTCCTACATCGCCTTGTTCATGGGAAGTTTTTACATAATCAATTTCCTTTAATACCACATCGGGAATTTCTGCCGTATATGCCCTCGGAGTTACAAACAGTCGGAATGGCAGCAATAAGCAAATTGCTGTCAAAATCCAAATTGCCTTTCTACACTTTGCGCTATAACTGTTCCCTAATAAAAGAAAGAAAATATGTAAGACTACAATACTCGTTCCCACTACCAGAGATGTATTTAAGACTGCGAAAATAAACTCCCCCATTACTTTTTCTCTCCTTCTAATGAATCGAGATAGTTTCTTAATTCAGCAAGTTCATTTTGCGACATTTTCTTTCCTTTATAAAGTTGGGCTATCATCTTTGTTGCAGAGTTATCGTATAATTTTTCCAAAAATGACTCGCTTTCCTGTACCCGATATTGTTCCTGCGAAATAACGGCGGAATAATAATTGGTCCGCGTACTCCTGTCACAGTATACATATCCTTTATCAACCATTCTCGCCAGAAAAGTCATTAGTCCCGCCAGTTTCCAATCAAATCTATCCTTTAACCTATCCAATATCTCATTAGAGGTCATAGGTGTATCTCTACTCCATAAGACTTTTATAATTTCAAATTCTGAGTCCGATAGTTTTTTCATTTCTTATTTTTCCTTTCTATTAAACATTTGTTATTATTATACATATTGTTTAATATATATGTCAATGTTAATATTTAAAAAAAGTTAATCTAAATATAATGGGGGTTTTACATACTGCTAATTATTTCTTGCTATATTATTAGTCTTAATTTATAATAAATGTACATAGAATAACAAATTTCGCACTTTTTATATTATATAATGTAATATGAAAGGGGTTTTCTATGACAAAGAACAATAAACAAACAAATCACAAACAGAAAGGAGATGATGGTATGCAAGCTGTTTTAAAAAATGATAATATCGCAGCAAAAATACAGTTATTAAAAGCAAAAGCTGATAAAGTATTAAAAGATGATACTCTAAGACATGTACCAAATGAGCATGATATTAAAAAATGTTCAGATAACACAAAACTCTTACATACCTATCAGGAAAAAACTATAGGAAAGGAGGATTGATGTTATGGCTTTAGAATTTGAACGCGGGCAGATTTATTATATTCATTTTCCTTACACATTTGATGTAAATTTTCCAAAAGGAAAAAATAAATTTGTTGTTATTTTACAACAGGGCTCCATTTTTAAGGATTATGACGCTGTTACAGTTCTTTTAATTACATCAGACCCGGAAAGTAAGGATTTTGAAACAAATGTAACTGTTGAAAAAGGCACAACGAAACTTGATAAAGAGTCTTACATAATTTGTGCTCAACCGTATACAATTTTAAAATCACTATTTGAAAAACAAGGAGTCTGGTGTGCAGGCAAACTCTCTAAAGAAATTTTAGACGAAGTAGACGCAAGATTATACATAGGTCTTTGTATGGGATTGCAAGACGAAATATAAGACAACTAATCGGATTTAGAAAGTACAAAAGAAATCGTATAAATTCGTTTTCTAATCTATATAAACTTATCTATATCATATATAAAGAAATAGTTCATTGGTATTTTATCCAGAATTATATCCAATATTATAAGACCAAACATAGTGTATAAAAAAGTAAATCCCCTGCTGGTGCCAAGTCTATTAGCATTTACAGGGGATTAAATTTATATTCCTTCTTTAATACCACTACACAAACAACGTACACCCTTGAAGTTTAAACTCCTCAATTTTCCTGTCAATATCAGCGACAGTTATATCGAATTTATCCGCTAGGCAGTTTTTACAAAGAAATTCTTTACTACCGCGGTTAATGAACTTCTTGTGGGCGCCGATTTCATTATAAGTAAGCGTTTTGCCGCACTGTATACATTTTTCCATTATAAATCAACCACCCTGCCACGAAATACTGCGCAGTCATACGGCGGCAGTTCATAGATAAACGTCGCATTTTTCACCCTGCTTACTTCACCGCTCCAAATTTCCGTTAATTCTAACGTCTTGCCCGTGCTGAATGGCAGACCTATCTCGTCCAAATTAAATCTTGCCTCTGCCTTTTCATCACTTAAATTAAACATTCCTATTGCAATATCGCCGTTTTCAAGCTGTTTTGAATATATAATGATATCTTCTATAGCACAAGAGCCTTTCAACTTCACAGGCTGGCGGCACGCCCTGTCCTGATTTATGCGAATGATTTCTTCATTGCCGAGTATAGCAACCGTTTCTTTGTTCATGTTCCGCACGTCGCAGCCTATCATCAGCGGAGAACCCATGAACGCCCATATGGAAAAATGCGTCTTATACTGTGTGTCATTACAGCCTTTCAAGCCCACGTTGCCTTTACCGTACATTCCCACTACCAGCATATCCATGTCGTTAAAGCAGCCTGCGCTCGAATACGGGTGCAGCTTCTCCTGCTGCTTTGTCAGATCCTTTATGGACTCCCATGTATCAAAGATATCACCTGTGGAACGCCATGCGTTCGCTCCCGTAGTTTTAATCCACTCATGCGTTTCATCAGCTCCCCATGAGCATGCACTGAAAAGTATGTCCCTGCCGCAGTTCTGCAACGCAAGCCCCATTCGATGATAGAGGTATTTCCCATGAATAATAGGGCTGTGGTAGCAGTAATCGTACTTTAGAAAGTCCACTCCCCATTCAGAAAACGTCGCAGCATCAATAAATTCATGTTCAAAGCTGCCCGGATATCCCGCGCAGGTCAGATTTCCGGCGCACGAATACATACCGAATTTAAGTCCCTTTGAATGTACATAGTCCGCTACCGTTTTCATTCCGTGCGGGAATTTTTCAGGGTTAGGCACAAGGCGCTCCTTATCGTCCCTTTCTTTAAGCGACCAGCAATCGTCAATGACCAGATATTCGTATCCCTTCTGCAGCAAGCCATTTGCGACCATTGCGTCAGCCGTCTCAAATATCAGCTTTTCATCAATCTTATCTCCGAATGTGTTCCATGAATTCCACCCCATCGGCGGCGTTAGTTTAACCATAATTTTCTCCAATCACACTTTGTATCTAATTTTTAGCAGACCTTTTAGGAACAAATTCCAATTTTAAAGTCATTCCCATGCCTTCGGCAAGACGTTTTAACAATTTAAGCGAAGGATTTCTTGTTCCATTTTCTAACTTACTTATATCCGCCTGATTAATTCCTGTTCTCTTGGCAAGTTCTTTTTGAGTAAGGTTTTGTGATATTCTTGCATCTATCATCGCCCTAATCACGTCCATTTCAGGTTGAATATTTTCCCATTCACTTTTAAACTCTTCGTCTTGCAGTTGTTCCTGTAAAAACTCCTGAAATTCACTCATTACTTTTCACCCTTTCCAAATAATCTTTTCGATATGCCTTTGCAAGCTTTATTTCATTTTTTGGTGTTTCCTGCGTTTTCTTTACAAAACCATTTGTCATTATAATCTTCTTATCATAATAGAAGAAATATAAAACTCTTGTTATATCAGTTCCCACTTTTCCTCTAATCTCAAATATCCCATCAGTCAAATGTTTGCTATATGGTTCTCTCAACTGATTTCCTTTTTCTTCAAGAACACTAATTATCCCTAATATTTTTGCACGCATCTTAGTGTCCAGACTAAGAATAAACTCTTTAGCCGGTTTTTCTCCATTATCTTTAGTATAAAATTCAACTTCAAATTTATCCATTGTAATCCCCAATTTATTTTCTACATTAAGTATATGGCAAATATGCCATATTGTCAACAAAACATTTCCTCACTACACAAACAACGTACACCCTTGAAGCTTAAACTTCTCGATTTTTATATCAATGTCAACTTTCCACCTTACCAAATCCGGTAATTACCACTTAATGCAAGAAAAGCAAAAAAGTAAAGGCAATTATCATAATATCTTCTCTCTCCGGTTCTAAGCGGCAGATTCCAAAAAGCCTCCACCCATTCGCGCGTGTATTCATTATCCGCGGCAAGCGAAGCTTGTGCGATTGTCGCCGTAATCGCTACCGGGTGCAGCGCTGACTCAGCCGCCACTTTTCCGTCCACTTCATATACATGATATGTACCGCTTATCCTGTCAGCCGCTAGAAATTTCTGAATGTTGTCCGCCGCTTTTATCTGCCCTTTGTCCTCGCCAAACCATTCATAGTCCAGACCGATATTTGCCACCGTCCTATAAGAATCGCTATAGAACCAGTCGTGCCTATCGTTAGTCCACGGCAGCTTCCTGCTCATAGGCGTGCCGTCGAACTCAGCGTACTCTGCGCTAAAGCCTGTCACCGAATGACATGCCTTAGCAAGATATTCGCGGCTTGATACTGCCGCCTGCTTCCAAAACGCCCTATCTTCTTCATTCGCCCATAATGCAAACAGTTCATAGAAATGTGGCAGATGATAGGAGGGGTCTGTAAAATCCGCGCCGGGCACAAACAAAATCTGATGATTTTCATGATTCCACATCGCGCTGCCCGCCCTGCCATTTAAGCCTTTATGAAGACATGCGTCGAGAATTTTTTTCGCCTCTTTAGAGTATGCAAAAATCCCTGCGCCATCGCCCCATCTATGAGAAGCAAAGAAAAGCGCCATTGCAAAAAACTCCTCGCCGTCAGGGGCAGGACCATACGCATTCTTACTGCCGTCCGTAGCGCAGGACCATGCGAAATAGCCCGCGTTTTCGCCCTCGTCCATATACATGTATGTCTTCGCCCATTTCCATAAGCGGTCAAATTCTTCTTTCATATCAAGCTGCACACAGAGCATCATGCCATAGCTCATGCCCTCGGTTCTAGCGTCATTATTCCCCGTATCCACGATATACGCCATATCGTCTCCTACAGGATAATAAAGCTTTTCACCTTCCTCATAAAAGAAAGTATGCTTAATCTCTGCAAGCCGCCTATTAATCTTTTCTTCACTTATGCCGATTTGCGCAAACACATTTCGGTAGTTCTTTTTCTCTGTCATAGTTAAGCCTTCCTTTACTTACTAAAAATAAATCATATATTGCTCTTCTTTTTAAGACCATGTATAATACAGATTAGCATAAATATATTTATATGTACACAAAAAATATCAAAAGGAGGGCTTAATATTGCATTTATTTCAACCATTTCCAATTGATAAACTGGATTTTAATCCGTTTGAAAAAATAGGGAAGGAATGGGCTCTAGTCTCTGCGGGTTCCAAACAGAAAGCCAATGCCATGACGATAAGCTGGGGCGGTGTTGGCGTACTTTGGGGGAAAAACGTGGTCTTTGTTTTTGTCCGCGACTCAAGATATACCAAAGAGTTTATAGACGCGGGCGATTTTTTCTCAGTTTCCTTTTTAGGCAGCCAGTATAAAGATGCCCTTAATTACTGCGGTTCGCACACGGGGCGCGACGAAGATAAGATGAAGGGCGCAGGGCTTTCATGGAATTATAAGCTTTCTATACCTTTTATTGATGAGGGCAATTTGGTTCTGCTCTGTCAAAAGCTGTCCGCCACCAAGATTACCGAGGATTCTTTTATTGCGCCGGACATAAAAAAATGGTATGCAGATAATGATATGCACACCATGTATGTCGGTGAAATTCTTGAAGTATTGGCACGGTAAAATCTCTGTAGCCGTTAAGACCGTAAGATAAATCACTTTCCATAAGCCGATTCGGATAAACCGAGATTGGCTTTATTCCCGCGAGCAATGAGCCAAGCGGTTACTTTCATCGCTTTCATCGCTTGAACATATGGGCGACTGCCGCAATGGGCTCAGCTTGCTGTGGGGTGTTTGGCTATTCTGAAGTTCTGACGGACCTGATATCTGTATGCTCATCATTGTCTCTGCTCCGCCAATATGCGTAGTCATCATAAGCACTTTAGAGCCGTCTGCCCGGACTATTATTTCGGACTCGGTTTCTGAGTCTGTATGCTCTGTTCCAGTATTCTTTTCGTTGTCGCCATTCTTATCATCTGTATTCTTTGTTTCTGCATGCCAAGCCGCTATACTATCAGTATTTGCGCCAAAATACGCCAAAACCCCATTTATTATCTTGTCATAGCGCATATAACTGTCCCAGCGACCTAACGTTTTCATGTCATTTTTAAGCTCGTCAAGCAAAGAAATCCAGTCCGCTTTATCACTATAAGAAAGCTTCGCCGCCTTATCTTTCAATATGGACATAGAGAGAAAAAGTTCGTCTGATTTCTGCCCCGTATGGACGCCTAAAGCTACCATCTCCTTATACGAGCAGTTATGGGGATTTACCTTGCTTACGTCTATCTTTTCCTCATACTCGTTTCCGCGGCAATCCGTACCCTTGATAAGATATAGGGGATTTTCTCCCGAAAATTCTTCCGCTCTGTAGACATTGATACTTTCGCCGCTCTGTGCATGACAGTTTGAAAAAAGCGCTTCCGGGTCCAGAAAAACTTTCTTCCTGCTGCCCGCCTGCACATATTTAAGGCTAAAGTCCGTATGTTCAGCCGCTTCACTCTTATTTCCGGCTTTTATTCCCGACTGAGTTTTGCCTGCTGCCTGCGTGTTTTTCCCTGCCGCCTGTATATAATCCTGTCCGTTATATCCGATTGCCCCTAAATCCATAATCCCGCCTCCATATCACGTATTTTACTATTTATCCCGACTGCTTAGTACTTTTACAATCACACTGTTTAATAGTTACTATTTATCAAACTTCTTCCCTCTCAAAGATTCCAACAGAATGCTTGTCTTAAATGTAGAAAAAATCTGCATTGCAAGCGCATCGTAATTTAACGGCATTCCCGACACATCTGTCACATTTTCTCCCTGCTGCAATTTTGCAAGTTGTGTAAATTCTGCCATCTGCGCATAATACTGCGACTTTGCAATCTGCTTCGCAATAGCCTTCTTTTCCTGCATTTCTTCCAGTTCTTCTTTAAGCAGCTTCCTACGCTTTTCCCTGCGCTGCCAAAAGCTGTCCTCCGATTTCTCGTTAAACTGCCTGTATCCGTTTCCACTCCTGAAACCGATTCGCCATACATCAGAGCGAAATTCACTTCTCTTGGCTCCGAAACGGAATATCACGAATTTGCCGCCGCTTGTGCCGCTCCACTGGTCAGGACACATAAAATTCTTTTCCAGCGTATCCAAAACCCATTTTTCATACTCAGAGTCGTTCATCATCGCTTCAAATCCCTCATCTGATATATGAACCGATATGGAATCGTGGACATTCGAGGGGTGTATGGGTAAAGCTTCGATTTTATCATAGATATAGCGTTTGTATTCCTCGATTTTAGCGTTCTTCTTCGCCAGACTTTCACTAAAAGATACGCCGTCTATGCCTGTATCTGATACGCCCGCAATACCAACTGTACCCTTATTGCTATATGCCTGACTTGCTTTCATTATGTTGTGGCACAACCTTGTCATTGCACTGAAGTTCATCATATTATCCATAAATCCACCGCCTTTACCTATAATACGAATCAAACGGCGGAAAGGTTTCAGGGAAAATAAAAAGTTTTATACTGTCCTGTTTTGCGCTATTTTTGTGAAATTTGTGCGAATTTGTGCGATTTTCTGAAAAGTTATTGACATAAAATTTCACCATAAGTATAATAATAGTGGTGGCAGAAATGCTCCTAAAATAATGTTCGCTTCCTGATATGCGGCTTATAAATGTTCAGGATTACAAATAATGTTCGCTCCCCGATATGCGACTTATAAATGTTCGGGACTAAAATGTTTGTAAAGCCCTGTTGCAAAGCAGGGCTTTACTTGTACATATGGAGGTTATCTCAATGTCTAAAGCACAGTTATATTTTCTTTCAGAGCAATATTATTCGGATTTTCCCGATGATAAATTGATGAAAAACAAGGATATTATTGATGGCGTAGCGCATAGCCGCCCTTGTTTTTATGCTTTTCCGGATACAAATAATCCTGCTATTTATTGGATTGTGCCAATTTCTTCCAGATGTGAGAAATTCAAGAAAATTGAGCAAGCTAAGATTGCCAAATACGGAAAGTGCAATACTATCCGCTTTGGAACGGTTCTAGGCAGAAATACTGCTTTTCTTATCCAGAATATGTGTCCGGCAACCGAAAAGTATTTAACCGCTTATATAGATAAGAATAACTCGCCCATACGAATTGACAATCGTATAGCAAAAGATGTTGTCCAAAACGCTCGCGAAGTTTTAGCATTGGCAAAGCGTGGAGTAAAGATTATATTCCCAGACATATTCACAATATACGCTGGTCTTGAAGCACAACTTAGAGAAAATGTATGAAAATTCACATTTTAATCCTTGTATAAAACTCCTGCTCGTCTTCGTGGTGGATATAGGCTCCGTTCTTTAGCTGTACCTTAAGCGATGCGGGATTATCTTTACGAACAGACATATAAATTTCGTCCTCCCTTATAATTGTCCACGCCTTTTCTATTGTCAGCTTCAAGCCCTCGGTGGCATAGCCTTTTCCTCGAAATTCCTTCTTTATCCCATATCCTATATGCCCCGCTCCGTTTGCTAAAGCTTCCGTAAGATAATGCCGTATCCTGAACAAACCCACAATTTGTTCATTATCCCATAAAAATAATTCAGTCTCCGGCACAAAACCTTCAGGTAATCCAATCCCCTTTGCCGAATTGATAAAACCGGGCAGAATATAGCTTTCAAATTCTTCTCTCGAACAACCGGCTGCCGGATTAGTAAAGCCATTCTCATTTTTAGGCGTATTAGTGATAAATTCGTATTCTTTCTCTATTTCTTTAAACGATGCTTCTTTCAAATATAACATAGCAATAACCTCGTTCCTTCCTTACTATATATAATAATCCTCAAACTCAATCGTTCCAAATTCTGTAACTTGAAACTGATTTGCATACAGCCTGTCCAAAATCCCCTTAGCAAAATCTTCAAACGAATCTGCAACGACACTTTCATAATCCATGCCAGAGTCCCAGATAAACACTTGTCCATATGTTCCATTAATTCCGGGATCGCAGTCAAGAATAAGATAACTTCCCTCATATTCTGTAAACGGTATCCAATGTTTGCGCCAATTAAATGGTTTAATTTTATCTTCTTGCACCCAATCAATTATATCTGTGTCGTCCGCCAATATTTCGTTCATCATATTCCATGTTTCAATAATTCCAGTGATAGACAAAAATGTATTAAATCCAAGCAAATGTATCTCCGTATTTCTATTTCTAGTATTTTCTTCTGTATTTTTCTGTCCATTTAATGTAGATAAATATTCGCAAAAAGCATTCGGAAGTTTTACGCCTATGGTTTCCTCCAAAAGCTGTATTTCCGAAAAGTCGGCAGGGGCATTGACACTCAAATAAATGTTATTTGAAATGGATTTGAGTTGTTCTAATATTTCTGTCCAAAGTGTTCCCATGATAATCCTCCAAAAATAATTAAAGTTTCTTTCTGTGGTATAGGCATATTTACTCAAATTATCACTAACTATAATTCACAGATTCAAGTTTTCATATTTCGATTTGTTGAATAATCCAACATGAATATTTTATTATAAATACGCCCATAAGTCCATTAAATTTTGCTTAATCTTCTTTTTCCTTATTTCGCATATGATTTCTCTGACAGGGCATTTAATTTCTTCAAGGTGGAGTTACGCTCTTGCCACACACTTAATTCTATAATATAATAAGCTCAACTTAAACAGGTAACAATTTGCATTCGTGCCGACATATTGATACTTCATCACTAATGTCTTTGCGCATAAATCCGTAAATAAGGGAAGGAGCATGTTTATTATTATGAAAAAGAAGCTAAAAACATTTCTTGCCGTGTCGCTTATCGTGAGTATCGTATGCGCATGTACCGCGCCGCAAGCGTCAGAAGGCAACACGGACAATACTTCTACAGAAAACGTCGCAAATACAACCACTGAAAATCAGGCAGCAAATGAATCAAACGAGACAGATACATCAACCGATACTTCTGCCACTTCACAAAACGGTGCGCCAGAAGGTGTTACTCAGACCTTTTCCGAGCCTTTTGCAAACGGCAGACCGCTCCTTATAAAGCAGACTGCAGCAGACTTCGATATCGGCATAACTCCTTGTGTCGCGCCATATACGGTTGAGCCTGATTTAAGCAACGTCGATAATTTGTATCAATTTCATTATTTTGCAGATGCAGATGAATTTATAGAAAAACTGGCAGACAACGGTTTTATTGTCTATGGTAATTCCGGCTGCGAATTTCATGAAGTATACGAAATGAACAGATATGAATATATTCCTAACTTTGTAACGGTAGATTCGCTTATGCACGCCTACCACCTATATTTCAGTTATCTGCTTAAAAATATCGAAAGAGAATACCTAAGCGAAAATCTCACACGCTTAAGCACGCTGATGCTTGAAGAGAGCATGGCGCAATATGAGCTTTTAAAAGGCAGCGAATGGGAAGGCGCAGCTCAGATAAACGTCGCATTTTTTACCATTGGGGCAAAACTTCTTGATGAAAGCGTTACTCCCGCCGACTATGTAGAGTCAATTGTTACAAGCGAACTCGATAAGATAAACGCCGCCGAGGGAATAGGTACTTCCTTGATAACAAATGACTATGAAGATTACTCTCAGTACAAACCCCGCGGATATTATGAAAATGATGAAACGCTGGAGAAATATTTCAAAACAATGATGTGGTACGGAAGAATCCATTTTAGGCAGGATAACGCCGATATGGACAGGAGCGCGCTCCTTATGACTAAGGCTTTTGCCGATAACCCCGAAGCGTATAGTCTATGGGAAGGTATCTATGCGGTAACATCGTTTTTTGCAGGCGCAAGCGACGACCTCGGAGCATACGAGTATTCACAGGCTATGACCGAAGCTTATGGAGACGACTTCACTATTGCCGAGCTTAAAGGCGACAGCGAAGCGTTCAATGTCTTTCATAACTTAACAGGCACGCTTCCGGCTCCGCAGATTAATTCTATACCGATTGAAGATGGTGAAGGCAATACAATTCTTGGCTTTAGGTTTATGGGGCAGCGTTTTACCATTGACGCAGCTATTATGCAGAAGCTTATTTACAGCAACGTAGGAGCAAATAGTAGCGGTGCAAAGCGTATGCTCCCTGATGTGCTTGACGTTCCCGCCGCGCTTGGCAGCGATATAGCGCTTGATATTTTACAGGAGCAAGGCGATACAGATTACGAAAATTATTCAGAAAATATGGCGAAACTGCAGAGCTCTCTTCTTGCAGCAGACGACACTCTCTGGTCAGCAAGTCTGTACGCAGGCTGGCTGAATACGCTCCGCCCCCTTCTTAGTCCGAAGGGCGAAGGCTATCCCGCATTTATGCAGAGTGATGAATGGCTGAAAAAAGATTTAGAATGTTTTGCAGGCAGTTTCGCGGAGCTTAAACACGACACTATTCTATATTCCAAACAGGTAATAGCGGAAATGGGCGGCGGCGAGATTGAATACGACGACAGGGGATATGTAGAGCCGGAGCCTCTCGTATATGCAAGATTTAACGACCTTGCCAACATGACGCTGCAAGGGCTTAAAGAGTATGGTATGTTGACTGAAAAAGACGAAGAAAATCTATCGCGGCTGTCACAGATGTCCGAGCAGTTATTGACAATTTCCAATAAAGAGCTTATGGACGAAGTTTTAACTGACGAAGAATATGAATTTATCAGATGCTACGGCGGTTCTATTGAGCATTTCTGGATTGAAGTTGCAGCAGATACCAGTGGTGAAGATTATGTAGCTACACAGGAATTTCCCGCCGCTGTTGTCGCTGATATCGCAACCAATCCTGACGACGCCACAGTGCTTGAGGTTGGAACCGCCAATCCGTCATATATATTAGTTCTAGTAAACGTTGACGGCAAAATTAAACTTGCAAGAGGCAGCGTATACAATTTCTATCAGTTCGAGTGGCCGCTTCAAGACAGGCTGACTGACAGCAAGTGGCATTATATGTTAGGAATTAAAGCTGATGAAAACGGCGAGCGCAATTATGAGCCGCTTCCTATTGAAAAGCCTGAGTGGACGATGGGATACCGTGATGAGTAAAAACGTACTGTCATGTGCTGTCACATACTGTAACTGTCACGAGTTTAAGCAGAATGAACAAAAACGGAGTTCCATGCCTGAAAAGCGGTAAGTCACTCCTTATTTTGTTCATTCTGTCTAAACTCTGGTTATTGAAACAAGGATTTGTAATTGCTCATATGGCATATTTAGAATAAAAGGTATGGATATGAATGCTTCTGTATTTAAAAAAACAAGGATATTCCTTATAACAGTGGCGCTGGTATGCTCCGGCGCCGTTTTGTATATAGCGTTTTCACACGGGGCGAACATACCTAGCTGGGTAAAGTGGCAAAGTGGAACCTTCCATGACAATACTGGTGGATACGAGATAGAATTACGTCGCAAATCTATAACTGTAAGATACAACGGTAATATCTGCTGGTCTTCCCCCGATAACATAAAAGTCCAAAAGGCACTCTCCGGCGATATTGACAACGACGGTTATGACGAGCTTATACTCCTATGCTGGCGGCAGGGACATTTCGGTACTCATAAACCTTTCTGGATAGACGAAACGGAGATGGAAGATACGGAATGGTCTCAGCATATTTTCGTGTATGAATATGGACGAGATATAGATTTAACAGGTCCAGAAGAACTTGAGAAAATATCAAACGGCAGCACCTTTCCCGCCGCCGGAGAAATCCGCACCAAATGGCAGTCCTCATATATAGGTCAAGATGTAGCAGAAATCGCTATAAGCGGCAGCGAAACGCTGGACTACCGCCTTGTGCTAACCGCCCCTGATGGACAAGTCAGCATTTGGCTTTGGGATTCATGGGGGTTTGTCAGGGAAGATGAATAATGTAAATACGCAAGCAATAAATTTGTCCAATAAAAGTTAGCAAAACAAATATTATCTATACTGAATATATTCAAGAAACTTTTTCACAGCCACAGAAGTGCTTTTTTTGCTCCGCATAGCTATACCAATATTGCGGTATGCAGGGACATCTAATTCTTTTGTGATAATGCGGTATGGAGTACGCTGTAAAATAAGCTGGGGGAGAATACTAATCCCTAATCCGTTTTCCACCATTGACATAATCGCATAGTCGTCCCATGTTGTAAAGTGAATTTTGGGAGTTAGACTGCACTTTTCAAATATCTCTGATATTTCTGACTTTGCCCCTTTTTCCAACAGCATAAACGGATAGTCGCATAAAGCTTTGACAGGAAAAAATTCATAATCAGCAAGAGGGTGATTTTCAGGCAAAACTACAAGGAGTTTGTCCTGCTCCAAAAAGGTTGTTTCCAATTCAGGACCTGTGGGCAGGCGCAGAAAACCACAGTCAACACGACCTTCTAAAATCCAGTTTTCTATCTCTGTATAGTCACCTAACAGCAATTCATAATCAATATTGGGATAGTCAGATTGAAATCTTTTGATGATATGTGGCAGCCAGTGTGTTGCAACACTTGAAAAAGTACCAATACGGATTAAACCCGAATGAAGTCCGTTCAATTCTGATACCTGCATTTGTAATTTTAAATATTCTGAACAAACACTCTGAGCATATGGAAGAAGTTTCAGACCGTCAGAGGTCAGCCTAACGCCGCCCCTGCCTCGCTCCAACAGCGAAACATTCCATTCCTTTTCCAAATCGTTTATCATGCGGCTTATGCCTGATTGAGAATAAGAAAGAATTTCCGCCGCATTGGTAAAACTGCCGCATTCCACTGTTTTTACAAAGGCTAAATATTTTTGTATGCTTAAATCCATTGTGGTATCCACTCCTTGTATCTGAAAATGTCATGTATTATATGAGATTTATTCGCTTTTCAAATTTATTTAATTATAATACACTAGATAAGAAACAAACACAAGGAAAAGAGGTAAAATTATGTTTTATGTAAGCGAAATCAAGAAAATGGCGCCAACAGACTATAAGAGCCATTTGCAGAGGAAGGTCTATCAAGTATTAGAAGAATTGCAGTTGCCATTTGAGCGTGTGGACACTGATGAGGCAATCACAATGGAAGATTGTGTGGAAATCAACAAAAAATTGGATATGAACATGGTAAAAACATTGTTTTTGTGCAATAGACAGCAGACAGAATTTTATCTGTTTATTACAAAAGGAGACAAACCGTTTCATTCTAAAGATTTTAGCAGCGCGTTAGGCATATCGAGGGTATCATTTGCCCCGTCTGAAAAAATGGAAACAATGTTAGGGACAAAAATAGGTGCGGCAACGATATTCAGCATGCTTTTGGAAACGGCGGAAAATGTGAAAGTAGTTTTTGATAAAGAAGTCCTGAATGAAGAATATTATGGGTGCAGTGACGGAACTACAACGGGATATATGAAAATAAAAACGGAACTGATAATCCGAAAATTTCTGCCCTATGTCAAACATGAGGCAAGTATTATAGAGGTGTAAAATGAATTTATATCATAACAGAATTGTAGTGAAAGTTGGAACTTCCACATTGACGAATGAAATGGGACAGAGCAATTTTCGTTCTTTTGACAGACTTGCTTGCGTAATATCCGATGTGCAGAACATGGGCTATGAAGTGATACTGGTATCATCAGGAGCAATCTCAGTAGGAACTAACAAAATGAGCCTGAAAAACAGGGCAGGCAGTATAAGGTTTAAGCAGGCGGCGGCTTCGGTCGGACAATGCCGCATTATACATTTATACAGTAAATATTTTCAAGAGTATGACAAAGTAATCGGGCAGATTTTATTAAGCAGTTCAGATGTTACCAACGAAAAGAAAAAGGAAAATCTGATAAATACTTTTAATACCCTGCTTGAAATGGGAATTATCCCCGTTGTAAATGCAAATGACTCCGTCAGCTATGAGGAAATACAGTCAGAGGAGCAGTTGTTTGGGGATAATGATATGTTGTCTGCTATTGTTGCAGTTTTGTGCCAGGCAAAAAAATTAGTGATTTTCTCAGATATAGACGGTCTGTATGACAGTGATCCACGCAAAAATACACAGGCTCATTTGATACCGCAGATTGAAAAGGTGACAGATGAAGTATATAAAATTGCAGGCGGAGCAGGTTCAAGGCGCGGAACTGGAGGAATGAAAACAAAACTGAAAGCCGCAAAAATCGCAACAGAACAAGGCATAGACACAATTATAACAAATGGGAATGAACCATCATCTTTATACAAAATTATTAATGGTGACAGCGTAGGGACATTATTTATAGGGGCTTAATGCGTATAAGCCCTAGCCTCCTGCCATATTAAAAATCAGCCAACTCCGGTTAAAAACGACGCACCCCATAATAATATGCGTATAATTCCACATACGAAAAGGTGCAGCGGGTAATATACATAGAACAATTTCCCCATTCCCTTATATGAACCGCGCTTGCCGTTATAGAGCCGCAGAAACGGAATAGTCAGGCATGTGCCAAGCTGGATTATGGCATAAACCTTATCAATAAAGATAAAATACACAATAGCATACGCCGCCGTCCATATCATCATCGCCATCATCTGTTTCTTAAAATTTCCCCTGTTTACGCCGATTGACACAATCGCCATTGTCGCGATACAGCTCCAATCAGACGGAAACGTAATCAGACAAATGACAAAGGTTGCCAATATCTGCTGCCAATGTTTCCACTGCGATTTATCATATATGTAAAGCAATACCAAGCCCCATGCAAGCGACCATACTACGCCCGTCTGGTTAAACACAGATGTCTTAAGTGGAATAAACGGTATCCCAAAACAAAAGTTATAGGCAAAATGCGATATGCCCGCCAGTATAAACAATCTCGCCGCATATTTCTTAATATCATGCGTATGATGATAGCCTTCGGCAATAAAATACCACATAATCGGCGCGGTAAGCCTGCCTACAATATGCAGCAGTATAACATACCACTCCTTTGAATATCCGGGAAAAAATGTCCATGTCAAATGGTCCAATGTCATCGCTATGATGGCGATTAACTTTAACTGATTGGCGCTCAGACCTTTTTCTTTCTCAGCATACATACTAATTTGAACCCCACTCCCCCGCGATATCGTACACCGACTTAAGCGAAAACTCCTTCGCGTCGCCTTCTATAATCTCCACGCGCCGCTCGCCCGGATTCATGTCAAAAAAGTTATCCGACAGTTTTACATCGCCGTCCACGCCCTCAATCGCCACATTCTTAGCATAGGCGGACGCAGATATTATCAGTTCCTTGCCTTCCCTGCGGTATGACAATTCAGGGTTTTTAAACGGATAATGCTTCGGTGCGGTAAAAAGGCAGGTTCCTTCGGACACCACTTTCCCGTCCATCAAAAATGCAAAACTTATGTAAACCTCCAGCTCGTCATATTCCGAAAAGTTCAGTTTTTCCAGCCATACGCCATCAAGTGCCTCTATTGCGACGTTTTTCTCGCCTGATATAATAATACTTCCATCGGATTCACGCAGCGACCATACTACTTTTCCGTTGACTTTTTCCATCGTTTCATTCGCCACATGGATTCTCGCAGCCTTTTCAATCGGCGCAGGCTGTTTGATACAATAAGGTCTTTCGCTCAGTTCTCCTATTTCCTCACAGGAAATCATAATCGGGGCAAACGCCCTTTTCTCCGCATAATGCAGCGCTTTCCACCTTCCATAATAGTCGATACTCGCCCATGACGCCACAGGCCAGATGTCATTGAGCTGCCATACCACCGTCCCCATACATCTGCCCCGATGCCGCCTGAAATGCTCGATTCCATAGCGGACCGCGTCAGCCTGTAAAAGCTGCGACGCATACAACATCATTTCAAAGTCCGCAGGATAAAGATAGGTTGCCGACAGATAATCCAAAATCTTACCGTTTGCCGCCCTGTTTCGCTGGTGCATTTCCATAACTCTTGTAAAAATGTTCCTATCCACAGGCTCCGTAAAGCTTTCCACTGTCTTCAAGCAGGGGAACGATTGGAAACCAAACTCTGAAAGATAACGGAAATAGAACTTCCTATATTCCGTAAAGGGCTTGTTTCCATGCCATACGTCCCAATAATGCGCATCTCCTCTGTTTTCGTCCCATGGATTATCGAAATTGCCGCCAGAAGACGGTGAAGAAGGCCAGTAAAACGTCGCAGGATCTTCCTCTTCCACTATTTTCGGAATAATATATTCATACAACTTAATATAATCATATTTCTGCTTAATTGAAGGCTTCCAGACTCCGTCCAAAGTCTGAGTCTCCATCTCATTGTTGCCGCACCACAAGCCCAGACAAGCGTGATGGCGTATCCTCCTGATATTATCACGGATTTCAGCGCTTATACTGCGTTCAAAATCATCATTCAACTCATAAGATGCGCAGGCAAACATAAAGTCCTGCCATACAATCAGCCCCAGCTCGTCGCAAGCGTCATAAAACCAATCGTCCGGATAGTAACCGCCGCCCCACACCCTGATACAGTTATGGTTAGCTTCCGCCGCAGCTTTAAGCAGCTTATATGTACGCTCCTTCGTCACCCTCGAAAGAATGTTGTCTTCGGGTATGTAGTCTGCGCCCATTGCAAAAATCTTCACTCCGTTCACTTCATGGGCAAAGCACTCTCCCCATTCGTCTTTCTCTGTATTAACAGTGATTGTGCGCAGTCCGATTCGCCTTACAAACGAATCTAACTCCTTGCCGTCTTCGTCCTCTAATATTACCTTTATCGTATATAAAGGCTGCTCCCCATAGCCATGTGGCCACCACTTCTGCGGGGCATTGACTACGAACCTGTCCCAATCTTCGCTTGCAGCGGAAGATTTTTCAGCAATCAGTTGACCGTCAGGGGCAAAGAGTGCTGTTTTCAGCACCAAAGCGTCAGCAACATCATCTGTAAAATTCTCTATTGTGACATTGCACACA
This sequence comes from Clostridiales bacterium, assembly GCA_023663185.1. Taxonomy (GTDB): domain Bacteria; phylum Bacillota; class Clostridia; order Lachnospirales; family Lachnospiraceae; genus UBA3282. The sequence continues at coordinate 26,256 of JAMPHY010000004.1, read as the reverse complement.
ACAGTCACTATTTCATCATCATTTACAACCACCACATTTGAGGTATTTGTGCTCAAGGCATTCTCTTCCGTCGCCTTATGATTCCACTTCTGCGTTATGTAAACCTGCTCTAACCTTGCCTTTTTTCCTGACAAAAGCGACACCGCCCTGAAAATTCCGGCATCCGGCAGTCTCGGTCCCCAATCCCAGCCAAACATACAGTGCGCCTTTCTCAGATGTGGAAATCCTTCCATGCACTCCAAAGAACCTCCGGTATAGATTTTCTCATTCTCTTCGGCTATGTACTTAGTCGGTGAATATATCTGCACCCGAAGGGCGTTTTCCCCTTCTTTTGCAGTCTCATGTATATCATATTCCCATATCCTGTGCATATTATCGCAATATCCAAGATGTTCGTCATTAAGATATACGTCCGCCAACGTATCTATGCCATCGAAACGTAGAAGCAGAAAGTCCTCTTCTAGCTGCTCCTTAGAGATATTAAACTTCGTCCTGAAACAAAAATCCTTCTCCATAAGTTTCAAAGCGTCCAACTCATTCATACGATAATACGGATCGGGCATCAAGCCTTTTTTTAAGAGATTGCCATATACGGAACCGGGCACTTCCGCGTCCAGCCATTCTTCCGATATGCCATATATGTTCTCCCCGATAATCCGCATTTGCCAGTTTTGGTTTATTTCAATTCTTTCCATAGTAATCTCCCATTCTTACTCAATCTGCAAGTCTATTTTTACAGCCAAGCTTACTCAGCCTGCAAGTTTATTTTGTAGCCAAGCGACTACTTGCAAAGATACTTAAAATAAGCAGTCAACTCAACCGTTACAGATAATAATAGCGTAATTTGCGGGGTTTGTCACTATCTTATTTCATCGTCAAGCCGCTATTTCAACCTGATTTTCTTCTATTCTCATATCGTCCTCATATCCACCCCGATTTCTCGCCCCGATTTCTTCGCCGCATATCTACTTCGATTTTGCACTTTACAATCTCATCAATAAATGATAGAATTAAGTCACATAACTTGACGCAAAAATATATATCAAGGGGGATATGGCATGGCAATAAAAATCGAAGACTTTTGTGATATGCAGAAATTTGAGAGTATAATGAATAACTGGGCGAAATCCACCGGATTAGCTACAGTTGCCGTTGGTGCAGACGGTAAGTACATAAGTGAATGTTACAATTTTACGGATTTTTGTATCAAGCTTACCCGTGGCAGCGCGGAAGGCTGCAAACGCTGTGAAAAATGCGACCGCGAAGGTAAAGGCGTATATAACTGCCATGCAGGTCTCGTAGACTTTGGAATCCCGATTACCCTAAGCGACGGTACGGTTCTTGGAAGTGTTATCGGCGGACAGGTTCTTCCCGAAAATCCCGACGAAGAATATTTCCGCAAAGTCGCAAGAGAGCTGGATATTGACGAAGACCTTTATATAAACGCCTTACATAAAGTCTCCATCAAAACCCGCGCAGAAATAGAAGCGGCGGCAAACCTTCTCGGAGACGTTATTAATATGTATGTGCGCTCCAGCTATTACGAAAAGAATAACAGCGCTATTCTTGACAAGCTTAAAGACGGTATTTCCACGGCAGTAGAAGAAATTAATGCTGCCAACGATAGTACATCGCAAATCGCAGCTTACAGTAAGCGCCAAAATATGCTTGCACTTAACGCATCTATCGAAGCGGCGCGTGCAGGTGAAGCAGGACGCGGCTTCGCGGTAGTGGCGACAGAAGTACAGAAGCTTGCCGCAAGCATGGCTGAGACCAGCAAGGAAATCGACTCCAAACTTGCCAATCTTACAGTAACCATCAACGGCTTAAATATAGTATAGTATTTATCAGGGATTTAATCTATTCATGAAAGAAAAAAGAACCAGAACGCCACAACAGATTGCGGCGCTTATCTGTATAGTAATTTTAATAGGTATGTATATTATCACGTTTATTGCCGCCTGTCTGGATTTTCCCAATTCAGACAGGTTGTTTGCGGTTTGTCTGTTTGCTTCTATCGGGCTGCCTATTCTGATATGGGTATATATCCAGCTCTATACCATTACTAAGAAAAAGCGTGACGCGGCGAAGTCAGAAAATGAGAACACACAACAAGATAAGTAATGTTAGTTAGTATACATAACTGAATGCGGCATGGACTCATATGCTTACTCTTGAGGCACGCTCTCGCTCCGTGTAAAATCGCAGCGGTACTAAGCTCGAAAACACCTCGCTAAGTACCGGCGTTTTACAAGGACCTCAAGAGTAAGCATATGAGTCCATGCCGCCCAACAACTGTGAATAAGTAGCGAGTAAATGAATAAGTAAATAAATGAATAAGCAAATAAATGAATAAGCAAATAAACGAATAGGTAAATAAGTGAATAATAATTGTTCAATACACAGAAGGTATGGGGGCATATGTTTCCTTTTGCGGTCCTTGTAAAACGTCGGCACTTAGTGAAAAAGCTGTTTTTTAGCTTTTGAACTTAGTACCGCTACGTTTTGCACGGAGCGAGAGCGTGCCGCAAAGGGAAACATATGCCCCCATACCCACCACAACCTAAATTATTTCCAAAACCAACTCTATAACTCTAACTTTATTTCACATACCTCTCCAAAACCCCTCTAACAGCCCCCACTCCTGCTATCAGTTCGTTAAAATACCCCATAACCGTTTCCGCCATTCCGACGTCATATAAATTCACACCGAAAATCTTTTCATTGGCAAGAACCTCTTTCAGCTTGTCAGTTTCTACATGGTCGCCTAATTTTATCCCCTCAACATACGGGCACACCGTAGCAAGCAGCGGATCAGGGCTTAACTCAAACTTTTCACCGTTATCGTTTATCCCCATCAAATAGCGCAGCCAGCCCGCAAACACCAGTGGAATAAACTTAAGTTCCTTTACGTCAAGACTATCCGACGCTTTATACGCTTTAATAGTCTCACCGAAACGGATTGCAAGTTTCTGCGAGGTATCGGTGGCAATTCGCTGCGGGGTATCCGGCATAAAGGGATTCGGTATACGCACGTTAAGCACTGTGTCGATAAATTCCTTCGGCTCTATGATTTTAGGATTAACCACTACCGGCAGTCCTTCCGTATAGCCGATGATTTCCACGAGCCTGCGAAGCTGTGCGTCCTTCATTTCTTCGGATATTTTGGTGTATCCGAGCAGGCAGCCGTATACGGCAAGCGTGGTATGCAGCGGATTTAAGCAGGTGCAGACCTTCATTCTTTCAACCTTATCCACGGTCTCTCTCGTCGTAAACATGAAGCCGCCCTTTTCCAGACACGGCCTGCCGTTTGGAAATGAGTCTTCTATCACTAAATACTCGCATTCTTCGGCGTTTACAAACGGAGCCACATAGGTATTCTTGGACGTAACCACAGGCTCAAGCTCTTCCACCCCGTCTTTTTTAAGAATATCTTCCACGGACGCATCAGGTCTGGGCGTTATCTTATCTATCATAGTACACGGGAATGACACTTTCGCACTATCGTTTACATATTTAAGGAAGCCTTCTTCAGCAAGTCCTGCTTTCGTCCATGCCTCTGCAAAAGCATTAACCGCCGCATAGAGTTTATCGCCATTGTGCGAGCAGTTGTCCATGCTCACCATAGCAAGCGGCTTAGCCCCGTCTTTATAACGCGCGTAAAGCAAAGACACTACTTTTCCAATGTAGCTGTTCGGCTTATCAGGACCGTTTGCAAAGTCCTCTTCCACGTCTTTAAGCAATTCGCCCTTACCGTTCACAAGGCTGTAGCCCTTTTCAGTAATGGTAAATGTCGCCATCTGTAAGGAGCTTTTACAGAAAATCTCTTTCAGGCGCGTAAATTCTTTCTCATTCGCAGAATTAAGCGTATATGATTCCGCTATGCTTCCTACAACCGTCTTCTCAACATTGCCGTCCGCCTTGAGCGTTACCAGAATACCGTAATTATCATGCGGCTTATACATCTTCTCGATAATCTCATAGTCGAAGCCTTCCACGGCTACCAGACCGCATGCCAAATCTCCCTGATTTAACAGGTTTTGTACGACATTAGCCTGAAAAGCACGGAAAATATTACCTGCGCCAAAATGAATCCAGAATGGATTCTGCGCGGTTTCTTTCACCATCTTCTCTCTGTCAAACTGCGGCAGCGCATATCCTGCGTCTTCCCACTGTGTACGATTTTTTAAACCTTCCTCATTTAATCTCATCATAGAACCTCCATCTATGTTTACATAACATCTCATTTACATAATATCTCGCTCATACAGCATTCGATTTACATAACATATTCGCTGCTATTTCGCACTCTTCTCTATCGCTTCCCACAACCCATTCAAATACGCCGCGCCCAGCGCCCTATCATAGAGTCCGTAGCCAGGCATTGCCTTCTCGCCCCATATCATTCTTCCGTGGTCGGGGCGAATAGGTCCATCAAACCCTATATCGTACAAGGCTTTCATAATCTCGTACATATCGAAGCTGCCGTCGCTTGAAAGATGCGCCGACTCTTCAAAATTAGTCGGTGAATGGAACTTAAGGTTGCGCACATGCGCAAAATGGATTCTGCCTTTCAGTGAGCGAATCATGTCCGGCAAGTCGTTCTCAAGGTTGGTGCCGTAAGAGCCGGAGCAGAACGTCACGCCGTTGTGCGGATTGTCTACCATCTTCATCATTCTAAGTATATTTTTCTTATTTATAATAATACGCGGAAGCCCAAATACGCTCCACGCGGGATCATCGGGGTGAATGGCCATATTTATATCATATTTATCGCAGACCGGCATAATACGCTCAAGAAAATACTTGAGATTTTCAAAAAGCTTCTCATCGTCCACGTCCTTATACATATCAAAAAGTTCTTTTACATGCTCCATACGCTCAGGTTCCCAGCCCGGCATAATGCTTCCGTTTGCGTCGCCTGCGATAGACTCAAACATCTTTTCAGGAACTAAGGCGTCCACCGCTTCCTGTGTATATGCAAGCACCGTCGAGCCGTCCTCTCTTTTACGCGCAAGCTCAGTTCTTGTCCAGTCAAATACAGGCATGAAATTATAGCATACCATGTGTATATCTTCTTTTCCCAAATTTTCAAGCGTCTCAATATAATTATCAATATATGTATCCCTGTCGGCAGAACCGACTTTGATTGCGTCATGTATGTTGACGCTTTCTATTCCGGCGATGTGCATGCCTGCCGCCTCGACTTCTTTTTTCATGGCTCTGATACGTTCTGTCTGCCATACTTCGCCGGGCTGCGTATCATAAAGAGTGGTGATAATTCCCTTCACTCCGGGAATCTGCCTTATCTGTTCCAAAGTTACAGTGTCAAATTTTGAGCCGTACCAGCGCAATGTCATTTCCATATTGTTTAATTCCTTTCTTTTATTTTTGTATCTTTTCAGTATCTTCACAGCTACATTTCTTATTATAACATACCTTTTTCAAAAAGATTTATCAGAAAACCATTTCTTTTTTAAAAAGAGGCGCTCCACAAGGAACGCCCCTTATCTGCTTATTTTTTACTGCTTAATTCTACTTCTTAGTTGTTAGGAAGTGATGTTGCGTCGCCGAATGTAGCTTTCCACTTCTCAGCACGTTCGTCCATAATTGCCTGACCGCCTGAGCTTAAGTAATCAGCCATGCCATCGTCCCATACCTTATCGAAATTGTCAGTAGAAGTTACAACTGCATTGTCCAGAATAACGTCTCTCTTACTTGAAAGAGCCTCGCCCTGACCTTCAGCAGACTTAATCTCGCCTACGTTTACAGGAGCAAATGAACGTGTATCTGTATTAGCGATTGTATTAGCCTTCTCAACAAGTTCAGTAGCAATACCGGAATAGGTATGAGCTGTTGACCTTGCTGTTACATCAGGATCTACCAGATGCAGACCGTTACATGTGATTGTGTAATCAATGTTGAAGCCTGAGTTCTGGATATCGTCGCCTGTAGCTGCGATAACTTCGATTGCACCGTCTTCCAGTTTGTTGTGTGTAACGCCTTCATCACCAATCTGTAAGTACTCGATTGTCTCAGGCATGCTGATGAAATCAAGATACATTAATGATGCAAGGATTTCGTCGTTGGTTGAAGGGAAGAATATCTTTCTATCACCAACAGAGCTGTTTACGAACTTGGTATGTGTTCCCTTGCTGTCCTCGAAGCAGTCAACTGCAACGTAGCAAGCGTCAGGACCTACAAGTCTCTCAAGGTTGGTCTGAATAGAATCTTCACCATTTCTGAAAGGATAATCCCAGTTGTGCATGAATGCGCCTACATATCCGGCTTTCATCATATCGTCCTCTGTGGTATCACCGCTTCCATACAGAGCGAAATCTTTCCAAATAAGTCCGTCGTTATACCATTTGTTCAATGTGCGGATAGCTTCCTTTGTTCCGTTCTGGGTAAGCTTTCTGTCATCAAAACCGTTTACGAAATATTCGTAATCAGTAATATCAGGATCCATGTTGGATTCAATCAACAGAGCTGCTCTCCAGCCTACATCGTAGCTGATTGAGAAAGGAACCATCTTGTCTGCGTCAGAGCCAAGAAGGGTATCTGCATTGTCTCTAAAAGCAATCAGCATATCTTCAAATTCCTGACGTGTTGTAGGCTCGCTTAAACCTAATGTATCAAGCCAGTCCTTACGAACAAAAGTATTGATACGGTTAGCAACTGCCAGCTTGCCTTCAATAGCCCAAAGATCATTGTTAGCAGGGTCCTGATCAGCATAAATATTAAATGAACCGAGCCACTCCCACATATTCGGAAGCAAATCTTTGTAGGTATCGACATGAGGCCATAAATTCTGAACCCCCCCCATGTTAGCGTAAGTCTGAATTGTTGCATAATCATAAGTTACACAGATATCAGGAGCATCGCCTGCTGCAAGCAGGTTGTTAATCTGCTCTACCTCTGTCCAACGGGGAACTGAGATAAACTCAACTTCTACGTTGTGCAGTTCAAGCATCTTATCCTGAATATACTTGGTGTACTTGTTGTTGGTCGGGTCTGAACCGCCATCGTTTTCACGGTTATAAACTTCTACCGTGATGTGTCTTGTGTCTACAAACTTACCATCAACAACTTCACCGTTTGTCGGATCTGCTGCATCTGTTCCGGCGTCTGTGGTGCCGGCGTCTGTAGAGCCTGAATCTGTAGACGGAGTTGTGGTCTCCGTACCGGAAGACGTCGTCTGATTGTTATCAGTAGACGAAGTTGTTCCGGAATCGTTGTTGCCGCATGCTGCCAGTGAGAATGTCATTGCACAGGCAAGCACTACTGCCAAAATTTTCTTTTTCAATTTTTTTACCTCCCTATTTGGTTTTATTTGAATGAACGGATTCTGTAAAACAGATTCCGATTATTCCTTTACAGCTCCCATAGTTACGCCATGAATAAAGTATTTCTGTAACCACGGATAGATACACAAAATCGGTATCGTTGAGAACATAACGACTGCCGCTTTAACCGATTCACTAAGTCCCGGCGAGGAAAAACCTTCCTGCGTCGCAATTTCCACACTGTTCATATTGTTAAGTATGTTATACAGGAAAAGCTGCAGCGGATATAACGCTTCTTTATTAATATAGAGCAATGCGTCCGAGTAACCGTTCCATCTTCCTACCGCATAGAACAGGGCAAGCGTCGCAAATACCGGCTTGGACAGCGGCAGATATATACTCACCAGTATCCTAAAGAAGCTTGCGCCGTCAATCTCTGCCGATTCCCTAAGGCTGTCGGGGATACCGTAGAAAAAGCTTCTCATAATAATCATGTTATATACGCTCATACAGCTTGGAACAATGAGTACAAGCGGATTATTTAAAAATCCTATGCTCTTCATAAGCAGGTAGTTAGGAATAGTACCCGCATTAAAGAACATCGTTATCGTAATGAAAATATTGATTGCCCCGCGTCCTTTTAACTTCTCAAATATAAGCGGGTATGCGCAAAGCGCCGTCATTGTCAGTGATACAAATGTACATACAACAGTTAAGAACACGGTCCAGAAGAACGAGCGTACATATTTCGCATCACCGAATACCATGCCATATGCGTCAAAATTCAGTCCCTTCGGCAGCAGATACACCTCACGCTTAATCAGCGCGTCCGCCGAGCTTAAAGACTTGGCTAAAAGGTTAAGCATCGGAACAACGCAAATCAGACTGACAATAACGCAAATCAATATAAATACCCAATCTCCTATTTTTTCAGACCTTGAACGAACTTTATTCATATATTTTCCTCCTTTCCCTTCTACCAGATTCCACGTTCACCAAGCCGGCGTGAAATCCAGTTGGCAAGTAACAGGAAGATAACGCATATCAAGGACTGGAAGAAACCAACCGCTGTTGTCAGCGAGAACTGCAGACTCCTGACACCGTATTTATATATGAAGGTCGAAAGCACTTCCGCCACGTCCATAACCAGATTATTCTGTAATGCGAATGGTCTGTCGAAGCCGCTTCCTAAAATATTACCAAGACTCATTACCAAAAGCACTACGATTGTTGAGCGAATACCCGGCAGCGTTATATGCCACATTTTCGCAAATCGTCCCGCTCCGTCTACGGAAGCCGCCTCGTAAAGCTCTGAGTTGATTCCCGCAATAGCTGCAAGATAGACAATAGAGTTCCAGCCGAAGCTCTGCCATACTCCTAAGAATATGTAAGTTCCCACCCAATGATTTGAATCATTCAAGAAAGGAATCGTCTCAAATCCCAGTTTGGTAATCAGCATATTTAAGAAACCGGTAGTCGGTGCAAATATCTGCAGGGCAAGACCGTAAATAATAACCCATGAAAGAAAGTGGGGCATATAAGCTATGGTCTGTACTACACGCTTAAAGTTCTTAAATACCAGCTCATTAAGTATCAGGGCAAATATAATAGGAATCGGGAAACCTATAAATAAATCCAGCAGGTTCAACACTAAAGTATTGCGCAGCGCCCTTATAAAATCTCCATTATTAAACGCCTTAATAAAGTATTCAAATCCATGATTATCCGCCCACGGCATCTCCCATACGCTTTGAACGATACTGTACTTCTTGAAAGCAATCTGCAGATATACCATCGGTATGTACTTAAAAATAAACAGGTATAGCAGCGGAAGAGCTAACAGCGCATACAACTGCCAATATCGCTTGATATAAACGCCGAAGTTCTTGTTGCCGCTTGTCGCAGGTACATTCTTTTTAGAACTTTTCATCCTTTACACCCCCATAATTATTTAATACTGGTTATATAATAGCACAAATTTGATGAGTTTTTCTTGTTATATATTGCTATTTCACATTCAAATCTTGCTTACTTATTGTGCAACTTTTATGAATGTATGTCTCTATATAGCGCATAAATCCAGCATTCTGCTCAATATATCCCCTTATTTCGACTATATCCGGATTAATATATTTTTCTGCCTTTATCGTCAGGAATCCCCGATATTCTGTAGAAATAAGTGTTTATCCTGTCGCGCCATTCTTTTGAATGTTCTTTCTGGTGCTCAATTCGTGCCATAACCCTTGTATATACATGGTTCGGCAGCTTCCCTTTAAGCTTCTCAAATTCGCGCGCCATCTCCTCTACAGCTTCCGCGCCTTCAAAATGCGTATCGTAAATATGCTGGATTACGGTCTTGCCGCTTTTTAACTTCCATGCATATGGAATATGATGGAAAAATAAAAGCAGCTCGTCGGGACATTTCTCCTTATCGTCATAAACCGCAGCATTAGGCTCTCTGTAAAGAGTGGCGTATCCGGTTCCGTCATGGCTCCTGTCAACACCTATACCCAGATGGTCGGCGCGGTGGTAAGTCCCCCACCTGTCATACTCATACCCGTCCACGTTCGGACCGTAGTGGTAGTTCGGATTCACCATCCAGCCTATGCCAAGCGGCGACGTGTATTTCTCATAAGTCGGCCACGAAGACATCAATATATTAAGAAGAATCTCTTCCACTTCTTTATCCGTGCCGTATGTCAGATTAATCCACTCTTTCGCTATTTCCTGCGGAGTAAGAGACGTATCAAATGCAAGCCTCCCGAAACCGTAGAGATTTGCTGCCGCAAAGTCATGCCCTGTCCAGTTGTCATCGTTTCCCGTATTCGCTACCGCCGCCATACCGCAGTTTGTCTGCTTAAAAGTCCTGCCGGATACGATATCTCCCACCGTATCGTCCTTATCCTTCACATAGGTCCTAAATTGCAAAACCTGAGAAAACATCGGGATTAAATAACATATATGCCGCTGCTGCCCCGTATATTCCTGCGCAATCTGCACTTCCAACATCTGTTTGGTCTTGGTCAGCCCGCCAAACAGTGGGTGTACCGGTTCTCTGACCTGAAAATCCATCGGTCCATTTTTAATCTGCAAAATTACATTGTCTTTGAACGTGCCGTCTAAGGGCATGAAATTGTCATAGCCCGACCTCGCCCTGTCCGTCTTATAATCACGCCAGTCCTGCTTGCAATTATATACAAAACAGCGCCAGATTATGATTCCTCCGTAAGCCTCTACCGCCTCGGCTAACATATTCGCTCCGTCGGCGTGAGTCCTATCATATGTAAAAGGTCCCGGACGCCCTTCGGAATCCGCTTTAATAAGGAAGCCGCTCAGATTAGGGATTGCCTTAAATACAAGCTCCATTCGCTTTTTCCACCACTCGCGCACCTCTAAATCCAGCGGATCTGCACTATCAAGTTCGCCCAACTCAACCGGCGCGGCATAGTTAAGGCTCATAAAAAGCTTAATTCCGAAGCCAGCGAAAATCTCGGACATGGCTTTTAACTTATCAAAATATCTGTCTGTGATAAGCCATGTGGCAGAATCCTTCACATTGACGTTATTGATTACGACTGCGTTTATCCCGACGCTTGCCGCCAGCCTTGCATAAGTGACAGTTCTGTCATTTACTATGATTTCATTATTTTTAAAAAAGAACGAATCCCCCGAATATCCGCGCTCAATACTGCCGTCCATATTATCCCAATGGTTTAACATTCTAAGCGGCATAACCGGCTCTTTGCATATGTCCATATCTGCAAGCGGAGCTTCCATCTTAATCTGACGGATAAGTTCAAAAGTTCCGTTCAGGACGCCTTTGGAGTCGGACGCTTCTATGATAATGCCGCCATTTTTCCCATAGACTCTGTAGCCTTCCGCTTTCAAACCTTCCTTAATTATAAGATGTATGCTTTTTAAGTCTATGTTAGTATCGGCTCCATTTGCGGCGAACGGAATTTCCGCTATATCGCCGTCTGATAAGGGGCGTACTTTAAGCTCATGCCCGCTTATACCCGCAAAGGCAAGCTGCAGTTCTTTTATGCTGTTATTTATGAGCTCGTCTTTTTCTGTGTCTGCATATATATATTCGAGATTCGCAATCTCCTTAGCAGATGTTCCGCATGTGTAATTGAGCCACGCCTGTTCGTAAGCCATGTTTGTGTTCGTACTCCCTTCTTAGTATTTGACTGTTACTATTCACAGCCTAGGGGCATGAACTCATATGTTTCCATGAGCGGTCCTTGTAAAACGCCGGTACTTAGCGAGGTATTTTCGAGCTTAGTACCGCTGCGATTTTACACGGAACGAAAGTGTGCCACTCATGGAAACATATGAGTTCATGCCATATATAACTATGAACAGTATCTTTCCTAATCTACAACTACATCTTCCGCCACAGTCACTACCGCCATACCGACCTTCTTTCCGGTCAATTTCTCGCTGCGCGTATCAGGCTGCGTGCCTCCCATATAGACCAGATATCTTCCTGCCACAACTCTGTTTACCGCCTGCTCGTCATAGAGCGCAAACGCTTTAAGCGGAAGTTTAATCGACACTTCCCTGCTCTCTCCTGCTTTCAATTCAATCTTACAGATACCTTTAAGCTGCGCATTCGGCGTGCCTTCCCTGTCCGCTTTCACATAGACCTGCACAGTTTCCGTGCCTTCCCTGTCTCCCGTATTGCTTACAACGGTTTTTACCTCGATTCCGTCCTCGCCCACAGTATCAGACGATACGGAGATATCCTGATAATCAAACTTAGTATAGGATAAGCCGTAGCCGAAAGGATAAAGAGCCTCGTTCGTCATATAACGGTAAGTTCTTCCCTTCATCGAATAATCAGTAAATTCAGGAAGCTCCTCTGTGGTGCGGTAAAATGTCACCGGCATTCTTCCTTCGGGGTTTTTATCTCCGAACAATACCCTTGCTATCGCCCTGCCGCCCTGCGCGCCGGGATACCAGCCCTGAACAATCGCAGGAATATGCTCGTCAGCCCAGCCTACTGCAAGCGCGCTTCCTGAAAGCAGCACCAATACTATCGGTTTGCCACATTTATAGGCAATCTCTAACATCTCCTGCTGTATGCCCGGAAGATTTAAGTCGCGCTTGTCGCCGCTGGCATACTGGTTGCTCACATCGCCTTCTTCGCCTTCAAGTCCTGCGTCGAGTCCCAGACACATAACTACTACGTCGCTTGCCTCGCAGACTGCTTTTATCTCGGAATCCCTGTCGCTTCCTGCGCTTAAATTGCTAATCTTATCTTTATACAGATGGCAGCCTTCCGATACCAGCACCCTTATATCGTCGCCAACATATTCCTGAATACCTTCAGAAATAGTATAATAGCGGGAAGCCGTACCCTCATAGTTGCCAATCAGCGCTTTTCTGTTATCCGCGTTAGGTCCGATTATGCCTATGGTCTTTATCTTCGATTTATCAAGCGGCAAAAGGTTATCCGCATTCTTAAGCAGCACTATGCACTTCTCCGCCGCTTTCAGATTAAGCTCCTGCATCGGCTTGGAATCCACGACAGTATAAGGAATATCGTCATAAGGAGTCTTTCCCTTTTCATCAAAAAGCCCCAGTTTCATTCTGGTAGTGAAAAGATGGACTAAAGCCTCGTCAACCCGCTCCTGCGGTATCATTCCTTTTTCCACCGCTTCCTTAACATATATGAAAAGATTGCCGCAGTTTAAATCGCAGCCGTTAGTTACTGCAAGCGCAACTGACTCCAGCGCACCGGACGTCACCCCATGCCCGTCGTGAAAATCCCTGATTGCCCAACAGTCTGAAACCACATGACCTTTAAAGCCCCACTCGTCTCTAAGTATATCGATAAGAAGGGTTTTACTGCCGCAGCATGGCTCCCCATTGGTACGGTTGTACGCACCCATGACCGCTTCGACTTTCGCTTCCTGAACGCACGCCTTAAACGCCGGCAGATAGGTCTCGTACATATCCTGTTTGCTCGCCTTAGCGTTGAACTCATGGCGCAGGTCTTCCGGTCCGCTATGTACTGCGAAGTGCTTAGCGCACGCCGCCGCCTTCATGTAATTCTCGTCATGTCCCTGTAAGCCTTCAACAAACCGCACTCCAAGTCTGGAAGTCAGATATGGATCCTCGCCAAAAGTCTCATGCCCGCGCCCCCATCTGGGATCTCTGAATATATTGACATTGGGCGACCAGAATGTCAGCCCCTTATAAATATCTAAGTCGTCGTATTTCTGCTGCGCGTTGAACTTCGCCCTTCCTTCCGTGGAAATAGCGTCCGCGACTTCTTCTATAAAATCCTCGTCAAAAGAAGCGGCAAGCGAAACTGCCTGTGGGAAAACCGTCGCAGTTCCGGCTCTTGCTACGCCATGGAGCGCCTCATTCCACCAGTTATAAGCCTTAATGCCAAGCCGTTCTATCGCCGGAGCCCCATTTAACATTTGAAAAGCCTTTTCCTCCAGCGTCATTTGTGCGACCAGTTCACGCGCACGTTTCTCAAATTCTGCATTCTTGATTTCGTCTCTGACAAGTTCCATGTTGTTAGCATACCCCTTCCTGTTGTGTGATAATATTATCTTATATTGATTTTATATTAAATTTAGTGCAAATACTCTCTATTTTTTGCTTTATCATGCCCGAAAATTGCTATTTGTAAAAACTAATTTTATTTCATTGACATAAATTTTTTATTTTGCTAGCATTTAATCAGAGCAGGCGCCTACTCAAAAAAATAGTAGGAGGAATACTTAAAATGTATCATGACAGATTTAGGAAAAGCCATTATGAAGCAGGTTATAATTATGGAAACCTGTTATATAAAAAGGGCATGAAAATAGGTAAAAACCTTACCTTTGGGATAACAGAAGAACGTAAACTATTTGCGGATAAATGTCTGCCTATCTATGAAAAATATTATCCTGAAATCTTAGATGAAATCAGAGGCTTGGCAGACGGACAAAAAGACAGCTACGAAGATTTTTATACGTTTCTGTTAAGCATGTATTGTTTTACGTATAATAATCACTGCACTTGTTTTGCATTCAAGGATAAGGACATTTCTTTTTTTGGCAGGAACAGCGATTTTCTTGTCGCACTGGAAAAACTGTATGATAATTGTCTGTATAAACTAAATGGAGTGTATAGTTTCAACGGAAATACGACCGCTTTTATAGAAATGGAAGACGGGATAAATGAGCATGGTTTGGCTGTTGGTCTTACTTTCATATATCCCAAGATGATAGGGGCAGGATTTAATTCCGGTATGCTGGTGCGTTATTTATTAGAAAAATGCAAAACCGTTAATGAAGCAATTAAAAGCTTGAACACACTCCCCATTGCTTCGCAACAGACGTTGACTGTTATGGATAGTTTTGGCGATTGCGCTGTCATAGAATGTAATTGCGCCCACATTGAAGCGATAAAGCCAACGGAGCATGACAATTTCATTGTAGCCACGAACAGTTTTGTTTCCCCCAAAATGATAAAATACAATCACCATAACCCAGATAATTGGCATTCGGACGAAAGATATTCTGTTGCCTGTAATGCGCTTAGGGAAAATAAAAATCATTTTTCTTTTGAACTGGCTAAGGATATTTTATCGGGCAAATACGGCTTTATGTGCCAGTATGAAAGAAGCAAGGGGACAGACACAGTATGGTCAGTCATTTACGATACACGGAACAAGAAAATTTTCAGGGTTGAGGGAAATCCGGCACGAAAAAAGTATCTTGAAGATACAAGAATGAAATTTGTTTAATAGTTATCCATAATGCCAAAACAATATAAAAATTGAATATTGCTTATTTATGGTAGCGGTTTATCTTAACAGATAATCAGCTACCATTTTTATCTAATTTGTCGCTAGTGGCAAAATTGACATTTTCCTTACTTTATGATATTTTATTATACAGATTTATTACACAAATTATATAGCTTATCATGAAAATAGCCGGATATATATGTAATGAGATAGAACATCTATATATGTAATGGGGCGGGAGAAAATAATAATGGAATTAGAAAAACGTAAAGAATATTTGCTTTTTACCCTTATATTTTGCTGTATCGGGTTTGTCCTGTACGGCGGAATGGCGGCAGCCGGCAGAGAATCCCTTAATATTCCGTTAAATATTGTCCCGACTATATTAGTATATGGTTTTTCAGGCGCTGTACTGCTTGGCGGATTGGTTTCCGGAATTATACTGTTCGCGAATTTTTTCAAACGCCAAGAGTTATTTTTTAAGATTATTATGTGCATATTTTTCCCGATAACAATGAGCCTTATCTGCGTGCTTGGAATATTATCACTTATACCATATGAGATATATAATTTCCTATGTATGAGAAAAGAAACAGCGGCTTAGAAATATAGAAAGAACAGATATAAAGTTATGATAGAAATTTTAAACGGTATTCACGAAACAGTAGCATATGATTCATATCCCGGCATAAAGCTTTACCACAATACAGAGGCGGTAGATTATCCGCTGCATTGGCATAACGCTATAGAAATCATCGTGCCGGAAAAAGATGTATATACCGCTATTATCGACGATAAACCCCACACTTTCAAAGAAGGCGATATCTGGATTACCCCATCGGGTACGCTGCACAGGCTGATTGCTCCTAAGAATGACGACGGCGCGCGGCTTATAATGCTTTTTGATTATGGGCTTATTTGTAATATCAATGGACTGGATTTTCTTATCCACTCCATACACCCGTATGTGCTTATAAGCAAAGACGAATATCCCGAATTAAACGCTAAACTCCGCGGATATCTTGATGAGGTCAGCCGTGAATATGACGAGCAGCTTCCTTTTGCGGAAGCGCGCATTTATTCACTGATGATTAATTTCTTTGCAACTTTAGGACGTGCCAGCTTTAGTAATGTTGATGAGAGATTCCCCGGTGTTGCTTCAAGCAAGCAGCACGCATATATAGAGAAGTTTATCAATGTCTGCAACTATATCACCGAGCATTGTACGGAAAATATCACCGTGGACGAGCTTGCCGATATCGCAGGTTTTTCCAAATTCCACTTTTCCAGACTGTTTAAGCAGTTTATAGGAATGTCCTGCTATGATTATCTGACGCGCAAACGAATTGCTTTCGCTGAAACGCTGCTGATACAGCCCAACGTCTCTATCACAGAAGTAGCAATGCGCTCAGGCTTCGGAAGTCTATCAACCTTTAACCGCATTTTTAAGAATGCAAAAGGCTGCACTCCTTCCGAATATAAAAGCCTTAACCGCAATACTATGTCTTCCGCTAAAATAGGAAGTCAATAAAACTTAAAGCTAATAAAGCCTAAGGTCAATAGAACTTAAAACCCGCGAAGTCAAAGTTGCTTCCGGGCAGGAACACAAACGCTACGTTCCATTTGCCGCTTACATGCTCTAATGTAAATTCCTGCACGTTGTACTCGCTGCTCTCAGGAAATTCCACAATCTGCTTAATTTCCTCAACACCGTTATACATACGCACATGAATGGTATTGACTCCGCCCGACGCCCTGCCATCTATGGCTATTCCTTTTACGCTCCTGTCGCCAAAATCCATCTCGGTAAATTCCAGCGTGACGTTATTTCCGATTCCTTCTATTTTAGAACCGTTCCTTACAAAGCTGTCGCCGTATACCGCATCAGCCTCGCCTGCGTTAAGCTCAAGCCATGCTTTTTCATATTTTGTAAAATAAAAGCCCTTGATATGCACCTTCTGATAGAGCCTGAAGCTTATGGAAGTAATGCCTTTAAGCCTTTTATTCAGTTTATAAGTCTCAGGCTGGTACACATTCCATATCGAAGGCTTCTGATATATTACGTCTGCAAGTATCACGCTGCCTTCCTCCCCCGGAATGCCTTCCCATATCTGCATAGGATACTCATCATCATTCAGGGCAAAAATAGGAATAGTAATTTCGTCGCTTCCCACGCTGCCAAAGTCAATATTGTTATAATATACTACGGTTTCATCTTCTCTTCCCGTCGCAACGCCCTTCTCATTGCCACAGCCTACCTCTCCGACAGGCACGGACGTATACAGGCTGCCCGCTATCAATTCATAGGGATTCTTATACGCCTGTCCGAAGCCTTCGATGGAAAATTCTATTTGCGACATAATTCTAACTTTATTGCTTCCGCTCTTCGACATGGCAAAAAGCCTGAAATCGCCGTCGCCTTTTGCTTTCATTACCGCGCGGTTTTTCTCATATTCAAGCTCAACCAGATTAGTCGTGACTCCGGTATCGTTTACCGCGCGGAAACTCAGCTCATGGTCTGTGGCGTTAGACGGCTCGACATACGCTTCTACCACTATTGTATCGTTGCCTTTCGTAAACTTCTGTCCGTCAAGAGATTTCAGATTAATCTTGCGCACGGGAATTTCGTCCGCTGCGCCAAGCACAATCTTTCTGTCAGTATTGGCTTCAAGAGTTGTAAGCGTGTCGCCGCATTCATTTCTATCACACTTATTCGCGCTATCCACATCTTCACAGCTCTCGCAACACATGGACGCACCCTTTAAGCCCTTACCTTCCACTTCAATCTTTATTTCGCCGGGCTGCATATTCGTCTGCACGATGGCAAGCAGCCTGCCGTTAAACAGTCTCCTACTTATGCCTTTATAGCTGTCGTGGTCTGTGCTATCTCCGTTATCGAGCCCGACAAGCCTTCCTGCTCCCGTAACTTTTACCGTCACTCTGTCGCATGCGTTTTCTACCGGATTGCCCGCTTCGTCCACTGTGCTTATATCAAAGAAAAGCAAGTCTCTGCCGTCCGCCTTTGCCGTCTTATTTTCGGCTTCTAATACTATACTTGTAGAGTTGCCAAATGAATGCCTTTCAGCGTGTGCGACTTTTTTCTCATCATAGTCATATGCGATTGCGGACAACGTACCTTTTTCATAAGGAAGCTGATAATCCGCTATGATATGGCTTCCGCTTCCTTGTTCATGCGTAAGATGTTGTTTTCCGAGACTTCTTCCATTTATAAACAACTCCACATACGGCGCATTAGAGCAAACCCTCACATCTATAAGCTGACCTTCGTTGAAGTCCCAATATGGAAAAATATGCACCATAGGTTCCTTTTTATAGTCCGTCCACGCAGACTTCCACACATAGAAGGAATCCTTCGGAAAGCCCGCTGTATCAATCTGCCCGAAATATGAATTTTTAGTATGATAGGGCGTAGGCTCACCGATATAATCAAAGCCCGACCATATAAACTGTCCGAGTGAAAACTCCATATCTCTGTCTTCGGTAATGCAGGCTTCCATAGATTTCGCACTCCAGCTTGTCGTGCTGTTTCCAAGCGCTGAACACTGTTCATCTTCTTCCGCAAGTATTCCCGCCTTAAGCGGAAAATGGTAAACTCCCCTGCTCTGCACAATGGAAGAAGTTTCGCTGCCGTATATAATCCAGTCCGGGTGTTTGGCATGATGCTCCTTATAATACCGCTCCGCATAGTTGTACCCTATTAATTTCAGAACGTCGGCGCATTTCTGCGTATTCTCCCACGGCATATAATTTGAGCATAACGTCGCAGGAGCGTTTTTCATATAATCATACTTCTCAACAAGCTCCTTAAGGTATATAGTCAATTCCATTCCACGCTCGCCAGCATGGGTATCATAGATTTCATTGCCGATACTCCACATAATTACGCTGGGGTGGTTTCTGTCACGCTTTATCCAGCTCTCCACGTCGCGCTCCGCCCATTCATTGAAAAACCGCGCATAATCGTATGTAGTCTTGGGACGCTCCCACATATCAAAAGCTTCCGAAAGCACCAGCATACCCATCTCGTCGGCAAGCTCAATCGCCCCCTGCGCCATCATATTGTGCGCGCCGCGTACCGCGTTTACGCCCATTTCTTTAAGAATGGTATATTTACGCCGCATTGCCGACTTATTAAATGCGGCTCCGAGCGCCCCCAAATCGTGATGTTCACAGACGCCGTTTAATTTCATATGCTTTCCATTTAAGAAAAAGCCCTTCTGCGTGTCATATTCAATATGGCGGAAGCCGATTTTCTCTTCTTCTAGCTGCACAACCTTACCGTCTATAATCAGCTTGGTTTGAAAAGTGTAAAGCACAGGCGAGTCCAAATCCCAGAGTTGTATACCTTTTACCTGATACTGCCTTGTGATTGA
Source organism: Clostridiales bacterium (assembly GCA_023663185.1). GTDB lineage: Bacteria > Bacillota > Clostridia > Lachnospirales > Lachnospiraceae > UBA3282. The sequence continues at coordinate 6,820 of JAMPHY010000004.1, read as the reverse complement.
ATATTCGCCTACCGGTTTTGCACATTCTGTTGCTATTGTTTCCGTACATTCTGTTGCCGCTGTTATTACGCCTTCTTTTAAGGTATATTCTTTTTTTATACACTCTGTTTCAGGCATAGGCATAAGTTCCAGTTCAACTTTATTTCCAGTCTTATCATAGAGGCTGAACTCAACTTCCACGCCGTCTGGACCTATTGCGACCTTTTTCTCGACAATTTCAACCTCAACGTAGAGCGTATAGCTTCCGTCTGCCTGCGCTTTCGTGCTTATATATACACTATTTTCAGGAATATAAACCTTGTCCGTTACCTTAAACCATACGTCGCGGTAAATGCCCGCGCCCGAATACCAACGGCTGTTGGGGCTTAAGAAGCACACGCTTACTAAAATCTCATTTTCACCTGATTTAAGAAAATCCGTAGCGTCCAGTATAAAAGCTGAATAGCCGTACTTCCATACTCCCGCCTTCACCCCGTTTATGTACACAGTGCTGTCCATATAGATACCTTCAAATATGATAAAGGCATTTTTCTCACTGTCCTGCTCATATGTGAATGTCTTCCTATACCAGCCCGTGCTGTCCTCGTAAAGCTTAAGCGAATCATAAATCAACCAGTCATGCGGAATATCCACCGGTTTAAATTCCTGAAGCCGCTCCGCTGCCTGCGCGGGCGTAGTTTCCGGTTTGGTCTTTAGAAATGTCCAACCGTCGTTCCATAAGATTTTTTCGTTCATAGAATACCTCACTTTATATGCCTATATCTTCCTCAACCTCTAAACAGTGGTTATTGTCTCATCTCTCAACAAATCAAACAAATCCGGAAGATTAGAACCCAATTTTCCTTTTTTCATATCATCTGATTCATCCGTACCTATTAATTCATCTATATCAGTTGAAAAGCGCTCTTTAGTTTGACGGATTGCAGAATCTACTTTTGAAAGATAATATTTCTTAAATGTATCTTCATTAATTCCTTTTGAATGATGAGCATGTCTTGAAACTTCAAAACTTGTAAACGTATGCTTTTTTGATTTCTTAGCATTGTTTCTAAACTCCTGCAAATCATCTGCATATATATTGCAAATATCCACCAAATGCATTAACAACCAAAATTCAAAACAAGGCGTTGTAATAAAAAAGCGATATCCTTTTTCTCTACATTCTTGCTCAATTTTGTTCATTTGCGTGACACTATGTGTATAACAATCTCTGTCAACCACAACTCCAAACACATCATATTTTCCCGAATACTCTTTTAAAAAATACTCGTATTCCAAATCAATACCTGCTTGTTGCAACAACATTTCAAAATTGTCTCTAACAGTTGCATTTATTTGTTCAGGATTCTCAATATACCTCTTGACAAAATCATCTGTATACTCTGTCGGAATAACAGTCCGCATCCTTTTAGGCAAGACTTCTGCTTCTCTAATTTCAACATATTCTTCCAATAACTCTAATACATGCTCAGGCGCACTTAAAGTGTCCTTTTGCGATCTACGCAGAGAATGAACATGAACCTTTGATTTTATTCCCAATTGTTCTCTATATTTTTCAATCCATTCAAAATAATTCTGTTCCGTTTTATTTCCTTCTACGGACAAAAAAACAATTCGCAAAGGAGGTTCTTTATTTGATTCTTCAGGCCTTGAGAACATAGTATCTGACTTTAACCGAAAAGGGCTTCCCAAGCTACTCCCCCCCTTCTTCCATATCATACGTTCCAAAAACAGGAACAGATCCATACCTTCCTAACAAATAATCTTTGGCTACAGAATGATCAAAACGTTCTTTAAATTTATTAAGAGAATATATTTCCGAACTATGATCTTCCTTTCGATCAACAAACCAGATCTCATCCTGTCTAAAAATATTTAAATTCATAACATTAGAATCATGCAGCGTTACTATTAACTGCGAAGCATTTCCTTCTGTTTTTTCAAAAAACTTCTGTAAAAACTCTATGGTAAGTTTTGTATGAAAACTTCGGTCAAGTTCATCTACAAAGATAACACAATCTGTTTTACCCTTTTGGTAAAGAGGTATTAAATCAAACAGCCTTCTTGTTCCGTCCGACTCATCATTTAACTCAAATAAATCTGTTGGATTTCCATGATTCATTGTCAATTGCGATCCAACAATCTCCCCATTTTTTTTCGTAAAAGTAAATCTTTTTCCCGAAATCGTAATATCAACGGACGTTGTTATTTTATTATTATCTCCATCAAATCCATCTTGAATATAATTCATCATATCATTTTTTAAATTCTCCGGCAAAAATGCCAAGACTTCCTCTATTGGTCTTACTGATGTTAAAACCTCTTCAATGCCAGTATCAAAATAATTCAATAATTTCCCCAATGAGTCTTTTGTGTTACTTTTAAACAACTGTCCCAAATCTCTATACTTAGTTTGTGGAAAAATTATTATCAAGGATACAAACCAATCAAACGCATCAAAAAATGAATTAAATTCTTTGATCTCCCTAAGTTTATGACTACAAATTTCCGCTAAAAAACTCGTATTATCAGCCACATCATCTGCATATATATTAAATCTCTGCTCATCTTCAGCATTCACAAAACATAAATCTGTTGAAACACTTTTTCCTGCCGCTCGTTCAAAAATACATATTTCTTTATTATCATCACACAAGTACAGCCACTCCGACTCAAATACATTATTGATGTATGAAATAGCAAATCCATATGAATATATATGTCCATTACAAACAAAATCATATTGAAATATTCCGGGACGATTAACCGCCATTGGATCAATCCTAAAATGTCTATTAATAGTCATACTATTTTTTATCCCACTTAAAGCTATATTTTTACCAAAGTTTATAGCCTTAATCAAATTGCTTTTTCCTGAAGCATTTGCGCCAAAAATAACCCCTGCTTTTAACAATCTTCTTCCATTTATAACAATTACCTGTTCTTTATGCCTAGTATGCTTTCCTGCTGCCATTGAGAAAACTTGCCGTTCATTAAATGAACGATAATTTTCAACTGAAAATCTAATTAACATAATATGCACCTCCGTCTCCAACAACATTATATGTGATTATTTAACACATTGCAACTAATTTCGTTAAACATTAATCATTATATGCTACTTGTTTATTTGATAAACGTGTTTTTTTCACATTTAATCTTATCATTTTCTATTCTTTCCATTTTTAAATTCTTAATTCCAGTATAATATATCATATCACTTCACCCACTATTTTTATGATTTGTTATCATATTTTTTCATTTATTTTCAAGTTAAGGCTACCAATTTTGATATTTTTTCAATTTTGGCAGCCTTAACATAATAAATTTAATTTTTTACTTAAATATGCAGAAAGTAAATTCGTTCATAGCATACCTCACTTTATATTTGTTCGCAAAAAGCCAGTATTTCATTTTCCCTATGTATTACTGCTTCTTTAAATTCTACTGAGCATAACCCAAGTTTTCCGGAACATTCAATCTCTAAATGACCGTAAAAATGTTCTATACTGCCGATTATTTTATCGCATTCCCGCATACTTGGACCTGTCCGCAGGGCTATCACATATCCTTTTTTGCCAGCACTGATTGCTGCATGCGGCTCGTGGGTGTTGCACCACGGCGTACACCGGTCGATAAACGCTTTAAATTGTCCCGGAATATCCGCCCAGTATGAAGGTGAAACCGAGACAATTACATCAGCCTGTTCAAATTCATTCATCAGCAAATCTACATCATCATTTTGAACACATTTGGCTGTTGTGTGGCAGCTCCTACACCCCTTGCAGAATTGAAAGGCATAATCATCTATACAAACGCTTTTCACAGTATATTTATGAGACAGCTTTTTTGCCACGATACCCGTTATTTCCGCTGTCGCCCCTGTTCTCACAGGCGAGCAGTTTATGACAAGTGCATTCATAGAATACCTCCACAATGCCAATTATATTGAATACAATTCTACCACAAGAATATTGATATTACTATCAAAAGAAGAAAAAACATATGTACAAAAACCGGAACAGCCTAAGCAATTCCGGTTCTATATAACTTCTATTAACCAATATTCCGATATTTTCTTAAAACATACAAAGCCTTGTCCACATCACTGTCATCGGGATTCACTATTTCGGCTCGGTTTGATAAGCCGCAAATGCGGCGTATTTCATCGCCAAAGCACACCCTTCGGTTATTCGGACATTTGCACAGTCTTTCAGGAAACTGTTTCTTAAACCATAAAAATAAATCGTAGTCTTCCTCATATAAAAGCTTTGCAAATTCATTAATGTTCTGAAAATGATTAAAATAAATGCACAGCATGAAGTACTCATTGTCCGCATAGAAGCCGCATATATTTTTCCCTTTATATACATATTCAACCTTCCACTTAAAATCTGAGACAATTGCTCTCAATGGCTTTATCCTCGCCTTTATCTTCATTCCTGACAGATTATTTTCCAGCTTCTTGACAGTCTCTGCACTTCTAACGGGCAGGGTTTGGCATATATCGCTGATTGCCAGCACCGGCGAATACGCATTTTTATAATCAAGGCGGAGGAAATTCATCAACTTAAATTTGCTGTCCGGTGCTTTGCATAAATATAAAACCCCTTCCATTGCCCGTTTATATGCTGTGTGAACGACATGAATACATTCACCGTCTTGATATACCTGAATGCCATGCGTGGACAATACTTCCAATCTCTCAACATTATATTGGGATTCATGAATACGATTTATCTGCTGCAAAACAATAGCGTAATCTTCCTTTTGTATCATCAACGCACCTGACTGTTTATTAAGCCCAATGCTTCTTAACCCTATATTGTAAAAATAGAGCGCATAAAACTGTATAGCTTGCTGAAACGTGTTTCTAAGCGTGCTTTCTCTTGCATCATTCACATGTGCCTTTTCCTTTTTCTTCTGTGCTTCCTGCATTTTTAATTTCTTTACATACTCTTCATATGGTTTCGGAAATACCATGTATTCTTCCGGATTTTGATACATTCCACGATAAATCGATACCATAAACTGATAAAACTGCCATTGTCCCTCTTCTTCATGTTGACCTGACATTTCAAATGGCGCAATCATGTCCAGACAATGTTTAATTGATTTCTGCGCATACGTTTCCATGTTTATGTTCCTTTGCCAAAAATATTCTATTAACACAAGTGCTTTTCCTATTTATTAATAGTGCATTCATAAGTTTTTTCCCGTATATAAATATGAATTTATCGCTCACAGCATTTATTCCATTCATTCATAAGAATGTCAAAAATGCCGTTTAATCTCTTGATTATGGTTTCATTTACCGGAATCATTTTATCAAGGAACTTCATACCTCTTTCTCCCATAAAATCTACACAAAAAATCAGACAGTAGAATATAAATGCTTTATATTGCATTGCATTTAGATGAAGTTCCTCCAATAGATAATCAACATATTGTGTATCCAAATCCATGTTTAACAATGCTACATTTGTCATTGCAACAAAGGTAAGCATATCGCCAACTCCTATCCAATCAATATCTATTATCCCAGATAGTCTGCCCTCATAAATCAACAAATTCTTTGTACTAATATCGTCCAAATATGGTATTGGTTCAATCATATCCAAGTATTCCTGTATTTCGTGCTGTATACTTTTTATGATATGAATTTTCCCAGCAGCAAAATACTGATTTTGCTTTATTCGTTCCTCTGCGCGCTCAAGTATTTCCTCTATAACGCAAGTCCATGTCCACTGTGTATCTATTGAGATATCTACCCTTGCTACTTTTCGCTGTATCGCAATGACTTCTTGGGCAATCTGCCTTTTCTCGATATCGCTTAATTTGTAATAGACGTTTCCAATATCATCTCCGCAAATATATGAGAGAATCAAGTAGGAATACTCGTTGTATTTTCCTTGTGATAATACAGTGGGAATCGGGATTTCACATATAGACAGTTTGTTTAACCAATATACCGAATCTTTATAAGCATTCGCATCTTTACTGCACCTAAGAACAAATTTTTCGGTTGCAGTTGAAACAATAAAAACATAGTTTGCGATACCAGTACCACAGCGTTCTATCTGAACAACACTTTTTTTGGTATCATTTTCAAATATCGTGATTGCTTCTTTATAATTCATGAATGACTGTCCTCCAATACCGATTATATTGAATACTCTCCACTCTAATACTCCCTGCACTTCCTTTCCAATAGTTCAAAGTCATTTGTCCTTTTTGCTAATGCTGTTAAATTCCTATTCCGCTTTTTATGGTTATAAACAATCTCTGCGTTTTTTCTTATTCGATTTTTCTGTCTGTTAATTTCACGACTTTCAGCCTGCAAAAGAAATTTATAGTGCGAATCTTTTTCGTCATTAATGTCTAACTCAATTAACTGCTCTTTCGGAACAGGAATCATATTATTAATATTAATAACCGCATAATCTTTTATTTTGATAAAGTCTACACTCTCTTTCATTTTCTTATGCTTAAGCTTAAATGAGGACAATGGTACAAAATAAGATAACCCTTTAATCTCCAAAACAGTGCCTATGTATTTTCGCCCGAATGAGCCGCCTTCATGCAAAAACAAATGCTCTTGATATTTACTCAGGTATTTTATATATGCATCTTTCACGCTATATATTCTAATATTGTCTTTCATACAACTCCTTTGCCAGTCTGCAGAAAAGGCAGGAACCTGAAATAGTCCCTGCCATCTGCTAACTCGCTCATTTGAGGGCTGTGCATCACCCGCTCATAACTCGCTCATTTATAAGGCTGTGCATCACCTACTATATTTAGTATACACTATTTTTTG
>JAMPHY010000049.1 GCA_023663185.1 Clostridiales bacterium | reverse complement strand
GTATCAAGACCTTGGAGAAGGTCTATAAACACTACTACTATATAATACGAGGAGAAGTATATATGGCTGTAACGCATGTCCATGTATTAAATACTCAACTTGTAGGACAGGAATTTAAGCAAAATACCAAAAAGTTTAACATTATAAACGAGAATGAAGATAAAGCCAAATCAATTAAAAATGACTCGTTTTATCAAAGTAATCAGTATGTGGGAAAAGATTTTCTTGGCAGAGATTTGGATTTGACTTATCTAATAGACAAATCTAATGGATATTTGCAGGGGAAACTGTCAGATACAGACGATGTTGATTATTATAAATTCAATATCGGAATGTATAGGACGCTGGGAGTGGCGTCTGAAAAATATAACCTTGACTTCACTATTACTCTTGATAATATTCCAGAAGGGTGTGATTATGACCTGATTTTATATGACGGTGATGGTAATCAGGTCGGAATCGGGCAGGACAACGGGAATGGCGGTAAGAGCGTGACTGTGCCAAATTGGAATATGGAGAGCCGAGGGTACACAGTGAAAGTGTTGGCGAAGAATGGTTCAGCGGTAAATGCAGATGAATATTATCACCTTTCCTTTAAGACCAAGCAGGCGGAGGATAATGTACTGAAACAGCAGATAGAAGAAGCGCAGAAATATGCCGGTGCGCTGCGCCGGAAACTGCATGATGGACAAGATGTAACAGAAGAAAGGCAGGCGCTTCGGCAAATTAGGGAGAAGTACGAGGCATATTACAAAGAGTAGATGGAAGAACTGCATAACAAGCAGGCAGCGGAATATTTGGCAGAAGGGGAAGTTTTTGATAAAAGGCGGAAAGAAGAATTGCTTTCCAAAATGTCGGCGGGCGAAGAACTGACCAAGCAGGAAAGCACTCTGCTTAATATTTTTGCTACTGCACAGGAAATTGACAGCGCAAAAGGGAAGGCGGAATTAAGCACAACATTGAAAGAAGAAATATTTTCCCAGATGAAAAAAGAAGGGATTGACCTTTCACAATATTCATTTTCCGTGCAGATAGGCGCAGGCGGACAGGTAACGGTGAAAGCTCTCAATGATGAAGGCGTAAAAACAAAAGCAGAAAACATTTTTTCCAGATTTGCAGACAGACTTATAGACATTTATTTTGTGACTGATACAAGTATACAAAATCTGCCTGAAAGGGATAAGGCGTATCTGAAATCTGCGATTGATATAGAAAAATTCTTATACAAGGCAACAAAGGGGAGCGTATCGCTTGATGACATTACGGTGGAGAACGGAAAGATTAAAGGCTTGCCCGCCAATCTGGACAAATTGATTAATTATCCGAGAGAAAACAAAACCTATGCAGGTTATCAGACAGATATACTGGCTATAAAAAATTTTGAGAGGACGGAGAATAAAAAGATTTTGGAAAGTTTTCGAGTAAAATATTTCGTAAATGAGGAAGGTATCAGTATAAATCAAAGCAATTTATAAATAAAAAATGAAACTTTTTAAAGGGCTGGCTCGTATTATAAGTGAATGACCGATTTTTCAATTTTATACAAAGAAATCATATCATTAAAAACTGATAATGGAGGACATGAAAAATGAGCGTAAATGAAATTGGAAACTATAATTATGGTAGTAATTACATCGGTGCAAACAATGCAGCGCAAATGAAGAACAGGCAAAAATCGACAATGGGGAATGTAAGAAGTACCCAGACTTTCAATATAACACTTCACTATTCGGGTGAAAACGGTGATAAGGCATTGACGGCAGTAGGGTTTCCAGATGGCACCAGTGCATCTGTCTATAAAGCAGATAATTATAATGACGCTAATCCGGAGTATAGGGTACGGCATTGGGGAAAATCGGGTGAATATACAGACACCAATGTGCGACTGGGTGATGTTGATCCGCAAAACGCCAGCTATCTGGAAATGCTCGCATATTCTACATACAGCGACGTGCAGGGATATACTTCTGGCGCATTTGGAAATTTTCTCTCGGCTGCGGGTGGTGTGAATGCTGATATTACCTATGATGAAGATAACGTCAATGTAAGAAAGAATTTTATGAATATGGTAAAAGAATTTATGCAAATGCAATATGACTGCAATAATCTGACTGGATATCTTTCATACAAAAAGTTTTATGATTATATGGCAGATAGGAATAAATAAACTGCTTGGACTGATAAAAAGGGAGCAGATACGGCTCTGAATGACAGACGAGCCGCAATTAAAAATAAGGGAAATGGAGAATTTGAAAAATGAGCATAAATGGAATTGGAGCAGCAGGCTACCCAGCGGCAGAGTACACAGTGAGAAATGCAGAAAAAAGTGTGAAATCTGGGGCGGCAGGATTTAAAGAAACAATAGAAGAAAAAGCGGCACAGAATGAAATAATAGATTATGATGAAAAAGCATTTGAGATGGTCGGTCCTAATGCGCCGCAGAGTGTTAAGGACGCATGGATTGAGGCGGCAAAAGAAGTAAATGCAAACGGTATGGGAGTCATGAAAAACGGCATGATGAGCCATATATCGCAGATGATGGTACAAAGATGTAACAAAATGCTCCGGGGAGAAACAAATTATTCAGATGTTTTAGGAAGTACAGTACAGTCTGCAATTAGGGCAACAAAGCAGGCGCTTTATGACTTAGATAATCCTTTGGCACCTGCATATAGAAGCATAGAGGCAGAACAGGCTCGTATTAAAGAAAGGGAGTTTTATGTAGCGTTTTTAGATAAGCTGTCCGCTAGATAGTGACAACATTTACAGAAAGGGGAATAGCATGGATATTCAGGCGATTTTGCCACAAATCAATAATGCTGTAAATTTATCAAATAATAACATAAAATTAGGAGATGAATTTGAGAAGCTTTTACAGCATGTGAATGAAGATATAGATATTGTAGAAATGAAAAAATTTCTGGACGAAAAGTTTAACGTCAATACGATTGTTGTAGATTACAGTTGTGCAAAAACAGATATAGAAGCGGAAATGTATGATACCGCAATGTTGGAAAAATATAATATGTATGGCGGAAGAAATGTAATTATCTCAAAAAAAGCCTTGTTAAGAATGAAGAAGGATAGTGCTTTTAGGCAAAAAGTATATAAGTCAATCGAAGATATGCCGTGGTCTAGTAAATTGACTGGCGGCGTAGTAAAAGGCGATGGGGTGTTTATACATGACGATGGGACAGGCGGATATTATATGGAGTTTGACTGGGGAGATGATGATGAAAAACCAAAGTCTAAAAAACATAAAGCATTGTACACTGATGTTTCAGAAATAAAAGAGTTAAATCCCGCGGTATTGGCTGAACTAAATGATATGGAATTACAGGCAGATATTTTTATTTCCTTATTGGGAACGAATTTTAATTATAAGAGAGATAAATAGGTTGATTTTGTTAGGTCGATTTAAAAAATTGATAATAATGGAGGACTCGAAAAATGGGCGTAAACGGAATTGGAGCCGGATATCCTGCATTGAGAGAAACAGGAAAGGCTCAGAAAAATAATGCAGGAACGGACTTTGCAGGTATGATTGTCGGTTCGGATACGGCAGACAGCGTTTCTTTTCAAAGTAACAGTATACGGGCAGCAGGGTATAACACAGCATTGGAAGCATATCGGACATCGACTGTTTCAGCGGTACATAATGTAAAGTCTGACTATGAAAAATACGAATCTGAGAATTACAAGATTGTGCCGGACAATGAGGCTGGCTGTTTTGATATTTACAATAAGCAGGGCGAGAAAATAGGCGCTTTTGAATATTCTGATATCAAGGTCAGGCAGGACAGTGCGACAGGTAAGCAGTTTTTAATTTCAGAACATGGAACTATGAGTTATGACGCTGTAGTAATGGACAATGAACTGAAAGAAGACTTGCAAAACGTCATGGGCGTAAGTACACTGGAAACGGAAGACTTGCAAGGATTTACGCTAAAGACACATTCCGGCACGGGTATACAATATCTGGTGAAAGACGGCGAAGAAGGCAGAGGCGGGAAAGTCCTTTTGCAGAGTCAGGATGATATAGAGAAGTATGAGGCATTGGCGGAAACTTACTTCAACAAATATCCTAATCTGGTGCATGATAAAGACGCTGCATACATATGGGCAGATTTGGAGATAAAAGGTCTGGCGCAGCATACGGATAATGGCATTGTTTCTATGGGCTTTGACGGGATATTCTATAATGATAATTTCGATTGTAATAACAACTGGAGCGTTAGGTTTTCAGGGGACACATATAAAGCGCTTCTTGACTGGCTGCAAAACAACAGGGGCAGCATTGAAGAAATGCGGCAATTTGTTGCATTGCAGGAAGCAGATAGCATAACAGATATGCAGATAAATATGCTTGTATCAGAAACAGTACAAGCCAGATTTACTTTGCAGGAGGTGGACGAAGAAGGTAATCATAAGGAAGATATATATTTGATTGCGGTTGATAAAAATGGAATCCGCTGCAGTAAAACGGGACAGAGTGAATATGAATGGGAAATTTTGTTTACAGATGAGTCGCAGTATGAAAATGCAAGGGAATTTTTAAACTATGCAGGGGGATTTATGGATAATTTTCTCTTTGCTGCTCATGAAAATTTCTGGGAAGATTATTTGAATGGTAATATGGCTGTGGATAATTTTAAGGAATTTTTAAAGGGGACAAACAACGGCATACCTGATTATTCATACACAGTGGGAGATTCCGTGTATATTGATAAGGAGAAAGCACAATGGGCTCAGTATATGAACAACCCTTTAGGAGCAAAATTTTATACCGCAGAAGAAATGGCGCAGATGAAAGCAGAACTGATTGAGAAAAATACGGCAACTGCTCACAAATTATCAGATCCGTATTCCATATTATATAAGAAACTGCACCCGGAATATAACGGAGAGAGAATCTTCTGTGAGTATCCGGGCGGACCGCTATATACAGCAGATGAAATCATGGAGATTATGAATCGTAATTTAAAAAATGAGAAATATCAGGCAAAAGCAAGAATGTAGAATGAAGAATAATATTATGAAATCAATGGAATCCATAACCAAATTATAAAGAAATGAGCTTGTGGAAATGAAATAATATGAAATCGACGGAGGATTTGAAAAATGAGCATAAGTGGTATAGGGGCAGCAGGCTACCCGTCAGCAGACTATGAAACAAGGAAAACGGAAAGAAATACTGCAGGAGGGAATTTTGCAAAGCAAGCGGCGGAAGCGGTACAGGCAGCAGGTCAGACACAGACAGCTACCTTGCATGGCGCAGACGAGGGCTCAGGGGATATTACGATATTTTCAGGAGCAGAGCTTGTGAGCGGTTCATCTTATTCCGTGTATAAGACACAGGACTTTGACGCGGAAAATCCTGTATATAAAGTGAAAATATGGGATAAGTCGGGAAATGTGACAGAGCAGATGGTAGATGTGTCGAAGGTTAATCCGAAGAACTGTGATACGGCTGAAATGTATGCTTATACTGCCAATCTGAAAGAGAGCGGAAAAGGCAGTTTTGAGGATACGGTGTTGAAAGCCGCAGTTGCAAAAGCCGCAAAGAATGCAGAGCAGAGAAGTTCTGCTACATGTAACTTTTCAGAAAAGTTTGATTGGACAAAAATTGTAAATGACCTCATGCAGTCAGAATACAGTTACGGCGATTGGAAGGGCTACATGGAGTGGAAAAAATTCTTAGGATTTCTGGATAAGTGAATGTTCGGGTTTATTACAAGGGAGCGTAAGGGAGTTCACCATGATAGTTGGTGGGCTTCTTTTTTGTGTATTTGGCAATATTGCAGAAAAAAGTATATCCAGCATAAAAGAATTTGTTGAAAACAAACAATAATTAAGATATACTTTTAGTAACATCAATTGTTTTATACTTTGCAAAAAGCTGCAGGAATAAAACGAAAATTCATTTTAGGAGAGGGACTATGGGGGAGAAGAAAAACGGAGTATCAGGTAAAAAGAGTCAGGCGGCGCAACTAAAAAAGGTGGTGCGTCAGGCGTGGATTTCAGTAGTGGTCGGAGCCGTGCTGTTGGTCGGCTTTATGTTATTTAATCTGGCAATGGCAAGTATAAATAAGGCGCAGATTAACACAACGGTGGCGTTAAATATGTATCGCACAGCCTCTAAGACGCTTACCTATAATATACAGTCTTATGCGGTTACGGGGGAACAGAAGTATTACGACGATTACATAAAGGAATTAAATGTAGATAAAAACAGAGAGCGCGCGCTTGAAATGCTGCAAAGCTGCGACCTTAAGGAAGATGAATGGACAAGCTTAAATCAGATTGCGGCAATGTCTAACGAGCTTGTTCCGTTAGAGGAGGAGGCAATCGCCTTTGTGCAGGCGGGCGACTTGGAAGCGGCGCAGGCGTGTGTATTCAGCGATAAATACGGGGATTCGGTAGACCAGATTACGAAGCAGACGGACGAGACGGTTCTTGCTATTTTAAACAGAAAGGACGCGCGGCAGACAGGGCTTAAAATAGTGCAGTATATCCTTGAACTTTTGTTTGCTGTATCTTTCATATATCTTGTGAAGGAATTTATCGGTACGATAAAGTTTTCCGAGAAGGAACTGTTAGAGCCTATCTTAAAGGTATCGGATCAGATGACGGTGCTTGCAGGCGGAGAGTTCCATGTAGAACTTGATATGGAAGAGGACGAGAGCGAAGTCGGAAAGATGGTTGCCGCAATCGCCTTTATGAAAAAGAATCTGCTTGGAATGATAAAAGAGATTACCCAGACGCTTGAGCAGATGGGTAATGGAAATTATAAGATTAAGATTGAACAGGATTATGTAGGCGAGTTCATATCGATTAAGGATTCTTTCATACAGATTGGTGAAAAAATGCAGGAAACAATTAGTACGATTCGTATTGTTTCAGGGCAGATTGACAGCGGTTCGGAGCAGTTAGCTTATGCGGCGCAGGATTTGGCGGAGAACTGTACGCTGCAGGCGGCGCAGGTATCAGAGTTAATGACGGCGTTTGACGTTATGACAAAGAGTATGGAAGAAAACGCACGCGAGGCGGAAGCGTCTGCGCGTGTAGCGTCAACGGCAGGCGAGACTATGGAAAAAGGCAACGAAAAGCTGCAGGAATTAAAGGAATCAATTCAGGAAATCGGCAGTTGTTCAAAGCAAATCGGCACTATTATAGAGACGATAGAGGATATAGCTTCCCAGACGAACCTTTTGGCGCTTAATGCGGCGATTGAGGCGGCAAGGGCAGGCGAGGCAGGAAGAGGTTTTGCCGTTGTAGCTGAGCAGGTGAAGAATCTGGCAAACGAATCGTCGAAAGCGGCTGGCAGGACGACGGAATTAATTGAGACGACGGTTTCAGTAATGGATAAGAGCGTCACCATTGCGGAAGAAACGGAAGCCAATATGATTAATGTAATGACCGGCGCAAAGGAAGCCACGAAGATGATGGAGCAGATAGAGCAGATATTGAAGCGGGATACCCAACGTATGCAGGAGTTAAATGAGAATGTGATACAGGTTTCTTCCGCTGTTGATAACAACTCGGCAACCTCGCAGGAGACGGCGGCTGTCAGCGCAGAACAGAAGACGCAGGTGGAAACAATGGTGGATTTGATGGATAAGTTTGAGATATAAATTCTATCTTGTTTTTCTGATTTTAGTAAAGGTATTATATAATAAGGGCATCGGAGAAAATCCGGAGCCCTTTTATGTAATAAAAAATGATACTGAATGAAGTTGATAATTATATGTAAGAGCAGTTTAAATTTCTTCAAAAGGATATTTTAGATTTAGCTGCGCACGGCATTCGTCCATAATCTCCATTACATCTAATGTAGCTTGAAGCGGCACAAATTTGCTCTGCTTAAGACCTTCCGTGATTTCAGCAGTGACAATATCAAATTCATTCAAATAGTCGCTGTTGCCGGATACCCGCTCTATGCTTCCGTCGCTGCGGACAAGTTCCGCTTTTTCTATATAGTGGAAGTCCGGAATTTCTGTTCTTGCCTTGCTGCCCTCGATAATGATTTTCTGCCCGCCGTCTGTATCGCGTATTGATATGGACGTTGAATAACATTCTCCGCTTGGAAATTGAAACTCGATATCTTCTTCCCAATCAATACCCTCAGATACGACGCCGGTACACTTGATTTTTTGTGGATTGCCAAACAGACGGTACAGATATGTAATGGGATATACGCCCATATCCAACAGCGCGCCGCCTGCAGCGTTGGGATTTGTTACTCTGGGGGCATAGTTTTGTGAATTTAGGCGGCAGTTTACCACAACCTTCTGTATCTGTCCAAATTCACCGTTATCCAGCCAAAGTTTGACGCGGTTGGCTACAGGGGCAAACCATGTCCACATAGCCTCTGCCAAGTATAGTTGCTTCTCCTTTGCAAGAGCGATTAAATCACGTGATTGAGCAGCAGTAACAGTAAATGGTTTTTCACATAGGACAGGTTTTCCTAAGTTTAGCGCCAGCTTCGTATACGCATAATGGCTGTCGTGGGTTGTAACGACATATACACCTTGAACGCCTTCCATAGTAATCGCTTCTTCTGCGCTGTGACATGCCGTTGCATTATACTGACCGGCAAATTGCTCAGCTTTTTCTATACTGCGAGAATATACGGAAACAATTTTGTGTCTGCCGGATTCCGTAATTTGCTTCGCCACCTTTTTTGCAAGTGTTCCGCAGCCAATAAAGCACCAGCCGAATGTATTATCCATAACTTTCTTTCTCCTTGTCTGTATTCGTTCATTTTAATTTAACTTGTGGCAGTAAGTGATAATTCATGATTATCTAATCTGTTTATCTATAATATACAATGTACAGGAAGGTTTTGCAACCAATGGCGCTGCGGAAGAAAATGTGGTATACTTGGTATGTTATTGTTCAAAGTCATATATGGCATGAACAGTAACCTCGGTATAAGTGCAAATATTGAGATAGGAGAACTTTAGAAATGTATGAATTAGTACAGATTAGTGAGAAATGCTATTACATAAACTGTCCTGCAAAGATAGGCGTCTATGTGCAGGATAAGGATAATGTCTATTTAATCGATAGTGGAAATGATAAGGACGCGGGGAGAAAGGTAAGGCAGATTTTGGATAAGAATGATTGGCATTTGAGAGCCATCTTGAATACCCATTCCAATGCAGACCATATCGGCGGGAATCATTATTTACAGGGGCAGACAGGCTGTAAAGTCTATTCTGCTGGGATTGAGGCGGCATTTACAAAATATCCGCTGTTGGAGCCGTCCTTTCTCTATGGCGGTTATCCATGCAAGGATTTGCGGCATAAGTTTCTGTTGGCGCAGGAGAGTGATGTGACGGATTTCTCCGAGGCGGGATTTCCTAAAGAGATTGAAGTGATATCGCTTACAGGGCATTTCTTTGACATGGTGGGTTTTCGTATGCCAGATGGAGTGGTGTTTCTGGCGGACTGTATAAGCAGCAAGGAGACGCTTGAGAAGTATGCGGTGTCGTTTATTTATGATGTGGGAGCCTATTTGGAAACGTTGAATATGGTAGAGAATATGGAAGCCGCCCTGTTCGTTCCCGCCCATGCGGAAGCCTCTGCCGATATAAAAGAACTTGTTCAGTATAATAGGGATAAAGTACATGAAATAGCAGAGAGGATTTTAACCATCTGTGAGCAGCCTGTGAATTTTGAAAAGATTTTGCAGGAAGTTTTCAAAGCTTACGGACTTACTATGAATTTTGAACAATATGTGCTGGTGGGGAGTACGGTGCGTTCTTATCTTTCATGGTTAAAAGACAGTGGAAAGCTGGCGGCTGAATTTCAGGACAATATGCTGTTGTGGCAGAGAGGTTAGAAAATCTTGAGTTTCCGCAAAATGCAATAAAAAAGCAGACGTACATTTATCACCACC
>JAMPHY010000048.1 GCA_023663185.1 Clostridiales bacterium | reverse complement strand
CCAAGCCAAGCCAAGCCAAGCCAAGCCAAGCCAAGCCAAGCCAAGCCAAGGGTAAAGTGCGCCCTTTTTTTCGCTGTCAGTATAGTATCAATCAGTTATAAAGCCATTATTTTGAGGTGAATTTTTTACCGCAAAATAATGGCTTTTTGTATGCCAGATAATAGACTTATATGCACGGGAGGATGAATTTATGAAGAGAATAAAGTATGGAAAGAAACATAGGATTTTTGCAGCTTTTCTATGCTTCTGTCTGCTGCTTACGCTGCCGGGAATTTCAGATACATTTATGGTAGTTGCCGCAGGGCAGGAAGAAAGTACTATGACTGATAATATCATTAGGGAATTTCTGCCTCTACCAGAGGAGATAAAAGAGCAGACCGTCTCTGTCGGTACAGATTTAGAGGAGCTGAATCTGCCGGAAGAACTGACGGTTTATTTAGACTGCGCACAGGGATTGTCCGGTCAAGAAGAGGAAGAAAATACGCAGGAAGATATAGAGCAGGAAAATGCAGAACAGGAAGATACAGAACAGAAAGATACGCTGCAGGAAGAGATAGTGCAGAAAGATACAGAAGAGGAAAACGCAGGAGAACCCGCGGATTATATAGAAACAGTCATCGAAGATGAAGAAAATAACGAGGAAAATCCGGATATGCTGTCTGAGGAGAGCGCTGTGTTACAGGAAGACGCCTCATTTGGTGAGCAGGAAGCTGCTGTGATTACAGAGGAAACGCATACGGAGACCATGCCTGAATATCAGACGGAAAATGTAGTCACTGTGGAGAGATTGGAGAATGTGCAGGATACAGAAATGGAATCGGGGCAGGAGCAGACGGCGGAAACGACAGTTATAATAAGCGGCGTTACCTGGCAGTCCGAGCCGGAGTATGACGGCGATACGGAAGGGACTTATAGCTTTACGGCGGTTCTGCCGGAGGACTATGCGCTGGCGGAGGGCGTAAGCCTGCCTGAAATTATCGTAATCGTGCAGATGGAAACGGAATCCGTGAAGCGTAGGAGCGTGGCGAGGGCGGCGGCGCATACTCATTGTGTCTGCGGTGGCAGCGTGACAACAGGCGGGCACAGCCATGATGCAGGCGTGGAGTGGACGGCGTGGACGAGCACAAACTCTCTGCCTTCGGAGACTGGTAATTATTATCTGGCAAACGATATAACAATTTCCAAGTCTAAAGCATGGGAGATAGGTACAAGTAATATAAGCGTAGACATCAAACTCTGCCTGAACGGACATACAGTTTCCTATACGAATACGAATACAGATAATAACGGAGAGAAATGTGTTTCAATTAGTAGTGGCAGCAGTTTTTCTGTCTGCGACTGTCAGGATACGGGAAATCTGAACTTAGTTAATAATTATACAAGAGCTATGCAGAGTTCTTTTGGTGTGATTAACTATGGCACGTTTTGCTTATACAGCGGTTCCATCACAGCAACATCAGATGTACAAAACGGTAACAGAAATTTTTGTGGATTTTATAATGGGGGATCTGCGTATTTGTATGGCGGTTCTATTACTGCGACAGCCAGACAACAGCCTGCGAGTGTTATTTCCAATCTAGGAAATGGACACATATATGGCGGAACATATACCGCAAAAGGAATGGAAGGCGGCACAGATTATGGGATAAGTGTTAATAGTAGAAGCGGAAACACATATCTGGTGGGAACCCCATCCTTTTCTCCGGCAAGCGCTCATCTTATAAGTGGAACGATAACGGTAAAAGAGGATTCCCTGACCTATACCGGCAGTCCGCTTGAAGCCACTGCCTATCCCGAATATTATGGCTATGCGGTAGGCTGTCTGGATGAGGGCACAAGAAATAAGTTCCATGTCACATCGGAAAATGAGGACTATAAGGTGATTGAATATCCGGTCATAGACGGTGTCGAATACATTATTGTGGAGGCGCCAAATACCGTCACATATGGCGCAAACGAGGGCGCGGGCGAAATGGAGCCGCAGACATTTTATCAGTACGGAGACGACGCACAGCTCACCACCGTTGTTTTGAGCAAGAATACCTTTACCAGAAGCGGATATGTTTTTGACGGGTGGAATACGAATGCGAAAGGTACGGGGACATCTTACGCGGACGGGGCGGATATTTCAAAAGAATTGTATATTAGGGATAGAAATATAACATTATATGCCCAGTGGTCTGTTCCGCCCCATTCCCACGACGAAGTCTCCTTCGGCAGCGTCCTGACCGCAGACGGCGGCACGCTCGCGGCTGGCAGCTATTATCTGGCAGAGGACGTACAGCTGACCGCAGACCTCGTCATCGATGGCACGGTGGATTTGTGCCTGAACGGACATACTTTGACAGGTACGGGAAATAGCAGCGTCATCAAGGTCAATAACGGCGGAACGCTGAATCTTTATGACTGCTCGGAAGAAAAAACAGGGACTATCACCGGCGGCAACAGCAGTTTATACGGCGCGGGGATTTATCTTGCGGGAGATGTAAATAATGATCCCTGCATACTGAATATGTACGGCGGTTCGATTAAGGGGAATATTACTACCAGCTACGGCGGCGGTGTGGCTCTGAGAGGAAAAGAAGGTCAAAACAACTGCGTTTTCAATTTCTATGCAGGGGAGATTTCGGGGAATACGGCACGTAGTGGCGGCGGCGTGTATACGGACTTTGGAATTGTCCATATGTATGATGGCACTGAGATTACAGGAAATTCCGCCCAATATAGCGGTGGCGGTGTCTATCACACAAAATATTATTTCTATCTGCACGGCGGGGAGATCAGCGGTAATACAGCCGGAGGCAGCGGCGGCGGTGTCTGTAACGAAAATAATAAGTCAGCGGGCGGATTTATCATGTCGGGCGGAAGTATCACGCAAAATCAGTCCAGCTCATCGGGCGGCGGCATATACACCGCTGCAGGAGCCGTGCGTATTTCGGGCGGCACCATAGCGGGGAATTCCGCCGATACAAACGGAGGAGGCATATACAGTGGTAGTTGGAGTACGTTTTGTTTGTCCGGGAACCCTGATATTTCTGGAAATAAAAAAGGAGAGACAGACAACAATGTCTATTTGTATAGTACAAGCACGAAGATTACGATAGAAAATGCGCTGACCTGCTCCACACCCATTGGGATTAGTACGGGGACAAGCAGTGGTCGTGTGTTTACGGACAGCAGTGATACCGAATACAATAATGCGGATGCCTTTATTAGTGAGCAGAGTGGTCTTGTAGTTGTGAAAACAGACGACGGGCAGCTTGCATTGGCAAAAGCAGTTACCGTGACATTTAATGCCAACGGCGGAACAGTGGATACGGCAAGTAAGACTGTATGTAAGGATTACGCCTACGGCGAGTTACCGACGCCGACAAGGACAGGCTATACCTTTTCCGGCTGGTACACATCTTCATCCGGTGGCAATAAGATTACAGACAGTAGTATAGTCTCTGTTACAACAGCGACGCAGACGCTTTACGCCCATTGGACGCTTGTTTCCTATACAGTTACTTATGATTTGGCTGGCGGGGGACTCCCGACAGGGAAAACCAATCCTGCAGCCTATAACATAGCGACGAATACTATTACCTTAATCAATCCTATAAAAGAGGGCTACACCTTTACAGGTTGGAGCGGCACAGATTTGACGGGCAGTAGTAATAAAAGTGTTACCATAGCCAAAGGCAGTACAGGCGACCGTACTTATACAGCAAATTGGACGGTGAACAGCTATAACGTTAAGCTGAATGGTAACGGCGGCAGTGGCGGTACGTCCCTGACTTCATATACATACGGAGAAGGCGCTGCTCTGCCTGCGGACTGGACGAAAACAGGATATAACTTTGCCGGCTGGTACGATAATGAGAATTATAACGGAACAGCCATAACAGAGATTTCCGGTACGGATACAGAAGATAAGGAATATTGGGCGAAGTGGACAGCAGACGCCTATCAGATAACATTTGATTACCACGGGGCAGACAGCGGGAATACCACGCAGAGTAAAAACGTGACTTATGACAGCGCTTACGGCGAACTGCCTTTGCCGGTAAAAACAGGTTACAATTTTCAGGGCTGGTATACGGAAGAAAATGGACAAGGCAGTAAAATTGAGACAAAAACAATAGTAAGTACGCCGTCTTCGCATACGCTCCACGCCTGCTGGTTAGATGATATAAAACCGGATACGCCTGTACTTCGGGCGGGTACAAGTCTGACTGACGGTTGGACGAACACACAGGGAGTAATTCCTTTGAGACTCCATGACGGCGTAGGCGTAACGGAACTGTGGGTAAATATCGATGGAAAAGGATATGAAAAAATAAACGGATTCACTGGCGGCGTAGGAAACGTAGATTATGACTATGCTCTTACGGAAGGGGCGCATACCTATCAGTTCAAGGTAAAAGATGCGGCAGGCAATATTTCCGAGGAAAGCGATGTGTTTACGGTTAAACAGGATACGATAAAGCCCGTTATCAGCGCCATTACTTATGAGAATAAAGTAACGAACCTTTGGAACTGGATTATTGGCAAAAAGAGTCTTATTATCCATGTGCCTGTTACGGACGAAGGCAGCGGTGTGACGCAGATTACTTATACTATGACGCCGAGAAACAGCGCAGGAAACCTTGAGAGCAGCAAAGCAGAGACGGCTAAGGCGGATATTACAGGCAAAGAGGCAAAGATTACGTTCGATGCCGATTTTATGGGAACTATTACCATTACCTGTATGGATACGGCGGGCAATGCT
This sequence comes from Clostridiales bacterium, assembly GCA_023663185.1. Classification (GTDB taxonomy): domain Bacteria; phylum Bacillota; class Clostridia; order Lachnospirales; family Lachnospiraceae; genus UBA3282. The sequence continues at coordinate 5,995 of JAMPHY010000048.1, read as the reverse complement.
GCAGACAGCGTGACTATAGGAGCAGAAAAGGGCGGAGTAATTGTGGAAGATACTGCGCCAAAGATTAGCGTGCTGGCGGACCGTACCGTGTATGATACAGAGGCGGAGCAGCCAGGTGGTACGGCACTTTCAGAAAGCTATTATGAGACTGCCCCTGCATTGCTTGTCATGGTAAAAGATGATACGGATAATGCAGTAACGGCGGGAATTGCCGCCATAACCTATCAGATAGGAGAGAACGGCGAAGAAAAAACCGTTAATATCACACAGATGGCATTAACATCGGAGTGGTCTTTTGATATTGATGAAAATGAGATACCGACAGGGATAACCCGAATAAAGATTACTGCTGTCGATAATGCAGATAATAAGGCGACAGAAAGCATTACCATCAAAGTTAAAGGACCGGAGAAACAGCCGGCAGCAGAGATTGATTATAATGAAGAAAAATTGACAGGTCTTGTGCCAAACGGAAAATATAAAATAGGCATTGCTGCAGACGGCGGTACAGTCTCAGCCTATGAAGAATTTATGGCAGACGATAAGGGCTGTATTAAGATTAAAGAGAATTGGTTAGGCAAAACTATTAATATTGTCAAGACCGGTAATGGCAGCGAGACTTCTGACAGTACGGGACAGAACTTAAGTATTCCGTCAAGACCGGTGAAACCCACTCCGACAGGAACGGATGAAAGCGGAGCGAATAGGAAGAATGGGAAACTGAGCGGTTTAAGTGCAAATACGATGTACCAGATATCAACTGATAACGGTATAACATGGCGTGATGCGACTGCTAATACAAATGGCGAGATTACGGGGCTTGCACCTGCGTCATATATGGTACGTGTAAAGGTGGGAACTTCTAATTTTGTCAGCGAGATAAGCCCTACGGTAAAGATAGACGCATATCGGATTAAGGTGACTTTTATCGCAGACGGAGAAACTTATAAGACCGTTCGAGTAGATTATGGCGGGACTTTAACTGATATACCGTCTGTACCGCCTAAGAAAGATGCCGGCGATAAGATTTATGTAGAGGAATGGTGCGGCGATGAGCATGGTGCGCCCGTGAGCTTTACCAATATCACTGACGATATGACTGTGTATGCAGTTTATACGCCGGGATACACCGTGACCTTGCCCTTGCAGAATGGCACAGGCTATACTCTGTCGATAGTATCAGGCGGCACTGACACTGTCAAAGAAGGCGGCAGCGTTACACTTAAATTTACTTTGGACAATGGATATGAAAAAGATAATAATTTTGCCGTAAAAATAAACGGCGAGGCAGTAGAACCTAATGCGGACGGAACTTATACTATTGCGGATATTGCAGAAAATATGACCGTAACAGTTGAGGGAGTTCAGAAGAAGGCGGAGCCGCCTAAATCCGATGATGACGATAAAAATACAGATGATAATTCACCAGCGGATAACAATAATTCATCGGCAGATAGCAATAATTCGTCGGCTGGAGAAAACTCATCAGCAGGAAATAATTCGTCCGCAGGAAACAACTCGTCGGTAGGTAGTAATTCGTCCGCAACCGGTAATCCGCCTGCAATAACACCGGAACTTTTAGACCTGATAGGTCTGTTGGAAACACTGCAGCCTGCTGAAACAGCGGACAATGAACAGGGAATAACGTCAGGCATTTCAGCTATTAGCGAGTCGGGGAATGACAGAGGGCAGGAAAGTACAGAAACACCTGAAACGGAGCCGTCAGGACTGCCGCTCGAACCGCAGACCGAACAACCGGACGAAGCAAAGACAGGACAAGCTGGCGAGACAGAGACAGAACAAGCTGACGAAACAGAGAAGGAACAGCCGGAAGAAGATTCAGAGCAGACGATTTCTGCATCACTAGACAATGGCAGAATTGTTATAACAGGGGAATCAGTTCAGACAGGTAACGTAAAAGACATGATGAGTACGAGTACAGCCTTGAAAGTCGGCAGCGGCGAGGTTATAGTCACGGTAGAGTGCAAGGACCAGACATATACGGCAGGAGTGGCAGATACCGCCGCAGTAGCAAATGCGGTTTTGACAGCGGAACAGTCGAGGCTCGTAGAAAATGGTGAGACTATAGAAATCCGCGTTGATGTGACGGATATTTCAGATAATGTACCGCTGCAGGATAAGGAAGTTATTGAAGGCAGCATGGAAGCGTATAAGGAAGAAATACCAGAGCTTACACTCGGCATGTACATTGATATTTCCATGTTTATCAAGATTGGCAGTAATGATTGGAACGCCATTACGAAGACTGATGAACCGGTTGCTATTGTAGTAGGCATACCCGAAACGCTGCAGGCAGACGGCAGGGAATACTATATTATCCGCGCTCATGAAGGCGAGTGCACATTTATGGAAGATACTGATAGTGAGCTGGATACAATCACTATAAGTACAGATATGTTTTCAAGCTACGCGATTGCCTATCAGCAGATTGGTAAAACGGGTGCAGGCAGCATAGATAAGTGTGGTCTTTGCCACATCTGCCCGACATTTCTCGGCATATGTTGTTTTATCTGGCTGGCAGTTATTATTATAGCGGTAATTTTGATAATTTTTATTGTTTTTCATAAGAAGCAGGAGCGTGCCGCTCATTGAAACACATGATTTGAATTAATTTGAATGATAAATGTTGCAATTTGCTTCAATGTGTATTATTCTATTAAAAGAAAGGATGTGATGTTATGACTACAGTAAGTCTTCGATTTGATGATGAAATGAAAAAAGAACTGGATGAGATGTGCAATGAAATGGGAATGAACCTCACTACTTTTTTTATGATATATGCAAGAAAAGCGTTGCGGGACCGCAAAATTCCTTTTGATATAACTGCGCCGTTAGATCCTTTTTACTCAGAATCCAATATGGAATATTTAAGAAAAGCTGAGAAGCAGGTTCAGAATGGGCAGGTGGTTGTGAAGACGATGGAGGAATTGGAGGCTATGGAGCTTGAGTAAAATTACGTTTGCAGAGGTTGCCTGGGACGAATACCTTTACTGGCGGAATTTTCTATCTGTGCGGTTACTACCACCCCATAATCTCCTTTATTTCCTGAACCAGCCTCCACGCTGACCGGCAGTGCGTGGCGAAATTCGGGTGGTAATCGACCACATAACCGTCGCTCTCCTGCTGCATATCGAATTTCAGGGAGTGGATATTTACATCGTTAGTTTCATTTTTATATGCGGCAATCGCTTTTTCTATGTAAGGATATAACCGCTGGTTCATAATTCCGTAGGTGCACAGCAAAACGGCGTCGGGATTATGCCGGCGGACTTCCTTAAGAAAGCTTGTATAAGCAGTTGCAAACTCTTCCTGTCTATTTTTCTTATCTTGACAATAGCTGTCGTCGTTGGTTCCCAGATTAATTACAACTAAATCCGGCTTAAATGCTGAAAAATCCCAATCGGCACTCATAATCTGCGTATTCTCATAAGTTCCCCGTGAAAAGCCTATCATATGATAATATGGCGGAACCAATTCGTCTTCTAATTTTTCATCAGAATCTGTATATCCGGAGATAATGCCGTGTCCGCTGTATGATACCATGCTGTAATCTGCCCTAAGCGCCTGCGCGGTCAGATAGGCGTAGGCTTTAGTTACATCTTCTGTCTCAGTGGAAAAAGCGTGTTCCAGATTGCTATCGTCCACTCCGTATCCGCAGGTAATGGAGTCGCCGATAAACTCTATGCGGCGCGCTTGGCAAGGCGAGGGCGTAAGCGCAGCGTCTGAATTTGCTATAAGCTGTTTTATTCCGACAATCGACATGGGAGCTTCGGACAGCTTTATCACTTGCACGTGATATGTATGCGGCGAGGTTGTGTCAATCAGCGTATATTTTTTCTCCGCTGTCGTAATCATATCGTCTATAACGCGCACGCCGTCGATTATAACGCCGATACGAGCCTTGTCCTGAATAGGCGCGTTTTTATCGGCAGCATTGTTATCTCCTGCCATTAGCAGCTCCAGATGTTTCCCCTGAAAATCAAATTCTATGCCGCTGCCCGAAAGCGCGAGCCAGAGTATGTTATCTTTAAAAAGAGTTCTCCCCACATATTTAACATGGCTGCAATCAGCCGGATAATGCAAATATTGAAGTGTTGCCATAAGTGTATCTCCTTCTGGTATGGTGTTATTTTAAAGCGTAATTTTACCACCTGTGCGTTTGCAATCCAATAGTCTAACTGCATGCAATTTATTGCGGTGTAGGCGGACTGCCTAATTAGCAACCGCACAGGTAAAATTTTTTTCTACTTTTTCGATTACGCAACTGTGCATTTTATTGGGGCTGTCTTTCTGATAATTGATACCGACAAGAAGGATTTCCCCTGCATAATCTTCCAACGCCTGCGTATAATGTCTGTCCTTAATCTGTTGTATCGCTGCACTGACAGATTTGTCATATTTTAGCTCTACTATAAGCGCAGGCTTGCACGTATGCGGCAGCGGCAGAAAAACGATATCTGCAAAGCCTTTCCCTGTCGGAAATTCCCGTATTAGCTTATAATCTTTCCGTGCACTGTAATATGCCAGCCCGATTGCGCAGGCGAGGGAATTTTCATCATTGTATGTCAGTATCGACGCCATTTCTGTATGCGCCCTGTCAAGTTCATCGGCAACACGCTCCGCTTCACCACACAAGGTATCATCTAAGAGCTTTTCCGATGTCTTTAAAACACTTACGACATTCGACCAGCCACCAACGCTCATAGCGTTCTCAAATTCCTCAATAATCTCTTTATTCGGAATAAATGCTTCTGACGCCGTGGAATCATATCCGAGATAACCAAGATGAATCAACAATGTGAGCACATCATCTTTCGTCTTGAAATTACGCATATCGTTTTGAAAGCTACGCGAATTGAGCCTGACATGTCCGCCACCGAGCATTTGCACTATGTCCGTGCGCAGCCCGTCGAAGTCCATATCTATATAGAGTTTGAGCGCTTCGTATGTTTCTGTCGAAACCCAGTAATTAGAAAAATCCTGACAGGTCATTGCCTCTACCACGGATTTTGGATTATAGATATGTTTGTATTTTTTAAACATATATCCATCATACCAATTGCCGGTTTCAGCAAAATCCATACCATATTGTTTACATAACCCTTTAACTTCAGCTTCTGTAAAACCGGTGTATTCCTCAAACGCCTTTTGATTTGTCATCGAATATTCTCTGAACATATTCAGTGCAGAGTGCTGTCCATATTTTTTAATAGGCAATATTCCCGTCATATATGCAAGCGCCACATACGGCTGATCTTTTAACAGGTTTCTCAGGAAATCGAGATATTGTTTTTGCATGGTCTCGGCTTCCTGCCTTTCGCGCATCATACAGTCCCATTCATCAATCAGAAAAATAAACTGTCTGCCCGTTTCTACAAAAATCTCCCTTAACGCCGCGGCAAGTCCTGTGTCCTGCCTATCAATATATTTTCCGTATTCTTTCCTGACTTCCCGGAGCACCTCTTGTTCCAGATATTCAGTTATCTTGCCGGAATCCGCCTCGATTAAAAATTGCTGTATATTCAGACAGATTACATCATATTGATTCAAATGTTCTTCAAATGTTTTATCATGCGCAATATTGTAGCCTGCAAACAGTTCTCTTGAATCACAGCCACGACTGTAATAGGCGGCAAGCATTTTTAACGTCATGGATTTTCCAAAACGCCGCGGTCTGCTGACACAGATAAAGCTTTCTTCTGTATTTAAGCATTTATTTATATAGGCAATCAAGCCTGTCTTATCCACATAAATTTCAGAGCGGATTGATTTCCAGAAACCTGTATTTCCCGGATTCAGATAAACCCCCATAATTTATATCTCCCATATAATGTCACAAGAGTCAGCCATATATACCATAATATATCGCTGTTGGTTATATTATCTTTGATTAAACAGAAGGTGTCAAGACATAAAATATCTTGAGTTTCCGTAGTTTTGCCCCAGAAACTTATTTCCATTAGCATATGCATTA
>JAMPHY010000047.1 GCA_023663185.1 Clostridiales bacterium | reverse complement strand
TATGATGCGTAAAACCCAGTGATATAAATTCATTCCAGTCTATATCGCCAGCCAATGGCTGGCGAATTGCTATCAGCAAACCTTCACCATTCACATCCAAATCGTCAGCCATTGGCTGGCGATTTACATAAGGACTCCATTCATCATAAAATAACCGCATATTTTTAATATTGCTCTCTGAAAAACCTCTAATTCCCAGCAATTCCGACTTTAATCTGCCAGAAATTGTCTTAATCGCATCTGTCCCCCATGCACCATTTCTTGTATTTTCCGAAACATATTTTCCGATTCCATAGTAGAGAGATAGCAGTTCCGCATTACCCACTTTTGCAGCCCTATACCTGCTCTTTTCAACCGCTTATTTTATGGCAACTACTGCATATTCATACTGATTTTTTGAATCCATTCTTTTACTCCTTCATTCAAAGAAAATAATTTTATCTCTGCTAACACTCTTATCTCATCTCATAATAATGCCTGAGCGCTATAATTTTTTATAGCTACTACCTAAAAATCCTTACATTTCCTTAATTGTTTTAATTTTAGCACATCTACGCACACTTTTCCACTGATTTCAAAAGAACGAATAGCAATGAAATTAATTCTAAGAGTAATAATATTGACTGAATGTTTCCAAAATATTATGATAGAAATTGTATTATTTTATTTAGAAAACGGAGATTAATATGACTTTACAACAGTTAAAATATATTGTCGCAGTAGCAGAGACAGGAAATATTACAGAAGCTGCCAAGAGGCTATTTGTTTCACAGCCTAGTCTTACAAACGCAATCAGAGAATTAGAGTCCGAAATGCAGATAACAATTTTCAATAGGACAAATAAAGGGGTTACGATATCCAATGAGGGCGATATGTTCTTGTCCTATGCAAGACAAATATTAGAGCAGGCAAATCTTTTAGAAGAAAAATTCAAAAACACAGATAAACAAAGTCCCCGCTTTTCCGTATCCTGTCAACACTATTCTTTTGCGGTAAATGCTTTTGTAGATGTTATACGGGAATTTGATGCTAATAAGTACGATTTTACTTTGCGTGAAACACAAACATATGAAATTATAGAAGATGTAAGCAGGCTGAAAAGTGAAATCGGAATTTTGTACACATCTTCAAAAAACGAGGAAATTATATTAAAGCTGATAAAACAAAATGGGTTAAGGTTTGAGGAACTGTTTGTTGCAAAACCCCATGTATTCATATACTCCAAACACCCATTAGCAAACAGGGATATATTGAATTTAAAAGATTTGGAGGAATATCCATACCTTTCCTTTGAACAGGGAGAGTACAATTCATTTTATTTTTCAGAGGAGATATTAAGCACTCTTGATAGAAATAAGAATATAAAAGTAAGGGATCGGGCAACACTTTTCAACCTAGTAATTGGACTAAATGGCTATACGGTCAGTTCCGGTGTGATTAGCCGAGAATTAAATGGAGAAAATATTATAGCCAAACCTTTACAGGTAGATGAATATATGCGTATTGGAATAATTACACAAAAAAATATGCCTCTTAGCAGATATGGTCAAGCTTATGTAGAAGCGTTAAAAAAGCATATCGACACGAATAATGATTAATAAGGAATAAATGAAAATAGCGGCTTGAAATAGTTTAAAACTATGGCAAAGTGCTATTTTTTTGTATTTTTCAAAAACAGGCAGAAAAGATATACTGATATTCAATAAATCAATTTTAGAGGAGAAAGCGATATGATAAAAGACTTATTGAAAAAAACAAAAACAACCCTTTCTTTTGAAGTTTTCCCACCTAAGACAGATGATGACTTTCAGGCTGTTTTTGCTAAGCTTGATACGCTTGCCGCTCTGCAGCCTGATTTTATCAGCTGCACTTATGGCGCAGGAGGATCCAATGCAGGAAGAACAATAGAAATTGCGTCTTATATTCAAAATCATCTGCATATCGATGCGATTGCCCATATGACATGCGTTGGTTTTACACGCTCTGACCTTCAAAAGAACTGCGAATTATTAGAAAAAGAGGATATTCATTACATCATGGCGCTGCGTGGCGACAAACCACAGGCAATGGGCGATGAGCAATTTAACAGTAGGGAATTTTTATATGCTTCTGATATGATACGTTATCTGAAAGCAAATACTTCATTTTCGATTGCCGGAGCATGTTATCCGGAGAAACATTATGAAGCTGTGAGTTTTGAAAGTGATTTAATACATTTGAAGGAAAAGGTTGACGCCGGCGCAAGTTTTCTTGTCACACAGCTCTTTTTTGACAATGATATTTTCTATCGTTTTAGAGAACGAGTGATGGATATTGGGATTACAGTGCCTATTTTGGCCGGTATTATACCGGTTATAAGTGCCAATCAGATAAATAAAAGCATTAATTTGTCAGGTTCTTCCATTCCGAAGGAACTTGAAAATCTGATTACTGCCTATGGTAAAAACAAGGAAGATATGCGCAAAGCCGGTATTGATTATGCAGTCCGTCAGATTCTTGATTTGAAGGAGCATGGAGTAGATGGGATACATATTTACACAATGAACTGGCCAAAGACAATCTCAGAGATTGTGACACAGATATCAATTTAACCCTATATATCATCATAAGGCAATCGCAAAGTCATAAATAGTATTACAGGCATTGAAAAATAAGGATTTTTTAAATACCTGTAAATTTTGTTATAAAAGTATTGCATATTACGAGCAGGAAAATTTCCGAATAAATGATTGACAACCAGTAAAATAACGTTTATATTATAAATATCAGAAAAATTCTATAAAGTGTGCGGTTCGCACATTCGGACAGTTTCTGTCAGATTTTTCTAAACTATCAATTAAATATGGCAGGAACTAAAAGAACCGTGTGGATTATTCTGGCAATGCTGATTATGCAGTCGGCTGTTTTCACTTCCTGCCGCACAGGAGGAGAAAATATGCAAAATGATGAACAAAACAAAGAGCAAAACAACAAGGTAAAGCAGAATGTAAAAGACAGCCTGTTCAGGTTTCTGTTTGGGAATGACAAAGAAAATACGCTGCAGCTTTACAATGCGCTTAACGGGACGGACTACCATGATGCCGGGGCACTGCGGGTGGTCACGTTGAAGAATGCCGTCTACGTGACGATGAAGAATGACTTGGCGTTCGTGCTTATGGGAACGTTAAATATGTATGAACACCAGAGTACATACAGCGCCAACATGCCGGTGCGTTTCCTTATCTACATAGCTGAGGAATACCAAAAGTTTGTGGATAAGGCGGAAAGCAGCATGTACGGGACTAAGATGGTATCCCTGCCAACGCCGCGGTGCGTGGTGTTTTACAACGGCACAAAAGAGATGCCAGATGAGTCAGTGTTAAAATTATCGGATGCGTTCGAGAATAAGGATAAGGAAGCTGACGTCGAGCTAAAAGTCAGAATGCTCAATATAAATAAAGGTCATAATGAAGAGCTTATGGAGAACTGTCAGACCTTAAAGGAATATGCAGCCCTTGTAGATGTTTCCAGAAGATACATGTCAGAGACAGATGACAATAATGAAGCGTTATCCAGGACAATAAATTACTGTATAGAACACGGTATTTTATCTGAATTCCTGAGAGAAAATCGGGCGGAGGTGTTAGGAATGCTATTGGAAGAATTTGATGCCGAGAAGTATGAGAGGACGCTGAGGGCGGAAGGAAAGGAAGAAGGAATAGAAGAGGGTATAGAAAAGGGCAGAAAAGAAGGAATAGAAAAAGGCAGAAAAGAAAAGGAAGAAGAAGACATTTCAGAATTTATCGGCGCCCTGGAGGAATTTGAAATTCCAGCCGATGAGATTAAGCAGCAGTTGATGAAGCGGTTTAAGCTGAGCGCCGAGGCTGCGGAAGAAAAGATTTTACAGAGTTTGAAGACTTCTGTTTTTTAAAAAAATAATTGACATTTTTCCCGCGCCGCGTTATTATATAAAAAATTCAATAGCACCAAAACCGTTGACGCGGAAGTAAAGGTGATGATGCTCCTACAGAGAGCCCGATAAGCTGAGAGCGGGTGGAAAACAAGTCATCAAATGGACCCGCCGAGGGTGGTATCCCGTTAAGAGTACAGTGTTTGCTGTAAATCAAGGTGGCACCGCGGATAGTTAATATTCGTCCTTGACAATTTTTGTCAAGGGCGTTTTTTAGTTAAAAAGGAGATTATATGATTCAACCTGAACTTAATGTTTTAAAAGAACTGCAAAAGCAAAACGAGTATAAGACCGCTCCTGTCAGTATGGAAATTTTATCCGATATCAGAACGCCTATTGAAGTTCTGCGTATCCTTAAAAATGTTTCCGGTCACTGTTATCTGCTTGAGTCTGTTTCCGACCATGAGAAATGGGGGCGTTACACCTTTTTGGGCTATGAGCCGAGTCTGGAAATCACCTGCCAAAACGGGCATATGAAAGTCGGCGCATTGTCCTTTGAGACCGACAATCCGGGAAAATATATCCGTCAGGTTATTGAGGAGCATAAAAGCCCGCGCTTTTCCGACCTTCCTTCTTTTACCGGCGGTCTGGTCGGCTATTTTTCCTATGATTATTTGAAATATGCGGAACCTTCCTTGAATCTGGACGCCGCCGACACGGAAGGCTTTAAAGACGTAGACCTGATGCTTTTTGATAAGGTAATCGCTTTTGATAATTTTAGGCAGAAAATTATATTAATTGTAAATATAAATCTCGATAGTGTAGATACCGAGTATAACCGCGCCGTCCTTGAGCTTAAGCAGATGGCGGAGCTTATTAAAAACGGTTCTCCGGCGACAGATGTTCCCGGCAAATGCACCACTGATTTTATTCCGCTTTTTAAAAAAGAAGAATATTGTTCTATGGTGGAGAAGGCTAAACATCATATTAAAGAGGGCGACATTTTCCAGATAGTCCTTTCAAACCGTCTGGAAGCGAAGTTTGAGGGAAGTCTCCTTAATACTTACAGGGTGCTGCGTACTTTGAACCCGTCTCCGTATATGTTTTATTTTTCCAGCAGTGATATAGAGGTGGCGGGCGCTTCCCCGGAGACGCTTGTTAAGCTGGAAAACGGAGTCCTGCACACTTTTCCATTGGCAGGAACGCGCAAAAGGGGCAAAACCCCTGAAGAAGACAAGGCATTGGAAGAAGAACTTCTTGCCGATCCCAAAGAACTTGCAGAGCATAATATGTTAGTAGACCTCGGCAGAAACGATATAGGTAAAATCAGCAAGTTTGGAACAGTTGAAGTCGAGAAGTATCATTGTATAGAAAAATACTCCCACGTTATGCACATCGGCTCAACCGTAAGGGGTGAAATCCGTGACAATGAAGACGCTCTTTCGGCAATAGACGCGATTCTTCCGGCGGGAACATTATCGGGCGCTCCTAAGATTAAGGCATGCCAGCTTATCAATGATTTGGAAAACAATAAGCGCGGTATATACGGCGGCGCTATAGGTTATCTTGATTTTACCGGTAATCTGGACACCTGTATAGCAATCCGAATCGCCTATAAAAAGAATAATAAAGTATTTGTTCGCAGCGGCGCAGGCATTGTGGCGGATTCAGTCCCCGAATCGGAATTTCAGGAATGTCTGAACAAGGCGGCGGCGGTTGTCAAAGCGTTAAAGTCCGCCGAAGATACAGAATAAAAAGGGAGGGTTAGTATGATATTATTAATAGACAACTATGACAGCTTTTCCTATAATCTGTTTCAGCTTATAGGCTCCATAAATCCCGATATAAAGGTAATCCGCAACGATACGTTCTCTGTAAAGGAAATAGAGCAGATGGCTCCTGAAGCAATCGTTCTTTCCCCAGGTCCCGGCAAGCCGGAGGATGCGGGAGTCTGCATTGACGTAGTTAAGGAGCTTGGCAGTAAAATTCGCATTTTGGGCGTGTGTCTGGGACATCAGGCTATCTGCACGGCTTACGGCGGCACGGTATCTTACGCCAAAGAACTTATGCACGGAAAGCAATCCATAACCAAGTTGGATAAGGAATGTCCTATTTTTAGCGGGCTGCCTGAAAGCATACCCGTCGCAAGATATCATTCGCTCGCGCTTATTGAGGATACCCTGCCCGAATGTCTCACCATTACGGCAAGAACGGACGACGGCGAGGTTATGGCGGTGCAGCATAAGGATTATCTCGTATATGGTTTGCAATTCCACCCTGAATCTATACTCACGCCGGACGGATATACAATAGTAAAAAATTTTTTAGAAAAGAATGGAGGATTATTAAAATGATTAAGGAAGCTATTATTAAAATCGTGGATAAGCAGGATTTGACTTATGACGAGGCATATGCGGTCATTAATGAAATAATGAGCGGGGAAACCACGCCTACGCAGAACGCCGCTTTTCTTGCCGCCCTTTCTACCAAAAGCACTAAGGCTGAAACGGTTGACGAAATCGCTGGCTGCGCCGCCGCCATGCGCGACCATGCCACTAAGGTAACGCATAATATGGACGTTTTGGAAATCGTAGGCACAGGCGGAGACGGAGCCCACAGCTTTAATATTTCTACCACTTCCGCGCTTGTTGCTGCGGCAGGCGGCGTCAAAGTCGCTAAGCACGGAAACCGCGCCGCTTCTTCAAGCTGCGGTACGGCGGACTGTCTGGAAGCGCTGGGTGTAAATATCGACCAGTCTCCCGAAAAATGCGTCGAGCTGCTTGAAAAAGCCGGTATATGTTTCTTTTTCGCACAGAAATATCATACGTCGATGAAATATGTAGGTCCTATCCGTAAAGAACTCGGAATCCGTACCGTATTCAATATCTTAGGACCGCTCACCAATCCGGCTTCTCCTAACAGACAGCTTTTGGGCGTCTATGACCAGTCTTTAGTTGAACCGCTTGCCAGAGTGCTTACCAGTCTGGGCGTTAAGCGCGGCATGGTAGTTTATGGAATGGATAAGATGGACGAAATTTCCGCTAGCTCGTCTACTTTTATATGCGAGTTTAATCAGGGCGAGTACCGCACCTACACTATAACACCGGAAGATTTTGGGCTTACCGGTTGTAAAAAAGAAGAACTTGTAGGCGGAATGCCGGAAGAAAATGCGGCGATTACTATTTCCATACTCAAAGGTGAGCAAGGACCTAAGCGTACCGCCGTTCTTCTTAATGCGGGCGCGGCGCTTTATATTGCAGAAAAGGCGGAAAGCCTTGCGGACGGAGTGAAGCTTGCGGGAGAGCTTATTGATTCGGGGAAGGCGCTTGCGGTGTTGGAGGCGTTTAAGACGGAGAGTAATAAGTAGAAATAATTTGGTATGTAACTAAGGCTGTGACGAGATGAAAGGATAGAGGTATGGCTAATATTTTAGATACTATCGCAGAATACGCAAGAGAGCACGTGCGCATAGCAAAGGAAGCTCTTCCGCTCGAAGAAATAAAACGGCAGGCTTTTGCCGAAAATTGTAATACGGAGTTTCCTTTTGAAAAGGCGCTTTCAAGCGAAGGCATAAGTTTTATCTGCGAGTGCAAGAAAGCTTCACCGTCAAAGGGCGTAATTGCGGAAAATTTTCCTTATCTCGACATTGCCCGCGAGTATGAGAAGGCAGGCGCAGCGTGTATTTCTGTTTTGACGGAGCCTAAATGGTTTCTTGGCAGAAATGAATATCTTAAGGAAATTGCACAGGAAGTTTCCATACCGTGTATCCGCAAGGATTTTACGGTTGATGAGTACATGATATATGAAGCTAAGCTGCTTGGCGCTACCGCGGTTTTGCTGATTTGCTCGCTGCTTCCTACCGAAATATTAAAGTATTACATTGAAGTCTGCGACAGCTTGGGGCTCTCGGCATTGGTTGAAGCACATGACGAAATGGAAATCGCTTCCGCTATAGATTCGGGTGCGCGTATCATTGGCGTAAATAATAGAAATCTGAAAAACTTTTCGGTTGACATAAATAATAGCGGGCGACTTCGTTCAATCGTTCCTAAAGACATTCTGTTTGTTGCAGAAAGCGGGATACAGTGCCGTAAAGATGTGGAAGCCTTAGAACGCGCCCATGTAGACGCAGTTTTGATTGGCGAAACGCTTATGCGCGCCGATAATAAAAAGGCTATGCTTGACAGTTTAAAGGGAATGTAATTTTTATGACTAAGATTAAAATTTGCGGACTTCAATCGGAAGAAGATATTGCTTATGTAAATGAACTAAAGCCAGACTATATTGGTTTTGTATTTTTAAAAGGAAGGCGGCGTTATATTACGCCCGAACATGCCGCACATCTACGTGAGCTTTTAATTCCTTCCATTATAAGTGTCGGCGTATTTGTGAACGAACCTATTGAAAGTGTGGCGGCGCTTTTAGAGAATGAAACCATTCAAATCGCCCAGCTTCACGGAGATGAAGATGCGGCTTATGCTAATGAGCTTAAATGCTTGTGCGGTAAACCCATTATTAAGGCGTTTATCATTAAGTCGGAAGATGATATTAAAAAGGCGCTTGCCTATCCTGCCGATTATCTGCTCTTAGACAACGGGCTTGGGACGGGAGAAGTTTTTGACTGGTCTTTAGTACGGGATATAGATAAGCCGTTTTTCTTAGCCGGAGGTTTAAATCCCGCAAATGTAAAGGCTGCGATAGATATCACTAAGCCCTACGGAGTAGATACCAGCTCAGGAGTGGAGACAGAGTACCGTAAGGACTACAATAAAATTAAGGAATTTATAAAGGTGGTACGCAACAGAGTTTAGACAAAATGAACAAAATAAGGAGCGACTAGCCGAAATATTTATATTTCTTCTGCTTTCGGAGCTCTGTTTTGCACTAAACTCGTAATAATCATCTAATATTTTATAAAGGAGGCAGATTATGTCAAATTCTAAAGGGCGCTTCGGAGTCCACGGCGGACAGTATATCCCCGAAACTCTGATGAACGCCGTAATTGAACTGGAAGAGGCGTATAACCGTTATAAAGACGACGCCGATTTCAATAAGGAGCTTACTTATCTTTTCAACGAATATGCAGGCCGCCCCAGCCGCCTTTACTATGCGGAAAAAATGACGAAGGATTTAGGCGGGGCAAAAATCTATCTGAAAAGGGAAGATTTAAACCACACCGGTTCTCATAAAATTAATAACGTTCTAGGTCAAGCTCTCCTTGCCAAAAAGATGGGAAAAACCCGTCTTATCGCAGAAACAGGCGCAGGCCAACATGGAGTTGCGACCGCTACCGCTGCGGCGTTACTTGGTATGGAGTGCGTAGTTTTTATGGGCGAAGAAGATACGAAAAGGCAGGCGCTTAACGTATACAGAATGCGTCTTTTAGGTTCTGACGTCATACCTGTTAAAACCGGTACTGCAACCCTTAAAGATGCAGTTTCCGAGGCAATGCGCGAATGGACGAGCCGTATCGACGACACGCATTACTGCTTAGGCTCCGTTATGGGACCTCACCCTTTTCCGACTATCGTAAGGGATTTCCAGTCGGTCATATCCCGCGAGATTAAGCAGCAGATAGCGGAAAAAGAAGGCAGGCTTCCCAACGTGGTTATTGCCTGTGTGGGCGGCGGAAGCAATGCGATGGGAACTTTTTATCATTTTATAGAAGAAAATTCAGTTGAATTGATTGGCTGCGAGGCAGCAGGACGCGGAATTGATACATTTGAAACCGCCGCTACCATAAATACGGGCAGACTGGGTATATTCCACGGTATGAAATCATATTTCTGTCAGGATAAATACGGACAAATCGCCCCTGTTTATTCGATATCCGCAGGTCTTGATTATCCGGGCATCGGTCCCGAACACGCATGGCTGCATGATACCGGCAGGGCTAAGTATGTTCCGGTTACGGACGATGAGGCGGTCAATGCTTTTGAATACCTTTCGCGCACTGAGGGCATTATTCCCGCTATTGAAAGCGCACACGCCATAGCCCACGCTATGAAAATCGCGCCTGAGTATCCAGCAGATAAAATCATGGTAATTACTATTTCAGGACGCGGAGATAAAGACTGTGCCGCAATCGCGCGCTACAGAGGGGAGGATATCAATGAGTAAAATATCAGAAGCTTTTGCACATGGCAAAGCATTTATACCTTTTATTACCTGCGGAGATCCCGATCTTGATACGACAAAAGAAATCGTCTTAAACATGGCAGCAAACGGCGCCGACCTGATAGAACTTGGTATTCCTTTTTCGGATCCGACTGCGGAAGGACCTGTTATACAAGACGCCAATCTTCGCGCTTTGTCAGGCGGCGTTACCACAGATAAAATTTTCGACATGGTAAAGCAGTTGCGGCAGGAAATTTCGATTCCGATGGTATTCATGACCTATGCCAATGTTATATTTTCATATGGTGCGGAAAAATTTATCGGCATCTGCGCCGAGATAGGAATAGACGGGCTGATACTTCCCGACCTTCCTTTTGAAGAAAAAGAAGAATTTGACGATATCTGCCAAAAATACGGAGTAGACCTTATCTCACTTATTGCGCCTACGTCTGATAATCGGGTATCTATGATTGCAAGTAAAGCTCATGGCTTTATATATATTGTGTCCAGTCTGGGCGTCACAGGAGTGCGGAGTGAAATCAAAACCGATATCCCCGCCATTGTTAAGCTTATACGCGAAAGTTCCTCTGTTCCATGTGCGGTAGGCTTCGGTATATCCACGCCCGAACAGGCGGCAAAAATGGCGTCTATCTCCGACGGCGCTATCGTAGGCTCAGCCATCATTAAGCTTGTCGCTCAATATGGAAAAGCTGCGGCAGCTCCTGTCGGAGAATATGTAAAAACTATGAAAGACGCCTTAAGGTCTATATAATTTAGTAGTTTTCTTCACGTACTTCAAAATAGCTCTGCGGATGATTGCATGTCGGACATACTTCAGGAGCCTTTGTGCCGACAACAATATGTCCGCAGTTGCGGCATTCCCACACCTTCACTTCGCTCTTTTCAAATACTGCTGCCGTCTCTACGTTTTTTAACAGCGCACGATATCTTTCCTCATGGTGTTTCTCAATAGCGCCTACAAGCCTGAACTTCTCAGCAAGCTCAGGAAAGCCCTCTTCTTCCGCAGTCTTGGCAAAGTTCTCATACATATCTGTCCATTCAAAGTTTTCGCCGTCTGCCGCTGCGCTAAGATTTTCTTTTGTATCCCCTATGCCTTTCAGCTCCTTAAACCACATCTTCGCATGTTCTTTTTCATTTTCCGCTGTCTTTAAGAATATGCCGGCAATCTGTTCATAACCTTCTTTTTTTGCCACCGAAGCAAAATAAGTGTACTTATTTCTTGCCTGTGATTCACCTGCAAACGCTGCCTCAAGGTTTTTCTCCGTCTGTGTTCCCGAATATTTTGTTGCTCCCATATCTTATCCCTCCTAGTATTATAATATTAATCTGCTTGGGAATTATCCCTAAAGCAGCAAAATTATACCAATTAGGAGTATCATTGTCAACTCTTTATTCTGCGGACCAGTTCTGAAAGGTAAATTTCCATTATATCCTGCCTAAATACCTTAAATTCCTCT
>JAMPHY010000046.1 GCA_023663185.1 Clostridiales bacterium | reverse complement strand
TTTCATATCCTTCTCACTTTCTCCCGGCGCAACCCCGCCGGGTGGGTGGTGGTTATCCAAATTAGGTAAAAATAATCACAAGCCCAACAATAACCACAATCAGCCAAAAGACCGCCGCCAGTAACTTTAAAATATTCTTTATCATATTGATTTTGCAGACAGACTATGATATTTTTAGGTAGGGGAGGTTTCCCTCCCCAAACCTTATCGGATGCTCTCAACAATCATCTTAATAACTGCTATGAGTGTTCCGATTTCTAAGGCAAGTTGTGTAAGTGCTCGAACCACTTTTATCAGCTTGCCTATTTTTTTGTCCATCTGGATTCACCCCCTTTCTTATGATATCATTATATCATTGGTAACCAATGATGTCAAGGGAATTATGAAAATTATTTAAAATATTTTTCTTGCATCTAGTAAGCAGCTATTATAAAATGATATTGGAAACCAATAAGGGGGAATGAAAATGGTAGAAAGAAATATAATCATAGCAAAAGCCGGGGGAACGGCAGGGAAAAACTCGGTAAATTATAAAATCAGCCTTCCGGCAGAAATGGTAAAAGAGTTGGGTGTGACGCAGGAAGATAAGAGTGTGCTGGTATCTTTTGAAGAAGGTAAGATAATTATTGAGAAGAAAATATCTCATGAAAAGGAGTAGTAAAAATCACACACTACGGTAAAATCCCCTTGCCCGCCCGAAAAAGCAGCAGCCGTGGAGCCAAAATCAATGCTCTGGTCAATGGATAAATCGGCGGCGGGGTCGATATTATTTTTCTTTAGGATATACTCGAATACCATTTCGGGCATACCGCCGGCTCTTCCGCCTAAGACGTTTTTCCCGGTAAGCATCTGCCAGTCAAAGGATTCAATCGGCTCCCTTGCTACTAAGAAGTTGCCGGCGCGCTGCGTCAGCTGGGCGAAGTTGACGGCGTAGTCTGAGGAACCGCCAATGTAGGTGTAAATCGTACTTTCACTGCCCATGAAGCCAATGTCGGCTTCATCCGTCAGAAGCGCCGTCATGGTCTTATCCGCGCCAAAACCGGTAACCAGGGTCAAATCGATGCCTTCCTCTTTGAAATATCCTTCTTCAATCGCGACGTACATGGGCGCATAGAAGATAGAGTGTGCTAACAATAGTAATACTGAAAGTAAAAAAAATAATTAGATAACGCCTTTTAGTTTATTATCTAAGATTTCTTTTTCTTCCTCTGTAAATTGCTTTTTTAAATAAATTTCGTCTAAGTCTATCTTTAAACGGCTTTGAGATAAATAATCTATTTCTTCATATATGTTCTGATAAGTTGAACGGTAGCTTATTTTGCAATCGTTCCGCTTTTGCCTTTTTTCGCCTTGTGTATTGGGCGTTATTTCTAACTCTAAGACTTTTAATAAATCTGAATGAGTTTTTATATTGCCTAACTTAAAACTGCTCAATTCTTTTATAGCTTTCTCTACTACTGCTAAATCTGCTCTTAACTGATTAAAAGAAATGTCTTTGCCGTTTATCTGATTTCTTAATATAGTTATCTCTGCTTGTATGCTTTCAACTTTTCTTTTAACCACTTCGGGGGGTAGCGTTTCAAATAACTCTAAAAATTTGTCCTGTTCATCTTGTTTTTCTTTTATTTGTTTTTTAATACTTGCTATTTTTTCGCTGTCTATTTCTTGATTAAAATAAGTTTCTATTAAAGCATATCTAACTAAATTAAAAAAATCTATATGTCCTTTTATTTTAGCTTTTTCATTTTTAACAAAATAATCATCTTTTAATAAGCTGTTTAAATAATCGTCTAAAAACTGCTCACTAACATAAGGGCTTTTACATTCTTTAGCCGTTCCTAAGTTCTCTCTTTTAGTTTTACAAACATAAACACTCGCCCCTCTGCTATCTACCGTTTTATAATAAAGAGAACCGCAATTTAAACAAACTATCTTTTTTGAATATTTAGCTTTAATTGTGTTTATGCCTGTGTTATTTTCTCTTTTTGGCTTGCTCTCTAATTTTGATAATGCTTTTAAAAATTTATCCTCGCTAATAATAGGAGTTATCTTTTCACTTTTGATTAGGTCATATTTTGTTTTGTTCCTGCCTATATGTCCGTAATGGTTTATTGTTTCGGGTGTATGTCTTATTACTTGTATATATCCTGCATACTTTTCATTTTTTAAGATACGCTGTATATTATCTTTTCTTATTTCTTTTCCTAGTGTGCTTTTATATCCTTTCTCTTTTAAATAAATAGCTATTGTTCGGTAGCCTTTACCCTCAATATACATATCGAAAATTTCATTAACTATTTTTATATAATCATCTGAAATAGGCTTTAATGTCCTCTCGCCGTTTTCATCTACTCCAAACTCAAAACCAAACGGCGCATAATGTCCTAAAATCATAGGGTTTTTTAAATGCGCTCTTTCATAGCTGACTTTCATATTTCTTGATAAAGTGCGGCTAAATTCTTCACTAACATTGAAAAGAATTTTTAAATATAAATCTTTGTTTTCTAATGTATTTACACCTAAAGTTTCAAAAAACACGCCTACGCCTTTTTCTGAAAGTTTGTTAATAACTTCATTTATATTAGAGTTTCTTGCAAACCTTTTTTCATCTTTACAAATTATCAAATTGTATTCTGGTTCTTTATCCTTAATTAGTTTTACTGAAAACTCTTCATCTGTTTGTATAACCTCAACGCCACACTTATTAAGCATCTTATGAAAAGCTACCCTATTTTTATTTAATATAGTGCCGCTTATACCTTTATCAGCGTATATGTCTGTATCGGGATTAAATATATAATTTGGATTAGCTAATATATACTTACTATAATAATCTTTCTGATTTTCAAAACTTAGGCTCTGGCTGTCTTGGGCGGTTGATACTCTGCAATAAGCACAAACTTTTATTTTTTTATCTGTCATAGCTTTTTATCCTTTCACATATATTTTTAAAAAATCTAAAGGTTGAATAATGAACTTTTATAAACTCCACTTACTAAAAGAATATGAAAGCTACAACTTGCCTAAAGAACTAATAGAAAAAATAGAAGATGAAAATATAAGCGTTTATGAAGCCTATAAAATAATTATCAACTACATTAAGTATAACATAATTTAAGGAAAAGAGAAAGCGCATTTTATAAAATTTTTAAATGTGCTTTCTCTTTTCTCAAATGTTTTGAAATGAATTTTAATAAAGGAAAGTTAAGAAAACCGTGGTTTTCTTACGAACGAATTTTTGATACAAAGTGTCAAAAATAATAGTGAGTTATTATTTTGTCAAAAATAATAATAAACGCCCCCGCTAATGTATAGAATAAATAAATTCTATATTTTGGAAAGGGGGTGTTTTGTTATGGCATATAGCGTAAGTATTCATAATGGCTCAAAGGTAAATATAGGGCATAACAACCGAACAAAACAAAGTATATATACACAACTTCATATAAATAAAGACGGTGATTTTGAAATTTGGAAAAGTGAAAATTTAAAAAGTATATATACTTCCTTGTTTGATAAAGCTGTGCAAGACTACAACGAAAACCAAAAACGGAACGATAGAAAAATAAAAAGTTATTATGATAAGATTGAAAGCGGAAAAGATAAAAAGAATAATCCAAAACTATCCTATGAGTTAATTGTTGCGGTCGGTAATATGGAAGAAAGTATTGAAGATGAAGAATTAAACAAAAAAATACTTAAAGAATATTTTGAACAGTGGGAAGAAAGAAATCCAAATTTAAAAGTTTTTAATGTAGCCTATCATAATGATGAAGTCGGCGTAATGCACTTGCATATAGATTATATACCAATAGCACATTATGAAAAAGGTTTAAAAATAAGAAATTCTTTAAATAAGGCACTTAATGAAATGGGTTTTGAAAATGATAAATTCTCAAACACTCCTATTATGAGGTGGCAAAAGGCGGAGCAATCGGCATTGATGAATATTTGTTCTTCTTATGGTGTAGAAACTGAAATAAAGAAAAATGCAAAAAGGGAACACTTTGAAAAAGAAGAATACATTCAATTCAAAAAGAAAGAAAATATGGAAAAAGATATTCATAATTTAAAAATTTATAATTTTGAACTTGAAGAACAAAACGAAAAACAAAAACAGGTTATAAATTATAATGCGGATATGATAAACAAGCAAGAGGAAATAAAAGAACAGCAAGAAAAGGATATTAAAAAGCAAGAGAAAGAAGTTTTTAAAATTCAAGATGCTTTAGATAATATTGATGAAGAAATCAAAAAATATAAAATAGAAAACGCACAATATAAAACCAACTTCATAAATTATTTTAATAACCTTATCAATAATTTTGTGGGATTTTGTGATTATGAGGAAAGAGAAAAAGTTGTAGATACTTTAACGGATTACATAAAAAGCGTAGGCGATAATATAAAGGGTATTGACAATAAAGAAAATAGTATGAGTGAAATAATTTCTTTTGTTAAAAATAATTCAAATGTAAAATCAAATGCAAAACAAAAAGAGAATAGTTTTGATTTTGAGTTATAAAGGGGGATAAAATGAAAGATATAATAATTATGAAAGAAATATTGGCGTTTTTAAAACGCTTGAAAAAATTTATATTGGAAAATGAAAAAGCAGATATTATTGAATATTTAGAAATTTTAATTAGAGATTTAGAAAAAGCAATCAAAGAAAATGAAAAAGAAGAAAATAAAAATTATGATTTTGAATTATAAGGGGGTTTTAGAATGGCTCTTTCATCATTTGAAATAAAGCTAATTATTTTTATGACAATCGGCATAGTAATTAGTATTGTAGTTGGGCTTATTATTTCGGATAGGGATAAACCAGAAAAGAAAGGTTACGGACTATAAAAGATAGTCAAACATAAAAAGTATTGTTATAATTAGATTTATGTGGTATATAATAAAATATAAGTTAATAGTATCTAGTAAAGGAAATTTTCGCCTTTTCATAATTTGTATTTAGTTATAATCCGCTGAATAAAAAAGCCCTTTGGGGCTTTTTTATTTTCAAAAATAGCGTTGCAGGATTATATATATATTACTACGACTATATATAATCCGTAATCCGTAATCCACTCTAAAATTGTCTGAAAGAAATATTTAGATATATTTTGAAAAAATGCGGAATAAATAAAAAAGTTTTTCAAAATACTTGCATTTTATAAAAAAGGAAGATATAAAACAAGTAAGAATTAAAAATAGCGGTTATTAAATTTTTAATTCTGCTTAATATATTGCATAGATAACTTTCAGCAAAGTTAATCTATGTAAAATACAAATTATAGAAAGGGGTATTTTTATGCCTAAAATCAGAGAACAAAGATTTTATTCATATACATTTGAAATGTATGTTGAAAGTCTTCCACAATCTTTTGAGGAAGAATTAAAAAATTTGCATTGCAAGGTTGCTTACATTTTGCACGATAGAGATAAATATGCAGAAAGTGATTTAAAAAAGTACATAAAAAATAATGAGGGTAAACCTCCAGATTGGAAAGTAGGGGATATTAAAAAACCTCACTATCATATTGTTTTAAAGTTTGAAAATCTAAAGTCCATTAAAGGAGTTTTATTAATGCTTGCACCTCTTGAAGTAAAATATATAGAACCTGTCCAGACTGAAAGGGGAATGATTCGCTATTTAATTCATATTGATGATGTTGAAAAATATCAATACAATAAAAAAGACATAGTTCTTTATGGGGGCTATAATATAGATAAATTTTTTGAAAGTGATAAAGATATAAATGATATTAAAAAGGAATTGAGAAACATACTTTTAAAAGACAACGGTTTTTATACTTATAATTATTTCGATTTCTATAATTATATTGCTGACAATTATTCTTATGAATACTTAGATATAATAGACAGGTTTTCTTATTCTTTTCAATCTCTGATTATTGGAAAAAACAAAAAGAAAGAACAAGACGAACTTAAAAAAGCGGAAGAAAAAAGGAAAGAAAATCTTGCAGAAAGAGAAAAGGAACTTTTAGAACTTAGGCAAGACGCTATAAAACAAACTGAACTTAGAAAACTAGAACTGAAACAAAAACAATACGACAAAAAGGAACACTTTAGAAAGACATATTCTGAACTTATAAAAAAAGAAAATTTGGATGCTAATGAAATAAAATTAAAAGATACAATCGAAAAATTTTTTATTCAATATGAAAATGAAAAAGATTTTTTAAATATAGCAGAATAATAAATTTAAAATCATTATAAAAGATAGGCTTTCAAACCTATCTTTTTTTATTGGCTACTCTTTCTTTTCAGTCTGTTTTTCGTCCGAACTCTCTTTGGGTGTTCTTCTATCCAATGCGAACTTGCAACATTGAACAACTAAAGCATTGATAGAGATGTTTTCTTCCGTGGAAACTTGCTCTAAACGCTTTAAAAGACTTTCTTCAACCCTGAATGTCTTATTGATATATCGTGTTTTCTCAACCTTAAAAACATCTTTCATTTTACCTCACCTCTTTCATATTATATCCTTAAAACCGTTTGTAAAATATATCAAGATTTTGCAACTCAATAAAAATTTCAAATTTTGCGTGTTTAAATATTTACACGCAAGAAATTGCGTGTTATAATGTTTGATGATGTGCAATCCTATCTATATAAAATACATAGCATAAAGGAGAGAAAGAAAATGGGAAAATTAAAAGACAAGATTTGTGTTGATGGTTATAATCCGTTTGGTGGTTTTAACCTTGTTCTATCCGTTGTAAGTGGCGGTGCTTTTGGTTTTATCGGCTTGGGAATGTCTGACGGTTATTCGTTCGGGGAATTGTATAAACAGTATGGTACTACAATTTTAGCAATTTTATTAGTTGCTATCGGTAGTTTTTTACTTTTGCTTTTTAGAAATAGAAAGTTAAAGAGCATACCTAAAATGATAATTTTTTCCATTCTGTCAGCAGTCTTAGGTGTAGTTGTTGCCGCTATTGGTCTTGTAATGTTTATATTACTTGGTACATTTGGCGGTGGAACAAGTTCAAGCGGAAATAATAACAAATGGAAAAAACAATTCAGTCAAACTAAAGGCGAATACTCTACCGACGGTCAAGGCAATTTTAAAGACCAGCACGGAAATGATGTTTACAATCCCCAAAAAGTTGAAGATTATAACAAATTATAAAAAACAAAAAGCCCTTACATTCTTTTTAAAGATGTAGGGGCTTTTACTATACTCTTATTCAGAATTAAAAAATCTTCTTTGCTTTTATTTGGTTTTTTGATATAATGAAAAAAATAAATTCTAAGAAAGGAATTTAAAAAATGAGAAAAGCAAGGTCTGACGAAGAAAAAGAATTAAAAAAACTTGAAAGAGAAAATGAAAAGCAAGAAAGACTTAAAGAAGTTAAAAAATCACTTTCAAATATTCCAGATGATATTTTAATTAAATTTTCTCAAAAGTTAGAAAAAGAATATCCAGATTTAGAAAATGATGATGCTTTGAATTTGCTTTTTAAAAGTTTCTTAAATGATAAAGTTAAATTTACCTCTAAAAAGATATATGATGTATTATAAGCTGTTTAAAGTCGCTTATATGCGTACAAAAGTAATATTTGAAACTAACCTATATTTTTATACCTAAACATAAAAAAGGCGCTAAACGGTCAAATTAGCGCCTTTTGGTCGTATTACTTTTGTTAGGGTATTTCATAGAGTGGGCGACTTCATTCAGGGTGACGGGGGTCATATCCGAAGGGGAAGCGTCCGCATTTTCTTTTTTGCCGCCGCATCCGGTCAGCATGGATACTACGCACAGCGATGTCAGAAATAAAGACAATAGTTTCTTTTTCATATACCTCCTGTATCTGTAAAACAGATTACTAATTGACATACTTACTTTATTATATCAAGGCCGGGCGGTTTGGTTCCTTTGGGTTTATGATTTTCGGATGAAATATCAGGCAATACCTTGTGCAGAGGTTTTGTTTTATGGTATACTACTGACATATGGCGATTCAGAGGGGCAGGAGCGCGCAACAGTTATCGCGGTCAATTGTCCTGACATGGATAAGCAGCTTGAAAATTACATCAGAGAAATGAGGGGAAGAGCTATGGAGCGTGAAAGAAAAGAGATTAATAAGGTGTCTGTTTTTTGTCATACTGCGGTTGTTTCGGTTATTTTGCTGGCGTATGCGCTGGAAGTTGTGAAGGGAGCGAGAACATTATCCTATTATGGTATTTTTTTCCTTCTTGCGGCTGTTCCGGTCGTGATTGAGTGGGTCTTGTATAAAAGAAATGGCGCAGATAGAAAAATACAGCATATTCTGGCGATTGGGTATGGCATTTTCTATGTCTTTGTTATTTTTACGACGACGGATGTCACGTCTTATACCTTTGCAATTCCGATGTATCTGGTAATCCTTTTATATTCTGATTTAAGGTATTGCGTGATTGTTTCAGCCGGCGGTTTTCTGGCGAATCTTGTGTTTGCCATTTATCAGGCTGTGACGGTGGGTATTGCGCAGGAAGCCTTGAAAACCTATGAAATCCGGGTGCTTCTCATGCTGATTGTGGCGGTTTTTTTGTGTGCCGCTACAAAGGTCATGGCGAAGATTAACCAGATGAAGATGGATGAGCTGAAAGTAGAGAAAGACAATACGGAACGGATGTTACAACATACGATGCAGGTTTCTGAGGAAATGTCCAGAGGCATCGAGGAAGTGGCGGATAAGATGGGCGTGCTAGGGGGCGCGGTCTCGGAAACGAGAAACGCCATGCAGGAAGTGTCCACGAGTACGAACGAGACGGCGGACGCCATACAGAATCAGATTGGACAGACGGAAGAGATACAGCGGCATATCGAGCAGGTGGAAAATGTATCCCAGAGCATCAACGACAGCATGGAGCAGAGCCGGAATAATATTACGGACGGCAAGCAGAGCCTGGATGTACTGTTAGAGCAGGTGGAATCTTCCGATGCTGCCGGGCAGAAAGTTGTCGCAGATATTGATATGTTAAAAGAATATGTGAGCAATATGCAGTCCATTATTGAAATTATTACCAATGTGGCGGATCAGACCGGTCTGCTTGCATTGAACGCCAGCATTGAAGCGGCGCGCGCCGGGGAAGCCGGACGGGGATTCGCGGTGGTAGCGTCGGAAATATCGGGACTGGCAAACCAGACACAGAGCGCCACGGTAAACATAACGGATGTTATTAAAAATGTTTCAGACAAACTTACAATTGCTGTGGACGCTATAGAAGAGCTGATGCAGAATAACGCGAGACAGAATGAATCTGCGGCGGTAGTGGCGGAAAGCTTTGAGAAAATCAGTGAAAGCATCGGAAATGCAGATACCCAGAGCCGGGTACTGGAGGATGTCGTTGGAAAGCTTGCGGCTGCCAACAGCGGTATTATCGAGGGTGTGCAGACGGTTTCCGCCGTTATGGAAGAGGTATCGGCGCATTCCGGTGAAACCTATAATATCAGTGACAAGAATGCGGACATCGTTAGTCAGGTTTCAAAATTGGTAGAGGATTTAAATGTGCAGGCACAAAGCCTGAATAACAATTAATAATTTTATATAAGGAGGAAACAAAATGGGGGTAATGACAAGATTTAAGGATATTATGGCGGCGAATTTCAACGCTTTGCTGGACCGTTGTGAGGATCCGGAAAAGATGATTGACCAATATCTGAGAAATCTGGAGCAGGATTTTGCGAAGGTAAAAGCTGAGACGGCGTCCATCATGGCGGAAGAGAAGAATGCCAGAAGAAAGTTAGACGACTGTGAGGCGGAAATCGCCCGTATGGGAGAGTATGCGAGGAAAGCGGTAGCAGCGGGCAATGATGGGGAAGCGCGGCAGTTTCTTGAGAAGAAGGCGGAACTGGCGCAGAAGCAGACCGTGTTATCGAAAAATTATGAGCTTGCCCGTGAAAACTCTGCGAAAATGCGACAGATGCACGATAAACTGGAAGGGGACATTTCCTCTTTGAAGAGCAGAAGAGAGATGTTGAAGGCAAAAGTAAAAGTTGCGGAAACCCAGAAGAAGATGAGCCAGATGGGTTCCGGTTTAGAGAGCGCCGGCGGCAATCTGGCGGCTTTTGACAGAATGGAAGAGAAAGTTAATAAAATGTTGGACGAAGCGGACGCCATGAATGAACTGAATGCGCAGTCAGCCGCGGATGATATCGACGCACTGGCAAGAAAATACGACGCCGGAAGCCAGAATACGGCAGTGGATGACGAACTGGCGGCATTGAAGGCGGAGATGGGTATGTAGACGTCTCTAGAAGACAGAAAGGTATGGTTACAATAGATGGGTTTATTTTCAAATCAATTTTCTAATGTAGTAGAGTGGAATGAAACAAGAGAGGGCGTCCTGTTTTATAAATGGCAGAATCAGGAAATCAAGAAAGGCTCCAGACTGATTATCCGTCCGGGACAGGATGCAATTTTTCTGTATAACGGTATAGTCGAGGGGATTTTTGAGGATGAAGGAAGTTATGATATCGAATCGGATATCATTCCTTTCTTGACGACGTTAAAAAGCTTTAAATTCGGCTTCAATACGCCGCTGCGTGCGGAAGTGCTTTTCATCAATACGAAAGAGCTTTTAGTAAAATGGGGCACCAAAAACGCGATTAACCTCCGGGCGGAAGGTCTGCCGGGGGGAATGCCGATACGGGCGTTCGGAACATTTAACTGTAAAATTGCAGACCATGGAGTTGTCATTGATAAACTCGCCGGAATCCGCCAGACTTATACGGTAGAGGATGTGAAAGAGCGGATTGTCGCCAGCCTCGACCAGCTGCTGATGAGCTGGATTTCCAAAGAGGGCAGGGACATGTTCAATTTACAGGCGGATGCAAGGAGCATTGCCAAGGGCATCGAGTCCGATTTGGATATGGATATGCGTAAAATTGGCATTGCAATTACCGATTTTACGATAGAAAGTTTTTCCTATCCCGAAGAAATCAAGAAGATGCAGGAAAAAGCCGCGGCACAGTCTATGGTAGGCGATATGAACAAATATACGCAGATGGCGGCGTCGGATGGGATGAGCAGCGGACGCGCAGGCAGCGGACTTGCGGCGGATATGGTAAATCTGCAGATGGGCATGGCGCTGGGACAGCAGGTCGTGCAGCAGATGAACCAGGGACAAAACGCCGGCATGGGAGCGGGCGCGGCGCAGGGGGCGGGCATACCGAAATTCTGTCCGAATTGCGGCACGCCTACAAACGGGATGAAATTCTGCGGAAACTGCGGCAATAAGCTGGCATAGGGAAATAGAGGAAAAGTGGAATGAGTATTTATGATACCTTAAACGAGCAGCAGAAAAAGGCGGTTTTTACGACCAGGGGACCGGTTCTTATCTTAGCGGGAGCGGGAAGCGGTAAGACGCGCGCCCTGACCCATAGGATTGCTTACTTAATGGAAGAGGAAGGTGTAAATCCCTATCATATTATGGCGATTACCTTTACCAATAAGGCGGCGGGGGAAATGCGGGAGCGTGTCAATAATTTAATTGGATATGGCGCTGAAGCGGTCTGGGTTTCTACGTTCCACTCTTCCTGTGTAAGAATTTTACGGCGATACATTGACAGGCTTGGATTCGACAATCATTTTGCCATATATGATACGGACGATCAGAAAGGCATTATCAAGGAAGTCTGCAAGAAATTGTCAATAGATACCAAGATGTTAAAAGAAAGAACCATTCTTGGCGCCATCTCTTCGGCAAAAGACGAATTGATTTCGCCGGTAGAATATGAAATGCAGAATATCGGCGATTATAACGGCAGCAGGATTGCCAAGGCATATCAGGAATATCAGGCGACATTGCGCAAAAATAACGCGCTGGATTTTGATGATTTAATCGTGAAGACTGTGGAGCTTTTTCGGAGTGATCCAGAAGTGCTTGCC
>JAMPHY010000045.1 GCA_023663185.1 Clostridiales bacterium | reverse complement strand
TTGCCATGCTAAAAAATAAATGCTTTTATACAGTTAGTAAAAATAAATAAAAAAACCACCCTTTTAAACCTCTCATCAGGGATTAAAAAGGTGGGTTTTTTGTGCACATTTCACAAACTTATGTTGTGGTTTAAAATAATTGTTGCAAAGTGGTTAAATTTTTCAATGTTTAAACCGTAGTTTCAACCGCCGGTTCTTCTACGCTAAGCTCTGCTTCCTCTGTAATATCCTCAGCATTTCCGCCATCTAATGTATCTTCTGTGACTTCAATTAAATCTTCGGATTCCACAGCCTCTGCGTCTGCGTTCTCTTCTGAGCCGTCGTCGATATTCAGCTCATATCCCGCCGCAATACGTGCAAGCAGATTTGCGTCCGTATTCAGTTTCGTATTGCTATATCTCTTCATACCGGTGCCTGCCGGAATCAGCTTACCAATAATAACATTTTCCTTAAGACCGATAAGCGGATCAATCTTGCCCTTAATTGCAGCTTCTGTCAATACCTTAGTAGTCTCTTGGAAGGACGCCGCTGACAAGAAGGAATTGGTAGCAAGCGCCGCTTTGGTAATACCAAGCATAATTTGTTTGCCCTCGGCAGGCTCTTTTCCTTCTTTTATTAACGCTTCGTTGACATCTTCATATTCAAGTACGTCTACAAGCGTTCCCGGCAGATATTCTGTATCGCCGCTTGCCTCGATTCTAACCTTCTTTAACATCTGACGTACAATGACTTCAATGTGCTTATCGGCAATATCAACGCCTTGCAGACGATATACTCTTTGTACCTCGCGAAGCATGTAATCCTGTACCGCGCGTATTCCTTTGATTTTCAAAAGGTCATGCGGGTTGACGCTTCCTTCGGTAAGCTCGTCGCCTGCTTCCAGCACCGCTCCGTCCAAAATCTTAATTCGTGAACCATAAGGAACCAGATAAGTCTTGGATTCGCCTGTTTCGTCGTTAGTAATAACAATCTCACGTTTCTTCTTCGTGTCTTTAATTGTCGCGACTCCGCCAAACTCAGCAATAATTGCAAGTCCCTTAGGTTTACGCGCTTCAAAAAGCTCTTCAACACGAGGAAGACCTTGTGTGATATCATCGCCGCCGGCAACGCCGCCGCTATGGAAGTTACGCATGGTAAGCTGTGTACCAGGCTCGCCAATCGACTGTGCGGCAATAATGCCTACTGCTTCACCGACCTGAACCGCTTCTCCTGTCGCCATATTCGCACCATAACACTTAGCGCAAATACCGTTCTGGGAGCGGCATGTGAGGATTGTACGAATCTTAACCCCTTCAATCGGTTTTCCTTTCTCGTCCACGCCGACGCTCAATATCTTTTCTGCGCGGCTTGGAGTAATCATATGATTGCTCTTTACAATTACGTTGCCGTCCTTATCCTTAATCTCCTCGCAGGCAAATCTGCCTGTGATTCGGTCTTTCAAGCCTTCGACGGTTTCTTTATCGTCCATAAAAGCTTTTACATACATGCCGGGAATCTCTTCGCGGTCTTCGCTGCAGTCTGTCTCGCGGATAATAAGCTCCTGCGATACATCAACCATACGTCTTGTCAAATAACCCGAATCGGCTGTACGCAACGCGGTATCCGACAAACCTTTACGCGCGCCATGCGCTGACATAAAATATTCCAGAACGTCAAGTCCTTCACGGAAATTCGACTTGATTGGCAGCTCGATAGTCCTTCCCGTAGTATCCGTCATCAATCCACGCATACCGGCAAGCTGCTTAATCTGCTGGTTAGAACCACGGGCTCCTGAATCCGCCATCATGTAAATATTACTGTAATGGTCCAGACCGTTCAACAACACTTCTGTCAACTCTTTATCAGTCTCAATCCATGTCTCAATGACCGCGCGGTATCTCTCCTCTTCAGTGCTGAGTCCGCGTCTGAATTTCATAGATATTTCATCTACGGTTTTCTGAGCCTGATCAAGCATCTTCTGCTTCTCAGCAGGCACGGTCATATCGGAGATAGATACCGTCATCGCCGCCCTTGTTGAGTATTTATATCCTGTTGACTTAATAAGGTCAAGCACTTCCGCAGTCTTTACCGAACCGTGAATATTAATAACTTTTTCCAAAATCTGCTTAAGCTGTTTCTTACCTACGTGGAAATCCACTTCCAGTTTAAGAAAATTCTCCGGCTTGCTTCTGTCTACAAAGCCTAAATCCTGCGGGAGTATTTCATTGAACAGGAAGCGTCCAAGTGTAGACTCTTCTATGCTCGATATAAGTTCTCCCTCGGCATTTGTTTTCTGCACTCTGACATGAATCCTGCTGTGCAGCGTACATTCGCCATTTTCATAAGCTAAAATTGCTTCATTAATATTCTTAAAATATTTGCCTTCGCCAATTACGCCTTTTCTTTCCTGCGTCATATAGTAAATACCCAGCACCATATCCTGTGAAGGAACGGCAACAGGACCTCCGTCCGAAGGCTTTAACAGGTTATTAGGAGACAGCAGTAAAAATCTGCATTCTGCCTGTGCCTCTACGGACAGCGGAAGATGTACTGCCATCTGATCACCGTCAAAGTCTGCGTTAAACGCCGTACATACGAGCGGGTGAAGCTTGATTGCCTTACCTTCAACCAGAATAGGCTCAAAAGCCTGAATTCCAAGTCTATGCAGGGTAGGAGCAC
The DNA here is from genome assembly GCA_023663185.1 of Clostridiales bacterium. GTDB lineage: Bacteria > Bacillota > Clostridia > Lachnospirales > Lachnospiraceae > UBA3282. The sequence goes on along the minus strand of JAMPHY010000045.1, from coordinate 9,544 downwards.
GGTTAAGCATAACCGGGTGCTCTCTGATAACCTCTTCAAGAACGTCCCAAACTTGCGTATCCAATCTTTCAACCAGCTTCTTGGCATTTTTAATGTTCTGTGAAATGCCCTTCGCTACAAGTTCTTTCATAACAAAAGGCTTAAACAGCTCGATTGCCATTTCTTTAGGCAGACCGCACTGATATATCTTTAATTCCGGACCTACTACGATAACGGAACGTCCTGAATAATCAACACGCTTTCCGAGCAGGTTTTGACGGAAACGACCGGATTTACCCTTTAACATATCGGAAAGGGATTTTAACGCTCTGTTTCCGGGACCCGTAACCGGACGTCCTCTTCTGCCGTTATCAATCAGAGCGTCTACCGCTTCCTGAAGCATTCTCTTCTCGTTGCGGACGATGATATCGGGCGCGCCGAGCTCTAAAAGCCTCTTCAAGCGGTTATTTCTATTAATAATCCTTCTATATAAATCATTCAAATCAGAGGTAGCAAAACGTCCGCCGTCAAGCTGAACCATAGGACGTAAGTCGGGCGGAATAACCGGTATAGCGTCCATAATCATCCATTCAGGCTGATTACCTGACTCCCTGAACGCCTCTATAACTTCAAGCCTCTTGATAATACGGGCGCTCTTTTGACCGCTAGAGCCCTGCAGTTCTTCCCGCAGTTCTTCCGCCTCCGCATCTAAATCAATCGCCTGAAGCAGTTCCTTTATTGCTTCTGCGCCCATTCCTACACGGAATTTGGAGCCCCATGTCTCCCTCGCATCCTGATATTCTTTTTCGGAAAGAACCTGCTTATATTCCAAATCGCTCTCTCCTGAATCCAGTACAATATAGGCTGCGAAATATAACACTTTTTCTAATACTCTGGGTGATAAATCCAGAATAAGTCCCATACGGCTGGGAATACCTTTAAAATACCAGATATGAGATACCGGCGCTGCAAGCGCAATATGTCCCATACGCTCTCTACGGACGCTTGCTTTAGTAACCTCTACGCCGCACCTGTCGCAGACAACGCCTTTATATCTGATTTTCTTATATTTACCGCAATGACATTCCCAGTCTTTACTGGGGCCAAAAATCTTCTCACAATAAAGTCCGTCTTTCTCCGGCTTTAATGTTCTATAATTTATAGTCTCCGGCTTTAAAACTTCTCCTCTTGACCATTCTCTGATTCTTTCGGGTGACGCCAAACCGATTCTGATTGCATCAAATGTCATAGGTTGATATGCTTCCTGTTTATTTTCTATCATATTTCAATACCACACCTTTCCCGCTGCCTATTCGTCGTAGGATTCTGCGAAATCAACGTCTAACTCCATATCGTCTTCCTGATATTCTTCCATGAAGTCATCTTCACTGTTTACAAGTTCTCCGCTTTCTTCGTCAAACTCCTGCTCCTGATAACCAAGAGCGCCCAGTGATTCTTTATCCTGTTCGTAATTTCCCGGTTCTCCTTCGATTTCATATCGGTATTCGCTCTCTCCGTAATCTACGGATTCCATTATTTCTACTTCTGTATGGTCCTCACGCAGTACTCTGACGTCCAGCCCCAACGATTGAAGTTCCTTGAGCAATACCTTGAAGGATTCCGGAATACCGGGTTCAGGTATATTGTCTCCTTTGATAATCGCTTCATATGTCTTAACACGACCAACAACATCGTCCGACTTAACCGTTAGGATTTCCTGAAGCGTATAAGCGGCTCCATATGCTTCCAACGCCCAAACTTCCATTTCTCCGAAACGCTGTCCGCCAAATTGTGCTTTACCGCCTAACGGCTGCTGCGTTACCAGCGCATATGGACCTGTAGAACGTGCATGAATCTTATCGTCTACAAGGTGATGGAGCTTTAAGTAGTGCATATGTCCGATTGTTACCGGTGCGTCAAAATACTCGCCTGTCCTTCCATCGCGGAGTCTTACTTTACCATCTCTTGAAATCGGAACGCCCTTCCAAACTTCACGATGGTCTCTATTCTTGGATAGATACTCCATAACTTCGGGCAGAAGTTCTTTTTTATGCTTCTTCTCAAATTCTTCCCACTCTAAGTTTACATAATCATTGGCAAGGTCAAGCGTATCCATGATATCGCCTTCCTTAGCCCCGTCAAATACCGGCGTCGCCACATTAAAGCCTAGTGCTTTTGCCGCCAGTGAAAGATGGATTTCAAGCACCTGTCCAATATTCATACGAGAAGGCACGCCCAGCGGATTTAATACGATATCAAGTGGACGTCCATTAGGCAGGTATGGCATGTCTTCTACCGGAAGTACACGGGAGACAACGCCCTTGTTACCGTGACGGCCTGCCATCTTATCGCCTACGGAAATCTTTCTCTTCTGTGCGATATAAATACGAACCGCCTGATTTACGCCGGGAGATAACTCGTCTCCGTTCTCCCTTGTAAATATCTTGGCATTAACTACGATACCATATTCGCCATGAGGCACTTTGAGGGAAGTATCACGCACTTCTCTTGCCTTCTCGCCGAAAATAGCACGAAGCAATCTCTCTTCTGCTGTAAGTTCAGTTTCGCCCTTAGGCGTTACTTTACCTACAAGAATATCTCCGGCGCGAACTTCCGCACCGATTCTGATAATGCCTCTTTCGTCCAAATCTTTCAGCGCATCGTCACCGACGCCCGGAACGTCTCTGGTTATTTCCTCTGGTCCTAGCTTAGTATCACGGGCTTCAGCCTCGTATTCTTCTATATGAACAGATGTATAAACATCTTCCTGCACAAGTCTTTCGCTTAACAGAACCGCGTCCTCGTAGTTATAGCCTTCCCATGTCATGAAGCCGATAAGCGGGTTTTTGCCAAGCGCAAGCTCGCCGCCGTCAGTAGACGGACCATCGGCAATTACTTCCCCCTGCGCTACATGGTTGCCCTTAAATACGATAGGCTTCTGGTTATAGCAGTTGGACTGATTGCTTCTGGAGAATTTGGCTAAATGATATTCGTCCTTTTCTCCATCGTCATAGGTTATCTTTATAAGGCTGGACGATACATAATCAATCGTACCCGCTTTCTTAGCCACAACGCATACGCCTGAATCGACAGCAGCCTTAGGCTCCATTCCCGTGCCGACAACCGGAGCTTCGGTAAAAAGAAGCGGAACTGCCTGACGCTGCATGTTGGAGCCCATCAGCGCACGGTTGGCGTCGTCGTTCTGTAAGAACGGAATCAGCGCCGTTGCCACGGAAAATACCATCTTAGGCGACACGTCCATATAATCGAACATCGTCTTAGGATATTCCTGTGTCTCATCTTTATAACGTCCGGAAATACTGTTACGTGCAAAATGCCCCTCTGCATCAAGCGGTGCAGAAGCCTGAGCTACGTGATAGTTATCCTCTTCGTCCGCCGTCATATAGACAACTTCTTCCGTTACGCGCGGATTACTCGGATCGCTCTTATCAACTTTACGATAAGGCGACTCTATAAATCCGTATTCATTAATTCTTGCATAAGATGCAAGCGAGTTAATCAAACCGATATTAGGACCTTCGGGAGTCTCAATAGGGCACATTCTTCCATAGTGTGTATAGTGAACGTCCCTGACCTCGAATCCTGCCCTGTCTCTTGAAAGTCCGCCGGGGCCCAATGCTGAAAGACGTCTCTTATGAGTCAGCTCTCCAAGCGGATTGTTCTGGTCCATAAACTGTGACAACTGTGAAGAGCCAAAGAACTCTTTCACCGCAGCCTGTACAGGTTTAATATTAATCAATACCTGAGGCGAAATTTCCTCAGCATCATGCGTAGTCATTCTTTCACGAACAACTCTCTCAAGTCTGGCAAGACCGATACGATACTGGTTTTGAAGAAGTTCTCCCACTGCACGTATACGCCTGTTGCCCAGATGGTCGATATCATCGTCATTACCGATACCATATTCCAGATGGATATTATAATTAATGGAAGCAATTATATCTTCCTTCGTAATATGCTTCGGAATCAGCTCGTGCACGTTTTTCTGAATGGCTTCCGCAAGTATCTCCGGATCTTCGCTGTATTCTTCAATAATCTGCCTAAGTACCGGATAATAAACAAGTTCTGTAATACCAAGCTCTCTGGGATTACATTCCACAAAGTTTGTAATGTCTACCATCATGTTAGACAATACCTTAACATTCTTCTCCTCTGTCTGAATCAGCACATACGGAATAGCCGCATTCTGAATGGCGTCAGCCATTTCTGCGCTGACCGTATCTCCTGCCTTAGCAAGCATTTCTCCGGTCAACGTATCTACAACGTCTTCCGCCAATATGTGATTTCTGATTCGGTTTCTGAACATCAGCTTTTTATTAAATTTATATCTGCCGACTTTCGCTAAATCATATCTTCTGGGGTCAAAGAACATAGCGTTAATAAGACTTTCCGCACTTTCCACACTAAGCGGCTCGCCCGGACGTATCTTCTTATACAGCTCTAAAAGACCTTCCTGATGATTTTCAGCAACGTCCTTCGTAAAGCTTGCCTCTATTTTAGGCTCATCACCGAATAACTCCCTGATTTCATCGTTTGAACCCACGCCTAAAGCCCTGATTAATACTGTAATCGGAACTTTTCTCGTTCTATCTACGCGCACATAAAACACATCGTTGGAGTCCGTTTCGTATTCCAACCATGCGCCACGATTAGGAATGACGGTAGAAGAAAACAGTCTCTTACCGATTTTGTCATGGCTGATTGCATAGTAAATACCGGGAGAACGCACTAACTGACTTACAATAACACGCTCGGCTCCATTGATTACGAATGTACCAGTCTCAGTCATAAGAGGCAGGTCGCCCATGAAAATTTCATGCTCCGTAATTTCTTCCTTCTCCTTATTAATAAGCCGAACTTTTACTTTTAAGGGTGCCGCATAAGTTGCATCTCTTTCTTTACACTTCTCGATAGAGTATTTAACGTCCTCCTCGCATAATTCAAAACTTACAAATTCCAGACTTAAATGACCGCTGTAGTCCGAAATCGGCGAGATATCGTCAAAAGCCTCTTTCAAGCCTTCTTCCAGAAACCATTTATAAGAGTCCTTCTGGACTTCTATAAGGTTAGGCATCTCAAGAACCTCTTTCTGTCGTGCATAAGTCATACGCGTGTTTTTGCCTGCTGCAATTTCACGTATCCTGTTCTTTTCCATTGACAAATTCACCCCATTCTTTAATGATAAGCGCCTATTTATCGGAAATAATCATCTATAAATAAGCAAAGTACTGCACAATAGTGCACTATACATTGTACTACAAGCCGCCCTCAGAGTCAACGGTTAATTTATTTTAAAAGTAAATTTTTGGTAAAATTGACAAGAAAACCGCCTATGGTTCTCCATAAGCGGTTTACACTTCTTATTAGATAAAACTGAACTATTTAAGAGTAACTTTTGCACCTTCTGCTTCAAGCTTTGCCTTGATATCGTCAGCTTCTTCCTTAGATGCGCCTTCCTTAACCATCTTAGGAGCTGCGTCTACTAAGTCTTTTGCTTCTTTCAGTCCCAGTCCGGTAGCTTCACGAACGACCTTGATAACCTTAACTTTGTTAGGACCAACTTCTGTCAGCTCAACGTCGAACTCGGTCTTTTCTTCTGCTGCCGCTGCCTCGCCGCCTGCTGCCGCTGCAACTACCACGCCTGCCGCTGCAGATACGCCGAACTCTTCTTCGCAAGCTTTTACTAAATCATTTAATTCCAATACTGTTAATTCTTTAATTGCATCAATTATTTCCTGAGTAGATAATTTTGCCATGATAATTTACCTCCGTTTAAAATATAATTTTAATTTGTTGACGCGCCGCCCTTTTCAGCAAGTTGATTCATAACGCGCGCAAAGTTCGTAATAGGTGACTGGATACTTCCAAGCAGCTTGGAAAGCAGTTCTTCTCTGGAAGGAATCTTGGAAATGTTCACAATTCCCGCCGCGTCATATACGGTGCCTTCCACGATTCCGCCTTTAACTTCAAGCTTATCCGCCGTCTTAGCAAACTTACATATAATTCTTGCGGGCGCCGTCGCGTCGGTTGTGGAAATAGCAACCGCACTAGGTCCTTTCAGATATGGGACAAGCGCTTCGCATGCCGTATCCTTGAATGCGAAATTCATCATTGTGTTTTTGTAAACCTTATAGGTAATTCCCGCTTCACGAAGCTGCTTACGAAGCTCTGTATCCTGCTCTACGGTAAGACCGCGATGGTCTACCAGAACAACAGACTGCGCATCCTTGATTGCAGCAGAAATTTCTTCTACTATAGGTTTCTTCAATTCAACTTTTGCCATTACATTACCTCCTTATAGATTTTGTGCCGATAGGAGTTTAATTGTTTTATCTAAAAAACCTCCCTAAAGACAGGAAGGTTTGCTCTTAATCATAAACTCTTCTCCTCGGTAGGCGGTATACTTACGCCAAACGGCACCTACTGTCTTCGGCATGGTCTAAGCGACCTTGTTTAATATAGCATAGTGCTTTTAGGTTGTCAAGCATATTTTTACCATGTTACATATCCGTCCGCATCTATCTGCACATTTTCCGACATATTCCGCATTACGCCTAATATTCTTTCTTTCTCTTCGCCGCTTACAAGGCTCGTTCTGTAATCATTTTGCAGACACGGAATAAAGCGCAGGCTCATAAGCCCGTCTTCCGAAACTGTTATTCTCACCATTCCGGTATCTATTTTTTTGGAATTGAACCAGAAATTTCCCAGACTGTAGACAATCGGCACATCGTTTATCACGTCAATTTTTTGCAAAATATGCGGGTGGCTTCCTATTATTATGTCCGCCCCTGACGCTGCCAGCTCGTATGCCTGCTTCTCCTGAGCCCAGTCGATTTCCTCCTGATTTTCCGTGCCCCAGTGAACATACACAATTACAAAGTCACTGTTCTCTTTCGCCTCTGCAACCACCTGCAGCAATCTTTCACCGTCCCAGCAGCGAAACACGCCGGGCGAATCCTCTTCCGCTCCCTTCGTATCGGGATAATCCGCTTTCTCAATCTGCGTCGCGCAGACAAAGGCAATTTTCATATCGTTTATAATATAGTAAACCGGTTTTTCCGCTTCCTCTGCATTAGCCCCTGCCCCTACATACGTGATTCCTGCGTCCTTAAGCGTATACAGCGTATCTAAAAACGCCTCTTCGCCGTAATCGTAGGCATGGTTATTAGCAAGGGAAACAAGGTCTACTCCCAGCTCGTTAAGATATGACACGTATGTCGGATTTGCCCGAAATGTAAATTGTTTATCTTCCGTCGGCGTCCCTCTATTAGAATACGGAAATTCATTATTGAGCATCATTATATCGGTATTTTTCATTTCCGCAATAACTTCCGGCATAATTCCATTCGTAATATTGCCGCCGTTTAATTGCAGCGCCGCCATCACGCCGTAATTAGCGTCGAAAAGAATATCCCCCGCAAATGTAATACTCACACTGTCCGCACTCGCCGCATCTTTAAGATAGATATTGTTCTCCACCATGTATTCTTCATCATAAAGGATATCGGCGTATCTGTCGTTCTGCCCGATAAGATTCTGAATATCCTCTTCGGATATTTCCTCCTTAGTCAGTTGAAAATTCTGATGTTCTCTGCCCCTATCCGCATTAATCCACATGTACGAAAGCATAAAAAGTATACCAAGCGCCACAACAGAAAATAACGTTATTAAAAATGGCCGTATGAAATTGGATTTTCTTTTGAATTTCTGTTTTCTCATATTTTTAAGTATATCACATAATTTTACAAAGTAAATGAAAAAGCACTCCGGAATTAAATCCCGAAATGCTTTTCCAAAAAATGAGCATACTTATCATCAATATTTTGCTGTGCTTACTTTTACGCCCGGTCCCATTGTGGTTGCAAGGGTAATGCTCTTTAAGAACTGTCCCTTTACTGCCGAAGGTCTTGCCTTCACAATAGCTTCCATCAATGCGTCGAAGTTCTCCTGAAGTTTTGCTTCATCAAAAGAAGTCTTTCCTACAGGCACATGAATGATATTAGCTTTATCAAGTCTGTACTCAATCTTACCTGCTTTAATATCGTTAATCGCCTTAGTTACGTCCATTGTTACCGTACCTGCTTTCGGGTTAGGCATAAGTCCTTTAGGACCAAGAACCTTACCGAGACGTCCTACAACGCCCATCATATCAGGCGTCGCTACAACAACGTCGAAATCAAGCCAGCCGTCATTCTGAATCTTAGGAATAAGCTCGTCGCCTCCTACATAGTCTGCGCCTGCTGCCTCTGCTTCTGCAACCTTATCTCCTTTAGCAAATACCAAAACCTTTACTGTTTTACCGGTTCCGTTCGGTAATACTACCGCTCCACGAATCTGCTGCTCTGCATGACGTCCGTCACAACCGGTTCTGATATGAACCTCTACGGTCTCGTCAAACTTTGCTATAGACGTCTTTTTTACCAATGCAACTGCTTCTGCCGGTTCATACTGCATGCTGCGGTCGATAAGCTTGGCAGCTTCCATATATTTTTTACCATGCTTCATATCCGTTCCTCCATTACTCTTCTACTGTGATGCCCATACTTCTTGCAGTACCGGCAATCATGCTCATAGCTGCTTCTACGCTTGCCGCATTCAAATCGGGCATTTTAAGCTCTGCGATTTCTTTAAGCTTATCTTTAGAAATTTTTGCAACCTTAGTCTTGTTAGGTACTGCCGAACCTGACTTAATATTGCATGCCTTCTTCAAAAGAACCGCAGCAGGCGGAGTCTTAGTAACGAAGCTGAAACTTCTGTCTGCATATACTGTGATAACAACGGGAATGATAACATCACCCTTATCAGCAGTCTTAGCGTTGAACTGTTTGGTAAATTCAACAATGTTGACGCCGTGCTGTCCAAGTGCAGGACCTACCGGCGGCGCTGGCGTAGCTTTGCCAGCAGGGATTTGTAACTTGATATATCCTTCTACTTTCTTTGCCATATGGCACCTCCTAATAATGTGGTCTAGGCGTAACTTAATGTTACTCCCACGTATATCTACACCGCCGAAGCGGAATAAATACCTATCGCATACTTCTGACTTCCGCGAAGCTTATTTCTACCGGAGTCTCTCTTCCAAACAGCTCCACGTTAATCGTTGCCGTCTGTTTACCGTAATCCATTCTCTGAACCACGCCCACGGTATCTTTCCATACGCCCGCGATAACCGCTATGGTATCGCCCTCAGCGAAGTCTACCGTTATATTTTCAACCTTGATACCGAGCGGCTTCATTTCAGCCTTTGAAAGCGGCACCGGTTTACTTCCCGGTCCGACGAAACCGGTAACGCCTCTGGTATTTCTGACAACATACCATGTATCGTCATTCATAACCATATTAATAAGAACATAGCCCGGAAACATTTTCTTCTGCACGTTTTTTCTGGCTCCGTTCTTTACTTCCATTACGTCCTGCATCGGAACCCGCACTTCCAGAATCTCGTCTTCCAGATGTCTGTTTTCTATTGTTTTCTCAATATTTGCTTTTACTTTATTTTCATACCCGGAATAAGTATGAACAACATACCAGTTTGCATCTG
>JAMPHY010000044.1 GCA_023663185.1 Clostridiales bacterium | reverse complement strand
GTTGGAGCTGTTTTTGCATTTTTATTATTACAGAGGAAAAATGGGGAAACTCAAACATATTTTGAAATGCTTTATATCAACTAGCATATATTCATATCTGCTTATCAATTCATATTATCGTGAGTAAATCTTGCAAATAAAAGAAATGACAAGTATACTATAAAAGTAGTATTGGAAATTCGGAGGATTATCATGCGCTACATTGGTGGAAAGGCGTTATTGCTTGACTATATTATGGACACCATAGAAACAGAAACGAAGGATGTTAAAACGGTGATTGACATTTTTTCGGGTTCAGGTACAGTTGGAAATGCCTTGAAAGAAAAAGGGTATAGTGTACTATCCAATGATTTCCTTTACTTTAGCTATGTGATTGCAAGAGGAACAATAGGCATATGTACAGAACCTTCATTCAAAAAATTCGATTTTGATGTAATTGATTATTTAAATAGTATTACGTTGGAGAGTACCGCATATCCAATCGAAAAGTGTTTTATTTATAATAATTATTCTCCAAATGAAAATTGTGAAAGAATGTATTTTCAGTGTGAAAATGCTATAAAAATTGACTTGATAAGAATGCAGATTGAAGAATGGAATAATGTCGGTTTGCTTTCAGAAGATGAATATTACTATTTACTTGCAGCATTAATAAATGCAGTACCATATGTGGCAAATATTACAGGTGTGTTTGGAGCATATTTGAAATTTTGGGATAAACGTACATATAATACGTTACGATTAGAAAAACCAGTGATTATTACGACGGCTGAGAAGATGTTGTGTACTAATGCAGATTATACTCAACTGCTTAGAGAGAAATATGATTTACTATATGCTGATCCGCCGTATAATGCAAGAGAATACCTGCCCAATTATCATATACTTGAAACGATAGCAAGATATGATTATCCAAAGTTACAAGGTGTAACCGGAATGAGAAATTACGAAAACCAAAAAAGTGTTTTTTGTAAGAAAAGTACAGTACATAACGCATTCGAAACGCTTATCAGGGATTGTCAGAGCAGATATCTATTAATAAGCTATAACAATGAGGGGATAATCAGTACTGATGATTTGATGGAGCTATGTAAGACATATGCTCTTGGAAATTCATTTCGGTTTATAGAAATTGATTATAGAAGATACAAGAATAAAATTCCAAATAATAAAGCAGGACTTAAGGAGCAACTTTATTTTTTGAGGAGAAACTAATGGAATATATAAAGGCGCCTATGAATTACATAGGAAATAAATATCGAATTATGGGGCAAATTCAAAGGTGGTTTCCCAAAAATATTGAACTGATGGTTGATATATTTTGTGGTGGATGTGATGTGACTTTTAATACAAAAGCTGACAGGCATATAGCCAATGATTTAAACTTTTTTGTTATTGATATATATAAAGAAATTCAGCGTCTTGGTATAGAAAAGACTATATATAAGATTGATGATATTATCAATGAATGGAAATTGACCAAAAATGACAAGTCAGCTTATGAGCGTTTTAGAAATCACTACAATAATACAAAAAATCCATTAGATTTGTATGTGCTTATGTGTTTTAGTTTCAATTATCAATTTAGATTTAATTCAGCTCATGAATATAATAATACTTTTGGTAAGAACAGAAGTTCATTCAATGAAGTAATGAGGAATAATTTGAATAAATTGCAGGGTGTTATTGAGCAGATAAGTTATAGCGCATGTGATTTTCGGGAATTTGATTATGGCATAATGAAAGAGGGAGATTTTTTATATGCTGATCCGCCATATTTAATAACTTGTGGAAGTTATAATGATGGGAAAAGAGGATTTAAAGGCTGGGGCGAAGATGATGAGAGAGCTTTGTATGATATATTGGACAGACTGACTGAACGAGGAATAAAATTTGCCTTATCAAATGTTTCACGCCATAAAGGTGCAGTAAACAATATTTTGTTGGATTGGAAAAAAGAACGGAAATATCATATGCACAAGATAAATTTTAATTATAATAATTGCAACTATCATACAAAAAATAGTAATAATGTAACGCAGGAAGTTTTAGTTACGAATTATTAACGGAGGATTAGAGATGGCAGAAAGAACTTTTGGCTGGGTGCAAGAGGCATATAAAATCAGTAACCTAAAGAGAGTAATAAAACTTTTTTTGCTTAATTCGGATGTAAATAAAGAGTTGAGGATTGATAAAATTCCACGCCTTGTACCAGAGAAGTATGGTAGAGATGAATTTATAAGGGAACTATCGAAGGAAAGAATACATATTTCTTATCAACATTTAAAGGGAAAAGGAACTCCAAAAGGATATACAAGAAGTAATGCACCTTGTTCCGGCATTGTGCAGGCAGCTCTGCCGGGACAAAGAAAAGAGTATCAGAGCGACTGGTCTGCAGATTCGTATCTAAGATGGGGAGTTAGTGTAGGACTGCTTGAATATGACAGAAATTCAGATGAGTGCAGTTTATCTGAATTAGGGGAGCAATATGTGCATACAGAGGATGGAAGTAAAGAGGAAGAAGATATTTTAGAAAAAGCTTTTTTATCATATCCGCCTGTATGCAGGATAATGCTTTTGTTAGAAAGTAACGTGCCCTTGACAAAATTTGAGATTGGCGAGAAGTTGGGCTTTATTGGCGAAGCTGGTTTTACTTCAATTCCGCAACACCTTATATTGCAAGGGCTGTCGGAAATTAATGATGCTAGAGAGCGCAATAAGCTATTATCAGATACGGAAGGTACAAGCGATAAATATGCGAGAACAATATGTAGTTGGCTGAAACAGCTAGGTTGGGTGACGCAGGTCAATAAAACCGTTACAACTGTTTTAAATGGGATAGAATATTCAGATATGATTGCTCAATCATATCAAATTACGCTAAAAGGATTGAAGGTAATAAAGCATATAAAAGGTACTTCAAAATTTGCTAAAATTCCCAAGCGCGTTATGTGGGATATGCTGGCAACAAAAGTAACGGACAGAGATTATTTGCGAAATAGAAGAACGCATTTATTGAATGCTTTGCAATCAGATTTTAGAAGTCTGACATATTTACAAAAGTATCTTAAAACAAAGGGAATATCTGAATCAGAAAGTACAATAGCTGATGATATAAACAGTTTTGAAAATATTGGTTTGTCCGTTGTTGTAAGACAAAATCAGTATAAAGTGACCGATACAATTGTTGGATTGAGTATTCCTGCTCAAATTCAGAATATTGCAAAATCAGATTTTGCAATTCTTAAAGATGATATCAGAAAGAAATTGCAATATGTAAATCATAAATACTTATTGTTGATTGATTTAGGGTTTGATAGTGATTCCAACAGGGACTATGAAATACAGACGGCGGAATTGTTGACAACAGAACTTGATTTTAAAGGTGCAAGATTGGGAGATACGAGAAAACCGGATGTATGTGTGTACTATGGTAAAAACGGACTTATTATTGACAATAAAGCTTATTCAAAAGGATATTCACTCCCAATGAGCCAAGCAGATGAAATGGTGCGGTATATTGAGGAAAATAAAACAAGGCAATCATCAATCAATCCAAATCAATGGTGGAAGATATTTGAAGATACTGTATGCGATTTCAATTACGCTTTTGTGTCCGGAGAATTTACAGGTGGATTTAAAGACAGATTAGATAATATCTGCGAAAGAACCGGAGTAAGAGGAGTAGCAATTAATACTATTAATCTTCTGTTGCTTGCAGAGGAATTGAAATCAGGGAGAATGGAGTATCCGAAGTGTTTTTCATTATTTAACCGAAATGATGAGATTAAATTTTCGACATACGAGGATACAATTTATACAATACCGCAATCTATGGTTGCGCAAAATACTAAATATGGTGATTGATATACAACCAGAAACCCCATCAGAGAGGACATTCCGACTGATTTAACATCTAATATAAATCAGCCGGAACAACCCAACCATTATTAACCCTTTTCTCAACCGCTAATTTCAATTTGATAAATCTCAACCGACAACTCCATATTTTCAGTAGATAAGCGTTCTATAAGCTCATCGGCTTTGTCTAAAAGAAGTTGCTTAATATTGCCGTCTGTGATTTCAGCTTCGCTTAAGGAATTCAAATAGTCTTGCATTTCTGTCCGAAACGTAAGTAAGGTATTGTCTCTTTCCTCTACTGTGATGAGTTCAGGCGAATTTATTGTATAGGGGACTTGAAAATCTACAAAACAGGAAAACTCATACCATATCTCTCCATCTTGGTCTAAATATTTGCTTGGTCTGGTTTGCTTGGAGATGTGTGAAGAAAATGCGATTTCTTCTCCCATATGGCTGCAATATAGTTCTTGGGACGAAAAATTGATTGTTGTGTTAAAAAAATCATAATTTTCGTCATCTTGGGATATGGTGTCGCTCACATCAGCTACTGTGGCAAGAAAATCTGTTAATTCATCGGGCGTTGAAGCAAGCGAAGCGTTAAAGTCGGCGACGCTTTGCTGTAAATAGCCTTTGGTTTTATATGCGATTAACTTTTTATATGAATCTGAATGCGTTGAATTTCCATTAATTTCTGTGGCAGTTTTTATTATTAATTCTTTTTCTTCTTGCGTAAGGGAGTCATCATTCCATGCCATTTCACTATCATTATCAGCTTTAGGTGTTGCCGCATATGCTCCGGTTACGCAGAAGCAGATACAGATTGCAGCGGAAATAATAACTGTGGCAGTAATAATGCCTTTTGATTTTTTCTTAAATTTCATAATAGCACCTAACCTTTCTTTTAGTTGTTTCGCACCTTCTGTTAAGGTGATTGAAGCAAGGGTGTTTCGATATAGATTATCTGACTTTAAAAATGAAATCAAGGTATCCCCGTACTCGCGCCTTGCCGTATCATCAAGGGCGGATATGACTTTTTCATCGCATGACAACTCGCAGGATACATTTACTTCCCTTTCCAATAGATAGACAAAAGGATTAAACCAGTGAAGGCAGACAACTATCTGCACCAGCCATTTGTAAAACATATCTTTCTGCTTATAATGAGTCAGCTCATGCATAAAGATATAAGACAGCTTTTTGTCGTCCAGCTCCCTTATGGGTAAAACAATGTGCGGGTGGAAAAATCCGCTCATCATAGGAGTAGAGATAATAGGATTGTACGACAGTTCCACGTTTGTTTTAATATTCAGTTTTTCCATGCAGTCAGATAAAAGATTTAGAATCTTAATATCCGCTACATCTGTATTACGCGCTTTAATATAGCGGGTAAAACTTTGGTAGAGCGTTATCTTTCGGACAATAAGGATTAACGCCGCTACCGCCCACACAAAGAAAAAAGCATCATATAAATTGAGCGGGCTGTGTGTAACGGCAGATACAGGCGTATTATTATTTTCCAATGGCAGACTGTTTTCTTGTGACTGGTTGCTTTCCAATGACAGACTGCTTTCTTGTGACAGGCTGCTTTCCTGTGTCTGACTGTTTTCAGGCATATCCGTATTTACTGTGGCGGGAGTATTATAATCTGTTAAATATGTGTCCGCCGTTGCCATCGTATCAAACTTTTCAAACATACTTCCGACAATTGTGGTATCAGGAGTAAAAGGAAGCAGAAAACGCAGCGCGACAACTATCCAGATATAATACTGCCAGCAACAGCTGAATTTATCTCTATACAACCTTTTTAGTAACAAAATAGGCAGAAGCAGCAGGGTGCCTGAAACTGACAGAGACAATAATATTTTAATAAACTCATTCATTTTCTTTTCTCCAAAAGTCTTCAATTTCTTTCAATTCGTCTGCGGAAAGGATATCCTGTCGCAGCAACGTTGACACCAGATTTTTCACGTCCCCGTCATAGACTCTGTTAAGAAAGCTGTGCGTCTGCATAGTCTGATAATCTGCTGCTGTCACCGTAGCCACGTATTCGTTCCGTCTGCCGATTTTTTTGACCTTTAAAAACTTTTTCTCCACCAGCCTTGAGAGCAGGGTGAGAACCGTGTTATTTTTCCATTCGTTTTTGTCCTTTTCCAGTTCTTCCATGATAAGTGAGTATAACGCCGCCCCGCCGTTTTTCCAGATGATTTTCATAAGTACCAGTTCCGATTCGGAAATTTGTTGTGCCATAGTATTTCATTGCTCCTTTCTGTTCCATAGATTAGCGCTAATCTATTTATATTAACATTATGTAGGTCTACGGCTATTATATTAACACTATGTAGGTTAAAGCGCAATACCTAATTTGAAAATATTTTAAAAAGTTACAGCAACCTATTGAATGATAAACTTATTGCAAGGTATAATATAGCAGGCAAAGAACAATAGCATAAATTTAGAGATAGAAAGGGATAGGATTAACATGGATTACACTAATCAACTTGCAAATTTGTATAAAGCGATGATTTCATATGACGCAGGCGACGCGGGACGGATACAGCATTTTGTAAAAGTCCACAGCTTCGCCAGACTCATCGGACTAGGCGAAGGATTGTCGGAAGAGCAGCTTGTCATATTGGAAGCGGCGGCTTACGTCCACGATATCGGAATTAAAATCGCCGAGAAAGAAAAAGGAAGCTGCAGCGGTGAACTTCAAGAACTTTACGGGCCGCCGGAGGCGGAGAAAATGTTAAAGGAATGCGGGTTTTCTAAAGAGCAGATTGAGCGTGTTTCCTATCTGGTCGGACATCATCACACCTATACGAATATAGACGGAGCGGACTATCAGATTTTAGTCGAAGCGGATTTTCTGGTGAATCTCTATGAGGATAACAGCAAAAAAGAGACTATACGGCATACTTATCAGACGATATTTAAGACCGACACGGGAAAGTGGATTTGCCGTGAGATGTTTGGTATTTAGAAGGAAAGCAGTGTTAATATGTTTACGATTCTTATCACAGAGGACGACAAAGCAATGCGGCGCGGGCTGGAAACAGACTTGTCGGCGGAAGGCTATAATGTTATTTCCGCGGAAAATGGCAGGACGGCGCTTGAACATATCGAAGAGGCGGACATTGTGCTTATGGACGTGAACCTTCCCGATAAGGAGGGTTTTAAGGTCTGTCGCGAAATAAAAAGCCGCAGGGATATACCTGTGATATTCTTAACCTGCCGCAATCTTGAAGAAGATGAGCTGGACGGCTTTAACAGCGGGGCGGACGACTATATTACGAAGCCATTTTCGCTGCCTGTGTTAAGGAAAAGGATTGCGGCGGTCTTAAAGCGCAGTATGGGTGAAGGGGATATTTATTCCGATGGCTATCTGACCATTGATTTTGACAGGCTCTTGGCTTCGGCGGACGGGCAAAGCATTTCCTTTACCCCGACTGAATACAAACTTTTAAAGATATTTGTGAACAGCAGACATTGCGTTTTAACAAGGCAGATACTTCTTGAGAAACTTTGGGACGATAAGGGGAATTTTGTGGACGAGCATACTCTGACGGTGAACATCAACCGTATCCGCGGCAAGATAGAAAACGGCGACCGCAAATACATCAAAACGGCTTACGGCATAGGCTATCTGTGGAATGGTGAAAATCAATGACATATATTTTAATGGTTTGCGCCGTGGTTATAATTTCGGCAGCAGCGGCAATCGGCATTAATTTGTATTATAAGAGAAAAATTTCCTGCTTTGCAAATGAACTGGAAAATATTTTAGACGATATGATAGCCGAAAGAGTTCCCGATTTCACCATTACGGAGGACAGCATAGACGGGAAAATCAACGTGCGGCTTAAGCGTCTGTATGAAATACTGAACGCCAAGAGCGAGCAGTCCAAGCAGGGTAAGGAAAAAATGCAGTCGCTTATTTCCGATATTTCCCATCAGGTGAAAACTCCTGCGGCGAATCTGAAAATGTATATGCAGATACTTTTGCGGCAGGACATTGATGAAGAAAAACGTCGCGAATTTCTTGAATTATCTATTACTCAGACGGAAAAACTGGAATTTTTGACGCAGGCGTTAGTAAAAATGTCACGTTTAGAGAGTGGGATAATTTCTTTTAAAAAAGAAAAAAATTCTGCGCTTGAGATTATTGCTGAGAGCCTTGCACAGATAATTCCTGCCGCAGAGAATAAGAATATTGAGATAAAGATAGATTGTCCTGAAAATGTTTATACATTTTGTGATAAAAAATGGACGGCGGAAGCGTTATTCAATATTATTGACAATGCCGTGAAATATACGTCCGCAAATGGCAGTATAGAGATTTCGGCAACTGCAGGAGAGTTCTATGCGAAAATAACCGTAAAAGACAGCGGCGCGGGTATTCCGGAAGATGAGCAGGCAAAGATATTCGGCAGATTTTACCGCTCCGAAACGGTAAAAAATACGGAAGGCTTGGGCATAGGGCTGTTTCTTTCACGAAATATCATATCGGAGCAGGGCGGATTCATAGTCGTCAAATCCGAGCCGCCAAACGGCGCAGAATTTATTGTGAATATTCCTTTAGAGTGAGGAGCATCGCGGCGCTCTAAAAATATAATATTTGAATGTATTTGCAAAATAAAATTATACGGCTTGAAAAAAGCGTAAACTCTGCTATTATAAAGTTATTAATAAATGGGAGGTACACTAATATGTCAGAAATAGAGATGATAAAGATATCAATAGAAGAGTTTTCCAGACTGCAGAAGTACATGATTTTAATGCCTGATAAAGAATCTGCAGTTTATAAAGAAATGAAAGACAGGTACATTGAACTAAAAGTATTTTTGCAGATTTCGGGGGTAAATCTCACAGAATTAGACAAGATAAAAGAATAGTAAGACAGCAAATGAGCTGAACTGTTGCAATGAGTTTATTAATAATGCAGTAGTTGAAAGATTAAAAAGCAAGTGGAAAATAAAATTTCTACTTGTTTTTTATGTGGAAAAATTTTATAAAATTGAGAGGTTTTTGTGACATTTGCCGTTTATACTAAAATCAAATTAAGGAAAGGAAACAACTGAAATGAACGTACTTAAAACCGAAAATCTGAAAAAATATTACGGCAGCGGCGACAGCCTTGTGAAAGCATTGGACGGCGTTGATTTTTCCGTGGAAAAGGGGGAGTTTGTCGCTGTCGTGGGAACGTCAGGCAGCGGCAAGTCTACGCTGCTTAATATGATGGGCGGGCTGGATAATCCCACGTCGGGCAGCGTTAAAATAAACGGCAAAGAGATATCGGGAATGTCGCCCGATGAGCTTACTGTTTTCAGGCGCAGACAAATAGGCTTTGTTTTTCAAAACTATAATCTCGTGCCGATGTTGAATGTGTATGAAAATATTGTCCTGCCGATAGAGTTGGACGGCAGCAAACCCGACAAGGAATTTATAGACGGCGTGATAAAAATGCTGCACCTTGAAGATAAGCTGGAGCGTTTCCCCAATAATCTGTCGGGTGGACAGCAGCAGCGCGCCGCAATCGCGCGGGCAATCGCTTTTAAACCTGCGATAATATTAGCAGATGAACCGACCGGAAATTTGGACAGTAAGACGAGTCAGGAAGTTTTAGGGCTGCTTAAACAGACCGCAGAAAACTACGACCAGACACTTGTAATGATAACTCATAATCTTGAAATAGCGCAGCTTGCCGACAAGATAGTGAGGATTGAAGACGGTAGGATAAAATAGCAAATTTGTGCTTTAGGGTACAAATTCGCAAGTTGAGAAAGGATACTAATATGTTGAAAAACAATAACACAAAAATTCTTCGCAAAATTACCATGCGTAGTCTGCGTTTTGGTAAAATGCGTAATATTTTTATAATAATTACGGTTGCTCTGTCTGCCGCCCTTATTTCAGGGCTGGCGGGATTTTCCGCTGCTTATGATAAAAATGTGGAGCGCGAGCTAGCCGCGCAGTACCAGACCATGTACAGTGAATTAAGCAAAGAGCAGGCAGAAAGCCTTAAAGACGACGAACGTACAGAAGACATGGTGACATATAAAGCAGGAAGTCCGATGGAAGTGGACAATTACATAATACGCGCCGCATACTATTCCGAAGATGGCGGAATAATCAAATCGGCGCGTTCACAGATTATCGAAGGCGCATATCCTGCCAAAATAAATGAAGCGGCGGTATCGAAAGCCTATATGCGAAAAATCGGCAAGGAATCTGTTATCGGAGCGGAAATTACTATCACATGGCTTGATGGAAATACGGAAACCTATATTGTTACGGGCTATACCGATACCGAGTCGGAAAACAACTTTGTTATCATGCTCTCGGAAGAATATGCGGAAAACGGTGTTCAACTTAAAGACGTAAACTATACCGCCGCCCTTAGAATTAACGACGCTGATAAAATGAATGAGCAGACTTTTTTAGAAGAAATACGCAGCATGGGTGGGCAGTACGGCATACCGCGCTATAATATAAGGGAAAACAGTTCATTTGTGGTAATGATATCAGACACCACGCCAACCGAAAAAATCACAGTCATAATTGTCAGCATGGCAGTTTTGTTCATCAGCGTGTTTGTAATCTATAGCATTTTCTATATTTCCGTTACGGGCAGGATACGCCAATTCGGACAACTGCGCACGATAGGAATGACGTCTAAGCAGATTAGGAAAACCGTGCAATATGAAGGGATTTTCTTAAGCGCGGCGGGGATTATGGCGGGTATCTGTATCGGCACAGCTTTTGCATATTTTCTCATGCCGATAGGCTTCTATCTGCCAAATACTTTAAATATCTGGGCACTTACTATAATTGCCAATACCCTTACGGTCATGCTGTCTATAAGAAAGCCCGCGAAAATCGCAGCGGCGGCGTCACCAATAGAAGCGGCGAAAATGTACGATAACCGTGCTGAAATAAAGAGTAAATCAGGCAGGAAAAGAAGACTTACGCCTTTTAACCTTGCTAAAATAAGCGCTGGCAGCAACAGGAAAAAATCAGCCATGACCGCAATTTCGCTTGGCATTGGCGGCGTGCTTTTTATTATGGGCGGAACTTTCCTTGCCGCATATAACCTTGAAGAGTATGCAAGGCAGGTCGAATTTTCCTTCGGCGATTACATGCTTGATATTTCTTATAACGCTATTCAGAGCGCGGAACACGGCTTGACGGATATCCAGCTTGCCAGCCCGTTTACGAAAGAACTGGAGGAGGAAATAGCGTCCTTAGACGGCGTAGAAAAAATAACCCGTCAGGAAAGCTTTGAGGTGACGTATGAGTATAACAATTATCAATCAAACTGCTCCATTATGTCATTTAACAGAAAAGACGTTGATATGCTCAAACCACACATACAGGGCGATATTGATTATGAAAAAATGATTCAGAATAAAGAGATACTGGTTAATAATAACAGCGTTGCCAAAGAAATATTCGGCTGGGAATTTGAGATTGGCGATAAGGTGAAATTCAGATGGTATGACGGAAATGATTATCGTGAAGATTATTTTACCATAGCAGGAAACATGGAGGACCTTTATAAAGTTACGGACGAAAAAGCGCGGTTGATGACATTAAACGACGGCTGGTTTTTCCTGCCGGAAGAACTTCTGGCGGCTATGGTTCCCGAAGGCTATAATTTCAGTTATAGAATGATTATTGCTGTAGAAGACTATAAGACGGATACGGTTGTAAAGGAGTTTCTTGAAAATTATACAGATGATAATTTATATCTTACATTGGCAGAATTTACCGCTTATCTTAAGCAGAGAGAAAAAGATTATAATTCGATGAAATACATGATATGGGGGTTGTCTGCGTTTATAATCGGGTTTGCGCTTATAAATATGATAAATACTCTTGTATCAAATGCAATGGCGCGTAAAGGAGAGTTTGCAATGCTTTGCTCCATAGGCATGAGCAGAGCGCAGCTTAAAAAAATGATAATCGGCGAAGGGCTTATTCTTGCTCTAAAGAATATAATTATCACCGTCTGCTTAGGCATGCCGGCAGGATATGCACTCATATTGCTTATGCACGAGTTTGGCGCGTATTATCTGCACTGGCATTTCCCGATTTGGCATCTACTTGCCTATGCGGTCTTAGTGGTGCTTGTGCCGGTAATAATTTCTGGCGTGGTGATATGTATACTTGGCAGGAAGCCGCTTGTGGAAAGGCTTAGGGAAGTGGAGTAGAGGGGTGGTTCATAAGTAACTGCTGCTATATAGACTGCGAGAGAGTTATTTTAATTTAGTTATGTTTGTCCAATTTGCCGCATTATAGCCCATGATGGACATAATATCCGTGGCGGAGATTGTGTGTAGCTGCTTTTGCAGTTTATTAAAGGCAGTTCTCATTGAGGAGACAAATTCGTTTAAGTCACTTTTGCCTAAAAGAAGAGCGAACATAATAGCAATGGCGTATGTATCATTTGTACCATATGTATAGGAACCGTCTGCAGCACGAGTTATTTTGAGAATTGAGAAATTTTTAATGCTTTTAGTATGAATACGCTCTTTGAATTTAATATCAAAGAAGCGTTCATCATGTGCGCACTTATTCCGTGCTAAAGCCAATATGTGCATGAATTTGGCAAGCTCATTCGGCTGTAAATTGAATTGCTTTGCTACAACGGTTTTATCAGCAGGCTGCATATTTTTATAAAAGTTTTCAATTTTACCGAAAGTAAGAACATTTACGAGAACCCAGAGCGGAATGTACCCATGCTCCGTCATATAATGGGTGACAACTTGATGATGTTTGCTCATTTGACGGGCAATTTCCTGCTGAATGTCTCCGATAAGTTTAATTGATGAAGAAATGTTATATTCACTGGTTGTATCAAAATTTTCAATTTTCAGGTAGTTATCGTGACCGTATTTTTCTGAGAATTCATGTGCAATTACAGTTTTAAATGTGTTTTCAAGCTTAAGCAGATATTTCAGATATATATTTCTTAGTTCTCGGTCAAAGTTATAAAGGGCGTATACTTCATCAAATGTGGTGCCGGTTTTGTATATTTCGTCAGAAGAAGCAGTAGCTTTCGTTGCAAGAAATAATTCCTTATATCCATTTATGACGTTGTAGTAGTTTTCACGTTCAAGTATACGCATTACGCGGGAACCTTGAGAACCCTTGCCAATTACCATACCTCTTGAACGTAATATATTTAATTGTTGACGATACGATTTGTATGTTTTGTCTGACATAGTACCTCCTATTAATATAAAAAGCCCCCGGGCCCGAAGGACACCGGAGGACAAACTGGCAATCTCTTGTATAA
>JAMPHY010000043.1 GCA_023663185.1 Clostridiales bacterium | reverse complement strand
ACAGGCTGCCCAGACAGCCGATAATTACCCTCTCCGCCATGTTGACTCCGAAGATTTGAAAGGCGAGGATATAAAAAAACTGTTAGGAGCTTTAGTAAAATAATGCAGCAAATAAAGCAAATAAATATATTGGATATGATGAAGATGTATGGAGAGGATTCATGCAAATCAGTCCTCTCCACCTTTATGTGTCCGCTTAACCTTGATGTTGAAGATTTTATACACAATAAAGCAGTCGAATTTGCTAAACAACGGATTGCTGTCACATTCCTTGTTTTCAAGGAAACTGAAAGTAACTCTGCGTTTGTCGGATATTATACCCTTGCCAACAAATTTGTATCCATAGCGGGTGCACGCTTGAGTAAAACCCTGCAAAAGAAAATAGCAAAATTTTCCCAATATGACAATTCTTTAGACTGTTTCATGGTATCTATGCCGCTGATTGCACAACTTGGCAGAAATTTCAACCCGAACCTGCCATTTAGCATTGCTGGGGCAGATTTGCTTTCAATGGCATTGCAGCGTGTTTTAGATGTAGAATACCTGATTGGCGGGAAAACTGTATACATAGAGTGCAATAACCAGCCAAAACTTTTTGATTTCTACTCTGCTGCCGGTTTTCTTGTCTTCGACAAACGAAACAAGCAGGGCAGCACTGATGAAAATGATATGCTGATACAGATGTTAAAATATTTTAACCATTAAAAAAGGACAAGCTTGAAGATACTTATTTACTGCATTATATCCATATTCAAACCTATGTTAATGCCCTAATTGGATAAATTATTTCTGTTGATGTGAATGTATCGTCAATCGAAACATTGATATGTCCGCTGCTGTCAACGGCATACTCTTTGCCATAAACAGAAAATGTATCTCCCTCTTTATAACCAATTTCTATCCAGTTGATGTTGTTCAAATTTTTTATTTCTGCGTCAACATTCATGGCTTCACCGGATTCCTGCAATATATAGGTATGTTTTCCGGCACCTGCATCTATGGAAAAGAAGCCCTGTGTAATTCCGACTTTTTCACAGGTCGATAGAACCTCATCTCTGCTGTATCCCCACAAATCTTTTCCCTGTGCCAGACATGTCAGAATATTCCCCGCTTTCCGCATTTCCCATTTATAATTTGTCCCTTTTTGGTTTGTATTTTCTGCCAGTAACGACTCCGAAGCCGCCCAGCCAATTTTCCCATTATTGACAGTCCATGAGTATCGGCTGCCGCTCGATGTTGTCCACGAATAATAACTTTTATTATTCAGAATCAAAGAATTGTTTACGGCACGAATGCCTGATAGTGAGCTTGTGTTAATCTTCGGCACCGCATAATTTGGCACTACCTGACTGCTACCATTATAATCAAAAGAAATGACGCCATAATCCTTAAAATTCGGATTATAACCGCAGGAAACATTCTCGCCAAAATTAATTGCACCTAGAATTGCGTTTGAATTATTATAGTTTGCAAAATAAAATGACAATTCACTTGCAGATACATTGGCGCCTTTGTCTATCAATGCAGCTATAGATTCTTTTGAAAAGCTCCTTGCACCACTGGAAATGCTCAAACTATCGCACCCACTGCTACACGTTTCCGATAGCAGCTTAATTGCCTGTTGCTGCCTTGCTATTTTAACCTCTAATCTGGATTGAAGTAATGACTGGTTCTCTCCATTTACGCCTGTCAAATGTGTTTTAATCATTTTCATTCTCCATAATCTGTTTTTAAAATCCGTTTTTCATTTCCGGTGCATATACTGCACTGTCACTTATATTATCGAAAATCTGCGCATAAAATCTTATACCTTTATTCTGAAGTACAGATTTTTTCCCTGAAGTACAGAAAAAATTTGTAAGTAACAAACCACTTAAAGACTGGCAATTAAGCCGGTCTTTTTTGTTATATAAATTCTGAATGCTCTAAAAATCCTCTTAAGTGAAGTTTCTACACAACCCAAGAGGATTTTTATTTGCATATATTTCATGCAGTACAACACTTCATTTGTTATTCTGATAACAATCTTGACCAATAATTAAACATATTACTGAAACTATTTGCATTTCTGCTATTTAACAAATCCAATACGGCGCTGTTATTGCTGCCGCCTGAAGCATAGTTTACCAGAACATTCTTCATCTCATCAAAGATGCTGCCTGTGTTATCCTTATCTTTAATCAGTTTATCAAAAAGTGCCTGATAATCCTGCTTTTGCTGTGCTTCTTCCTCATCCGTATGCGTTACCTTGCCAATCGCCTGACTTGCGGCTGTCTGCTCCTGCGTTCTCTTTACCGCTTCCTTTACGCCAACTGCGTTAGGTGCGGAAATTTTCGACATAGCTTCACTGTATAAATCATCTGAGTTTTTATGTTTCGCAACGCTCTCACTGTTATAGTCCTCATATGCTTTAATCAGGTTCTTAAAGGATTCCCGCATATCATCCAGCACATAGTTATCTGCAAAATAATTCAGCGCATTGATGGAAGAGATAAATTCCAGTTTTGCCCCTTCGTGCGAAAAGGCAGAATAAGAACGCTCCGCGTCTGTAAGTCCGCTGATACTGTCCACGCCATAAGTAATGCTTTCCAGCATACCTTCCATTTTCTGTACTTCTTCATCGCTCATATTGTCATAAAAACCATTCTTATATAGGTTTTCACTGAATACACGCCACTGAGACGGTTCCTGTGCTACGTGCTCTCCGGTTTCCAGATTGGTAAGAGAAATAGCATTTCCACTGTACGCAAAAGGATTCGTGGAATACTGCTCCATAAGCGCTTCCTTTTCTGCCCGCTGTGCCGCTTTTCGTTCATCCACTCCTGCCATAAACTCCTGTGATTCCTGTGAAATAGTAATGTTTACACCATCCCCAAGATGTTCCTGCACACTCGTCTTTTCAGTCTGCCTGTAGGCTTTTTCCGCAGACTCATTCCCGCGTTTTGCAACCCTCTTATCATAAGCACCCTCAAATGCTGCTTCTGTTGCAAAAGCGCCCGTTGTTTGAATGTTTACCATAATTTTGTCCTCCTTGATTTGTTACTGTCGAATTTCGTTTCTAAATAAAACATCAAATTTTAATATCAACGCCTATTGTTCCCGATACTGCGGAATTACTAGAGGTTGCGTTTGTCACCACCAATTTTTCAGTAAGGGTTTTCACATCATTTCCGGCAATCTTAGCCTCTCGCATTTGTAGGGTTTTCTTTTCTGTTTTTTCTTTTTCTCTCTGCTCTGTAAGTTTTTCTTCCTGTTCTTTCTTTTCGGCTTTTTTCTCTGCCAACTTTTCCATTCTTTCACGTCTTTCCTTGCCAGCTTCCAGTCTGGCTTCAAGCTGTTCTTCCTGCTGCTTTTTACGCTCTGAAATCATTTTGCCGACTTCATCTGGACTAGGACCGCTAGCACTACAAGCTCCCATATTTCCATTTTCATCAACCCAATAATGAATATATAACATTTTATTTCCTGTCATTGCGTTTATTGTCGAAGCTGCCCAATTTGCCGCAGCCGGTATTCCCGCCAACGCTTTCTCCCATTTTTCTGCTGTTTCCGGGTTTGTTTCCATCTCTGCCAGTATATTCGGAGCGATTGTTACATCAATCTTATTCGGATAACTGCCAGAACCTATACTTGCATTTGCATATCCACTCTGAATATTCAGTTTCGGATTTTTCTTTTGCAATTCTGCAAGATAATCCGATGTACTGGCTTTCGCCGCAGATGATGAATTTGCTTTGTCTGTTTTCGTAGCTGCTTTGCTCTCTGTCTGCTTTTTACCGTCTGCTCCATTTGTGTAGGTACTTGCATAACTGTTGTATGCGCTACTAATTTCCATTGCCATAATTTTGTCCTCCTTGAACCTTTTATTAAAATCCGTTTTTATTTCCGGTGCATGTATACTGCACCTGCATATATTGCACTGTTACTTTTATTATCGAAAATCTGTACATAAATCTTATACTTTTATCCCGAAGTACAGATTTGTTCCACGAAGTACAGATTTTTTTATGTTTTTTCTCTAAATTTGCTCTAAATTATACTAAAATGCCTTTATGGTTTGCGCTATTCCGATTACCTGTTCAGAATCACATCACTGTAAAATTTCCCGTTCCCATTTTTATAGAGGACACTGCCCCCGTATTTCTCCACGCACCGCTGCACATTCAAACAGCCGATACCAGTGCCTTTCCCGCCTGTGCTTACTGGTTTACCGTTCTTTATCCTTACTTCCTTTTCCACGCTGTTCTCAATGCGTATGGAAAGCATCTCATTATAGTTTTTGATATGCACCTTAATGTAACGCTCCCCGCTGCACTTTAGGACAGCCTGCATTGCATTTTCCAGAAGATTCCCAAAGAGCGTTGTCACATCCACTGGCTCTATGAACCCAAGCCCTGTGCTTTCCACTTTTACCACGAACCGTATGCCCATGCTCTCCACCGCCTGTTTCCTGTCCGCAAGGAGAATGTTCAGCATTGGGTTGTCAGAGTATTCCTCCGGCACAAGAGGCTTTAAGATGCTTCCAATCTGTTTTGTATACTCCATCGCCTTTTCCATCATGCCTGCCTGATACAGCTCCTCAATGGAACGGAGATGTTTGCTGACATCATGGAGAACTTCAATAGACCTTCCGTATTTCTCACGCTGTCTCTCATAATGCTCAAACTGCAAACTCTCCTGCTGCTTCATCATGGCGATTTGAAACTCCATGCTGTTTTTTTCGTCCTCCACTTTCAAGGCATAGAACAGGTACAGGTTGGCAAAGACAACACAACATAAATTTGCACAGAGCAAGAAATAATCCGCTTTCCTTGTGACCGCTGTTGCAAGAATAATAAAATTGAATGTGGTGTATAAAAACATTACAAGGTAAAGAATCACCTGCGTCCGGCTCTGCCTGTAATCTTTTTTCCACAATCGCTTCAGTAGGGCATAATAAAAGAAAATCAGCACCAGCTTTGAAAAAACCACCTCTATGCTGCTACTGATCACCACATCTTCCGGCATAAGTGAAAGTTTTTCCATCAAAAGGTCAATTCCAAACACACCGATACCCTCAAACAATGCAAGTATAACAAAAAAGCATTCCGACTCCAGCACCCGCCAATATCTCCTGCCGCTTTTGTCTTCATAGCAGATAAAACTGGCAATGCCGTACACCGACAAATTTGCTGCCATATTCCACCATGAATTATGTTTCAGGTTTACCAGTGTCACAATCACCACAGCGACAGAAGGGGCAATTCGGTAAACCCACGGATTTACAAAGGCTTTCCCATAACGGTCACCCATGAACTGAAACATCAGCCCGGCAAAAATCACACATGACAGAAAGCAACTGAACAGATATACTAAATTTTCCATATCTCTACTCCCCGCTGTTATGGATATATTCGTTGAGACGTTCCTTAAACTGTGCCACCCGTTTCTGCGACAGCGGCACTGACACACCATTTTTCAGCATAACCTCATATCCCTTTGTCTTTGCCACATTTTTAAGGTTCACAAGGATGCCCCGGCAGCTCGTCTCAAAACCGTAGGGCTGCATCCTCTCCTCCAGTCCGCTGATGGCATCCGGGTACTCGTACACTAGATTTTCTGTCACGATTTTAACTTTTCTCTTTGCCTTAATGTATTCAAAGTACAGAATAGTATTAACGTGAAGCATCAGAGTAGATTTTTCCAACAAAACGCCGTTTTCCTCATAGGACACGTTACGAAATTCCAGCCGTACTTCTTCTTTCCGGTACTGCCGCAAAAATGCCTGTAACTGTTCCTCAAGCGCTTCCACCGATACCGGTTTTTCCAGAAAGGCAAAAGCGTGTACGGTGTTCACCGCGTCCATGCAGTATTGCCCGAAATTAGTGATATATATAATCTTGGCAGATTTATTTTTGCGGTAAAGCTCCTGCCCTGCTTCTATTCCATTTCCACCTTCCATCATAATGTCCATGAAAATCAAGTGAAAGCTGTCACCCGACTCTAACAGTTCCACGCCGGAGATAAAAGTTGTGATTTGGTATTCTTCTGTGCATTTGTCTAAAAGCGGCTTCAAGATGCCTATAAGTTTATCCCTATCCTCCTGTTCGTCCTCGCAGACTGCTATTTTAAGCATTTTTCTGCCTCCTCTTCATCATTAAAATCTGCATTTATCATCACAGTGATTAATTATCATTTTTATTATCGGAAACCTGTAAATAAAATCTTAATGTATTTATTCTGAGGTACAGATTTTCTCCCCGAAAGACAGACTTTCTTATATTATCTCTGGAATTTGTTAACAAGAACTCTATAAAGGAGATTTGAATGTGGAACGCCCTGAATGAACTGTCGATACATCAAAAATTTTGACTATAAAAAAGAACTGGAGAAGACAAGAAATGAAAAATACCACTTATCCCCTTTTCAATCTTCTACGCTGCATTTTTCTCCATATCTGCCTTGCAGTTGCGCAAATATCTGCTTCAATTCCTATGATACTAACTAATACTTCATTATCAACCAAATCCAATGCTAACTCTATGTTTTCATCTCTCCGTACTATTTCATCAACTTTTTTCAAAATCTCTTTAATTTTTTCCATTGGAACATTGTCTAGCACTGGTACAAGAATATTCCCAACCTCTCCGGGTAGGATTTCTAATACACCACCGCCATAACTACGTCCACATATTTCAGTAAAAGCAAAAGAAATGCTATTGTAATATGATAAAATTATCCTTTCCGGTTCAACTCCATCATTGAATTTAATTCTATGCATTGTATCTGTAGAAACAGCATCACAACAATTTAAAACAAATTTGGGATATAAGTTATTTCTTCTTAAAAAGAAAGCATCTGGAATCCAAATAGACGGAATGCGATACCATCTATCTCTAATCCTGCACTTATAGCCTTCATTTTCTCCATTTTTTTCGCCTTCATTAATATAAAATTGATGTTTTAGTGGATACTCCATAAATGGTATATCTGGAAAATCAATCAAATATGCAGCTTTTCCATCTTTAACATTTTCCAGCCAATCTTCTTTTGTAAAATATACACTATTAGCATGTGAACTTCTTCCAATAAGCGGTCTTACTACATTATCAAAACCATATTCACTAACTATTTTTTTTGTAATCGAAAAGTATTTATTATTTCCAGTTGTGATACCAACATTAACAAGTGCAGTATCCGATAGTTTCTGAAATCGTTCGTCTTTTCTCAATGATGCAATTAGCTTATTTTCTTCAGAATTTGTAAAATATTTAGTCCATTTTTCATGGACATGATTTAATTTTTGAAATCCATTAGCTTGAAGATTAAGCAAATTTAAATCATCTAAATTATTTAATTCTATAATTCGGATACCCTTTTCCTCGACTCCCTTTTCTCCAATAAATACTACTACTTCCTGCTCAATATCTGGAAATACAAGTTCCTCAAATGTAAGTAAGGTAATTTTCGATAACTCATTAGCTAAAAACAATCGTAAATCTTCTGCATAAACTACCTGAAGTATTTCTGCCGGAACAACAAATGCAATCTTTCCTTTTTCACTTAAAAGATGTACACACGCTACAATAAATCCAACCCAAGTATTAATTAATTTGTTTGACTTCATTCCATGCTCAGTAAGAATCTTTGACATTTCAATACGTTGTTTTTCTTGCAAATATTGATACCTAATATAAGGCGGATTACCTAATATCAGATCATACCTGCTGCTATCTTTATGTATCTGATAATAATGAAAGAAATCCATATTATAGATTTGAATACCTTCATGCTGACCAACTCTTTCAAATGTTTTTTGAACCTCCTGTTTTTCTATTTCAACAGCAGTAAGCACCTCTCCATTTTGTAACAAACCTTTCTCTAAAGCCGCATCAATAAATACACCATCTCCACTACTCGGCTCTAAAATACTATGTACTGTTTCATCGTACACAAAAAACTCTACCATTTTCTCCGCAAGCCTTAATGGTGTATAATATGCCCCTCTTAATTTCTGCTCTGTACTATCTTCTTTTAAAACCATAATTATTACCTAAAACCGGAATTCATAGATAGCGCTAATACGTTTTTCTATCTGTTTAGCCAGTTTGTCCTTTTCTTGTTTTATGACTTCTCTAGTTGACTTATCAGATTTTGTCTCCAACTCTAAATTTAACGTATAAATCTTATTAGCACAAGAAACAATATCATTGTATACTGCCATCTGAACTTTATCATCAAAATCTAACTCTAAAAAAGGAAGTCTTTTTAAAAGGTATGTACCTCTTGCAGTAAACCCGCCTTCAAAATCGCTTCCCATAATTTGAAGCAATTTTTCTGTATAAGGATGATTTAACCATGCTTGAATATAAGCTAAATCATATTTGCCGTTCGGTATAGCCGCAATTGCACAATATCCGGCAGTCCCGCCTGAAGCAATTAACATATCTTCTGTATCATAG
The DNA here is from genome assembly GCA_023663185.1 of Clostridiales bacterium. Taxonomy (GTDB): domain Bacteria; phylum Bacillota; class Clostridia; order Lachnospirales; family Lachnospiraceae; genus UBA3282. The sequence goes on along the minus strand of JAMPHY010000043.1, from coordinate 6,154 downwards.
GCATACATTGGCAATTTACTCAAAACCCGAACAATCAATTTGGGAGTATCGATAAATGCTGTTATCGCCTGAGTCCTTCCATATTGATACCAATTTTCAGATGTTGCATTTTTAATATCACGACCAACCCCATTATTTAAGCATTTGGGTACTAACAGATAATAACAGTCACACAAATATGCGTATGTTCCCGGATAATCACTTTTCATTGTATTTAGATCAATTAATTCTCCATTCTGTGTATAGGGAAAAATGATTCTCTTATCTGTTTTTAACCGAGAATAAGTTTGCATCCCTTTTTCGTCAACCTTAGTTGGTTTAAAATACAGTTTCAGTATTTGTTTTTCAATATCATACTCTTTGCCAAACTTACTAATCCTTACTACCTCATCCGTTTCTGAAACGATATCATTCTTAGTAAACCAATAAACCGGCTCAGGTCTTTCTGCACTCGTCTGTATTCCATTAAATATGTCAACAATATCACCTAAAGGCTTTGAATGCTCCTCCAAACGAACAATCATTTTCATAAAATCAATATCAGTTGTTAATCTCCACGGTTCATCATTTAATGCCACATTACTTACTGTGACATATTCTTGTTCTTTTCCTATCCAAAGGGTTGCCAACGAAGTTACTTTTGTATATCTCATTTCTGTGCTAACCTTATTGCCACATAATATAATAGAACTATATATCGTCTTATCAGGAAATAACTGCACATCTCCAAAATCATCTAATTGAATCATCTTAGAAGATAACAACCGCCTTAATTCTTTTCCTGCACCTATCTTAAAAAACTTATTAGGCACAATATAACACAATAAACCGTTTGCCTTTAATAGAGCTAAAGCGCGTTCCATAAACAAAAAATACTTGTCAAATTGTTTATAAGCGGTTCTATATTTCTCTTTATAAATATCAAACTCTATATTTGACTCTAATACATGAATATCTTCGGTTTTAACATAAGGCGGATTCCCAATTATTATATCAAAGCCCTTTCCACTATTAAGTTCTTCCCATTCAAACGGTTTAATTTGTCGTAACAAATCAATTGATATTTCCTTTTCTTCTAAATCATTTCTAGAAATAAGCGAATTACCACTTTTAATATTTGCACTTAAATCTGGTAAAATAGGTGTATATTCATAAACCGATGCTAATGTTTCATCTTCAATTAATTTTATCAACATTGAAAATTTACTTACCTCTACGGCATGTATATCAATGTCCACTCCATATATACACTTTAGTAATATATTTTTCTTATCTGCCAATGGTAATTTTCTCTTTCCATTGCTCAGCTCCAATAAATACTCCGGTTCATTTTTTATATACCATTCTACACAATAATCAATCAAATATTGATAAGCTTCCTCCAAAAATACTCCCGAACCGCATGCAATATCAGCAACGTGTATTTCCTCAACTTCCTTAGGTGTTTTGCCAGCGCAATAAGATTCTAATGTAGTTTTCACCATATACTTTACTATCTCTACTGGAGTTGAAACCACTGAGCGATATTTATATTCCTTTTTTGCCGCTAATTTTATTTGACCATCTTCTAATATAAGGCACTCTGTCAAAAATAATTCATAAATTTTACCTAAAATTCCCGGTTCAATAATATCAAACAAATAAGGAGCCTGCGGATAATACAAAGACATAATCATTTCAAAAATAATTTCATTGTTTAAGTCAAAAATAATATTATCTCCTGCAAAAAGTTTTGAGTTATATCGCTTATCAGCTTCCCTAAAAACACGCAATAATAAATTTTGTAATTCTTCTTTATTTTTGGCAGTATCTTTTAATTTTTTATATAAAGGAAGATTCCTATCCTCACATATCCGCAAAAAAATTATTTGATTTATAAACTCTTGAACTACATCATTCAGCAAATCAATATCTTGATAATCATCTGTCTTACAGTATAAATATTTCCCGATTTCCAGACGCCATTTATTAATTTGTTCCAGAAAGAGTTCATCAATTTCCGTTGCATATCTGTTTACATTCTGAAATTCTCCATTGACAAATTCATCGAATTTTCCAGAATATACACTAGCTCTTGATAACAATGAATATATCTCTGAATATTTTTCCAAATATTCAAGATAATGATAACATCTATAAAGAGAAGTCGATGCTGAATCTTCCTCTTTCGGTCTATTAGTTGTATCAAAAACTATCAAATCTTCAAAATTGGTTAATACAGCAATTTTATGTTTTGCATTCCAACCATATCTTCTCGTTTGAATAGCTGGTGCAGTTTCTGTTTTAATATCAACACTAGGCTTTTTAGCCTCAACGAATATTTTTGACACCCCATTTAGTGTCAACGTATAATCTGGACGCTGATTTTCGCTTGAAAATTTTTCTACAACTACTTCTTTATACTGTGGCGCTACACCATGCTTATTATGGACATCCCAGCCAAAGCATTCTAATAAAGGACTGATAAATTCATCTCTACAGTCCTGCTCGTTATATTCTTTTGCATTTCTATATGTCTTTGCATTTCTCTGATATTGGTCTATTAGTCTTTGCAAATCGTCCTTATTCATAGCATTCCTCATATTGTAAAGCACTTTTCCTACTCATCTGTTAAATCCATTTCAAATTCTCCAACACTAATAATTATTTTTTATTATATAGTATTTTCCTTTAAAAAGCAATCATATGTTCGATAAAATAAGTATATTTCCATATTGCTTTATAATTACGATAGAATTATTATATATAATGTAATCATTTGAGCAGGAGACAAAAATCATCATGGAAATCGAACGCAAATTCACCATAAAATCATTACCGGAAAATTTAGAACAGTACCCTTTTCACATAATCGAGCAGGCGTATCTGAACACCAATCCGGTTATAAGAATAAGGAAGCAGGACGACGAATATTATCTCACCTATAAAGGAAAAGGACTGCTTGCAAGGGAAGAGTACAACCTTCCTCTTAACGAGCAATCCTACAATCATCTTAAAGAAAAAGCCGACGGAAATATAATTTCTAAGAAGCGTTACCTAATTCCGCTTGAAAATCCGGAATTTACCGCCGATTATACGTCTTCCGGCTGTAAACCTTCCGATTATAAATCTGACGAAAACTGCCAGCTTACGATAGAGCTTGACATTTTCGACGCTCCGTTTGAAAATCTCATCATCGCCGAAGTTGAATTTCCAACTGAGCAGATGGCGGAAGCTTTTATTCCTGTGGACTGGTTTTTGGAAGATGTTACCGCCAATCCGGAATATCACAATTCCAACCTGAGTACCAAAAAAGTATAAGGCACGCAGACATGGATTTAGGCGAATTGAGCCAGATTAAACTAAGTCAAACCGATTTAAGAAAATGCCTGTCGATATATTCAATGTATGGCTTTCGGTTTATCTTGTCCGTATTGGCAATATACCAGTCAAACGCTTCTTTTAAGCCGTCTAACAGTGGTTTAGTGCAGGGCATAAGTTCGTACTGTCTCGTTACGTCCAGATAATACTCATAGTCGTCAAAACTAAAGTATTCTCTTTGCCGGACATCATCATATACAGTTACGCACTTCGCAAACTCTCCCGCCACTCCATAGCAAATTGCAACCCAGTATCGAATGGAAACCGTATCTTTATTACCCACATTAAAAATATGCTGCGTGGGTTTCTTCTCTATAATAATATCAATAAATCTGCATAAATCATCGATATGGAAAAACTGCAGTTTCATACTGCCGTCCTTCGGGAGATAAAAATACCTGCCCGCCAGCGCGCACTCAAAGACAAACGTTTCTCTATACACATTATTCATCGGTCCATATAGATAAGCTGGTCTAAGAATATACGCCTTTGGGTTTCTTTTCATCAGCATTTCTTCCGCTGCGATTTTATCAGTGCCGTATTTTCCCCAATATTTATTTAAGGCTGTTTCCGTTTCTTCTTTGAAAGGCTGTTTTGCATACTCCGGATAAACGGCGCTTGAACTTATTAATACATAATCGTCATAGCTTCCTAGCGCATCAAGTAGCAACCCGACATCTTTAGAAGTATACGCCGTGTCAATAACAAGGTCAAAATGGTGTCCCCGCAACATATCACCGATATTATGTCTGTCGGCGCATATAAGCTTAACTCCCGCAGATTGCGGTCTGCTGTTTCTATTAAGCACATAAACTTCGCAGCCTTTTGCCACATAATACTCTGCAATATATCTGCTTACAAATACCGTACCGCCTGTTACTAATATCTTCTTCATGCCGCACTCCTGACTGCTCTGGCTTAAAGCCTGCCGTACATCTTCGTCATTTTTTTAATGCGCAGCGCAAGTTCTTCATCAAACGCACCTTGACGCATTCTCCACTTCCAGTTCAAGCCAAGCGTAGACGGTATATTGATTCTTGCCTCCGAGCCAAGCCCCAGATAATCCTGCGCAGGAATAATACATGTGTCGGATACGCTTGCCATTGCCGCCCTGATAAATTCCCAGTTAATCTCTTTATTGCTGCGGATATTCAGGTATCTTTTGGCGAACGCCTTATCATGTCTGTTCAAAGACTGATACCAACCAAGCACGGTATCGTTGTCATGCGTTCCGGTATAAACCACGCTGCCCGCGGTATAATTGTGCGGCAGATAGTCGCTCTCTTCCCTTGAATCAAAAGCGAACTGCAATATTTTCATGCCCGGATATCCGGTCTTTTTCACAAGCTGTAGTACCGATTTGGTTAAAAAGCCTAAATCCTCCGCGATAACGGCTTTCTTGCCAAGCTTCTCCTTCATGGTCTTAAAAATATCGTATCCCGGTCCTTTCTCCCAATGCCCGAACTCCGCCGTCTTATCCTTATATGGTATGGAATAATACTCGTCAAATCCGCGGAAATGGTCTATTCTTACGACGTCATACAGCCTATAGCAGTAAGCTATCCGTTTCAACCACCAGTCATAGCCGGTCTTTTTATGGTAATCCCAGCGGTACAGCGGATTCCCCCACAACTGCCCCGTAGCCGAGAAAGAATCCGGCGGGCAGCCTGCAACCGCAATCGGTGTACAGTCCTTATCCAACTGGAAAAGTTCTGGATTCGCCCATGTATCCGCGCTGTCAAACGCTACATAAATCGGAATGTCCCCGATAATCTCTATCCCTTTTTCATTAGCGTATTTCTTCAAGGCACTCCACTGTTTCGCAAAAATATACTGCTGAAATTGGTAAAAGGCAACCTCATCTTTATACTTTTCACGATACTTATCAAGCGCCGCCTTTTTACGAAGCTTTATGTCCTCGTCCCATTCTATCCAGCTTACGCCGTCAAAGGAATTTTTTACCGCCATATAGAGCGCATAGTCGTCCAGCCAGTAGGCATTCCTTTGTACAAAATCCAAAAACTCTTTATCCTTCTCAATGCCGCTGTTATTAAAAGCGGTGCGAAGTACCTTGAATCTGGATAAATAGATTTTCTCATAATCGATATATTCGTCATCATCGCCAAAATCATATTTATCGCAGTCCTTCTTAGTAAGATATCCGTCCTCTATAAGCGTCTCCAAATCAATATAGTAGGGATTTCCCGCAAAAGTGGAAAAAGACTGATAGGGAGAATCGCCATATCCAGTCGGACCAAGCGGTAATATCTGCCAGTAGGTCTGCCCCGCCAGTTCCAGCATATCTATAAATTCATACGCCTGCCCCGAAAAAGTTCCTATCCCATATTTAGACGGAATACTTGAAACAGGTAATAAAACTCCGCTTTTTCTCATTACTATGTACCCCCTTTAATAAATTCAGTTTACAAGATTTCACTCCTAATTACAAGGGGTGCATTCAGATAATTGTGAAATTAAAACCACTAAGGAGCATCACAAAAACTGTGATGCCCCTCAGCGACCTAGTCAATTTTTAGTTAGCAGCCACTTCCACCGACTCTCTTGCATATGTCACCGCCGGAAGCCGATACAATCATCTGTCCCAAATCACCCAAACGAGACGAAAGCTTTACGGAAATAGTATTGATAAGTTTCTTCATGGGTACCTCTCCTTTCTTTCATATTTTTAAATTAAACCGACATAAAATTCGATAAAATTTACTTCAATGGTTTCGTACACAAATTATTTACTCATTATTTTTCATTTGTATTACTTTGTTAAATCCATTCCGAT
>JAMPHY010000042.1 GCA_023663185.1 Clostridiales bacterium | reverse complement strand
TTAATGCATATGCTAATGGAAATAAGTTTCTGGGGCAAAACTACGGAAACTCAAGCAAAATATGGCATTGCTTTTTTGATAATTTTGAGTATAATAATATATAGAAAATATTGCCGCTTACTGATGGCGCGGGATATAAGTTATTCAGTGTGTCAAATGTTCCCGCTTACCGATGGTGCGGAGTATAAGTTATTCGGTGTGAAAATCTTTCCCCACCTTCTGTGGTGGGGATTTTTATCAAGGAGAAATATGGATATACAGTCTGGTTTTTATTATCACATCAAAGATACTTTTTTCAATGAAGTGCAAGACAGTGCATTGATGACAAACAAAGAATGCGGAAATTACCGCCCACATTATCTTGCTATTCAAGATTCTGGAAACCCGCAAATTTACTGGATGATTCCCGTAAGCTCCAAATTTGAAAAATATCAAAAAATCTATAACAATCAAATTGCCAAGTATAAAAAATGCACAAAAATCGTATTAGGCAAATGTGGCGGTTGGGATGCTGCTTTTTTAATACAAAACGCATTTCCGGCTACGGCAGATTATTTTGACCATATACATACAAGTAAAGGTATCCCACTAGTTTTGCACAGTTCCACTGCCAAACTAATTGCTGAGAACCTTAATTACAATCTTCGTCTCCATAAACGCGGTATTTCACTTTTTTATACAGATATTGACCGTATCTATAATCTAATGGAATCAAAGTTAAAAGTAAAATCTAACTGATATAACATTTGTTCCACTAGTTCACTTTTTTATGTATACTGTCACCTAAAAGAAATTAACCACGATATGAGATTCGACTATATCTAAACTTAATATCACTCAACCTATTACTTGCTACATATAAAGAAAAATCCTTTTGCAATATTTTATTTCGAGGTCCCACTATAATTTCCTTTATTGGATTATCAGATATTTCTAAAATGTTTATTGGATAAAATGGAATTATATCATCACCAGTCACATTAAATTCAATCTTATTCCTTAACATTTTCAACATTTCGTCATAAACTACAGTTTCAATATCATCATCCCCATATATCCACTTTGCATATTTATAAATCTGTTGTGAAAAAAATATTCTCCATTCCTTTTCCTCTCTAAATGTCTCATTCTTATATTTCAATGAACCCATCAAAACATTACTTATCATTTGATGAAAATAGAATTGAAACATTCTATCAATTTTTTCATCATCAAAAGATGGTATCTCTTCTGCAATCTGATTTCTCATCCCACTTAATTTATTTAATATTTTTATAGCTTTTTCAACAATCGTATCATTAATTTCCCTTACCGTTTTATACTCTACCTTCTTGAATTGTAAAATCCCCTCATATTTGTTACAATATTCTTCTAATTCTTTAATAGAGAAACCAAGAGAACAGCCCTTTCCATTATCCGCATATCCACGCCATTGACTTAACACATCTCCATCCTCGCAAAAGCAAACAACAAAATTTGTCACTCCTCCGCTGTCAAATTCATAATTAAGAACACTATATTCCCAATCTAAAAGTTTTCCTAATGCATCACGATTGTCAATTCCCATATATTGTAGCGGAAATTCATATTTTCTATACTCATCTTCTATTGCATCTAATATACCAGGGAAAAACATTTTTACTTCTTCATAGTCATTGCTTTTTGTAATATCACTCATTCGCAGAGTCTTACCTGATAATATATTAGCCATCTTATAATTATCACAATAGTGATATATCAATTTATCCATATATTTCCTTTCTATACTGTTTCAATAATCATAATTTGCTTATGAATACAAAATCAGCAGTATCCTCAAACAATCTCTTTTTCTTTATTTCCATCGTCAACATATTGTCATGTCCATTAATTCTTCTTTAAATTACCTTTACTTGTTTCTGTTCCATCATTTTAACTTTTCTATTTTATTTTTAATTATTACCATATGCGTCAATAGCTTTTTGAAGATTTGAAATTAAATACATTATCTGCATTTCCTTTATCTTATCAAACTGAGACTGATCTAGCTTTTCTATGCTATCTTTCAGCTCCATTACTTTCTCTCGTTCCAATTTTAAAGCATCGCCCATAGAAGTTTGAACATATAATGATAATATACACCCCCTAAAAGCATGTATATCATAAGACTTTGATACACTAATCTTGTCCGCTAACTGAGATATATTATACTGAACTAAAAAACCATTTGTATTACTGATTTCTATCATATTCTTCATTACATAATCATGTAAACTTTCTGCCCAACTATCTTCCTTGTACAAATACGATTCCATAGTATCTGAAATATATATCTGGAAATACTTATCTATTTCATTTTGGATATCTGCTATAATTTCTTTGCATCGTTTCTTTTTCTCACCTTCCTGCATTATACTATACTCTTCCCCTATACTTACACGTTTCTTGAGATTTTTAACATTACACTTCATTGCAGTAGTCATTTCTTCAATAATCTCATCAGAGAAACCAATTTGTTCCAATTCTACAAACAAACTGATTATTCTCGGATAATCTTTTATCTCAAATTTATCCTGCTTCAAAGCCTCCATTACTTTTTCTATTTTTTCATTTACAGTTTTTTCGTCCGATAAATACCACTTAAATTCTAGTTCTTTAAAAACATCTACTTCTTCATCTTTTCTATTTATATATTCGTCCTCATATAACTCAAGCATTCTTTTTATTCTTTTCTCGTCTAAAATGCTCTTGATTACAAATTCGTCAACAAACCTGAAAGCTAAATCTGTTCCGTAAATGTCTGTTTTACCTATGGCTTTAAAACCATATTCTTCATTTCTTTCCCAACTCTGTTTCAACGTATCGTTTTTATAACAAACGCAAACCTTAAAACTATACTGAATAATATATTTAAGAAACTGCTCCTGACCTACACTGTCCAGCTTACTTATTTCATTATATAACGCTCTTATCTTTGAAAGATAAAATTGAAATGTACGCAAATTAGGATGCTCCTTCTTAACCATATAGTCCTCATAAAAAGATAGTTTGTCTAACAGAAGACATTGCAGCCTGTCGTTAATCTCTTTGTTTTTTATAAGTTTAGCAAAAACATCCTGCAAATCCGGATAATAATATATCGTAATGCCTATTAATTTCTCCTTGACCTTTTCATAAAGTACATCCTGTCCAAATAATTTATTCATCCTGTCTTTTATTGTGCTAATTGCTACTGCATTATCTTCCGTCTCTACTTTTCTGACTGGTTGAAAATAAGTATTAAATTTCCCTTTTAAATCTTCTTCAAACTTTATATTTTCATTTGCTGCAACCAAATATTTTAATTCTTGATTCTCTAAATATACACTCTTTCTTATTTCTTTCTGATTAGCAACAATGATTACTTTCATTTTTTCATGTTCAACGAATGTATTAATATATCCTAATATTTCATTAACCGGACAATTACATCTTTCCAAATCGTCAAAAATAAGAATACTTTCTTTCAATGAAAAAAATCCCTCAAGAGCATCCAGTAAATTTTTAGATTCTAATTCTAATCTGGTAACTGGTTTCAGTATATCAAATAGCACGGGCAGCATCTTTCCGGTTATCTCTGTCCCCTTTTTTAAAAATCCCTTTGCCCTTCCTGCTTTTGTCAAATAAGATTCCATCAATATTTGTTTTGATACTTCTTCAAGTGATTGCACTCCATATAAAGATAAATATATAATTCCCTTTGACTTATATCCTTGCTGCTTTTCGGCTTTATCTTTTTCATGTTTTTTTAGCTCACCACACAAACGCTCTTTAATAAAATAGGTTTTTCCACAACCCCATTCTCCGTCAATCATCACAGCATAATTATATATATTCTCATCAACATAATTTATAAGAACATCAACAATCTCATCGTCCGTTAAAATATGTTGTTTATTCATCATACCCATATCTCCTTTTTTGAAATAAAAAATTCACAACACTTAACATGTGTAAAAATTTATTTCTCACACTATTCTCTCCGTAAAATAGCCCTATCAAACAAGCGATAATATTGCCTGAGAGATAGGGCTGTAATTTTCAAACCGGACATTTATTAGACGCTTCCGGTAAGCGAGCAATATTTTCGAGCCGTACATTTATTAGTCGCATACGGTGTGCAAACAATATTTTCGATGGCGGATTGCTCCGTCTCTGATAGTATTATATTAAAATACGTTAAATATGTCAATTAAATTTTGTAAATAAATTAAACGTACCCGCCATCTCTCCTACAAGGCTCCACTGACGCTGCATATAAGATTTCAGGCTGTCCGTGCTTTGCTTATAAGCTTCACGGACAGTCTGAGGATTGTCAAAATGCCCCATGATTGAGCAAGCGGCGCAAAATCCGCTTTCCATTCCGGCGGATATGCCTTCGCCCATAGGGTTAAGAAATCCGGCAGTCTCACCGGCAAAAAGGATACGCCCCACACCGTAGTCCACATGGCAGCCCGGACGAATATGCGGCATTAACCATTTTTCTTCTTTAACCTGACTGTCAATCTGCAAATTATGCTTCTCTTTCATATAATTAATGAAACGCTCATAATAGTGCCTGATTTTATCCACATTCTTCACGGATACGCCAAGCACCAGAAGTTCATCTTTTACATTAAACCACGCATCATATTCCGACAGCTCCGGCTGCAAATACGCATAGAAATAATGTGAATCTAAATCTATACTGCCCTTATTAAACGTCTGAAAAGTAGTTATATATCCTGCATTCTCCCCGATAATCTTCCGCTTAAGCGTCCCCACCACGCCTTCGCAGTCTAATACATATCTCGCGCTTTCCGTATAATTCATTTCACCACGCAGGCTGACTTCTACCAAATCATCTCGCTCTATACAGGAGACCGCCGCCACCCCGTCGTTTACTTTTGCACCGCTTTTCTTTGCCTCTTCCGCCAGCCAACCGTCAAACCCGCTGCGCCACACATTCAATCCTTCTTGCTCGAAACGATATTCTTTTCCGCAATCGTTTGTGAAAATCATGCCCCTGTTTTCTGTCGGAGTACACATCGCTGATTCAGGTACTGCCTCACCGAAATATTTCTTCACAAGCTCCATTGATTTCTTTATCAGAATGCCCGAACAGGATTTATACCTCGGCAGCTTAAATTTCTCCACTAGAAGAACTTTATATCCTTTTTCCGCTAATGTCTTAGCTGCCGTACACCCTGCCGGTCCCGCGCCGATTACTATTACGTCATATATATTTTGCATTAGTATATTGTCCTCTCTGATGGGATAGTTATTCTTTATAAAAGTTTTTGCCCATTCTGTTATGGTAATAATCCATTAACCATTTTAACAAAAACAACCGAGCGGCGCAAGACAACCCGACACGTTGCCCCCCTATTCTTCCCTTCCAATCTCCACCACATAACAATCATCTTCCGTTCCGGTCCTCTCTCCCGATTCAGACTTTTGAAACAGGAACGCATCTACCTGATTGACGTCAAGTATTCTGTCAACGGCAAACATATATACATATTGGCTGCTGTCTTTACTCATATATCCCATCTGCCCCGGTCCCATATAGAGATATGGATATGCTGTTCCGTCTTTCATTCTCACACCGATAAGCGCAGGCGGCTCAGCTTCCGTTTCATACATAAAACTTTCTCCGGTTTCTGCATGTGCTGCCTCTTCCTGAATGGTTTGTCTGGGCGCGTCATAAACTGCTTTTATGGAAATTGGTGATATCTCTACGCCCGTTACCGTTACGCCTGTATCTCCTAACGGCGCATTACATTCCGCCTTATAGATTTCATCGCTGCCCTGCAGAGTCCAGTTGAAGCTCCATTCTCCTGCCGTTCTATTCTCGTACTCCCCTCTATTTGTATAAGTCCCTAGATTTTTGAGATTTACGCTAATAGGTTTATTAATGAAGAAACCTTCTCTATTATTTGACATAAGATACATATGATATTCCAGCGTGCCGTCCTCTGCCTTATATCTGGAAATCGTTCTTCCATCTGCGTCCGTCTGCAAAGGGCTGCCGTCTTCATACACAGGCTTTCCATTTTCCCCTGCAATAACGCCATCATAAAAGCTTGCATCCCACGAAACGAACTCGCCGTCAACCAAAGCGTCCATATATTCAAATGCGGGTTCTTCATTATCCGCTAATTCAAAACCGCTTACTTCAAAAGACAGTAAGGCATAATAGTTATCCACAATGCTTTGTTTCGCAGTTACGGTAATTCCGTTGCAGGTAACTGACTGCTCCGGAAAATCCGCAAGCTTTATTTCTTCCGCCTGAGTTTTTATTTCTTCCGTTGTATGAAGAGTATTTTCAATTCCCCGCGACCAATTCATATAATAGGCAAAACACGCCGTTCCAAATGCAAGGACAAATACTGCTGCCAAAACGCACGCTGCCTTTACCCTTGCTTTAAATCTTCTGTTTACTTTCCTTGCTTTTTTTGCGTCCTGATTTTCTCTCCGTTTTTCATCGGCATGGATTATGTCGAAAGCCTTATTAGCTTTTTCCAGTACAATGTCCGGAATCACTATATCTTTTTCTAAAATCTGCATTTTATCCTGTATCATATACTGACGCTCCCTTCTTCTTTTCCTAAATAGCTTTCAGATAATTTTTTTCTGCCCCTCGCGAGTCTGGTTCGCACAGTTGCCTCCGGCATATTTAAAATCTTGGCGATTTCTTTAGTGTTTAGCCTTTCCACATAATAAAGCAGCAATATCAGTCTGTATCTTTCATCAAGTCCGTACAGAACTTCTTTCCACTCCACATTTTCATATGCGTTGTCGTACCCGCCTTCTTCAGCTATCGTTTCGCAGGCTCGCAGCATATTTTCCTTATGTATGATATCATTGCATTTGTTGACTAAAATTCTTATCAGCCATGTTTTAAAATATTTCTCTTCCTTTAGCTGATACAGCTTTTCCCAACAAGTCAGGATTGTGTCCTGCAATGCGTCCGCCACATCTTCATCAGAACGCAAGATTGCCTTTCCGACCTTATACATGGACTGCATATGCTGTTGTATTAATGCCGTAAAAGCGTCCGGATTTTTCGCTTTTGCCTCTTTGACTAAGTCATTCATGTTGACCGTGCTTCCTTTCATAGATTTGAACTTATACATGTATTTCATTCTACTTATTAGACCGCTGCGGCTGATTTTATGTTTCAGGGAGTTTGTATAATTTAAAAATTCTCGTTTTTGTAAAAATGCCTGAAAAATTTTTTAATCCGTTGCTATTTCAGTACATTTTGAGTATAATAATAGTGTGCTAAATGCTCGCCGGTCATGACGGCAAGAATATCATGAACGTGTATGCTTAACTTCCGCAAGCGACGGGGTGCTGCAAAGCGCAGAATATCACTTACTTGTTGGGAAGGCTTGTCGTAAGACAGGCCTTCCATTGTATAAGGAGGATATCATCAATATGAGGCTTGTTTCTATCGATATTTCCATAGGAACACGACCTTTCAAATAAATAATATAATTTTTAATTTAGCATGGAATTTTTATAATGACCTGTGCGCCATTTGTCTTGTCAGAATTTTTCAAAATTAGCTCTCCGTTATGCTGTTTCGCTGCCAAATCAGCTATATAAAGCCCCATACCGAAGTGCATATTAGAAGTCCGGCTTTTATCCCCCATAAAGAATTGTTCTTGCGCATGATGTAGAACTTCCGGTGTAAATCCACTTCCCTCGTCAGTTATAGTGATTTGCAAAAAGCCATCTGACTTTTCTGCCTTTATATAGACAGTCCCATTTGGCGTGGAATAATCTATAGCATTGTCTATCACATTCATAATTGCACGTTCCAGTAATAATTTATCCGCGCTTATTACGCCTAAGTCTGTCCCGATTTCCATATGCAGACAAATTCCTTTTGTACGACACAATGAACTTACCTGCGCTTCAATCTGCTCCATATAATCAGCTATCTCAAATTTCTCCAAATGAAGCTGATATCCGGCTGCTGTTCGGGATATATCAATCAGCAGCTTAATATAAACGCCTATCTGCTCGGAACTTTCTGTAATATATCCCGCATACAGCCGTTGTTCATCTGAAAGCTCCGTTTCGCTTATTAAGTCGATATTTCCTTGAATAACAGTCAGGGGTGTTTTTAAATCGTGGGCAAGCGCCGCAATCTGCTCCCTTTGTAGTTGTTCCTCTTTCCATTGCTTCTCTAAAGACGATTTCAAATTGTCTTTCATATCTGAAAAAGAACACAGTACAGCTTCAAATTCTTTGATTTTTGAATGTCCTACTTCAAAATCAAGATTTTGTCCTGCAACCTGTTTCGTTGCGTCAAAAAGTGGGGAAAGCTGTGAGCGCACATTCTTTGCAAACTTCGCTGTTAATACCACGCAAACCGCAATGCAGTTTATCCCTATGAGAACATATAGCAGAATTTCCGGTGAAGGAAAATGTTCATAAAACCACTCATTTACAAACTGTGAACCAATATAATATTGAAGCACTACATACTCATTTTCGCGAGTAACAAGCAAATACTGTTTATTAATGTTTTCGTTTATCTTTCCGGATATGGCATAATCCATAGCCCTGTTTAAATCATCTCCCTCTAATGACGTTTCTATTATTTGATATTTTTTATTAAGCACTAAATATCTGCACCCCATAGGAAGCTGCATATCTGAAAAATCCGGCGTTGCGGCAATAACAGGAGCAAGATTTTTGACGCTGCGTTCCGAATAATCCGCATAAGTAATAAAGCCCGTACCGGTTCCGACAAAAATAAGACTGAATGGAATAGCTACCGAACATATTAACCCGATAATCAGCATACATAAAAAATTCCAGAAAGACGCTTTCAAAGATGTTGTTTTCTTTATTCCCATTTGTACCCTATCCCCCAGACTGTCGTTATCGGCTGAATATCCAGTTTATTTAACTTTGCTCGAATATTTTTTATATGGGTAGAAATAGTGGAATTATCACTATCACCCTCTAAACTGAAAACAGCTTCATAAATCTGCTCTTTTGAAAATACCTGCCCTCTATTTTTTGCAAGATATTCACAAATCAGATATTCGCTTTTCGTTAAAGCAATGGGCGTATTATCTACCCACAGTTCTTTTGCAGACAAATCAATTTTTATCCGCTCAAAAGTAAGTGAAGTATGCCGTTCCCTGTGTTCGCGGCGTAAATGAGCATTTACCCTTGCCCGCAATTCTGCAATGCGGAAGGGTTTCATCAGATAATCGTCCGCTCCCAAGCCAAGCCCGAATGTAATATCATTTTCCATTGTTTTAGCGGTTAAAAAGAGAATAGGACAGTCTACCAGAGAACGAATTTTATCGCAATAAGAAAAGCCATCTATATCCGGCATCATAATATCCAATATAATTAAGTCATATCTATTCAATTTATCAAGCGGAACTTGTGTAGCAGAAGTATAAACGGTAACGAAATGCCCGTCTTTTTGCAGTCCGTTTTTCACAAGCTCTAAAATAGATTGCTCATCATCAATCATAAGAATTTCTGCCATATTGTCGTCTCCTTTCGCGGTGCTTTTAGTATAGTGTAATTCAGCACGGAATCTTCACAGTAACCCTTGCGCCGCCCGTTTCTTCTGAATTGTCCAAAATAATCTCCCCGTTATGCTGTTTCGCTGCCAAATCAGCTATATACAGTCCCATGCCAAAATGCGCATTGGAATTACGGCTTTGATTTCCCATGTAAAATTGTTCGACGCCGTGTTTCAAGGCTTCCGCAGAAAAACCGACTCCCGTATCGCTGACTGTAAACACAAAATATCCGTCGCTTTCATTTACTTCAAGATAGACCTTAGTGTTTGCGCGCGTATGTTCAACGGCGTTAGCAACCACATTCAGAATAGCCCGCATAAATAAATCATGGTCGATATTGATATGCTGCGTCAAATAATCAAAACTTGCATATAATTCTATTCCCTGCGCCATGCACAACCCCATTGCCTGATTTTGTAATTCCTTAAGAAAATCCGACATACAAAATTCCTGAATATGCGGGCAAAAATTGTCCGTGGATTTAGCAATGTCAATAAGCGTTTGGATATAAGTCTGCATCCGGATAGAACTGTTTTTAATGTAATCGGCACACTCTGTTTGTTCTTCGGAAAGCTCCATGTCATAAAGCAACTCCACATTGCCCCTTACAATCGTCAAAGGAGTTTTTAAATCATGTGCCAACGCTGCCATTTGGTCCTGCCGCATTTTTTCTGTTTCCCATTGCTTAGCAAGCGATTGTTTCAACGCCTGTTTCATGTGTTCAATTCCTTTAAGCACCTTGTCAATTTCAAATATCTCGCTGCTCCCCACTGTAAAATCTAAATCTTGCTGTTCGATTTTCTGCGTGGCAAGCAATAACTTATCTATCTTCTTTTCAACATATTTTCCAAACCAGTAAGAAATGGCAAACAGCAATACTAATATTTCAAGTAAAATCACGCCAATCAAAAGCCAATCGGCAGCCGGAAATAATCTGCCAAGCAGCGCGTTAGAAAATTGCGCCGTCATTCGATACCGCAAAATCAGCACTTCATTATCCCTTTGCACTACGCTATAAAGATACGGTCTTGCGCTCGTTACGTTGTTTTCAAAGCAGCTTGTCCATAAAATATCCGCCGTTTCACTATCAAGAGAACCGTTCTTATATGCGCCTGTATTTGTAAACAAGGCATAATCACAAAAAGACGGTATATCTTCATCGGCAATCGCCGGCACTGTTTTTAAGTATTCTGTCGCATTTTCAATTTCCGCACTGACTCTGTTTAAGGGATAAATAACCCCTTTTTCCACTCCCATAAGGTAAAATCCTAAATTGATAAAGATAGTGCATAATAGGCTGAGCGCAAGGATAAGAACATATTGCATAAAAACAGAGCGGAGCTTTTTCATACCCATTTATATCCTACCCCCCAGATTGTTTGAATTGGCGTTACCTGAAATCCTGATAATTTATTCCGAATATTTTTAATATGCGTAGAAATGACATAACTGTCACTTTCGCCGTCAAACCCGAAAACTGCTTCATAAATCTGCTCTCTTGTGAATGTCTGTCCGTGATGCAGCGCAAGATATTCACATATTTCATACTCGCCTTTGGTGAAAGGGATTTTCCTTCCCTGTATCTCTACTTCTTTTGCATTTAGATTAAAAATCACGCCGGAGATGGAAAAAGAATTTTTTCTTTCCCTTAAATCCCTGCGTAAATGTGCCGCTATCCGCGCACGAAGCTCACCTGTGCCAAAAGGCTTGGTAATATAGTCGTCCGCCCCTAGCCCTAACCCACGAATAATATCAGTTTCCTGTGTCTTTGCCGTTAAAAATATAATCGGACAATCCACTCTGTCCCGAAGCTGTCTGCACATTTCATAACCGTCCAGCTCCGGCATCATAATATCAAGCAAAATCAAATCGTACTTGGAGGAATTCATTTCAAGCGCGGTTGTGTATCTGAATGAACTGTAACAATATGTGAATCTTTTTCAAGAACCCGCTTTATTAAATTTAACATTGCGGCATCGTCGTCTATTGCTAAGATATTTGCCATAATGTCACCTCTTATTGTATTTTTATTATTATTTGTTGGTACGAGTTTAGACAAACTCTGACTTTGAAAATAAGTAAATCATTACTCCAAGTATAACACTTGTTTCTATAATACAGAACATAATCTCCGTTTTTATTTCCAAATCCATAAAGGCTGCTAAACCCAGAACTCTTGCTAAGGCAAATTCCGAAAACCTGCTTCCCAGACCATAAGGAATGATAAACCATATGCCTGTTCCTAAACCTGTCTGCAAAAGTGCAGACAACAAACTTCCTACCGCACCGACTGCTATACATGAACTCCCGCCGAAGCTCAAAGCTATCATGTATTGGAAAACATAAATAAATATGCTGCTCCCCCATATCACAGCCGGTATTAATATAATGATTTCAATAGAAAGCACTAACGCCGCGCCTGTCAATGAAAAGAATGCGCAGAATAAAGCCGTAGACAATATTGCAGATAGCAAACCAAATATCAGCAAAACAAGCAATTTTGATATCATGCTTTTCGTCCTATTTGGCAGCGTCAACATATTATAAAAATTCCCTGCCCTTGCTTCCCATTCTGCGTCAATCTGGCATACAATCCCGATAGCGAACGGAAAGGCGATTGACAGCATTTGAAAAAATACCGCCAATTTATTTACTTCACTGCTTTTAGAAAGCAAAGCATAAATTATTACAATTCCCGCGCCGCATACGGCAAACGCCAGATGAACAAGAACAAATGGCGAACGCCTTAATTTATACAAATCACTTCTTATATATCTAAATTGTTCACGCATGATAAACTCCCTTTTCAAAAAATAATAACCAGTTGCTAACCTCGTGACAACAAACGCCTGAATAATATCATACTGCTACTTAGCATAAATACTGCTACGCCCAAACTAACAATCACCGCAGGAAAAATACAATCCGTATTCCATAAAGGACTTCCATTTTCAAGCAACAGCCCATTAGGATAAATAGCAAAAAACGGACACACTACACGCGCCGAAATCGCATATGGGTTGATAAAAAACCACGCCTTTTCCACGCCGACGCTAAATAAAAGCACATTAGCAAAAAATGACAGCAATACAGCCGCCAGATACCCTGCTTTAAATGCAATAAACATGATAAATGGAACCTGCCAAATATATGTAAGAAAAAGAAGCATACACCCCGCCATGCCATTTAGAGTTGAGATATTCATTGTCGTAAAGCAGCCAAGTACAGTACAGCCTATCCACATTAATAGGTTTGCAGCAAAAAGAAATATAATCACAGCAATACTTTTACCTAACCATATTTTCTCCAAAGACGTCCCTAAGCATAAAATATTTTGCAATCCGCTATTCTTTTCTCTTTTAATAATATCTGCGCACCATATGGAAACCGCCACTGGTAAAATTATTGTGTACCACCAGTTATACGCCGCATATTGAAAAAAGCTTCCGCCCAAAAAATATCCTAATAATATTGTACTAATCGGCGCAATAAAAACCAGTTTTAATGAAAAAGTATACTTTACTTTTAATATTTCAGCTTGAACTATCCCAGACATTATTTAAGACCTCCCTCGCAATTTTCTGGACGTACCTATTTTTGCTTCATTCGCTTTGTCTTTATTTTCTTTAGCTTCATTTGTTTTCATTTTATTCGTTTTCATTTCATTTATCTTCGCTTCATTCGCGTTGACTACCTTCATAAATATACTTTCCAAGTCCATGCCTTTACGGATTTCACCTTCATATCCCAGCTCTCCATCTGCAATAATTCCCACATGGTCAGCCATTTGCTCTACTTCGGATAATATATGGCTTGATAAAACCACAGTAATGCCCTGTGCCGGAAAAAAAGTGATTAACTCGCGCAGTTCGCTTATACCAATAGGATCTAAGCCGTTTGTCGGCTCGTCAAGTATTAGCAATTCCGGCTCTGATAATAGTGCCAGAGCTATTCCCAGCCTTTGTTTCATTCCTAGCGAAAAATGTCCTGCCCTTTTCTTACCCGTATAATCAAGCCCTACAATCTCCAAAACGTCTTTTATGCGCTTTTGGGGCAACCCCAGTGCCAATGTCCGCACCTTTAGGTTTTCATATGCGCTTAAGTTTTCATAGAGCGGCGGAGTCTCAATCAGAGCGCCTATTCTGCTTAAATCGTTTCTACTCCATTCGTGGTTATTGAACTCTATCCTACCGGAAGTCTGACGGTAAATTCCTGCAATCATTTTTAAAATAGTAGACTTTCCCGCCCCATTTGCTCCCAACAGCCCATATATCGAGTTCCTTTCAATGTTCAGCGACACCCCCTTAACTGCTCTTTGCTTTTTAAAATCCTTACATAAATCCATAGTTCTTAAAATCATCTCCATACCGTAACATTCCTTTCATTTTTGATATTACGGCAATAATAACAGTTAATTTTGAAGATTTTATAAAGATTTAAAAAATTTAAAAATAATTCCCATAATTTTTTTGACTTTGTAATTTAAAAAGAGTATAATATCGCTGTATTAATACGAGTCTTTGAGGCGATATATTATTTGGAGACTTACCATGGAAAAGGAAAGAAGAACTAAAATACATAAAAATTTCATACTGATTGCTCCTTTTATCATTGTTTTCTGCATATTGGGCGCAGTTGTCTTAGTAGCCGCAAGGCGAATATCGGTTGAGATGTCGGAAGCGGCAATCAGCAATCTAAGTGAAAATCTTGATTTAATCAGCAATACTATTGATACCCTTGTGAACCAGCAGGTAAATATTCAGAAAATGATTGCTGAAGAGCTTGCAGACGAAAAAGATCCGTACAGTATTGTCCGCGCTTATGGCGTGAATAACACAATAGTAAAGCTGTCAATTTTGTTAGCCGGAGAGAAAGAAGGGATTTCCAATACGGGCGAACCGTTTACGGAGGATTCTTTGGATTTTTCTGCGGGCAAATTGGCTGACAATCTCCCGCTCTCCGAATCTTATGTAAACAGCATGGGGACTTGGGCGTATACGATAAAGTGTCCTGTCACAAAAGATGGCAGCGAGATTGCAACGCTTTATGCGGAGTACATCTATGATTCATTCGGCAAAGTGCTTCCCGGCAGATTTTACAATAATGAAGCAAGGTTGTATCTTATTGATACGGCAAGCAAGCGGCTTGTATTGACGCCAAAAGGAATCGAAGAACAATACGCCGGACATATGACTTTGGACGATTTTTATACTGCTAATAAAATTGTTTCTCCGGATATTCACGCCAATGTTGCCACGAATATGAAGGCAGGAAAAAA
>JAMPHY010000041.1 GCA_023663185.1 Clostridiales bacterium | reverse complement strand
GACACCAACAAAGAGCCGGTTTTAGAATATATCGATGACGATGAAGAGTACGAAATCGTCGGCGAAGCCTTCGACGAATTTCTGGACTCTGCAGAATTTGATGAAATTGTCGCTGCTGAAGACGCGGATACCGAAGAATAATTTCTGTTCTTACTTTATAACACTTTAGTTGAGTAAGCGGCATGAACACATATGCTCACTGACAAGGCACGCTCTCGCTCCGTGTAAAATCGCAGCGGAACTAAGCTCGAAAGTACCTCGCTAAGTACCGGCGTTTTACAAGGACCTTGCCAGTGAGCATATGTGTTCATGCCGCCCCACAGCCTTCACCTACTTTTTAAGTACAGGCTCAAGAAACCTCGACGGCGTATCCCGTCCGTCTTTTTGGCTGCAATAAAGAATGTGCAGCTCCTTTTTCGCTCTTGTCATCGCCACATAAAACATTCTACGCTCTTCTTCTATTGCTTCTTTGGTGACGGACTTCTTTAAAGGTATTCTTCCTTCGTTTACGTCCGGCAGATATACGGTATCAAATTCCAAACCCTTTGAAGCGTGCATGGTAAGAAGGCATATGCCCTCTGACTCTGCCTTTGCCGCTTCCGAAGACGCCATCGCTGACTTCACCTCTTCCCGCTTATTTCTTACAAGCTCTCTGCATTGACTAATATAGTCATTCATATTTAAAAAGCTGTCATACTGCTTAGAAAAAGCCTGAAAGTTATCCGCTATGCTTAAAAGCTTTTCACTTGTCTCTTTATCATAATTATGACGAATATAATCGTCATATCCTATGACCTTTCTGATATAATTTATTGCCGTGTACGGTTTCAAACTCCCCACCCGCTCTATATGATGGAAAAGCTTACGCGATACTTCCTGCATTTTGTCATCATCACGATAATATTTAAGCAATTCTTCCAGTACCACAGGGTTATTTACGGCGCTGTCCTTTTTTAGATATCTTAGCGGTCTGTTCATGAAAAGGTGGAAAATCTCGCGGCTCCTGTTGCCGTTTGCAAACTCCATATACGCAAGAATATCTTTTATCACAAAATGGTCGTATTGGCACTGGATTTTCTCCCGCATGATAAAGGGGATTTTATTCACAAGCATTTTTTCCGCCAGCAGACTGCATTCGTGGTTAGTCCGATAAATAACCGCCGTATTTGATAGCGCTTTATGCGTATTCTTCGCTGCCAGCTCCTTTAACATATGTATAAGTTCTTCATTTTCCGTATCCGCGTCAGGATATGAGTGTATAAGAACTCCCTTACCATCATTATGCGAGGCGCGTATCGCTTTTTCAAAACGATTTTTATTCATATCTATGACGCTTAGTGAAGCATTCACAATCTGCTCATGACAGCGATAGTTTATATCCAATATAAGCTGCTTAGCTTCGGGATAATCTTTCATAAATTTACGCATTATATCGGGATTCGCACCCCTGAAGCCATAAATCGACTGGTCATCGTCCCCCACTACGAACAGATTGTTCAAAGGAGCCGCAATCTCTTTTATAATCTCATACTGCAAAGAATTAATGTCCTGAAACTCGTCAATCATGATATAACGGTATCTTTCCCGCCACTGGTTAAGCAGCTCAGAATTTTCCCTAAGGAGCTTTAAACATAAAAGCCCCATATCGTCAAAGTCCAGTTTGTTAAACTCCTTAAGATATTGATTATACTCCCTATAAATGCGCTTAAGCTCATTTGCATCAAGCGAATCGTCAGAAAAAGCCTCTGCCGGAAGCTCGTCAATTTTTTCCCCATTATTCTTAAGCCTGCCAATCTGTTCGAGTACGTTTTCAACTTTCTCGTTGTTTAACAGCATTGCCGAAGCAGGCATATGAAGTATATGCAGCAAAAGTTTTCTTTTTTCAATTTCCGTGATAAGCGTATAATTACGATATTTCCCGGTCTGTCTTAAGATATGGTAAAAGACTGCATGAAAAGTACCAAAGTTTACGGACGTATCCTTCTTATCCATAAGTCTGCGGAAACGCTGCTGCATTTCTTTAGCAGCCGCTTTGGTAAAAGTAATTACCAATATATCCGCAGGCTCTATCTTGCAGCAGTCTATAAGATATCTGATACGCTGCGTGATAACGAAGGTTTTACCGCTGCCGGGCCCCGCTATAACCTGCATGGCTCCGGCAGCAAACTCAATGGCACTTTTCTGCACAGGGTTTATTGTTAATTCAGTTGTTAATTCAGGCATTCTGTAATTTTTCTATTCCCTTTCTTATTCTGGCAAGCGATTCCTCCTTGCCTAATACTTCCATTATTTCCGTAGCCCCCGCCGGAGTCATCTGTTTGCCGGAAACGGCGGTTCTGACAGGCCACATGACATAACCGTTCTTACATTCGTTTTGCGCCACATAATCGGTCAGCGTCTGATACAGCGCGTCGTTGCTGTAATCTTCCTGCGCCTCAAGTATGGGAAGAAGGTTGTTAAGCACTTCCAGCGAAGACTCCTTGCTGGTTTTCATCTTCTTATGCGCATACATTTCCGCATCATATTCCGGTAATTCGTTAAAGAAATCCACCAGCTCTTTAATATCGGGGAAAATCTCGATTCTGGTCTTTACCATAGCCGCGATTTTCTTTAAGTCCAAATCCTTTGTAATAGCCTCTTTAAGATACGGCTCCGCCATCTGATAGAACCTGTCAAAGTCCATCGCCTTAATGTATTCCCCATTCATCCACTTAAGCTTCGTATAGTCAAAAACCGCGGGCGATTTGGAAATATGGTGGTAATCAAACTTCTCCACTAACTGTTCAAGCGTAAAGATTTCTTCCGTTCCTTCCGGAGACCAGCCAAGCAGCGCCACGAAATTAACGACAGCCTCAGCCAAAAACCCCTGCTCGATTAAATCTTCATATGAAGCATGTCCGCTGCGCTTAGCAAGCTTATGATGTTCTTCGTCTGTAATCAGCGGACAGTGCACATACTCCGGCACCTTCCAGCCAAACGCCTCATAGAGCCGGTTATACTTAGGTGAAGATGAAAGATATTCGTTCCCCCTGACTACATGCGTAATCTCCATCAGATGATCGTCTACCACATTGGCAAAGTTATATGTTGGAAATCCGTCCGACTTAATTAAAATCATATCGTCTAATTCCGCATTGTCCACGGAAATATCACCGTAAATATCGTCGTGGAATACCGTCGTGCCCTCCGTCGGATTGTTCTGCCTGATAACATAGGGCTTACCAGCTTTCAGATTAGCCTCAATCTCCTCTTTAGATAAATGCAGACAGTGTTTATCATAGACGTTTATCTCTTTATCCGCCACTTTCTGCGTAAGCGAGGCGAGTCTCTCCTTATCGCAGAAACAGTAATACGCCTCTCCCTTATCGATAAGCTCTTTAGCGTATTTTAGATAAATCCCCTGGCTCTGCCTCTCACTCTGCACATAAGGACCATAACCCTTATCCTTATCAGGTCCTTCATCAGGAACAAGCCCCGTCTCCTTAAGCGTGCGGTTAATAATCTCAACCGCGCCTTCCACATAACGCTCTTGGTCGGTGTCTTCAATACGCAGAATAAAATCTCCGCCCTCGTGCTTGGTAATTAAATACGCATATAAAGCCGTTCTTAAATTTCCTACATGCATACGCCCTGTAGGACTCGGCGCATACCTTGTTCTTATTTTCTGCATCTTAGTAATCATACTCCCTTCCATATAATCAATCATTGTGATTCTTATTCACAATCTTGGGGCTGCATGGGTTCATATGCTTCCTCTTGAGGTCCTTGTAAAACGCCGGTACTTAGCGAGGTACTTTCGAGCTTAGTACCGCTGCGATTTTACACGGAGCGAGAGCGTACCTCAAGTGGCAGCATATGAACCCATGTAGCCTTAACTTGTCATAACGACGGAATCTTATGCTCCGCCGCCTGCTTAAACCCTTCGACTGCCTTCGCCGCCTGCGGAATCGCAATATTGGTTCCTGCTCCTGCAACACAGCCGCCCGGACACGCCATTCCCTCAATCAGACAGCCGTTCTTCTTTCCTACCTTCGCAAGCATAAGTACCTTTTTACATTCGGAAAGACTTTCCGCATGTTCTATTTTCACATCTACATCAGGATAATATTCCCTTACACATTCCTCGATAGCCGACGCCACGCCGCCCGCTACGCCATATCCGCGTCCTGCGCCAGTAGCTCCCGACATCTGATCCATTGCCTGAATTTCCTTAAGCAAAATCCCCTTAGCCTCAAACATGCCGGTTAATTCTTCAAATGTTATAACGAAGTCCACGTCCGAGCGAATTGTACGCCTTGAGGCTTCCAGCTTCTTCGACGCGCATGGTCCGATAAATACCACCTTCGCATCAGGGTGCTCTTCTTTGATTACCCTCGCCGTCGCTACCATCGGCGTTAAGGCATTCGATATCTTATCTATCGTTTCCGGGAAAAATTTCTTCGCCAGCACAGACCATGACGGACAGCAGGAAGTCAAACTGAACGGCAGCTTACCGGTCGCCACCTCTTTAGCATAATGCTCAGCTTCCGCCATAGCGCCCATATCCGCGCCGATTGCGGTTTCATATACATCATAAAATCCTAACTGCTTTAGCGCCGTCTTTATCATATCCGGCGTAACGTCCGGTCCAAACTGCCCCACAAATGCGGGCGCAACCTGCGCAATAATTTTCTGTCCGGACTGCATGGCGCGGATTAACTGAAAAATCTGCGACTTATCGGCAATAGCGCCAAAAGGACAGCTTACCATGCACTGTCCGCAGGAAACGCATAAATCGTTATCTATAAGCGCACGCCCTTTCGCGTCGTTCTTGATTGCATTTACGCCGCAGGCTCCAGCGCACGGCCTTACCTGATGCGATATGGCGTCGTAAGGACAGACCGCTTTACATTTTCCGCATTTGATACATTTTTCATGGTTGATAACGGACTTGCCGTTTTTCATGGAAATCGCACCACGCGGGCAGACTTCTCTGCAAGGGTGCGCGACGCAGCCCATACACTTATCCGTCACCTGATAACTGTTTTCCGGACAAGCGTTACAAGCCGAGGGAATAACCTGCATAAGCGGCGGTTCATAATATTTCTCAGCAATATTGCTTTCTTCCAACCCCTGAGTTAAATGAACGGGACGGTTTTCAGGTCTTAAGGACAGCCCCATCGCCAGTCTTATTCTTTCACGCACAATCGAACGTTCCCTGTATATGCTCTCGTACTCCGATTCATCGTAATCTACAATTTTATATGGCAGAGCTTCGATATCGTCTATTAAATTTTCCGAAGTGTATGCAAGATTAGCGACTTCTTTAAAAATCCGCCGTCTGTTCTTGCGAACCTGAGTATCGATTCCCCTCATACATTTCACCTCTGTTATATTTTTGCACAAACTTTGATGGAAGTCAACAAAGCATCGGTGGCATGAACTCATATGTTTCCCCTTGAGGCACGCTCTCGCTCCGTGTAAAATCGCAACGGTACTAAGCTCGAAAGTACCTCGCTAAGTACCGGCGTTTTACAAGGACCTCAAGTGGAAACATATGAGTTCATGCCGTAGCCAGCCACTATGAACAGTAACACTATCGTTTCCTTCGTCTCCACCAAATTATAATTCCTATGGTAAGACAGCATATCGGTATTATAATAATTGATATGGCACCAGCCACTACTATGTCCCGCGTGGTAAAAATCAAGGATTCGGCGTCATAATATTTGACCGGAATCAGCACGGAGCTTTCATGCTCTACCAGCGAGCTTAACATACCGCAAAACAGTTTCAGGTTATTGCCGGGAACGATATCGTCCGCCGCCACGGTGAACATATTTTCCGAAGCGGCAAATATAACGTTGGAATAATTATCGTTTTCTACATGTTTCTGTGCTTTTAAGGCTATTACAAACGGTCCGTCAATATCGTCTTCCGACTTGGAATAGTCAAAGTTTATATTAAGTCCATCGCCGATTTTACTATAAGCGCTATCGCTTGTTTCCAGTAACGGTTGGTAATATATGCTGTCTGAGTTTTCATCATAACTTAAGCCCTGCGCATAAGGCGTAAAAACAGCCGCGTCATATACGCCGTCCGTTATTATTTCATCATAATCAATCTGTGGAAACAGCATAAACGGATTTTCGTTATAATACATACCCATATCGCCTTCGGCAACCATACCGTCCACAAGAGAAACTCCATAATATTCAAGGATTTTCTCAAAATTCGGCATTTCTTCCTCCACCCATGTAGGTATGATTATCGCATTGCCGCCTTTTTCCAGATATGCAATGACTTTATTCGCATCATCAGCCGAAAAATCAGAAATAGGCGCATTTATTATAATCGCGTCTGCATCTTGCGGAATTTCGCTTGTTGAAAGAAGCGACAGGGTGTTGTACTCTATATTTTCTTTTTGAACCGCGTCTATATACTTTTCTTCCAATGCAAGCTCATTATGCCCTGTTATCACATAAATCTTAGGCATATCGTCCGTCGTCACATAGGCAAGCGCAGAAACAATCTGTCCTTCTCCGTCATATCCTGTAATCTGATACTGATATGTCATGTAGTCCATTTCATATGTATAGATATTTTCATAATCAACTACCTTGTAACGATTAGGACCGACTACTATCAAGCTGTTATAACTTGGCGCAAAATCCGCATAATTAGTATAAAACTGCGGATTCACATCAGGATCGACATAAGTTATTGTGATATGCTCAGATAAATCCCCGATTTTTTGCAACATCTTATCAAGATTTGCGTCCTTGTTCTGCTCATTTTCAAGCACATAGATTTTAACATCGTCCGATATAGACGAAACAAACTTCCTCGTCTGTTCCGTGGTGGTAAAAAGCTTATTGGAAGTCACATCATATGAAAGCATATTTTCAGGAAGCTTAAATATCAGTATATTGACTATAACAGTCAAAGCAAATGAAACTATAATCCAGTCCAGACTGTATGCTCCAAGCTTAAGCCCCCTGCCTGACGTAGAATACCTGCGTTTCTGAATCGACTGCATAGTGCAAATCAAGATGAATATTGTAATTGTTACATAATATACCACCGATGGCAGATAGAAACTGCCGTTTAACATCTCCTCGAACCTTCCCGACATGTCATAGGCGCTTAAAATCTTCGTAAAAATATTTCCGGTCTGGGAAATAATACTGCATATGCCCGGTATAAGATAGCCTAAAAACAACGCCGCAAAAGTAAGCACCGCCGCTATAATGACACTCTCTGTCAGCGACGATATAAACATGCCTATCGCTAACGAAAGCGCGCCGTACAATAAAAAGCCAATAAGCGCCGTGTATGACACTCCCATCTGAAAGGTGCCGAAAAATGACATAATAACCGGCGTAATTGCAATTAATACCATTGGAATAGCAAAGACCGTAAATAAAGCTAGATATTTCCCCAGCACGATTTTCCCTACGCTCACAGGCGCAGTCAGAATAAGCTGATCCGTCTTATGCTTCCGCTCTTCCGCCAAAATCCCCATAGTTAAAAGCGGCACCACGATTACAAGCATAAATACGGTGCTTGCCAATACCCCTGAGATATTGGGGTCTCCATAGAAAATATTATAAGCGGTAAAATATATGCCCATTATAAATAAAGTCGCCGCCAGATACAGCCAGCCTATAAAGGAGTGAAAAAAGGACATAAACTCTCTTTTATATATTGCAAGCATTTATTCTTCCTCCTGTTCTTCTTCATTATCGGCATTAACCAATCCATCTGTATCTTCTGCTGCATTCTCCGCCGCCTCGTCCGTAAGCTGCAAGAAAATATCCTCCAGCGTCTTTTCCCGTTTATTCATGGATAAAACCGGCATACCGCCTTCTGTCAGCGCAACCGATAATTCCTTGCGGATATCAATATCACCCTGCGTAATCACGCTTATCTTTACATTCTCTTCTTCTGCGGCTTCCTCACAGTTAAACGACTGTACATTCTCTATTTTAGAAAGAATTTCTTCCGCCTTTTCTACGTTTCCAAGCGCGGTAATTTCAATTTCCACCGACTTTTCCATCAACTTCTGCAAGCCCTGCGGAGTATCGCTTGCCATAAGCCTGCCGTTTGATATAATCATGATATGGTCGCATAACGTGCTTATTTCCGATAAAATATGCGAGCTTAATATAATCGTATGATTTTTGGAGAGCTTTTTAATCAACGCCCTGATTTCAATAATCTGCTTCGGGTCCAGCCCCACCATAGGCTCGTCTAAAATAATCACATCGGGATAGCCGATTATCGCCTGCGCCAGCCCCACCCTCTGCTTATATCCTTTGGACAGATTTTTAATCAAACGTCCCCCTACGTCAAGGATTTCCGTCATCTTCATAATTTCCTGAATCTGTGCAATTCTTTCTTCCTTAGGCACTTTCTTAAGCTCTGCAACGAATTTAAGATACTCGATTACCGTCATATCTGTATATAACGGCGGCACCTCCGGCAGATAACCTATACATTTCTTCGCTTCCAGCGGCTTTGTGAGCATATCATATCCGTTGATTTCCACGCTGCCGTCCGTTGCCGCAATATACCCCGTCATAATGTTCATCGTGGTCGTCTTGCCGGCTCCGTTCGGTCCAAGAAAACCGAATATCTGCCCTTTTTCTACTTCAAATGATAAATTGTCCACGGCTGTATGGCTGCCGTATTTTTTCACAAGATTATTTACTTTTATCAAATTACAACACTCCTTTTGATAAAAAAAACAAATTTTTAAAACACACGAAACTAATTATAACATACTATATTATTAAAATCACTTAAAAATAGAACTTTGAAATAAAAATTTAATTTATTTCAGAGCCTAAAGAAAGGAAAAACATGAACACTGTTAATGCTTCCGCGCGTAAACCGTTCGGAAATAATGAATGTTTTGACAAATGTCCGGTTGCAATGGCGTATGTTCCGTGGCAGCGTCTTACCAATATCTATGAAGATTTGGACGAAGCATTCCAGAACGGAACAATATTTCCGGAACTAAATAAACCATTTTCAGGAAGGAGATGTTGTAAATAATGAGAACTTTTCAATCAGAGCAGGAAAAACTGCTCCACAATATCAGTCTGATGGACTTCGTAATAGTCGAAATGACAGAATATCTTGACACCCACCCTTCAGACAGCGAAGCTATCGATTATCTGCAGCACTATGTCCGCATGAAAAATCAGGCTATGCGTGAATATGCTTCAAAATACAGCCCGCTTACAATATCCTCTGCTGACGCATCTTCCTGCAATGAATGGACTTGGGCAACAACACCTATGCCGTGGGAAGGAGGCTGTAATTAATGTTTAAATATGAAAAAAGACTGCAATTTCCTGTAAACATCAAAAACCCCAGCGCTATGTTGGCGCAGGCGATTATAAGCCAGTACGGAGGTCCCGACGGAGAAATGGGCGCTTCCATGCGTTACCTGTCACAGCGTTACGCTGCGCCTTACCGCGAGGTCGCAAGTATCTTAACCGATATCGGCACCGAGGAACTCGGTCATCTTGAAATGGTTGCAACCATCATTCATCAGCTTACCAAAGACTTATCCATGGAAGAAATTGAAAACTCCGGATTCGCCAATTACTATGTAGACCATACCATTGGTATCTGGCCGCAGGCTGCAGGCGGCGTTCCCTTTAATGCCTGTGAATTTCAGTCTACCGGTGATATTATCACCGACTTAACCGAGGATATGGCGGCAGAACAGAAAGCAAGAACCACATACGACAACATTCTGCGCCTTGTACGCGACGATCCTGATGTCTGCGAGCCGATAAAATTCCTCCGCGCCAGAGAAGTCGTACACTTCCAGAGATTCGGCGAAGCGCTGCGCATAGTGCAGGATAGGCTGAATGAGAAGAACTTCTATGCGTTCAATCCGGGCTTTGACTGCAATCCGGCTAAGAATGCGAACTAAGGTTTGATAAATTGTAATTCATAATACTGATAAAAGGGTGTCACTGTATTATCAAGACCGATAAAAAGTGTCACCCTTTTATATTACAAATTCCGAAATAATTATATTTTTAGCAACTATTCTACTACAATATCAAACCCTTCATAAATTCCAACCGGCACATTTTCCCCAAAAGAATATTGCTCCACTTTCTCTTTTTCAAACTGATATACCATAATTTGTCCTTTATCCGAGTCTACTATCCAATATTCTCTAACGCCTGTAGTCTCATATTTAAGCATTTTTTTAATATAGTCCATTGACCTGCTGTTTGGGGAAACGATTTCAATAATCCAATCCGGCGCCCCGTGGCAGCCTTTATCATCTAACTTTGTCAAATCACAAATGACCGATATATCAGGTTCCACATAATTTATATCATCTTTATTTAAAAATACGGCAAATGGAGCCGGAAATACCTTACACTGACCATTATTATGTTTAATATAATCGTTAATCTGGTAAGATAATTCCATTACAAGCGTCTGATGTCTGGTATTTGGTGGCGCCATATTATAAATCTTCCCATCAATTAATTCTGCCCGCTCTCCGTCCGGCAACTTATAAATATCCTCAATCGTATATACTTCTTCTTTTTTTAATGCTTCCATTACCAACACCTCTTTTATATAATAGGTAATCTTTATAGATTAGTATACCATATATTATTATAAATTAATAATACTAACTTCTTCTATTCCTCACGGAAAATGAACAGCAAATATTATAATATTTCTTTTTCAAAAACTCAATCTCCCCTTAAATCCTCGTCCAGACCTGCATTTCGCCTTCACCCCTATTCGCCCATAGGCAGTAAGGAATCCATGTCAGTTTCACACGCTCATACTGTGCCTTTTCATGTGGGAAATACAACGCTGACCCCTGCCTTTCTTTCTGCCGCCAGCCCTGCGCCGTAATAACAATTACCGTCTCTCCTGCGATATTTCTCTCCTCTGTTTTATACTCGGTGTCCTCGTCCATTTTTATTAAATGTAAGTCTTTTCCGTTGTCCGCCTCCTCCAGACAATATACAACCGGACCGCGCATTAATGCTGCTTTGCCGATATTTTCACGGACTTTTAAATCAGCCTCGACAATCTCTGTCTCCATCGTGAACTCTACTTGCAAAGAATCAGACTGCCATTCCTTTGTAAAATATAAATAACCGTCCTTTTCCTTTACCTCAGCAGCTTCTACCCCGCTTCCGCTTATATGGTACTGTCCGCACCATTTAGGGATACGAAGCGCAAGCGTAAAGTTTTCTGCATTTTCACACTTTATCTGAATATTTACATCACTATTCCACGGAAGTCCTGATTGCATATCAATTTCCACGGAATTTAACTTAAATTTCTTCTCAAAATGGATACCCATATATAAATGCACGAAAACCGTATCGGCGGTTTCGGTAAATACATATGTGCCGATAGAGCCAAGCAGCCTTGCCAGATTGGGCGGGCAGCAGGCGCAGCCAAACCATTTCTGTCTGACGGGCTTTATATGTTCTTTCCGCTGGTCCTCATGGCATGCCTCCGGCAATACTTCCAACGGATTTGTGTAAAAAAAGCTGGTTCCGTCTAAGTCTATACCGCTAAGAATAATATTATAAAGCTCTCTTTCCATAATATCCGCATATTTGGAATTGGGATTCATTTTTAACATACGCTGCGCGAAAAAAATCATGCCGATAGAAGCGCATGTCTCAGCATACGCCGTATCGTTTGGCAAATCGTAGGCAAAAGAAAACGCCTCGCCCATATGTGTTGCCCCGATTCCACCTGTAATATACATCTTCTTCTCAGTGATATCATTCCAAAGCCGTTCACACGCGGCGTTAAGCGCCTCGTCTTCTGTCAGTCTCGCAAAATCCGCCATTCCGGAATAAAGATAAACCGCCCGCACCGCATGGCCAAACGCCTCGGACTGCTCGCGCACCGGCATATGCGCCTGATGATACTGGTAGCGCAGTTCTTCATTTTCATTCACGTCATCATGGTTTTCCACATCAAAATAATATGGCTTCTTACCCCTTTCGTTAATAAAATACAGCCCCAGATTGCGATATTTCTCTTCTCCTGTCACCTCGTACAGCTTTGCTAACGCCATCTCTGCAATCTCATGACCGGGATATCCACGCTTTTTTCCGTCTTCTATGCCAATATTAGCGGCAACACAGTCGGCATATTTACAAGCGGCATTAAGCAGCATGCGTTTTCCCGTTGCCTGATAATAAGCCACGGCGCCTTCGATAAGATGCCCCATACAATACAGTTCATGATGGTCGCGCAGATTGGTAAACCGCTTACTGATATCATTAATGATATAAAACGTATCAAGGTAGCCATCTGGTTGCTGTGCCTTGCATACAATTTCTATCGCTTCGTCGGCAGTCTTTTCCAGCTCTTTATCAGGATATTGGCGCAGGATATAAGCCACAGCTTCTATCCATTTTGCAAAATCGCTGTCCTGAAAAACAAAGCCATAGAAATTCTCTCCCGGCTCGTCTGCATTTTCCGGCCAGACACAAAAGCCGTTGGTTGTATGTACCGGCGGCGTATAATCCTTTTCATCTACCTGCCTCTGCGTAATTTCTCCCGCCACTTTAAAATTGTGCATACAATAGCTGGGCTGCACGCCCGGTATTCTGTCGTTTAGAACTTCCCATTGATAAGGAATAACCGTATCGCGCACCAGTTCAATCTTCTTTTGCCAAAAAGAATCCGTAACTTTAAGCCTGTCCATTGAAACCACATCTGATATCTGCTTGTTTTCCATAATTTAGCCTTTCTTTTTCCAAATCCAATTAATTACATGTTCCCAATCGCCTTACAATCTTTGGTTTTTATGCTTTTGTCGTCTGTGTTTCCACAAGCTCTTTAATCTTATCTATTACAACCGGTTTAGAGTAATAATATCCCTGAAACATAGTCGCCTTATACCCCCTAAGATAATCTTGAAGTTCTTCCGTCTCTACGCCTTCAAGACAAGTACTCATGCCGGAGCTGTTGGCAAACTCCACAATCGCTTTAACCATCGCCTGTTTCTTAGTATCTTCGGTAATTCCGCGGATAAAGCTCATATCCAGTTTAATCTCGTCCATAGGCGCATGAAGGACGATACCCGAAGAAGCGCTTCCCGTTCCATAGTCGTCCATCGCCATACGTATGCCGAACTGCTGAAAAAATTCCACTTCCCTTTTTATTACATCTATCGGCATGTCCTTGCAGCGCTCCGTCAGCTCCAGACACAGATGGTTTGCCGGAAATTTTGTTTCTTCCAAAATCCGCAATACCTCAGCGCGAAATTCTTCTCTTTCCATCTGTCTTGCCGATATATTGACATTGATTACGAACTCCGGCAGTATTTCAAGCAGCCCCACCGTCTCTTGAAGAGCTGTGCGCAGTACAAAGTTGCCAAGCTCATACATTGCCGGGTCTGATTCCATCCATTCGATAAATATGCCGGGCGGCACCTTTCCGTAAGGCTCCCTGCACCATCTTACAAGCGCCTCCGCACCTATGATACGCCCCGTTCCTGACGCCACAATCGGCTGATATTCCACATAAAAACCCTTACAATCTTCATTGACAGACTGGTGGATTAATTTAATCAGGTTTAAATCAATATCTTTGGATATATAAGTTTCATCATTGAAAATTACCAGCTTCCCCTGATGCTCCGTCTCTGAATGTTCGAGCGCATAGGCGACTTTAGACCTTATAGAATCCGCTTTTCCGTCATACTGCTCAATCAATATGGCTCCCGCGCTTATCTTTAACGTGACCTGCTTATCGTCTACGTTGATTCCCCGAAGCAGCTTATCCCTGAGCCTCGTTTCAAAATTAATCAGTTTTTCCCGGTCTCCGCCCTTTAAGATAAAGCCGAACTTAGAACCGTTAAGACGATATACCGAGCTATACTCGTCCATCATATAGATAAGCTGCAGCGACATCTCTTTTAAAACCCTGTCCGAGAAATCATTGCCATAAATAATATTCAAATTATTAAACCTCTCAAGCTTAATGACAAGTACGGCAAATTCTTTTTTATTGCCAATCTCAGTCTCAAGGTCTTGTGTAAATCTTGCGTGGGAATATAAATCAGTCAGAGCGTCAATCCTCGCTTGAAGATTCTCATTATGCAACAGGATAAGCAGATAATCTTCATTATTCTTCTCGTCCGTCACGATATTCGTATGGAAGCTGAACATACAATATTCTCCCGAAGCCGCTTTCATACGGACACATAATTCTTCGTCCAGCTTCTTTCCCTTTATCTTTTCAGGAAGCTGCTCTTCATACTCCCATAAATCGTCGGGGTGAATAATTTTGCTCATAACTTCATAGTGGTCTAAAGCATATGTATCTTCAATACCAAAATAAGCCTTCGCCGCATCGGAAAACCACGCTATATTCTGTTTCAGGTTCAGAATATATATGTATGTACCTTCCGCCAGCATATTGAATTTGTTCATCACTAAATCAATATAGCCCGCGTTTTCGTGCCAAAACCCATGCTCCATCATATGTAACCCCGCCCGTCTATCATTTTCAATAAAATATTCCCTAAATCCCTTTTAACAATTATAATATGCTGCTATATAAAATACAATAAAAATTTACCATTCACAGCCCATTCACAGCTTATATAGGCATGAACTCATATGTTTCCATGAGTGGTCCTTGTAAAACGCCGGTACTTAGCAAAAAAGGCGCAAAGCGGCTTTTGAGCTTAGTACCGCTGCGATTTTACACGGAGCGAGAGCGTACCACTCATGGAAACATATGAGTTCATGCCCCACAACAACTGTGAACAGTAATAACAAATAACTTCAAACTTAAAACTTTTTCTATTAACTTTGAGTTTCCCCATTTTTTAAAATATGAATGAGCCGGTATCCGCTATTTTAA
>JAMPHY010000040.1 GCA_023663185.1 Clostridiales bacterium | reverse complement strand
AAAAGCCCCCGGGCCCGAAGGACACCGGAGGACAAACTGGCAATCTCTTGTATAAATATTATACCACATGACAACATAATGTCAATAACATTATTCTGATAAATCATATTGATAATATTGAACAAGTATATACCATATCATAGTATATTGCAAGCATAATAAAATATGAATGGAAAATTCAGACAATTAATGATAAAATATGGTATAAAACTAACGAAGGGACAAGCGCAAATGAGCAATAAAATATTTATCATCGAAGATGATTTTTCCATCTGTGAAATGGTTAGCAATTATTTAAACAGCGAAAATTTCGCCGTAGACATTTTTCATAACGGCAGCGATGCGCTGAAGGCGTTTCAGGCAGACGGCAATTATGCGCTTGCCCTTATCGACCTGATGCTGCCGGATATGAGCGGCATGGAGATTATAAAAGAAATCCGTAAGACCAGCATTATTCCCATCATCATATTGACGGCAAAAGATAACGATACGGATAAGACGATGGGCTTAAATCTGGGCGCAGACGATTATGTGGTGAAGCCTTTTTCGCTTATTGAACTGACGGCAAGGATAAAGGCAAATATCAGGCGCGCCGACATGTATGGAAATGGACCGGAGCAGGCAGTAATTAAGATTAAAGATTTGGAAATCAATCCGTCTACACATACAGCGAAGGTCTCCGGCGTTTCTTTGGATTTAACCCGCACGGAATTTGAAATATTGAACTTGCTGGCTTCCCATTCAGGACAAGCGTTTTCAAAAGAGCGGCTTTATGACCTGATTTGGAAGGAGCCTTATTTTGATAATGAAAATGTCCTGAACACACATATCAACAGACTTCGCGCCAAATTAAAGAAGGCTTCAAATAGCGATACCACATATATTAAAACTTTATGGGGTATCGGCTACAAGATGGAGGAAAAATAAATGGTGATATTCCTTTCCATTCTGGTTCTGCTGCTTGCAATTTTGTCTTTGTGTCAGTGGACGAAACACAAAGCAATCAACGAAGAGCTGCGTTATATCAAAGAACGAATCGGCTCTATTTCCCCCACAAGCGAAAATGCTTATATTTTAGTGCCGTCCGAGAATTTACGGATAAAGGAACTTGCCGCAGAAATAAACCGCCTTTTAGATACGTTCTATACTCAAAAAGTGGAATACGAGCGTTCAAGAAAGGCTATGTCGCAAGTATTGACAAACATTTCCCATGACCTGCGCACGCCGCTTACCGTTTTAAAAGGCTATAGCGAACTGCTTAACAGAGAAGTGGAAAATATCGTAGAAACTGAAAAGGCAAGAGAAAAGGATATTCAGGAGATGGCGGTTAAAATTGACGGCAAGGCGGGCGAGCTGACAGCGACGATTAACGAATATTTCACCATGTCGAAAATAACTTCCGGCGATATGAAAATAGATTTGCAGCGCGTTAATATTACGCAGCTTTGCCATGATGTAATTTTAGATTATTATGATATTCTGGAGGAGAAAAATTACGATGTGGAGATAGAGATAGGTCCTTCGCCTGAATATGCTTATGCAGATATTGATGCGCTGAAACGGATTTTAAAAAACCTGATTGATAATGCGATTACACATGGAGGCGACGGCAAATACCTTGCCCTGCGGTTAAAGAAAACGTCAGATATGATAAGGATTGAAGTGGAAGACCATGGACAAGGCGTTTTAGAAAAAGAAAAAGAGCAGATTTTCGACCGTACTTATACAACGGCCCATAAAGGCTTTGGCAGCGGATTAGGACTTACGATTGCCAAAAACCTTGCTTTGCAGATGGAAGCTGATATACAGATGGAAAGTGAACCGAGGCAGAATACAATTTTTACCTTGATTTTAAAAACTTCCACCTGCGCGGCTGCAACGTTAGAAAAAAGTTAGATTTTAGATAAGGAAAAGAGAAGTCCGTTTTGTATACTGTTATATGAAAAAAGGCGGTAACTATTTGGCAGGTTTGTGTATTTATAGGAGGCATACAAAATGGAATACATTATGGAAACGCGGGACTTGGTGAAGTCCTATAAAAACAAGACTGTGGTGGATACAGTGAATATCCATGTAAAAAAGGGAGAAATTTATGGTTTCGTCGGACCAAACGGCGCAGGTAAGAGTACGGTGATGAAGATGCTCATGAACCTGACGCCGCAAGACTCCGGCGAGATTTATATTTTCGGTGAGCAAAACGGCGGCAATAATAACAGCAACAGTTATCATTACGAGTGCTTAAAGCGAATCGGCTCCATCATCGAAAGTCCTTATTTCTATGAGAAAATCACCGGACGCGAAAATTTAGAGCTGCATTGTGAATATATGGGTTTCCATAACATAGAGCGGATTGATGAAGTACTGCGGCTGGTCGATTTGCAGGATATTGAAGGAAAGGCTGTTTCCCGCTATTCTATGGGTATGAAGCAGCGTCTTGCGATTGCAAGGGCAATTTTAACCAAACCTGAGCTTTTGATTTTAGATGAGCCAATTAACTCCCTTGACCCGGAAGGGATTAGGGAAATGCGCACGCTTTTTCGCCGTCTCAATCAGGAGTATGGCACTACTGTTTTTGTTTCAAGCCACATTCTCTCCGAAGTGGAACAGATAGCAGATACGATAGGCATTATTCAAAACGGCAGGCTGCTAAAAGAAGCTTCCATGTCGGATATCCGCAAACTGCAGACTGAATATATCGAACTGGAAGTTGATGATATCAGACGCACAAGCTGTCTGCTGGAGAAAGAACTCGGCTTGACTGATTTCAAGGTCGTTACGGACGCAGGAATAGAGATATACGATATTAGCAAATCAGTAAAAGAAATTTCAACCGCTCTTGTACAGAATGAAATCGGCATTATCAGTATCGGCATGAAACAAAATTCTTTGGAAGATTATTTCTTCCATGTAATTAAGGAGGGTTGATTATATGGCACATTTGATGAAGTTGGAGCTTAAAAAAATACATTTTCTACGCTATATCCTGATTTCTGCCGGCGCAATTATTCTTGCGATGTTTTTTGTCTTCGTTGCCCTGAATGATTCAGGCAGCGGTAAAGAGACTTTCGATAGCGCTTTTAGAGCCGTGCAGATGATTTTCGCCTTCGTGTATGTGATTTTCTTTGCCGTTTTGGTTTCGGCTCTGGTTATCAGTGAATATAATAATAAGACGATTTTGCTAATGTTCACTTACCCGATTGACCGTAAAAAAATCATTGTCGCGAAACTTTTAATTATTATGCTTTTTATGGCGGTTTCCATATTGCTTGGTTATGTCTGCTGCTCATTGTTTATTGTCGGTATTGACCGCAGGCTTGATTTGATTGCCGGTGAATTTTCTAAAGAAGTGCTTAAGAATTGGATATCCGCCGCCCTTTACAGTACGATTGTTTTTTGCTGTCTGGGGCTTTGGTCGTTTGCGGCAGGCATGATAAGAAAATCCGTGGTCGTAACGATTGTAAGTTCGATTATCTTCATCTATCTTAGGCAGATTGTGATTACGGCAAGTGAAAATTATCAGGAAAGCCTCGGGCTTGTCTTAGCTGTGGTTATAATTTCCGTGGCAGCGTTGTGGTATACGTTTAGATGTAAGATTATGGAGATAGATTAAATGACAAATGTACTGTTGCCCTTTCCCTTAAAATATGCTAAAATTTAAGGGAAAGGGTGGCGAATAAGGGAATGAGAACATTCAATTATTTATCTTTAAAAGAGCAAAAGTGGGATTCGGATATTCTTGGACTGGTTGCCGCTATATACAGATATGCAGGAAAGCAGGAACTTTATCTTAAACAAAAGCCAAACGAACTGGAAAAACTCGTGGAAATCGCCAAGATACAAAGTACCGAGGCGTCTAACGCCATTGAGGGTATTATAACTACGAATACGAGAATCAGGCAGTTAGTCGAGAAAAAAACAACGCCCAAGAACCGTGATGAGCAGGAAATTGCGGGGTATAGGGATGTGCTGAATGTTATCCATGAAAGCTTTGATGCTATTCCAATCACTAGAAACTATATTCTTCAACTCCATAAAATACTTTACAGCCATATGAATAACCCGCTTGCCGGACATACTAAGAATGTGCAGAATTATATCAGTGCAACTTATCCTGATGGTCATACAAAGGTATTATTTACGCCGCTTGCACCTTTTGAAACTCCTGAAGCGATTGATAACATATGCGAAGAATATAATCATGTCATAGGCAACTTTGAAGTGGAGCCGCTTATAGCTATACCCGTTTTTATCCATGATTTTTTATGTATACATCCTTTTAATGACGGCAACGGTAGAATGAGCCGACTGCTAACCACGCTCCTTTTATACCGTAATGGTTTTTATGTAGGTAAATATATTTCCTTAGAGGCAAAGATAGCGGAAAATAAAGATTTGTATTATGATGCGCTTGGCAGGTCGCAGGAGGGCTGGCATGAAGGAACAGAGAATGTTATACCTTTTATTAAATATTTATTAGGCACTATTCTTGCTGCATATAAAGATTTTGAAGATAGATTTGCAATCGTGGAAGAGAAGCTGCCGGCAATTGATATTGTAAGAAAGGCAACTTTAAATAAGATTGGTAAGTTTACGAAACAGGATATTAGAGAATTATGCCCGTCTCTTAGTGTAAGCTCTGTCGAAGGAGCATTGAGAAAGCTTGTAAAGGCAGGAGAGTTAAAAAGAGAAGGCACCGGAAAAGGGACATATTATGTTCGCTTGAAATAAAGCCGATATTTACTATATAGTTATATTATGACGTGGAGTTAAGGGGGGAATCCGGTATGCAGGTTAAGATAGCGAAACAGGAAAATTTAGTTGTAAATACAAATTTACCAAATGAAAAGGCAGAAAAAGCTAATCGTCATAAGGAGACGGCTGTAAAGCGAAAGAATACGATTTTTGCAGGGGAGCTTCCTATGAATAAAGATTCTGTTGCCGTGCGCAGAGAACAGGCGAAAAAAAGAGCGAGGAAGTTTGTGCAGGATGCGTGGAGCGGTGATAAGAAGATGGACCAGAGCCAGACAAAGATACGCGAGACACAGAAATTGCAACGTGCGGAAGCTCTTGATAATCAGAAACTGGTTAAAGAGTGTATGGATAGAAAAGAAAATCTTCGGCAGAAGTATGGCGTGGATATGGATTCTCAGGAGCAGAAAGATTTGGAGCTGCTTACCGAATATCAGCAACAGTGCATGGAGATAAATGAAGAACAGTTTGTTTTTGAGTGCAGACAGCAAAATGCCGATGGGTATGCGGACTATCTGCAAAGCGCACTTACGGATATGAAGCTGGAACGCTTGAAATATCATAAGATGGAAGATGCGCAGGCGAATGCAGAAAAAGTGATGGAGAAAACCGGTCAGGAGATACAAGGGCTGCTTATAGAAGAGGCTAAATCTCATGTAGATGAGACCTACGATGAGAAACGTGAAGAAGCAAAGAAGAATGCCGAGAAGAAAGAAGCTCAGGAAGAAAAGATAGAGCTTAGGAAAGAGCAGAAAGAACTGATGGAGGCAAAAATTGAAGCGGTTAGGGCAGACAGCCGTGAAGCAAAAGAAGCGCAGCGGGAACAGAAGAAAGATGCCAGAGAAGAAGCCGCGCTTTTAAATGATATGGCTGAGGCTGGGCTAGATGTGGCAGGCGCAGGTGCAACCGTGAAAGCTGAAATCAAGGAAATGTTAAATAAGCTTAAATTGGTGGAAGCTGATATCAAGGGGATAGAGGTTGACGAAGAGATATAATGCTCAGAAAAGAGGAAATAGTACATTCCTGTTAGCCCATCATATATATTACAACTGTACTTTGCGTCCAAATTAAAATATAGAAAGGTCTTGACAAAGCGAAATATGAAAACCACAATTTTGACAGATAGACAGACAGACATTCTGCTTTTAAGCAATAATAATAATGCTGCATTATTTGCAGATAGATTAAAAGCAGAATCTTGTAATGTGAATTTATATCATGATCCTATTTCAGTTGATACTGTAAAAGCATTTTCGCCGGATTTGGTTATAAGTTACAATTATTCTCATATAGTTAAAAGAGATGTAATTGAACTTTTGGGGGACAAAATCATTAATATGCACGTGTCTCTTCTACCTTGGAATAAAGGAAGCTCCCCTAATATTTGGAGTTTTATTGATAATACACCAAAGGGCGTGACTATTCATCGTTTAGAGGCCGGATTAGATACAGGTAAAATAATGTTTCAAAAAGAATTGTTTTTTGACGAAGATAAAGAAACATTATCTTCATCATATCAGAAACTACAAGAAGCCATTGTTGATTTGTTTATAGAAAATTTTGAATCTATAAGAACATTAGATTTTCCGCTTATAGAACCACAGTCAAAAGGAAGTTATCACAAAACAGCGGATTTGATTAAATTATTAAACGGCAAGCAGATTGACTATAATATGACTATATCCGAATTTAAAGAATTTATAAATCAAAAATGATAAAAACAAGCTTCTGGGTTCATTTCCATAGCCCTCTGTTTCGTACACTCTAAAATCTACGACTGTCATTCTTTCCTTCCTAAACCCACATATTATCGCATTCTGTATATAGCTGCTTCCATAAGCATACCATATTTTTAATGTTTTACTCCTGAAATTTCTTCAAAACAATGAACAACCGCTGGGAATTATTGTGAAAAATGAAAGATTATGATAAAATAAATAATATGAAAAAATGTATGAATGTAGCCGAGTGGTGGACAGCTATAAAATCAGAAAAGAGGAAATAAAACTTGAAAAAAACAGTTGCATTATTGTTGATATTAGTAATGGCTTTTAGCGTCGTATCATGCGGGAGAATGGGAAATGAAGAAAAGACGGTGGCAGACGAGTCTTTAAGCGGTGAAATCACCTTCTGGCACAGCTTTGTGCAGGGCGCCCGTATGGAAGCGGTGGAGAGAGCTGTGGCAAAATTTGAGAAAAGATATCCCAATGTCAAGCTAAATGTGGAAACGATGTCATGGGCGGATTTTAAGGTCAGGTGGAAAGAAGGACTGGAAAACGGCAATCTTCCCGATATCAGTACGGCATGCAATATGTATGAGGTGGAAGAACTGGTAAACGCCGGGATTTTACAACCGACAGATGAAGTGGTTGATGCTATCGGAAGAAGCCGGTTTTCAGATAACGTGCTTAGTGAGCTTACGCATGGAGAGCAGGTGTACGGCGTTCCCTACTATTCCCATGCCTATGTGATGTGGTATCGGAAGGATTTGCTGGACGCAAAAGGGCTTTCAGTGCCTTCTACATGGGAAGAGTTATATGAGGCGGCGTGCGCTGTGACAGATGAAGGGCAGGGGATTTACGGCTGTCCCGTTTCCATGAGTCCGAAAGATTTTATGTCCGCGATAAATCTGCATATGTATGTGCAATCCGGCGGGGGAAGCCTTTTAAATGACGACCTGACGGCAAATCTGACCGGTGAACTTGCACTGGAAGGCATTCGCTATTGGGTGAAGATGTATGAAGACTGTTCGCCTAAGGAGACGATAGACTATACCGTGACAGAGCAGGCGGCGCTTTTTTATGAGGGAAAGACGGCTTTTGATTTTAATTCCGGTTTTCATATTTCGGGAGTTGCCGGAAGTAGAGAAGATTTGCTGGAATCCATTTCCTGCGCGCCGCTTCCACGCATGAATCAGAACGATGATTATTATAGCGCGGTTGTCTCACATATTCCGCTTGTTATATATAAGGACGCAGAGAATGTGGAAATCTGTAAAAGATTTCTGGAATTTCTTTTTGAAGAAGAAAATTATATCGACTTTCTGGACTCGGTTCCCGTGGGAATGCTTCCTTCCATACGCGGAATTTCCAGTACGGAGCAGTACCAGAGCAATGACGTCCGCAAGCAGTTTGCCGAAGAAGAGGCTGTTATAAGGGAAGCAATGCTAAATGGAATGGCGTTAGGCTTTGAGCATGGACCGAATTTACAGGCGGGAATTATAACCAGCAGCGGCGTCATTGAAAGTATGTTTCAGGATATTGTGCAAAACGGCGCAGACGTGGAAACTGCGGCTAAAGCGGCAGAAGATGAGCTGAACAGACTGTTTGAGGAAGCGTTGAAATAGTATGTCCTGCAATGCTATTGGCATGAATAAGGAGAGTGGAAATATGGCTGATTCTCGGCTGCAAGAAAACATTCAAGAACAGGAAAAGGACATAGGAAAAAACAGGCGCATAGGAGACATTGTTGTACCGGCGCTTGTTTTCCTTGTGATTATATGCAGTACTGTATTTTACTATTATTATATACAGGAGCAGTTGTTTAAAGAAAGAAGCTC
This sequence comes from Clostridiales bacterium, assembly GCA_023663185.1. Classification (GTDB taxonomy): domain Bacteria; phylum Bacillota; class Clostridia; order Lachnospirales; family Lachnospiraceae; genus UBA3282. Next base: position 6,602 of record JAMPHY010000040.1, on the reverse strand, counting down.
TCACCTTACGGAAATTACGCAGAAAGTGGCGGACCAGATTGACACTATCACGGAAACGGCAAGGGAAAACGTGAAGATGGCAACCGCATACATATATAACAGCGATATTGCAGACACAAAAGAGCTGTCTGCCGCATTAAAGGAACTGTCGGAAACAGCGTTTAATGATAATACCGTTCTTATAGCGTTTGATAAAGATGTTAATTACTATACGGCGACAAGGTCGGGAAAATGGACGGGACAGGCTCACCCGGAGGGAAGCTGGGAGATGGACAGCGGCGTTATGACGCTTCCATACGATACTATCAATACTTACCTGTGCTGCGTGCAAAGACTGCCGGAGCCTTATGTAGTTGGTGATACAGGAATTACCCTGACTTTTTTAGCCATTGCCGTGAATATGGAAAATGTGCAGGAAATGATTAATGTTTCCGGTTTTGGTGAAAACTGCATGACTTATATGGTTAGACCGGATAATGAGCGCATATACCAGCATACCTTCGGAAAGCATTTTATTGAAACTGCCGATATTATGGAAACGCTAAACGGCTGCAGATATATCCGCGGCGGAACGGCGGCGGACTTACAGGACGCTTTGCAGAACCAGTCTTCAAGATGTATGGAATTTGTTTATCCTGACGGAACTAATTATTTTGTCAGCACGGCGGGACTGACGAAAAACTCGCTGCTTCTTTTTGTCCCGACTAAAGTTTTGAGCACGAATATGGGCAGCTATTTGGCGATAACCATTGGTTACTTTCTGGTGGTTGCCTTAGTTATGGCAGGACTGTTTGGCTTTATCTTTCACGCTATGGTGAAAAGAAATGCGGACAGACAGATGATTAGCCAGCAGCAAGAGACAAACAGGAAGCTTGAGAAATATAACGAAATGCTGCGAGAGGCAAAAGAAGGGGCGGAGCGTGCAAACAGGGCGAAATCGGAGTTCCTTTCCAATATGTCCCATGATATCCGCACGCCAATGAACGCTATTATTGGCTTTACCGTGATTGCCAATTCACATATAGGTAATCACGAGAAGGTACAGGACTGCTTAAATAAAATTGCTGCTTCAAGCAATCACCTGCTGTCGCTGATAAATGACATTCTGGATATGTCGAAAATTGAGAGCGGGAAAATACAGCTTCAAGAGCAGGAGTGCAGCCTGCCTGTCATCATGCACAATCTGGTCAATATGATTGGAACCCAGATGAACGCAAAAAATCTGGCGTTTTTCGTGGAAACGAGCGGTATCGAACATGAGGATATTATTGTGGATTCCCTGCGGCTCAACCAAGTTTTGATTAATATTTTAGGCAATGCGGTAAAATATACCAATGCGGGAGGCAGTATTACACTTTTAATCAGAGAACTTCCATCGGAAGAGCTGGCAGTCGGGAATTATGAAATATCCGTAAAGGACACCGGTATCGGCATGAGTAAAGAATATCTGCCCCATGTGTTTGAAGTGTTCAGCCGTGAGTATAACTCTACAGTCAGCAAAATACAGGGAACAGGGTTAGGGCTGGCAATTACCAAGAACATTGTAGAGATGATGGGCGGCGCTATCCATGTGGAAAGCGAACTGGGAAAGGGAACGGAATTTATTATTTCGCTGCCGCTTAAGCTTGCAGATAAAACCACATTTGAACCGCAGATTGAACAGCTTATCGGATATAAGGCGATGGTAGTGGACGACGATTATGAAATATGCAGCAGCGTATCAAAAATGTTAGAGAAAATCGGTATGGAACCAGACTGGACGCTGTCAGGCAGAGAGGCGGTTTTAAAAGCGGAAAGCGGCGTCACGAGCGGCAAGCCGTATTACGCATACATTATCGACTGGCAGATTCCGGATATAAACGGAATTGATGTGGCGCGTAAAATCAGGAAGATTCCCGGCAATGAAGCGCCGATTTACATATTGACGGCGTATGACTATATGGAGATAGAGGACGAGGCGAAGCAGGCAGGCGTCACAGGTTTCATACAAAAACCGCTGTTTTTCTCAACGCTTAGGAATATGCTGTTACAGACCTTAGACGGTGAAAAAGAAGAAACGCCTTCTGCGGAAAAAGTATCGCAGCTTGAAGGCGTGAGACTTCTAATGGCGGAAGATGTGGAGCTTAATGCAGAGATTATGGTGGAGATTCTCGGCAGCGAAGGCATACAGCTTGATGTGGCGTCAAACGGACAGGAAGCCGTAGAAATGTTGAAGAAATCCGAGCCCGGATACTATTTTGCAGTCCTTATGGACGTACAGATGCCAGTTATGAACGGATATGAAGCGACAAGGGCGATTCGCGCGCTGGAGAATAAAGAGCTTGCCACAATTCCCATTATTGCTATGACGGCAAATGCGTTTGAGGAGGATAAAGCGGAAGCATATGCAGCGGGGATGGATGCACATGTTGCAAAGCCAATAGAGGTTGCGACGTTGATGGAGACATTGAGTGGGGTTTTGAAGGGGAGAGGATGACCTTTTTTGCAAATGGATTGGAATTATTTTTATAATGTGTAAATGAAAATTATAAAGGAGGCGTAGGATGTGATGCAGGAAAAATTGACAGAGCTGTGTAGTGGATTTGAAACTGCATATATAGATGGAACAGTTGCGTCTAATCTTGCATATAAGCCACAATTTATATCAAATAATTATAAGAAAGGCAAGAAAGTATTATCATCTTTAGAAAATGAATTATTGACGTGCGACCAATTTCAAATCAGCGTCGCATTTATTACTATGGGCGGAATTACCCCATTGTTACAGTCGTTAAAAGAATTGGAGAAGAAGGGTATTAAGAAATACTTACTACTAATTATTTGAAATTCATTTAACGATAACAATTGTGAAAAAGATACTTATCGTTAAAAAGTTATATCTATCAAAAATGCATAATTCCCTTTGAAATAAATATGATTTAGAGTGATGTATAGTATGACCTATTGATTAATGGTTTGGGAAAGGGGCGAGTGCTAATGCATCAAGAAATAATTAGGGAAATTGACATCTCTATCAGTCAGAAATATATGTTATCTATATAAAGAGATGAAAAAATTGATATGATATAAAATATTGTGGTAGGAGGAATCGGCTATGTTGTATTATGAACGAATGGAAAAAGATATTTTGGAGGTTTTCGATAAGTTTCAGCAAGGTACAATTTCATTGGATGATTTGAAAAGTTTTCAAGAAGAAACATACAGAAACAATATAACTTATAGATTACAGGTTGATCCGGAAGATAATTATAATTTTCTGAGATGCGAAAAATATTGGATTTTATTATTATATATTGTTTGTGGTAGGATTGATAAAAATAATATTAAAGAATACGTATATAGAATTAAAGCGGAGGATTTTATCAAAAGAGTAAAATTTTCTAATTTAGATACAGTATGTCAAATTAATAGAATAGATAGACCTATAGTTTATTTTGATAATAATACTTATATATATTTAAAAAAATATATACCTATAGAAAAAGTAAGTAGAAAGTATCAGTATATCTATAGTCCTGCGCATTTGGAAGAATTGGCGAATTCCATTCGTGAAAATGACTTTCAATATAGTGAGAGGATAGAACGGGATTTATACTATTTAAGTAAATTGACGGATAATGTTGAGTTTTTACCAGATTCAAACAATGGAATTAAAATTTGTCGTGAATCACCAGATAAACCTCTAAAAAGAGTAATCAAAGATTTTGATGGAACAGTTCTCAGTGAACAAATAGAGAAAGATTTTCTTGAAAAAAGAAAAAGAATAAGGGATGAATATGCATTAAAGGTGAGAGGCGACAATATTAGTGGAGTCTTGTCTTCTACTGTTGCAGAAAAAGCTTTAAATCAATTTAAATGGTATCAGGAATATAAGGAAGAATCTAGCAAGAGAGTATTTTGGGAACATTATAAAAGTGATTATAGTTTTTTGTTTGAATCTTTGACGGTTTTGGTTAAATTGCTTGATATACTGGATAACAATCCAGAGCCAATAAAAAAGTATAGAAGCCATTTACATGATACCACACATTTAATATATGCAACAAGAAGTGATTTGTTTATTACCAATGATAAACGATTAGAGAATAAAGCAAATGAAATATTTAGATTTTTAGACATACCAGTTAAAGTGAAAGATTATGAAAAGTTTTTAGAATCTTGGAAACCGATTCCGTAGATTGATAAAAAAGTTTGAGAAACATTAAAAATGACTGCTGCTTATCTGGTGTCCAGAAGTGTCTTGGCTTCTGCTGGATAAAACTATGGAAATTTCACAAAGAACATAAATTGAGAGTTCTTGGCGGTACATAAGCCTGAAAGAACAATTGTTTTTTGTGTTTTTACCTTAGGAAATGAGTAAATCTGTGCTCTGGGGTTGATAAGCTGTAAAAATTTTTACTAGAGAAAAGCTATCAAAAGGATATTTTTGCCTTTTACATTTAGAAGATTATGATTTTATAAAAGTAAAATATCAAAGGCGGTGGAAAAATAGTGGACTCTAACCTTGTTTCGTTAAATAAACTAAAAGATGATATAAAAGCAATGAAAATTATTTCAATATTTCTTAAACCAGAACAAAGAAAACAAGTGAAAGATATGGAAAAACAGATAGAAAATATGATTGTTCAAACAAGAAATTTTAATGATAGATTTTCTCCGCTTGGCTGGTGTGCATACGATAGTATGAGTTTTTCGCTCATGGAAGATGTAAATTCCGTATTTGAACAGAATGGATTAGAAGCTGCAGAGCAAATTTTGATTAACTATTATAAATCAGATGTTAGCAAAATCACTTATTTGATAAAAAATAGTTCAGAAGCTTTTGCTGTGAGATATGATCTAATAAACCGTTTTTTTGAAGACCATTTTGCAGGACGTTATCATGCAAGTGTTCCACTGGGGTTGATTATAGTAGATGGTGCAGTTAACGATTATACAAAAAGTAAGGGTTTTTTTGCAGAGGGAACGGAGACTGATGCATGGGACTGTTTAGTTGGGTGTAGTGATGGATTATCAAATTTGAAAAATATTTTTAATCAGAAACGGACAAAAACCAATATAGAGATGATTAAAGTTCCATACCGTAATGGAATTATACATGGTCGCGATTTGAATTATGCAAATGAATATGTTTCATGCAAATGTGTATGTCTTATGTTTGCTGTAGCAGACTGGATGAAAATGAAGGATAGTGAGGAAAAAAGAAAATCGGAATACGAAAAAACTGTTAATCCTCCCCCTTTAAAAGAATCCTTTGCGCGCATAAAAGAAAATCGGCAAATTCAAAAGGAAATTTCAGAATGGGAAAGGAAAATCGTGATTATCGGAAAGGATATTCCGGTTAATGGAATGCCAAAGGATTATAGTAAATATCCATATATTGTAGTAGTTGTTGAAATGCTGCTTGCTTGGAAAGAGAGAAACTACGGAAAATTGTCAATGTACATGCGAAAGATGTTTTCTTCAAATATTTCAGATAAAAAAAGAGCAGGTGAGTGTCGAAGATTTTTTGAAAAAAAGATGTTGGATACTTTTGAAATAATTGAAATTGAGGAACGTGCATGTGCGTTATCAAAAGTAGTAGTAAAAGTTTGGTGGACTATTGATAATTGTAAAAAAGAAGCGGTCCTAACGTTAGGGTGTTTTTATGAAAGCAATACCGAACAGGTTGGTCTTCCGTGGAGAAATAATGGGAAATGGATATTGATGCCTTGGGATATACATGGATTATATCAATGATTTAATAGCTTAAAATGGATTGTTACATCATTTTTAAAGAGTTTTGATATGCAAGTAGAAAATTTAAAATAGATTTTGATGAACTAGCTACAGCATTTCGTATTATTTGTAGTATGAACGTTTTTATATGTTCAATAATGGAAGATGGAAATATTGAGAGCGTGAATAGAACGTTATTTGTTCCATATAAGATGAATAATGATAGACTACATGAATTAGGATTGAGTTTTAATGTTTTAAACGAACTTGAAGCATTAGGTGTGATTAGGTTTAATGCTATTAGCGGATATATTTCTAGATGGATAACTCAAGAAAAAGTTTTATTGTGTATAGGGGATAGGCTAGAGGTTATTGATGAACACAATAATAATGAAATACCAATTGGAAATGTAATTCTTACTTCTGTAGGTGAGACGCTTAAATATATTACAGAACCAGAGAATATTGAAGATTATCATGATATGGTAAAGAACTATTTGAAGTCGGAACAAGTTAAATTGGCAGAAGAGCATGATTATTATGTTTCGGAAATTAAAGATAAGACATTATCAATAGAACGGAAAAGTCGTTAGTAGTAGGTATATTCGCCTTACTGTGAATAGATAGTGATAATATATTAAATCTTGCTCATGGTTGACGTACTCAACCATTCTAAAGCGAAGTTAAAAGCAATCTAAATATCAGAATTTAGGGGATAAAGGAGTAAATTAACACAATGATTAAAATACTTTTCATCTGCCACGGCAGTATCTGAATAAAATCTGATAAATGCTGAATTTAAGGTATGTTTTGGACTCTAAGGGAACAATTTACTAAGAATTTACTAAGAATAGTAAGAAATCCCTAACACGAATTTAGAAATG